>JACRSG010000001.1 GCA_014305285.1 Campylobacter jejuni
TACTACGCCTTACTGGCAGGGGAAAGTAGCTCATTGCGGACTTGTTAAATGTCTTTCATTACTTGCTTTATATACAATCATATTTTTATTTATTGTTGTTGTATTCTATTTGTATTTAAGTTTAAATAGTTTATGCTTTTTAAGTTAATTGATCGAAGTTTTTGAGGTTGGTTGGTGGGAAATTTAATATCCTGTATGAGTTGTATAAATTTAATTTTTTAAAAAGTGATTTGCCGATTAGAGTTTTTTAAAGGAATAAAATTAAATTAAATTTTATTCACACATTCTTTGAAAACTTTTCCACGTTCTGCATAAGATCTAAATTGATCCAAACTCGCACAAGCAGGACTTAAAAGAGCTACTTCATTGACTTTTAAACGATTGGAAATTTCATTTATAGCTTTGGATAAAACTTCACATTTATGAGCTTTTAAATTCACTTTTTTTGCATAATCAAGCATTTTTTTAGTACTTATGCCTATAGCATAGAGTTCTATATCAAATCCTTTCATAAAATCAAATAAATTGCTAAGATCTACGCCTTTATCATCTCCACCTATGATAAGATGAATTTTTTTATCTTTATAGCGACTAAGTGCAGCCATTACAGCACTTTCATTTGTGGCTTTAGTGTCATTTACCCAAAGTCTATTTTGAGCGTCTTTAATCTCTTCAAGTTTATTTTTTTCCATTACAAAGCTATTTAAAAGATTGTAGCTTAAAGTATCAAGTAGAATTTTTTCTATACCTAAAGCCATGATAGAATCAAGTAAAAAAGGGTTTTTAAAGGGAATTTTTTCCGTATCAATGTCGAATTTAGCAGCTAGATCTTTTTCATCTGCATAGTTTATAATATGAGCTTTTGTTGGAGTATTTGCATAAATTTTAGGTAGTATTGCTACATCACATTCATTCATTCTTTTTAAAACGCTTAGTTTATCTTGAATATAATTATCAAAACTTCCATGCCAAGAAAGATGATCAGGGCTTATAGGTAAAAGTGCATAAATTTCAGGTTTAGCTTTATGAGTGTAGTGTAAAGTAAAGGATGAAGTTTCAAGTATCCAAAGTTTTGCATAAGGATCAAGCTCTGCTAAAGGAGTTCCAATATTTCCACCCATAACAGCACCAATGTGTGATAATAAATGCGTCGCCATTTGAGTGGTTGTGGTTTTGCCATTGGTTCCGCTTATCCAAACGGATTTTGGCATGACATCGTAAAAAAAGTCATATTCACTTTGTAAATTTTTTGCTTCTTGAATGAGTTTGTGGTTTGGTGGAAAGCCTGGACTAGGAATTTCAAGATTGCTTAAATTATCATCAAAATCATTAGGATTTAAAAGTAAATTTCCTAGTGCATCTTTTTTTGTTTCTATACAATGATCATCATAGATATCAAAAGGCCCAAATCTATCTACTAAATTTTCAGCAATAGCACGTGTGGTTTTTCCGTATCCAAAAAGTGAAATTTTCATTATCTTAGCTTTATTGATGCAAGTGCAAGTAAGTTTGAAAGCAAGGCTATCATCCAAAAACGCACTATAATTTTATTTTCTACCCAGCCAATTTTTTCAAAATGATGATGAATAGGCGCCATTTTAAATACTCTTTTATTGAAAATTTTAAAACTTCCAACTTGTAAAATTACGGAAATCGTTTCAAGAACAAAAACAAAACCTATGAGTAAAAGTAAAATTTCATTTTTGCTAATAATAGCTAAAAATCCTATAAATCCACCTAAAGCTAAACTTCCACTATCTCCCATAAAAACTTGTGCAGGGTAGCAGTTATACCATAAAAATCCCATTAAAGCACCGATTAATGCAGCACAAATGATCGCCACTTCGCCTAAACCTTGAATTTTTGGCAAAAGTAAATATTCGCTATAATTTAAATTTCCGCTTAGATATAGGAATATGCCTAGGGTAGATAAAGAAAAAATACTTGGAACTGTAGCTAAACCATCAAGTCCATCAGTTAAATTTACAGCATTAGAGCTAGAAATTAAAACTAAAATCCAAAAAGCAATGGCAAAAATTTCCATATCAAAAAGAGGATGTTTATAAAAAGGTATAAAAAATTCCGTGCTAAATTCTTTACTTAAATATAAAGGCAAGATGCAAATAAGTCCCGCGATGATTTGCATTAAAAGCTTCATTCTTGGGCTAAGTCCTGAGTGGTTATTTTTTTTTAGAACTTTGCCTAAATCGTCTATAAGTCCTATCAAACAAAAAAGTATCAAACAAAGCAAAGCACTTATAGCAAAAATATTATCAAATTTGATACAAAATAAACTTGCAATTACTGCAGAACTGATGAAAATAAGTCCACCCATGGTTGGAGTATGGCATTTGGTTTTATGAGTTTTTGGAGCGTATTCGTAAATAGGTTGACTGGCATTTTTAGTCTTTGCCCAAGTAATAAATTTAGGCATCAAAAATAAAGACAAACATAAAGCGATAAAAAATGCAAATCCTGCACGCACGCTAATATAAGTAAAAAAAGCATAATTGCTTAAATCTGAAAGATAATACAAAACTTAGCCTTCTTTTTGGTTTTTAAAAGTTTAATTTTAGTAAAATCTAACCAAAAAAATTCTTATAAAAGAGATAAAAATGAAGCAAAAATGTGTTTTAATTATCACAGATGGAATAGGATATAATAAAAATAGTAAGTTTAATGCTTTTGAAGCAGCTAAAAAACCAAGCTATGAAAAGCTTTTTAAGGAAGTGCCAAATTCTTTGCTAAAAACGAGTGGTTTGGCTGTAGGTTTACCAGAGGGACAAATGGGAAATAGTGAAGTAGGGCACATGTGTATAGGAAGTGGGCGTATTATTTATCAAAATTTAGTGCGTATTAATAAGGCAATTGAAAACAAAGAGCTTGAAAAAAATGAAAATTTGCAAAAACTTTTAGTAAAATGTAAAAGAGTGCATATTATAGGACTTTATAGTGATGGCGGGGTTCATTCTATGGATACACATTTTAAAGCCATGCTTGAAATTTGTGCGAAAAATGGCAATGAAGTTTTTGCTCATGCAATCACTGATGGGCGTGATGTAAGTCCAAAAAGTGGCTTAAATTTCATAAAAGATTTAAAAGGATTTTGTGAAAACTTAGGTGTGCATTTTGCTACGCTTTGTGGGCGTTTTTATGCTATGGATAGAGATAAGCGTTGGGATAGGGTGAAAGAATATTATGAGTGCTTGTTAGGCAAGACTTATAAGATGCCAAATTTGTTAGAATACCTGCAAAAATCTTACGATGAAAATATTACTGATGAATTTATCAAAGCAGCACAAAATGATAATTATAAGGGTATCAGAGAAGAAGATGGCATTATTTTTATCAATTTTAGAAATGATAGAATGAAACAACTTGTTGAAGTTTTAAATTCTAAAGATTTTAAAGAGTTTGAGCGTGAAAAAGTTTTTGAAAATTTACTTACCATGAGTGTTTATGATGATAAATTTAAACTCCCCGTACTTTTTGAAAAAGAAAACATTGAAAATACTTTAGCCCAAGTGATTTCTAAAGCGGGACTTAGTCAGCTTCATACCGCAGAAACAGAAAAATACGCTCATGTAACTTTCTTTTTTAATGGTGGAAAAGAAGAGCTTTTAGAAAATGAAACAAGAGTTTTAATCCCAAGTCCTAAAGTAAAAACTTACGATGAAAAACCTCAGATGAGTGCTTTTGAAGTGTGTGATGCAGTGAAAAAAGGTATAGAAAAGGGCGAAGATTTTATAGTAGTAAATTTTGCAAATGGGGATATGGTAGGACATACGGGTGATTTTAATGCTGCTATAAAAGCTGTTGAAGTGGTAGATACTTGTTTGGGCGAGATTGTAGAATGCGCAAGAAAGCATGATTATGCTTTTATTATTACAAGTGATCATGGAAATTGCGAAACTATGCAAGATGAAAAAGGAAATTTGCTTACTAATCATACTACTTTTGATGTTTTTGTTTTTGTACAAGCAAAGGGAATTTCAAAGATTAAAGACAATATGGGACTTAGTAATATCGCTGCAAGCGTGCTTAAAATTTTAGACTTAGAAATTCCAAAGGAAATGAATGAGGCTTTATTTTAGTTTGTTTGCCTTTTTTCTAAGAAATTTGTTAAGATTGCAATGTTTAAAATTAAACTTATTAAGGATAGATAATGAAATTTAGTGGAAAAAATGTTTTAGTTACTGGAGCCAGTAAAGGAATAGGTGCTTGTATTGCGAAAACTTTGGCAGGTTTTGGGCTTAAAGTTTGGATCAATTATCGTTCAAAGCCTGAACTTGCAGATGCTTTAAAAGATGAAATTATTGCAAGTGGTGGCGTTGCTGCTGTGATAAAATTTGATGCAAGTAAAGAAGATGAATTTGAAAACGGTGTAAAAACCATAGTTGAGAGCGATGGAGAGTTAAGTTATCTTGTAAATAATGCAGGCATTACAAATGATAAACTTGCTTTAAGAATGAAATTAGAAGACTTTAGTGGCGTTGTGGATACGAATTTAAGTTCAGCTTTTTTAGGCTGTAGAGAAGCTTTAAAAACTATGAGTAAAAAACGCTTTGGTGCTGTTGTAAATATCGCCTCTATTGTTGGAGAAATGGGGAATGCTGGACAAGTTAATTATTCTGCTAGCAAAGGTGGAATGATAGCTATGACTAAATCTTTTGCTAAAGAAGGAGCAAGTAGAAATTTACGTTTTAACTGTGTAACCCCAGGTTTCATAAAAAGCGATATGACCGAAGTTTTAAGCGATAAAATCAAACAAACCTATCAAGATAATATCCCTTTAAAACGCTTTGCAGAGCCTGAAGAAGTGGCTAATTGTGTAGCATTTTTGCTTAGTGACTATGCTTCTTATGTGACAGGCGATGTGCTTAAGATCAATGGCGGTTTATATATGTAAGGAAAAATTATGGATTTAAAAGAAATAGCACAATTTTTAGATGATAATGCACCAGCATTTTTAGCCACTTTAGGAACTTGTGGAAATCCTAGAGTGCGTCCTATGCAAAGTCCATTGCTTGTAGGAAATAAAATTTATTTTTGCACGGCAAATACAAAAGGACTTTTTAAACATATAAAAAATTATAATGGTATTGAATTTTGCTCTTGTGCAAAAGATGGTACTTTTTTAAGACTTAGGGCTAATGCGGTTTTTGAATCAAATTTAGAAGTTAAAAAAATGATGTTTGAAAAATACCCTTATCTTGTAAATCTTTATGAAACTCCGCAAAATCCAAAATTTGAAGTTTTTTATCTCGATCGTTTAAATGCTAGAATACAATTTATGAATGGAGAATTTAAGCTTTTTAAGACTTGATAATCTAATAAATTTATTAACTATATATTAATTAAGATAAATATTATCTTAATTAATATTAATTTTTTGTTATTTTTTAAGGTATAATTATTCCGTTTAATTTGCAGAGAATAGATTATGATATATTGCAAAAATTTTTTAATATTTATTATATTCATCTATCTTCTTTGATTACTTATCTTATGTTTTTTTATATTTACTAAATTATAAATTTGCTTTTAATCCGTTTTATATTGAAAGGAGAGTTTGTTTTTGGATTTTTGGCATGTGGTTATGTAAGATTGATTTACATTAAAAATTGTTATTAATTTTTTAAATAAGCAGAATGATATGGGCGATTTTATAGAAGAGATTTTATAAAAACAGTCTGTATTAGTGTAGGAGCTTTAGCTGCAAGTTCAAGTGGAGTTTATGCTTTAGATGATTTATCTAAGATGGATAAAGATACAAATTTACCTTCTTGTGATGTTTTGGTAATTGGTTCAGGTGGAGCAGGGGTGTGAAATTTTAATGGATTATGAACTTTTGGATATAGGGGTTGTAGATGGAAAATGTGAGGGTGTCGTTTTAAGAGATATACAAAGCGGTGAAATTTATCCTGTACTAGGTTAAAATTCATTCCTTGTAAGGATGATCTTTTAAATTTTCATTTTCTAAACGATTTATAATTTCAGCACCTATTTTTGCATAGCCTATAGCACTAAGAGCAGCTAACATATCTAAAAAATCTCCATTTTCACCTACACTTAACATATAATTCGAATAGGCTATATTAACCAAACTTTCATCGTTTGTATTGAGTTCATCTGTATGAATACCAAGAGATAAAATTGCACGGTGAAGTTCCATTTCTCCTTCAACTATATAATTTTGAAATTTCATAGCAAAACGAAGTTCTTTTACAGTATTTGAGTTAAGTGCTAATCTTGCATAGCATTTTGCGTAATTTAAGTAAATAAATATAATCTTGCTTGAGATAAAAAAGAAAATCTTCTTGTTTTAGGCTTTTATCTTCCAATTTTTTAACAAAATCATGATGTAAATAAGCATCCCAAATTTTTTGATTTTCCTTGATAAATTTAGAGAAAAGTATCGTTTTTCCTTTATGTTTTAATATTTTATTTTCAAGTATTAATGAAAACTATAAATATTTTAAGCTTTTTATAGTAAAATACGCTTTATTTTAATTTTTTGAAGGAGAGCAAATGGCAACATTTGATGATGTAAAAGCAGTAGTAGTAGAGCAATTAAGTATTGATGCGGATACAGTTAAAATGGAATCAAAAATTATTGAAGATTTAGGTGCTGATTCTTTAGATGTTGTAGAGCTTATTATGGCTTTAGAAGAAAAATTTGAAGTAGAAATTCCAGATAGTGATGCTGAAAAATTAATTAAAATTGAAGATGTTGTAAATTATATTGATAATATAAAAAAATAATTTTTTTCTTGCAAGGAGCTTACTCTTGAAAAGAGTTGTAGTTACAGGTATTGGTATGATCAATGCCTTGGGTTTAGATAAAGAAAGTTCTTTTAAGGCGATTTGTGAAGGTAAGAGTGGTGTGAAAAAAATCACTCTTTTTGATACTACAGACTTTCCTGTTCAAATTGCAGCTGAAATTGAAAATTTTGATCCTCTAGAAGTAGTTGACGGTAAAGAGGTTAAAAAAATTGAGCGTTTCATACAATTTGGAATTAAAGCAGCAAGAGAAGCAATGCAAGATGCTAATTTTGATCAAAATTTAGATAAAGAAGAATTTGGAGTTGTTTCAGCTGCAGGAATCGGAGGCTTGCCCAATATAGAAAAAAATTCAGTTATTTGTTCTGAACGCGGTCCTCGTAAAATTTCTCCATTTTTTATACCTTCAGCTTTAGTAAATATGCTAGGTGGTTTAATTTCTATAGAACACGGACTTAAAGGACCAAATATTTCTTGCGTAACAGCTTGTGCAGCAGGAACTCATGCTATAGGAGAAGCTTATAAAAGTATAGCTTTAGGAAATGCTAAAAAGATGTTAGTTATAGGTGCAGAAGCTGCGATTTGTCCTGTGGGTATAGGTGGGTTTGCTTCAATGAAAGCTTTATCAACTAGAAATGAAGATCCGCAACATGCTTCAAGACCATTTGACAAGGAGAGGGATGGTTTTGTTATGGGAGAAGGTGCTGGAGCTTTGGTTTTTGAGGAATATGAAGAGGCTAAAAAACGTGGTGCTACAATTTATGCTGAATTAATTGGATTTGGAGAAAGTGCAGATGCGCATCATATTACTTCACCAACTTTAGATGGGCCTTTAAGAGCTATGAAAAAAGCTTTAAATATGGCAGGGAATCCAAAGGTAGATTATATTAATGCGCATGGAACTTCAACTCCTGTGAATGATAAAAATGAAACAGCAGCAATTAAAAAGCTTTTTGGTAATAATATCCCGCTTATAAGCTCTACCAAAGGACAAACAGGCCATTGTTTGGGTGCCGCAGGTGCAATTGAAGCAGTGATTAGTGTTATGGCTGTGAGAGATGGAGTAGTTCCACCTACAATCAATCAGCTTGTAAAAGATGAGGAATGTGATCTTGATTATGTTCCAAATATATCAAGAAAAGCAGATTTAAAAGTGGTGATGAGTAATTCTTTTGGTTTTGGTGGCACAAATGGCTGTGTTGTATTTAAAAAAGTAGATTAACATGGCTTCTTATTTAGATTTTGAAAAAAATATTCAGCAAATTGATGAGGATATTATCAATGCTCAGATTAAAGGAGATGCTGAAGCTGTATTGATTTTAAAGAAAAATCTTGAAAAAGAAATTTCTAAAACTTATAAGCATTTAAGTGATTTTCAACGTTTACAATTAGCACGCCATCCAGATCGTCCTTATGCTCTTGACTATATTGAACTTATTTTAAACGATGCTCACGAAATACATGGCGATCGTGCCTTTAGAGATGATCCTGCTATTGTTTGTTTTATGGGTTATTTAGGAGAGAAAAAAATAATCGTAATTGGTGAACAAAAAGGGCGTGGAACAAAAGATAAAATCGCTAGAAATTTTGGGATGCCACATCCTGAAGGATATCGTAAAGCCTTAAGAGTAGCAAGACTTGCAGAGAAATTTCAAATTCCTATTTTATTTTTGATAGATACTCCAGGGGCTTATCCTGGTATAGGTGCTGAAGAAAGAGGTCAAAGTGAAGCTATCGCTAGAAATTTATACGAATTAAGCGATTTGAAAATACCAACCATTGCTATAGTTATCGGAGAAGGTGGTAGCGGTGGAGCATTAGCTATAGGAGTTGTAGATAGACTTGCAATGATGAAAAATTCTGTTTTTTCAGTAATTTCTCCTGAAGGTTGTGCCGCAATACTTTGGAATGATCCTGCAAAAAGTGAAGCTGCAACCAAGGCTATGAAAGTAACAGCTGATGATTTAAAATCTCAAGGTTTAATTGATGATGTGATAGACGAACCTACAAATGGTGCACATCGGAATAAAGAAGCTGCAGCAGTAGCTATTGCTGATTATGTAAAAAAATCTCTAAATGAACTTGAAAATATTGATGTACGAGAACTTTGTGCAAATCGTATGCAGAAAATTTTAAAGCTTGGAGCCTATGAAGAGGCTTAGGCTTTTACTTCACTTTTTTAAATAATTTTTATTATTGATAATTGTTATTAAAATTAAGTTAATTAAAAGTATTTTTTTTGTATATTTCAAAAATGATTTTAAATATCAAAATAATTATTTTTTAAAGGAGTTAATTTGAGTCAAATCAAAAATATAAAATTAAAAAAAAGTTTACTGTGTTTTTTAATTTTATCTACAGCTTTATTAAAAGCAGAAGAAAAATATCAGCTTAATGATGTTGTGGTTAGTGCTGGTGGTTTTGAACAAGATTTGGTTGATGCACCTGCTAGTATTTCAATCATTACAAAAGAAGAGCTTGAAAAAAGACCATTTAAGGATATAGGAGAGGCTATAGAAGATATTCCAGGTGTAGATGTGACTATGAATAAAACAGGCACTTATGATTTTAGCATACGAGGTTTTGGTAGTTCTTACACTTTAGTCTTAATTGATGGAAAACGTCAAAGTGTTGCAAATGGGTTTTATAGTAATGGTTTTGGCGGCAGTGAGTCAGGATATCTACCCCCTTTGTCTATGATAGAGCGTATCGAGGTAATACGTGGTCCAGCTTCTACGCTTTATGGTAGCGATGCCGTAGGTGGAGTTATAAATATTATCACTAAAAAAAATCCTGATAAAACTGAAGCAAGTATAGAGTTTAATACTCTTTTGCAACAGCATTCTAATCACTATGGTAATGCTGGGGGATTTAATGCTTATGTAGCAACTCCTTTAATTGAAAATACATTATCAATTTCTGCAAGATTAAAGTATTATGATAAGGCAGCTTCTGATTTAAAATGGCCTACTCCAGTTTATAATAATAATAATAGGCAACCCGAAAATTACCAAATTGCTAGCCATAGTCCAGGTGCTTTCACTAGTTTAGGTTTTGGTTCTAGACTTAATTGGACGGTAGATGATAAAAATAATATATATTTTGATATAGAGCGCTATATTAATGAAATTTCAGTAAATTCTACCAGTAACAGGGCTATAAAAAGCGAAAGACAACTTTTTAAAGATAATATAGTTTTAAATCATGATGGTAGCTATGATTTTGGTTCAACTAACTCATATTTACAATATGGTAGCACTAAGGATAAGGAAATACATAGTCAAATTTGGGTAGGAGAAGGTAAGGTTGTTTTACCTTGGAATTTAGGTCAATACGGTAATTTTGTAAATACTTTGGGTACAAGGATTGATTATGAGATGCTAAAAAATGATCAAGCAAGTGCAGGTAGTAAAATAAGAGGTAAAAATCTTGATCAAACCACGATTGCACTTTATGGGGAAGATGAATATTTTATAACCGATGATTTGATTTTTACTACAGGTTTGCGTTATATTTATAGCGATTTGTTTGATTCTGAATTTACTCCTAGGGTTTACTTGGTTTATCATTTAAATGATAATATGGCTTTTAAAGGAGGTATTTCAAAAGGCTATAAAACTCCTGCTGCTAAGGAGCTAACAAATGGATATTATAATTATAGTAATAACAGTGCTTCGTTTGGAAACCCTGACTTAAAACCAGAAGAAAGTATAAATTATGAATTAGGGGTTGATTTTAGGATATTTGATTTTGCACATTATTCTATTACGGGGTTTATTACTGATTTTACAAATCAAATCAGCAGTGAAGATTTAACGGGTATGCAAAATGGTATAGATTGTACTACTACTACTACTACTACTTGTACGCGCCCTATTAATCTTGGAAAAACGCAGACTAAAGGTATGGAATTTGCATTAAATACTAAAACTTATAATGGTTTTAGTTTAAATTCAAGCTATACTTTGATGGATAATCGCTATAAAGATGGTCAAAAAAATTGGTTTGGTGGTGATAGGATAGAAAATTTACCAAGACATATAGCCATGCTAAAATTGAACTATGAGCGAGGTAAATTTAGTTCTTATATAAAACAACGAGCCAGACTTGATACCGTAGCTAGAGCAAAAGGGGGTGGTAGGGGTACTTTACCATGGCAAAAATATAAACCTTTTTATATAGTGGATTTAGGAATAAATTATAAAATCAATAAGCAATCTAGTTTAAGTTTTGCAGTGCAAAATCTTTTTGATAAAAATTTCTTCGATCCGCAAGTTACTAGGACGACTACTCAATCTAATCCATCGGGGTATGCAAATCGTTATCAAGACTATACAGAAGGAAGGAGTTTTTGGTTGAGTTATAAACATGATTTTTAATTTTTTAAGGCTTTAATCACTTTTATATTTTCAAAAAAGCAAAAATAAAGTACAATGTAAAAAAATTAAATAAAGGTTTTATTATGGCGTTTAAAAATTTAAAAGAGCTTTCTTTTGAAAAATCAAATTATATTAAGCCTAAGAGATTTGCTTATGAAAGTAATGGTAAGCTTTGTACTTGGGATTTTATAGAATCTAAAGATAGTGTTTCAGTGCTTTTGTATCATAAAGAATTAGAAAGTTTTATTTTTGTACGCCAATTTCGCATACCGCTTTGGTATCATCAAATGTATGATAAAGATTATGTAAAAGATGATAATATGGGTTATACTATAGAGCTTTGTTCAGGGCTTGTAGATAAAAATTTACCCTTAAAAGAAATAGCAAAGGAAGAATGCATAGAAGAACTAGGATATGCTCCTAAAAATTTAGAAAAAATAGGAGATTTTTATACAGGGTTTGGTTCAGGTGTAAGCAAGCAAAGCTTTTATTTTGGAGAAGTTGATGAAAAAGATAAAATTTCTTCCGGAGGTGGAGTTGATGATGAAGAGATTGAAGCTGTTTATGTTAAGGTGCAAGATTTTGAAAAAAAATGTAAAAATATGATAAGAACACCTTTGCTTGACTTTGCTTATATGTGGTTTTTAAAGGAGAAAAATTAAAGATTATTTAGATTAAACCTTATAAGAAGGTTTAATCTAGGATTTTAATGTTCTGACTCATCAAGTATTTCCTTAAATACATTGAAAAGATCAAGCGATGCATTTTCAGCAACTTCACATTTATTAATTATGCTGTGTTGAGTAATATCTTTGCTAACATCTTCTGTATTTGCTATTGTTATGGCATTATTCATATTTTCATGAACTTTTTGATGTGGTTCGTTAATTTTTAAGAAGCTTTTATTTTGCCCAAATCTTTCTTTTCCTGTACTGGCAAGCCATTTTCCTAAGCGACAAGATGTGTGATCAGCCAATTGCTTTCCTGATTTGGAAAAAATTTCTTTATAACCATTTAATTTAAAAGCTATATGATCTAGTTTTGCTAAAGATACGAAAGCTTCAGAAGCGATACCAACTGCATTTGAATTAGTAGAATATGCCTCATTTACTAAATGGGTAAATTTTTCAGAAAAACTCATAATATGAGCATTAGAATCTATAGAAATTTTTTCAACTTGCTCACTTTGAGCATACATTTCATTTGCATTTTGCTTTAGAAGATTGATATTCATTTCAACTTCCGTAGTTGCCTTTTGTGTTTTTTCAGCTAGCTTTCTTACTTCATCGGCAACAACAGCAAAACCACGCCCATGTTCACCTGCACGAGCTGCTTCTATAGCGGCGTTAAGGGCTAAAAGATTGGTTTGATCGGAAACATCTTTAATTAGATTAATTACATTGGTAATTTCATCTACACTTCTATGCAATGTTCCTGCAGCATCCCTTGTTTTATTGGCTGATTCGGTGATATCTCCTAAAGAAGCATTGATAGAATTGGCAATGTGGTTGAGTTCATCCATTTCAGCAAGAGAAGTTTTAGAATAGCTAGAGATAACTTCTGCTTTATTTACATTTTCCAACATATCGCCTTGAACGATAGTGATATTTTTTAAAACTCCTGTTAATAAAACATTTAAAAGATCTGTTTTAAGTTTAGATTCTAAAGCCGCTTGTTCTAATGATACAATTTGATTTTTTAATTCTAAATTTTCCGATTGGAATTTTTCAATTTCATGTGTAAGGTTTTTATTTTCTTCTTCAAGTCTTTGAAGATCAGAATGGTCTATTTTACTTCCAAACATTGTCTCGCCTTATTTTTTATAATTTGCTAGATATTGGCTAAGTTCATCTTTTACATGGAGCTTTTCTTTTTTTAAGGTTGAAATTTCCATACTGTTAAGAGAAGTCCTACCTTCTTCTGCATCTTTAATCATGTCATCAAGTTCATTATGACGATCAAATAGTTTATCAAAATGAGCATCTTTACCTTTTAGCTTTGATATTAATTCTCTATATTCATGTAGCATAAACTCTCCTTGTATTAGTAATTTAAAATTCATTTAATAAGGTATTTTACACTATTAAAAGATATTTTTGGCTTAAAAAATAATAAAATTAATAATAATTTTTAAATGTGTTATATAAGTGATTTATTAAAGTTTATTTTTAAATCGGAAATGTCAAAATTGAGGAATAAATCCTCAAAATTATTTGGAATTTTGTTTTTTTAGAGTTCTCAGAGTAGAAGCTGCGATTCTCATTTTTCTCGTGGTGTTATCTTCTAAAGTTACACGAACTGTTCTGAGATTAGGTAAAAAGCGTCTTTTTGTTTTATTGTTAGCATGGCTGACATTATTACCCACCATTGAACCCTTGCCTGTGATTTGACATACTCTTGCCATTTTCTTGTCCTTATGAAAATTTTTAAATGAAGATTCTATCAAAATTAAGCTTAAAATATTCCATAATTTATAGTTTTTTTAATATATAAGTTGATAAAATATTATGTCACATTTATATATAGTTTAAGAGTTTAAGGTTTTGATCATGTATGTAGCTCCAAGTTTATTGTCTGCAAATTTTTTAAAATTGGAAGAAGAAATTAAAGCTATCGAAGCTGCAGGTGCAGATCTTTTGCATATTGATGTAATGGATGGACATTTTGTTCCAAATTTGACCTTTGGGCCTTGCGTGATCGAAAAAATTTCAACTATTAGCAAGATCCCATTAGATGTGCATTTAATGGTTAAAGATGTAAATAAATTTGTGGATTTATTTATTCCTTTAAAACCAAAATTCATTTCTTTTCATATCGAAAGTGAAGTCCATCCTATAAGGCTTTGTGATTATATAAGAAGTCAAGAAATTCATCCTGCTATTGTTTTAAATCCACATACTCCTATCAATTCTATCAAACACATGCTAGAATTTGTAGATATGGTGCTTTTAATGAGCGTTAATCCTGGGTTTGGCGGGCAAAAATTTTTACCTTTAGTGCATGAAAAAATCAAAGAATTACGCCAAATGATTGATAAAAAAAATGCTAAAGTTTTTATAGAAGTTGATGGCGGTGTTAATGGCTTAAATGCTAGTGATTTAGAAGAATCCGGAGCTGATATTTTGGTGGCTGGAAGTTATATTTTCTCTTCCAACGATTATAAAACTGCAATTTCATCTTTAAAGCTTGAATTTTGAGTTTGCAGCAAATTGATCAGATTATTTCTATATTAAATAAGCAAAGCAAACCTTATGATTGGGTAATGCAAGAATTTGCTAAAGTTGAAGAATTAAAAAATTTTGATTTAGATTTAGAAACTTTTGAACTTTTGGGACTAGGTTTAACTTTAAATAAAGATAATATTTTTACTCTTAAGACGCGTACAACAAAAATCAAAGATGAAATATTTTGTATAGTCGATATAGAAAGTACTGGCGGGGTAAGTAAGGGTGAAATTTTAGAAATTGGAGCGGTGAAAATTCAAAATTCTAAAGAAATTGGACGTTTTCAAAGTTTTGTTAAAGTAAAAGAAATTCCAGACAATATAACTGAACTTACAGGTATTACTTATAACATGGTAGAAAACGTTCCAAGTTTAACAAAGGTTTTAAGTGATTTTAGACTTTTTTTAAAAGATAGTATTTTTATAGCGCATAATGTACATTTTGATTATAGTTTTATTTCCAAGGCTTTAAATGAGTGCGGTTTTGGTATTTTGCTTAATCGTCGTATTTGCACCATAGAATTTGCACAATGTTGTATAAAAAGTCCAAAATATAAACTTGAGGTTTTAAAAGAGTTTCTAGGCGTGGAAAATACGCATCATAGAGCCTTAGATGACGCTTTAGCGACTGCTGAAATTTTTAAATATTGCCTTGGAAAACTTCCCTATCATATAAAAACTACAGAAGAACTTATAAATTTTACAAAGACTGCACGTATAAAGCAAAAATAAATATTTAAAGAGTATAATTAAGACATAAATGACGGGAGCTTGTGTAACAGGCTGAGAGTAAGCTAAAAGCTTAGACCGAACCGGATCTGGATAATGCCAGCGTCGGGAAGATTTATAAATTTCAATACTTTAAAAATTTATACTCACCCTTCATTTATCCAAATTTTTTAAAGGATAAATTTATGAAAACTCAAATGAATTATGCGAAAGAAGGTATTTTTACTAAAGAAATGCAGATTGTTGCACAAAAAGAAAATTTAAGTAAAGATTTTTTGCTTGAAAATATTGCTTGCGGTAAAATTATTATCCCTGCAAATATTAATCATAAAAGTCTTGATCCAAATGGTATAGGTTTTGGACTGCGTACTAAGGTTAATGTAAATTTAGGAGTTTCAAATGATTGCGTTGATTATAGCGAGGAAATGAAAAAAGTAGAGCTTGCTCATAAATTTGACATAGAAGCGATTATGGACTTAAGCAATTATGGCAAAACAAGTCGTTTTAGAGACGAGCTTGTTAATGTTTCAAAAGCTATGATAGGAACAGTTCCTGTATATGATGCGGTAGGATTTTTAGAAAAAGATTTAAAACAAATTGGTGCTAAAGACTTTTTAGATGTTGTATATCATCATGCTAAAAGTGGGGTTGATTTTATGACAATTCATGCAGGTATTAATTCTCGCGCAGCGCATATTTTTAAACAAAGTAAAAGACTTACAAATATAGTTTCAAGAGGAGGCTCTGTGCTTTATGCTTGGATGATGATGAAAGATGCTGAGAATCCTTTTTTTGACTATTATGATGATTTGCTTGACATTTGTTTAAAATACGATGTAACTTTATCTTTGGGCGATGCTTTGCGTCCTGGCTCTACTCACGATGCAAGTGATGGGGCACAAATTTCAGAGCTTATAGAATTGTCACTCCTTACTCAAAGAGCTTGGGATGTTGGGGTTCAAGTAATGATAGAAGGTCCAGGGCATATGGCTATTAATGAAATAGAGGCAAATATGCAATTAGAAAAGCGTTTATGCAAAGGAGCGCCTTTTTATGTCTTAGGACCTTTGGTAACAGATATTGGCGCAGGGTATGATCATATTAGTGGTGCTATTGGAGGAGCTGTGGCTGCAGCTAGCGGTGCTGATATGCTGTGTTATGTAACACCTGCTGAACACTTAAGACTTCCAAATTTAGAAGATGTTAGAGAGGGTATAGTTGCGACTAAAATTGCAGCTCATGCGGGAGATATAGCTAAACTTCCAAAAGAAAGAGCAAGAGATGATGAGATGAGTAAGGCTAGGCAAGAGATAGATTGGGAGAAAATGTTTAAACTTGCTATTGATGGAGAAAAGGCTAAAAAAATGTTTAATGAGCGTCGCCCTGATGATTTAAACTCATGTTCCATGTGTGGAAAAATGTGTGCAATGAATACTATGAATCAAATTTTAAAAGGCGAAGATGTGAGTTTAGCTTGAATAAACTTTGAGAGTAAGATCTATAGAGATACCTTGCTCTCCTGCTTTAAGATTAAGTGGATAATCAAGCTTGATTAAGTTATTATAGTTTTTTAGAGCATCAATAAAATCATAAAGCCTTCTAGGATTGTCCATTGTTGCTTTAATAGCTAAGCGGTTTTTTAGATATTTTTCTTGTTTTTCGGGCTTAGTTTCTTGAATTTTTACATTTTGAAAATATTTTTGTAAAAAAATATCAAAATTTCCTATATTAAAATTTTGCTCAAATTGCTCTAAGCTTTTGTTGTTTTCACTTCTTAGAGTTGATATTTTATCTTCACTAAAGTCAAATTTTGATTTAGCGGCTTTTAAGATGGCAAGTTGTGAATTTTCTCTAAGATTTGCTTGTTTGTAATTTTTTAATGTCGGTAAAAGTAAAAATAAGATCAAGGCTGTGCAAACGCTTATAAAACTTAACGCGCAAATGATAAGCTTTAATAAATCAATTTCTTCTAGACTTTTATCTTTCATCTGCAGCTCCTGGAATCTGTTTGCTAATACTAACAAAACGATACCACCCATTGTCTAAACGATAATAAGTTGTGTAGCTTTGATCAAAGATGCTTTTTAAAGGGGTTTCTAAAAGTAGAGTAAACATTTCTCTTGTAGGAGTAACTCCGATAAGTTTCAAGGAATATTCGTCTTGTTCAACACTTTCAAGAGTAATGTTATCAGTTTTTACAATAATATCAAATAGATTTCTTAAACTTTCTTTAACAATTTGATTTTGAGTGTTAAAATTTTTCGCTATTTGGCTTTGATCAAATAAAATTTCATAAAGCATTTCATTTTGTTTGGTTTGATTTTGAAGCACTATAACTTGTTGTTTTTCATCATCGATAGAGCTATTGATTAATGCGATTTTTATTGTATATGTAAAATATACTAGCAAAATGAATAATGCACTAAAACCAAAAAGTCCTAGCCAAATTTTATCAAATAGTGTGAAAATAGGTTTTTTTCTTGGCTGTATGAAGCTATAAGTCATTTAAGCTCCTTTCGCATCAACTCTATCATAAGATCTAAGGTGTTGATTTGTTTGATTTTTATTTCTAAAAAAGTTTCGCTTTCTAAAAAATCAACAGCACTTATGTTAATATCTGATTCGCTATATAATAACATACCATTGATAAATACCCCAGCATATTTATCATCATTATAAAATTTTTCAATACTCGTAATGATATAACGACAAAGCTCCATATCATTACTAAATTGATTTAATTCATCAAGATTAAAATTATCATCATTATTTAAAGTTTCAAGATTATTTTCTTGATCAAGTAGATCAAATTTGTTATTTAAGGCTTCATTGAAGTTATCCAAGGTAACTTCAGTGTCATCGTTGTTGTTTTTAATTTCTTGATTATCTTCTGATGGAAGTTCAAGCTCTAAGCCTAATTCTTGCTCAAATATTTTAAAATCACCATATAAAATAGTATTGCCTTTAGCAACAATAATCGCCAAAAGATGTCCTTGCTTAAATCCATAAAGTAAAATTTGATCATCGGGCTGTTTTTCTTTTTGCATATTGTAGTAAAGAAGAGCAAAAGGGGAATATAAAAAATCTAAACCTCTATATTCTTCAAAAAGCTCGCTATAATATTCTACATGTTCGGTAGCTGTATAAACAAGGGCATTATTAAATAAAATATGTTGCAAGCTGATTTTTCCTATATTAAAATGATTGCAATCTTGAATATTTGTACTAGGTATCAATCCTTGTTCTTTGGCATCTAAAAATAAAGCAGTGTAGTAAAATAAGAAATGCTTGCTTAAATTTTTTATGTATTCTAATAAATTTTCGCTTTTATCAAAAGTTTTTTCATTATTACTGATTAGTTTATTTCCTCTGTAAATAGAAGTTTTTACAATATTTTTCTTATCTTTTAAAATAATACTAATAAAAAGTTGTGGAAATATTTTTTTAAGTAAAAATAACATTTCATTCCTTAAATTGATCAGCTAAGCTAATTTTATCAAATTGATCCATTAGAAATTCTTTAGCTTTTTCTTTATCTAAAGATAAAATATCCAAAGGTTCACTTAGACTATAAGTAATCTTACTAAAAGGTTTTGGCAAGATCATCTTATCCCAACTTTTAAATTCCCAAAAACGATTTGCTTCATAGTTTAAAATTCTTATCTTTAGTCCTTTTTTTTGAGTCAAAATGATAGAACCATCTGAAATACTATGATAAGGCCCTCGTGGACCATCAGGCGTGATAACTACATCGTCATTTTGTTCTAAAACTTTAAATGCAGCTCTAAGTGCATTGCTAGCACCCCTTGAAGTGCTTCCTCTTACAGTATCAAGACCGAAAAGCTTGATAATTTTTGCAATTTGCTCTCCATCTTTATGATGAGAGATCATGACATAGGCCTTTTTATTTTTTTGTCTATAATGTCTAAATGCAAAAGGCATGAGTGCTAATTTTCCATGCCAAAAAAGTATCACGCCAGCTTTATGATCAACCTTTTCACCTTTATAGTGCTTTTTACAGCTTAAAAAAATAAGCCATTGCAAGATGAAAATTATATATGTTAAGCAATGGATTTTAAACGATTTTCCCATATAAAACCATACGCTTTGCATTAGTGATTTTTACTTCTTTAAATTGCCCTAAAAGCTCCTCGCTACCTTCAACTTGAACTAAAAAATTATTATCTGTTCTTCCAGCAATACTATTACCTGCTCTTAATTCTTCAAATAAAACTTTAAAAGTTTTATTTTCTTGTTTTTTTACAATTTCATCTAAAATTTCACTATGACGATTTTGCAAGGTGCTAAGTCTTCTTGAAGCTGTTTCTTCATCGATTTGATTAGGCATGGTTGCAGCTTTTGTTAAAGGGCGTTTGGAATATTTAAAAGAAAAAATTTGTTCAAAACGCACTTTTTCCAAAACATCCATAGTTTCTTCAAAATCTTTTTCACTTTCTCCTGGAAAGGCTACAATAATATCTGTAGAAATGTTGACATTTGGACAAAGTTCTCTGAGTTTTAAAGCTCTATTTAAATACCATTCTTTAGTATAGCCACGTTTCATAGCTTTTAAAATTTCACTTGAACCGCTTTGCAAAGGCATGTGCATAGATTTGCAAACTTTTGGATTATTGGCAAAAACTTCTAAAAATTTATCATCCATGTGTAAAGGATGTGGACTTGTAAAACGAATGCGTTCTAAACCTTCTATGGTGCTAAGTTCTTCTAATAGATCTGAAAAGTCCATTTTTTTATGTTCGTTTCTAAATCTTTTGCCGTAGTTATTGACATTTTGTCCTAGCAAGAAAATCTCTTTAGCACCTTTTTCAACGGCTTTTTGAGCTTCTTTATAGACGATGTTAAAAGGTATGGAAATTTCATCTCCTCTTGTGTGTGGCACTATGCAGTAAGTGCAGTGTTTATCACAACCTATGGAAATGTTAATATAGGATTTATAAATACTATTTCTAAAATCTGCAAAAGCAAATTCACTTTCATCATAGTCTATATCTATGCCCATAAATTTTGGAGTTTTTATAGCTTGGGTGATTTTGGAAATATTTCTTGCCCCTAAAATAAAATCCACATAAGGAGCACGTTTGAAAATTTCATTTCCTAAATGCGATGCAGTGCATCCGCAAACTCCTATTTTAGCACCTTCTTTTTTAACTTTTTCAAAGCCACCCACTTCTGAGAAAAGTTTATGCACAGGTTTTTCACGCACTGAACAAGTATTGATAAGAATAAGATCTGCTTCTTTGATATCTTCTGTTAGTGCGTAATTTTCTTTTTGTGTTAATTCTGCGATCATATGCTCAGAGTCTCTGACATTCATCGCACAACCTAAAGTTTGAATAAAAAGTTTTTTAGCACTCAAAGAATATGCACCTCATACATAAAATCATTATCATCAAGTCCGTATTTTACGGTTCTATGATAAATGCTTACTCCTTTTTTTTCAAAATGATTTACAAGGGCAATGAGTTGTTTGTGTGTATTATCTTTATCAAAATAAAAAAACTTTTGTCCTTCTTTTTCTATAGCCTCTTCGATTTTTTCTAGGCTGATATTTTTAGGTTTTTCATTAATCAAAGTTCTTGCCAATTTTAATTCCATAGCTAAATCCTTAAGAATTTTCATTTTAATCTATAATTTTAGCAAATTTTACTTTTAATTAAACTTATTAAGGGTATAATTTTTACCTACACTTTTAAATTTCCCACAAAAAAAGGTTTTATAAAATATGGAAAAGATAGCAGATATCATCGAATCTATTGCTAATGAAAAAACTTTAAACTTAGAGAATGTAAGAGAAAAGGTAGTTACCGCTTTAATCAATACCGCAAAAAGAATTTATGGACAAGAATATGAGTTTTTTGTAGATCCTAAAAATTTAAATCTTTATCAAAAAATTACTATAGTAGCAGATAATGACGAGAGATTGCAAAATAAAAGTGAGAGTTTTATTGCGTTAAGCAAGGCGAAATCAGAAGCTCCAGATGTTGAAATAGGAGATGAGTTAACTTATGAATGTTCTTTAGAAAATTTGGGAAGAACTGCAGTAAATACCTTGCATAAAGAACTTGAATATCATATACAAAAATTATTAGAACAAACTGTTTTTGAAAAATATAAAAATAAAGTAGGACAAATGGTTTTTGGTACAGTTGTTAGAGTGGATAATGAAGAAAATACTTTTATTGAAATAGATGAATTAAGAGCTTTTTTACCGAGAAAAAGTCGCATTAAAGGGGAAAAGTTTAAAATAGGAGATGTGGTAAAAGCCGTGATACGCCGTGTTTATACAGATAAGGGTATTAAAATCGAGCTTAGTCGCACGAGTCCCAAATTTTTAGAATGTTTACTTGAATCTGAAGTTCCCGAAATCAAAGATGGTTATGTCAATATTATAGGATGTGCTAGAATTCCAGGTGAAAGAGCAAAAATCATTCTTCAGGCTAATGGAGCAAATATCGATCCTGTAGGTGCTACAGTAGGTGTTAAAGGTGTAAGAATTAATGCAGTAAGCAAAGAGCTTCATAATGAAAATATTGATTGTATAGAATTTACAAATGAGAGTGAAATTTTAATTTCTCGCACCTTGGCTCCTGCTATTGTAAATTCCGTAAAAATTGAAGATAAAAAAGCTATTGTAAGTTTAAATAGCGAGCAAAAAAGCAAAGCCATAGGAAAAAATGGTATTAATATTCGCCTTGCTTCTATGTTGAGTGGTTATGAAATAGAGCTCAATGAATTAAGCTCATCGCAGTTAAATAATGCTATCAGTAATGAAGAAGCGATAAAAAATCTTCAAGATTTATTTAAAATTTAAAATATTTGTGAATTTTCACAAATATTTTTTATAAAACCACTTCCAATAAAATGCTGCAAAGATAAAAATCATACCCAATAAGCCTGTAATCAGTTCTAAACTCAAGCCTATTTCAAATAAAAAGCCCACAAGTATTGAAATAATAGCACTAAAGCTAAGATAAACCATGTCAGTATAAGCGATTACTCTACCATGATATTCTTTGTTTGCATTTTTTTGTATCATGGTGTAGGTGTAAGCCCAAAGAGCCGAGGTAAAAAAACCTGCACCAATTAAACCTACAAAAGAAATATAAAAATTAAATTGAGTTAAAGCCCAAAGTATAATACCAAAACCTTGACCAAGATACATGTAAAATAAATTCTTATCATTAATGAGTTTGCTTAAAATCATAGATCCTATAGCTAAAGAACAAGCACGCACTGCATTTGAAAATCCTATTGCTAAAGCAGCGGATAAAACTTCTTTGTATGGATATTGTGCTAAAAGCGTAACTAAGGTTTCATAAGTAGTTAAACCTATAAAAGCGTGAAGTAAAATAAGATGAAAAATTATTTTATTATTTAAAACATAGAAAAACCCTTCTTTAATCATGGCAAAAAAATGACTTTGTGTTTTTTGATGAAAATCAGGAATACTTAATCTTGCTAAAAAAGAAATGCCTATGAGTACAAGCACGCAGTCAAATAAAAAAGCAGTTCTAATGCCTAGAAAATAAATAAAAATTCCCGCACTTGCCATACCTGCTGTATAAGAAATCGCCCAAATTACACTGTGCATTTCATTGGCAAGTTTAAGTTCTTGAGGAGTTAAAATTTTAGCCAATAAACTCATTTCAGCTTGAAAATAAATCGAAGCAACACAAAGTCTTATGAAAATTAAAATAAATAAAAGCCAAAGCATGCTAAGGCTTGTGACAAATATAAGAGAAAAAATAGAAATTAATTCAACGCTAATCATACTGAGTAAAAGTTTTTTAGGTTTATTTTTCTCTACTATAACGCCATTAATGGGTGCAAGCAAAACTCCAGGTAAAAAAGCAAGCATAGCACTTGTAGCTGTTGCCCAAGTAGGAGCATTAAGTTCGACTAAAAGGGTAAAAACGCCCGTTTGAGAAAACCATGCTCCAAAATATACTATAAACTGAACTGAAGTTAATATTTTGATATTTTTATTATTTTTCAATAGTTCAATGTAATTCATAAGCGAAACTATAGCATAATTTATATTTTAAATGCTATAATTATTTTAATTATGTAAAAAACAAGGAAAAATTTTGAAAAGACTGGATAAAAAAGAAGCTTTAGATTTATTACATCATGCAAGTTTAACAGAACTTGGAGAAATGGCTTATAAAAGAAAATTAGAACTTCATCCTGAAAAAATCACCACTTTTGTTGTAGATAGAAATATTAATTATACCAATGTTTGTTGTATTGATTGTTCTTTTTGCGCTTTTTATCGCCATCATAAAGAAGATGATGCTTATATTTTAAGCTTTGAAGAGATAGGCAAAAAGATAGAAGAGCTTGAAGCTATCGGGGGTACGCAAATTCTTTTTCAAGGCGGGGTGCACCCAAAATTAAAAATAGAATGGTATGAAGAATTAGTTTCTTGGATAAAAGAACATTATCCAAATATCACTGTACATGGTTTTTCAGCGGTCGAAATTGCTTATATTGCAAAGGCATCTAAAATTTCAATCACTGAAGTACTGCAAAGACTACAAGCTAAAGGTTTATTTTCTATACCAGGAGCAGGTGCTGAGGTGCTAAGCGATAGGGTGCGTGATATTATTGCACCCAATAAATGCGATACGGCTACTTGGCTAGAAGTGCATCGCCAAGCTCATAAAATCGGTATGAAAAGTACAGCTACTATGATGTTTGGAACGGTTGAAAATGATGAAGAAATTATTGAACATTTTGACCATTTAAGAAAATTGCAAGATGAAACAGGTGGTTTTAGAGCCTTTATTTTATGGAGTTTTCAAAGTGATAATACTGCTTTAATCCAAAAACATCCAGAGATTATGAAACAAAGCTCTAACAAGTATTTAAGACTTTTAGCTTTAGCAAGACTTTATTTGGATAATTTTAAAAATTTACAAAGTTCTTGGGTAACTCAAGGTTCGCTTATAGGCCAACTTGCTTTAAAATTTGGGGCTAATGATTTAGGTTCAACTATGATGGAAGAAAATGTAGTAAGTGCTGCAGGGGCAAGTTATAGAATGAATCAAGATGAGATGATAAGACTTATTAGAAGTTTAGGGGAAAATCCAGCTAAACGCAATACCGCTTATGAAATTTTAGAAAGGTTTTAATGCAGTATTTAGAGAGCAGGGGTGTTAAAATCCCTTTTATTTTTGAAGAAAATTCAGATTTTCCCATTATTGTTTTAAAGCTTGTTTTTAGAAATTGTGCTAGAAGTTATGATGAAATAGCAGGTTTAGCTAAGATGTTTTCGCGTATTTTAAATGAAGGTGTGGATGATAAATTTTTTAAAGATTTAGAATTTAGAGCGATAAATTTAGAGGCAAGTAGCGGCTTTGAAAGTTTGGAAATTAATCTTTCTTGTCTAAAAGAAAATTTTGATTTTGCTTTAAAGAGTTTAGAAGAATTGCTTTTAAAACCAAGAATAGAAGAAAAAATTTTGCAAAAATTAAAAATCAATGCTTTAGGTGAACTTGCGAGTAAAAATAGTGATTTTGATTATTTAGCAAAAAATTTACTCAATGCTCAAATTTTTAAATGCAAAGAATTTCAAAGCCCAAATGATGGAGATGAAAAAAGTATAGAAGCTTTGTCTTTAAAAGATTTGCAAAATTTTTATAAAAATTTTATCCATCTTAGCGATTTGGTTGTGATTTTAGGAGGAGATTTAGAAGAAAAACAAGCCAAAGAAGATCTTTTAAAACTCTTATCAAAACTTCAAATAGGCAAAAAAAATACTCCAAAAAAATATGAATTAAGTAAAATCATCAAAGATGAAATTTTAGTACGTCCAGAAAGTGAGCAAGCTTATATTTATTTTGCTACGCCTTTTTTTGCTGATTTTAAAGATAGGGATTTATATCTTGCAAAAATTGCTTTATTTGTTTTAGGGCAAGGAGGCTTTGGTTCAAGGATTATGGAAGAAATTCGTGTTAAAAGAGGCCTTGCTTACTCAGCTTATGCTATGCTTGATATGAATATGTCTTTTTCTAGGGTTTTTGGTTATTTGCAAACTAAAAATGAAAGTGCTAAAGAAGCTAAAAAAATCGTAAAAGAGCTTTTTGAAAATTTTATAAAAAATGGTATTACTCAAAACGAGCTCGATCAAGCTAAAAATTTTCTCATAGGATCAACTTCTTTGCGTTATGAAAGCTTAAGCAAGCGTTTATCTATGGCTTTTAATGAATTCTATCAAGGTTTGAATCTAGGATATTACAAAGAAGAGTTAAAACTTATGAAAGAGGTTGAACTTGAAACCATAAATGCTTATATTAAAAAACATCAAGAGCTTTTAAATATAAGTTTTGCAAGCATACAAAATGAAAATTAAAGAAAGTGATTTTGAATTTTTTAAAAAATTAAAGATTAGAAGTGCTATTGATTTAGCACTTCTTTTACCTAAAAAAATTGAAAATTTAAATCCAAGTAAAAATCCTAAAGAAAATGAAATTTGCACTCAAAAAATCACTATAAAAAGTGTCAATTCAAGAAAAAATCAACTTTTTGGCTTGGGTTTTTGTGAAGAATGGCAAGAAAATATTTCTTTTGTATTTTTTCATCCTAGAGCTTGGCATTTTAGGGTTTGTAAAGTAGGTAAAGAACTTATTTTTAATGCTAAACTCTCGCGTTTTAATTACACTTGGCAATTTAACAATCCTAAAATTTTAACTTCTTTTGAGGGTTTTAGTCCAAAGTATCAAATTTTAGGCTTAAAAGATACAAAAATTGCTACTTTTATACATAAATATCTTAGCTATGAAAATTTAAAAGAAAGTGGCATAGGGGATAAATATATACATTTTCTTTTAAATTTACATGCTTATGACGAAAAAAGTTTTTTTATGTTTGAAAATTTGCAAAATTTTAGCAAAGATTTAAAATATATAGAAATATATAATTTTTTAAAGCGTTTAAAAGCTAAAAAAACGCATTTTAAAGCCCATCAAATAAATGTTTTTAATATAGTTAATTGGCTTAAGGACTTACCTTTTTCTCTTACTAAAGATCAGCTCAATGCCTTAAAAGATATAGAAAAAGATTTACACTCAAAAGAAGCTAAAAGGCGTGTGATTATGGGTGATGTTGGGTGTGGTAAAACCTTGGTTTTGCTTGGTGCGGCTTTGATGGTTTATCCTAAGCAAGCTATTTTAATGGCACCTACTAGTATTTTAGCATATCAGCTTTATGAGGAAGCTAAGAAATTTTTACCTGATTTTATGAATATTTTATTTATTAAAGGAGGTAAAAAAGAAAAAGATTTAGAACAAAATATCCAAAAAGCAAATCTTATCATAGGCACTCATGCTTTAATTCATTTAGAAAGTCATAATGCCGTGCTTGTAATGATAGATGAGCAACATCGTTTTGGCTCGGCTCAGCGTGAGAAAATTCATTCTTTAAATAAACAAGAATTTGTTCCTCATTTTATACAGTTTTCGGCTACGCCTATTCCAAGAACCTTAAGTATGATACAGTCTGAACTTTTAAATTTTAGCTTTATTAAACAAATGCCTTTTAAAAAAGATATTACAACTTATTGCATACAAAATGAAGGTTTTTCTAAGCTTAGCGAGAAGATCAAAGAAGAAATTGCTAAAAATCATCAAATTATCATTATTTATCCCTTAGTCAATGCAAGTGATAGTATTCCTTATCTTTCTTTAGAGCAGGCTAGAGAGTATTGGCAGAGCCATTATGAAAAAGTTTTTGTAACTCATGGAAAAGATAAACAAAAAGATGAAATTTTAGAGCGTTTTAGAGATGAGGGAAATATTTTACTAAGCACTACAATAGTAGAAGTAGGTATTTCTTTGCCAAGATTGAGTATGATAGTGATTGTAGGAGCGGAACGTTTAGGGCTTGCTACTTTACATCAACTTCGTGGTCGTGTAGGTCGTGTAGGGCTTAAAAGCGTTTGTTATCTTTATACTAAGCTTAAAGAAATTCCAAGTCGTTTAAAAGAATTTGCTAGTACTTTAGATGGATTTAAAATAGCAGAACTTGATCTTAAAAATCGTTTAAGTGGAGATTTACTCGATGGTTTTATACAACATGGAAATGAGTTTAAATTTTTTGATTTTTCTAAAGATGAGAAGATTTTAGAAGAGGTAAAAAAAGATTTGGCAAAAAAATTGCCAAATTAATGTCCACCGTATTTATAAAGCATATTTTGAAAATGCGAGGCTATCATTTGTGCACGTTCTAAAATAACTGCTTTCATTTCTTCACTATAAATCATATTTAAACTTTCTTCAAAAAGTTTTAGCCAAATTTCAAAAAACTCTTGAGGAAAAGGAGGTAGATCTAGATGCTTTTTTAAAGGCTGTCCATTATAATCACCTTCGCCTAAAAGCATACCTGCCCAAAAATTTCCTATTTTTACTTTATGTTCTTTCCACTCTTCATCACTTGTTCCAATAGCATTGTTAAAAATAGAACCTAAATCCTTATCTTTTCTAACTTTTTCATAAAATACTTCCATGAGTTTTGCTATGTTTTCTTGATTAATTGTTTCAAATTTCATATAAGCCTTTCTTAAATGTTAATTTTATGGCATTAATATAGCAAAAATAAGATAAATTAAATTTAACATAAGTTAAGAATGGAAAATATATAATGAAAGATTATTTGGAACTTTTATCTAGTGTAGGAAAATTAAAAAAATTGCAAAAAAATAGTATTTTATTTTATGAAGGCGAAGAGGCTAAATTTTTTATTTTAAGAGAAAATACGCATTTATAAAAAGTACGGCAAGCGATAAAGCAATTACTTTGGATTATTTTACCCTCTAAATTTTATAGCAGAAAAAATGCCTGTGTTTTTAAAAAATTAAATTATCCTGCTAATGCTATTTTTTGAAGAAGATGGAGAAATTTTGGAGATTGATTTTGTTAATTTTCAAAATTTATGCAGTGAAAATAAAGAATTAATTTTTTACTCATCAGTTTACTTTTTGATCAAATTAAAATTTTAGAAAATAAATTATCCCAAAAATGCATTAGATTTAAGGACGAGATTGTTAAAATATCTTTTGGAAAATGAGAAAAAATTAGATACAATTTCACAAAACAAATTGCAATTGATTTAAATGTTAGAGTACAATCTTTATCTAGAGTGCTAAAAGAATTTAAAATTTCAGAACTTATTAATACAAAAAAGGTAGAATTGAAATTTTACATAAAGATATGATTATGAAAGAACTTTGGTAAAATTTAAGGCAGGGAATGGATTTTGATTTTATATTAGCTCAAGCTCCCGCTTTTTTAACAGCTGCTTGGCTTACAATAAAACTAAGCTTTTTTGGAATTATTTTTTCTTTGATAATAGGCTTGTTTTGTATTTTAATGAGTTATTTTAAAATAAAAATTTTAGAAAATGTTTGTAAGATCTATATAGAGTTTTCAAGAAATACGCCTTTATTAATTCAACTTTTTTTCTTGTATTATGCTTTGCCTAAATTTAACATACATTTAGAGCAAATTCCACTGCTTAATTTGATTTGTTCAAGTGTAGAAGAAACTTTAAGACCTTCTTTTGCTTGTGCTATAGTAGGGCTTAGTTTTTTAGGTGGTTCTTATATGGCTGAGAGTTTAAGGGCAGGATTTGAAGCCATAAGAAAACAGCAGTTTGAAGCGGGCTTAGCTTTGGGTTTTTCAAAATTTGGAAATTTGCGTTATGTGATTTTACCGCAGGCTTTGGCTATTTCTATGCCAAGCATTAGCGCTAATATTATATTTTTAATCAAAGAAACTTCAGTAGTTAGTATTATTGCCTTGCCAGATTTGGTTAATTTAATGAAGAGTTTAAATTCCTTAACCTATAAAACAGATGAGCTATTATTTTTGTTATTTATGGGATATTTGTGTATTATCTTGCCTTTATCTTTTATTTTGTTAAAGTTTGAAAAAAGGTTGCTTCATGCTTGAACTTTTAAATACAGATACGCTTTTAAGACTCTGGCAAGGACTTTTTATCACTCTTGAAATTTCATTTATCAGTATTATTACTACTTCGATAGGTGGGTTATTTTTAGGAATTTTAATGAGTTTTAAAAATACCTATATTTATACTTTTTGTCGTTTGGGTTTGGAATTTGTACGTGTTATGCCACTTTTGGTATGGCTTTTTGTAGTATATTTTGGTTTTCCTAGATGGTTTGGGTGGGATTTGAGTTCTGTGAGTGCAGCTATTATTGTTTTTAGCATTTGGGGTTGTTTTGAGATGATGGATTTGGTGCGTGTTTCCTTGCAGAGTATTCCAAAACATCAGTATGAAAGTGCATCATCTTTAGGTTTAAATACAGTGCAAAGTTTTGTTTATGTTATTATTCCCCAAGCCATGCGCCGTTTAACTCCTATGAGCATGAATTTGCTTACACGCATGATTAAAAGCACAACCTTTGCTTATTTAATCGGTGCAGTAGAGCTTGTAAAAGTGGGGCAACAAATTATAGAATTTCACAATAGAAATGATTTTGCACCTTTTATTATTTATGGTTTGATTTTTTTTATCTTTTTTATACTTTGTTATCCTATCACTTTATATTCAAGAAAATTAGAGAAAAAATGGAGCTAAAATGAGTATATTGAAAATAGAAAATTTACAAAAGTATTATGGTTTACACCATGCTTTAAAAGATATTAATTTAGAAGTTAAGGCTAAGGAAGTTGTGGTGATTTTAGGTCCTAGCGGGTGTGGAAAATCTACACTTTTGCGTTGCATTAATGGGCTTGAAGAGATTGCAAGTGGTAATATTTATATTGATAATGAGAAAATAGATAAAGATTTTAAAGAATGGCCAAGAATGCGTCAAAAAGTTGGCATGGTTTTTCAATCTTATGAACTTTTTGAGCATTTAAGTGTTGAAGAAAATATACTTTTAGGACCTATGAAAGTACAAAAAAGAAAAAAAGACGAGGTTTTAAAAGAGGCTAAAATTTGGCTTGAAAAAGTAGGGCTTTTACATAAAATTCACGCTTACCCAAGAGAACTTAGTGGAGGACAAAAGCAAAGAATTGCTATAGTAAGAAGTTTGTGTATGAATCCTGAGTTGATGCTTTTTGATGAGGTTACGGCTGCACTTGATCCTGAGATTGTTAGAGAAGTTTTAGAAGTGATGTTAAATCTTGCAAAAGAGGGTATGACTATGCTTATTGTTACTCATGAAATGGGTTTTGCCAAAGCTGTAGCAGATAAAATCATTTTTATGGACGAGGGAAAAATTATCGAAGAAAATAAACCTCAAAGTTTCTTTGAAAAACCAAAGAGCGAAAGAGCAAAAAAATTTTTAAATTTGTTTGATTATCATAAATAGATAAAAAATAATATTGGTTTCATTAAAAGAGCTAAAATTTTATAGAAAAACTAAAAAAGTCTTGACAAAAATTTTTTTTTGAGTTATAATCTCACTTTTATTTTTTGCTGGTTTAGCTCAGTTGGTAGAGCAGCTGCCTTGTAAGCAGCAGGTCGGGGGTTCAAGTCCCTTAACCAGCTCCATTTATTTTAGCAGTGTTTGACCAGAATATTGAAAAAGCAATATTTTGATGGTGAGTTACTCAAGTGGCCAACGAGGGCAGACTGTAAATCTGCTGGCTTTTGCCTTCCGTGGTTCGAATCCACGACTCACCACCATGCTTTGCGGGAGTAGCTCAGTTGGCTAGAGCATCAGCCTTCCAAGCTGAGGGTCGCGGGTTCGAGTCCCGTTTCCCGCTCCAATAATTTAAAAGAACTGGGAGCTGTATTTTAAAACCTTTAACTTACAGTATATATCCCATTAAGAGTTTTTGTTGTCTGTTATTGTGTATAATTTTTCTGAGCGCTCGTATAGCTCAGAGGTAGAGCACTCCCTTGGTAAGGGAGAGGTCGCGGGTTCAATTCCCGCTATGAGCTCCATGAATTGAAAAAATTATATAAATATAAGACTTGCTTTGCTCAATTTATTTTTATACGGAGGAAAAAAAATGGCTAAAGAAAAATTTTCACGCAATAAGCCACACGTAAATATTGGTACTATTGGTCACGTTGACCATGGTAAAACTACTTTAACAGCTGCTATTTCTGCTGTTCTTTCTAGAAGAGGTTTGGCAGAGCTTAAAGATTATGATAATATCGATAATGCTCCAGAGGAAAAAGAGCGTGGTATTACTATTGCTACTTCTCATATTGAATATGAAACAGACAATCGTCACTATGCGCATGTTGACTGCCCAGGTCACGCAGATTATGTTAAAAACATGATTACAGGTGCTGCACAAATGGATGGAGCGATCTTGGTTGTTTCTGCTGCAGATGGTCCTATGCCACAAACTAGAGAGCACATTCTTCTTTCTCGTCAAGTAGGCGTTCCATATATTGTTGTTTTTATGAATAAAGCAGATATGGTTGATGATGCTGAACTTTTAGAGTTGGTTGAAATGGAAATTAGAGAATTATTAAGTTCTTATGATTTCCCAGGCGATGATACACCTATTATTTCTGGTTCTGCTTTAAAAGCTCTTGAAGAAGCTAAAGCTGGACAAGATGGCGAATGGTCAGCGAAAATTATGGATCTTATGGCCGCAGTTGATAGCTATATTCCAACTCCAACTCGTGATACTGAAAAAGACTTCTTAATGCCAATTGAAGATGTTTTCTCAATTTCAGGTCGTGGTACTGTTGTTACAGGTAGAATTGAAAAAGGTGTTGTAAAAGTAGGTGATACTATTGAAATCGTTGGTATTAAAGATACTCAAACAACAACTGTAACAGGTGTTGAGATGTTTAGAAAAGAAATGGATCAAGGTGAAGCAGGAGATAACGTAGGTGTTCTTCTTCGTGGTACTAAAAAAGAAGAAGTTATCCGTGGTATGGTTCTTGCTAAACCAAAATCAATTACTCCACACACTGACTTTGAAGCTGAAGTTTATATCTTAAATAAAGATGAAGGTGGTAGACATACTCCATTCTTTAACAACTATAGACCACAGTTTTATGTAAGAACAACTGACGTTACCGGTTCAATTAAATTAGCTGATGGTGTTGAAATGGTTATGCCAGGTGAAAATGTAAGAATTACTGTAAGCTTGATCGCTCCAGTAGCACTTGAAGAAGGAACTCGTTTTGCTATTCGTGAAGGTGGTAAAACTGTTGGTTCAGGTGTTGTTTCTAAAATTATTAAATAATTTAATAAAGCCAAGTTAAAAGCTTGGCTTTAATTTTTTAAGGAAAATTAAAATGAGAATTAAAGTTGGTTTGAAGTGTGAAGAATGTGGTGATATTAATTATAGCACCTATAAAAATAGTAAGAATACTACTGAAAAATTAGAATTAAAAAAATATTGTCCAAGATTAAAAAAACATACACTTCACAAAGAAGTTAAGTTAAAAAGTTAAGCTTTGTGCCCTTAGGGCAATAGCTCCAACGGTAGAGCACCGGATTCCAAATCCGATGGTTGGGGGTTCGAATCCCTCTTGCCCTGCCATAATTAAGGTTTAAATAAATGGAAAAATTAATAACTTATTTTAAATTATCAAAAGCCGAATTAAGGAAAGTAATTTTTCCTTTAAAAGAACAGGTAAGAAATGCCTATATTACAGTTTTTGTAGTTGTTGCGGTGATTTCTTTGTTTTTGGCGTTAGTGGATTGGTTTATGTCCTTTATTGTTTCTGCGATTGTATAAGGAGAGCAAATGAGTACTCATAAATGGTATGCAATTCAAACTTATGCTGGCAGTGAAATGGCAGTTAAAAGAGCCATTGAAAATTTAGTAAAAGATAACGGAATTGAAGAACAACTTAAAGAAATTGTTGTTCCAACTGAAGATGTTATTGAATTTAAGAATGGAAAGGAGAAGATTAGCGAAAGAAGTTTGTATTCAGGATATGTTTTTGCACTTCTTGATTTAACTACAGAGCTTTGGCATCGCATTCAATCTCTTCCAAAGGTTGGTCGTTTTATTGGAGAATCCAAAAAACCAACCCCTTTAACAGAAAAAGATATTAATTTGATTTTAGAAAAAGTTCACAATCGTGCAGCTCCTAAACCAAAGATTTCTTTTGAAGAAGGGGAAAATGTGAGAATTATAGAAGGACCATTTGCAAACTTTACTGCAATTGTGGAAGAGTATGACATGGTTCGTGGTTTATTAAAACTAAATGTTTCTATTTTTGGACGCTCAACTCCAGTGGAAATCTTATATTCTCAAGTTGAGAAAATAATTTAATTTATATCAAGCTAAGGAGATTTGTTATGGCTAAAAAAGTCGTAGGCGAAATTAAATTGCAAATTGCTGCCACAAAAGCAAACCCATCACCACCTGTTGGTCCTGCTTTAGGTCAGCAAGGTGTTAATATTATGGAGTTTTGTAAGGCTTTTAATGAAAGAACAAAAGATATGGCAGGTTTTAATATTCCTGTTGTTATCACTGTTTATGCAGATAAAAGTTTTACTTTTATTATAAAACAACCACCAGCTACTGATTTAATTAAAAAAGCAGCTGGAATTTCTAAAGGTACGGATAATCCACTTAAAAATAAAGTGGGCAAGTTAACTCGTGCTCAAGTTTTAGAAATAGTAGATAAGAAAATTGCAGATTTAAACACTAAAGATAGAGATCAAGCTGCTAAAATTATTGCAGGTTCAGCTCGTTCTATGGGTGTTGAAATTGTAGATTAATCCTTTCACCGCCAAGGTAAAAGGCGGTAGCACTTTAAAATGCGGAGAAAATAAATGGCTAAGATAGCGAAAAGATTAAAAGAATTATCACAAAAAATTGATTCAAATAAAGAGTATACTTTAAGTGATGCAATTGATACAATAAAGACTTTAAAGTCTGCTAAATTTGATGAAACTGTAGAAATTGCTTTAAAACTTAATGTTGATCCAAGACATGCAGATCAAATGGTAAGAGGATCTGTTGTTTTGCCTGCTGGAACAGGCAAAAAAGTTCGTGTTGCTGTAATTGCAAAAGATGCAAAAGCTGATGAAGCAAAAAATGCTGGTGCAGATATTGTGGGTAGCGATGATTTAGTAGAAGAAATTCAAAAAGGTAATATGAATTTTGATGTTTTGATTGCTACTCCAAATTTAATGGGACTTGTTGGTAAAGTTGGTAGAATTTTAGGGCCAAAAGGTTTAATGCCAAATCCTAAAACTGGAACAGTGACTATGGATGTTGCTCAAGCAGTTAATAATGCAAAAAGTGGTCAGGTAAATTTCCGTGTTGATAAGCAAGGAAATATCCATGCAGGTCTTGGTAAAGTAAGTTTTTCTAAAGAACAATTATGGGATAATGTTAGCACTTTTGTAAAAGCAATTAACAAACACAAACCTGCTGCAGCTAAAGGTAGATATATTAAAAATGCGGCTTTATCTTTGACAATGAGCCCTTCTGTGAAACTTGAAACACAAGAATTGCTTGATATGAAATAAGAGTTGCTTTTTTGCAACTCTTTTGTTTTAAAATAAACATTTGAAAAAATTTTTGATTTTTTGAGATGTTTATTTTAGATTGAAGATAGTCGAGGCGTAAGCTTAATTGGATTTCCACTCTGCTTGAAATCTCAATCGGAAAGGAGAAAATGTGACTAGAAGCGAAAAAGTTGAGATTATTGCTAAACTTGAAGAAGGTTTTAAAGCTAGTGAAGCTATTGTAGTTTGTAATTACAGAGGTCTTAGCACAAAAAAACTAGAAGAGCTTAGGAATAATGCAAGAGAAAACAATGTAAAAGTTCAAATTGTTAAAAATACTTTGGCTAACATTGCTCTTAACAATTCCGGTAAAACAGGTCTAGTTCTTAAAGATACAAATATCTATCTTTGGGGTGAAGATCAACTAAGCGTTTCAAAAGTAGCTGCTAAATTTGAAGAAAATAACGATAAATTTGAAATCAAAACAGCTCATATTGAAGGTGAAGTTGCAGATGTTGCTAAGGTTAAAGCTCTTGCTAAAATGCCTTCACGCAATGAGTTGCTTGCTATGCTTTTGCAAGTTTGGAATGCGCCAATTACCAATTTCACAATAGGTTTAAATGCGCTTAAAAATAAAAAAGAATCTGAATAAAATAAAGGATAAAAAATGGCAATTTCTAAAGAAGATGTATTAGAATATATTTCAAATTTAAGTGTTCTTGAGTTATCAGAACTTGTAAAAGAATTTGAAGAAAAATTTGGTGTGTCTGCTGCTCCTGTAATGGTAGCTGGTGGTGCTGTAGCTGGTGGTGCTGTAGCTGCTGCTGAAGAAAAAACTGAATTTGATATCGTTTTAACTGATGGCGGTGCTAAAAAGATTGAAGTTATTAAAATCGTTCGTGCTCTTACAGGCCTTGGTCTTAAAGAAGCAAAAGATGCAGTTGAGCAAACTCCTTCAACTCTAAAAGAGGGTGTGGCTAAAGCTGAAGCTGAGGAAGCTAAAAAACAACTTGAAGAAGCTGGTGCTAAAGTAGAACTTAAGTAATTTTAAGCTTTAAAGTTAGAAGAAGATTTGCCAAGGCAGGTCTTCTTTCTTTTATTTTTACCTAATTTTTAGGTCTTCTTTTTTAAATTTACAAAATTTACCATGAGGTATGTGCGATATGTTAGATAATAAATTAGGAAATCGTTTAAGAGTAGACTTCTCAAACATTTCAAAACAAATAGAAATCCCAAATCTTCTACAATTACAAAAAAAGAGTTTTGATTATTTTTTAAATCTTGATAATGGTGAAAGTGGTATAGAAAAAGTTTTTAAATCAATTTTTCCTATTCATGATCCGCAAAATAGATTAAGCCTTGAATATGTTAGCAGTGAAATAGGTAAGCCAAAATATACTATTCGCGAATGTATGGAAAGAGGTTTGACTTATTCTGTAAATTTAAAAATGAAAATCCGTCTTACCCTGCATGAAAAAGATGAAAAAACAGGGGAAAAAGTTGGCGTAAAAGATATTAAAGAACAAGAAATTTATATCCGCGAAATTCCTTTAATGACGGATCGCGTATCTTTTATCATTAATGGGGTTGAGAGAGTAGTTGTAAATCAATTACATAGAAGCCCTGGTGTTATTTTTAAAGAAGAAGAAAGTTCAACGGTTGCAAATAAGCTTGTTTATACAGCACAAATCATTCCTGATCGTGGTTCTTGGTTGTATTTTGAATATGATGCTAAGGATGTTTTATATGTAAGAATCAATAAGCGTAGAAAAGTCCCTATAACTATGCTTTTCAGGGCTTTAGGCTATAAAAAGCAAGATATTATTAAGTTGTTTTACCCTATTCAGACTATACATGTGAAAAAAGATAAATTTTTAACAGAATTTAATCCAAATGATTTTATGGATAGAATAGAATATGATATTAAAGATGAAAAAGGAAAAATCGTTCATCAAGCTGGGAAAAGACTTACAAAGAAAAAAGCAGAACAACTTATTAAAGATGGCTTAAAATGGATAGAATATCCTGTAGAAATTTTGCTTAATCGTTATTTGGCAAATCCTATTATCGATAAAGAAAGTGGAGAGGTTTTATTTAATTCTTTAACTTTGTTAGATGAGAGTAAGCTTGCTAAGATTAAAGAGCAAAAAAGTTTTGATATAGCAAACGACTTGGCTAATGGGGTTGATGCGGCGATTATAAACTCCTTTGCTCAAGATGGTGAAACCCTAAAACTTCTTAAACAAAGTGAAAATATTGATGATGAAAATGATTTAGCTGCAATTAGAATTTGCAAAGTTATGCGTCCAGGCGAACCTGTAGTAAAAGATGCAGCAAAAGCTTTTGTAAATGATTTATTTTTTAATCCTGAAAGATACGATCTTACTAAGGTAGGTCGTATAAAAATGAATCATAAGTTAGGTCTTGAAGTGCCTGGGTATGTTACTGTTTTGACTAATGAAGATATTATTAAAACTGCAAAATATTTAATTAAAGTAAAAAATGGCAAAGGACACATTGATGATAGAGATCATTTAGGAAATCGTCGTATTCGTTCTATAGGTGAACTTTTGGCTAATGAGCTTCATTTAGGTCTTGCAAAAATGCAAAAGGCTATTAGGGATAAATTTACTTCTTTAAATGCGGATCTTGATAAGGTAATGCCTTATGATTTAATCAATCCTAAAATGATTACTACAACTATCATTGAATTTTTTACAGGAGGTCAGCTTTCGCAATTTATGGATCAAACCAACCCTTTAAGTGAGGTTACTCATAAGCGTCGTTTATCAGCACTTGGCGAAGGTGGACTTGTAAAGGAAAGAGCAGGTTTTGAAGTGCGTGATGTTCACGCAACGCATTATGGTAGAATTTGTCCAGTTGAAACACCAGAGGGTCAAAATATTGGTTTGATTAATACTCTTTCTACTTATGCAAAAGTAAATGAACTTGGCTTTGTTGAAGCACCTTACAGAAAGGTTGTAAATGGTAAAGTGACCAATGAAGTTGTTTATCTTACAGCAACGCAAGAAGAAGGTTTATTTATTGCTCCAGCTTCAACCAAGATTGATACTAAAGGCAATATAGTAGAAGAATTTGTTGAGGCTAGACAAGATGGTGAAACTATACTTGCAAGACGCGAAGAAGTGCAATTAATCGATCTTTGTTCAGGTATGGTTGTTGGGGTTGCAGCTTCTTTGATTCCGTTTTTAGAGCACGATGATGCAAACAGAGCACTAATGGGTTCAAATATGCAGCGTCAAGCTGTGCCGCTTCTTACTGCTTCAGCTCCTATAGTGGGAACGGGTATGGAGCAAATTATTGCACGTGATGCTTGGGAGGCTGTTAAAGCAAAGCGTGGGGGTGTAGTTGAGAAAGTGGATAATAAAAGCATTTTCATTTTAGGTGAAGATGATAAAGGTCCATTTATTGATCATTATACTATGGAAAAAAATTTAAGAACTAATCAAAATACAAATTATATTCAACACCCTATTGTTAAAAAAGGTGATATAGTAAAAACAGGACAAATTATTGCAGATGGTCCTTCTATGGATCAAGGTGAACTTGCCATAGGTAAAAATGCTTTAATTGCTTTTATGCCTTGGAATGGTTATAACTATGAGGATGCTATAGTTGTAAGCGAGAGAATTATTCGAGAAGATACCTTTACAAGTATACATATTTATGAAAAAGAAATTGAAGCGAGAGAATTAAAAGACGGTATAGAAGAAATTACCAAAGATATTCCAAATGTAAAAGAAGAAGATGTTGTACATCTTGATGAGAGTGGTATTGCAAAAATTGGTACTCATATCAAACCAGGTATGATTTTGGTGGGCAAGGTTTCTCCAAAAGGTGAAGTTAAGCCGACCCCAGAAGAAAGACTTTTAAGAGCGATTTTTGGAGAAAAAGCAGGACATGTTGTAAATAAATCTCTTTATGCAACTGCTTCTTTAGAAGGTGTTGTTGTAGATGTCAAAATTTTCACTAAAAAAGGCTATGAAAAAGATGATCGTGCAATAAAATCTTACGATAAAGAAAAAATGGCTTTAGAAAAAGAACATCATGATAGACTTTTGATGATGGATAGAGAAGAAATGCTTCGCGTTTGTGCTCTTCTTTCTAAAGCTCCTTTAAATAGCGATCAAAAAATTGGAGATAAGAATTATAAAAAAGGACAAACCGCAGATATTAGTGAACTTGAAAAAATCAACCGTTTTACTTTAACAACTCTTATCAAAGCTTATTCTAAAGAGATTCAAAAAGAATATGATGATTTAAAAAATCATTTCCAAAATGAGAAGAAAAAATTAAAAGCAGAACATGATGAAAAGCTTGAAATTTTAGAAAAAGATGATATTTTACCAAGTGGGGTAATTAAGCTTGTTAAAGTTTATATCGCTACAAAAAGAAAGCTTAAAGTCGGTGATAAAATGGCAGGGCGTCACGGAAATAAAGGTATAGTTTCAACTATAGTTCCTGAAGTAGATATGCCTTATTTGCCAAATGGTAAAAGCGTGGATATTGCACTTAATCCACTTGGTGTTCCAAGTCGTATGAATATAGGCCAAATTTTAGAAAGCCATTTAGGTTTAATTGGGCTTAGACTTGGGGATCAAATTCAAGAAATTTTTAATAGAAAGCAAAAAGATTTTCTTAAAGAATTAAGAGCAAAAATGCTTGAAATTTGTTCTATTCCAAGACTTGCAAGCGAAAAAGAATTTATTAAAGGCTTAAGCGATGAAGAGCTTTTGAACTATGCTAGAGACTGGAGTAAAGGAGTTAAATTTGCTACTCCTGTTTTTGAAGGCGTAAATATAGAAGAATTTAGCAAGCTTTTTGAAATGGCTAAGATAGATATGGACGGCAAAACAGAACTTTATGATGGACGCACAGGTGAAAAAATTGCAGAGCGTGTTCATGTAGGATGTATGTATATGCTAAAACTCCACCACTTAGTTGATGAGAAAGTTCACGCAAGAAGCACAGGACCTTATAGTCTAGTTACTCAACAACCTGTGGGTGGTAAAGCACTTTTTGGGGGACAAAGATTTGGAGAAATGGAAGTTTGGGCCCTTGAAGCTTATGGAGCGGCTCATACTTTAAGAGAAATGTTAACTATAAAATCAGATGATGTAGAAGGTAGATTTAGTGCTTATAAAGCATTGACAAAAGGTGAAAATGTTCCAGCAACAGGTATTCCTGAAACATTTTTTGTATTAACCAATGAGCTTAAATCTCTTGCTTTAGATGTTGAGATTTTTGATAAGGATGAAGATAATGAGTAAATTTAAAGTAATAGAAATTAAAGAAGATGCAAGACCTAGGGATTTTGAAGCGTTTCAACTAAGACTTGCAAGTCCTGAAAAAATCAAATCATGGTCTTATGGAGAAGTAAAAAAACCAGAAACTATCAATTATAGAACCTTAAAGCCTGAAAGAGATGGGCTTTTTTGTGCAAAGATTTTTGGACCTATAAGAGATTATGAGTGTCTTTGTGGTAAATACAAAAAAATGCGTTTTAAAGGTGTTAAGTGTGAAAAATGTGGTGTTGAAGTAGCTAATTCAAAAGTGCGTCGTTCTAGAATGGGACATATCGAGCTTGTAACTCCTGTGGCTCATATTTGGTATGTTAATTCTCTTCCAAGTCGTATAGGAACGCTTTTGGGTGTTAAGATGAAAGATCTTGAGCGTGTGCTTTATTATGAAGCTTATATTGTTGAAAATCCAGGTGATGCTTTCTATGATAACGAAAGTGCTAAAAAAGTGGAATATTGTGATGTTTTAAATGAAGAGCAATATCAAAATTTAATGCAACGTTATGAAAATAGTGGCTTTAAAGCAAGAATGGGTGGCGAAGTTGTTCGTGATTTACTTGCAAATTTAGATCTTGTAGCACTTTTAAATCAACTTAAAGAAGAAATGGCAGCTACAAATTCAGAGGCTAAGAAAAAAACTATCATTAAACGCTTAAAAGTTGTAGAAAATTTCTTAAATTCAAATTTAAACGCCAATACTGATAGCGATGAAGCGGTGCCAAATCGTCCTGAATGGATGATGATTACAAATCTTCCAGTTTTACCGCCAGATTTACGTCCTTTAGTGGCTTTAGATGGTGGAAAATTTGCAGTTTCTGATGTGAATGATTTGTATCGTCGTGTTATCAATAGAAATACGCGTCTTAAAAAACTTATGGAACTTGATGCACCTGAAATCATTATAAGAAATGAAAAAAGAATGCTTCAAGAGGCCGTTGATGCACTTTTTGACAACGGTCGTCGTGCTAATGCTGTAAAGGGAGCAAATAAACGCCCATTAAAATCTTTAAGTGAAATTATTAAAGGTAAACAAGGGCGTTTCAGACAAAACTTACTTGGTAAAAGAGTGGATTTCTCAGGTCGTAGCGTTATTGTTGTGGGTCCAAAACTTAGAATGGATCAATGTGGTTTACCTAAAAAAATGGCTTTAGAGCTTTTCAAACCACATCTTTTAGCTAAGCTTGAAGAAAAAGGTTATGCAACCACAGTAAAACAAGCTAAAAAAATGATAGAAAATAAAACCAATGAAGTTTGGGAATGTTTAGAAGAAGTGGTAAAAGGGCATCCTGTTATGCTAAACCGTGCACCTACTTTGCATAAATTTTCTATTCAAGCTTTTCATCCTGTTTTAGTCGAAGGTAAGGCTATACAACTTCATCCTTTAGTTTGTGCGGCATTTAACGCAGACTTTGATGGGGATCAAATGGCAGTGCATGTGCCACTTTCTCAAGAGGCCATTGCAGAATGTAAAGTACTTATGCTTTCATCAATGAATATTCTTTTACCAGCAAGCGGTAAGTCTGTAACCGTTCCATCTCAAGATATGGTTTTAGGAATTTATTATCTTTCATTGGAAAAAGCAGGTGCTAAAGGTTCACATAAAATTTGTATAGGTATTGATGAAGTGATGATGGCACTTGAAAGCAAGTGCTTGGATATTCATGCGAGCATACAAACTATGATAGATGGTAGAAAGATTACTACTACAGCAGGAAGGTTGATTATTAAATCCATCTTGCCTGATTTTGTGCCTGAAAATAGTTGGAATAAAGTCTTAAAGAAAAAAGACATTGCCGCACTTGTAGATTATGTTTATAAGCAAGGTGGTTTAGAGATTACAGCAAGTTTCTTAGACAGGCTAAAAAATTTAGGTTTTGAGTATGCAACTAAAGCAGGTATTTCTATTTCGATTGCAGATATTATTGTTCCTAATGACAAACAAAAAGCTATTGATCAAGCGAAAAAACAAGTAAGAGAAATTCAAAATTCTTATAATCTTGGTTTGATTACTTCAGGGGAAAGATATAATAAAATTATTGATATTTGGAAAAGTACAAATAATGTCCTTTCAAAAGAGATGATGAAGCTTGTAGAAAAAGATAAAGAAGGTTTTAACTCGATTTATATGATGGCAGATTCTGGTGCTAGGGGTAGTGCGGCTCAAATTTCTCAGCTTGCTGCGATGAGAGGGCTTATGACTAAACCTGATGGTTCTATTATCGAAACGCCTATTATTTCAAATTTCCGTGAAGGGCTAAATGTTCTTGAATACTTTATTTCAACTCACGGTGCTAGAAAAGGTCTTGCAGATACTGCTCTTAAAACAGCAAATGCGGGTTATTTGACAAGAAAACTCATCGATGTAGCACAAAATGTAAAAATTACTATTGAAGATTGTGGAACGCATGAAGGTGTTGAGATTAATGAAATTACCGCAGATAGCTCTATTATAGAAACTTTAGAAGAAAGAATTTTAGGTAGGGTTTTAGCCGAAGATGTGATTGATCCTATTACAAATTCTGTGCTTTTTGCGGAAGGTACTTTAATGGATGAGGAAAAAGCAAAAATTCTTGGCGAAAGTGGTATTAAAAGCGTGAATATCCGCACTCCTATCACTTGCAAGGCTAAAAAAGGAATTTGTGCAAAATGTTATGGTATCAATCTTGGCGAAGGTAAGCTAGTAAAACCAGGTGAAGCAGTAGGAATTATTTCCGCTCAATCTATCGGCGAACCAGGAACACAGTTAACCCTAAGAACTTTCCACAGTGGGGGAACGGCGAGTACAGATTTACAAGATAGACAAGTAAGTGCACAAAAAGAAGGTTTTATAAGGTTTTATAATCTTAAAACCTATAAAAACAAAGAAGGTAAAAGTATCGTAGCAAATCGTAGAAATGCGGCGATTTTACTTGTAGAACCAAAAATCAAAACTCCATTTAAAGGTGTGATCAATATAGAAAATATCCATGAAGATGTGATTGTTTCTATTAAAGATAAAAAACAAGAAGTAAAATACATACTAAGAAAATACGATCTTGCTAAACCAAATGAATTAGCAGGCGTAAGTGGTAGCATAGATGGAAAACTTTATTTACCATATCAAAGCGGTATGCAAGTGAAGGAAAATGAAAGTATCGTAGAAGTGATTAAAGAGGGTTGGAATGTACCAAATCGTATCCCTTTTGCAAGTGAAATTTTAGTAGAAGATGGCGAGCCTGTAGTGCAAAATATCAAAGCAGGCGAAAAAGGAACACTTAAATTGTACATCCTTAAAGGCGATGGTTTAGATAGAGTAAAAAATGTTAAAAAAGGCGATATTGTTAAAGAAAAAGGATTCTTTGTAGTGATCGCTGATGAAAATGATAGAGAGGCAAAAAGACACTATATCCCAAGAGAATCTAAGATAGAATTTAATGATAGTGAAAAAATCGATGATGCAAATACTATCATTGCAAGTGCTCCTAAAAAAGAAAGAAAAGTGATTGCAGAATGGGATGCTTATAATAATACTATCATGGCAGAAATTGATGGTGTTGTAAGCTTTGAAGATATTGAAGCGGGTTATAGTGCCGATGAGCAAATCGATGAAGCTACAGGTAAGCGTTCTTTGGTGATTAATGAGTACTTGCCAAGTGGAGTTAGACCGACTTTGGTAATTACAGGAAAAGGTGATAGGGGAGTGCGTTATCAACTTGAACCAAAAACTGTTATTTTTGTTCATGATGGTGATAAAATTGCTCAAGCAGATATTTTGGCAAAAACTCCAAAAGCTGCAGCAAAATCAAAAGATATTACAGGGGGTCTTCCAAGAGTTTCTGAGCTTTTTGAAGCAAGAAAACCAAAAAATGCCGCTGTGATTGCAGAAATTGATGGCGTGGTTCATTTTGATAAGCCTTTGCGTTCTAAAGAAAGAATTATTATCCAAGCAGAAGATGGTACGAGTGCGGAATATTTAATTGACAAATTAAAACACATTCAAGTAAGGGATGGTGAGTTTATTCATGCGGGTGAAAAACTTACAGATGGTGTCGTTTCAAGTCATGATGTACTTAAAATTTTGGGCGAAAAAGCCTTGCATTATTATTTAATTTCTGAAATTCAACAAGTTTATCGCGGACAAGGCGTTGTTATTTCTGATAAACACATAGAAGTCATAGTTTCTCAAATGCTAAGACAAGTAAAAGTTATAGATAGTGGACATACGAAATTTATCGAGGGTGATTTGGTTTCAAGACGTAAATTCCGTGAAGAAAATGAAAGAATCATTAGAATGGGTGGAGAGCCAGCCATTGCTGAGCCTGTGCTTTTAGGTGTAACAAGAGCAGCGATTGGAAGTGATAGTGTGATTTCTGCGGCTTCATTCCAAGAAACTACTAAAGTTCTAACTGAGGCAAGTATTGCAGGTAAATTTGATTACCTAGAAGATCTCAAAGAAAATGTTATTTTAGGTAGAATGATTCCTGTTGGAACAGGACTTTATGGCGAACAAAATTTAAAACTTAAAAAAGAAGAAGAATAATTTTTTATCTTATAGCCCTTTTTTAGGGCTATATTAATACAGTACATCTAAATCATTAAAATAAATTTTTAAAACTTTTTCTATTTTATTTTTTTCTTCTAGAAGTATTTTTTTATTTTTTTCTCTAAAAGCTTTATTAGAGCAATAAATTAGATAAGATATACTAATGGCAGCAATTATTTTATTTTTATGTTCTATGCCTATAGCCATACATTCAATTTGAGGATTCATTTCTCCAATTTCTATGGCAATTTTTTCTTTTTTAATTTGTTTGATTTGTTGATAGAGTTCATTTATATTGTTTAAGGTATTTTCTGTAATTTTATCAAAATTTTTAGGATAAAGTTGTTCTAATTCCTTTTTATTTTTGTTTGATAGTAGGGCTTTGCCTAAAGATGTTGCATAAGCAGGATATGAAGCACCTATAAAAGATTTTAATTGCACTGTGTTATTGGCATCAATTTTTTCTAAATAAAGCACATTTCCATCTTTTAAAATTCCCATTTGACAAGTTTGATTGGTTAAATTTCTTATATTTTTCATATGCTTTTTGATTATTTCAAAAATATTATTTTCGTTTTTTATATTGCACCCTAATTCTATAATCTTAAAATCCAAATAATAACTTTTATTTTTTAAATCACATTTGATATATTTTTTTTCTTGAAGAGTTTGTAAAATAGGCCAAAGAGTTCCAGTGGGAATGTTTAGTTTTTTAGCTATAGCACTTAAGGTAAGCTTTTCCTTTGCAAGTAATTCTAGAATATTTAACACTCTAAGAGTGGGCTGATGCATATTGTCTTTATCCTTGTTTTATTTTTATAAATTTTAGCATATTTTTTACTTTTAGTAACATAAAATCACAATTTTTCTTATTTATTAATTTTAATATTTTTTTGTAAAAATTGGCAATTGATAAGAATAAAATATGAATTTTCACCAAGTTAACAGCTTGATTTTTTACAAATATTTTGTTATATTTTTTGTATATAAATATATTTTTGTATATACAAAAGGATAATAAAATGGGAATTTTAAAAGGAACTTTACCGGCTTTGCTTACTCCATATAAAGATGATGGAAGTATCAATGAAAAAGAATTTATTCATTATTGTGAATTTGGTATTTCTAAAGGTTTGAATGGATTATTTTGTAATGGAAGTGCAGGAGATTCTCAAGCTTTGAGCGTGGAAGAGCAAGTTAAATTAATGAAACTCACGAAAGAAGCTGCAAAAAATAATGTGCCTATTATTACAGGTATTACCTCGACAATTTATAAAAACACTTTTATTTTGGCTCAAAAAGCTTATGAATTAAGACTTGATGCCTTATTACTTGCTATGCCTTATTATTATAAATTGAGTGAAGATGCACTTTTTGAATATGTAAAAGATCTATCTTCTAAAGTAAAACTTCCCTTATATGTTTATAATATCCCACTTTTTGCACCAGCATTAAGTTTAAAATTTATAGAAAAAGTTTCAAGGCTTGATAATGTTGTGGGTATAAAAGATAGTAGTGGAGATGCTTTGCTTTTAAATCACATTTTAGATGTAGTACCTAGTAATTTTGATGTTTTTATAGGAAGAGAAGAATTTTATGCAGGAGCATTATTAGCAGGTGCAAAAGGTTCTATGACTAGCATAGGCGGTGTTTTCCCAGAGCTTATGAGTGAAATTTATAAATCAATGAGTGAAAAAAACATAGACAGAGCTTTACTAATACAAAAAAGCTTATTAAAGGCCATAAGATTTAGTATGAGCATAGCTTTTCCTATGGGTTTTGCTTTGCTTTTAAAGACTAGAGGGTTTAAATTTGCAAATACTAGTATTCATTCTTTATCGCTTACTACAAAAGAAGAATTAAACACTCGCTTTGATGAAGCTAAAGTGCTTATTAAAACTATAGAAAAAGAAACAGGTATAAAATTATGAAAGGCTATATTATAGTAAATGAAAAAGATAATGTTGCTACAGCTTTGTGTGATTTTAAAAAAGGTGAAAATGTGGCAAATATACAGCTTTTAAATGATATTGCAAGCGGACATAAATTTGCGCTAAAGGATATAAAAAAAGATGAAATTATCATCAAATATGCAGAAGCTATAGCTAGTGCAAGTTGTGATATTAATGTAGGAGAATGGGTGCATATTCATAACACTGTAGGTATTAGAGGTCGCGGAGATAAGGAATAAATATGAAAAAAATAATGGGTTATAGAAGAGAGGATGGAAAATTTGGCTTAAGAAACAAAGTCATTATCATACCAAGTGTGCATTGTGCTAATAAAGTGTGCGAAAATATAGCCAAAAAATGTGATGGAGCAGTTTATATCAATCATCAGCATGGTTGTTCTCAGCTTGAATTTGATGCTTTGCAAACCCGAGATGTTTTAATAGGTCATGGGAGCAATGCTAATGTTTTTGGTGTTTTAATCGTAGGTCTTGGTTGTGAGGTAATACAAGCTAAAGCACTAGCCCTTAAAATCAAAGAAGCAACACCTTATAAAGAGGTCGAGTATTTGGTGATACAAGAATGTGGTGGTAGTAAAAATACTATAGAAAAAGGTATTAAAACAGTAAATCAAATGCTTGAAAATGCTACAAAATTACAAAAAAGCGAGGGAGATTTTAGTGATTTAATCTTAGGCACAGAGTGTGGCGGAAGTGATAGTTATAGCGGACTTAGTGCCAATCCTACATTAGGAAGCCTGAGTGATTTTGTAATCGATGAAGGCGGTGCGGTAATTTTAGCAGAAACTACAGAACTTATAGGCTGCGAAGCCATATTAGCTAAAAGAGCAAAAAATGATGAAATAGCTAAAAAGGTATATGATAAGATTTTAGGTTATGAGAATTTAGTCAAATCTTTTCATGCTGATATCCGTGGAGCAAATCCTAGTCCAGGAAATATCGCAGGCGGGCTTAGCACTATAGAAGAAAAATCTTTAGGTTGTGTTTATAAAGCAGGTACTAGAACCTTAATGGATGTGATCGATTATGCTAAGCCAGTGGTTTCTAAAGGACTTACTTTCATGAATACACCAGGCAATGATATAGAACAACTTAGTGCTATGGTTGCAGGTGGGGCAAATATTTGTGTCTTTACTACTGGTCGTGGCACTCCTACGGGTTCGGCTATTGTGCCTACTATCAAAATGAGTTCTAATACTTTTTGTTATGAAAATATGAATGATGCTATTGATATTAATGCAGGAAGCATCATAGATGGAATAAAAACGAAAGAAGAAGTGCGTGATGAGCTTATAGGATTAATTGTGCGAATTTCAAATGGAGAATTGGTAAAAGCAGAAATAAATGAGCAGAATGACTTTTCAGTTTGGAGACTTGCAACAACTTGTTAAGGAGTAAAGGATGGGGTATATAAATTCAATAGAGTTAAAGTTAATATGTAAAAAAATATCTTGGCGTATTTTGCCTTTAATTGTTTTAATGTTTTGTCTTTCTATGCTTGATAGGGCAAATATTAGTTTTGTAAAATCTCACATAGAAATAGATGCAGGTATTGGCGAAACTGCATACGCTTTAGGTGCTGGGATATTTTTTATCGGTTATGCTTTATTTGAAGTGCCTTCAAATTTGCTTTTACATAAATTAGGAGCTAAGATTTGGTTAAGTCGCATAATGATTACTTGGGGTCTTGTAACTATGGCAATGATTTTTATACAAGGAGAAACAAGTTTTTATATATTAAGGTTTTTATTGGGTTTAACTGAGGCAGGTTTTAGTCCCGGGATTATTTTATATCTTAGTTATTTTTTTCCAGCGATATATCGATCAAAAGCTTATGGGGTTTATCAAATGGGTGTCCCTATAGCTTTTGTTTTCGGTTCTTTAATTAGTGGTTTTATACTTGATTATGCACCAAATATGTATTTTAAAAATTGGCAGTGGATGTTTTTGATCGAGGGCGGAATTACTGTTTTGGTGGGTGTTTTTTGTTTGTTTTATCTTGATTCGCATCCAAAAGATGCAAAATGGTTGGATGTGAAAGAAAAATCTATTTTATTAAAACATATTGAAAATTTTAATATTAGAGCAAAAGATTATTCTATCAAGGATATTGTTAAAAGTATTTTAGTATGGAAATTTGTATTTATTTATTTTTGCATACAATTAAGTGTTTATGGCGTTCTTTTTTATTTACCAAGCAAAATAGCTCAAATATTGCAAATAAATGTGGGTTTTGAAGTTGGACTTTTGAATGCTACTCCTTGGATTTTTGTTTTTATTGCTTTGCCGATATTTACTTCGTTGGCTGATAAAAAACACTCTTGGAATTTATATGCAATTTTGTTTTTATTATTAGCAAGCTTAAGCATGATAGCTTCGACTTTTTTTGCAAATTTAGCATTGTTTTTATTTTTTATTAGCTTGGCTGCTATAGGTTTTATTGTGATTCAGCCTATATTTTGGAATTTACCAACTCAAGTTTTAAAAGGAAAAGGAGCTGCAGCTGCTATTGCACTTATAGGATCTTTAGGAAACTTAGGCGGTTTTGTCGCACCAACTTTAAAAACGTACATAGAAGGTCATTTTGGAGTCGAGTTTGGACTTATAGTATTAGCGTTAATAGCAATTTTAGGTGTATTGGTGTTGATACATTTAAAAATGACTTTAAATTTAGATAAAGGGGAATAAATGGATTTAAAAATAAAAAATAAGGTTTGTATCATTACCGGTGGTGCTAAGGGTATCGGTTATGGTATTACTAAATTATGGGCTTTAGAGGGTGGAATTCCTGTAGTTTTTTCAAGATCTATGTCTAAAGAACACGATGAAGAATTAAAAAAATTATCTAGTGGGTATGAATTTTATGAAATTGATTTAAAAAATTATGAGCAAATTGAAAAGCTTGTAAAAAAAGTTGCTATCAAACATGGTGGAATTTACGCCCTTGTAAATAATGCAGGCACAAATGATAATTTGCATATTGAAAACACTAGCACTAAAGATTTGATTAAATCTTATGAAAATAATCTTTTTCATTATTATACTATGACCAAAGAATGTTTGCCTTACATTAAAAAAGAACAAGGCAGTATTTTAAATATAGTGAGTAAAACAGGCATCACAGGACAAGGAAGAACTTCAGCTTATGCTTCGGCCAAAGCGGCTCAAATGGGTTTTACTAGAGAATGGGCTTGTGCTTTTGCTAAGGATAGCGTTAGGGTAAATGCTATAGCTCCTGCTGAAGTTATGACTCCTCTTTATGAAAAATGGCTGCAAAATTTTCCTAATCCTAAAGAGCAATATGAAAAAATCGCAAAAGCTATACCTTTAGGCCATCGTTTTACTACCATAGAGGAAATTGCAAATACAGCGGTTTTTACACTTAGTCCCCTTGCTTCACATACTACAGGGCAAATTTTAATGCCAGATGGAGGTTATGTGCATTTAGATAGAGCGTTAAATTGGGATGAAAACTAAGGAGTAAAAAATGACTGATTCTAAAAATATAAAAATAGCTATTGTTTTGGTAACTTCTCTTTTCTTTTTATGGGGAGTAAGCTATGGACTTATTGATGTGATGAATAAAAATTTTCAAAATCATCTTCATATTAGCCAGCATGAAAGTGGTTTTTTACAGTTTGCTTATTTTGGTGCTTATTTTATCATAGCCTTACCCGCAGGTTATATAGCCAATAAATATTCTTATAAAATAGGAATTATTTTTGGTTTAGCACTTTATGCCATAGGAGCTTTGCTTATCATACCTGCTACGAATTTAGCTTCTTTTCATTTGTTTTTATTTGCTTTTTTTGTTTTAGCTTGTGGTATTGGTTCTTTAGAAACTAGTGCAAATCCCTACATGACAAAGCTTGGTGATGAAAAAAATGCGAGTTTTAGAATCAATGCTGCGCAAAGTTTTAATGGTTTGGGGCAATTTGTAGGACCTATTATAGGTGGAGCTTTATTTTTATCTATTACAAAACAAGAAGAGGGTGCAAGTGTGGAGCAAATCGAAGCCGCATTACTAGCTAATATGGGAAATGTTCAGCTTGTTTATGTAGGAATTGCTGCTATTGTTATTTTAATTTTAATTGCTTTTGTTGTAAATAAACTTCCAGAAGGAAGTGCGGTAAGTGATGATTATAAACAAAAAGATGATTCTAAACCTATATATGTTTTTAAACACAGACATTTTAACTTAGGGCTTTTAGCACAATTTTTATATATAGCCAATCAAGTTGCAGCGGGGGCGTTTTTCATTAATTATGTAGCAGATCATAATGAAGGATTAAAAGACGCACAAGCGGCGTATTATTTTTCTATAGCTTTGGTTGCATTTATGTTAGGACGCATTGTTTCTACTCCTTTGATGAAGGTTGTTAGGGGTGAGATTATTTTAGGGCTTTATTCTTTAATCAATGTACTCATATGCTTTAGCTTGTATTTTACAAGTGGTTTTTTTAGTACTATTCTTTTAATAGCTTTATTTTTCTTTATGTCTATTTCTTTTCCTACTATTTTTGCAGTTGCGACAAAGAATTTGCCTTTAAATCAAGTAAAACTAGGCGGATCTTTGCTTGTGATGAGTATAGTAGGTGGAGCAATTATGCCTTTAATTATAGGTTTTATTAACGATCATTATGGCACAGGTACTGGGTATTTGGCAATGGCACCTTTGTTTTTATATGTAGCTTGGTATGGTTTTGTTGGTTCAAAAATAAAGGCTTAAAATGCAAAAAATTTTTGATGCACATTTACATCTTTGGGATTTAAAGAAAATGTCTATTTCATGGTTAAAAGGCGATGAAAAATTAGAGCAAAATTATGATTTTTTTAGAGCAAAAGAAGAATATAAAGGATTTGAATTTTTAGGTGCTATGTATGTTGAGGTTAATAGCGATGATTTAGAAAAGGAAGCTTTATTTGCTTTAGAGCAAAAAAAACTTCATAATCTTTTGCTTTGTTTAGCAGATTTTAAACATAAAGAAGAGCTTAGTTCTTTTAGAGAGGTAATGCATACGAGCAAAAAAGGAGCTAAAAGACTATTTGAAGTAGAATTTGAGAAAAAAATAGAAATTTTAAAGACTTTAGATATAGCTTTTGAAGTTTGTATAAAAAATGAAGAACTCAGTTTTTTAGAAAAATTTTTAAATAAAAATTCGAATTTAAAAGTAGTGTTAAATCACCTAGGAAGCCCAAAAATAGATCGTTTAGATGAGTATAAGAAAGATTTAAGTCTTTTGAAAAAATTTTCAAATTTATATATTAAGCTTTCGGCAGCAGATGATTTTTCAGAAGAAATTCCAAAAGAATTTTTCCATGAGCTTTTTATTTTTTTAAAGGAAAATTTTAGTGAAGATAAATTCATATTTGGCAGCAATTATCCAGTAACAAAGATAGCTCCAGCTAAGTGGACTAAGCTTATTATAGAAAGTAAAATTTTTGATGATCTAGATAAAATATTTTACAAAAATGCTTTATCAATTTATAAGGAGGATAGGTGCAAAGATACGGTCAAATCATAAAGATAAAAAAGGAAAAAATAGAGGAATATAAAAATCTTCATGTAAAGCCCTATGAAGGGGTTTGTGAGATGATTAAAGAATGCAATATGCAAAATTATTCCATTTATTTATTTGGAGAATATTTGTTTGCATATTTTGAATATATAGGTGCTGATTTTGATGCAGATATGGCCAAGATGGCAAGAGATGAAAACACGCAAAAATGGTGGAAAGTAACAGATCCTTGTCAAATCTCTTTAGGTTATGCAGGTCAAAAATGGTTAAATATGGAAGAAGTATTTCACTTGGACTAAAAAAGGAGAAAAATGAGAACTTATTTAAATTATATTGATGGAGAGTTTGTTCCGCATAATGGAGAATTTATCGAAGTTTTAAATCCAGCTACCAAAGAAGTGATTTCAAGAGTAGCGAGTGCTTCTCTAGAAGATACTAAAAGAGCAATTGAGGTAGCTAAAAAAGCACAAAAAGCTTGGGAGGCTAAACCAGCCATTCAAAGAGCAAATCATTTAAGAGAAATAGCAAATTTAATACGCAAAAATGCGAATTTCTTAACTGATGTTTTAATGCAAGAGCAAGGAAAAACCAGAGTTTTAGCTAGTGTGGAGATTAATTTTACAGCAGATTATATGGATTATACGGCCGAATGGGCTAGAAGATATGAGGGTGAAATCATACAAAGCGATAGAGCCAATGAGCATATATATTTGTATAAAAGTGCTATTGGGGTAATTGGCGGAATTTTACCTTGGAATTTCCCCTTCTTTTTAATTGCAAGAAAAATGGCACCTGCTTTATTAACAGGAAATACCATAGTGATAAAGCCAAGTAGTGAAACTCCAAACAATGCTTTTGAATTTGCAAAACTTGTTTCGCAAAGTTGTTTGCCAAAGGGTGTTTTTAACTTAGTTGCAGGCAAGGGTAGTGTAGTAGGACATGAATTATCAAGCAATGAAAATATAGGTATGGTAAGTCTTACAGGAAGTGTTGAAGCAGGGACTAGAGTCATGGAAGCTGCAGCTAAAAATATCATCAAAGTTTCTTTAGAACTTGGTGGAAAGGCACCAGCTATAGTGTGTAAAGATGCGGATATCGATTTAGCAGTAGAAGCGATTAAGGCAAGTCGAATTTGCAATAATGGACAGGTTTGTAATTGTGCCGAAAGAGCTTATGTGCATACAAGCATTTATGATGAATTTGTAGATAAATTTGTAAAAGCCATGAGTAAGGTAAGTGTTGGAAATACCTTAAAAGGTGATTTTGATATGGGACCATTGGTCAATCAAGCAGGGGTTGATAATGCTTTAGCAATGCTTCAAAGAGCTACAGCTAAAGGAGCGATTGTAGAATGCGGTGGAAAAATCACTGATACAAGTGGGTATTATTTTCCTGCAAGTGTTCTTACTAATGTTAAGCATGAGGATGAAATTATGCAAAAAGAAATTTTTGCTCCGATTTTACCTATTGCTAAATTTGATACACTTGATGAAGCTATTGATATGGCAAATGATTGTGAATTTGGTCTTACAAGTTCTATTTATACGCAAAATTTAGATATAGCAATGAGAGCTAGTAGAGAAATCAAATTTGGTGAAACTTATATTAATCGTGAAAATTTTGAGGCTATGCAAGGTTTTCATGCAGGTTTTAGAAAAAGTGGTATAGGTGGAGCCGATGGAAAACATGGTCTTGAAGAATATTTAGCTACCCATGTGGTATATTTGCAGTATAATACTAATAAACAATGATTTTTATCCTATCTAAATTTTTAGATAGGAGTTATTATAATCTTGGAATCAAGTATGATGCTTTATAACTATGGATTAAACACTTTTTTAGTAATTTCTTAAAATCAATTTTGGAATTTTTCATTTTGTCTAAAATGAGTAAGATTATTTTTATAAGTAAAACAATAATTAAAAATTAGTTTATGTTTTATAAATATTAATGTAAATTATGTAGGTTTATTTTATAAAAATTTTTAAAAGCATTTAAATTATTTCTAGTTTATATTTTTGTAAGTAAATTTTAGATATCATCCAAAGTTTATTACATTTTTAAAGAAAGGAATTATTGTGCCTACCATAAATCAATTGGTTAGAAAAGAGCGCAAAAAAGTTTTAGAAAAATCTAAATCTCCAGCGCTTAAAAATTGTCCACAAAGAAGGGGAGTTTGCACTAGGGTTTATACTACAACACCTAAAAAGCCAAACTCAGCATTAAGAAAAGTTGCTAAAGTAAGACTTACTAGTGGCTTTGAAGTGATCAGCTATATCGGCGGCGAAGGTCATAACTTGCAAGAACACAGCATTGTTTTAGTGCGTGGTGGTAGGGTAAAAGACTTACCAGGGGTTAAATATCACATCGTTCGTGGTGCTCTTGATACAGCAGGTGTTGCAAAAAGAACAGTTTCTCGTTCTAAATATGGTGCTAAACGTCCTAAAGCAGGCGCTGCAAAATAATCATTCATACAGACAAATCCGTTAGATTTGATTTTGTTTGAGTAAAATTTAAAATTTGAAGGAAAAATAATGAGAAGAAGAAAAGCTCCGGTAAGAGAAGTCTTGCCTGATCCGATTTATGGTAATAAAGTAATCACAAAATTTATTAATTCTTTAATGTATGATGGTAAAAAAAGCACAGCTACAACAATTATGTATGGTGCTTTGGAAGCTATTGATAAAAAAGGTGGCGAGAAAAAAGGTATTGATATTTTTAATGATGCGATTGAAAATATTAAGCCTTTATTAGAAGTAAAATCTCGTCGTGTAGGGGGTGCAACCTATCAAGTTCCAGTAGAAGTGCGCCCTGCTAGACAACAAGCTTTGGCGATTCGTTGGATTATTTCTTTTGCAAGAAAAAGAAGTGAAAGAACTATGATTGATAAACTTGCAGCTGAGCTTTTAGATGCTGCTAATAGTAAAGGTGCTTCATTTAAGAAGAAAGAAGATACTTATAAAATGGCTGAAGCAAATAAAGCATTTGCTCACTATCGTTGGTAAATAAGGAGTGTGTATGTCAAGAAATACTCCTTTAAAGAAAGTTAGAAATATCGGTATTGCTGCTCACATTGATGCGGGTAAAACAACTACATCTGAAAGAATTCTTTTCTTTACAGGTATGAGTCATAAAATCGGTGAAGTTCATGATGGTGCTGCAACTATGGATTGGATGGAACAAGAGAAAGAGCGTGGGATTACTATCACTTCTGCGGCTACAACTTGTTTTTGGAAAGATCATCAAATCAACCTTATTGACACTCCGGGTCACGTGGATTTTACAATCGAAGTTGAAAGATCTATGCGTGTTCTTGATGGTGCTGTTGCAGTATTTTGTTCAGTGGGCGGGGTACAACCTCAAAGTGAAACTGTTTGGAGACAAGCAAATAAATATGGTGTTCCAAGAATAGTATTTGTAAACAAAATGGATAGAATTGGTGCGAATTTTTACAATGTAGAAGATCAAATTCGCAACCGTTTAAAAGCTAATCCAGTTCCGCTTCAAATTCCAATCGGTGCTGAAGATAATTTTAAAGGCGTGATTGATCTTGTAACCATGAAAGCTTTAGTTTGGGAAGATGATACTAAGCCAACTGATTATGTAGAAAAAGAAATTCCAGCTGAACTGAAAGAAAAAGCAGAAGAATATCGCACAAAAATGATAGAAGCAGTTTCTGAAACTTCAGATGAATTGATGGAAAAATATTTAGGTGGAGAAGAATTAAGCCTTGAAGAGATTAAAACAGGGATTAAAGCAGGATGTTTAAGTCTTTCTATCGTTCCTATGCTTTGCGGTACAGCGTTTAAAAATAAAGGGGTTCAACCTTTACTTGATGCTGTTGTAGCTTATTTACCAGCTCCTGATGAAGTGGCAAATATCAAGGGTGAATATGAAGATGGCACCGAAGTTTCTGTAAAATCAACCGATGATGGTGAATTTGCAGGACTTGCATTTAAAATCATGACAGATCCATTTGTAGGACAACTTACTTTCGTGCGTGTTTATCGTGGTTGTTTGGAGAGTGGTTCTTATGCTCATAACTCAACTAAAGATAAAAAAGAAAGAATTGGTCGTTTGTTAAAAATGCACTCTAATAAAAGAGAAGAGATTAAAGTGCTTTATGCAGGCGAAATTGGTGCTGTTGTAGGACTCAAAGATACTTTAACAGGGGATACTCTTGCAAGTGAAAAAGATAAAGTAATCCTTGAAAGAATGGATTTCCCAGATCCAGTTATTTCTGTTGCAGTTGAGCCAAAGACTAAAGCAGATCAAGAAAAAATGTCTATTGCTTTAAATAAATTAGCGCAAGAAGATCCAAGTTTTAGAGTTTCTACAGATGAAGAAAGTGGTCAAACTATCATTTCAGGTATGGGTGAGTTACACCTTGAAATTATCGTTGATAGAATGCTTCGTGAATTTAAAGTTGAAGCTGAAGTGGGTCAACCACAAGTTGCTTATCGCGAAACTATTAGAAAAACTGTTGAACAAGAATACAAATACGCTAAACAATCAGGTGGTCGTGGTCAGTATGGACATGTGTTTTTACGCCTTGAACCGCTTGAGCCAGGTAGTGGATATGAATTTGTTAATGATATCAAAGGTGGGGTAATTCCAAAAGAGTATATTCCTGCAGTTGATAAAGGTGTTCAAGAAGCATTGCAAAATGGTGTTTTAGCCGGTTATCCTGTAGAAGATGTTAAAGTAACTGTTTATGATGGAAGTTATCACGAGGTGGATTCATCTGAGATGGCGTTTAAACTTGCTGCTTCTATGGGTTTTAAAGAAGGTGCTAGAAAAGCAGGTGCTGTGATCTTAGAGCCTATGATGAAAGTTGAAGTAGAAACTCCTGAAGATTATATGGGTGATGTTATTGGCGATCTTAACAAACGCCGTGGCCAAGTAAATAGTATGGATGAGCGTGGTGGAAATAAAATCATCACAGCATTTTGTCCTTTGGCTGAAATGTTTGGTTATTCTACTGATCTTAGAAGTCAAACTCAAGGTCGTGCGACTTATTCTATGGAATTTGATCACTATGATGAAGTTCCTAAAAATGTTGCGGATGAAATCATGAAAAAAAGAAACGGTTAAATTTTTAGCGGGATTTTTCCCGCTTTCTGTCCTCGTAGCTCAGCAGGATAGAGCGCAAAATTCCTAATTTTGAGGCCGTGAGTTCGAATCTCGCCGTGGACACCATTTTACGAGGTGTTATTATGATAAAAATTGCTTTTTTTACAACTTTTGTAATTTCTTTTTTGGCAGCACAAAGCCCAACAAATTTTAAAGAAGATAATAATACGACAAAAGAACAAAATATATTTAAAGAACAGTCTCCAAAACGCATTAAAATTCCAACGCATTAAAATATATGTCAGATTTGATTACGCTAGCACAATTATCACAAGGGTATCGTTATAATAGCGATTCTTTAATTTTAGCCGATTTTATTTTCAAACAAGGAATTAAAGGCACTGTTTTTGATGTGGGTGCGGGCTGTGGTATCGTAGGTATTTTACTTAAAAAAAATATTACAAATTTAAGTTTATCTTTGATTGATATTCAAAAAGAAAATATACAATTGATTGAGAAAAATTTAAAATCAAACCAAATACAAGCCGATATTTTTCATGATGATTTTAATCAATTTCAAAGCGTGAAAAAATTTGACTTTATAGTTTGCAATCCTCCATTTTATAGACAAGGAGCTTATAAGAGTGAAGATCAGCATAAAGCTATAAGTAAATTTCAAGAATTTTTACCCTTGTATAGCTTTTTAACTAAAGCAAATTCTATACTTAAGTCAAATGGCACTTTGTATTTTTGCTATGAAGCTTTAGCTTTAGATGAAATTTGTTTTATTTTAAAAGATATGAAAATGAAAATAACAAAGCTTTGTTTTGTGCATACGCATCAAAACAGAAAAGCAAGACTTGTCTTGATGCAGGTAAAAAAAGGTTCAAAATCACCTTGTGAGATTTTACCCCCTTTTTTTGTATATGAAAATGAAATTTTAAGCAGACAAATGCAAGAAATTCACTTAAGATTTAGGTTAAAAAGTTATGATATTTGATAAAAATTTTTCTTATGCTTTTGATGAAAATGCTTGTGAGAAATGCGGTGGAAAGTGTTGCACCGGAGAAAGTGGTAATATTTTTGCGAGCAAGGAAGAATTAGAAGTATTAAGAAAGCATTTAAATTTAGAAAGCAAAGAATTTGCTGAAAAATACTTGAAAAAAGTGGGCTTTAAAATGAGTTTTAAGGAAGTCGAATTTGAAGATGGCTTTGCTTGCATTTTTTTTGATACTCAAAAAAGAAATTGCAGTATCTACGATTTTCGTCCAAAACAATGCAGAACTTTTCCATTTTGGGAATATTTTAAAACACATCAAAAGGAATTAGAAAAAGAATGTATAGGTATTTGTTATTTGTCTTAGTAGTCTTTTTTTTGGCAGCTTGTGGAAGTTCAAAAATCAATGTTATTTATCCTGATTATACAAAATATAAAAGCAATGATTTTGATTTAAGGGTTATGAAGGCTTATAATTATGAGTATTATAAACAATACAAAGAAGCCAGAGATGAATTTTTAAGTCTTTATCAAGATTATAATAATACTAATTTTTTAGAAAATGCATTTTTACTTACTTTAGCAAACAATCTTGACAAGCAAGTAGAGTTAAATAATCTAGCAAAGCCTTATTTAAAGGAAAATGACAATCTTAAGCGGCTTAGTGCTCTTTATGCTTTAAATTCAAATGATATTAACAATGCTCAAAAACTCATGAAAGAACTTTTAACAAAAAAAGATAGCGATCCTAGAAATTTAGAGCTTTACGGCGATATTTTGGTTAAAAAAAATGATTTAAAAAATGCTACAAAATACTATAGATCTGCTTATAATCAAGTGCAAAATGAAGAAATTTTATTTAAACTCATAGGAATTTATGCGATTTTAAATGATGCTTTAAATATTAAAAATGTTTTAGAATTTTCAAGAAAAACCAATGGTTGTACTCTTAAAACTTGCGTCTTGCTTGCTAAAATTTATTTTGATGAAAAAAATATCGAAGCTTTAAAAAGTATATATAAAGAGCTTTATCAACTTACCAAAAATAAAAGTTTTGCATTGGCTTTGGTTGAGCTTTTAAATTCTCAAGGTAAAACAGAAGAGGCTTTAAAAATTTCTTTGCAGTATGATTTAGACGATGATATTAAACTTGCTTTGTATCAGAATTTAAAACGCTTTGATGATGCTAAAAAAATGAGTTTAGTTCTTTATCAGAAAACAAAAAATAAAGAATATCTTTTACATGCGGCAGTTTTTGAATTTGAATCTGCAAATGAATCTAAAAAAATCACTCCAAAAGTGGTTGATTCTGTAAGAGAAAAATTCGAACAAGGTATCGATAAAGATAGTAATGCTTTGTATTTAAACTACTATGGATATTTGCTTATAGATTATGATTTAGATGTTAAAAAAGGCATAGAGCTTGTCAAGCTTGCCTTGGAAAAAGATCCACAGAATTTGTATTATTTAGATTCTTTAGCTTGGGGATATTATAAACTGGGTGATTGTAACCAAGCATGGGAAATTTTAAAACAAACACTAAAAGATAAAGAATTTGCAAATTCTGATGAGAGTAAAGCTCATATAAAAGCGATAAAGGCGTGTATAAAACATGATATTGGATAAAATTTTTGAAAAAACAAAAGAAGATTTAAAAGAACGCAAGCTAAAACTTCCTTATGATATGTTAGGGCGTTCTTTAGCTTCAAATCCTTTCTTTCCAAAAGATGTGATTAAGACTTTAAAAAGAGTAGAAAAAGAAGTTAAAATCATAGCAGAAGTAAAAAAAGCAAGTCCTAGCAAAGGAGTCATTAGAGAAGATTTTGATCCTTTGAGTATCGCTTTAAATTATGAAAAAAACCAAGCTGCGGCGATTTCTGTTTTAACTGAACCGCATTTTTTTAAAGGTTCTTTAGAATACTTAAGTCTTATACGCCGTTATACGCAAATTCCTTTGCTTAGAAAAGATTTTATCTTTGATGAGTATCAAATTTTAGAAGCTTTGGTTTATGGGGCGGATTTTGTATTATTGATCGCTAAAATGCTAAGCATGAAAGAGCTTAAAAAACTGCTTGAGTTTGCAAGACATTTAGGGCTTGAAGCTTTGGTTGAAATTCACGATAAAGAGGATTTGAGCAAGGCTATTTTCGCAGGAGCAGATATCATCGGCATCAATCATCGTAATTTAGAGGATTTTACTATGGATATGGGTTTGTGTGAAAAGCTTATCCCGCAAATCCCAAATTCAAAAATCATTATCGCAGAAAGTGGTTTAGAAAATAAAGAATTTTTAGAGCATTTACAAAATTTAGGTGTTGATGCTTTTTTAATCGGTGAATATTTTATGCGCAAGGAGGATGAAGGAAAAGCTTTAAAAGCTTTGCTTTAAGGAGGGAAAATGCAGTATTTATATGCACCATGGCGGAGTGAGTATTTTGAAAAAGAAAAAAGTGTTTGTCCATTTTGTGATTGTGCTAATAAGAACAAAAGCGATGAAGAATTAGGTGTGATTTTTAGAGCAAAGTATTGTTTTGGAGTGATGAATCGCTATCCTTACTCTGCGGGGCATTTTATGGTGATTCCTTATATACATGAAGAACATATAGAAAATTTAAGCGATGAAGTTTGGCAAGAAATGAGCCATTTTGTGCGTCTAGGAGTGAAAATTTTAAAAGAGCAAATTCATGCAAATGGGGTTAATATCGGTATGAATTTAAGCAAAGATGCAGGAGCTGGCATAGCTTTTCATTGTCATTATCATCTAGTACCACGCTGGGCAGGAGATACAAATTTTATCACAACTATAGGGGAAACTAGGGTTTATGGCACTAATATAGAGCAAGTTTACCAAAAACTTGTTTTGGCATTTAAAAATGTTAAATGAAGTAGATTTTGAGGAATTTCAAAAAGAAAATTTCTCTCTTTTAATCGATGCAAGAAACTCTAGCTTAAGGCTAGGGGTGTGAGTTATATTTGTCAAAATACTGCTATATTAGAAATCACCCAAAATTTTCGCATAGGAGAAAAATAGGGATTTACTGTTCTCGTGGGGGTTTGCGTTCAAAATCTATCGCAGTGATTTTTAAGCGATCTTGACTTTAGAGTGGTGCGTTTAAAGGGCGGCTTTAAAGCTTATAGAAGTTTTTTGACACATTATTTTGACAATGAAATAAATTTAGATTTTTTTGCTCTTTGTGGTAATACAGGCTGTGGAAAAACAGAGCTTTTGGAGCTTTTGCCCCATCATTTAAATTTAGAAAAAATGTCAAATCATCTAGGATCATCTTTTGGTGATATTTTAGGAAAACAAACTATGCAAAAAGCTTTTGAAGCAGAATTTTTTCACAATATCCAAAATTTAGAAAATTTCACTTTTACAGAAAGTGAAAATTGCAAAATAGGGGACATCATCTTATCTTTGAAATTTTATGAAAAAATGCAAAAGGCTTTTAAAATTTATTGTTTTTGTTCTTTGGAAAATCGTGTTAAAAGAATACAAAAAATTTATCAAGAAAAAATGACTCCTTTAAAATTTCAACAATGTGTGCAAAAAATCAGCCCTTATATCAGCTTAAATTTACGCCAAGATTTGCTTCAAAGTTATGAGAGAAAAGAATGGCAAAAGCTTATTGTTATGCTTTTGGAGTATTATGATAAAACTTATAAAAACCAGATAAGATTGATCTTGAGTTAAATACTGATGATATTTTAAAAGCTAAAGAAGAGCTTTTAGATCATTTTAAAGCGCAATTACTTTTTTAATATTAGAGAATTTTATTAAATAATCAAATTTTTTCTCCATCATCTTATAATAATCCTTTTTTATCTTTGTTGTTTTTTAGCTTGGCTCAAATTTTTATTTTAATGCTAGTAAATTTGAATTATAGAGAAGTAAAATATTTTTTTAAAGTACCTATTTATGGTAATTTCAGATAAAAAAATAAACTTTGATAAAAAAAATATATAAAATATTTCTTAAATTTATATTTTTTTAAACCATTTTAAATATAATTATCTCGCAATTAAATTTTGTAAGAAAGGATAGGTAAATGAATGCGATAAATTCAAGTTTTATTGTGTTGTGTACTTTGCTAGTTTTGCTTATGACTCCAGCTTTGGCAATGTTTTATTCGGGTATGGTAAGAAGTAAAAATACTCTCAATACTATAATGAATTGCTTTATTGTTTTTGGTGTCATTACTTTACAATGGGTAGTGCTTGGATTTAGTCTTTCTTTTGGTAAAGATGAAGGACTTGGGCTTGTAGGAAATTTCGAGAATTTCCTCTTAGAGGGTATTAGCGGATACAACGCTTCAGGTGTTCCAAATATTCTTTTTGTGATTTTTCAAATGATGTTTGCACTTATTGCATCTGCCATCATAACAGGCTCTTTGGTGGGAAGAATTAAACTGGGTGTCTTGGTGATATTTCTACTTTTTTGGAGTACTTTAGTTTATGATGTGTTAGCGCATATGATTTGGAGTAGCGAGGGATTTTTGCTTAAAAGAGGAAGTCTTGATTTTGCTGGGGGCGGTGTTGTGCATATTAGTTCTGGGGTTGCCGGACTTGTAGGAGCTTTGATGGTAGGCGCTAGAAAAAGCGATGATGAGGATAAAAACGCGCATTCTATTCCTTATGCTTTCTTGGGTGCGATTTTGCTTTTTATAGGATGGTTAGGTTTTAATGCTGGAAGTGCTGGCGAAATGAATGATATTGCTATCAATGCTTTTATAGTAAGTATTATATCAGCGGCTTGTGGCTTTTTATCTTGGGTAGTACTTGAGTGGTTTATCCATAAAAAACCGACTATTTTAGGTGGACTTAGTGGACTTGTAGCAGGGCTTGTAGGGATTACTCCAGCTTGTGGTTATGTAGATATTTACGCTTCTCTTGTTATAGGGGCTTTGTCTTCTGTATTTTGTTATTTTGGTTTGAGTTTTATCAAATACAAACTCAAATGGGATGATTCTTTAGATGCCTTTTCTTTACATGGAATCGGAGGTATTTGGGGAGGAATTGCCACAGGGCTTTTTGCAAGTGCTAAAGTAAATCCTAATGTGATTGCCCAAAATGCACTTGGTGAGGGATTTTTTATCAGTGGAAGTTTAGATCTTTTAAAAGAGCAAATTTTTGCTATTGTGATTTGCGTGGTTTTGTCAGCTCTTATAAGCTTTATTATTTTTAAGATCATTTCTTGTTTTACAGACTTAAGGGTAAAAGAAGAAGTAGAGCAAAAAGGCTTAGATGTAAGCTTGCACGGAGAAAAAGCTTATACTTTGGCTTAGTTGGCTAAATTTTTACCAAAAAGTCCTTGTTAATCTTTAAAAAATGATAGACAAGGACTTCAAATTCATTCTTAGTTAAAATCAGACAAGTACTTTAAAACAAATTGAGTAAATTCATCGCTATCATTAGCGCAATTTATCAAATCATAATCGCACTTTGCTAAATGTTTATACTCCATACCTAGCTCAAAAATCGTTTCAGAACAATCTATGCAAAAAGAAATAGGATAAATCAAAGCTTTGTTATCTAAATTTGCCAAAATATCGCTTGTATTTGGTTCAAGCCATTTTACTGGACCTAGTTTTGATTGATAAGCTAAGATAATCTCATCAAAATGATCTTTTAATCTTTCTTTTAAAAGCTCTATATGGTGATTGACATGTTTTTCATACAAATCACCCTTATCGATAATACTTTGTGGTAAAGAATGGGCTGAAAAAATTAAAGTTTTAGCATCAAACTCACTTTTTTTAGCCAAAATGTGCGAAACTATCATCTCATTATAAAGTTCGTTTTTATAAAAAATATCTATAGTTTTTACTTTTGCTTGAATTTTTTGCTTTGAAATTTCATTTTGCAAAACTTCTAAAGATGAAGTTACTGTAGTGCAAGAATGGTGCGGATAAAGTGGAAAAAGAATGATTTCATCATTTTCATTTAAAGCATATTTTTGCAAAACCTCTTTAGCAAAAGGAGGTACATAAAGATTTACAAAATCAAATTTAAATTCATCTTGTTTTAAATTAAGTTTATCACACAGGCTTTGCGTAAGTTCGTTTAAGGGGGATTTTCCACCCATTTGTTTATAGTTTTCTTGCATAGCTTTAACACGAGCTTTTGTTATGATCCACGCCACAAATTTTCTTAAAAATCGATTTTTAATTCCTAGGATATAAGGATCATTAAACATATTTTTTAAAAAAACTTCACAATCTTGTAAATTCGTAGCTCCGCCCATATTTAAAAATAAAACTAATTTCACGCAAACCTTTCTAAAATTTCTTGAACTTTGTAAGCATCGCTTGTACTGGCTAAGTGATTAGGTTGATTATCGATGAGTTTTAACAAAGCTTCGTGTTCTGAAAAAAGTGGACTTTGTTGAGCCATTTCTATAAAATTTCCATCTTTCAGTAAAGAAAAATCATTTAAATTGGCTTCATAAAAATGATTTTTGGTGATGAGATGAATTTTTCTTAGTTTTTGTGTGCTATTCCAGCTTTGATGTATGCTAGCTATACATTTTTCAAGTTCACATAGGATAATGCTTTCGCTTTCTCTTATTTGATCTTGAGTGTATTTTTTAAGTAAATTGGTTTTTGTTATTTTTTGTTTACTTAAAAAACAAAGCAAATCAAGATCATGTACAGCTAAATCTTGTAAAATCCCCACATCGCTGATTCTTTGTGGGTAGGGTGAAAATCTTTGTATGTTAATACTGACAATTTCTTCATTTACAAGCTCTTTTTTTAGAGCTAAAACCGCAGGATTAAATCTTTCGCAAAAACCTACACTTACTTTTACGCCGTATTTTTTGGCTAAATTTGAAATTTCATCTATTTCTTTTAAGTTTAGGGCTAAAGGCTTTTCGATTAAAACGCATTTGCATTGTTTAAAAACTTTTTTTGCTATTGCTAAATGTGAATTTGTAGGTGTTGCTATGATGATGATATCATTATTTTGATTTAAAAATTTATCCAAATCATCATAAAAAATATCATTAAAAATATTTAAATTTGGATTTTTGTAAAGATCAAAAAGTGCATTAAGCTTAAAATGAGAATTTTTACTAAGTTCATTTAAGTGGTTTTGCCCCATTTTTCCAAGACCTATGATACCTATTTTCATGGAATTAATCTTTAAAAATACAAATAACTTGCTCTTGTTCTTCTTCACTTAAAAAAGGTGAAAAAGGCAAAGACAAGATATGATCGCTAACATATTCTGAATTTTTGAGTTCTAAATTTGAAAACTCACTAAAGCAAGATTGTTTGTGTAAAGGGGTTGGATAATGTATAGCATAAGGGATATTAGCTTTTTCAAATTTTTGCAATACACTCGATCTATCTTCAACTAAAATGCTGTATTGTGCATAAGTGCTAAAAGCATTTGTGTCAATTTGCGGAATTTGGCAGTTTTTTAAATTCGCATTATAAATTTGTGCTAATTTTTGTCTTTTGTCTAATTCTTTTTCTAGGTATTTTAACTTAACATTTAAAATCGCCGCTTGTAAGGTATCAAGGCGTCCATTTATACCTATAAATTCATGTTTATAACGCTGAGTTTGTCCGTGATTGAGTAAAATTCTTATTTTTTTAGCAATTTCATCATCATGGCAAAAAATAGCCCCGCCATCCCCATAAGCTCCTAAAGGTTTCGAAGGAAAAAAGCTCGTGCATGAAATTTTAGCTATGGAGCAGGATTTTTCTCCTTTGAAACTTGCACCAAAACTTTGTGCACCATCTTCGATCAAAGTGATATTTTTATCTTTTAAAATTTCTTCTAAAGCTCTTAAATCACTCATCTGCCCAAATATACTTACTGCTATAACAGCTTTAGTTTTTGGGGTTATTGCTTTTTGCACTGCTTCAAAATCAAGATTGTAATTTGATAAATTTATGTCTACAAAAACAGGTTTTGCATTTACCAAAGCCACAACTTCAGCTGTTGCTATGAAAGTAAAACTAGGTACTATAACTTCATCATCTTTGCCAATATCTAAGGCTCTTAAGGCAAGGTATAAAGCACTAGTTCCACTTGAGCAACCTATAGCGTGTTTAACACCTAAGAAATGAGCTAAATTTTGCTCAAATTCATTAAGCTTTGTACCGCCTATGAAAGAAGAGTTTGATAAAACATTTTCAATTTCAGCATTGATTTCATCTTTGTATGCGAGATATTGGGCTTGAAGATTGATAAAATTCATAAAAAACCTTAGAGAAATAAAATTAAATAAAAATGTTTATTGTATTTTAGTTTTACTTAATTTAAAGTAATTTTGATATGATATGCTTTGATAAAAATTTGTTTAGGAAAATTTCATGGATATTAGAAAAGCTTATTTGGATTTTTTTGCATCAAAAGGACATGAGATAACCCCATCAAGTCCTTTAGTTCCTGATGATGCAACTTTACTTTTTACTAATGCTGGTATGGTGCCTTTTAAAAGTATATTTACAGGAGAAATTCCACGTCCAAACCCTCCACGCAAAACAAGTTGCCAAACTTGCATAAGAGCAGGTGGAAAGCACAATGACTTAGACAATGTAGGCTATACCGCACGCCACCATACCTTTTTTGAAATGCTTGGGAATTTTAGTTTTGGAGATTATTTTAAAGAACAAGCCATAGCTTATGCTTGGGAATTTGTAACTAAAGTTTTAAAACTGCCTAAAGATAGACTTTATGTAACTGTGCATGAAAACGATGATGAAGCTTTTAATCTATGGCAAAAGCACATTCAAAAAGAAAGAATTTACAAATTTGGTGATAAAGATAACTTTTGGCAAATGGGAGATACGGGTCCTTGTGGTCCTTGTAGTGAGATTTTTTATGACCAAGGAGAAGAGCATTTTAACTCAAGCGAAGATTATATGGGTGGAGATGGAGATAGATTTTTAGAAATCTGGAATCTTGTTTTTATGCAATATGAAAGAAGCGCCAATGGAGTGCTTAGCCCACTGCCAAAGCCAAGTATTGATACAGGAATGGGGCTTGAAAGAGTAACTGCAATTAAAGAAGGTAAATTTAGCAATTTTGATAGCTCACTTTTTATGTCAATCATCAATGAAATTTCAAAACTTTGTAATAAAACTTATGTTTATGAAAGTGGAGCAAGTTTTAGAGTTATAGCTGATCACATAAGATCAAGTGTATTTTTACTTGCACAAGGAGTAAGTTTTGATAAAGAAGGCAGGGGCTATGTTTTGCGTCGTATTTTGCGTCGTGCTTTAAGACATGGATATTTACTAGGTTTTAAACAAGCTTTTATGTATAAACTAGTTGATGTTGTGTGCGATTTAATGGGCGGGCATTACACCTATCTTAATGAGAAAAAAGACTTTATAAAAGAACAAATTCGCCTTGAAGAAGAAAGATTTTTAAGCACTATAGAAAATGGGATTGAAATTTTTAATGAAGAGCTTAAAAATACTAAAGAAATTTTTAGCGGAGAGGTAGCTTTTAAACTTTATGATACTTATGGTTTTCCACTTGATTTAACGGCTGATATGTTAAGAGAAAAAAACCTTAAAGTTGATGAAGAAAAATTTGAACTTTTGATGAATGAGCAAAAAGCACGTGCTAAGGCTTCTTGGAAAGGAAGTGGAGATAAAACTGCAAGCGGAGATTTTAAAAACTTGCTTGAAAAATTTGGAGAAAATCATTTCGTAGGTTATGAAAAAACAGAATGCCAAAGTAAAATTTTAGCCCTTTTGGATGAAGATTTTAAAGAAGTTTCCACTCTTAAAGATGTGGGTTGGGTGATGCTTGAAAACACACCTTTTTATGCAACAAGTGGGGGGCAAAGTGCTGATAGTGGGTTTATAGCTAAGCGTGAAGTTTTAGATACGCAAAAGTTTTTTAGTCTCAATCTTAGCTTTGTAAAAGCAGGAGAAGAACTAAAAGTTGGCGATATAGTTCATGCAAAAATCGATACAGAAAAAAGAGAGCAAATTGCACGTCACCACTCAGCCACTCATCTTTTACACCATGCTTTAAGAGAAATTTTAGGTTCTCATGTAAGTCAAGCAGGATCTTTAGTTGAAAGCAATAAACTAAGATTTGATTTTACTCATCATAAAGCTTTAAGCAAGGAAGAGTTAGGAAGCATTGAAAAAAGAGTGAATGAAATGATTATAAACTCAAGTAAGGCTATCTTAGAAAATATGCCTTTAGAAGAAGCTAAAAAAAGTGGTGCTATAGCATTGTTTAATGAAAAATATCAAGGCAATGTGCGTGTTTTAACTCTAGGTGAAAGCAAGGAGCTTTGCGGGGGAACTCATGTTAAAAATACTGCTCAAATAGGAAGTTTTTATATCGTTAAAGAAAGTGGCGTAAGTGCTGGGGTTAGACGCATTGAAGCTGTGGTTTCTAAAGCGGCTTTAGAATTTGTAAAAAATCAGCTTGAAGAACTTTCTAAAGCAAAAGATGAGCTTAAAAATAATGATATTTTAAGCGGAGTTAAAAAGCTTAAAAATGAAATTTTAAATTTAAAAAACGAGCTTAAAAACTCAAGTAAAACAGAGCTTGATTCTAAAAATATCCAAGGTGTTGAAATTTGTGTAAAACGCGTAGATAATGGTGATATTAAAGCTATGATTGATGATTTTAAAAACAAATTTAATAAAGCAGTGATTTTACTTATCCAAGTAAAAGATGAAAAAATCACTTTAGCAGCTGGCGTTAAAGATGTGCCTTTAAAGGCAGGATCTTTGGTTAAAGAAGCGGCACAAATTTTAGGCGGAAATGGTGGTGGAAGAGATGATTTTGCTAGTGCAGGTGGAAAAGATTTAAATAAAATCGATGAAGCTTTAAAACAAAGCTTAGAAACGATAGAAAAAGCACTTTAATGCTAATTCTTGCTTCAAGTTCCATTTCAAGGGCTAACTTGCTTAAAACAGCAAAGATTGATTTTAAGCAAGTTGGTTTTGATTATGATGAAAATTTGGATAAAAATACTTTGCCTTTTTTATATGTTCAAAAAATAGTTCTTGAAAAAGAAAGACAATTTTTAAGTGCTTTGGGTAAGGATTTTCAAAACCAAAGTTTGCTTTTTGCAGATAGTATAGTTTGTATAGATGAAAAAATTCTTACCAAAGCAAGGGATAAAAAAGAAGCCTATGAAATGCTTGCCTTACAAAATGGCAAGTATGCGAGTGTTTTATCGGCTTTTTTGCTTGTAAAACCTGAAAAAAGAGTTTTTTCTCTTTCAAAAACTACGCTTTATTTTAAAAATTTTGATGAAAATGCTTTAAAAGATTATGTAGAGAATAATCTTTATAAAGGCAAGGCAGGTTGTATTATGTGTGAGGGTTTTCATCAAAATTTCATCACTCAACAAGTAGGAAATCTAAGTACTGCTTTAGGGCTTGATATCCAAACTTTAAAGGTTTATTTATGAAAATATTAAAATATATTTTTTCATTTTTTACTCTTTTGTTTATAGTTGGATTTATTTATGTGACTTATCTTTTCACAAGTGTTGATACTGAGAGCTATACTTTTAAAGAATACAAACCCCCTCTTACAACACAAATTTATGATAGAAATGGCAAGCTTGTGGCTAATATTTTTGAACAGCATCGTTTTTATGCTCTTTATGAAGAGCTTCCCCCACGCCTTATAGAAGCTTTAATTGCTATAGAAGATACAAGCTTTTTTGAGCATAATGGAGTCAATATCGATGCCATTTTTAGAGCCGCTGTAAAAATCATAAAAAGTGGTGGAAAAACTATGGAAGGAGCTTCCACTCTTACTCAGCAATTTATTAAAAACACAGAATTAACTCCAGAAAGAACAATTACGCGTAAAATTCGCGAAGCTTTGCTTGCTTATAAAATGGAAACCATTTTGACTAAAGAGCAAATTTTAGAAAGGTATTTAAATTTTATCTTTTTTGGACATGGGTATTATGGAGTAAAAACTGCGGCTTTAGGATATTTTCATAAAAATTTAAATGAATTAAGCCTTAAAGAGGTTGCTATGCTAGTGGGTATGCCAAAAGCACCTAGCAGTTATGACCCTACAAAACATTTAGATCTTTCGATCTCAAGAGCAAATAATGTTATTTCAAGAATGTATAATTTAGGCTGGATTTCAAAAGCAGATTATGATACAGCCATTAAAGAAATTCCACAAGTTTATGATGATACGCTTACTCAAAATGCTGCTCCTTATGTCGTAGATGAAGTGATTAAACAATTAAGCCCTAGCATTAAAGACTTAAAAACAGGTGGATATAAAATCATTTTAAATATAGATTTAGATGTCCAAAATATGGCACAAAATGCTTTAAAATTTGGTTATGATGAGATAGTAAAACGCGATAAAGATGCAAATTTAAGCACTTTAAATGGAGCTATGGTAGTGGTAAATCATCAAAGTGGCGATGTCTTAGCTTTAGTAGGTGGGGTTGATTATGAAAAAAGTAATTATAACCGAGCTACTCAAAGCATGCGTCAACCTGGAAGTTCTTTTAAACCTTTTGTGTATCAAGTGGCGATCAATTTAGGATATTCACCTATGAGTGAAATTGCTGATATTTCTAGAATTTTTGAAGGTGGAGCGGGCAATAATGAAGATTGGAAGCCTAAAAATGAAGGGGGTAAATTTTTAGGTTTGATTACCTTAAAAGAAGCTTTAACAAGATCAAGAAATTTAGCTACCATTAATCTTGCACTTGATATGGGGCTTGATGTTCTTTACTCTAAGTTAATGGAATTTGGATTTAAAGATATACCGCCTAATTTATCAATTGTATTGGGAAGTTTTGGTATTTCTCCTTTGGAATATTCAAAATTTTATACCATGTTTGGGAACTATGGTACGATTAAAGATCCTCAAATTATCAAACAAGTTCAGGATAAAACTGGTAAAATCATCATGGAATTTAACTCAAATGAGCGTAAAGTTAGTGATGAAGCACAAAGTTTTCTGGTTTTAGACATGATGAGAAATGTTGTTGAAAAAGGCACAGGGCGTAATGCAAGAGTAGAAGATATAGAAATAGCAGGAAAAACAGGAACAACGAATAAAAGCGTTGATGCTTGGTTTTGTGGACTTACGCCTGAAATAGAAGCAATCATTTGGTATGGAAATGATAACAACAAGCCTATGCGTTATACAGAAGGTGGGGCTAGAACGGCTGCTCCTGTGTTTAGAGAATTTTTGACTCAATATATAGAAAAATTTCCTGATACAACTAGAAAATTTAGCATTCCTAATGGAGTTTATCGTGGAAATTATAAAGGAGAAAGTGCTTATTATACCACCAAATCACCATTACCAAAAGTAAATATGAAATTTAATGAAAGTGAGATTATATTTTAAAAGTAGAAAGATCTACTTTCTTACCTTCTTAAACCTTTGGCTTAATTCTAACCTATCCACAATCTCAACTTGAGTTGGAAATTTATAATTAGCCAATTTATCTTTACAATACATTCTTAATTGCTTTTTTAGCTCAAGGTTTGTAAATTCTACATTTGATTTTAAAACCACCTTTGCGCAAACACTTTGCCCTGTAATAGCATTAGCTTTTGCATACACTAAACAATCTTGTATATAGTCAAGTTCTAAAATCATCCCTTCAACTTCTTGAGGAATAACCTTTTCTCCTCCTACATTTATAAGCTCTTTACTTCTTCCTATGATTTTTATATACTCCTCCCCATTTTCTTTATAAAGCTCAACTAAATCTCCTGTTGCAAAATATCCATCTTCATCAAATACGCTATTATCAGCATTTAAATAGCCTAAGCTTTGGGTTTTACTTTTTAAGTAAAGCTCATTATTAATAATCTTATAAGCCATACCTTCTAATTTGATCATATTACCTTTAGTTTTAGTTTGAGCTATACCCACTTCACTTGTGCCAAATGTTTGATGAAATCTAGCTTTAGGGAATTCCAATTTCAAGCGATTGAGTAAAGAATCACTCATTTTTTCTGTTCCATATGTAATAAGTTTTAAAGAATTTAAATCATACTTTTCTTTTACTCCACTCATTAGTATAAGATTTAGTAAACTTGGACTTGCAGGCAGTAAAGAAACTTGGTATTTTTGTATATTTTGCGCTAAAACTTCAATATTCTTTCTATCCTCTAAAGCTATACCACAAGCACCCATACCTAAAACATTAAATAAAGTATTTAAACCACCAATATGATCAAACATTAAAAACAAAACAATATTCATAACCTTAGGTTTTTTATCTTGATAAATATTTAAAATAACATCAAGATTATGAACCATAGCTTTAGGTTTTCCAGTGCTTCCACTTGAAAAAAGGATCAAGCCACTGGATGAATGATTTTGAAGGGTATTGATGAGATTATGTTTTAAACGATTGCTTTGATAGGATATACATTTACCTCCATCATAAAGGTAATCTATTTGTCCTTCATAAATTTTATCTTCTAATTCTTTAAAATCTTGATTTTTTAATTTTAAAAAAGGAGTAACAATTAATCTTTTTTCTATACAAGCTAACAATAAAGCTATGCTTTGTAAGTTGTAATCTCCTAAAATTCCAACTTGAAGTAAATTTAATGGATGTAACGATGAGTTTTTGTTACAAAAATCTTGATTTTAAAATGATTAAATATATCAATTATCTTTATGAGCAATTATACTTTTTAAAAAAGAAAATTTTAGTTTTATTACTCTTTGACTTAAGATGTATAAATGATAATGAAAGTAAAAGTGCTAATTTTATTACAAAAACTCATAAACAACTAAGTTTGTTTTACGGTTTTAATTTGATTGATTTGCATCAAAAAATGATTAATGTAAAATGTTTTAAATTTTATACCACATTACTAGATCCTTATCATCTTTTATCTACTGTAATGTATCAACTTGGAAAAAATATTTCTGAAAACTTAAATTATTTTAAATTTCCAGAAAGAAAATTAGTTTTTGAGACCAATGTAATTTTTAAAGTTCTTAGCCCATCTGATTTAATACCTAATCCTTGCCTTAAAATATATAGGGATTTAATTTATAATGAAAAATATGTTGAAATTTTAGATAAAGATTTAATTTCTTTTCCAAAGCAATATATAGGTTATAAAATTTTGGGAATACATACCTTTATTCCTGCTAAAAAAAGAGTATTATCCTCTTGGCAATCAATGTGTGAAAATTACTTTAGTATGGTTTTTAAAAATTCAAAAAAAGAAATAGTAAAAAGTTTTAGGTGTTATAATAATTTTGATTGGCTATATGATAATTTTGTAATTGGTAGTGATACTGTTATTATGTACAATAAAGATAATCTGCCTATAACAGAAATTTCTTATGAGACAGCTATAATTAATAATCTATCCAATACATTAGATAAAGCATGTATAGTCAATTTTTTACTTGTTAAAAATGATCTAAATTTTATTCAAATAAAAAATAATTTTTCTCAATATAAATATACGAAAGATTTTTCATATTTAATTCCACCTATCGAAATATTTAGAGATATTATAGAAGAATATACACTAAAAACAAGTCAATTGAAATATCTCCACTTCAACCAACAAATCTTCTCACTAACTCAACAACTTAATCATTTTAAAACTTTTTCAACGGCTAAACAAAGAGTTCAAAGTCAACTTCCATATAGATTAGGCCAAGCAATGATAATAAATTCTAAAAATTTTTTAGGCTATATATTTTTACCATATATTTTATTAAGTATTGTTATACTATATAAACAAGAGCAAAAAAATTATAAACATAAAATTAAATTAAATCCAGAATTAACTTTACCTCCATTAGAAACTTATCCTGATTATAATGAAGCTTTAAAAGAAAAAAAGTGTTTCACTTATAAATTAGGACTTGCTTTAATTGAAGCTCATAAAAAATGGTATAGGGGGGGGGTATATCAAATTATTATTTGATATACACAAATTAAAAAAAAGATTTAAGCTTTTTTGATGATTATTTCATCATCTTTTGCATCGATGATAATGCTATCATTTTCATGAAGCTCATCGGCAAGTATCATATCGCTTAATTTATCTTCTATAAGATCATAAATAGCTCTTCTTAAAGGTCTAGCACCAAAATCAGGATCAAAACCATCTTTAGCGATTAAAAGGGCTGCATTTTCACTAAGACTTGCTTTTATGCCTTTGTTTTCTAAGCTCATTTGCAAATCTTTAAATAAAAGATTGACTATCTCATAAGCCTCATCTTTTCCAAGCGGATTAAAGGTAATAATATCATCTAGGCGGTTTAAAAACTCAGGCTTAAAGAAAGTTTTTAACTCATTTTTTATGGCATCTTCTTGTTCTTTACCACTTAAATTCATAATGGCACCTGAGGCGATATTAGAGGTTAAAATGATAATAGTATTTTTAAAATCTACCGTTACGCCTTTGCTATCGGTTGCTCTACCATCATCTAAAATCCCTAAAAGCACATTAAACACATCTTTATGGGCTTTTTCAACTTCATCAAATAAAAGTACACTATAAGGTTTTCTTCGTACGGCTTCAGTAAGCTCTCCACCTTCTTCATGTCCTATATATCCTGGAGGCGCACCTAAGAGTCTTGAAACACTATGTTTTTCCATAAATTCACTCATATCAAAGCGAATCATTGCTTTTTCATCATCAAATAAAAATTTTGCCAAAGCCTTAGCTGATTGTGTTTTTCCTACCCCTGTTGGCCCTAAAAATAAAAAGCTTCCTATAGGTTTATTGTCCGCATTAAGCCCTGCTTTGTTGCGTTTAATAGCTCTGGCTAAAGCACTCAAGGCTTTATCTTGTCCTATGACACTTTCTTTTAAATGTTTTTCCACTTCTAAGAATTTTTGTTTTTCAGAAGTTAACATTTTTTGCACGCTAATACCCGTCCATTTGCTTAAAATTCCAGCAACCAAATCCTCATCCACTTGATTTTTAAGTAAAACTCCATTTTCACTCATTTTTTTCCATTTATCTTCTAAAATTTCTACTTCTTTTTCAAGACTTGGAATTTTTCCATACTCTAGCTCGGCTGCTTTTTGAAATTCACCTCTAGCTTTAGCCAAAGAAGCTTCATTTTTAAGCAGATCAATTTCTTTTTTCTTAGCACTTATGCCATCAAAAACACTTTTTTCATTTTCAAACTGTGAATTTAGGGCATTTTGTTTTTCTTTTAAATTAGCTAGTTCTTTTGCGATTTCATCGAGTCTTTTTTGATTTTTTTCATCATTTTCCATTTTTAAAGCTTCATTTTCAACTTCTAAAGTTTCTATATCTTTGCGTACTTTTCTTAAAGAACTTGGTTCGCTTTCAATTTGCATTTTTAGTTCAGCTGCAGCTTCATCGATTAAATCAATGGCCTTATCAGGTAAAAAACGATCTGTTATATAACGCTTTGAAAGTTTAGCTGCGGCTACTAAAGCACTATCATTTATGGTTACATTATGATGAATTTCAAGCTTTTCTTTTATACCCCTTAACATAGCTAAAGCTTCGTTGACACTTGGCTCACCTACATTTACAGGTTGAAAACGGCGTTGCAGGGCTGCATCTTTTTCAAAATATTTACGATATTCTTTTAGAGTGGTTGCGCCTATGGTATGCAACTCACCTCTTGCAAGAGCGGGTTTTAAAATATTTGCCGCATCCATACTGCCCTCACTCGCTCCAGCTCCCACTATAGTGTGAATTTCATCGATAAAAAGAATGATATTTTCACTTTTTATCACTTCATTAACCACAGCTTTTAATCTATCTTCAAATTCTCCTCTATATTTTGCACCTGCAATTAAAGCACTCATATCAAGAGCGATAACTTTTTTATTTTGCAAAGATTTTGGAACATCTTTTTTGATAATTCTTTGTGCTAAAGCTTCTACTATAGCTGTTTTTCCCACACCTGGTTCACCTAAAAGTATAGGGTTGTTTTTGGTTTTGCGTATTAAAATTTGCATCAAACGTTCGATTTCTTCTTCTCTGCCTATAACAGGATCAAGTTTACCCTCGCTTGCTTTTAAAGTTAAATCTATACCAAATTTATTTAAGCTATCTAAGGTTTCATCACTTGTTTTACTATCGATTTTGCGTCCTGCTCTTAGACTTTCAAGCTCTTTTTGAAATTCTCTTAAATCTAAAAATTGTGCCAAAATTTCTTTGATAGGACTTTTTTGACTTTCACTTATAAGCCAAGTATCCACACTTAAATAAGTATCCCCATTGGCACTCATTAATCCTTTAGCATTTTCTAAAGAATTTATAAGTTCATTGGAAAAGCGTATATTTTCACGACTTACATTTGAATTCGTTGCAAGTTTTGAAATTTTACTTTTGATTTCGAGTTCTAAGGCTTCTTTGGAAATATTTAATTTATTTAAAATTTGATTTAAAATACTTGTATTATCTACGCTTAAAGCCCATAAAAGATGTAAAGGTACGACCTCAGTATTTTTAGAATGTATAGCTAAAGATGCCGCACTCTCAAGGTTTGAAAGCATATTATCCGTTAAAAAATCTTGTATATTTGCCATGTTTTATCCTTTATTAGTTTATATACTTGACATTATATAACTTTAGTCATGTAATGTCAAGTTAATTGAGTAAAATTTTTTAAATAATAAGATAAATGACTAATTTTAGATTATTTCATAAACATATCTATAGCCTTGTTTAATTCTTTTATGCTTTGAGTATCATTTTCTTCTACAGCATGTATCATACAATGAGCTAAATGTTCTTTTAAAACTACTTTTGCAGTATTGTTAACTTCGGCTTTTACAGCAGCGAGCTGGATTAAAATTTCACTGCAATCTTTGTCATTTTCAACCATTCTTTTAATAGCGCTTAAATGCCCTATGGTTCTACTTAGACGATTGCAAACTGCTTTAAGATGTTTTTTAGAATGTGTGTGAGTATGTTTTTCTTGGTACATTGTATTAACTTTCTTTTTGAAATTTTTAGTCTATTTTAGCACATTTTTAAGAATTTAAATTTATTTACGAAGTTGTAAGCAATTTTTATTAAAATTTACTCTTTAAATCAAAACTCAATAATGGAGCTTATTTTGAAAACAAAACGATTTTTTGCGGGTCTTGCAGGCTTTGCCACGACTTTTATTTTATGTCTATTTTTAACAAGTCATTTACAAGCTAAAGTTGATCAAAAAGAAGAGCAGGTTCAAAAACGCCTAGAGGCTTTAGATAAGCTTACAAAAACTCTTGCTATAGTAGAGCAATATTATGTGGATGATCAAAATATCAGTGACTTGGTGGATAAATCTTTATCGGGGCTTTTAAGCAATCTTGATGCACATTCTTCTTTTTTAAATGAAAAAGATTTTAATGATATGAAAATTCAAACCAATGGCGAATTTGGTGGACTTGGTATAACCGTAGGTATGAAAGATGGTGCTTTAACAGTTGTTTCTCCTATAGAGGGAACCCCAGCAGATAAAGCAGGGATAAAATCAGGGGATATTATCTTAAAAATTAATGATGAGGCCACTTTAGGAATTAATCTTAATGATGCTGTAGATAAAATGCGTGGTAAGCCAAAAACTCAAATCACTTTAACCATCTTTAGAAAAGGTGCAACAAAACCTTTTGATGTTACGCTAACAAGAGAAATTATTAAGATAGAAAGTGTTTATGCAAAAATGATAGAAAATGAAAACATTCTTTATCTTAGAGTTACAAATTTTGATAAAAATGTTGTAGATGTGGCAAGTAAAGAGCTTAAAAAATATCCCAATGTTAAAGGAGTTATTTTAGATCTTAGAAATAATCCTGGAGGACTTTTAAATCAAGCCATAGGACTTGTTAATTTATTTGTAGATAAAGGTATTATTGTTTCTCAAAAAGGACGCATTGCAAGTGAGAATCAAGAATATAAAGCCGATCCTAAAAATAAAATTTCTAATGCTTCTTTGGTTGTGCTTGTAAATGGTGGAAGTGCTAGTGCAAGTGAAATCGTAAGTGGAGCTTTGCAAGATCTTAAACGTGGTGTTATTGTAGGTGAAAATACTTTTGGAAAAGGAAGTGTTCAACAAATCATACCTATTAATAAAACTGAAGCTTTAAGGCTTACTATTGCAAGATATTATCTTCCAAGTGGGCGTACTATTCAAGCAGTAGGTGTAAAACCTGATATCGAAGTTTTTCCAGGTAAAGTAAATATCCAAGAAGATGGTTTTTCTATAAAAGAAAGCGACTTAAAACAACATTTAGAAAGCGAGCTTGAAAAAATAGATAAAAATAAAAAAGAAGATAAGCAAGAAAATAAAGACAATAAAAATCTAATCAGTCAAAAACAAATCAATGATGATGCACAGTTAAAATCAGCTATTGATACTATTAAAATTTTAAATATCAAACAAGGACAATAAAATGACAAAGAAAGAAATGCTCTACGAAGGAAAAGGTAAAAAACTTTTTAAAACTGATGATGAGAATTTCTTAATTAGCGAGTTTAAAGATGATTTAACTGCTTTTAATGCAGAAAAAAGAGGCAACGAAAGTGGAAAAGGTGCATTAAACTGTAAAATCAGTACTGAAATTTTTCATTTACTCGAAAAAAATGGGATTAAAACCCACTTGGTAGAAACTATAAGCGATACAGAACAAGTGGTTAAAAAATGTAAAATTGTTCCTATTGAAGTTATAGTACGCAATGTTGCAACAGGTTCTCTTACAAAAAGATTGGGTATTAAAGATGGCACTATACTGCCTTTTGCTTTGCTGGAATTTTGTCTTAAAGATGATGCTTTAGGTGATCCTTTTATCAATGATGAGCATTGTTTGATTTTAAATTTAGTGCAAAATGAAGATCAAATTAGTGAAATTAAAAATATGGCTAGAAAGATTAACTCTATTTTAACTCCATTTTTTGATAATAAAAATTTAAGGCTGATTGATTTTAAAATCGAACTTGGTTTAACTAAAGATAATGAGCTTGTTTTAGCTGATGAAATAAGTCCTGATAATTGTAGATTTTGGGATAAATTTAGTAATGAAAAATTAGATAAAGATAGATTTCGTCAAGATTTAGGCAATGTTAAAATGGCCTATGAAGAAGTTTTAAAAAGAATATTAAATTAAGGAAAAATATGGAAGTTATTGTAAATATTTTTTTAAAGAATGGAGTTTTAGATCCACAAGGAAAAGCGGTGGAAAAGGCTTTGCATTCTTTAAATTTTAATAGCGTTAAAGAAGTAAAAATAGCAAAACAAATTAAAATTTCTCTTGATGAGAAAGATGAAAAATTAGCCAAAGAACAAGTAAAAAAAATGTGTGAAGAGTTATTGGTAAATGGCGTCATTGAAGATTATGAGCTTGTAATCGAGAAAGAGTAAAATGAAAGTTGCTATTATTAGATTTCCAGGGATAAATTGTGAATTTGATACAGCTTATGCCTTTGAAAAACTTGGAGTAAAAACGCAGATTGTTTGGCATGAAGAAAAAGAATTTGATACAGATTTAGTTGTTTTGCCAGGCGGATTTTCTTATGGAGATTATCTAAGATGTGCAGCTATTGCAAAACTTGCTCCTGTTATGCAAGGTGTTTTTAATCACGCAAAAAAGGGAGGATATATCTTAGGTATTTGTAATGGTTTTCAAATTTTACTTGAAAGTGGTCTTTTAAAAGGTGCAATGAAGCATAATAACAATCTTAGTTTTATCTCAAAAAACCAAAATTTAAAAGTGGTTTCTAATGATAATGCCTTTTTGAAAAATTTCAAAAAAGATGAAATTATTAATTTGCCAATTGCTCATGGAGAGGGAAATTATTACGCTGATGAGACTACTTTAAAAGAATTACAAGATAAAGATCTTATTACTTTAAAATACGAGCCAAATCCAAATGGTTCTGTGTTTGATATTGCAGGAATTTGCGATGAAAACAAAAAAATCTTTGGACTCATGCCACATCCTGAACGTGCTTGTGAAAAAATTCTAGGCAATGATGTAGGTTTGAAAATGCTTAAAGGCTTTTTATTTTGAAAATTTTATTAACTTTAATTTTTAGTGTTGTTGTATTGTTTGGTAGGGGTGAAATTTCTGTATTTAGCGGCCAAGATGAAAATATGCAAAAAGAATTGCAAAAATTGCCTCAAGAAGAACAAAAAATTTATCAAAATATTCCACCAAGTGATGAAAACAATGACTTTGAAAGCAATGTAGATGATCCTTTTGTAGCTAAAGGGAGTTTAGTTCTTACAAATGATGAATATCCAAGTAGAGTATATGTTGGAGAAGTTTTTCCTATTACGATCTATGCTCGCACTACCGAAAATATAAAATTTGATTTTAATATAAGCGTAGAAAAAACCAACTTATCTTTTTTAAATCCAGATGCAAAATGGGAATTTGTCAATAATGAATATAAAACAACTTTATGGTTTGAAGCTAAAAATTCAAATGCTAGTTTGAGTAAAATTTCTATCAAACTTCTTAGAAATAATGAAGTTTTTCAAGAGGCTGATATCAATCTTAATCCTATCAAATTTGAAAATACTTTATCCAATAAAGATTTTTCACACCTTGTGGCAAGTTCTTTAGAAATTAAAAAGGTTAAAGCGAGTTATTTTGATGATGCTAATATCATTATGATGGTAGAACTAAATGCAACTAATGCAAATCTTAAAAGTTTTTTTATAGAAGGAATCCAAAAGCAAGGTGTTGAAAATTTAAAAGGGGATTTTAATGCTTCTAGTGCTTTTTATTATGCTATTTTGCCATTAAGTAAAACAAATTTTGAATTTTCATATTTTAATAAAGACAATAAAAAGCTTGAAAATATAAATTTAAAACTAAAAATTAGTGACGATGAGATCAGTACCCAGAGTGATTTAAATCCAGTAAATAAAGACTTGAATATTTATAAACAATATACCCTGTGGTTTTTAGCGGTTTTATTTGGAGCTTTATTTGTATGGAGAAAAAATTACATTATTCTAGCTTTAGCAGTTGTTTGTTTTGTGCTTAGTTTTCTTGTAGATACCCATGCTCAAAATGCAATTATCAAGGCTGGTTCTAGGGCTAAAATTTTACCTACAGAGCCTTCAACTTATTTTTATACGGCAAATACAGATGAAAAAGTAGAGGTTTTAGGCAAAAGACAGAATTATATTAAAGTATTGTTTTCTGATGGAAAAATAGGTTGGGTTAACAAAGATGATTTACAAAAAAATTAAAGCTCTTTATTTTTGGATTTTTTTTGTCTTAAGTGTTGCTTTCGTAGTTTTTTGTTTTTGTTTTACAAAATCTCAAAACACACTTTGGAAAATCCGTAAAATTTGGGCTAAATTTCAAAGATATACCATCTCTTATAAACAAGAAATCATTGGTACTTTTAATCCACAAGCTCAAATGATTTTAATGAATCATCAGAGTGTTTTAGATATCATCGCTTTAGAAGAATTATATCCTAAAAATTTATGTTGGATTGCCAAAAAAGAATTAGGAGAAATTCCTATTTTTAAAGTCGCTATGAAAAAACCAAAACTTCTTTGTATAGATAGAAAAAATCCGCGTGATTTGGTACGAGTTTTAAAAGAAGCCAAGGAAAGACTTGAAGAAGATAGGGTTTTGGCTATTTTTCCAGAAGGAACTAGATCTAAAAGCGATAAACTGCTTAAATTTCAAAGTGGTGCAAGAATTTTAAGTGATAAATTAAATCTTAAAGTTCAACCTATTTTACTTGTAGATTCTGCTAAAATTTTAGACACTAAAAGTTTTAGTGCAAAAAGCGGAATACTTAAAATTATTTGTATGGATTTAGTCGATACAAGTGATGAAAAATGGCTTGAAAATACCAGAAAAAAAATGCAAGAATTACTAGATCAAGAAAGAGCTAAGTTTTGTTAAATACTCTTTTAGTTGTTGGTTTTGGGGGATTTATAGGAGCAATCTTAAGAATGCTTTCTATAAATTTAGTGAATAAATTTTTTCCTTATTCTATCAACCTTGGAACTCTTTTTGTTAATGTTTTGGGTTCTTTTATTATAGGACTTTTGTTTTCTTATGCACAAAATAAAGGCTTATCCCCTTTGCTTAAAAGCTTTATAAGCACAGGATTTTTAGGAGCTTTTACAACTTTTTCTACTTTTTCTTATCAAAATTTACTTCTTTTGCAAAGTGGAAATTATTTTAATTTTATATTAAATATTATTTTAAATGTTTTTCTTTGCTTATCTGCCGTATGGCTTGGTTTTATAATTTTCAAATAAGTTTTTTAAATTTACTTTAGAATTTGTATTTTTTGCTAAAATACCAATTTAAAAAAACAATAAAGGAAATTAAAATGCAATTTCAAACCGAAGTCAATCAGCTTTTACAGCTTATGATACATTCTTTATATTCCAATAAAGAAATTTTTTTAAGAGAACTTATTTCAAACGCAAGCGATGCTTTAGATAAGCTTAATTTTTTAAGCGTAAGTGATGATAAATATAAAAGCTTAAAATTCGAACCTAAAATTGAAATCAAAATTGATAAAGATAAAAAAACTCTAACCCTTAGTGATAATGGTATAGGTATGGATAAAGATGATCTTATCAACAACCTTGGAACCATAGCAAAAAGTGGTACTAAAAGCTTTTTAGAAAATTTAAGCGGTGATGCTAAAAAAGATTCTCAGCTCATAGGACAATTTGGAGTAGGTTTTTATTCTGCTTTTATGGTGGCCAGCAAAATTGAAGTTTTAAGCAAAAAAGTTTTAGATGATAAAGCTTATCTTTGGAGTTCTGATGCAAATGGGTATGAGATTGAAGATGCAAGCAAAGAAGAACAAGGCACAAGTATTACCTTATACTTAAAAGATGATGAGTTTGCTAATACTTATAAAATCGAAAGTATTATAGAAAAATATTCTAATCACATTCAATTTCCAATTTTCATGGAAAAAGAAGAATTTACTCCTGCTAAAGAAGGCGAAGAAGAAGGAAAAACCGAACTTAAAATTTCTCAAATCAATAAGGCTAATGCTTTATGGAGAATGCAAAAATCAAGTCTTAAAGCAGAAGATTACGAAAGATTTTATGAGCAAAATTTTCATGATTCAAACAAGCCTTTGCTTTATCTTCATACTAAAAGCGAAGGAAAATTAGAATACAATTCTTTATTTTTCATACCACAAAATGCACCTTTTGATTTATTTCGTGTGGATTATCAAAGTGGCTTAAAACTTTATGTAAAACGCGTATTTATCAGTGATGATGATAAAGAACTTTTACCAACTTATTTGCGTTTTGTGCGAGGGATTATCGATGTGGAAGATTTACCACTTAATGTAAGTCGTGAAATTTTACAAGAAAATCAAATTTTAAAAGGTGTCAAAGAAGCTAGCGTTAAAAAGATTTTAGGCGAACTTGAAAAACTCAAAAACAATGATAAAGAAAAATACTTACCTTTCTTTAAAACCTTTGGTAAAGTATTAAAAGAAGGACTTTATGGTTTTGGTGGAGAAAAAGATAGTCTTTTAAAACTTATGCTTTATAAAAGTACTAAAGGTGAAAATTTACGCTCTTTAGAAGAGTATAAAAATGACCTTCAAGGCGAACAAAAGGAAATTTTTTATATAGCAGGAAATAATGAAAGTTTATTAAGAACCTCTCCTTTACTTGAAGAGTATAAACAAAAAAATATAGAAGTTTTACTCATGGATGATGAAATTGATTCTTTAGTAACTCCTATGCTAGAATTTGAAGGTTTGAAATTTGTAGCCATTAATCAAGTAGAAGATAAAAATGAATTAAGTGATGAAGAAAAAAATACCTTTGCTCCACTTGTAGCTAAATTTAAAGAACTTCTAAAAGATCAAGTTGAAGATGTAAGACTAACAAGTCGTTTAAAAGATAGTCCAAGTTGTATAGTTTATGATAAAAATAAACCTGATTTTGCTATGCAACAACTCTTAAAACAAATGGGTCAAGAACAAAATTTCAAACCTATTTTAGAAATCAATCCAAAACACGCTATTTTTACAGGACTTAAAAATAACGAAACCTTTAGTGCAGATATAGCAACCCTGGTTTTAAATATGGCAAAACTAAGCGAAGGTATGGGCGTGGATAATCCTGCTGAATTTAACGCAAGCCTTACAAAAATCATCAACAAGGCTTTTTCATGATAGAAAATATCCCTGCAAGTCTTTGGATAAAGCAAGATTTAAACGCATATCAAATTTTTGATGTGCGTACTCCTTTGGAATGGGAAGAGGGTATTTTACCTAATGCGCAATGCGTGGCTTTATATGATAATCAAGGGCTTTTAAATGCCAAATTTTTGGATGAATTTCAAAGCAAAAGAGACGAAAGTAAAAAACTTGCTTTTATTTGTCGTAGTGGTCATAGAAGCATGGTTGCAGCTGAATTTATAGCTGAAAAATTGAGACTTGAAGGTATCAATTTAGATGGCGGAATGTTAGCCCTTAAGGGTTATTAATGCTAGGAATTTATTTACTCATAGTAGCTTTGTCTTTTTTAGCTCTTTATTTTACTGTTAAAAAGCTTACTTTAAATATAGATGAGCAAACCCTTTTAGAGCCCATTAAAATGGATATTTATCCGAAATTTTGCGATTTAATCGATGAAAAAATTAGAGAATTTAAAGAAAATATTCAAAATGCTAATTTAACATTAAAAAATTCTGATCAAAAAGATGAATTTTTAGAAAAACTTGGAGATTTAAGCAGAGAACTGACTTTCATACAAACCATGAATTTGAGCAATAAAAACGATAGTATTTGGCAAAATGAACTTTTTTCTTTTTTAAAAGAATTGGAAAATTTATTGTTTGAATATCTAGAAAAAGGCGAAGAAGAAGCTGAAAATTTAAGAGAATTTCTGATGAATGAATTTGAAAAACTAAAAGGTTAGGCATTGCAAGAGGAAAGAAATTCTTTAAAATATTTTAAATTTATTTCATGGAGTATTTTTACTTTAGTTCTGATTTTTATTTTAGTTCGTTATGACGAGCTTGCTAAGCTTTTAGCAGGAGTGGCAATACTTCTTATTGGAATGACCAATTTAGGCATAGGTTTTAAAGCTTTTAGTGGGGGTTTACTTGAAAAAATTTTAGCAAAATCAACTGATACAAAGATAAAAAGTATACTTTTTGGTGCTTTAAGCACTTTAATTATGCAATCTTCAACTTTGGTTTCTATTATTACGATTTCTTTTTTGAGTGCAGGGCTTATTTCTTTGAGTGCGGGTATAGGGATTATTTTTGGAGCAAATTTAGGAAATACGGCAAGTTCTTGGCTGATTGTTGGTTTGACAAATATTAAAATTTCGATGTTGGCTATTCCGCTTTTGATTATTGGAGTATTATTTTTCTTTCAAAAGGATAGTGTTTTAAAAAGTTTGGGTAATATTTTTATTGGTATAGGATTTTTCTTTTTGGGCGTGGATTATATTAAAAGCGGTTTTGAAAATTTTAAATATATAATTGATCTTTCTCTTTTTGATTTTGCTGGTTTTAAAGGAGTTTTTGTTTTTTTAGGATTAGGTGCTTTACTTACAGGAGTTATACAATCAAGCACAGCTACAATGGCTATTATTGTTGCCGCTTTGCTTGCTGGACAAATCAGTTTTGAAAATTCCTTAGCAGCAACTTTAGGTACTAGTGTTGGAGGAGTTGTAACCGCTGTTTTAGCTTCTTTAAGTACTAATATTGAAGGAAAGAAATTAGCGTTTGCAAATTGTATTTTTAATTTTGGTATAGTTTTTTTAATAGTGCTTATTTTTCGTTATTTTATACATTTTCTTAATTTTTTATCCATCACATTAAACATAGAAGATATAGCTTTGAAAGTAGCATTATTTCACACTTTATTTAATTTAATTGGTGTTGTGCTTTTTTCATTTTTTACTCCTCAAATTGTTCTTTTTTTAAATAGGATAGTAAAAGCTCCTAAAGATAAGAATAAAGACAAGCCTTTATATCTTGATAGCAGTTTGGTTAAATTTAGTGACACAGCCATCGAAGCTTTAAGGAAAGAAAGCGAGCATCTTTATAATAATACCTATACAATTGTTGCTCATGCTATAGGTTTTAGTCGCAAAGATATACAAAGTGATAAAAGTTTTAAAGAAATTTTAGAAAATAAAAAGTGGTTTAGTAAAAATGTGGATTTGGACTATTTGTATCAAACTAGGATAAAAGTTCTTTTTGAAGCTATTATTGATTTTTCAACTAAAGCACAAGTTTATATCAACGATGAAGTAAAAAATCATAAAATTTTTACCTTTAAGATGGCGGCTAAAAATTTAGCTGAAACAACTAAAAATTTAAAAATTATTCAAGCAAATATTAAGAAATATTCTAGCTCTTCTAATGAATTTTTGGCTTTAGAGTACAATAAAATTAGATCGAATCTAGGAGAGCTTTTAAGAAGTATCGAAGGGCTTAGAGTGGTTGAGGATGATGAAAAGCTTTATTTAATCATTAAAAATCTTCAAAAAGGAAAAGAAATTTTAAAAGAAATCGATACTTTAACTTTAAGCAATGTTGAATATCTTATTTCAGTAAGAAAAATCACAACAGCTGAAGGAATTTCAATACTCAGTGATACAACTTTTGCTGCTAAGATTGCCGAAGAACTTATAGGTGCTGTTGAAGTGATATTTTCTAAAGATATATCAAGCTAGTTGTTCGCACTAGTTTGGTTATTGTCTTGTATAGGCGTTAGAAATTCTTCATTGATTAAAATATCAATAATATCTTTAAACATAGGCAAAGCACTTTGTGCAGCATAATAGCTATAAGGTTTAGTAGGATGTCTTACGAGAACTCCTATGGTATAGGCATGGTTTAAATCATTTACAAAACCAAAAAAGGATGCATTGTAGCGATTGGAGGTATAACCTTGTCTTTCAGCTATTCTTGCGGTTCCTGTTTTACCTCCTGCAACAATACCTTGTGTAATTGCCTTTTTTCCTGTTCCTTTTTCTATAACATTTATAAGAACATTTTGCATCGTTTTAGCGGCCTCGCTAGAAAGAATTTTTTCTTTTTTGACATCATCAAGATTTGTAAAGCGTCCATTTTGATAGAATTTTTCAGCTAAATGGGGTGTGATATAAAATCCATCATTGTTGAAAACATTATAAGCTGCAAGGAGTTGCATAAAGGTTGTTTTAAGTCCATAACCATAACTTAAAACAGATTTTTCTATCTCTCTTAAGCGCTTAGGATTTGGAATTTCTCCTTTTTGTTCATAGGGTAGATCAATGCCACTCTTTTCGCCAAATTTAAATATTTTAAGCCCTGATACGATTTCTATATTGTTGAGTCTTTTAGCAATTTGTATCATACCTATATTTGAAGAATATCTTATAACTTCCTCCATAGTCATTTTGTCCATTTTGTGATCATCTTTGATGGTGAAACGTCCTAGCTTATAAGAACCGCCATAAGTATTAATCACCTCATCCATTTTTATTTTGCCAAGTCTTAAGGCTGTTGTAAAGATAAAAGGCTTGATAACAGAACCTGCTTCATAGCCGTATTCTATAGCACTTGCATTAAGAACTGATAAATCCTTTCCGCGATTTTGTGGGTCATAACGTCTTGAGCTTGCTAAAGCTAAAATTCTTCCTGTTTTGCTTTCCATTACCCCAACTATGATTTCATTGGCTTTTAAATCCTCGTTTCTTTGATCTATAGCTTTCTCTATACTTTTTTGTAATTTTAAAAAAAGATTTAGATATAAATCACAACCATTGATCTTTTTTTGTTGTAATGAATTTAGATTTAAAATAATATTTCCACCTATATCTTTAAGTCCTTGAATTTTTTCATTTTGAACAGGACTTAGACATTCATCATAGTATTTTTCTAAACCTTTAACTCCTATATTTTTGAAAATTCCACTTTCTGGATCTAATATCATTTTAGTATAACCGATAGTGGGGGTAAAAGAATCTTTTGACATGTAAATTCTATCTTCTTCATGTTCGATGATATTTAATCCTCTTGTTTCAACTCTTCCAGAGTTATTTGTAAAAGCTTTGAAAAAACCTTGTATATAAAGTTTTTTAGCAAGGTCTTTAAGGTAGCTTGCTTGCTTGGAATCTAAGTTTTGTAAAAGAACAAAATTATAAGAGCGTTTTTTTTGATTTTGCATTCTTTTTTTAATATCTGCTATTTGATCGTTGCTTATCCCACTATAAATTTGAAAAAGCTTTAAAAATAGTTCAAATTTATCTTTGTTAATGCTTCTAAGATCAATTTCAGCACGATAAATTTGTTTAGAACTTGTGATAGTAAAATTATCTTTAGTTATAATCGATCCTCTTAGGGCAAGAGCGTATTGATCTTTTTCAGTGTTGGGTATATGACGTTTTGATGTAAGAAAAAAAGTAGAGCTGATAAAAATAATCATAAATAAAAGTGCCATGCAGTAGGCAAAAGCAACTTTTGAAACCCTATTTTTTTTATATTCTTGCATTAGGGTTTAAATTTGAGTTCTTGTGATTTCTTTATAAGCACTGATCGCTTTATTTCTTACTTCTAGCATAAATTTCATACTACTTTCAGCTTTAGTGATAGCTATAGCTGCTTGATGTAAATCTTTAACTTGTCCCGTGGCAATGTCTGTCATTGCCGCTTCTGCATTTTCTTGTGCTTTGTTTAAATCATCGATTTCATTTTTAAGCATCTTAGCAAATTCATCGCCAATTCCTGTAGAATTTTGACTTTTGTTGGTATTTGAAATATTATTATTTAATCTTAAATCATTAATATTGTTCATTTTTTATTATCCTCTTAATAAATCAATCGCACTCTGAGCTATAGTTTTTGCACTTGTAAAAGCACTTACATTTGCTTGATAAGCTCTTGTAGCTTCAATTAAATCTGCCATTTCGATAACAGGGTTTACATTTGGATACGCTACATAACCTTCAGCATTTGCATCAGGATGGCTTGGATCATACTTCATACGAAAATCTTTGTCATCTCTAACTACTTTATCCACTACAACACTTAGAATAGCAGGTTTAGCTTCTTCTGGTGAACTTGGATCGTTTAAAGGATTTTCATATTTTAAAAAATTATTATCTTTGTTAATTTGCTCGTTTAAAAGCTTATCAAAATCTGTTGCTTTAAAGATCACTTCGCGTCTTCTATAGGGTCCACCTTCAGCTGTTCTTGTAGTGTTTGCATTAGCTATATTAGAGCTAATAACATTCATTCTAAAACGTTGAGCGCTTAAACCATAACCACTAATATCAAAATCACTTAAGTATGCCATAATTTACCTTTAACTTAATTTAGAGCTTGCATCAAGTATAGAACTAAAGATATTGCTTTGTCTTCTTAAAACTCCATCAAGAGCTGTTATCATAACTGTATTTTTACTCATTTCTGTGGTTTCTACATCTAGATCAACAGTATTTGCATCATTTCTTGCTAAATGACCATCTCTTAAGTAAATAGTAGATTTACTAGGATCAGGGAATTTCCAAGGTTTTTGATGCCCTTCTTCGGTTAGAGCTAATTGCAATTCTTTATTGTCATTTTTTTTGAAAATTTCATTTGCACGATTTACCAAAGCTGTTTCAAATTCAATATCTCTTGCTTTATAAAAAGGAGTATCAACATTTGCAAGATTAGCATTGATGAGTTGATTTCTTAGATTTCTACCTGCTAAAGCACCAGTGACTAGTTCTTTTGATTTAAATGGATTAATCATTTTTTATCCTTTTTATAATTTTTAATATTAACAAGCAAATACTGTTCCAATTTAATGTTGTGTATAGAAATATCAAAATTATTTTCCTTTTTGTAAATTTATGGCTTTATTGTGATCATTTATATTTGTGCTGAAAATATGAACCCCAGTATTTTTATCACGCACAAAATATAAATAATCTGTCTTTAAAGGAAAAATAGCTGCACGAATAGCAGCTAAAGAAACATTGCAAATCGCTTCTTTAGGTAATCCTGTAAATTTATAGGTATTATAAGAGCTATTATCTTGTCTTATTCTTTGTGGGGTAACTTTTATATGGGAGTAAATTCCATAATTTAAAGTTCCATCCATTTGAAGCTTCATACCTTTTTTAAGTCGATTGTAAATCACGCTTGCAACTATAGGCATTTCATTTTCATTGGCAGCTTCTTTTTGTATTACAGAGGCGATGATGATATATTGGTGCCATTTTTTTGGATTATAATCGCCAAAAATTTTCTCAGAAGTTTTTTTATTGGAAATTTCAGCATGGTTTAAAAGCATCTGAATGAGTAGATTTTCTGTAATACCTTTTGGGATTTTATAAGTTTCTGATAAAAAAACTCCTTCATCATAAGGAGCTTGATCTTGAAATTCTTTTAAAAGTATATCTTTATCAAGTCCAAGTTGCTTGGCCGCTTGTTCTAAAAAGATTATACTTGTTTCTCCTGGGATAAGAGTAATGGTTTCAAGTGCTGCTTTAGCAATAGTGAGTTTATGTAGAAATTCAGCCCTATTTAAATTTTTTGTTCCTATGTTGATCCAGCCTGATTGGGGGTGTCCTAAAAAAAATAAAATATACTTATCAATACTACTCATCTGATATTTATTTTGCTTTAAATATGTTATAATTTGAGAAATTGAACCTTGGGGAATAAATACCACAGAATTGCTTTTTAAAGGCTGAGTTAGATGATAAAAAATCCCCAAAATAAACATCAAAAAGAAGTTGCGTATGAAAAAGAAAATTTTATATATCGTTGCATTTTTTATTGTGCTTATGTTAGCTTTGTTTATAGTGCTTAAAAATGGGATTGTCATCTCTAGTATCCAATTTGGTTTTTTAAAATTGGAACAATTATATATTAAATTAGATAAAAAATTAATTGTACGAGCAAAAAATATCACTATAAATGAGACTCAAAATTCCAAAATTTCATCACAAATCCAAGCTTCTGATAATGCTTCAACAGAGATTTTAAGAATAACAAAAAATTTAAAATATCTATATACTTTTGTTGAAGAGATTGATATACAAAATTTAAATATAAAAGATAATCATGTGCGTATTTTATTTAAAGATAATGAATTTTTCATAGATAATGATTTATTATTTTTAAAATTAACATTACAGCGTCAAAATAAAGAACTTATAGCGGATATTAAAAAACTTTTATTAAAAGATTATGATTTAAATATTGATGGAAATTTAAGCATCAATACTAAGAGTGAGTTTTATTATTTTCAAGGTAGAGCAAGTGGAGAATTGCTTGATTTTAACGCAAGTATTTCTTACAAAAATAAAAATTTAGCTTACAAAATAGAAAATTTAAACATTAGAAATATTACAGAAATTTTTAAAAGAGTTAATAAAAGAATAGAACTTCCGCAGAAGTTAAATCTTTGGGTAGCGTATAGGGCTAAGGGAGAATTTTATCATCTAGACTATTTGCAGGGCTTTATAGATTTTGCTAAAGATAATTATTATTTAGACAATATTAGTGCATCAGGTTATGTCAATAATGTCAAAGTTCGTTTGGATGATAAAATGAATGCTATCAAAATTCCAAAGCTTGATTTAAATTTAAACAAACAAAAGCTCGATTTTGTCTTTAATAAAGCTTTCTATAATGGCACTGATTTAAGTTCTAGTAAGGTTTATTTATATGATTTGTTTGATGAAAAAAAAGCCGGGATTTATTTGCGTATTAAGTCTGATAATTTAAAATTTGATGAAAAACTTGCTAAAGCTTTAGAGGATTATCATTTTTCATTGCCTTTTTATCAAAAAAGTGGAAAAATTAAAAGTGATTTGGAGCTTAAAATTGATTTTCATGGTAAGGGCGAAATTTCTTATAGTGGTATTTTAGCTTTAGAGAATGCTAGTATTTCTTTAGCTGATTTTAATATTACAAAAGCATTCGTAAAATTAAATCAGAATGATTTAAATATAGAAAATGCCAGTATTAAAAATGGGTTTTTAGAAGCTGATTTTAATGCTAAATTTGACTTACAAAAACAGCAAGGAAATTTCAATACTCAGATTTCAAGGCTTTATTTTGACAATGGAGAACTTTTAGATTTAAAAAATCAAAATGTAGAAGTAAAATTAGATTATTCTAAAGATGTTAATATTAGCATTCCTCAGTGGAATTTGATTTTAAACTTTAAAGATGGACTTGAGGTTAATCTTAATAATCCTAAGGTTTTATTTTCGTTTTCTCCATTGCTTAAAAAATTTGGATTGATTGATGCTAAAAATGTTTATTATAAAACTTTAAATTTTGAAGATTTCAATGCAAGCGTTAATGATGCTTATTTTAAAAATAATTTACTTATTAACGGTCAAACTCCTTATGAAAATGATAGCTTTGATATTATAAAAAATAAGGGCATTATGGAAATTCATACTCAAAGTGATACAGTAAGTGCTAAAATAAGTTCTGATAATAAAGAAGTTCATTTAAAAAATTTAAGTTATATTTATAAAAAAGATTCCAACTCTTCAAATTCGACATTTGATATTTCCGCTAATACCCAAAATATTAGTTTTGGTGGAGCAAATGTGGCTTTAATTTTAGCAGATTCTAATAAAACTTTGGCTTTTGATAGGATAGAGGCTGATTTAAAAGGCAATACTTTAAATCTTAAAAGTTCTAGAGGGAATGCAAAATTCGATCTTTATTATTCTCCTAATGATTTAAATTTAAACGTTAGTAATATTGATGATAATTATTTAAATGAGTTTTTGCAAAAGCAAGCTGTACAAGATGGAGTATTTAACTTAAACATAAAAGGAAATGGATTGGAGTATTTTGATGGGCAGATCGATTTTAAAAATACTTATGTGAAGGATTTAAAAGGTATAAATCAGCTTATTTCTTTTATCGATACTGTGCCAAGTTTATTGATGTTTAAATCTCCAACTTTTAATCAAAAAGGTTTAAGCTTGCATGATGGAAAAATTGTTTTTAATAGAAAAAAAGATCTTTTAAGTGTTTCGGCTGTTAATTTAAATGGTGATAGTGTAGATATATATGGATTAGGATCAGTAAATTTAAGATTAAATACAGTGGATTTTAGTTTAGAACTTAAAACTTTAAAATCAGCTTCAGAAGCTATATCTAAGGTGCCAATTTTAAATTATGTAATTTTAGGTAAAAACCAAGAAATTAGCACGAACTTGAAAATAGACGGAAGCATAGATGATCCTAAATTTCATACTGAAATTTTAACAGATACTCTAAAAACCCCTTTTAACCTTATTAAAAATATTATACAACTTCCTGCCAATTTACTTAATTAAAAATATTTAAAGTTTGTTTGAAAACTAAAACAAACTTTAAATTTACTCTTGCATTTTTTTTTATTTGTAATATACTTAAAAAATGAAAATAAAAATAAGTATTTTAAAGGACTAAAAATGGAAATTACTTATACCTTGACAGATGAGTCGCCAGCTCTTGCGACTTATTCGTTTTTGCCTATAGTGAGAGCTTTTTTAAGTAGAGCACATATAGGAGTAAAAACCTCAGATATTTCTTTATCTGGAAGGATTTTGGCTACTTTTAGCGAGTATTTAAAAGGGGAGCAAAGATGCGAAGATGCTTTAGAGCTTTTAGGTGAGCTTGTAAAAAGATCGGATGCAAATCTTATTAAAACACCAAATATTTCAGCTTCTATTCCTCAGCTTAAGGCAGCGATTAAAGAATTGCAAGATAAGGGCTACATGTTACCAAACTACCCAGATGAGCCAAAAAATGATGAAGAATTGCAAATTAAAACAAAATACCAAAAAGTTTTAGGTTCAGCGGTTAATCCTGTATTAAGACAAGGAAATTCAGATCGTCGTTCAACAAAAGCAGTAAAAGACTACGCAAAAAACAATCCTTATCGTGTGGTTGAGTTTAATCCAAACTCAAAAACTCGTGTTTCTTACATGAAAGAAGGGGATTTTTTCTCTAATGAAAAAGCGGTTTTAATCGATCAAGATTGTGTGGCTAATATAGAATTTACAAGCATTGATGGTAAAAATGAAATTTTAAAAGAGGGTTTAAAACTTGAAAAAAATGAAATTTTAGACGCTACTTTTATGGATGTAGAGAAACTTCAGGAATTTTATGCAAAAGAAATTAAAGCAAGTAAAGATGATGATGTACTTTTTTCTTTGCATTTAAAAGCTACAATGATGAAAGTAAGTGATCCTATACTTTTTGGTTATGCGGTAAAAGTATTTTTTAAAGAATTATTTATCGAATTTCAAGATGAATTTGAAAAATTAGGCATTAATCCAAACAATGGCTTAAGCGAGCTTTTAAGCAAGATTGAAAATTCAAGTAAAAAAGATGAAATTTTGAAAAAATACAATGAAATTTTAGTTAAATCTGCAGATATTTCTATGGTAAATTCAGATAAAGGCATTACAAATCTTCATGTTCCAAGTGATGTTATTGTTGATGCTTCTATGCCTGCAATGCTTAAAAATGGTGCAAGATTGTGGGATAGGGAAGGTAAAGAAAAAGATACAAATGCCGTAATTCCCGATCAAACTTATGCAACTATTTATGAGGCGGTTATTGAAGATTTGCATAAAAATGGCACTTTAAATCCTGCAAAACTTGGCAGTGTATCTAATGTAGGTTTAATGGCTAAAAAAGCTCAAGAATATGGTTCGCATGATAAAACCTTTGTGGCTAAGGAAGAGGGGACTTTTAAAATAGTTTCTAATGGTAAAGTTTTATTAGAGCATAGGGTTAAAAAAGGCGATATTTATAGAGCTAATCAGGCTAAATTTGATGCTGTGCTAAATTGGATTGATTTAGGTATAGAAAGATCAGAACTTAGTGGAGCTGAAGCTATTTTTTGGCTAGATAGCAAAAGAGCTAGTAATAAAATCATGATAACTTTGGTACAAAATCGTTTAAAAGAAAAGGGTAAAAATATAGCTATATTAGCCCCAAAAGAAGCTTGCTTAAGAAGTTTAGAGTTAATTCGAGAGGGTAAAGATGTTATTTCTATCACGGGCAATGTGTTAAGAGATTATTTAACCGATCTTTTTCCTATTTTAGAGCTTGGAACAAGTGCAAAAATGCTTTCTATTGTGCCTATGTTAAATGGTGGAGCTATGTTTGAAACGGGAGCAGGGGGTTCAGCGCCGAAACAAGTAGAACAATTAGTCGAAGAAAATCATTTGCGTTGGGATAGTTTGGGTGAATTTTTGGCTTTGCAAGCAAGTTTGGAATTTTATGCAAATAAGTGTAGTAGTCACAAAGCGAAGGTTTTAGCAGAATGTCTTGATGAGGCTATAGGCGAATGGCTTGAAAATAATAAAGCTCCATCAAGAAAAGTTAAAGAAGATGATAATAGGACAAGTCATTTTTACTTAGCAATGTACTTTGCAAATTACTTAGCAAGACAAGCAAGTGATATGGAGCTTCAAAGCTTTTTTAAAGATATTGCCCTAGAGTTTTCTTCTAATGAAGAGAAAATCAGAGGCGAATTTAATGATGTACAAGGTGTGAAAGTGGATTTGGGCGGGTATTATAAATTCGATGATGAAAAAGCAAATAAAATCATGCGTCCAAGTGCAACTTTTAATGCTATTTTAGAAAAAATAGGGCAAAGATGAAAATCACTGTTATAGGGGCTGGTAATGTAGGATCAAGCGTAGCTTATGCTTTGATTTTAAGGGAAATAGCAAATGAAATTGTTTTAGTAGATATTAATGAGGATTTGCTTTATGCAAAAGAACTAGAACTTACTCAAAGCATAGCTGCTTTAAACTTAAATATAGATTTGATTTGCACTAAAAATTATACTTATACTAAAAATTCAGATATAGTGCTTTTTAGTGCAGGTTTTGCTAGAAAAGATGATCAAAGTAGAGAAGAATTACTTCAGTTAAATACAAGCATTATGCTTGATTGTGCTAAGAAAATCAAAGATTTTACAGAAGATCCGCTTTTTATTATTTTAACTAATCCTGTGGATTTTCTACTTAATACTCTTTATGAAAGCGGGATTTTTGTATCAAAGAAAATTGTAGCCATGGCAGGAGTTTTAGACAATGCGAGATTTAAATACGAGCTTGCCAAAAAACTTAATGTCAAAATGTCAAGCGTGGATACAAGACTTATCGGTTTTCATAATGATGATATGGTTTTGGTAAAATCTTATGCGAGTGTTAAAAATAAAAACATAGATGAAATTTTAAATGAAGAAGAATTTGATGATTTGGAAAATGAAGTTAAAACAGGTGGAGCTAAAGTAATCAAACATCTTAAAACTTCAGCTTATTTAGCCCCTGCTAGTGCTTGTATAAGAATGCTTGAATCCATAAGAAGTGGCGAGTTTTTGCCTATGAGTGTGATTTTACATGGAGAATTTGGGGTGCAAAACAAAGCCTTAGGAGTTATGGCAAGATTAGGACTTGAAGGTGTGATTGAGATCATGAAAATGGATCTTAGTTCGCAAGAAAAAGACAAATTGGAAAAATCTTTAATCAAATATCAATATAAAGGAGAATAAATGAATATACATGAGTATCAAGCAAAAGCAATTTTTGCGGACAATGGTATCCCTACTTTAAAGGGAAAAGTCGCATTTAGCGTAGATGAAGCTGTTGTAAATGCTAAAGAATTAGGCGGTAGTGTTTGGGCGGTTAAAGCTCAAATTCACGCAGGAGGTCGTGGTCTTGGTGGTGGTGTTAAAATCGCTAAAAATTTAGATGAGGTAAAAGATTATGCAAGTAAAATTTTAGGAATGAATTTAGTAACTCATCAAACAGGACCTGAAGGCAAACTCGTGCAAAAGCTTTATATAGAAAGTGGTGCTAATATAGTAAAAGAGTATTATTTGGCTATTTTATTTAATAGAATGGCAGAACAAATTACCATTATCGCGTCAAACGAAGGAGGAATGGATATAGAAAAAGTAGCCAAAGAAAGTCCTGAGAAGATTGCAAAAGTAGGCATTGATCCACAAATTGGATTTAAAATGTTTCATGGACTTGAAGTAGCAAGAGTTTTGGGACTTGATAAAGATGAGGGTAAAAAACTCATTTCTATGATAGCTAAACTTTACAAGCTTTATATGGATAAAGATATGAATATGCTTGAAATCAATCCTTTGATTAAAACAGCAGAAAGGGATTTTTATGCCCTTGATGCAAAATGCAGTTTTGATGACAGTGCGCTTTATCGTCATCCCGAAATTGCTGAACTTAGAGATATTACTGAAGAAAATCCTGCCGAAAGAGAAGCGGCTGAATTTGGCTTAAGCTATGTGAAACTAGATGGAGATGTAGCTTGCATGGTAAATGGTGCGGGTTTAGCAATGGCAACTATGGATATTATTAATTATAGCGGTGCAAAACCTGCAAATTTTTTAGATGTAGGTGGGGGAGCTTCACCTGAAACTGTTGCAAAGGCTTTTGAAATCATTTTAAGAGATAAAAATGTAAAAGTTATATTTATCAATATTTTTGGCGGTATTGTTCGTTGCGATAGGATAGCGAATGGAATTTTAGAAGCTACTAAGAATGTTGAGGTAAATATTCCAATTGTAGTGCGTCTTGATGGTACTAATGCAGCGGAAGCAAAGGCGATTTTAGATAATTCAAATCTTAAAAATATCAAAGCAGCAACCAATCTTAAAAATGGTGCAGAGCTTGTAAAAAGTTTAGTAGGATAAGGATAGAAAATGAGTATATTGGTTAATAAAAATACAAAAGTAATAGTTCAAGGTTTTACAGGCAAAGAAGCAACTTTTCACGCTGAGCAATGCATGGCTTATGGTACAAATATAGTTGGAGGTGTCACTCCTCATAAAGGTGGGCAAACTCATTTAGGTAAACCGGTTTTTGATACTGTTGCAGATGCGGTTAAAGCAACAAAGGCTGATGTGAGTTTGATCTTTGTGCCTGCTTTTGCTGTGGGTGATAGTGTGATTGAAGCAGCTGATGCGGGTATTAAGCTTGCAGTTGTAATCACAGAACATACTCCTGTAAAAGATATGATGTTTGCTAAGCAATATGCTAATAAAAAAGGTATGAAAATCATTGGACCAAATTGTCCAGGCATTATCACTTCTGAAGAATGTAAGTTAGGTATTATGCCAGGTTTTATTTTTAAAAAAGGTTGTGTAGGGCTCATTTCAAAAAGTGGAACTTTAACTTATGAAGCTGCTAATCAGGTGGTTCAAGGTGGTTATGGAATTTCTACTGCAGTAGGAATTGGCGGTGATCCTATCATAGGTCTTGCTTATAAAGAACTTTTAGGTGAATTTCAAAAAGATGATGAAACTAAAGCTATTATAATGATAGGTGAAATTGGTGGTAGCTTGGAGGTGGAAGCGGCTAAGTTTATTAAAGAAAATATTAGCAAACCTGTGGTAGCATTCATTGCAGGTGCAACTGCTCCAAAAGGTAAAAGAATGGGGCATGCAGGTGCCATAGTAGGAAGTGCTGATGAGAGTGCTGCAGCTAAAAAAGAAGCTTTGAAAAGCTATGGAATTCATGTGGTCGATTCTCCGGCTTTAATTGGTGAAGAAATCCAAAAAATATTAGGTTAATAAAGGAAAAACATGAGTATGACAGCTCCAAAAGATACCCCTGTTTGGGTAGATGAGCATAGATGTAAAGCATGCAATATTTGTGTCAGCTATTGCCCCGCTGGGGTTTTAGCTATGCGTGATGATGTGCATGCGGTTTTAGGACAAATGATAGAGGTGGTACACCCTGAGTCCTGTATAGGCTGTACTGAGTGTGAGACACATTGCCCTGATTTTGCTATTATGGTGGCAAAAAGAGATGAATTTAAATTTGCCAAACTTACTGCTGAGGCTAAAGATAGAGCTGTGGCTGTAAAAAATAACAAATACAAAAAATTAGCATAGGAAAAATAATGAGAGAAGTTATAGCAACAGGTAATGTTCTAATCGCTAAAGCCGCGATTGATTGTGGATGTAAATTTTTTGGAGGCTATCCTATTACTCCTAGTAGCGAGATAGCTCATGAGCTAAGTCATATGCTCCCTGCAAATGATGGAACTTTTATACAAATGGAAGATGAAATTTCAGGTATTAGTGTGGCTATTGGTGCGGCAATGAGTGGAGTAAAATCCATGACTGCAAGTAGTGGCCCTGGAATTTCTTTAAAGGCAGAGCAAATAGGACTTGCATTTATTGCTGAAATTCCACTTGTGATTGTAAATGTTATGAGAGGTGGTCCTTCAACGGGTCTTCCAACCCGTGTAGCACAAGGGGATTTGTTTCAAGCTAAGGCACCAACTCATGGAGATTTTGCAAGTATAGCAATAGCACCAGCAAGTCTTGAAGAAGCTTATACAGAAACCATTAGATCATTTAATTTAGCTGAAAAATATATGACTCCGGTATTTTTGCTTATGGATGAAACTGTAGGGCATATGAATGGTAAAGCGGTTTTGCCTGATTTAAAAGATATCAAAGTTTATAACCGTAAAAAATTTGAAGGAGATAAAAAGGATTATAAACCTTATGCAGCAGGAGAAAATGAGCCTGCAACTTTAAATCCTTTCTTTACAGGTTATCGCTATCATGTTACAGGACTTCATCATGGAGATATAGGTTTTCCAACTGAAGACGGGGCCATAGTGAAAAAAAATATGGAAAGACTTATAGGTAAAATTAAAAACAATCAAGAAGATATTTGCACTTATGAAGAATATATGCTTGATGATGCTGAATTTTTAATCATTGCTTATGGAAGTGTAAGTCGCTCGGCAAAAGAAGCTATACAAAGATTAAGAGAGCAAGGGATTAAAGTGGGGCTTTTCCGTCCAATCACTCTTTATCCAGTGGCTGAGAAAAAAATCTGTGAAGTTGTAAGCAAATTTAAAAAAGTAATGGTAAGTGAGCTTAATATGGGACAATATCTTGAAGAGATTGAAAGAGTAACTTCGCGTCGCGATTTTATTAGCTTACACCGTGCAAATGGGCGTCCTATCACTCCAAGTGAAATTATTGCTAAGGTAAAGGAGAATGTATAAATGGCTTTTAATTATGATGAATATCTAAGAGTAGATAAAATGCCTACTCAGTGGTGCTGGGGATGTGGCGATGGTGTTGTTTTAAAATGTATTATCCGTGCGATAGAAAAACTTGGTTGGAATATGGATGATGTTTGTCTTGTTTCAGGTATAGGTTGTAGTGGCAGAATGAGTTCTTATGTAAATTGCAATACAGTTCATACTACTCATGGTAGGGCAATAGCTTATGCAACAGGTGTTAAATTAGCCAATCCTAGTAAACATGTTATCGTAGTAAGTGGAGATGGTGATACTTTGGCAATTGGTGGAAATCATACCATACATGGTTGTCGTAGAAATATTGATTTAACACACATTGTAATCAATAACTTTATCTATGGACTTACTAATTCTCAAACAAGCCCAACTACTCCAAAAGGTTTTTATACGGTAACAGCTCAATTTGGAAATATTGATCCAAATTTTGACGCGTGTGAATTAACTAAAGCCGCAGGAGCTTCTTTTGTGGCAAGGGGTAATGTGATTGAAGCTAATAAGCTTGAAAATTTAATTTATAAAGCTTTAGCACATAAAGGTTATAGTTTTGTAGATGTTTTTTCAAATTGTCATATTAATCTAGGTAGAAAAAACAAAATGGGTGAAGCTGTGGCTATGCTTGATTGGATTAAAAATCGTGTTGTGGATAAAGCTAAATTTGAAAGCATGGATTTTAAAGAAAGAAAAGATAAATTCCCAACAGGTGTTTTACATGAAGATAATTCTCAGCCAGAATATTGTCATGCTTATGAAGAAGTGCGTCGTGCAGCTAAGGAAAAAAGAATGGTGGATTTAGGAGCTTTAAAATGAAATATCAATTAAGATTTGGCGGTGAAGGTGGACAAGGTGTTATCACAGCAGGAGAAATTTTAGCAGAAGCAGCCGTTAAAGAAGGTCGTCAAGCTTTTAAAGCTTCTACTTATACTTCACAAGTGCGTGGTGGTCCTACTAAGGTGGATATTATCATTGACGATAAAGAAATTTTATTTCCTTATGCTGTAGAAGGAGAAGTGGACTTTATGCTTTCAACCGCAGATAAGGGCTATAAAGGTTTTCGTGGCGGTGTAAAAGAAGGAGGCATTATAGTTGTAGAGCCAAATTTAGTACATCCTGAAAGTGAAGATTATAAAAGATGGCAAATTTTTGAAATTCCTATTATTACTATAGCTAAAGATGAGGTAGGAAACGTGGCTACTCAATCAGTTGTTGCATTAGCTATTGCTGCTTATATGAGTAAATGTATAGATTTCGATGTTTTAAAAGAAACTATGCTTCATATGGTTCCTGCAAAAACTCGTGATGCAAATGCTAAAGCTTTTGATTTGGGTGTAAAATACGCCACTCAAGCAAAAGCACATTCATAATAATTTCCGCATCATGCGGAATTTAACTTCAAAATTTTACATATTACAAATAAAATTTAAATTTTAATTATTTTAATTTAGCTACTTTTAACGATTAAAATTTTATAATCAAAAACTTATATTTTCAAGGAAGATTAATGGATTTTTTTGATGAAATGTTTAATAAAACTCCAAAAGAAAAATTTATAGAAATTATACAAAATGGAAATTTAGGAGCCTTAGAAAAAGTTTTTGAGGAATTTTTTGCTGATCATATTGCTATGATAGAACTTTTAGAAAAACAAGGTTTAACAGAAATGGAGGTAAAAAATTTCATATTAGAAAATGGTGATTTTATAGAAGAAAGACAAAATGATATTTATATAGAATTGGGTGCGAAAATTTTAGGACATGAAGGCTAAAATTGTTTAAAATAAGCCCTTATTTAATTTGTATTTTTTTTATTTTTAGCAATGTTTTAGCATCTGAGCCAATTTTTGATTATACTTATAAATTTATACTTAAAAAAGATGAGAGAGCTAGTGTGCAGATTAAAGAAATAGGTTATGAAGATAAGGTGCAAAATTTTGATTTTTATTGGACTTTGTTTGATAATACTAATATCATCGTACATTCTAAATTTCGCAAATATCCACGTCAATTTGTGATGAGTTTAAGAAGAAATTTAGATTGGGTAACTCAAACTTTGATACCTGATTATACCAATCCACACATTGATAGAGCAAGACTTATTTTAGAATTTAGTGGTTATAATAAAGGTTTGGCAACTTTTACAGTTTATATAGAGGATAAGAAATCTCGTTTAAGGGTAGAATTTTTAGATCCGAGAAAAAAAGTTTTGCAAAATCCACCGCAAAATAATCAGGTTGTTCCTATGATTAATTTTAATGAACCTCAGGTAAAACCATTAACAAGCAGAGAAAATAATAATAGCAATTAACAAGGAAAAGATAGTGCAAAAAATAGATGAATTAATAAAACAGTTTTTACAAGAGCTTGGCTATGAACCTATTTTAAATATGCTTTCAAATGTAAAATCAGGAAAAAAGTTACGTTCTAAATTATTATTAGCTATTGCAGATGAGAGTGAGATTGCTTTTAAAATTTGTGCAACTATAGAATTGATACATCTTGCTAGCTTGTTGCATGATGATATTATTGATGAGAGTGAATTAAGACGTGGAGCAAGATCTGTTAATGCCGAATTTGGTACAAAAAATGCTCTTATGTTGGGTGATATTTTGTATTCAAAAGCTTTTTATGAGTTAAGCAAAATGGATGCTAGATTTGCAGGTATTATTTCAGATGCTGTTGTAAAGCTTGCTATAGGTGAGCTTATGGATGTTGATTTAGGAGAGAAATTTAATATCAATAAAGAAGCTTATTTGAAAATGATCTATAATAAAACAGCTGTTTTGATTGAAGCAAGTGCGAGATGCGGGGCTATTTTGGCTGGATTATATGAGAAAGATTTTGCAGAATATGGCAAAAATTTAGGACTTGCTTTTCAGATGATTGATGATGTTTTAGATATTAAGAGTTATGAAAAAATTCTTGGAAAACCTGCTATGAGTGATTTTAAAGAGGGTAAAACTACCTTACCTTATATTTATCTTTATGAAAATTTGCAAGAACAACATAGGATATATTTGCAAACTTTATTTAAAAAAGATTTAAATGAAAATGAAAAAGAGTGGTTAAAAACTAAATTTGAAGAACAAAAAGCTTTAGAAAAAGCTATTTTAGAAGCTAAAACTTATGCAAAAAAGGCTAGTAAAGCGATTAAAAAATATAACAATAAGAAGCTTAATGATATTATTAAAGCTATGATAGATAGGGAATTTTAATGTATTATTGTATATCTTTTACTCATAAAAATACAGATATTGCCTTAAGGGAAAAGTTAAGTTTTTCCAATGAAACTAAAAAAAGTGAGTTTTTAAAAATCATTAGTACTCATGAAAATATTGAAGAATGTTTAGTTATAAGCACTTGCAATCGTGTTGAAATTGTTGCTTTTGTAAAAATGGCCTGTGCGGAGTTTATTATTAAATCTTTAGCTTTGCTTTGTGATGTTGATAAAGATATTTTGCTTGAAAAAGCTGATATTTTTGAAGATAGTGGAGCTATCCACCATCTTTTTTCTGTATCAAGTTCTTTAGATAGTTTGGTGGTTGGAGAAACTCAGATAGCAGGACAATTAAAAGATGCCTTTGCTTTTGCTCTAAAAAATAATTTTTGCGGAGTGCACCTTTCAAGAGCAGTGCATAGTGCTTTTAAATGTGCTGCTAAAGTACGCAATGAAACCCAAATTTCTAAAAATCCTATTTCTGTAGCCAGTGTTGCTGTAGCAAAAGCAAAAGAACTTGCGGATTTAACACAAAAAAAAGCTGTTGTTATTGGAGCTGGAGAGATGGGAGAGCTTGCGGCAAAACATTTGATTGTTGCGGGTGCTAAAGTGATTATTTTAAATCGTGATTTGCAAAAAGCTAAAGATTTATGCGAGAGACTTGGTGTTTTAAGTGAATATGATAGTTTAGAAAATTTAAAAAAATATTTAAACCAATACGAGTTTTTTTTCTCAGCTACTAATGCACCAAATGCTATTATTACAAATTCTTTAATAGAAGAACTTCCTTATAAAAGGTATTTTTTTGATATTGCAGTTCCAAGGGATATTGATATAAATGAAAATGAAAATATATCTGTTTTTGTCGTAGATGATCTTGAGATCGTAGTTCAAAAAAATTTAGCACTAAGAGAACAAGAGGCCCGTATGGCTTATGGCATAATAGGTCGTGAAACAAGTGAATTTTTTAGATATTTAAACGATTTGGCTTTGATGCCTATTATTAAAGCCATACGTTTACAGGCTAAAGAATATGCAGATAAACAACTTGAAATTGCACTAAAAAAAGGATATTTGAAAAAATCTGATAAGGAAGAGGCCAGAAAGTTGATTCATCAAGTTTTTAAGGCTTTTTTACACACACCTACTGTAAATTTGAAACATTTACAAGGTAAAATGCAAAGCGATACGGTTATTAATGCTATGCGTTATGTTTTTGATTTGCAAAATAATCTTGAAGGTTTAAATCAATATAAATGCGAATTTGATATGGAGAGTAATGATGAGATTTACTAAATTTTATGCACCAAGTTTAAAAGAAGTACCAAAAGATGCGAGTTTGCCTAGTCATATTTTTTTAACACGTGCGGGTTTTATAGAACAAATTGGTAGTGGGCTTTATAATTTCTTGCCTCTAGGAAAAAGAGTTTTAGATAAGATTAAAAATATAGTTAAAGAAGAAATGGATAAAGCTGGAGCACAGGAAGTAAATCTCAGTTTTATCATTCCTGCAAGTTTGTGGCAAGAAAGTGGGCGTTATAATGTTTTTGGAAAAGAGCTTTTGCGTTTTAAAGACAGAAAAGAAAATGAATTTGTTTTAGGTCCAACGCATGAAGAATCTATGCTTTCTTTAGTAAAAAACAAAATTACAAGCTATAAACAACTTCCTTTACATTTATATCAAATCGGACTTAAATTTCGCGATGAAGCAAGACCCAGATTTGGGCTTTTAAGATGTCGTGAATTTTTAATGAAAGATGGATATAGTTTTCATGCCAATGAAGAAGATTTAGAGCGTGAGTTTGAGCTTATGTATAAAACTTATTCTCAAATTTTGCAAAGAATGGGGCTTGACTTTAGAGCAGTTGAAGCTGATAGTGGAGTTATTGGCGGAAGTGGTTCTAAGGAATTTATGGTTTTGGCAAAAAATGGAGAAGATGATATTTTAATTTGTAAAAATTGCGATTATGCGGCTAATGTTGAAGCAGCAAAAAGAGCTAAAAAAACCTGTCAAGATGAGCGTCCTGAAGCAAATTATGCAAGTAAATTTCACACCCCAAATATTAAAACTATAGATTCTTTAGCACAATTTTTTAGAATCAATGCTTTTTATACGATTAAAGCGGTGGTAAAAAAAGCTATTTACGAAAATGAAAGTAAATTAGTTGTGTTTTTTATAAGAGGAAGTGATGATTTACAAGAGATTAAGGCCCAAAATGCTTGCAATGCTCTTGAATTAGTCGATGCGAGTGAAGAAGAATTAGAAAAAGCCGGCTTAGTAGCTGGTTTTATAGGTTTTGTGGGATTAAAAGATATAGATTTTTATATAGATTTTGAGCTTGAAAACGAAAAACAAATGATTATGGGTGCGAATGAAAAAGATTATCATTTAATCGGCATTGATGTTGTGAATTTAAATAAAGATCGTTTTAAAGATTTGATTGAAGTTAAAGAAGGGGATTGCTGTGTTAAATGCGGAGCAAAATTAAAACAAAGCAAGGGTATAGAAGTAGGGCATATTTTTAAACTAGGACAAAAATATTCTAAAGCTATGAATGCTAATTTCTTAGATGAAAATGGCAAAAATCAGCCTTTTTATATGGGGTGTTATGGCATGGGTGTTTCACGCTTGCTTGCTGTGGCTATTGAATCAAACCATGATGAAAAAGGATGTATTTGGAGTAAAACCTTAGCTCCTTTTGTGCTTGAAATTATTGTTTCAAATATCAAAGATGAAAAGGCTTTAGAATTTGCTAATAAGCTTTATGAGGATTTAGTTGAGCTTGGATTAGAAGTATTGTTTGATGATAGAAATGAGCGTTTTGGGGTTAAAATGAATGATTTTGAACTCATGGGCTTTCCTTATGCACTAGTTATTGGCAAAGGATTGGAAAATAATGAAATAGAGCTTATCCAAAGAGAAGGTTTAGTAAAAGAACTTATAAAAACTGATGAACTTATAGAAATTCTTAAAAAGAAAGTGTTATGAATTATAAATTAAGTTTAAGTCCTTTATTTATACTTGAAACCATTGCAAGTGTACTTTTTATAGTGTTTTTTGGTTTTGGTAATTTTTTGTTTTTCATACTTTTGAGTATGATTTTTGGTACGGTTTTATTGGGGATTTTTTGGAAAAATATGCTTGAGTTTCAAATGGGTGGCTTAAAGGACATGTTAACGCAATTTTCTTTTGTTATCGCAGGATTTTTACTTGTTTTTCCAGGGATTATTACAAGTGTTTTTGGAATTTTTGTATTTCTTTTTGGTATTGCTTTGAAAATAATGACTCAGTCAAAATATCAATACACTAAACAACAACATCAAAATTCTAATGAAGAAATCATTGATGTTGAAATTATAGAGGATATAAAATGAATCTTATTATCGCAACAAGAAAAAGTCAATTAGCCCTTTGGCAAAGTGAGTATATAGCCCAAATTTTAAAAAATACACATCAAATTGAAGTACTTTTAGAAGGTTTTAAAACAAAAGGCGATGTTTTATTGGATTCTCCTTTGGCAAAAATTGGTGGTAAAGGACTTTTTACAAAAGAGCTTGAAGAAAGTATGTTGAGGAAAGAAGCGCATTTGGCAGTGCATAGTCTAAAAGATGTGCCTAGTTTTTTTCCTCAAGGTTTAGTTTTGGCTGCAGTAAGCAAAAGAGAACAAAGCAATGATGCAATGCTAAGTCAAAATTATAAAGATTTTCTTTCTTTGCCAAAAGGTGCAAAAATTGGCACTACCAGCCTTAGACGCAAGATGCAGCTTTTATTGTTAAGACCCGATTTAGAGATTATTTCTTTGCGGGGTAATGTTAATTCTCGTATAGAGAAATTAAAAAATAATGAATTTGATGCGATCATTTTAGCGATGGCGGGAATTAAACGCTTAAACTTAGATAAGCAAGTAAATTTTGTTTATGAATTTAGCAAGGATGAGCTTATACCTGCAGCTTCTCAGGGAGCTTTAGGTATAGAAAGCATAGATGATGAAAAAATTTTAGAACTTTTAGAATGCTTAAATGATGAAAATGCTTTGATTGAAACAAGCATTGAAAGAGAATTTATTGTTACTTTGGAAGGGGGCTGTCAAGTTCCTATAGGTATTAACGCAGAGCTTTTAGGAGATGAAATTTGTGTGCGTGCAGTACTTGGACTACCTGATGGAAGTGAAATTTTAAAAGATAAAAGAATGATTAAAAAAAATGAATTTAAAGGTTTTGGAGAGAGTTTAGCTAAGGAATTTATTACTAAAGGTGCTAAAGAACTTTTAAAAAAAGCTGAGAGTATGATATGAAAGAATTTATTCAAATTTTAAAAGAAAATGATCTTTTAAAGGTAATCGAAGAGCCTGTAGATGTGGATCTTGAAATCGCTCATTTGGCCTATATAGAAGCTAAAAAAGGTGAGAAAGGTAAGGCTTTATTGTTTAAAAATCCTGTAGATGAAAAATTAAACAAACAATATAAATTTCCTGTTTTGATGAATACTTTTTGCAATGAAAAGGCTTTAAATTTAGCTTTTGGACGTGATTATGAAGAGGTGGCTGAAGAGATTTCAAAACTAACCAAGCTTCATATTCCTACGAGTTTTAAAGCAAAAATGGATTTTTTTATGAATTTGTTAAGTTTTAAAAATGTTCCCCCTAAAAGATTGAAAAAAAATAAAGCCTTGTATGATTATGAAGTTTTAAGTTCACTTGAAGAACTTCCCATGCTAAAAACTTGGGAAGATGATGCGGGTAAATTTATTACTATGGGGCAAGTTTATACACAAAATTTAGATAAAACACAAAATAATCTTGGAATGTATCGTTTGCAAATGAGTGATAAAAATGAACTTTTAATGCATTGGCAAATTCATAAAGATGGAGCAAATTTTTATCACGAATACAAAAATGCTGGTTTTAAAAAAATGCCTGTAAGTGTAGCTATAGGAGGAGATCCGCTTTATATTTGGTGTTCTCAAGCACCTTTACCTAAGGGAATTTTTGAACTTTTGCTTTATGGTTTTATTAAAAAAACTCCTGCAAAACTCACTCCTTGTGAAAATGGTATTTTTGTGCCTTATGATAGTGATGTGGTTATTGAAGGTTATGTGGATTTAGAAGAGTTTAAAATCGAAGGTCCTTTTGGAGACCATACAGGTTTTTATACCCCTGCTGAACTTTTTCCTGTGATGAAAGTGGAAAAAATTTATGCTAAAAAAGATGCGATCTATCAAGCAACGGTTGTAGGAAAGCCTCCTTTAGAAGATAAGATTATGGGACTTGGTACTGAAAGAATTTTTTTACCCTTATTTCAAACTTCAGTTCCTGATTTGATTGATTATAATATGCCTGAAAATGGAGTTTTTCATAATCTTATTTTAGCAAAAATTGATGTAAAATATCCCGCTCATGCACAACAAATTATGCATGCATTTTGGGGAGTGGGGCAAATGAGTTTTGTTAAACATGCAATTTTTGTAGATAAAAATGCACCTCCTTTGAAAGATTATGATGCTTTAATTCCTTATATTTTGGATCGTTTTAATACAGGAAAAATTTTAATTTCAGAAGGAATTTGTGATCAATTAGATCATGCTTCGCCTAATTCTTGTTTTGGGGGTAAAGCAGGGCTTGATACTTGTGAAGAAACACAAGTGGAAGAGCTTGAAATTTTAGAAGATGAAAAATTGCTAGAGCTTTTTAAAACTAAAGTAGAACTTTTAAATTTAAAGCAATTTTATAAAGAAAGCAAAAGCCCTATAGTTTGTATTTTGATTCATAAAAAAGAAAAAATTGAGCAAAGTTTTGACAAACTTTTAGAATTTAAAAAACATTTTAGGATTTTAGTATTTTTAGATGTTGAAAATAAGCTTGAAAACCCTTATATGCTTGTTTGGCGTGTGGCAAATAATATAGATGCTAAAAGAGATATTTTTATCAAAGAAGAAAGACTTGGAGTGGATGCAAGTGCTAAGGATCAAGCTGAGGGTTATTTAAGAGCTTGGCCTAAGCAAACAGATTGTACCAAAAGTGTGATAGAAGATTTAATCTTGCGCAATATTTTAGAAAACAATTTAGATTTTTTTAATAAATTTGAAATTTTTTAGGATAATCGAGAATTATTTTAAATTTTTTGGCACAGTTTTTGCTTGTTATTTTTTATAAAGAAAAATAAATTTTTCTTTATAGGGTGTTCATAATTTTATAAATTTGTCGATATAAGTTTTTAACTGGCAAATAGGAAATTTTAAAAAGGATTTTAAAATGGAAATATCGAAGGTAAATAGGCAAATGGATACAGCTTTGGCAAACATTAGCCAAAGAACAAGTGAGACACAGGCTAGTTTAAACATTCAAACCGATAAAAATCAAAGCCAAGGAGGCGATGATGGACAGCAACAAGGTGTGAGTGAAAAGTTAGCTGATATTACAAAAAAGCTAAATGAACAAATGGATTCTTTAGATACCAATGTTCGTTTTGGTTATAGTGATAAAATCGGTTCCATGTATATTAGCGTGACTGAAAAAAGTACTGGAAGGGAAATCCGTCAAATTCCTAGTGAAGAGGCTATGAGATTGGCTGAGTATTTTAGGGATCTGATAGGAATGATATTTGATAAGGAGAGTTAAAAATGGCATTGGGTACTCTATCTAGTTTAGGATTTGGTTCTGGGGTTTTAAAACAAGATGTTATGGATAAATTAAAAGCAGCAGAGCAAAAAGATCGTATTGATCCTTATACTAAAAAAATTGAAGAAAATACAACCAAACAAAAAGATTTAACCGAGATTAAAACCAAGCTTTCTACTTTTCAAACAACTGTGTCATCATTGGGAGATTCTACAGTTTTTGCTAAAAGAAAGGTTATAGCAAGTATCACTGATAATCCTCCTGCAAGCCTTAGTGCAGCTTCAGGTGTTGCTTTACAAAGTTTGAATATCAATGTTACTCAGCTTGCTCAAAAAGATGTTTATCAAAGCAAGGGTTTAGTAAATGACACGGGAATTATTGATGCGAACTTAAGCAATTCTACTAATTTAACTTTTTTTTCTAATGGAAAAGAATACAGTGTTACCATAGATAAAAATACCACCTATAAAGATTTGGCCGATAAGATCAATACTGCTACAGGTGGAGAAATTGTAGCTAAGATAGTAAATACAGGAGAAAAAAATGCACCTTATCGTTTAACCTTAACGAGTAAAGAAACAGGCGAAGACAGTGCGATAAGTTTTTACGCTGGAAAAAAAGATGCAACAGGGAAATATCAAGAAGATGCAAATGCAAAAAATATATTTAAAAATCTTGGATGGGAATTAGATACAACGAGCCAGACTATCGATCCAGCTAAGGATAAAAAAGGTTATGGTATTAATAAGGATACTTCTTCGCATATCCAAACCGCGCAAAATGCAGAATTTACACTTGATGGTATTAAGATGTTTAGATCAAGCAATACCATTACTGATCTTGGCGTAGGAATGACTTTAACTTTAAATAAAACAGGTGAAATCAATTTTGATGTTCAGCAAGATAGTGAGTCTGTTACTAAAGCTATGCAAGATATGGTTGATGCTTATAATGCTTTAGTGTTAAATCTTAATGCTGCTACAGATTATAATAGTGAAACAGGAGCCAAAGGGACTTTGCAAGGTGTAACGGAAGTAAACTCTATACGCTCAAGTATTATTTCAAAACTTTTTCAATCTCAATCTGTTGATGGTAAAGTTGAAGATGCTAATGGAAATAAAGTAAATGCTAAAGTAATGCTTTCTTTACAAGATTATGGTTTAAGTATGACTGATTCAGGAACTTTAAATTTTAATTCTTCTACTTTTGAAAGCAAGATGAAAGAAAATCCTGATTTGACTGAAAGTTTTTTTTCAGGTGTTACTCAATATAAGGATATAAACTATACCGGTGATTTGATTAAAGAAGATAGTCTTAAAAATCATTTAGGAAAAAAAGATGATGAAAACAAAGGTATAAGTTTTGAACCTGGAAAATTTCAAATTGTTACAAATTTTCAAACCTATGATTTATCTAAAAATGCTGATGGGACTAATTTTAAATTAACCGGTGAGACAGAACAAGAAATGCTTCAAAATTTAGCTGATCATATCAATGGTAAAGGCATTGAAGGTCTAACAGTTAAGGTTGAGGCTTATGATAAAAATGGAGAAAAAGGATATAAGCTTAATTTTAAAACCGATGGAAGTTCTGATTTTGCCATAAAAGGAGATGATCAATTTCTTAAACAATTTGGTTTAAGTCAAACGAGTATTACCGCTGAGGCAGTTGAAGGTGTGGGTGTGTTTGCTCAACTTAAAACAACTTTACAGGGTATAACAGGCAAAGAGGGTTCTTTGACAAAATATGATGAAAGTTTAACAAATGATACAAAAGCATTAAATGCATCAAAAGAATCGGAACAAAAATTGATAGATGCTAGATACGATACTATGACAAATCAATGGTTGCAGTATGAAAGTATTTTAAATAAACTCAATCAGCAGCTATCAACTGTGACTAATATGATTAATGCGGCAAATAATTCTAATAAATAAGGATAAAAAAGATGCAAAATAATTTAGCCTATAATGCTTATTCTCAAAATCAAGCGGGGATAGAGTCTGCACAAAAACTTATTGAAATGCTTTATGAGGGAATTTTGCGTTTTTGTGCAAGAGCTAAAGTGGCTATAAGAAATGAGGATATAGAAGAAAGAGTGTATTTTGTAAAAAGAACCACAGCTATTTTTATAGAACTTATCAATACTTTAGATTATGAAAAAGGCGGAGATGTGGCACACTATTTAAGCGGGCTTTATACGAGAGAAATTCAGCTTTTATCTTTGGCAAATTTAGAAAACAATGAAGAGAGAATCAATGAAGTTATAAATGTAACCAAAGGTTTGTTAGAGGCTTGGAGAGAAGTACATAGCAATGAAACAATGGCTCAATGATTTTAAACTCGCGTTAATTCAAGAAGATGTTAATAAGCTTGAAAATTTACTTGATGAACTTGATATGAAAGCTTTTGTTAAAAATTTAGCCAAAAGACCATCTTCGGCAGACTTTTTAAAAGAAAATATAAATGATGTATTTTATCAAGTTCAAGCTCTTTTGCAAGAATCTATTGTGCTAATTGAACAAAAGAAAAAAATAAAGGCTGTTGAAATTCAAAAATTTCAAAAAGTTTTGACGTATTTTAAATCTTAAAAAAGCATAGCGATAAGCCGAGTTCTGTCTTGAATGCTCATTTATCTAGTTTTGTTTTTGCAAACAAAATCAAGCGAAGGGTTAAAACAAAGACTCTAACCATCCCTTCTTGCTGCACATTGGGTTTACATAGCCGAAATTGTTGCCAAAATCGCTGGTGGGCTTTTACCCCACCGTTTCACCTTTTCCACTTTTGTGGTAGTTTTCTTTCTGTTGCACTATCCCTTAGGTCACCCTAGCCATCTGTTAGATGGAATGTTTGTCTTTAGCAGCTCGGACTTTCCTCTTCTAAAAAGAAGCGAGCATTTACTATGCTTTAAATTCAGATTTTAACGTAATTTTACTTATTTTTTTATCAAATAAAATAATTTTATTGTGATATCAATCAAAATTTGATAAAATTATTTTTCATTTTTGAACAAAGGAAATTTATGGCATCTTATTCAATGGGTGATTTAAAAAAGGGACTTAAAATAGAAATCGATGGAATTCCTTTTAAAATAGTTGAGTATCAGCATGTAAAACCAGGCAAAGGCCCTGCTTTTGTGCGCATTAAAATCAAATCTTTTATTGATGGTAAAGTGCTTGAGAAAACTTTTCATGCAGGCGATAAATGTGAAGCTCCAAATTTAGAAGATAAAACTATGCAGTATCTTTACGATGACGGTGAAAATTGCCAGTTTATGGATACACAAACGTATGAGCAAGTAGCTATCAGCGATGATGATGTGGGCGAGGCAAAAAAATGGATGCTTGATGGTATGATGGTAGATGTGCTTTTTCACAATGGCAAGGCTATCGGCGTAGAAGTTCCGCAAGTTGTTGAACTCAAAATCATCGAAACGGCTCCAAATTTCAAAGGTGATACTCAAGGTTCAAATAAAAAACCGGCTACATTAGAAACAGGTGCGGTAGTACAAATTCCTTTTCATGTGTTAGAAGGTGAAGTTATACGCGTTGATACTGTGCGTGGTGAGTATATAGAAAGAGCGAACAAATAGTATAAAAAAGCTTTTGGAGTATTCCAAAGCTTTTTTAAATTTATATAAAATTTATTTTGTTACTTAACTTCTTATTTTATTCTTAAAAATATTTTTTTAAACTTTTCTTCAATTTAAAATTTCTATAATATTTTTAATTTGTATTGTGGAGATGGTTTATGGAATGGTTGCTTCTTGCTTCTATACCTTTGATTGTTTTAGGTTTTGCTTTAAAGATCAACCCTTTTTTAGTAGTAACTTCGGTAGGAATTTATGCTGGACTTGTTTCAGGGTTTGATTTTGTTAAGGTTGTTAGTGATATAGGAAAATCTTTTGTAGATAATCGCTATGTTGCTATAATTTGGCTTATTTTACCTTTACTTGCTGTTTTAGAACGCAAAGGCTTAAGAGAGCAGGCTAAAAATTTAATATCTAAAATACAAGTTGCTAGCACGGGACGAATTTTAATGTGTTATTTTGTTTTTAGACAAGTTACTGCAGCTTTAGGGCTTTTATCTTTAGGTGGACATGCACAGATGATAAGACCTTTAATAGCCCCTATGGCAGAAGCTGCAGCTAAGCTTAAATTTAAAAATTTAACACATAAAGATAGTCAAAAAATTAAAGCTTTTTCTGCGGGAACGGATAATGTTGCTGTATTTTTTGGAGAGGATATTTTTATAGCTGTGCATTCTATTTTGTTTATCAAAGCTTTTTATGAGAGCAATGATATTATTGTTGAGCCATTGCATTTATCAGTTTGGGCTATACCAACTGGAATTTTGGCTTTAATTATCCATTGTTCTAGGCTTTATTTGTTTGATAAAAAATTAGAAAAAACTTATAAAGAGTTGAGTGATGATAAGTCTTGATTTGCTTTATTATATTGTAGGAATTTTATTTTTAATTTTTGGAATTTTAAGCTTTTCTAATCAAGCTAAGGATATAAAATCAAGAATAAGTGGTGGAATATTCTGGGTAAGTTATAGTTTTACTTTTTTACTAGCAGGAGTTTTGCCTCATTTTGTGATGGGTTGTATAGTGATTTTACTAGCCCTTATAGCAGGGTTTAATTTATTAAAACCAGCAAAGATTGAAGTTAGCAAAGAAGAAAAAGAATATGAAATAAAACATGCACATATTTATAAAAATAAACTTTTTATTCCTGCTTTAATGGTTCCTTTGATTACACTTATTGGGACTTTTTTATTTCCTCATTTGAGTTTTTTTGAGAATAAAAATGCTATATTGATGGCTTTGATTATAGGTATAATGATTTCTTCGGTGATTGCTTGTTTTATGTTTAGAGCCTCTCCTAAAAGAGCTATTAAAGATGCAGCACATACTATGGATTACATTAGTTGGGCAGCACTTTTACCACAAATTTTGGCTACACTTGGAGTAGTTTTTGTTTCCACAGGAATGGGTGATCAAGTATCTAAACTTTTATCCAGTTATATTAGTTTAGATAATGCTTTTATTGCAGTAGTTGTGTATTGTATCGCTATGACACTTTTTACTATAGTAATGGGCAATGCTTTTGCAGCTTTTCCTGTGATTACTTCAGCTATTGCTTTGCCGATTTTAATCATACAAATGCATGCAAATCCTGCTATTATAGGAGCGATTGGAATGCTTAGTGGATTTTGCGGAACTTTAATGACGCCTATGGCTGCAAATTTTAATATAGTTCCTGCAGTGCTTTTAAACTTGGATGATAAAAATGGCGTAATTAAAGCTCAGTTGATGTCAGGACTTGTCTTGCTTGCAGCTAATATCTTTTTAATGTATTTTTTAGCTTTTAGATTTTAAGGAGAAAAAATGGAAAAATTTATAAAACAATTTAGTTTTATCGCATTGGAAAATATTTTTAGAGAATTGCCAAATAAAATTACACATTCTTTTAATGATATCAATGATATTAAACCACCAAAACTTATTATCCTAAGGATGAAATCATCAAAGCTCTGATTCTCAATTTAGTAAAGTATGGTTTGGACTCAGTTTTTTGAAAATTTAAACAAGCTATAAAATTTGCAAAGAAAATATATGAAATTTTAAAGGAATATTTTCCGCTTAGTAGTTTTGTTTTTGGAAGCGATTGATCGCATACAAATTTTGAAACTAATTTTTCATCGGCTTTAACAGCTTTTAATGAAATTGTTGTATTTAAAAAGAACAAGGGCAAATTTTAGGGATAGTGCTTGTGCTTTATTTGACTTTTAAGCTTTTTGTTTTATCCTAAAGATGTATTTTGCAATGCGTTCAAAATGCACTCTTAGATAAGGTTTGTGAATTACAAAACCACCTAAAAGCCCTAAAATGCTTCCTATTATGACATCAATTAAACGAGCGAGTATTAATGTATTTGCATTTTCACTCATAAAATTAGTCGCTTCTGAAAGATAAGTAGCATAAGGAGTAAAGAAAATCATAGCTAAAGCATAGTTTCGATTGACTAAAAATTGTCCTATAAAAAACAAAGACATCATAAGTAAAACAAACTCTATATCGTGAAATTGTTTAGATAAAAGCCACCATGCAAAACATACTCCTAAGGCTGTTCCTATGATGCGTTGAATTTGCTTGATCCATATAGAGTTTAAAGTTACACCTTGCATAATAGCTGTGCAAGAAATGGTTATCCAATAACTTCTTTCAAGTTCTAAAAAAGTTCCTAAAAATATAGAAAAAGCCACAAAAGAACCCATGATCAAAGAATCTACAAAAACCGCATCAAAACCTATGTATTCTCTAGGTGGAATTTCGCTAGGCAAAGCATTTTTAAATCCGTAAATCACAACGATAGAATATAAAAAAGCCATTAAATTAGCTACCATTGCTCCAAGAAAAACAAGACCCATTAAAAAGATAAAATCCTTAGCCTCAAAAGGAGAATAAGCTCCTAAAACACAAGAAAATACAAAGAAAAAATATCCAGGTGCACCAATGTTATAATATCTAATTAAAACAGAACTTCCCATGGCCACAAGTCCTATAGGGATAAAGGCAAAAATTGCAGGTAAAAAATGGGTTAAAATTCCTAAGAAAAAACTAGAAACTATACCAAAAGCACAGCACATCACAACAGCCATTCTGTGATATAAAGGAGTGTTTGGAACATATAAAAAAGATAAAGCTCCTATCATGGCAATGAGTCCATAGTTTAATTTTCCAAAAAATACACTAAGCCCTAAAACTATACCCACACCTAAAGCCGCAAAAAAAGGCATTTGCCAAACTTGTTCGCTTGAATTGAGTTTAGCAATTTCTTTAAAGTGTTGCTTTAGTATTTCTATTTTATTCACTCTCTAATTTGTCCTTCCCCATTGATTATATATTTATAAGTACAAATATCTTCAACTCCCATAGGACCTCTTGCGTGCAATTTGCTAGTTGAAATTCCAACTTCTCCGCCAAAGCCAAATTCTCCTCCATCGCTAAAACGCGTTGAAGCATTAGCATAAATGCAAGATGAGTTTATAAGGCGTTGGAATTTGGCTATATTTGAAGCATCATTTGAGATAATGGTTTCAGAATGTAAGGAGCTGTGTTTGTTGATATGCTCTATAGCTTCATCGCAATCTTTTACTAATTTTACATTTAAAGCAAAATCAAGCCATTCTGTATCAAAGGTATTTTCATTTGCTTTAAAAACTTCTAAATTGGAGTTGTTAAAATAAGTCAAAGCATTTTCGTGGGCGTGAATTTTTACCTTAAATTTTTCAAATTCAGGGATTAAAAGATTTGTAAAATTTTTAGCAATTTTTTCATGTATTAAAAGCGTTTCTAAGGAGTTACAAACACTTACTCTTTGGCACTTTGCATTAAGGATTATTTTTAAAGCCGTATCTAAATTAGCACTTTGATCTACAAAAGCATGACACAAGCCCTTATCTTGCTTGATGAGAGGAATTTTAGTATGGTTTGCAATTTCTTGTATCATATTTGAACTTCCGCGAGGTATGATCACATCGATTAAATCATCAAAAGCTAGAATTTGCAAGATCTCATCTCTTTGAGCAAACATAGCAAAACAATCTTGCAAATTAAATTCCTTAAGTACCTTACCAACAAGAGCAAACATGACTTCATTTGTAAATTTTGCTTCACTTCCACCTTTAAATACGCAAGCATTAGAACTTTTTATCATTAAAGCTACGATTTCAGCACTAAGACTAGGTCTTGCTTCATAAATAACACAAATGAGTCCCAAAGGAATGCTTATCTTTTGTATGCTTAAACCTGCATAATTTTTCCAACCTTTAGAAATTTTACCTATAGGATCTTCGATGTAAGCGATTTTTTCTAGGCCTTTACAAAGAGCTAAAATGCGTTTTTCATCTAATAAAAGTCTATCTTTCATTGCTCCACTTTTTGTGAAATTTGCTATATCTTTTTCATTTGCTTCTAGGATAATTTTGAAATTTTCTTTTAAAATTTGAGTTAATTTTAAAATAATTTTTTCTTTATCTTTGGGTGTTAAGTTAAGTAGTTTTTGAGAATTTTTCTTAATATTTTCAAGCAAATTTCGCATTTTTAATCCTTTATTTACAAAAAACTTGATAAATTATACAAAAAAATTTAGAATTGAAAGGTAAATATAAATGAAAAAAATAGATTTAATTGTAGTAGGTGCAGGTCCAACAGGGATAGGCTGTGCAGTTGAAGCCAAGCTTAAAAACAAAGAAGTTTTGATACTAGAAAAATCAAATAACATTTGTCAAACTTTAATGCAATTTTATAAGGATGGCAAAAGAGTAGATAAAGCTTATAAGGGATGCGAAGGAACCAATCACGGACATGTTCCTTTTGAAGATGGTACTAAAGAAAGCACTATAGAAACTTTTCAAAACGCTTTAAAAGAGCACAATATAGAAGTTGAATTTGGTTCTGAAGTTGAGAGCGTTAAAAATGAAAATGGAGCTTTTTTAGTAAGTACAGCTAAAGGTGTTTATGAATGTAAAAACATTATTGTTGCTATAGGTAGAATGGGTAAGCCTAATAAACCTGATTATAAACTTCCTATGACTTTAACAAAAATCATTAATTTTAATGCCAATTCAGTTTTGGGAAATGAAAAAATTCTTGTTGTAGGTGGAGGCAATTCAGCAGCAGAATACGCCGTAGATTTAGCTAATTCAAATCAAGTTAGCCTTTGTTATCGCAAAAAAGAATTTACAAGATTAAATGATATAAATCTTAAAGATATTCATGAAGCTGGAAATTCGGGTAAAGTAGAGTTAAAACTAGGAATTGACATTAATGAAGTAGAAGATGATAATGGCAAGGCTAAGGTAAATTTTACCGATGGTACAAGTGATATTTATGATAGAATCATTTATGCTATTGGTGGCTCTACTCCACTTGATTTTTTACAAAAATGCGGGATTAATGTTGATGATAAAGGCGTGCCTTTGATGGATGAAAATAAACAAAGTAATGTTAAAGGCATCTTTGTGGCAGGAGATATTGCTACTAAAAATGGAGCGAGTATAGTTACAGGGTTAAATGACGCTGTGAAAATTCTTTCTGTGCTTTAAAATTTAGCCCTTGGGCTAAATTTGATTTAGTTTGATCTAGAAAATTCATATGCAAAATAAAATAAATATTAATAAACTCATTGTAAAATTACTTTATTTAAATTCTTACATACTAGGACTTTTGGCATTTTATTAGCGGTTTAAAATATTTTTAATTTTAAATATTTTAAGGATTATTATGTCAAGTATTTTTAGCACTTTAAACCCTTTTAGGCTTTTTATAAAATGTGCTGTGCCAAATGTTATAAGCATGGCTTTTATTTCTTTTTATTATAGGGTTGATGGAATTTTTGTTGGAAAATATCTAGGAAGTGATGCTTTAGCGGCACTAGCTTTGATTATTCCTTACTATATCTTAAATAGCTTTGAGTTTTTTCATTTGCATCATTGTAATCATAGTTTAGTCTTAGGTTTAACAAGCTATAATTGTAATTTAGTTCAAATTCGTGATAATATCTCTCTTTTTAAAGAACTTTGTGTAATGGCATCTTTGTTCTATTTGTTTTTGCTAAACAAATATGAAGTGGTGATTTTCCAAAATCACTTTCATAAAGTTGAGAGATTTTAAAGCCATATCAACATCAGTTTCTTCTCTGTTGTCTATTTTATAAGAATTTGCATAAGCTTTTTCTCTTAAAGAGGAAATCACAGAAAAAGAAGTGCTAAAATGCTCTAAATAAGTTCTTTCGTAGCCTAAAGCTATACCACTAATATCTCTTCCATTATAATTGGAACTAATATTATTTTAAATATTTGTAAAAAAATAAGTTTTATAATTTAAGTTTTTTAGATAAAATTTTTAAAACTAATTTATATTTATAAGGAAATTTAGTGCAGCAAGAGTATTATGACTTGGATTTAGAACGAGCTATTTTAAGCAGTTGCATTATGAGTGAAGAAGCTTATGCTAGTATAGCAGGAGATATTGGCCCAAAAGATTTTAGTCTTAAAGCTCATCAAGATATTTTTAAAGCGCTTATGGCTTGTAGTAGCAACAAGGAACCTATTTCTGTAAGTTTTTTAAGAAAACACAAAAAAATAGATGAACAAATTTTAGCAGAAATTCTTGCCACTCCTTCTATGATAGATTTGCCTGCTTATGTAAATGAACTTCGTGAAAAGTCCATCAAAAGACAACTCTTGAGTTTTGCACATCTTTTACCAACTCGTATTAATGAAAATCGTGCTGTAAGTGAAATTGCAGATGAAATTGGTAAAGAAATTTTTAGCATTACAAATCGTGTGAATTCTAGAGATATTAAAGATGTTGATATGGTAATATCAGAACTTTTTGAAGAATTTAAAAAGCAAAAAACTTTAGAAAATAAAGGTATTATAGGGCTTGATACAGGTTTTGAAGGTCTAAATAAAATGACAAAAGGCTTTAAAGGGGGTGAACTTATAATAATCGCCGCGCGTCCAGGTATGGGAAAGACAACTCTTTGTTTAAATTTCATTGATAAGGTTTTAAGACAAAAAAAAGGCGTGGCTTTATTTTCTCTTGAAATGCCTGCAACTCAAATCATGCAAAGAATGCTATCTTCTAAAACTTCTATTCCTTTGCAAAAAATTTTAACTGCAGATTTAAACGATGATGAATGGGAGCGTTTAGGAGATGCTTGCAATGATTATAGTCAAAAGAAATTATATATTTACGATAGTGGTTATGCAACTATTGCTGATGTAAGGGCTATTTTAAGGCGTTTAAAATCTCAAGATGAAAGTATAGGACTTTGTGTGATTGACTATATAGGGCTTATGATGAGTAATTCAAATTTTAATGATAGACATTTGCAAGTTAGTGAAATTTCAAGAGGACTTAAGCTTTTGGCTAGGGAGCTTGATATGCCTATTATCGCACTTTCGCAACTTAATCGTGGCTTAGAGCAAAGGGCAAATAAGCGTCCTTTGATGAGTGATTTGCGAGAAAGTGGAGCTATAGAGCAAGATGCGGATGCTATTTTGTTTGTATATCGCGATGAGGTTTATAGAGAACAAGAAGAAAAAGAAAGAGAGAATAAAGCTAAAGCTGAAGGCAAAGCTTATCAAAGGCTTTTTATACCAAATCCTATGCAAGAAAATGCTGAAATTATTGTTGGAAAAAATAGAAATGGACCTGTTGGAACTATAGAAGTTGTATTTTTAAAAGAAAAATCTTGTTTTGTAGATAAACCTATAGGCTATGAAACTACTGAATTTACAGGCTAGCTTTAGTAAAATAAATTTTTAATATTTTAAAGTTATTTTTTACGACACAACCTGTCGCAAGGGTGTTTTATACTTTCTTTGTTATTTTAAAACAAGGAGAGAAAATGTTAAAACAAATCGCATTTGGTAGTATAGCTCTTACAGCTACAGGATATGGCATAAAAAAATTATACGAAAAATTATCCAAGCCAGAAAGAAAATTTGATACACATGCTATTGTTCCAAGCTGTAAGGATGTAATCAATACCGAAGAATACAAACTCAAAAGAGAGCTTGAAATCGAACAAAAGAAAAATCAAATTCAAGAATTTCTTTGCGAATGCATGGAGTGTTATAGCGGCTTTTCAAAATATTTTAATTCTAAGGAATTTTTAGAATTTGAGCAAAATTTTACCTCTAAAAATAATCACAAAACAGAATTTCTTTTGTCGTCTTATAAAGATCAAATGATAAAAGTGATCGACTATGCTAAAAAATTTAAATGCTTGAGTGCTTTTTTGGAAACACAAAGCGAAAAAAATGACTTAGCGGTTGTAAAAATGATAAGTGAAAGTATGGAGAGAAAAACACAGAGATTTTATCTGCAAACAAAATTTCAAACTTTTCCTCAGTATATTTTTCCTTCTTTTCCTAATTGGGTGAAAATTTTAACAAAGAAGAAATTGACAAAGTTAATATTACCCTTAAAGACGATTTTACTAAAAATGATGTTTTGCAAGAGCTTTTTACAAACAAAGGGCTTAAAATGAAAGAAGCTAAAAGCACTCTTTATGGCAGAATTAACGGCTTTGATAGCAATATAAAACAAAAGGATATGAATGAATTTTATGCCTTTATTCAAAAAAATCAGCTAAAAGATTTTAACAAAATAGAAAAATCATCTTTTAAAAATATTGTTTTTGATACTTGGATGGGGATTGACAGAGAAAGAAGTAAATTGCAAACTTATATTTCTTATGCTGTGAGTTTTCATTTGGATAGTTTTTTGGTGCAAAAGGCTAAAGATTTTGAAAAAGAATTTAATAATCTTATGTAAGAAGATTTAACCCTAGAAGAATTTAAAACCAAATATCTTGATTTTTTAAACAAAGGCACGATGAGTTTGTAAAAGAATTTGAAACGGCTATAGGTGATAACTTGCTAGTCAAACCTATTTGAATAAAGTATCTTTTTGGCTATTAATTTGAGCAACTATCCACATAAACATCTATTTTATGCATATTTAGCATATACAAATTGGTTATTTTGAGTCTAGGGCAAGAGCTTTTTATTGCCTCTGCTGTTTTGTTAGAAAAATACTTCAACTTTAAACTTAAAAAACCTAAAATTTAGATATAATCTTGCAAAACGCTTACTATGTTTTTCATAGTTAGCACCTTGTTATAATTTTCCGCTAGAGTTGCAGATCAAGGCGGGTTTTTATTATAGAGTAAATTTTTATTAATACAGAGTATTTGTATCCATCCACAACATTTGGCACTTTTTACTATCTTTGTTTAAATGAAGTTAAAAAACTCAGAAATGAAATTTTAGGCATAGAAGGCGTAAGTTTGTTAAAAAGAATTTTAACCCACAAGGAAATTTCATGAAAGAATACGACAAATTAAGCATACGCTTGGTGCAGATTTTATCAAAATTTAACAATGCGTAAGCGTTGAAGAGCTTGTGTAAGAGTTTAATGTCGATACAAGAACCATACAAAGGAATCTTAATGAAAGACCGACTTTCATGCCTATTAAAAAAAGAAAATGGAAGATATGTTTTAGAAAGCTTTGCTTTGGGAAAATTAAGCTTTAAAGATATACAAAATTTCGCCGCCTTAAGTGGTATTGCTGAGCTTTATCCAAAACTCGATCAAGGCTTTATAGTTGATCTTTTAAGCCATAGAGTTAATAAAGTTTTGATGGTAAAAAATGAAGGTTTTCAAATAGATCTGAAAACACGCCTAGAAGATATTTTAAAAGATTTTTTAATAATCTATATAATAAATTTATTTGTTCAGAATATTAAATTTATAACCGGTTGCGAAGGGGAGATTTGAACTCCCGACCTTCGGGTTATGAGCCCGACGAGCTAACCACTGCTCTACTTCGCGGCATATAGGATATTTGAAATATAAAATAAGAAGTGGATGGGGTAAAGGGATTCGAACCCCTGAATGACAGGACCAAAACCTGTTGCCTTACCGCTTGGCGATACCCCAATCCCAATAAATATTTTTTAAAAAGTGTGATTATAATGAATTTTAATTTATTTGTCAAGCAATTTAAGATATAATTTTAAAAATTTTCAAGGGAATAAAGATGAAATTTGTTAGCGTAGAGCAAGCGATTAAGGACTTGCAAGCAGGAAAAATGCTCGTTATGGTAGATGCAGAAGATAGAGAAAATGAAGGTGATTTAATCTTTCCTGCTCAGTTTAGCACCCAAGAAAAAGTAAATTTCATGATAAAAGAAGCACGTGGCGTGGTTTGTGTAGCCTTAGATGAAGCTTTGGCGAAAAAATTTGAACTTCCTTTAATGGTGCCTAAAAATACTTCAAATCACGAAACCGCCTTTACCATAACCGTAGATGCAAAAGACGCTACAACAGGGGTTAGTGCCTACGAAAGAAATATGACTATACAAATTTTTGCCGATGATAATGCTAAAGCAAGTGATTTTGTAAAACCAGGGCATATCAATCCTCTAATCGCAAAAAAAGGCGGGGTTTTAGAACGCACAGGTCATACAGAAGGCACGGTTGATCTTTGTAAATTGGCAGGATTAAAAGGTGCATGTGTGATTTGCGAAATCGTAAAAGATAATGGAGATATGGCAAGAAGAGAAGATCTAGAAATTTTTTGCCAAAAACATGATTTAAATATGATAGCTGTAAGTGATCTCATAGAATATCGGCTAAAACATGAAAGTCTTATTAAACTTGAAGAAAAAAGTCAAAGTGTTTTAGCAGGTTTTAAAGCAGAAAAATTTATCTTTAGCGATCATAATCAAATCCAGCATGTAGCTTTTTGCTTGAAAGAGATAAAAAAATGTGAAAATGTTAAATTTCATATCAGTGGTAGTGATTTTGAACTTTTAACTTCAAACAAATTTTCAAAACTCTTAGAACAAATCAAATTTCTTAGTGAAAATGGCGGCGTTATAGTTTTCATGCAAGGAGAAAAATCCAGCACTACTCAATACAAAAACTATGGCATAGGGGCACAAATTTTAAGATATTTTGGTATAGAAGAAATTAAACTTTTATCTCAAAGTTGTGATAAAGACTATATAGGCTTAGAGGGTTTTGGTTTAAATCTTAAAACTTGTAATTTTAACTAAAAAAGGAAAAAAATGACTTTAAAAGAACAAATTTTAAACGATATCAAAGAGGCAATGAAACAAAAAGATGATTTTAAAAGAGATAGCTTGAGAACTCTAAATGCAGCTTTTAAACAAATAGAAGTGGATGAAAGAATAGAATTAGATAATGAAAGAATTTATAAAATCATTGCAAGTGAAATCAAAAAACGCAAAGACGCAATCGAACTTTATCTTAAGGCAAACCGTGAAGATTTGGCACAAAAAGAACAAAATGAAATAAACCTTTTTGAAATTTATCTGCCTAAACAATTAAGCGACGAGGAGTTAACTTTAGCTTTAAGACAACTTATAGAAGAATGGGGTGTAAGTTCATTAAAAGAACAAGGCTTGATAATGAAAGAAGCTAAAATAAAATTAGGTGCGAGTGTTGATGGCAAAAGACTTAATTTAGCACTTAAAGAGCTTTTACAATAATTTTTTTGGAGTGTTATTATGAAAGAGTTAACTGGTTCAGCAATGATTTGCGAGGCTTTAAAAGAAGAAAATGTTAAAATTGTTTTTGGTTATCCTGGAGGCGCTGCACTTAATATTTACGATGAAATTTATAATCAAAAGTATTTTAAACATATTTTAGTGCGTCACGAACAAGCGGCTTTGCATGCTGCTGATGCTTATGCGAGAATGAGTGGAGAAGTGGGAGTGGCTATAGTTACAAGTGGACCAGGTTTTACAAATACCATTACAGGCTTAGCTACGGCTTATAGCGATTCTATTCCTTTGGTATTGATTTCAGGGCAGGTGGCAAATTCTCTTATTGGCACAGATGCTTTTCAAGAGATTGATGCAGTAGGTATTTCAAGACCTTGCGTGAAGCATAATTATTTGGTTACTTGTATAGAGGAGTTTCCACGCATTTTAAAAGAGGCTTTTTATATAGCAAGAAGTGGTAGACCCGGTCCTGTGCATATAGATGTGCCAAAAGATGTAAGTGCAACTTTAGGACTTTGGGAATATCCTAAAGAAATTTCTATGAAAACTTATAAACCTGTTTATAAGGGCAATTCAAAGCAAATTAAAAAATTTGCAGAGCTTTTAAAAGAAGCAAAAAGACCTTTGTTTTATTTGGGTGGAGGTTGTATCAGTTCTAATGCAAGTGAGCAAATCAGAGAGCTTGTAAAATTTACAAAAATTCCAGCGGTTGAAACCTTAATGGCACTTGGAACTTTAAGAAGTGATGATATTTTTAATCTTAAAATGGCAGGTATGCATGGAAGTTATACAGCTAATATGGCTTTAAGTGAGTGTGATTTACTTGTGAGTATAGGGGCAAGGTTTGATGATAGGATTACAGGAAAAACAAGTGAATTTGCTAAACATGCGACTATAGTTCATGTTGATATTGATCCTAGTTCTATTTCGAAGATTATCAATACACATTATCCTATAGTAGGGGATATTAAAGAAGTTCTTAAGGAGTTTTTAGAAGAGCTTCAAAAGGAAAATTTCAACACAACTTTTAAAGAATGGTACGAAACTTTAAAGCGTTATAATGAACTTTATCCGCTTTCTTATGAAGATAGCAATGAGGTTTTAAAACCGCAATGGGTGATTGAAGAATGTGCGAAAATGGCTCCAGATGCAAGGATTATTACTGATGTGGGTCAGCATCAAATGTGGGTAGCACAGTTTTATCCTTTTAATTTCCCAAGACAACTTGCAACAAGCGGTGGACAAGGAACTATGGGGTATTCTTTACCTGCGGCTTTGGGTGCAAAGCTTGCTGTGAGTGAAGAAGTGGTGATTAATTTTGTAGGTGATGGATCGGTTTTGATGAATATCCAAGAACTTATGACTGCTCACGAGTATGGTATAAAAACTATAAATATTATTTTAAATAATGCCTTTTTAGGTATGGTAAGACAATGGCAAAGTATGTTTTATAAAGAGCATTTTTCACAAACAGATTTAAGCACTCAGCCTGATTTTATCAAAATTGCTCAAGGTTTTGGTTGCGAAGGTTATGAAATTTCAAGCAAAGAAGAATTCATTCAAGCCTTTAACCAAGCTTTAAAAAGTGATAAAACTTCTCTTTTAAATGTAAAAATTGATCGCTTTGAAGATGTTTTACCTATGGTGCCTGCAGGAGGTGCCATTTATAATATGATTTTACCAAAGGCAAAGGATAGACAATGAGAAGGATTTTATCAGTAATTGTTTTAAATGAGCATGGGGTTTTATCTCGTATAGTAGGACTTTTTTCAGGAAGGGGTTATAATATTGACTCGCTTACAGTAGCACCTTTGGAAAATAAAGAATTTTCTCGTATTAATATAGTCACTTCAGGAAATGAAAGAACTTTTGAGCAGATAGTCAAACAACTTCATAAGCTTATTCCTACCTATAAAGTGATAGAAAGTGAAGAATTTATTGATAAAGAAATGGCTTTGGTGAAAATTCCTTTAAATGAAAATTTAGGTGGGCTTGATGCCGTTTTGAAAGCTTATAATGGTACTATTGCAAATAGCAATGAGAATTTTTTATTTTTAATGGTTACTGATGATGCAAATCGCATTGATAATTTTTTAAAAACAATTAAAAAATACAATCCTAGTGATATAGTTCGTAGCGGATCTGTTTTGATGGAGATTAAATGAAATTAAGTGAAATAGCAGAATTTTTAAGTTTAGAATATAAAGGCGAGGATATAGAAATCAGTGCTTTAAATTCTTTATTGAAAGCAAATTTTACAGAACTTACTTATTGTGATGGTGAGAAAAATACTAAAGATATACCTCATACAGGTGCAGCTGCTATTTTAGTATCTAAAGAATATGAAAATTTAGTGCCTAAAGATACTAAAGCTTTGATTACTCAAAGTCCACATTTGAGTTTTGCTTTTTTAAGCAAGCTTTTTGCTAAGCCTTTGATAAGCACAACTAAAGAAAAAGTACAAAATATCGCAAAAAGTGCAAAAATTATGCCTAATGTCTATATAGGTGATAATGTAAATATCGGTGAAAATGTAATCATTATGGCAGGATCTTATATAGGTGATAATGTCAGCATTGGTGATGAGAGTATTATCCATCCTAATGTAGTTATTTATAATGATAGTAAAATCGGTAAAAAATGTCATTTGCTTGCAAATTGTGTAATAGGAAGTGATGGCTTTGGTTATGCGCACAATAAAAACGGTGAGCATTATAAAATTTATCATAATGGCAATGTGATTTTAGAAGATTTTGTAGAAGTAGGGGCTTGCACGACTATAGATAGAGCGGTTTTTGATAGTACTATTATCAAAGCAGGCACTAAGGTAGATAATCTGGTTCAAATCGGACATAATTGCAATATAGGTCAAAATTGTATTATTGTGGCACAAACTGGAATTTCAGGATCAAGTGAGTTAGGACGCAATGTTATTATGGGTGGACAAAGTGCAACGAGTGGACATTTAAAAATAGGTGATTTTAGCACCATAGCTGCAAGAGGTGGTGTGAGTAAAAATTTAGAAGGTGGGCGTGTTTATGGTGGTTTTCCCATCATGCTTCAAAAAGATTGGCTAAAAGTTCAAGCTAAAATAGCAATAAATTTTAAAGAAAAATCACAAGATTAACATTCCATCGCCATAAGAGTAAAAGCGATATTTTTCTTTTATGGCGAGTTCATAAAGTTTTAAACACTGTTCTCTACCGATAAAAGCTGAAACTAGCATGATAAGAGTGGATTTTGGTAAATGAAAATTGGTTAAAAGATGATTTTGTCTTATAGGTGGATTTTGTGGGTGTAAAAAAAGATCGCAAAAACCACTTTTTGTTTTAGTTCTTGCGTAATATTCTATGGTTCTTGTTACGGTTGTTCCTACGCCTAAAATAGCTTGTTTAGAATCTATAATTTCACATGCTTGCTGCGGAATATTAAAAAATTCACTATGCATTTTATGCTTTCTTATATTTTCACATTCTATGCCTTTAAAAGTTCCAGCTCCTACATGCAAGGTTAAATGATAAATTTCGTGTTTTTTTCTTAAATTTTCAAGCATAGTCTCACTAAAATGTAAACTTGCGGTTGGAGCAGCCACTGCACCTAAATTTTTTGCAAAGATGCTTTGATAATCTTTCAAATCACTTTTTTCATCCTCTCTTTTAATATAAGGAGGCAAGGGTATATGTCCTATCTTGTCAAGCAGGTTATAAAGATTTGAGACATCTAAGGTTTTATCATTTTGGAAAAATTGAACTTTTCGAAGACCATCATCTAAAAGTTCTACAATGTGTGCTTTTAAATCCTGTTTAAAATATAAGATTTCATCTTTTTTAACACGCCCTTTAATTTGAGCTAGAAAAAGTGGATTATGAGAATTTAAAAAAGGTTGATGTAAGAAAAGTTCTATTTTTCCTCCGCTTGCTTTATTGCCATAAATTCTTGCTTTGATAACTTTGGTATCATTGAAAAAAAATGCACAGTTGGGCAAAAAGTCTTGCAAATTTTTAAAAGTAGTATGAAAAATTTCTTTGTTTTTACGATCAAAAACTAAAAGCCTAGCATCTTCTTTTGGATTTGCAGGATAGCTGGCTATGAGTTCATTAGGTAGAGTGTAATCATAGCTTGAAAGAAGTAAATCTTTATTGATCACTTTCTTTATCTTTTGGGGCAGGATTTACCTTTTGAACAATTAAAATAGAAAACCCATAAAGTCCGCAAAGTGGTCCTGCCATTAAAAATTGAGATAAAACATCAGGTGGAGTCATAAAGGCTGAAAAAACAAAAATAACTAAAACAGCTATGCGAAAATGGCGTTTTAAAAAACTATCATCTATAAGTCCGATTTTAGCAAAGAAAAAGGCAATTACAGGCATTTCAAAAGCTAAACCAAAACCCACAACAACTTTTGTAAAAAAATCTACATAAGTTCCTATGGTAATCACAGGATTAAAATCTTCATTTAAACCAAAATTAATCAAAAATTTAAAAGCCAAAGGCACTACAATGAAATAGCAAAAACAAGCCCCCAAGGCAAACATAATGCTTGCAAAGCTAACAAAAGGTATCACAAGACGTTTTTCATTATCATAAAGTCCTGGAGCTACAAATTTCCAAAATTGCCAAAAAATTACAGGTAGGGAAAAGATAAAGGCTGCAAAAAAACTAACCTTCATTGCGGTAAATAAGGCTTCTTGTACTTCAATTACATTCACATGTTTGGCTACTTCGGGTAAAACAGCTATAAGTGGAGCTTTTAGAATATCTAAGATATAGCTTCGTAGAGCAAAACATACAATAAACATAACTACAATGCAAGCAACGCTTATAAAAAGGCGTTTTCTAAGTTCTATTAAATGAGGTCTTAATTCTTCAAACATTTATTTTTCCATTTTATCTTGTGTTTCTAATTTGCTAAGATTTGGTTTTTCTTCTGTGTTTAAATTTTGTCCGCTAAGGTTATTTTTTGCGTTATGATCCCTGCTATCAAAGGTTAAATCTACCTTTGTTTTATCTAAAATATGTCTTTTAAGGTCATCAAATTCTTCAAAGCTGAGTTTTTTGCGTATATTTTCATTAGTATTTGAAAATTCATCTTTGTATTTTTTGGCTTCTTCTTTTAAGTCATTGATGCGTATTTCTTTTTCTATGCTCGATTTTGCATCATCTATGTTGCGTTTTATAGCCTTTAGAATTTTTGCTATTTGGACTATAGCTTCTGGAAGTTTATCGGGTCCTAAAACTAAAATTGCTACAACTAAAATAACTATAATTTCACCAAAACTCATTAAACATTGCTCTTTGATTTGATATTTTAAATAAATATTTTACTTAAAAAACTTAAATTTAAGATGAGAGATATAAAGCAAGTTCATCGCTAATGAGAAAATTAGGGTTAAAATATCTTTTATTTTTGTAAAAAAGTTTTTTTTCTTTTAATAATATAGTTATTTTGTTTTTTTGCCATTGATTGAGTTTTGTTTCATCAATCCCTACTATACTTCTAAGTCCTAAAAATAGGTGTTCTAAATTCAAGTCTTTAGAACTTAGTTGCTCTATAGATCTAAAAGTGGGATTTTCTATGTAATCTTTTAAATTTTTTGCTGTATAAAAACGCTTATTTTCATAAAATCCTACCGCACTTAATCCACAAGCTAGGTAGTTTTTTCCTTGCCAATAAGCAAGATTATGTTTACAAATTTGAGATTTGGTTTTTGAAAAATTACTGATTTCATATTGAAAAAAGTCAAGTTCTAAGAGTTGTTTGATAAAAAATTTCATTAAATTAGGAGCATTTTTTTTGAAATGTTCTTTTTTGGTAAAGGCTGTGTTTGATTCTATGGTTAAATTATAAGCACTAAGGTGTGTGATTAAAGCCTTGATTTTTTTTAAATGCAAGAGTTCAAATTCAAGCATTTTTTTATTGTCTAATTTTGTATCATAAATAAGATCTAAATTAATATTTTTAAAACCTACTTGATTTGCATTTTCCAAGGCTTTAATAATCATTTCTTGATTGTGAATTCTTCCAAGAAAATGAAGTTTTTTAGGATGAAAACTTTGAGCCCCAAAAGAAATACGATTAACTCCTAGATTTTTCATATTTTTAAGCCAATTTAATGTTGCTGAGTTGGGATTAGCTTCGCATGAAATTTCTACATTTTGATCTAACAAGGGATATAAAATTTTAAAAATATCTTCATAATTATACGCATCAACATAACTTGGTGTTCCTCCGCCTATAAATAAGGTTTTAATTTGATTTAATTGAATGTTAAATTGTTTTAATTGAAAAATAATATCTTCTTTTAAAGCCTTAAAATAAGCTTTTTCATAATCATTTTTTTTCAAACTTGTAAAAGCACAATAATTGCATTTGCTCTCACAAAATGGAATATGGATGTAAAAATGCATAAAAACCTTAAAATATTTTATTAAATTTTTTAATGTATTTTAATAAAAATTTGATTTGATTTAGGTTAAAATTATATTCTTGAAATTAAGGAAAAATATTGTGGAAAACGAGAAGAATTATAGATCAAATGTTGCAGCTATTGTTTTATCAAGTTCTTATCCTTTTGAATGCAAGATTTTTATAGCTAAAAGAAGTGATATGGATCATATTTGGCAATTTCCACAAGGAGGTATTGATAAAGGCGAAAGTGCCAAAAATGCTTTATTTAGAGAACTAAAAGAAGAAATAGGCACTGATGAGGTTGAAATCATTGCTGAGTATCCAGAATGGTTAAGTTATGATTTTCCGAGTAAAATTGTTAAAAAAATGTATCCTTATGATGGCCAGATTCAAAAATATTTTTTAGTGCGTTTAAAACATGGTGCTACAATCAATATTCATACTAAGCATCCTGAATTTGATGATTATCAATTTGTAAGTGTTAAACAAATTTTTGAAATGATTAATCATTTCAAAAAAAATATTTATGTTAAAGTAATCAAATATTTTGAAGAGAAAGGTTATATCTAAAATGCTTATAGTTCAAAAATATGGTGGAACAAGCGTTGGAACACTTGAGCGTATTGAATCAGTAGCCAATAGGGTTATCCAAAATGCACAACAGGGTAATCAACTTGTTGTTGTAGTATCTGCAATGAGCGAGGCGACAAATACTCTTATCGAACAGGCTGAATATTTTAGTAAAACTCCTAATGGCAAGGATATGGATATGCTTTTAAGTAGCGGAGAGCGTGTAACAAGTGCTTTGCTTTCTATTGCTTTAAATGAAAAGGGTTGTCCTGCTATATCATTTTCTGGGAGAAAAGCGGGAATTATTACAGATAGTGTCTTTACAAAAGCAAGAATTCGTCATATTGATACAAAAGCGATAAAATCAGAACTTCAAAATGGTAAAACAGTTGTTATAGCAGGTTTTCAAGGTGTAGATGAGGAAGGTAATGTAACTACCTTAGGGCGTGGTGGAAGCGATTTAAGTGCTGTGGCACTAGCAGGTGCCTTAAATGCGGATTTGTGTGAAATTTATACCGATGTTGACGGCGTTTATACAACAGATCCAAGAATTGAACCAAAGGCAAAGAAATTGGATAAAATTTCTTATGAAGAAATGCTTGAACTTGCAAGTTTGGGTGCAAAAGTTTTGCAAAATCGATCTGTAGAGCTTGCAAAAAAATTAAATGTTAACTTAGTAACTAGAAGTAGTTTCAACAATAACGAAGGAACAATGATAACAAAGGAAGATCGAATGGAACAAGCTTTAGTAAGTGGTATTGCTTTAGATAAAAATCAAGCAAGAGTGACTTTAAGAAATGTAGAGGATAAGCCTGGAATTGCAGCTGAAATTTTTTCTGTTTTAGCAAATGAAAATATTAATGTAGATATGATTATACAAAATGTTGGAGTTGATGGTGCTACAAATTTGGGTTTTACGGTTCCTCAAAATGAACTTGAATTGGCTAAAAATGCTATGCAAAAAATTTTAAGCTCAAAAACGACTATAGAAAGTGATAGTGCTGTAGTAAAAGTTTCTATAGTGGGCGTAGGTATGAAATCACATTCAGGAGTGGCAAGCAAAGCTTTTAAAGCTTTAGCTGATGAAGGGATTAATATCGGTATGATTTCTACTAGTGAAATTAAAATTTCTATGATAGTTCATGAAAAATACGGAGAGCTTGCAGTTAGAGCACTACATGAGTGCTATGGACTTGATAAATAAATGAGTGATTTTTTAACTTTTACTCTTGAAAATATTCGCAATGGCGGAGCTTTTATGGCATGGTTGGAGTCGCGTCGTTTAGAATGGGCTCCTTTGATGGCCGCAAGACTTAAATATCTTTTAGAAGGACGCACTTTTGTTTTAATGTGCGATGAACAAAGATCTTGGTATGAAGAGTATTTTTTAAAAAATATAAATTCAAAAGTCGCTCGTCCCATGCTTCCTTTTGTGTCGTTAAATTCTTTATGCAAGAAGAAAATACAAAGTTCAGAAGATATAGCTTTACTTAATGACTTGCTTGATATTTCTTTTCCTAATGGTTATGTGTATTTTTATATAGGAAATGCTTCTGATAATAAATCTTTGATCGCTAAATCAAGAGATGATAGTTTATTATGGCTTTTTGATGAGCAGTTGCAAGATAGTTTTTATTTAAATTCTAAAGATAAAGACTTGGATATCAAGCTTATTAGTTTATATCAACTTTTTGATGTAAGTTTAGATGCAATTTTATTTTCCAAGGTGCAATTAGGATAAATATTTTGTTTATTAGTAAGATTATTATCAGTGAAGATTTTTTAGGTATTAAAGAAGAAATGATTAATAATTTTGGTATAAAAAAATTAAGATTTTTTATGCCGCAAAATGAATTTTTGCTTGATGATGCAAGAGCAGTTGAAAAAGAAAGCTATATCGCAGAAACTGAAGAAAAAATTATTGTTTTAATGGCGGATTCTTATAGGATAGAAGCACAAAATTTTTTACTTAAACTTCTCGAAGAACCTCCAAAAAATATTAAATTTCTTATTGTAGCGCCTTCTAAAAATTTACTTTTGCCTACTATAAAATCACGCCTTATTTGTGAAAAAAGAAAAGTTGAAAAGGAGGTTAAAAAACTTGATTTAGATCTTAAAAAAATGGATTTAAGAATGCTTTTTGATTTTTTACAAAAAAATGAAAATTTGGATAAAAATGAACTTATGGATCAAATCGCATTGCTTGCTAAAGAATGTGTGAAATATAAAGATTTCAATGCTGAAGAATTAGAGTTTTTTTATGAAAGTTATGAGCTTGCAAAATTAAATTCTAAAAGTGGGGTGCTTTTGACTACTCTTTTACTAAATTATTACACAAAGAAATAAAATGAAATTTTTTAAAATCAATCCAAAGACCGATTTTAAATTGCTTTGTTCTCTCATAAATCCTCATAAAATGGGGCAAAAAATTATGAGTGAAAAAACAAAAATTCATTTTATTTTTATCAAAGATATTTCTACTCCTGCAGCAAATATTTTAAAACAAGATGCTTTAAGGGTAGGAGCTGAACTCATTACTCATAAAGAAGTAATTACCGCAAAAATCACTTATTCAAATGCGCTTTTAATGGCAAGCAAAGAACAGATTCAAAAGCTTATTGCCAAAGAAAAACTTCAAGATTTTGGACTTAAAAATTTGACTCTTTTTTTACAAAAAGATTTTTTAAAACCAAAAAAAGCTGAGCTTATGGCGGTGATTAATGTCAATGAAGACAGTTTTAATGCAAGAAGTCGTGTGAGTGAAGAAGACTTTGAAAAAAGACTTAATGATTTTCTTGCTTTAAAGCCTGAGTATATCGATATAGGTGCGGTAAGCTCAAGACCTGGGAGTGAGTATTGCGGCAAGGAAGAGGAATTTAAAAGATTGAAAAAAGTACTTGACTTAATTTATGAGAAAAATTATCACGAAAAAGCGATTTTTAGTTTGGATAGTTTTGATGAATATTGTCTAGAATATGCCTTAAATAAGGGTTTTAAACTCATTAATGATATCACAAGTTTAAGAAATCTTAATTTAGTCAAACTTGCAAGTAAATATGAGGCAAAATATTGCTTAATGCACATGCAAAACAATCCAAATAATATGCAAGATAATCCTTCTTATGAAGATTTGCTTGATGAGATGACTTTGTTTTTTAAAGAAAAACTTGAACTTTTAGAAAGTTTTGGAGTAAAAGAAAGTATTTTAGATGTAGGTATTGGCTTTGGCAAGAGTGCGGAGCATAATATGATTTTAATCAAACATTTGGAGCATTTTTTACAATTTAACAAACCTTTGCTTATAGGTGCGAGTCGAAAAAGTGTGATTAATGCGTATTTTCAAAGCCAGATTAAAGATCGTTTGGCAGGAACTTTGTATTTACATTTAAAGGCTTTTGAAAATGGTGCTAGTATTATAAGGGTGCATGATTTATATGAGCATAAACAACTTTTTGCTTTAGTACAGGCAATGGATAATATAGGAGTTTAGATGAAAAAAGAAGAGTATTTAGAAAAAGTTGCTTTAGCAAATTTGTGGATGAGGGCATATTATGAAAAAGATGAACCCTTAGCTAGCGATGAAGAATACGACGCTTTAATCAGAGAATTAAGAGTCTTTGAAGAGCAGAATAAAGATGAAATTTCTAAAGACTCCCCAATGCAAAAAATAGCTCCTATTATACAAAGTGAGTTTAAAAAAATAACTCATTTAAAGCGTATGTGGTCGATGGAGGATGTGTTTGATGAGAGCGAACTTAGAGCTTGGGCAAAACGTGCAAAATGTGAAAAAAACTTTTTTATAGAACCTAAATTTGATGGAGCGAGTTTAAATTTACTTTATGAAAATGGTAAATTAGTAAGTGGTGCCACTAGAGGCGATGGTGAAGTGGGTGAAGATATAACGCTTAATGTTTTTGAGATAGAAAATATCCCTAAATATATATCCTATAAAGAAAGGATAGAAATTCGTGGAGAAGTAGTGATTTTAAAAGATGATTTTGAAAAAATCAACGAAAAAAGATCCCTTTTAAATCAAAGTTTATTTGCTAACCCACGCAATGCTGCAAGTGGAAGTTTAAGGCAGCTTGATACAAGCATCACTAAAGAAAGAAATTTGAAATTTTATCCTTGGGGAGTAGGGGAAAATACCTTAAATTTCACCAAACACAGCGAGGTGATGCAATTTATCAGAGAGCTTGGTTTTTTAAAGGATGATTTTGTAAGACTTTGCGCTAATTTAGACGAAGTTTTAAAAGCTTATGATGAGCTTTTAGCTCTAAGAGAAAAAAAACTTATGATGATGGATGGAATGGTGGTAAGAGTTGATGATCTTGCGCTTTGTGAGGATCTAGGCTATACAGTAAAATTCCCAAAATTTATGGCGGCTTTTAAATTTCCTGCACTTGAAAAAACCACGCGTTTAATAGGAGTAAATTTACAAGTAGGAAGAAGTGGAGTAATTACCCCTGTGGCAGTTTTAGAACCTGTAAATTTAGATGGGGTTGTAGTAAAATCAGCCACACTTCATAATTTTGATGAAATTGCAAGACTTGATGTTAAAATCAATGATTTTGTAAGCGTGATAAGAAGTGGTGATGTTATCCCTAAAATCACTAAGGTTTTTAAAGAGCGTAGAGAAGGTTTAGAGATGGAAATTTCACGCCCTAAGCTTTGTCCTACTTGCCAAAGTGAGCTTTTAGATGAAGGAACTTTAATAAAATGTCAAAATATAGATTGTAAAGACAGACTTGTAAATTCTATCATTCATTTTGTTTCTAAAAAATGTCTTAATATTGACGGACTTGGAGAAAATATAGTAGAGCTTTTATATAAGCATAAAAAAATCACTACGCTTGAGAGTATTTTTCATTTAAAATTTAGTGATTTTGAAGGTTTAGAAGGCTTTAAAGAAAAGAAAATTAACAATCTTTTAAATGCAATAGAACAAGCAAGAGAATGTGAGCTTTTTCGTTTTATCACAGCTTTAGGGATAGAACATATTGGTGAGGTTGCGGCTAAAAAATTAAGCTTAAGTTTTGGCGAAGAATGGCACAAGAAAAGCTTTGAAGTTTATGCAAATTTAGAAGGTTTTGGAGAGCAAATGGCTTTGAGTCTTTGTGAATTTACACGTGTTAACCATGCAAGAATTGATGAGTTTTACAAGCTTTTAAATTTAAAAATAGAAAAACTTGAAATCAAAAGTGATAGTGCGATTTTTGGTAAAACTTTTGTGATTACAGGCACTCTTTCACGCCCAAGAGATGAGTTTAAGGCTTTGATAGAAAAACTTGGGGGTAAAGTAAGTGGCTCGGTTTCTAAAAAGACTGATTATGTGCTTTTTGGAGAAGAGGCAGGTTCTAAACTTAGCAAGGCTAAAGAGCTTGAAGTAAAATGTATGGATGAAAGTGCTTTTAATGAGCTTGTTAAAGAATAGTTTTTATATTTTAACGCTTTTAAGCCTTTTTGACTTTTTGCTGACTTGGCAAAGGACTGTTTTTTCTTTATTTTTATTTCCTATTTTTTTAACACTTTTTTGGGAATTTTTTTTATTTTTAAAGCTTAGAAAAAACATTATAAAAGAAGCTACTTTGATTAAGGGAAGTTTGTTTTATCGTATTAGCATGGGGGATTTTTATCTTTGTATTTTTAGTTTTTTCTTGGCGATTTTTGGACTTGTTTTTTTATTTTTAAATTTTTTAAATCTTGAAAAAATTGATTTGATTTTTATATTTATAATTTTGCCTTTATTGATGATAGTTTTAAAAAAAGAATTACATTTGCAATTTGTAGATAATGCTTATAATGATTTTAGAATAGTTATTATCGCTAGCTTTTTTACTGCTTTATTGTATGCGTTTTATGGACTTTTGAATTTAGAACTTTTTTCTAGGAAAATCATCGCTTATAAGAGTGCTTCTTTTATTTATTTTGATTTTTTAGCTGAATTTTTACATTTTGTTTTAAATTTAAAATTTTTTATTTTTTCTTATTTTGGATCTTTGGTCTTTAAGGTTTTAAATTTTATTTTTAATTTTTTTATGTTTTGTTCTCTTTTGGCTTTTGTTTTTAATTTTGTAAAGATCATAACTCAAAAAGAAAAAGATCTTAGAGAACTTAGAGAAATTTTTAAAAAAATGCTTTTGAAATAGGTATTTGGTGGTTTTCTAAAGAAAAAGAAGACCTGGAAAAAAGAATAAATGAGAGTTTAAAATGAGATTTGATTTTTTTGTTTCAAAGCGTTTAAATATCAGCAGAAATAAAGCCTTAGATCTTATAGAGAATGAAGAGGTTTTACTTAATGGTAAAAGTTTTAAAACTTCTTTTGATGTGAAAAATTTTTTAGAAAATTTAAAAAAAGCACGAGATTTAAATTCTGAAGATGTACTTTTAGCCGATGAGTTAAAATTGGATCTTTTGAGTGAAATTTATGTTTCAAGAGCGGCTTTGAAGTTAAAAAATTTCTTAGAAGAAAATAATATTGAAATAAATCATAAAAATTGCCTTGATATAGGATCTAGCACGGGCGGTTTTGTACAAATTTTACTTGAAAATCAGGCTTTAAAAATCACTGCTCTTGATGTGGGTAGTCATCAACTCCATCCAAGTTTAAGAACAAATGAAAAAATTATCGTACATGAAAATACAGATCTTAGAACTTTTAAAAGTGAAGAAAAATTTGAGCTTATTACTTGCGATGTGAGTTTTATTTCTCTTGTTAATTTACTTTACTATATCAATAATTTAGCCTTAAAGGAAATTATTTTACTTTTTAAGCCTCAGTTTGAAGTGGGAAAAAATATCAAAAGAGATAAAAAAGGCGTTTTAAAAGATGATAAGGCAGTCTTAAAAGCAAGAATGGATTTTGAAAAAGAATGTGCTAAATTGGGTTGGATTTTAAAAAATACTCAAAAATCAAGCATTAAAGGAAAGGAAGGTAATGTTGAATATTTTTACTACTATATCAAAAATTAATATTACTTCTTTGGCTATTGGTTGTTTTGATGGTATGCATTTAGGACATTTAAAACTTGCAGAACGTTTAGATGAGAATGGGGTTTTGCTAGTAATTAATAAATTTAAAGGTCAATTTCTTTGTTCAAATCGTCAAAAAGGAGAAATTTCAGGAAAAAAAGTTATAGAAGTGGATTTTGAAAGTATAAAATCTTTAGATGGTAAAGATTTTTTAAGCTTTTTGAAAAAAGAATTTATCAATTTGAAATTTATAGTAGTGGGCTATGATTTTTCTTTTGGGAAAAATAGAGCTTATAGTGCTAAAGATATTGAGTCTTTAAGCGGGATAAAAACTATCATAGTTGATGAGTTTAGTATAGGTGAAATAGGTGTTCATGCAAGTTTAATTAAGGATTTTTTAGCAAAAGCAAATTTGCAAAAAGTAAAAGAATTTTTAGGGAGAAACTATAGTATCAAAGGAAAGATGATTAAAGGACAAGGGTTAGGTTCTAAAGAACTTTTTGCAACTATAAATTTAGATTGTAAAGGTTATTTTTTACCTCAAAATGGTGTTTATGCTACCTTATTAAAAAGTCAAAGAAAAATTTATAAAAGTGTGAGTTTTTTAGGTATAAGATCAAGCGATGAAAATTTTGCCATAGAAAGTCATATTTTAGAAGAATTGGATGAAAATTTCACACAAGGAGAGTTTTTTGAGCTTGAGTTTATATCTTTTTTAAGAGAAAATCAAAAATTTCAAGATTTAAAAAAACTTAAAAATCAAATTGCTAAAGATATAGAACAAGCTAGAGAATTATTAAGGAAGAATGATGAAAGATGAACTTTTTAAACAAAGTCCTAAAAAACAATTTGAATTTGATAAAAGTGTGGCTAGTGTTTTTGATGATATGATCAATCGATCTGTGCCATTTTATAGAGAAAATTTAGAACTTTGTGGTAATTTATTGGCTAAAATTTTATCTATAAATGCAAGCATTTGTGATTTGGGTTGTTCGAGTGCTAATTTTTTGATTTTTTTGGCAAATCTGAGAAAGGATTTTAAACTTTTTGGAGTGGATAATTCTACTTCTATGCTTGAAGTTGCAAAGTCGAAAGCTAAAGCTTATGGACTTGATATAAGTTTTTTTGAAGCTAATTTATGTGAGTTTGATTTTTTTGCCTGTGATGTTTTTGTGGCAAATTATACTATGCAGTTTATTCGTCCTCCTAAAAGACAAGAATTGCTTGATAAAATTTATCATAATTTAAATTCTAAAGGTATTTTGATTATGAGTGAAAAAATCCTTTATGAAGATACTTTTTTGTCTAAAAATATCATAGACCTTTATGCAGACTATAAAGAAAAACAAGGTTATTCTAAATTTGAAATCGCAGCTAAAAGAGAAGCTTTAGAAAATGTTTTGATTCCTTATAGTCAAAAAGAAAATTTAAATATGTTAGAAAAGGCAGGTTTTAAGAAAATAGAAAGTATTTTTAAATGGGCAAATTTTGAAACTTTCATAGCTTTTAAGGATTAGAAATATTTTTATCTTCCCATTCGTCTTTTGGAAACCCTACTTTATATGCATTAACACAATCTTGACTGATGATAGCTTTGTGTCTGCATTCTAAACTTCTTTTTTTTGCTTCTTTAGGATGATTTTTGTAGTAATTTTCTGTTTTGCCATCGCAAGCTGTTATATGAATAACTATTAAAACTATAAGTAAAATACTTAGTTTTTGCATTTATCAATCTCCTGAAATTTTTAATATCTTAGCAAACTTGTATAAAGCAATGATAAATTATTTTTCTTCGTTGTAAGAAAAAATAGGCAAAGACCATTGATATTTGATAGCTAAAAGCCTTGCAATAACCCCTATAAAAAGAGTTAAAAGCGTGCAAACTAGGGCATTAAGTTCAAGCCAAATAATAAGAGAATAGTAGATTGCTCCTGCAATTATAGCAATTCCTGCATAAATTTCTTTTTGAAACACTAAGGGAATTCTCATACATAAGATATCTCTTAAAATTCCACCAAAAACACCGGTAATTACAGCGGCAGCAACGGCTATGATAAAGCCATGGTTTTGATCTATGGCTATTTGAGCTCCAAGTATGCTAAAAACAACAAGTCCTATAGCATCAAGAGTTAGAAATAAAGTTTCAAGCTTGGTTACTACGCGCGGAGTTTTTGTCGCTACAAGGGCACAAAAACAGATTAAAATAATATATTCAGGATGTTTAACCCAAGTTAAAGGATAATGTCCTAACAGCACATCTCGTATGCTTCCGCCTCCAATTGCTGTTACAAGTGCAATAAAAATAACTCCAAAAAGATCCATTTTATGACGTCCTGCAGCTAAAGCTCCTGTCATTCCTTCTGCGGAAATACCTATGATATAAAGAGTGGTTATCGTAAGAGCATTTATTTCCATAATTTACCTTAAAATTTATCACAATTTATTTGGTACTGTTTAATATTTTCATCATTTACTTCATGGTTTGGTGCTTGATAGCATTCTTTAAATTTCGGAGTTTTGATGATTTTTATATAAAAACTTGGTATAGCGATATGGTTTTTAATGTATTTTGGTTCTTTATCATAAAGTACTAAATTTAAAACCTCGATACTTTGAAATTCTAAAGCCAAACTTCTTTCTCTTTGTTCGATTTCATTCCAAATTTTATTGTTTATTTGTGCATTTTGCGGAGTGATATTACTCATCAAAAATACTGAAATTTGAGCAGCTTTATTAAAGCTAAAAGAAGCATTGGGTGCAGTGTGTCCTCGCGTGTAATTGCTGTTTTTATAATCACTCCATGTAGTGCGGTATTTTTTAGGAATATTTGTATCGTCTTCAAAGCGTGGACGTTTTTTAATTTGTTTATCTTTTAAATTTGAAGCTTCCACTTTATAAGCAACGGCTTTTGTGCCTTTGAGTTTATAATCATAGCAATTTAGATAAAAAAACCTATCTAAGATTTGCGAGCAATTTATGTTGTTAAAATAAGAAGAAAAATCAGCACTAGGCTTGTAAGGTTCTAAGGCGAAAATATTAAGAGATATGGTAAGTAAAAAGATGAAAATTTTCATTTAAGTTCCTTATCTTTACTTTTGCAAAGATGATTTAAAAAACATTCTTTACATAAAGGTTTTTTAGCTTTACAGGTGTAACGTCCAAAAAGAACCATGGCTTGATGAAGATAGTTAAGATTGTCTTTAAAAATACGTGTTAGATCTTCTTCTGTAGCTTCTGGAGTTTTTGCTTTGCTAAGTCCTAAGCGGTGAGAAACTCTAAAAACATGAGTATCTACAGCCATCAAATTTGCTCCACACCATTCTATTAAAACCACATGAGCGGTTTTTTGCCCTACGCCTGCTAAGGATTTTAAATTTTGTTCATCAAGAGGAATTTTTCCGTCAAAATTTTCACAAACTGCTTTTGCCATTTTTATAAGATTTTGTGCTTTATTGTTAAAAAATGAACAAGTTTGTATATAGGTTTTAAGGCTTGATAAATTTGCACTTGCAAGGGATTTGATATCAGGATAAGCTTTAAAAAGATCCGGGGTGATGAGATTAACTCTTTTATCAGTGCATTGAGCTGAAAGCATAACGCAGACTAAAAGCTCATACAAATTTGAAAATTTAAGCTCTGTTATGGGTTTTTTAAAATGTTTTAAAAAAAGTTCTTTGATTTCTAAATTTCTTTTCATTTTTTAATTTTAGTTAATTAGCTTTAAACCAAGTTTAGATATAATTGGTTTTATATACATTTTATTAAAAAAAGGAAACCTAATGAAAAAATTTTCTTTAGTCGCAGCAGCTTTGATTGCAGGTGTAGCTTTAAACGTAAATGCAGCTACAGTAGCCATTGTGAATGGCAAGAGCATTAGTGATACAGAAGTAAGTGAATTTTTTGCCCCTATGCTTAGAGGACAGGATTTTAAAACTTTGCCAGATAATCAAAAAAAAGCTCTTATTCAGCAATACATTATGCAAGATTTAATTTTGCAAGATGCTAAAAAACAAAATTTAGAAAAAGATCCTTTATACACAAAAGAACTTGATCGTGCAAAAGATGCAATACTTGTTAATGTTTATCAAGAGAAAATTTTAAATACTATTAAAATTGATGCGGCTAAAGTAAAAGCTTTTTACGATCAAAATCAAGATAAATATGTAAAACCTGCAAGAGTGCAAGCAAAACATATTTTAGTAGCGACAGAAAAAGAAGCTAAGGATATCATTAACGAACTTAAAGGTTTAAAAGGTAAAGAACTAGATGCTAAATTTAGCGAGCTTGCTAAAGAGAAATCAATTGATCCAGGTTCAAAAAACCAAGGTGGTGAGCTTGGTTGGTTTGATCAATCAACTATGGTAAAGCCTTTTACAGATGCTGCTTTCGCGCTTAAAAATGGTACTATTACTACAACTCCGGTAAAAACGAATTTTGGTTACCATGTGATTTTAAAAGAAAATTCACAGGCTAAAGGTCAAATCAAATTTGATGAAGTAAAACAAGGTATTGAAAACGGACTTAAATTTGAAGAATTTAAAAAAGTTATCAATCAAAAAGGCCAAGATCTTTTAAATAGTGCTAAAGTGGAATACAAATAATGGGTGTTTTAGATATTGTAAAAGCAGGGGTGATTAGCGGAGATGAGCTTAATAAAGTTTATAACTATGCTAAGGCAGAGGGTTTTGCTATCCCTGCTGTTAATGTTGTAGGAACTGATTCTATTAATGCAGTTTTAGAAGCTGCAAAAAAAGTTAACTCCCCAGTCATTATCCAGTTTTCAAATGGTGGGGCAAAATTTTATGCAGGGAAAAATTGTCCTAATGGAGAAGTTTTAGGTGCAATTAGTGGGGCTAAACACGTGCATTTACTTGCTAAAGCTTATGGTGTACCTGTGATTTTACACACTGATCACGCTGCAAGAAAACTTTTGCCTTGGATTGATGGGCTTATTGAGGCAAATGCACAATATAAAAAAACCCATGGACAAGCTTTATTTAGTTCTCATATGCTTGATCTTAGTGAAGAAAGTTTAGAAGAAAATCTTAGTACTTGTGAGGCTTATCTTCAAAAACTTGATGCTTTAGGTGTGGCACTTGAAATAGAACTAGGTTGTACAGGTGGCGAAGAAGATGGAGTGGATAATACAGGTATTGATAATTCTAAGCTTTATACTCAGCCAGAAGATGTAGCTCTTGCTTATGAAAGGCTTGGAAAAATTAGTGATAAATTCTCAATCGCAGCAAGCTTTGGAAATGTACATGGAGTTTACAAGCCAGGAAATGTTAGTTTGCAACCTGAAATTTTAAAAAATTCGCAAAAATTTATCAAAGATAAATTTGCTTTAAATAGCGATAAGCCTATAAATTTTGTATTTCATGGCGGTAGTGGTAGTGAGCTAAAAGATATTAAAAATGCAGTAAGTTATGGCGTGATTAAGATGAATATTGACACAGATACTCAGTGGGCTTTTTGGGAGGGAGTGCATAAGTATGAACTTAAAAATAGGGCTTATTTACAAGGACAAATTGGAAATCCAGAAGGTGATGACAAGCCAAATAAAAAGTACTATGATCCGCGTGTTTGGCTAAGAAGCGGTGAAGAAAGCATGATAAAGCGTCTTGAAATCGCTTTTGAAGATTTAAACTGTATAAACAAAAACTAAGTCTTTCAAAGGCTTGGTTTTATTTTGTTTTAAAAATTTTTATCAAATTAAGCAGCAATCTTTAAAATAAAATTTTTAATGGGGTATCGGTTTCATGGATATTAAATCAGATGAAATTTCAGAACTTGTTTTGCCTGAAGGCAAAGATGCAAGAGGTTCTTTAGTTTATTTTAAAATTATTTTTATTCCAGCTTTTCTTTATATTTTGATTTTATTGGGTTATTTTAATGTCATTGATTTTAAGGTTGAATTACATACGGTTATTATGACAGGTGTGATTTTTTTTACAGCATTGATTTTTGCTAGACATAGTACTGAGTATGCATATAGTATTTTTGAACAACAAAAAGATGAATTTAAACAGGCTTTAAAAAGACATATTATGAGACATTTTCTTGCCATAGGGAAAGATACAAAATCAAATGCCAATTTTGATGACTTTGCTTATACGTATATTAAAGGTGCAAGAAATGAAAATTTTGCTAGTATAGGTTCGGCAATTTTTCCAATGATGGGAATTTTGGGGACTTTTATCAGTATAGCTTTTTCAATGCCAAATTTTAGTTCTAGTGATACAGCTGCCTTAGAACAAGAAATTGCAGATTTGTTAGGTGGAGTAGGAACTGCTTTTTATGTTTCAATTTATGGAATTTTTCTTGCATTATGGTGGATGTTTTTTGAAAAATATGGTAAAAGTAAAATAGATCGTTTGTTAAATCGTCAAAAAAATGCTACAAGTGGATTTTTTTGGACAAAAGAAGAGCTTGATCAAAGATATTTAACTGAGAGTTTGCAACATTTTGAAAAAATTGGAGCAATTTTTAAACAAGTTAGTAATGATGATTTTTTTGCAGAGCTTGATCATGCTATTGATAGAAAGTTTGGTATTTTTCAAGATATGCTAAATGTAGAAGAAAAGGCTATTAGATTAAGTAGCGAACACATTAAACAAACTATGGGTGAGCTCAGCAAAGCACAAAGAGACCAACGCGATCTTGGAAAGCTTTATAGTGAAATGTTAAATGGTATAGGTTTGCTCAATCAAAATTTAAAAGAAATCAATACAAGAATGTCAGAACAATATAATCGCTTGCTTGATATCAGCAGTGATAAAATTCATCATCTTGATAAGACACTAAGTGCATTTGATGAAAAAGTAGAGCGTTTTGGTAAAAATTTTGAACTTTATGAAAAAGCAATATTGGAAAGTCAAGAAAAGGTTTTTGAGGGATTTAAAGCAAGTTTATTTGAAGGTATGCATAAATTTAAAGAAGTATATGAAGAAGAAAAAAGTATTGATGCTAAAATCAAAATGATGGATGAGCTTAAAAAAGAAATGAAAGCACTTGATGAAGAAACAAGTCAAATGATGAGCAAGCTCTCTGGGGATGAAAATCAGAATAAAGAAAATGAAACCAAACAAATAGAAGATTTTTCAGAATCCAAGACTGAAAAAAATCAAGATGCAATTCAAACAGAAATATCTAAGCAAGAAAGCAATGATGAGTTGAAAAATGAAGATAAAGAAAATAAATGAAAAATGAGTCAAAAGAAGATAGTAATTTTTGGATAGCTTATGCTGATTTAATGGCAGGATTACTGTTTGTTTTTATTTTGTTAATAGGTACTATTGTTGTAAAATATGTTTTGACTCAAAGTGATTTAAAGGAAATTAAAGATAATCTCAATAAACAAGAAGCACGCTTAGAAGAAAGCAAAGAAGAGCTTAGAAATAAAGAGGCCATAGTGTTTAAACTAAGCTCTGATTTAAACAATGCTTCTAGTGCTTTAAATCTTGCTAATTCTCAAAAAGCAGAATTAGAGGCTAATATTACAAATTACAAACAGTTAAGTAAAGATTTAAACTCAACTTTAGATAACAAAGATAAGCAAATTTTGATTTTACTGGATCAATTAGAGAAAAAAGATGAAGAGCTTAAAAATTTACAAGAAGATTTTCAAAAAGCTAAAGAAAAGGTGCAAAATCTTGGTTTAATTCGTGAAAATTTAAGCAAGGAATTACAAAGCAAGCTTGATAATAATATCACTATAGATGAAAAGACAGGATCTATTTCTTTACCTGCTGAAGTACTTTTTGATAAAGATTCTTATGTGTTAAAAAACGAGGCAAAGGCAAGTTTGAGAAAAATCTTAAGCGAATATTTTGATGCTATTCTTGAAGATCCAAAAATTTTTTCTAATATTGAAAATATCATCATCGAAGGACATACTGATAGTGATGGATCTTATATTTATAATTTAGATTTGTCGCAAAAAAGAGCTTATGAGGTGATGAATTTTATCTATACTTTTTATAAGAGTGATAAGCTTCAAAAGCTTTTAATGGCAAGCGGACGTTCTTTTTCGGATCCTGTGTTTGTCAATGGAGTTGAAGATAAGGATAAGAGTCGTCGCATAGAAATAAAATTTAGCATTAAAAATGATAATACTTTAAAAGATATAGAAAAATTCTTTGAATTTCATTAAAACAATTAGCCCTATACAAAAAATCAATTTTAATGGATTTGAATTTTATATCAAAAGAGATGATTTATTAGGAGAAATTAATGGAAATAAAGCTAGGAAACTTGCTTTTTATGTCCATCAAAGATATCCTAAAAATCAATCTTTTATAAGTTATGGGGGAAGTCAAAGTAATGCTTTGGCGGCATTGAGTATTTTTGCTAAACAAAGATCATATAAGCTTGTTTTTGCTTGTGAAAAAATTTCTACTTTTCTTAAGAGTAATCCTTGTGGAAACTATGCTTTAGCTTTAGAAAATGGTGTTGATTTTATAGAAAATATCCATTCTTTATCCTTAAAGCAATTTGCTTTATCTTTATGTAAAAAAGATGATATTTTTATAGAACAAGGTATAGCTAATTTAGAAGCTCAATATGGCTATATAGAACTTGCTCAAGAAATTCAAATGCAAAGTCAAAGTTTAAAGCTTGATTTTGATATTTTTTTACCTTCGGGTACGGGCACTTCGGCAGCTTTTTTGGCAAAGTATTCTAAATTTAAAGTATTTACTTGTGCTTGTATAGGTGATGTTAAATATCTTAAAAAACAAATTTTAACATTAGACCCAAGCTATGATTTTTCAAATTTAGAAATTTTAACAAGCGATAAAAAATATCATTTTGCTAAGCCATATAAAGAATTTTACAAGCTTTATATGGATTTAAAGTTAAAGTGTAATATAGAATTTGACTTGTTGTATGATATTTTAGGATTAAGCATAGTATTAAAACAAAAGTGGAAAAAACCATTACTTTATATACATCAAGGTGGAATTTTAGGAAATTCCACTATGTTAGAGAGATATAAATTTAAAAAATTAGTTTAAAATTCCATAGATAAAAATGATTAAAATAATCAAAGGTGCTATATATTTTACATAATAAAACCAAATTCCAAACCATAAACTTTTAAGTGTATTGTTATTGCTAAGTTCTTTTAGACTTTCTTGTTTGCCCAAAACCCAACCTACATAAATGCAGCAAAAAAATGCAGTTAAAATAAACAAAATATTTCCACTAATAAAATCAAAACTATCAAAAATGTTTTTTCCTTTGATGATAATAATATCACGCCAAGGCCCATAAGTTAGAATACAGGGAAGATTGCCAAATATGAAGATAAATCCTAGAGTCAGATTAATAGAAAGATTTTTAGAATATTTAAATTTTTCCTCTAGTACGCTAATAATAACTTGATAAATTGGCAAGCTTGTAGTTAAAGCTGCAATCAAGAGTAAGATAAAAAATAAAATACATATAATGGTACCAAAATGGATATGAGAAAATGCTATAGGTAAAGTTTCAAAAACCAAAGAAGGTCCACTATCTGGAGCAAGTCCTGCTGAAAAAAGTGCTGGAAAAATCATAAAACCAGCCAAAACAGCTATGATAGTATTTAAAACCCCTGTATAAATAGCGGTTTTTGCCATATTTTCATTTTTATTAAGATGAGATGAAAGTGTTATCATTACTCCAAAGCCTAGAGATAAAGCAAAAAAGACTTGCCCTAAAACATCGATTAAAAGCTTTGGTGATAAAATTTTACTAAAATCAGGTTCAAGATAAAATTTAACTCCAGCCATAGCTCCATCAAGGGTTAAATTGCGTCCAACAACAATAATAAGACAGATAAATAATAAAGGCATTAAAAATTTTACGGATTTTTCTATACCATCTATAATGCCTCTTTTTAAAATAATATAATTAATAATTACAAAAACAGTGGTAAAAATACCAACTCCTAAAGGATTGAAGGCTATTTTGTCGTTAAAAAACTGATGAGTAAATTCTTTGCTTACTACATTGGCAAGGCTAAAATTTCCTAGGGTTAATTCCCAAATATAAACTAAAACCCATCCTCCAAGTACCATATAGTAAGCCATTATGCCAAAACTTCCTAAAAGTCCCATATATCCAATACTTTGCCATTTTAGTTTAAAAGCATCTACGCTGTTTGTCATCGCTTTTCTGCCTATGACATTTTCAACTAAAATAACAGGGATGCCTATGATAATCATGGCTATACAAAAAACTAATACATAAGCACCGCCACCATTTTCTCCTACAAGATAGGGAAAACGCCAAGTTGCTCCAAATCCTATGGTTGCTCCAGCAACTGTTAGAATATAAGTTAGTGTGCTACTCCATGTTTGTCTTTGCATGATTATCCTTTCGAAAAAGAATTATTTTACCTAAAAATAACTTTAAAAACTTATAAGCTATCCATATAGCTTATATCGTAAGTATTTTTTTAAGCGTTTGTGTATCGTTTCGTGCCAATTTTGAGATATGAGAGAGTTTAATTTTTCTAATTTATCTAATAAATTCGGATTTTGCTTAAGAATTTGATGCGGGGAGTAAAAAAGTTGATTGAGTTCAAATACACTAAGTGAAGTAGAATTTTTTTCTAAAATTTTAATGTTTTCATGCTTTCGTATTTGTCCAACTTGTAAAACTTTATAATACCATCCACTCAAGCCCGTTTTAAAAATTTCATGTGTAAAATTTGGATTATTGTGAATTTTAGAAATTTTTACACAAGGTTTTCTAGGTTCGCTTACTTGCAGTATTGCATTTGAAAATTGATGTATATCACCTATGCAAACATTTTGTTCACAAAGCCCATCGATGCTCAAATTTTCACCCATTGAGCCAAAATTTAGCTTTTTATTAAGAAATCTTTCCCATATAGGATAGTTTTGACAAGAGTTGGCAAAAATAGCCTTATAGTAGCCTCCATGATGAATTTTATCAGCTATTTGATCATCTAAAATACCTAGAAAATCAATTTGTATTTCTTCTGGGTAAGCATCTTTAATAAATGCGCTTTGGAAATTTTTATAGTTTTTAATTCTCCCTATTTGCAAACTTTGAATTTTCATGGTTCTAGTTTTTTTAATAAATCATCAGCACTGATAAAACCCGTGATTTTTAATTTTTCTTTTCCATTTTCAAAGAAAATTAAAACAGGTGGGCCAAAAACATTAAATTCTTTCATGGTTTTAATTTGTTCATTATTATTTTCGCTTACATCCACTTTGATAAGTTTGTAATTTTGCATTTTTTGTATGATTCTTTCATCGCTAAAGGTTAATTCATCTAAAAGTTTGCAATTTTCACACCAAGATGCAGTAAAATCAAGCATTATGGGCTTTGTATTTGTTTGTATTTCTTGCTTTAATTGTTCAAAGTTGTTGATATAATCATAGTTTAAAGCAGGTTTTGATGCAGATATAGTATTGAAATTTAAAGGATTTAAGAAATTTTTAGCTCCAAAAAGTCCTCCTAGGAAAATACTTAGAGAATAAGCTAAAATAAGAATTAAAATACTTTTTTTAATTTTAGAAATTATTGTAAAACTTTTTTCAAAAATTCCCATAAAAACACTAAAAAATACACCTAAAATTCCATAGGCAATTAAAATGTAATTTTCTTCAATAATTCTAGAAAGTATCCAAATAGCCATAGCCAACATAACAAAACCAAAGAAAATTTTTACTTTTTCCATCCAAAAACCAGGTTTAATAAAACCTAATCCTAAGCCTATGAAAAGCAAAGGTATACCCATGCCAAAACTCATGATAAAAAGTGCACTACCACCTAATAAAGCATTGCCTGTATTGGCTATATAAATTAAAGCACCTGCTAAAGGAGCTGCTACGCAAGGACCTACTATTAAAGCAGATAAAAATCCCATGATGGCTATACCTACAACTCCTTTTCCTTTTTCGCTTTTTTTATGTATAAAGGTTTGAAATCTTAATGGCAATTCAAAACGAAAAGCTCCAAACATAGCAAAAGCAAAAGCTATGAAAATTAGAGCAAAAAGAATTAAAATGATAGGCTTTTGTAAAATTCCTTGAATACTTGCTCCTAGAAAACTTGCTATAACTCCAGCAATAGCATAGGCTAAAGACATAAAAAAAACATAGATAAAAGAGAGAAAAAAACTATATTTTTTTGAAAATTTAGCATTACTTTTTGCTACGATAAGAGAAGATAAAATCGGAATCATAGGTAAAATACAAGGTGTTAAGGAGAGTAAAAGTCCATAGCCAAAAAAACTTAGCACAATCCAAAAAAAGTTATCTGTTGCTAAAAAATTTGCTATAGAGCTTTCTTCAGATTCAATTTTAGTTTTTTTATCTGTTTTTTGAGCTTTGTAAGGTTTTGAAATTTCAAAAGCATCTTTTTTAGAAATGAGATCAAAGTACCAAGTTTGAGGATTATAACACAAGCCTTCTTCAGAACAGCCTTGAAATTCGAGTTTGATTAAATTTGTGGTATTTTTTGCAAAGCGCTCTAGTAATAAATTTGGCAAAGCTAAATTTAATTTTTGATAATAAACATTTTCATTACCTCTTGTGGAACTTTGAGGTAGATTAATCAAAGAACTTATATCTTTTTCGTTTATATATAATTTAAGTTTATTAGAATAAAGATAAATATCTTTTCCAAGTTCAATATCAATTGAGATAGAGTTATTATAAGAGTTTGATTTTACATTAAAAGCTTCATTTAAAGATAATATAGAAGCAAAAGATAAACAAAAACTTAATAAAATAATACTAAAAATACGCATAAATTTCCTAAAAATTTATTTTTTCCTTAATATTTTTAGCTTCAATTATAATTTATTATGGTAAATTTGCTTTAAATACTTTATAAAGGTTTGAAAATGCAAGAAAATAATTCTTCAAAAACGCAAGCGGTTGTCAAAAAGAATGAAATTTATGTTTCTGTGAAAAGAAAGAAAAGTACAATAGAATATGAAAAAGATTTAAAAAATTTGCAAATTGAGCTTTTGAAATTTCAAAATCATGTTAAAGCCAAGGGTTTAAAGGTTCTTATACTTATAGAAGGGCGTGATGCGGCTGGAAAAGGTGGGGCGATTAAACGTTTGATTGAGCATTTAAATCCGCGTGGTTGTCGCGTTATGGCTCTTGAAAAACCTAGTGATGTGGAAAAAACACAGTGGTATTTTCAGCGTTATATAGCGCATTTGCCCTCAGCCGGTGAGATTGTGATTTTTGATAGATCTTGGTATAATCGTGCAGGAGTAGAACCGGTTATGGGTTTTTGTACCCCACAACAACATAAAGATTTTTTAAGAGAAGTGCCTTTGTTTGAAAATATGATTTCAAATAGTGATATTATTTTTTTTAAATTTTATTTTTCAGTATCAAAAGACGAGCAAAAAAAACGTTTTGAAAAACGCCGAAGTGATCCACTTAAACAATATAAATTATCTCCTGTGGATCAAAAATCCCAAGAATTATGGGATAAATATACTTTAGCTAAATACTCTATGCTTTTAGCATCTAACACTCCAACTTGTCCTTGGACTATTATTTCTTCTGATGATAAGAAAAAAGCAAGATTAAATTTATTGCGTTTTATACTTTCTAAGGTAGAATATCCAAATAAAAAAACTGGAGATTTTTCCAAAATTGATGCAAAATTAGTGCGTAGTGGAGAAGAAGAAATACGAAAAATGGAGGCGAATTTGGAAAAACTTGACAGTAAAAAAGCAGATGAGAAAATAAAAGATTTAGATTAAGGAAAAGAATGCAAAAGCTGGTTGAAAATTTAGCACTAAAGTACTATGATAAAGCAGTTGATTTAAGACATCAAATTCATATGCATCCTGAGCTTGAATTTGAAGAAGAAAATACAGCCCATTTAGTGTGTAAAATTTTAGATGAGTTTGGCATTAAATATCAAAAAAATATTGCAAAAACAGGAATTTTAGCTATTATAGAAGGAAAAAAGAAGAGTCAGAAAAAACCAAAATGTGTTCTTTTAAGAGCGGATATGGATGCTTTGCCTGTGCAAGAAAAAACTCATCTAAGCTATGCTTCAAAAATTGATGGTAAGATGCATGCATGTGGACATGATGGACATACAGCAGGACTTTTGGGAGCTGCTTTGATATTAAATGAGCTTAAAGATGAATTTTGTGGTACGGTTAAATTTATGTTCCAGCCCGCAGAAGAAGGAAGCGGTGGGGCTAAACCTATGATAGAATCAGGTGTATTAGAAAATCCTTATGTTGATGCGGTTTTTGGTTGTCATTTATGGGGATCTTTGCTTGAAAATACTGCTCAAATTGTAAGTGGCGAAATGATGGCTGGAACGGATATTTTTGATTTGGAATTGATTGGCAGAGGAGGGCATGGGGCTCATCCACATACTTGCGTAGATCCTATAATTATGGCAACGCAATTTGTGAATAATATACAAAGTGTTGTTTCTAGGCGTTTAGCTCCTTATGAAGCAGGAGTGATTACTGTGGGTCAAATTTGTGCAGGAACTACTTATAATGTTATTCCTGCAAATGCTTATTTAAAAGGAACTGTGCGCTTTTTAAATGATAAAACACAAGACATTTTAAAAAGTTCTCTAGAGGAAGTGGCTGCTGCTACAGCAAAATCCAATGGTGGAGATTATAAGCTTCAATATACTAAAGAATTTCCTCCATTGATTAATGATGAAAAAGCCGCTTTAATAGCAAGAAAAGCTTTTGCAAAGGTCTTAGGAGAAGAAAATATTATTGTTTCTTCTAAACCTGATATGGGAGCTGAAGATTTTGCTTTTTTAACACGAGAAAGAATGGGGGCTTATGTATTTGTTGGAATTTCAAAGGATTTAAATCATCCAGCTTTGCATCATAGTTCTACTTTTTGTTGGGATGATGAAAATTTGAAAGTATTAATGCAGGGTGATGTGATGATGGCTTTAGAATTTTTAAATTTATAAACATAGAATTAAAAATTCACGAAAAATTCACAAAAAATGAGTAAAATTTAATCTTGATTTTTCTTTAGGATTTGTTATTATGAAAAAGAAGATTATTTTAACCATTTTAATTGCAATACTTGGAAGTATTGGGGCTTATTTTATTTTTTTTAATAATGATGAAAAAATCAGCTATTTAACTCAAAAAATACAAAAAAAAGATATATCTCAAACCATAGAGGCGGTAGGAAAGGTATATGCCAAAGATCAAGTGGATGTGGGTGCTCAAGTTAGCGGACAAATCATAAAACTTTATGTGGATGTGGGAACTCATGTAAAGCAAGGTGATTTGATCGCTCAAATTGACAAAGATAAACAACAAAATGATTTAGATATTACAAAAGCTCAACTTGAAAGTGCTAAAGCTAATTTAGAGAGTAAAAAAGTTGCTCTTGAGATTGCTAGTAAACAATATCAAAGAGAGCAAAAACTTTATGCAGCTAAAGCAAGTTCGCTTGAAAATTTAGAAACTCAAAAAAATAATTATTATACTTTAAAAGCTAATGTTGCAGAGCTTAACGCTCAAGTAGTTCAGCTTGAAATCACTCTTAAAAATGCACAAAAAGATTTGGGTTATACAACCATTACTGCTCCTATAGATGGTGTTGTGATTAATGTAGCTGTAGATGAAGGACAAACGGTTAATGCTAATCAAAACACTCCTACTATAGTTCGTATAGCTAATTTAGATGAAATGGAAGTAAGAATGGAAATAGCAGAGGCTGATGTGAGTAAGATAAAAGTAGGAACAGAGCTTGATTTTTCTTTGCTTAATGATCCTCAAAAAACTTATCATGCTAAGATTGCAAGTATAGATCCAGCTGATACTGAACTAAGTGATTCTAGTACAAGCTCAAGCTCATCAAGTTCAAGTTCTTCAAGCTCAAACTCATCAAATGCTATTTATTATTACGCAAAATTTTATGTAGCCAATAAAGATGATTTTTTGCGTATTGGCATGAGTATACAAAATGAAATCGTCGTAGCGAGTGCAAAAGCTGTTTTAGTGGTGCCAACTTATGCAATTAAAAGCGATCCAAAAGGCTATTATGTCGAAATTTTAGAAAATCAAAAAGCTGTTAAAAAATATGTCAAACTTGGTATTAAAGATTCTATCAATACTCAAATTTTAGAAGGCGCAAATGAAAATGAAGAATTGATAGTAAGCTCAAGTGCTGATGGCTTAGCTCCTAAAATGAAGTTGAGATTTTAATGGTTTTTCTTAAAAATATTTGCAAGAATATAGGCGAAAATGTCATTTTAAAAAATGTAAGTTTAAATATAGAAAAAGGTGAATTTGTTGCTATTATAGGACAAAGTGGGAGTGGTAAAACTTCACTTTTAAATATCATAGGAACATTAGATACACCCAGTAGTGGAACTTATGTTTTTGATGAGTATGAAGTAACTAAACTTAATAACGATGAAAAAGCAAGATTGAGGCGTGAAAAAATAGGCTTTATATTTCAAAGATACAATCTTTTAAGCTTACTTAGTGCTAAAGAAAATGTTTCTTTACCTGCAGTTTATGCAGGAAAAAATTTACAAGAAAGAAATCAAAATGCTAAAAAACTCTTAAATAATTTAGAATTAGCTCATAAGCTAGATTCTAAGCCGAATGAATTAAGCGGAGGACAGCAACAACGTGTTTCTATAGCAAGAGCTTTAATGAATGGTGGAGAGTTTATTTTAGCTGATGAGCCAACGGGAGCTTTGGATAGTAAAAGCGGTATTATGGTGCTTGAAATTTTACAAAAACTTAATGCACAAGGTCATACTATAGTCTTAGTAACTCACGATCCAAAAATTGCAGCACAAGCTAAAAGGGTTATCGAGATTAAAGATGGAGAAATTTTAAGCGATACTAAAAAAGACAAAATTCAAGAAAAACTTACTTTAAAAACAATGTCCAAAGAGAAAAAAACACTTACTTTGCTTAAAAATCAAGCCTTTGAGTGTTTTAAGATAGCTTATTCTTCCATACTTGCACACAAACTTCGTTCTATTTTAACCATGCTAGGAATTATCATAGGTATTGCTTCTGTAGTTTGTGTTGTGGCTTTAGGGTTAGGTTCTCAAGCTAAGGTGCTTGAGTCCATTGCAAGACTTGGAACAAATACTATTGAAATTCGTCCTGGAAGGGGTTTTGGAGATTTGCGTTCGGGTAAAACAAGGCTTAATTTTAGCGATTTAGAAACGTTAAGATCTTTAGAATATTTAGAAGCAGTTGATGCTCATTCAAATACTTCAGGAGTGGCAACTTATACAAATATTTCTTTAAGTGCAAGAGCTGAAGGAGTTGGAGTAAATAATTTTGCTATAGAAGGCTTAAGGATAGATGCGGGAAGAATTTTAAATAACGATGATGTAAAAAATAGTACCAATGTTGCTGTATTAGATTTTAACGCTAAAAAAAATCTTTTTCCTGATGAAAAAAGTGAAAATATTTTAGGTCGTGTGGTGCTTTTTAATTCTCAACCTTTTAAGATAATAGGAGTTTTGCAAAAAGATACAGACAAGCCTCTAGAAGATAATGTAGTGCGTCTTTATATACCCTATACAACACTGATGAATAAACTTACGGGAGATAGAAATTTGCGTGAAATTATCGTTAAGGTAAAGGATGATGTGAGTTCAACTTTGGCTGAAAATGCTATTATAAGAATTTTAGAAATTAAACGCGGACAAAAGGATTTTTTTACTTTTAATTCTGATACCTTTAAACAAGCTATTACAGCAAATAAACGCACTACAACCATACTTACAGCTTGTGTAGCTGTGATTGCTTTGATTGTTGGGGGTATAGGAGTGATGAATATCATGCTTGTTTCTGTAAGCGAAAGAACAAGAGAAATAGGCATACGCATGGCTATAGGGGCTAGAAGAGAAGATATTATGATGCAGTTTTTAATCGAAGCGGTTATGATTTGTACCATAGGGGCGATTTTAGGTGTGATTTTATCAATCTTTGTTATTTTTGCTTTTAATACTTTAAGTACAGATTTTCCTATGATTTTAAACGCCTATTCTGTGCTTTTAGGACTTTTTAGCTCTATGTTTATCGGTGTGATTTTTGGCTTTTTCCCTGCAAGAAATGCAGCAAATTTAAATCCTATTAGTGCACTATCAAAGGAATAAAATGAAAATAATACTTAGCATTTTTTTAACTTTTTTCTTGAGTGCTTGTGGTGCAAAACTTAGCTTGCCTAAAGAAGTTAATTTAACTCAAGAACAAATGAAAGATTTAAATCTCACTTATGATTGGTATAAATCCTATGATAATGCAAAATTAAATGAATTTTTAAATTTTGTTTTATTGAATAATAGCGATATTAATATTGCTAGAAAAACTTTGCTTTCGGCTTTGGCTAGGGCTGATTTGATTGATTATGATTTATATCCGACTTTAAGTGGAAATTGGGGCTTTAGTGGAGATAAAGACTTAAATTCAGGTAAGCAAAGTAAAAATTTCAATCATTCTTTAAATTTAAGTTATGAGCTTGATATTTATAGTAAGTTAAGAGATAGTGCGAGTGCGAACGAATTTAGTGCAAAGGCAAGTGCTTATGATCTTGAAAATTTAAAAATAAGTATGATCAATACAGCTTTAAATGATGTTTTTGAGCTAGCTTATTTTAACGATGTAGATAAATTGCTTCGAGCTTATCTTTCAAATTTAGAGCAAATGAAAGAGCTTTATAGTTATAAATATGAGCTTGGAAAAATAGAAGAATTAGAACTTTTAAACATAGAACAAAGCTTATTAAGAGCTAAACAAAATTTATTAAGCAATGATCAAAATCGTAATTTGCTTATAAAAAATTTACAAGATTTATTGGCAAAGCAAGAAGGTTTTGTTTACATAGAGTATTTTAAAACTTTATCTTTAGATGATTTTAAAACCTTAAGTCCTGATTTTAATATACCTTTAAAAGCTTTAGTATATCGTGCAGATGTGAGATCTAAACTCAATAGCTTAAAATCAGCTTTTAAGGATTATTCTTCGATGCAAAAATCTATTTTGCCTAGTATTTCTTTAGGTGGAGCATTAAGCGGGAGTGATAAAAAAATTGATGATAGTTTTAAATTTGAAATTTTAAGTGGCAATGTTAAGATTTCTTTACCTTTTTTAGATTATGGTAGAGTAAAGCAAAATATCAAAATTTCACAATTTACTTACGAACAACGTTTAATTTCTTATGAGCAAGCTTTGCAAAGTGCGATAAATGAATTTGCATTAAATTATAAAGATTATCAAAGTGATACCTTGCTTTTGCAAAATTTGCAAAATATTAACATTAAACAAGAGCTTATCACTAAGGCGTATTATGAAAAATATATTTTAGGAAAAAGCGAATTAAAAGATTATTTGGATGCAAACAATACTTTAAATTCTACCCAGCAAGAATTTTTAAGAGCTAGATTTAATCTTTTAAAAACCATTAATTCTTATTATCAAATCACAGCTTTAAGTTTTAATGATGAAAACTTAGAAATTGCTAAGTATTAAGTTTAATAATCGATAATATTTTTTAAATCTTCGAGTAGTTTTTTAGCCATCAGCTCATAGCCTTTTATCGTAAGATGCACGTCATTGAGTGAAAGCTTTTGTTCTATCCATTTGTTTTTTCCTCCACTATCTTGCATAAACTGATGCATGTCAAAGATAAGAGTTTTTTCTTCTTTAGCGACTTCATATAATGCTTTGCGTATGGTGAAAAAATCAGGAGCAAGCTTATAGTTTTTGCCTTGTTTTTGAACTACAGTTGGTGGAGAGATTAGCATGATAACAGCGTTTTTATTGTAAGTTTTTAAAATGTTAATCCATTTTTTTAAATTGTTTTTAAATTTTTGTTTTTCAAACCCTTTAAAGAGTGCATCATTGGAACCATAGGCAAGAATAATTAAATCATTGTGTAAAAGTTCTAGCTCTTTTTTTACAACTGCTTGATTCCAAGAGAGCCATAAATCACTTTTGGCACCATTGATTGCAACGGTATCTAAGAAAACATTATTATTTTTATTTGTGATGAAATATCCTCCTAGTTCAGCATCCTTTTGTAAGGCTGAAATTTGCAAAGGAAGATCAAGTTCTAGTTCTTTATAAGACCATTTGTTAATTTGTGTGGTTTTTAACTCATAGCTTTGATTTTTTGCATCTTTGATGGCAAAAGCATTGGTATTTTGTTTGGCTTTAAATAAAAATCCTATTTTGAAATTTTTTTTATCCAAAGTTGTGTCAAGATTGATTTTTGCACCTTTGATTTTTGCTTTGGCTATTATTCCGCCTAGTGGAAAATTATGTCCAGCATTAGCAGGATTTCTTGAGTTTAAAATTTCAAAGTTTTTATAAGAATAAACAAGATTAAGATTTTGTTGATATTTAGGTTGTAAAGGATAGGCAAAACCTATAGAGTTAGAGCGGATTAAATATCCTCTTATGACACGCGGAAAGAAATCAGCCGCCATATGAGAATCTCCATAAATTCTAATTCCTATGTTTTGATTTTTTTCTATTATTTTTTCTAGATTTTTAAGATCTTTTTTTGATACATAACTTGTTAAAGCAGAGTGATTTTTGTTTCGATTGAGTATGGAATCTATTGTCTCATTTGTATTTAAATTTTGTGCATAAGAGCTAGTAAAAATAATAAAAAACAATAAGATAATTTTAAATTTATTTACTAGCATTTTCTTCCTTAAGTTTTATGTGTTCTAATAAAAGTTTAGACATTTCTCTTGCACCCCTTGAAGTAAAATGAACCCCATCGTCTGTTCTTACTTTTATGCTTCTATTATTTTCATCTTTTATATAAGCTGAGTATTCATCATTGACGCTAAAAAATAGCTTAGTGTTGATAAAAATTTCTTTATTTTTAAGAATTTCATCGCTGTAAATTTTATTGAGCACTTGTATTTTTTTGTTCAAGTCTTCTTTTTTTACAGGAGGGATTTCAAACCAAAAAACTTTGGCTTTATGTTTTTTAGCAATTTTAATGATTTCATCTACGCGGTTTGTATAAATATCTATCCAAGAAGGAGAGCCAAAACGATGGTAATTTCCTCCTTTTTTAATATCCCAAGGATCATTAGCACCAAGAAGAATAACAAGATATTTAATATTTGAGTTTTTGACAAAAGCCTCATTGGTTGCTTTTGACCAGTCAAAATAGGATTTATAAGAAAGTCCTGTATTTTGTTTACTAAGATCGGTTACTTTAAGATTTAAATTTCTTAAATCTCTATTTAAGGCTATTGCAACACCTTGCATTAAAGAATCTCCGATCAATAAAAACTCATCTCCATTATGTAGTTCTAATTTAGTATTGTCAATAAAACTAATATTCGCATCTTGGATTAAGGTTAGATTTGTTTCTTTATGAGAAGTGTTTTCATCATTTTCTAAAGTGTTTAAAGCTTTATCTATTTTACTTAAGTTTGCATCTGTTGATTTATTTTCTTGATTTGTGATTTCTTCATTGGCTTGGGGTAAGGGTTCGTTGCTTAAAATTGCACGAATTTGTTCTAGTTTAATTTTAAAGCCATTAGCTTCTTTTAAAAGATCATTATGAGGATAAAATGTAAAGTGATATTTTTGTTCTATATAAGAGCTAATACTTTGATTCATAACTACAACAACCAAACCAAGCACTATAATCAAAATGAAGAAAAATCTAATTACACTCATCTAAAAACTCGAATAAATAAAATCAGGAATTCCATCTGGCATAAAAGCAAAAACCAAAAGTAAAATAAAAGCTATGATAAAAGGTTTTAGCAAAAATGGAGTAAGATTTAAAATCTTAATACAATATTCTTTAAAATTAACAAATAAAGGATAAATCATAAAAAGAACTCCAAAAGCAACTAATATATAAATATCATTATACGATGGAATTTGGAAGAAATTATAATAACAAGCTTTAAAATATTCTATTGCATCCTCTAGATTTTGACTATAATAAAAGAAAATCCAAGTAAAACATACAAATTGAAAGGTTAAAAATCTTCCTAAAGCTGGAATTTTTTGTAAACTAAGTTTGCTTAAAGCTAGCAAATGTATAAAAACTATGCCAATACCATGCAATAAACCCCAAACAATGAAAGCAAGTGTATTGCCATGCCACATACCCGAAAGTATAAAAGCGATGAGTATATTAGCTATAGTGCGTGGCATTCCTTTTCTATTACCCCCTAAAGGTATATAGATATAATCTCTTATAAAGGTTGAAAGACTGATATGCCATCTAGCCCAAAAAGCTTTTAGATTTTTTGCAAGATAAGGCATGTTAAAGTTAGGTGGAAGGGTAAAACCTAACATTAAAGCAAAAGCACAAACTAAATCAACATATCCGCTAAAATCGCAGTATATTTGAATTGCATAGGCGTAAATTGCACTTAAAAGTTGTATGAGATTATAAGATTGTGGAAAGTCTAAAATATTTTTAGCATAAATTCCAAGATAATTAGCTATTAAAACTTTTTTAACTATACCAAAAACAAGCAAGATGATAATTAAATTCGCATGTTTAAATTCGCGTTTTTGATAGGCTTGTTCAAAGAAAAAAGAGCTTCGCATAATAGGCCCTGAAAGTAGTGTTGGAAAAAATGATAAGTATGTTGCTAAATTTAAAAAACTTTCTAAACGACGTTTTTGATAAACTTCAACAAGATAAGTGATGGAAGTAAAGGTATAAAAACTAATCCCTATTGGCAATACTAAATCAATATTTAAAAATTCTAAACCGAAAAAATTCAATATCTCATCAGCACTTCCTTTGATGCTAGAAAAGTATTTGAAAAAACATAAATTTAAAATAATAAAAGCCATACAAGTAGCGAAAATATAACGCTTGCGACGCACAAAAATGAGCAAGGCAAAATAGTGTATAAAAAAAGTATATATAAATAAAACCAAGGCAAAATAAGGGTTGATTAAAATATAAATAATATAAGAGAAAATTAAAATTAAAATATTTTGTATTTTGTAATCATTTTTAAAAGCCCAATAAATAGCAAAAAAAGCTATCATTAAAATACTAAATTCTAAAGAAAAATAAGTCATACTTTTAATCTAAAGCGAGATTTGCCCATAATAGAGCAAAGATTATTTTTTTCTGCTTGATGCAATATTTTTAATGTATTGATCAGCTAAATAAAGTCCGTTTCCGTGTTCTCCGATTAGTTTAATCTTGTCAACTATACCGCGGAAAAGTGCTTCTTCTTCGTGTTGTTCGCTTACATACCATTGTAAGAAATTAAAAGTAGAATAGTCTTTATGTGTTAGCATATGTTCAACTAAAGTATTGATTGATTTTGTGATAAATTGCTCATGTTCATAGGTTTTTTCAAAAACATCGAGCAAGGATTTGAAATTTTGTTCAGGCTGTTTTACTTCTTGAAGTTCTACATGAGAATCTGTTTCATTAAGATAAGTGATAAGCTTTTTAGCATGATCGCTTTCTTCACTTGCATGTTCAAACAAGAAGGCTCCAGCTCCATCAAGACTGTTTTCATAGCACCAAGAACTCATGCTAAGATATAAGTTTGCCGCATACATTTCTTTGTTTATTTGTTCATTGAGTAATTTTACAACTTCTTTAGAAAGCATTCTTATCTCCTTTTAAAAATTTAAATAATGTTTTATAATGATACATTATTTTTTTAAAAACAAGCTAAATTTCTGATAGATAAAGATTATATTTAAGAAAACATAAAAATCGAAACTTAAAAGCATTTTTTTGAATTTCATCGTTTTTTAAACTTCCATTACTTTGTTTTAAAGTTAAGGAGAAAAATGAAACAATTCTATCTTTTGCGAACAAGGCAAACGCGTGGCTGAACTTATAAAATTGGGTGAAAGTAAAGAATTTTTTGAAAAAACAAGAAAAAACCAAGGCTTACTTAAGCGGTGCTTTTGGGTAAGATTTATACAAAAAAAAGTATATTTTTATTAAAATCATGTCTTTAAATATTTTTTTAAGGATATGATTTGTTTGAGGAATTTTTAAAACTTAGCGAAGAGCCTTTAAAAAGTAAGATTAGGGATTCGTATTTTTCGAAGTTTAATTATGTAGGCACTAAGATTGATTTTTGTATCACTCAAAATTTAGGACTTTTAGGCGAAATTAATTTGCTTTGGGCCGAGGTTAAACAAGGAAAAAGTGAGCTTAAAAAGTCTTTTGTTCAGCTTGTACTTACCATAGGAAAGTATAAATTTTATACAGAGCAAACTCCCAATTTACTTTGTGCTTTTGACGCTGAAAAGATAGCCTTTTTGCCTTTTTCTTCTTTGCAAGAAATTTTTTATCAAAGCGATATAGACTTTAGTATTACTCCAAGCAATCATAAAAGCGAGCAATTTTTAAAACTTCTAAAAGAACTAGATAGCATTTTAAATACAGCACAAATTTTTTATTATGAAAAAAATGACGAAGAATTAAAAACTTTCATAAAAGAAAATCTTACAAGCGAAAATATAAGCAAATTTAAAATCGATAAAAATAATTTCGCAAGCATTTATCACAAATGGAATAAAATGGTTAAAGATACCATCAGTATTGATTGGAATTTGGCTAAAAAAAGCGGGATTATAGATGCTGATTTTTATTTGGCTGATTTGCTTTCGAATGAAAATGAAACTATCAGTCAAAATTTATTTGCCATTCTTAAAAAAGATTATTATGAGTTTAATAAAACAAAAAGTGATTTAGGCTCTATCATCAACAAACGCACTTCTTTTAAAGATAAGCAAAAAGCCCATCATGAATTTTGGGCCATTTATGAGCGTCCTCCAAGGGAAGAATTTTGGGATTATATTATAAAACGCAGAGATTTGCTTGTCGATCAAGATGTAAGGGAGCGAAAAGGAGCGTTTTTTACTCCAAGAATTTGGGTGGATAAGGCTTGTGAGTATCTTTCTAAAACTTTTGGGGAGGATTATGAAGAAGAGTATTATATATGGGATTTAGCGGGTGGAACAGGAAATTTACTAGCCAATTTTACCAATGCAAAAAATATCTTTTGTTCTACTCTTGATAAAGCTGATGTAGATGTGATATATGAGCGTATCAAAAAGGGTGCAAATTTGTTTGAAAATCATGTTTTTGAGTTTGATTTTTTAAAGGATGAATTCTTTGATGAGGTAGATGATAGGGGTAAAATCATCCAAAAATCAAAACTGCCTTTAAATTTACAAGAGATTTTAAAGGATGAAAATAAACGCAAAAAATTAATAATCTTTATCAATCCACCTTATGCGGAAGCTGGAACTACTGCTACTATATCTGGAACTGGAAAACATAAAACTGGCGTTAGTCTTGATAATTATGTTTATGAAAAATACAAAGATATTTTAAGTAGTGCTAGAAATGAACTTTTTGCTCAATTTTTTATAAGGATATATTGCGAGATTGAAGGAGCTATACTGGCTAGCTTTTCGACTTTAAAATATGTCAATTCTACCAATTTTATAAAATTTAGAGAAACTTTTAAGGCTAAATTTTTAAAAGGTTTTATGGTTCCTGCTGATACCTTTGATAATGTAAGAGGAAAATTTCCCATAGGATTCTTAATCTGGGATATGAGCAAAAAAGAAGAGTTTAAAAAAATAAAACTTGATGTATTCAATGAAAATGGAAATTTTTTAGGTAAAAAAATGTTTTACTCTTATGATAAAAATAAAAAATTAAATGAATGGTATAAAAATTTTTATGTAAAAAATAATGAAATAGCTATAATGAATACAAGAGGAAACGATTTTCAAAATACAAATTACATTAGAATTACATTATTTAATAATCATAATCATACAAATATAATTAGTTATCAAAATTTATTACAAACTTCTATATATTTCTCAGTGCGTCACGCTATAGTAGCTACTTGGATAAATGATAGGGATCAGTTTTTATATCCAAAAGATTTATACAAAAAGGATGATGAGTTTAAAAGTGATTGTTTAGCCTTTATGCTCTTTCATGGACAAAATAAAATAAGCTCTAAAGAAGGCATAAATCATTTTATACCTTTTAGTGAAACAGAACTGGGTATCACAAAGGAAGCTTTTAAGAGTGATTTTATGTATCAATTTATAAAAGGCAAGATAAAAGATGAAAATTCGCTTTTTGATGATGAATTAACAAAGATAGAATTTAGCTCCCAAGCAAACGAACTTTTAAAAGCGGGAAAAGAACTTTTTAAATACTATCATATTCATAGCGAAGATAAAAACTATCTAGTCAATGCTTCACTTTATGATATCAAAGAGTTTTTTCAAGGCAGAGATGAAAAAGGCAAGATGAAGCATCCTTCCAAGGCAAAGGATGAGCATTATAAAGCTTTGCTGAGTGATTTAAATGAGGCTTTAAATGCTTTAGCTAAAAAGCTAGAGCCAAAAATTTATGAATACGGCTTTTTAAAAGAATAATCATGGCAAAAAAACAACTCTCCTTAACAAAACTTAGTTTTCCTATATTTTGGGACTTGCTTTCTAAGTATTTAACCGTGATTATCAATACCGCTATGGTGTCGCATTATTCTAATTTTCTTGTGGGTGCTACGGGGGCTGGAAATCAAATTTTAGATCTTTTTATCACTATTTTTTCATTTTTAAGTGTGGGTTGTAGTGTGGTGATCGCACAAGCAATTGGTGCAAAAGATCATGTTTTAGCAAGGAAAGTGATTCATCAAAGCTTATTTTTAAATGCGCTTTTGGGTTTTGTGTGCGGTGTGCTTATTTTGTGGCATGGGGAGTATTTGCTTTATCTTTTAAAAATCCCACAAGAACTGCTTAAGGATAGCGAAATTTACTTACACATGCTTGCAATTTGTTTGTTTTTTGATGCCATAGGCATTGTTTTAGCGGCCATTGTAAGGGTTTATAATATGGCTTATTGGGTCATGCTTATAGGCTTTTTGATGGATATAGTGGTGATTTGTGGAAATTATTATGTTTTACATTATACAAAATCAGAACTTTTTGGAGTAGGGCTTAGCAATATTTTTGCCCGCATTGTTGCTATAGTTGCTTTACTTGTGATACTTTTTTATAAGCTTAAAATTCATCTTAAAATCAAAGAAATGATAAAACTTGAAAAAGAAGTTTTAAAAAAGGTTTTAAATATAGGCGGATTTTCAGCAGGGGAAAATCTTTTATGGATAATGCAATACACTATAGCCTTTGCTTTTGTAGCAAGCTTAGGTGAGGCGAGCTTGAGTGTGCAAACGATTTATTTTCAAATTTCAATGCTTATTATGCTTATAGGACAAGCTACGAGCATAGCTAATGAAATCATAGTAGGTAAATTAGTCGGTGCTAGATATGAAAATGTCGCTTATAAACACGCTTGGCGTGCTTTGTATTTTAGTGTGGTAGCGAGTGCTTTAGTGGCACTTTTAAACTATCTTTGTCAAGATTTTACTATGCAAATTTTAGGGCTTAAAGAAGAGTTGAAAAATTTAATGATACCTTTATTTACCCTTTCAATCTTTCTTGAAATTTCACGCACTTTTAATATAGTTATGGTTAATTCCTTGCGTGCAAGTGGGGATGCTAAATTTCCATTTTTTAGCGGGCTTGTTTTTATGATGGGGGTATCTTTACCTGTGGGTTATGTGCTTTGTTTTCATTTTAATTTTGGAATTTTAGGGGTTTGGATAGGATTTTGTGCAGATGAGTTTTCAAGAGGAATAGTAAATTCATACAGATGGAAAAGCAAAAAATGGCAAGGCAAAGCTCTAGTTTAAAATCTTTTATTTATAAAGATGAGTGTTATTTTTACACTAAAAAACGCATAAAAACTTTAAGATTAAGGTTAAATGAAAGGGGCGAGTTTGTTCTTAGCATTCCTTATTTTTGCACTTTTAAAAGTATTTATGATTTTTTAGATAAATCAAGTTCTTGGATAAATGAGGCTAAAAAAAGATTTGAAAAAAAAGTTTTAAAAGATGATGAATTAATCTTTTTAGCAAAAAAATATCAAATTATTTTTGATGAAAATGCTAAAAAAACTTATTTTGATAAAGATAAAATAATTTGTCAAAATAAAGCAAAATTAGATTTATTTTTAAGGCAAAATGCTAAAAAGATTTTTACTTTGTATCTTAAAAAATGGAGTAAAAAAACAGGCTTACCCTACACGCATTTAAGCATTAAAAGTATGAAAACGCGTTGGGGTTCGTGCAATCACAATAAAGCTTATATTAATTTAAATTTAAAACTTTTACAAAAGAGTTTAAAGGCTATTGAATATGTGGTTTTACATGAAATAAGCCATTTAAAATTCCCCAATCACAGTAAAGAATTTTACGCTTTTATGGAGCATTTTATGAGTGATTTTAGGCAAAGAGAGAAAGAATTTTTAAGTTAAAAATGTTATATTTATAGTTTATTTTTCAAAAAAGGCATAATATGACTTTGGATTTTGATTTTGTTTATAATGCGGATAATGATATTTTTGAATATTTATTGCGTTTTTATGCGAAAAATTACAATTATACCCTTAGTAAAGAAGAAAATATTTATCATTTTTCTATCGATGCAGATGAAGCAAATTTAAAGACTTTTTGTGATTCTTTAAATTTAATGAGTCATAGTGTTTTTTTGAAAAAATTTGATGTAAAAGCGGGGCAGGATTTTAACCCTTGTAGGTTAGAAGATAAAGAATTTTCAAATTTTTCTTATATTACTCATTTAAATTCTAATGCCTATCAAGAAAAAAAAACTTTAAGCAAAAATGAATGGGGTGTGTTTTGCGAATGTGAATTTTCAAGCAATTTATCAGAATTTGAAAAAATCAATGAAGAAAATTTCAACACTTTTTTAAATCTTGCCTTTGATTTGTTAAGTCAAGAAAAAAAGATTTATTTAAAAGATAAAAATGGCATTTATGAATTTTCTTTATTTAAGAACGAATTTATAGGAGATTTTTTACTTCCTTGCGATATTAAGGCTATAAATTCGGTTTTTGTTTGTTCAAATGAAAATTTAAAACTTCTTGCAAGTTTGGAAAAACCCTTGATGAAGCTAAGGCTTAATGCCATGTTTAGAAAAAATCATCATCTTGACTTTAATGATTTTAAAATAAGACTTGCTAGAGATTTGTTTTGTTTTACTTTAGGTTTGAAACTCTTTGAAAATGAATATAAATTTTTAAGCGTAAAAAAGATAGAAGAATATCAAAAAGATTTTTATATCAGTGTTTTAGATGAGCAAGTGGTAGTTTTAGAGGGCTTTGAATTTATTAATGCTAAAGCAAGAGAGCTTATTTTTTCTAAAGAAGATAAAAATATGGCAAGAATTTCTTATCTTGTAAGTCGTTATAAAGAAAAGGCTTTTATTTTAGAGCTCAGTAAAGATTATGAAGATATTTTGCTTATCAATAAAGAGCTTAATTTGCTTAGACTTTCCTTACCAAAGCACAGCAAAGAGCTTTATGAAGAGATTAAAAAAGATGAAATTGGTGCAAGGCTTTTAGAAAATTTTGCTAAAGAATTTCCTCTTTTAGATGAAAGTTTTGAACTTCAAAACAATTTTTATTTTTTGCTTGGCTTGGTGGGTAGAGTGTTAAATTTAGGCAAGAATTTACAAGAAAGTGCTAACAAGCTTTTAAAAATTGCTGATGAGTCAAAAATGCCTCGCGGGGTAAAGATTGATTATCGTTTGAAAGAAGATAAAAGTTTTGATTATACAAGAACTTTAAGATCTGCTATGAGTTTTATGCTAGCAGGAGTGGATAGTGCTAATATCGCTTATGGAGCGGTTGAGAGTTTGGCTTATTTCTTGCGTGATATTTATGATGAGTTAAGAGAGAAAAAGCAAAGCGACTTAGCACTTATAAGTGGATCTTTGTTTGAACATAAATCTTTGCTTAAAAATACTCTCAAACATCTTAAAAATTGCCAGTTAAGCGATGTGCCACTTAGGGTATAAGATCAAAATTTCAGGCCTAGTTCAAGGAGTGGGTTTTCGTCCCTTAGTTTATGAACTAGCTTTGAAATCAAAACTTTTTGGAGAGGTAAGAAACGATGGTTTTGGGGTAGAAATCATCCTTGCTTGTACTCAAAAAGAATGTGAAAATTTCATAGAAAATTTAAAAAATCATCTTCCACCTTTAGCAAGAATAGATCAGCTTATAATCACGCAAATTTCCATTCCAAGCTATGAAAATTTTAGCATCACTCCTTCTTTAAAGAATGCAAAAAGCACTCCTATGTTAAGTGATTTTGCACTTTGTAAGGAATGTAAAAAGGAATTTTTTGATGAAAAAAATCCACGCTTTTTGTATCCTTTTATCACTTGCACACATTGTGGGCCACGCTTTAGTATTATAAAAAGTCTTCCTTATGATAGGGCTAATACTTCTATGCAAGAATTATGGATGTGTGAGTTTTGTAAAAGCGAATATGAAGATCCTAAAAATAGGCGTTTTCATGCTCAGCCTATTAGCTGTCCTAAATGCAAGATCAATGTTTTTCTTAAAAATCCAAAGGGTGAAATTTTGGCCAAAGATCAAGAAGCTTTTATACAAAGTGCGAAGTTTTTAAAGGAAGGTAAAATCTTAGCCATCAAAGGTATGGGTGGTTTTCATCTAATGTGTGATGCTTTTAATGAAAAAGCTTTAAAAACTCTAAGACTTAGAAAAAATCGTCCCAAAAAACCCTTTGCTTTGATGTGTAAAGATTTGCAAAGTGCTAAAAAACTTGCCTTTATAGATGAAAAAGAAGAGGCTTTGCTTGGTGGGGTTTTAGCTCCTATTGTGATTTTAAGGGCAAAAAAAGCCTTTTCTTTAATCGCACCTGATATAGATAAAATAGGCATTATGCTAGCTTATACCCCTTTGCATCTTTTGCTTTTTGAGTATTTTAAAGGAAGCCTTGTGGCAACGAGTGCGAATTTAAGCGGAGAAAGCATTATTAAAGATGAGTTTAATTTGTGTCAAAAACTTGATGGAGTTTTTGATTTTTATTTGGATTATGATAGAGAAATTATCAATGCAAGCGATGATAGCATCGCTCAAGTGGTAAATGGCGAAACTATGTTTTTGCGTACTTCAAGGGGATTAAATCCTTTTTATTTGGAAAGAAATTTTAATAAAAAAGGCACTTTTTTAGCTTTGGGTGCGGAGCTTAAAAATGAATTTGTAATTTTTTATGAAAATAAACTTTTAATCTCTCCTTATATAGGGGATTTAAAAAGTCTTGATGTGCATGAGAGATTTTTTAAACTTTTGGAATTTTTTAAACAAAATTATGATTTGAAATTTGATGCGATTTTATGTGATAAACACCCACATTTTAGCTATGCAAAAGAATTTGAAGAAAGGGTTAAAATTTCTCATCATTATGCGCATTTTTGTGCGGCTTATTTTGAATATGAAGAAAATTTTGCAAAAGATGAAAAGGTTTTAGCTTTTATTTGCGATGGAACAGGTTATGGAGAAGATGGTAAAATTTGGGGTGGAGAGTTTTTTATAGGAAATTTAAAAGAATATGAAAGAATTGCACATTTTGAAAATTTCACTCTTATAAATAGCGATGTTAAAAATATACAAAATTTAGCCCTAAGTCTCATTTTTCATTATGATTTAGAAGATAAGGCTAAGGAGTTTTTAGCAAAAATTCCAAAAATAAAATTTGAAAATCTTAAAAAAATTTATTCGCATTCTAACTTACAAACAAGCTCTTTAGGACGCATTATCGATGCTTTTGGAAGTATTGTTTTTAACTTAGAAAAAAGCTCTTATGAAGCCCAAGTTGGCTTAATGTGTGAAGCTTTTTATGATAAAAATTTCGACTTTTCTTATAAGCTTTTTGTGGAAAAAGGACAGATTAATTTTAAAAATTTAATCTTAGGGGCTTTACAAGATGAAAAAACTAAAGCGATTACAGGTATGTTTAATGCCTTGGCAAATTTTATCATAGATTTTAGCAAAGATTATGATTTAAAAGTGCTTTTAAGCGGAGGGGTTTTTCAAAACAAAACCTTGCTTGAAATTTTAAAAGCTAAAAATTTTGATTTTTTTGTACCTTTGAGATACCCTTGTAATGATAGCTCTATAGCTTTAGGGCAAATGGTGCATTATTTAAATTCGGAAAAATAAGGCAAATATTTTAAAAACTCATAATTTTTTAATGTTTTCAAGGTTAAAATGAAACAAAAATTATAAAGGAAAGAAAATGTGTAAAGATTGCGGCTGTTCTATAAATTCAACCCATACGCACGATCATCATCATGAAAATCCAAGTTTAAAACAAAGCAAAACTATAGAGGTGATTTCTAAAATTTTAAGCAAAAATGATGAAGAAGCTAAACACAATAGATCGCATTTTAATGAAGCCAATACGCTTTGTATTAATTTAATGAGTTCTCCAGGTAGTGGAAAAACCACGCTTTTAGAAAGCACGATCAAGGCTTTGAAAAATGAGCTTAAAATCGCTGTGATTGAGGGGGATTTAGAAACCAATAATGACGCTCTAAGAGTAAAAAATGCTGGAGCTTTGGCGTATCAAATCACTACAGGCCAAAGTTGTCATTTGGATGCTTTTATGGTGCATGAGGCTTTACATCATTTAGCCATTGATGATGTGGATTTGCTTTTTATAGAAAATGTTGGAAATTTAGTTTGTCCTGCAAGCTATGATTTAGGAGAGCATTTAAATGTGGTTTTGCTTTCAGTAACTGAAGGAAGCGATAAACCGCAAAAATATCCTGTGATGTTTAAAAAGGCTGATATAGTTTTAATCACAAAAGCAGATTTAGCCCATCATTTTGACTTTGATCTTAAAGAGGCGACGGGGTTGATTAAAGAATTAAATCCTAGAGTAGATATCATCATTCTTGATGCAAAAAATGGCACTAATATGGAGCTTTGGTATAAGGTGCTTAAACTTAAAAAGGAGCTTTTTTAATGTGTTTGTCTATACCTTCTGAAATTTTAGAAATCGATGAATTAAACAATGCTTTGGTGCAAACTTTAGGCGTAAAAAGAAAAGTTAATTTAGATCTGATCGATGAGCCCTTAAAACAAGGTGATTATGTGTTAATCCATGTAGGCGTTGCTATGGAAAAAATCGACAAAGAAGCTGCATTAGAAAGCATTAAAACCTATCAAGAAATAGTAGAAAAAATGAATAATGAAGAGATAAAAAGCGATGAAGGAGATTTGGGTTTAAATGAATTTCATCGATGAATTTAGAGACAAAGAAAGCATTTTAGCTTTAAAAAAACTCATAGAAGAAGAACTTAAAAATCCTATTAATATCATGGAAATTTGTGGTGGGCATACGCATAGTATTATGAAATATGCCCTGCCTTCTATCTTACCAAAGGAAATTAACTTTATCCATGGGCCAGGATGTCCTGTTTGTGTTATGCCAAGAGTTCGCATTGATACAGCTATTAAGCTAGCTTCTATGAAAGATACGATTTTTTGTACTTTAGGCGATCTTTTAAGAGTGCCTGGAAGTGAAATTTCTTTACTGGATTTAAGAGCCAAAGGGGTTGATGTTAGAGCGCTTTATTCTCCGCTTGAAGTTTTAGAGATCGCTAAGCAAAATTTAAACAAAAATATCATCTTTTTTGCTATAGGTTTTGAAACTACTACGCCTATGAGTGCTTTACTTCTTGAAAAGGTTATAGAAGAGAAATTAAACAATGTCTTTTTTCATATCAATCACATCACAGTTCCAGCACCTGTGAAAGCGATTATGAATGATGAAAACGTAAAAATCAATGCTTTTTTAGGTCCTTCTCATGTGAGTGTGATTACAGGTTATGGTATTTATGAGCCAATAGCTACCAAATTTAAAACTCCTATAGCAGTGAGTGGTTTTGAGCCTGTGGATATTTTAGAAAGTGTATTAAATATCATAAAACAAAGCAATGAAGGCACTTTTAAAGTGTATAATCAATACAAAAGAGCCGTAAGCAAAGAGGGCAATGTTAAAGCACAAAATTTAGTAAAAAAATACTTTAGGGTGTGTGATTTTGAATTTCGTGGCTTAGGGCTTATTAAAGATGGGGGCTTGGAGCTAAAAGAAGAATTTGGTGCCTATGATGCGAGTAAAAAATTTGATTGTACGGTGCAAAGTAAAAATGAAAGTAAGGCCTGTATTTGTGGGCAAATTTTAAGAGGTTTAGCTAAGCCTTATAATTGTAAGGTTTTTGGCAAGGCTTGTACGCCAAGAAATCCTATAGGAAGTTGTATGGTTTCAGGCGAGGGTGCTTGTGCGGCGTATTATAAATACTCAAAGGTGAATGTATGAAAAATATTTCCTTAGCCCACGGAGGTGGCGGAGAAGAGATGAATGAGCTTTTAACTAAGCTTTTTAAGATCTTTGACAATGAAATTTTAAATGCAAATAATGATGCGGCGATTTTGGGAAATTTGGCTTTAAGCACGGATTCCTTTGTTCTAAGTCCGATTTTTTTAGACAAAGAGGTCAATATAGGCAAACTTTGTGTTTGTGGTTCTATTAATGATGTTTTGATGGTGGGTGCTAAGCCAAAATATCTAAGCTTAGGACTTATCTTAGAAGAAGGTTTTGAGTTAGAAAAACTAGAATGCATTCTAAAAAGCATTAAAGAAGAATGTGAAAAATGCGGGGTAATGCTAGTTTGTGGCGATACTAAAGTCGTTCCTAAAGGCAAAGCAGATGAAATATATATCAACACTACAGCCTTAGGTGAAATTATCTCTAAAAAAGAAAGCAAAAATATCAAAGCAGGGCTTAGCATACTTCTTTCAGGGGATATAGGAAGGCATGGAGCTAGTGTTTTAATCAAAAGAAATGAGTTAGAAGCCGATATTAAAAGTGATTGCAAGGCTTTGGATAAAGAGGTTTTAGAGCTTTTAGAAAAAGATATAAAGGTTGTAGCTATGCGAGATGCTACTCGTGGGGGGCTTAGTGCGGTTTTAAACGAGTGGGCAAAGCAAAGCGGAAATGATCTTTTAATCTTTGAAGAAAAAATCATCATTCAAGATGAGGTTTTAGGACTTTGCGAGCTTTTTGGTTATGAAGCTTATGAGCTTGCAAATGAAGGTACTTTCATACTTTGTGTGGAAAAAGAAGATGAGTTAAAAGCCTTAGAAATTCTAAAAAAATACAATGTAAATGCGAGCATTATAGGAGAAGTTTTAGAAGAGAAAAAAGCACGCGTGATTTTACAAAATGCTTATGGGGCAAAACGCTTTTTAGAAAGCCCTAAAGGCGAACTTTTACCAAGAATTTGCTAATGCACGAATTAAGTATAGTAGAATCTTTAATTGAACTTTGTGAAGAAAATGCCCTAAACAATAAGGCTAAAAATGTACAAGAAATTTATGTAAAAATCGGGCGTTTAAGCGGTATAGAAGTGGATCTTTTTAAGCGTTGTTTTGAAACTTTTAAAGAAAACTCAAATATTTGTAAAAATGCTAAACTTTTTATAGAACTTGCCCCACTTGAAATTTTATGCTTAAAATGCGATCAAACAAGCATTTTAGAAGAAAATGTTTTTAAGTGTCCTCAATGTGAAAGTATAGAATATAAAATCACACAAGGCGAGGATTTACATCTTATGCGACTTGTGATGGAGTGAAATAATAAATTTAAAAACATTGTTTTTTGTTTGATTTTATATAATTTCTTATAAAATAAAATTTTTAATTTTACAGGGATTAAAATATGTTAAAAGATAAATTATTGCAGGATTTAGAAGAACATTTTGAAACTTTAGGACAAGTTAGAAATTTAGCACAAAATTATGATGAAAAATTATTTGATTATCTTTTAGAAGAAAGTAAATATAAAGAAGAATTTAAAAGTAGATTTTTTCTTTTTGGCAAAAAAACTTTGGTTTTTAAGCTTGATGATTTTTTAAATTTTTTAGATCTTAGAAGCTTAGGCGGTAGCTTTACAAGCTATGCTAATAAAATAGGACTTGCAAATAAAACAAAATTTCTTTTAAAAACAAATAACGAAGTAGTATTAAATTTTGCTTTCAAAGATGGTGTTATAAAAGGTGGACAAAGCAAGGATGAGCAAAAAACACAAGAGATATTTTTCAATGAAATACTAGCCCGTGATGAAATAGATGTATTATTTGATAAAAAAGCTTTACAGAATTTTGAACTCATAGGGGGGGGGGATTTAAAAAATTCACTTTTAGATACTAATTTACTTCTTAAGGGAAATAATCTTTTAGCTTTGCACTCTTTAAAAAAGAAGTTTGCAAATAAAGTCAAACTTATCTATATTGACCCACCTTATAATACAGGTAATGATAGTTTTAATTATAATGACAAATTTAATCATTCTACTTGGCTCTCTTTTATGAAAAATCGTCTTGAAATAGCTAGAGAATTTTTAAGAGATGATGGCGTGATCTTTGTGCAATGCGATGATAATGAACAGGCTTATTTAAAAGTGCTATGTGATGAGATTTTTGGGAGAGAGAATTTTGTGGGGTGTATAACTTGCAAGGTTAAAAGTGCTGGTGGATTGACAACTGATACAGAAATGTTTTTTGATTGTGCGGAATATTTACTCGTATATGCAAAAAGCTCACAACATCTAACCTACAATACAATTAAAGTCAAAACTGAAATTGTGAATTCTAGTTCAAAAACTGCAAAACAATATAATAGCATTATTAACAATATTGATTTTAGCAAAAAAGAGTTTGTTGCTAAAAAAGATAATATTACTTACTACAAAATACAAAAAGGATATTTTAATATTGAAAATTTACAAATAAAAAATATGAATGAAAATAATTTTTTTGATAAAAAAGATGAAATTTTTAGACTTACTGCTTTAAGTGGCGGTATAGGAAAAAAATTACAAAACCATATTAAAGACTTTACAAACAATGAAGATTTATTTATTTTTGAATATGTTCCAACAAAAGGAAAAGACAAGGACAAATTAACGCAATACTTAATGTATAAAAATCAAACGATTACAATGTTAAATAAGCTGATTGAAGTAGATTATAAGAATAAAAGAATTATAAAATTAGAGCCTGTAAGCAATATTTTCACAGATGATTTTTGGCAAGGTATATCAAATGAAGGGCAAGTAAAACTTAAAAATGGCAAAAAGCCCGAAGCCTTACTACAAAGAATTTTAGAATTAACAACGCAAGAAAACGATTTAGTAATGGACTTTTTTGCAGGAAGTGGGACAACTTGCGCCGTAGCGCATAAAATGAAACGCAAGTGGATAGGTATAGAACAAATGGATTATATAGAAACTATCACAAAAGAAAGACTCAAAAAAGTCGTAGAAGGTGAGCAAGGTGGTATAAGCAAAGCAGTGCAGTGGCAAGGTGGTGGAAGTTTTGTTTATGCTGAACTTATGCCACTGAATGCAATTTATAAAGAAAAAATACAAAATCTAAATGATGAAAAAGAACTAGATAACATTTATCAAGAGTTAAAAACTAAAGCTTTTTTGGATTATAGAGTTGATATAAATGAAATTTTAAAAGATAAAGAATTTGAAAATTTAGACTTAGAAAATAAAAAAGAAATTTTAAAACTTGTTTTAGACTCTAATATGGATTATGTTTTATACGGTGATATAAAAGATGAAGATTATGCTGTATCCAAAGAAATAATAAAACTTAATAAAATATTTTATGGTGATGAAAATGTTTAGAAAAAAACTATATGAGCTTTTACAAGAAGAATTTGGAAAAAGAGGTATAGAGCAAAGAGAAATTCCTTTTTATGTAAAAGAGAATTTATCAAAAGAATTAAGAAACTATCAAGAAAAAGCTCTAAAGTATTATTATGCAAATTTTGATAGTATCAAGCAAAGACATTTAATGTTTAATATGGCAACAGGAAGTGGAAAAACTCTTATAATGGCTGCTTTAATGCTAGATTGTTATAAAAAAGGATATAGAAATTTTATATTTTTTGTGAATTCCACTTCAATTTTAGAAAAAACCAAAGCAAATTTTGCAAATATTTACTCAAGTAAATATCTTTTTAAAGAAGCTATTAATATAGATTCTAAAAATATAGAAATTAACATTATCAATAATCTTTTTGAAAGCAAAGATGAATGTATTAATATATATTTTACAACTATACAAGCTTTATTTTCTCTTTTTAAAAATGACAGAGAAAATTCTTTAAGCTTTGAAGATTTAAAAGATCAAAAGCTTGTATTTTTAGCTGATGAAGCTCATCATTTAAATAGTGATACTAAAAATAAAAACGAAAATGAGCTTAAAGAAGGTTGGGAAGCTATTATAAAAAGAGCTTATGAAAGTAATAATGAAAATTTATTGTTTGAATTTAGTGCTACTATTCCACAAGAATTTAATGTTTTGGAGAAATATCAAGATAAAATTATTTATGAATACACCTTAAGAGAATTTTGCAAAGAGGGATATTCTAAGCGTATATTTTTAGTTAAATACGACAACGATAGTTTAGAACATAGATTTTTAGGGGCTGTGCTTTGTAGTCTTTATAGAGAGTTGTTGGCTCAAAAATATAATATCGCTTTAAAACCCGTTGTTTTATTTAAGAGTGAATCTATAAAAGAATCTATGCAAAATCAAGAAAAATTTATAGATTTTATAGATAATTTAGAAAGTTTACATATAGAAGATTTTTATAAAAATATAAACAAAGAAAGTGATCTTTTAAATAAAAGCTTGGAGTTTTTTAAAAAAGAATATCAAAATACTTATGCAAAAACTATTGTAAATTTTTTGAAAAATAATTTTAAAACGCTTTATATGCTAAATACCAACGACGATAAAGAACTAGAAAAAAATCAAATTTTACTTAATAGTTTAGAAGGAAAAGATAATCAAATAAGAGTTATTTTTTGTGTAGATAAACTTAATGAAGGATGGGATGTTTTAAATCTTTTCGATATAGTTAGACTTGGAAACAAAAAAGCAAGTAAAACAATAACCACAAAGGAAACACAACTTATAGGAAGAGGTGCTAGGTATTATCCTTTTAAAAGCGATTTGTTTGATTTTGATGATGAGTTTAAATTTAGAAGAAAGTATGATAATGATCTTGAAAAAGAGTTAAATGCTTTAGAAAGATTAACTTATCATACTAGAAACGATATTGAGTTTATCAAGCAACTTAATGAAAGCATGAATAAAGAAGGATTATTATTTGAAGAGGAAAAAACACGCATAGATTTAATAGTCAATGAAAAAATAAAAGAGATTGTTGAAAATAATAAAATTTATTATGCTAATAATAAAAGAATCAAAAAGCGTGATTTAAAAAATTTTAGTATTACAAGAATTCAGATGGAGCAAAAAATAAAAGGTTTACAAATTCCTTATTTTTCAAATTCTATAAAAGAAAGTGAAGAAAAATTTGAAGAAATCAAAGAAGAATATGATCTTCAAAAACCATCTACTCTTAATCATATAGATAGCATATATTTTTTAAAAGCGATGAATATATTAGGGTTTGATTTTAATAAAATCAATGAAAATTTTGCTTTTAAAAGTAAAAAAGATTTTATAGAAAATTGTTTGAAGAAGATAGTTGTTTGTTTTTCAAAACGACAAGAATTTAATCAAATAAATAATCTTGAAATAGCCAAATATATTTTAGAAAATTTTAAATCGCTCAAGCAAAGTATAAAACAAGAATACGAAGTAAGTGAGTTTGAAACTCATAAATTTAATATAGATAATAAGGTAGTATTTAAAAATAAAGAGAAATTTGAGGAAATGAATTTTGAGTGGCTTTATCACAAAACTTTTTGTTTTGATAGTAAATTAGAAAAAGATTTTTTGATTTTCATAGAAGAATACAAAGATGAAATTAATCAGGTTTTTTCTGACTGGTTTGTTATAAGAAATGAAGGCTTTGAAGAATTTAAAATTTATGACAATAGAAAAGATGAGGAAACTTATGCAATGGGATTTGAGCCTGATTTTATTTTCTTTGGTAAGAAAAATAAAGATGATGATAATTTTTTAAGTATACAATGTTTTATAGAAACAAAAGGGGAGCATTTAGCAATAGCAAAAGATACTTGGAAGGAAGAATTCTTAGAGACTTTTAAAGGAAAAATAATAACCACCAAGGATGATAAAAAATTAACTCTTCAATCTTTACCGTTTTTTATAAACAAAGACTTTAAGATGAATGATAAATTTGTTAGTAGTTTTGATGAATTTTTAAGTTTTCAAGGTGAAAGATAAGTAATATTAATTTTTTACCAAGCATATGGATTAGCTTTTCAAAATCCTTGCAAGTTTAAGTAAATTTGAAATCAAAAATTCTTTTTTTACGAGCTTAGAATTGGTTTTAAGCTCGTATTCGCTTTTAAGTAAAAGAGTGAAAATTTCTTTATATTGTTCGATTTTTAAACTAAAGGCTTGAGTGCTTAAATTTTGTCCTACTTGAGGGGGTGGAGTGTAGCCTAAAAGCTCTTTAAAATCAATTTTACCATTGACTTTAGCATAAAGTGCGATTTTAAATAAGCGATAAAAAGAATTATACAAAGAGTTGATTAAAGCCATTTCATTAAAATTGTCTAAAATTTTTTCAAGTTCGCTTTTAAAGTCTTGTTTTTTTAAAATTTTCTCAAAAAAGCTTTCAAAACTTCCTGTATTTAAACTATAGCAGTATTGTTCTATGGTTTTTTCATCTACTCTTAAACCGCTAAATTTATTAAGCTCACTCGCAGCAAGATATAAGTTTTCATCAAAACTTGTAAAAAGAGTAAATAAAGCATTTTGGGTGATTTCAACCCCTAGTTGTTTTGCTTTTATGCTTAAAAGCTCCACACCTTCTTTAGCTCCGTTAGCTTTAAAAAATCTTGCAAAATTAGGAGAGAAAATTTTTTCTATATCGCTTTGTTTAGAGTTTTCATCATAAAGTTCTAAAAGAAAGAAATTGTCCGTATTGTTTTTACAAAGTTCGACTAAAATTTTAAGATCTTTTGTTGGGATTTTTTTAGAAGTTTTAATTTCTAATAATTTTTTTTCGCTAAAAAGCGATCCTGAACTTAAGAAATCACTCGCACGAATGAAACTATACTCTTCAAAAAAAAGTTTTAAAGTTTCATTAACCTCATATTTTTCTTTTATAAATTCAGCATAAAGTTCGCTTTGAAAATTATCCGCTCCATAAAGAAAGAAAAAATTAGGTATTGAACCTTTAGAAAGTAGGGTTTGAAGTTCTTTTCTATACATTTTCTTCCTTTGTAAGTCTTTGAGTGACTTTGGCATAAATTTTTGCCATAACTATATCCGCTTCCATAATTTGCACTTCAACACTTTCTAGCAAATTTACGCGCGTATCATAAAGGATTATATCAGCCCCTTTGATTTCATCATCTAGTTTAACTATGCAAACTCCATCATTTTGCACAACTAAAGCTTTAAATTTTTTGCCTATATTTTTAACTGCCCATCTGGCAAATTTTCTATCCATAAAATCAAAAGCAACCTTATCCGCCTCTCTTTCAAGCGTGCTAAGACTCTCGCAAGTGCTTTCTATGTTTAAAAGCAGATAGTTAAAAAGTTTTTCATCGTTTTTTTGTTTGGCTTTTAAAAGCCTGTGTAAAATAAGATCAGAATACCTTCTTATAGGGCTTGTAAAATGTGAGTATTTATCAAAACCTAAGCCAAAATGTCCTGCATTTACGCTAGAATATTCTGCTTTTTTTTGTGCTTTGATGATGAGTTTATCTACTTCTGCTCTTAAATTTAACTCATTGGCTAAAGCTTGTATGTCGCGTATGAGTTCAGGAAGATTGGCTTTAAAATTCACATCGATTCCAAGTTCGCGTAATTCATTTAAAAGTTTATCGATTTTTCTTGCATCAGCACTTAAGTGATTTCTAAAAACACCTATATCTATAAGTTTTGCAGCGGCTTTATTGGCTAAAAGCATACAATCTTCGATTAAATTATGCGAAGGCGTGTCTTTTTCAAAAACTGTGCTTTTTAGGCTAAGCTTTTCATCTAGATTCATTCTTAATTCTTCGGTACGAAATTCAAAGGCATTTTTAAGACGCATTTTGCGTAAATTTTTTGTGATTTCAAAAAGCTCATAAAGCCATGAAAGCTCTTTTAAATCAGGTTTTTGCACTAAAATTTCATCGACTTCATCGTAATTAAAACGGCGTTTTGAGTTGATAATGCCTTCAAAAAGCTCTTCTTTTATGACTTTATTTTCATGATCGAGTGTGATTTTAAAACAATACGCTAAGCGATCTAAATGAGGTTTTAAAGAACAGATATTTTCACTCAAAGGGCGAGGTAGCATAGGTATAGCAATATGCGGAAAATAAATAGAAAATCCACGATTTCTCGCTTCTTTATCTATGGCACTATAGGCATAAACATATTCGCTAACATCAGCAATAGCTATATAAATTTCTCGTTTTTGAGGATCAAAATAAATCGCATCATCAAAATCTTTTGCATGTATAGGATCTATGGTGCAAAAAGGTAAGGCTCTTAAATCCATGCGATTTTCATACATACTCGCATCAACGCTATCGCCGTTTGCTAGGGCTTCTTTGATACAAGCATCGCTAAATTCGTTATTTTTATTAAAAAGGGCTAAGGAAATTTTTTCATCTACGCTTTCATCATCGATATGCCCTAAAACTTCTATAATATGGTTGTTTTGATTTTCTATTTTTAGAATTGTCCCTAAAGGCAGTGTTTTTAAGGATTTCTGAGAGGCTTTTAAGGTGGTGCTTAATCCTGTTTTGATATTCATTCCAAGTACAGCTTCGCCGTATTTTTTGGTAATTACTAAAGAAGTTTCATTAGCTCTTTTTAAAACCAAAATCACTTTTGCACTAGGACGTTTTTTCTTTAAAGGTAAAAGCTTTACCGCGATTATATCTTTATAGTTTGCACCTTTTAGGTTTTTATTTTCTATTAAAAGATCTTTTTTAAAACTTTCATCAAAGCATTGTAAAAAACCTGTGCCTTTGCTTGAAATATCTAGTACTCCAAAGGCAAAGCCATTATTAAGATAGTATTTGTTTTTGTGTTCTTTGATGATATGATTGGCTAAAAGCTCTCTTAAAATTTGTTTAAATTCATTGCTTACTTCGTGAGGGCTAATGCCGTAATTTAGACTGTTTAAAAATTCTTTCACTTTTGATACTTTATGATTTTTTGCAAAATTTTTACATAAAATTTATAAAAAAAATATGAAATTTATACTTTAATTGCTATAATAATACCTTTAATTTTTGAATTTTTAAGGAGTGATTATGGCTATTACAGTATATTATGATAAAGATTGTGATTTAAATTTAATCAAATCAAAAAAAGTAGCAATTATAGGCTTTGGTTCCCAAGGACACGCTCATGCGATGAATTTAAGAGATAATGGCGTAAATGTAATTATCGGACTTCGTGAAGGTAGTGTAAGTGCTGTTAAAGCAAAAAATGCTGGTTTTGAAGTAATGAGTGTAAGTGAGGCTTCTAAGACAGCAGATGTGATTATGATTTTAGCTCCTGATGAAATTCAAGCAGATATTTTTAATATCGAAATAAAACCAAATTTAAGCGAAGGCAAGGCTATAGCTTTTGCACACGGATTTAATATCCACTATGGTCAAATTGTTGTTCCAAAAGGTGTGGATGTTGTCATGATAGCACCTAAAGCACCAGGACACACGGTAAGAAATGAATTTACTTTAGGTGGCGGAACTCCTTGTTTGATAGCTATCCATCAAGATGAAAGCAAAAATGCTAAAAATTTAGCCTTAAGTTATGCAAGTGCGATCGGGGGTGGGCGCACAGGTATCATAGAAACAACTTTTAAGGCTGAAACAGAAACGGATCTTTTTGGCGAACAAGCTGTGCTTTGTGGTGGACTTAGTGCCTTGATTCAAGCAGGTTTTGAGACTTTGGTTGAGGCAGGTTATGAACCTGAAATGGCTTATTTTGAGTGTTTGCATGAAATGAAACTCATTGTGGATTTGATTTATCAAGGTGGTATTGCAGATATGCGTTATTCTATTTCAAATACTGCAGAATACGGCGATTACATCACGGGGCCAAAGATTATCACTGAAGAGACTAAAAAAGCGATGAAAGGTGTTTTAAAAGATATACAAAATGGTGTTTTTGCAAAAGATTTTATCTTAGAACGCCGTGCAGGTTTTGCTAGAATGCATGCAGAACGCAAAAATATGAATGATTCTTTGATAGAAAAAACAGGACGCAATTTGCGTGCTATGATGCCTTGGATCAGTGCTAAAAAATTAGTAGATAAAGATAAGAACTAAACATTGTCGAAGAAAAAATTAGTTCAAATTCAGCGTTATTTGATCATAGCTATACTTTTTTTACTTTGTATAGCTTTAGCTTTGGGAATTTTAGTAAAATATCAAAATTCCCAAGATGTTTCTTCTGTTAAGCCCGATTATTTTATTGATAAGCAAGAAGATTTAATTTCATTAAATAAAGATCATTATGAAATTGGTATTTTTCAAGAGAATGAGTTTGATAATAATAAATCTGTAAGTATTTTAGAACAAAAAATTCGAAAAATTGATGATTTAAATACAAGTTTAAATGAACAAAATTTAAGTAATGTAGAGCAGAATTTAAGCTTGGATCAAAATCAGAGTTTAGAACAAAATTTTATTCTAAAAGATACAAATTTAACTCAAGATCAAAATTTAACTTTTAATGAAGATATTCATTTAAATAAAATTTCTAAAAAACCAAAACTTGCTATTATTATCGATGATATGGCAAATGCAAGTCAGACTAGGGGTTTAAAAGCTTTAAATTTAAAGCTAAATCCTTCTTTTTTTCCAGCAGATAAAAACCATAGTCAAACACCAAAACTTGCTTTAAAATTTGATTTTTATATGGTGCATTTGCCTTTAGCAGCGATTAATTATAATAAACCTGAGCTTGATACTTTAAATCCAAATGATAGTAAAGAAAGAATTTTGAAAAAAATCAAGCAAATCAAGAAAGATTTTAAGGATGTAAGATATATCAATAATCACACAGGAAGTTTATTTACAAGCAATGAAGAAGCTATGAGAAAGCTTTATGAGGCTTTAAAAAATCAAAATATATTTTTTGTAGATTCTAAAACCATAGGAAATTCTAAGGCAAACAAAATAGCCAAAGAGTTAAATGTCCCTTATATACAAAGAGATGTGTTTTTGGATAATAAAGATGAGGTTAATTATGTTAAAAAACAACTTGAAAGTGCAGTAAAACTTGCACAAAAAAAAGGTTTTGTTATAGCCATAGGACATCCTAGGAAAAATACTTTTAAAGCCTTAGAACAAAGTAAGGATTTATTAAAAAGCGTTGAGCTTGTGTATTTGAGTGAAATTTATGGCAAGTGAAATTTTGCCTGATAAATTTTTAGAGCTTTTTAAAGATTTAAAAAACCCACCTAAAAAATTACACTATAAGGGAAATTTATCTTTATTAAAACAAGATAAAATTACCATTATAGGTTCAAGGCGTATGAGTGTTTATACGAAAAATTGTGTTTTTTCCTTAGCGAATATGCTTAAAAATGCTCATCTTTGCGTGGTAAGTGGTGGCGCTTTGGGTGTGGATATCACCGCAAGTATGGCAGCTATGCCAAATACTATAGGTATTTTTGCTAATGGTTTAGATCAAATTTATCCAAGAACTAATGAAAAAATCATCAAACAAATTTATGAAAATGCTTTGGCTTTGAGTGAATATGAAGATGATTATTTGCCAAAAAATTATGATTTTTTACTAAGAAATCGTTTGGTTATTGCTTTAAGTAAGGCTGTTGTGGTTGCACAAGCAGATATTAAAAGTGGTTCTATGCAAAGTGCAAGGCTTGCTTTAGAACTCAATAAGCCTTTGTATGTTTTACCGCAAAGACTAGGAGAAAGCACAGGGACTAATTTACTTCTAAAGGAAAATAAAGCAAAGTTAATTTGTGATTTTAAGGAATTCGTAAGTGAGTTTGCAAGTATAGATATAAATCAAGATGAATTTTTAGAGTTTTGTAAAAAAGGCGTGAGTGTTGATGAAGCTTTAAAAATTTATGGACAAAAAGTTTATGAATACGAGCTTGAGGGGAAAATTTCCATAGAGGGGCTTTTTATAAGGGTTTTAGTATGAGAGCTTTGGCTTTAGATGTAGGTTTAAAACGCATAGGCGTAGCGCTTTGTGTAGATAAAAAGATCGCTTTGCCTTTAGATGCAGTTTTAAGAAAAAATCGTAATCAAGCTGCCAATGAAATCAAAAAATTACTTAAAATACATGAAATTTCTTTACTTATTGTAGGTATTCCCAAAGGTGGATCAAGTGAAGAAGAAATGACAAGGCGTATTAAGCATTTTATATCTTTGCTTGAATTTGAGAAAGAAATTTGCTTTGTAAATGAAAGTGGGACAAGTAAAGAAGCTTTAGAATATGGCATAGCAAATACACGCAAAAAAGATGGTAAATTAGACTCTTTAGCTGCTTTTATCATGATAAAGGATTATTTTGCTCTCTAGAATAGAAAAACTTTACACTATATTTTATCTTCTTTTACTCAGGAAAAAATGTTTGTGTATTTGCAAATACTTTAAAAATCAACATTAAAGAATTAGAAGAAGAATTTTTAAAACAAAATTTAAAATTTAAAAAAATCAATGCTTATTGTTATTTATTTGATGCTAAAGACAAAGCTATCTTAAGTTGCATGAAAGCTTTTAATGAGGTGCAATTTTATACAAAATTATTCTTCTTATTTGTGTGCTTTAAATTTAGAAGTTAAAGCAGGGCAAAGTGAAGAATTTGCTGAAATTTCAAAATGCAGATGGATTTTACCAAGTTTGGATTATGATGGATTTTTTATAGCTAAACTTAGGAAATTATGTTAAGGAGTAAAATTATTCACATTTAAACATAAATTCATAAAAAAACTTAAAAAACAATAAATAATTTTTTATTTATTTTAAAGCTTAAACTCCTATTTTTAAGTAGTTTGAAAAGAAAATCACAGCGTGAAAAGGCTGTGAATAAAGTTGAAATTTTTTTAACCTTAAAAAGATGAAATTAGTCTGATTGTATTTTTTGCAGTTTTGGCACAATTACAGCTTGACAATATCCTTGATTAGGATTATTCATAAAATAATGTTGATGATAGTTTTCGGCTTTGTAGTAAGTTTGCAATTTTGAAATTTTAGTCACTATTTTTTTACTAAATATTTTTTGCTGTTCTTCAATGAAATTTTGAGCTAAAATTTTATCTTCTTCATTTTCGTAAAAGATTATTGAGCGATATTGTATGCCAATATCTGCACCTTGTTTATCTATACTTGTTGGATCGTGAATTTTAAAAAAGAGTGTTAAGATTTCAAGAAGAGAGATTTGTTTTTCATTGTAATTTATTTTGACAACTTCTATATTGCCATCGCCATTGCATACACTTTCGTAGTTAGGATTTGGATTTCCTCCGCTATATCCAACTTCAGTATCGACTACACCTTTTAGGCGTTCAAATACGGCTTCAATACACCAAAAACAACCACCACCTAAAATGATATTTTTCATTGTAAGTTTTCCTTGAGTTTAGCCCTTTAAAGGGCTAAGATTATTTGTAGTTTTTGATTGCTTTTTCTAAAATTTCAATTGCAACTTTTTCATCTTTGAAATCTTGCACTTTAACCCATTTATTTGGCTCTAAAATTTTATAAGTTTCAAAGAAATTTTTGATTTTATTTAAAGTTGCTTGCGGTAAATCTGTGTAAGTTTTTATATTATCATATCTTGCATCTATTTTTGAATTTGGAACCGCAAGAAGTTTTTCATCCATTCCGCTTTCATCTTCCATGATTAAAACACCGATTAAGCGGCAAGGAATTACGGCTCCAGCTTGGATAGGATATTCATTAAGTACTAAAACATCCACAGGATCGCCATCATCAGCTAAAGTGTTAGCGATAAAGCCATAATTTGCTGGGTAAAACATCGCACTAGCCATAACACGATCTACCATGATAGCACCGCTATCTTTATCGATTTCGTATTTGATGCTTGAACCATATGGAATTTCGATTACGGCATTGATTTTATTTGGAATATCTCCGATTTTGATTTTACTTAAGTCCATTTTTTCTCCTTATATACTTTGAATTTTTTTAATCAGTTCTTTCATATCTGCAACAATAGATTCGATAGTACGTTCTCCATCAATGATAAAATGAAGTTTTTTCTTTTGATAAAAACCTAAAATTTCATCTAAAGGTTCTGTATAAACTTTCATTCTATTGTAAAATACTTTTTCATTATCATCTGCGCCACGATTTCTGCCTAGAACTCTTTCTTTGGCAACTTCTTCACTTACTCTTACTTCTATCACACCTTTAAGACAAATTTCATTTTGCTCACTTAAAACCTTGTCAAATTCTAGCATTTGCTCTACACTTCTTGGATAGCCATCGATGATAATAGTTTTAGTCGGGGCGGTTTTTAGTGCACAAACTATAGTATTTACAACCATATCCAAAGGAACAAGATTACCTTTGGAGATAAAACTATCTATAGTTTTTCCAAGCTCGCTCCCACTTGCCACTTCGGCTCTTAAAAGATCGCCTGTTGAATAGTGTGTGATATTTGTCGCATCCGCTTGTGCAATTAAACTAGCATCGGTAGTTTTTCCACTACCTGGTGCACCTATGATTAAAAACAATTCTTTCATTTTATATTCTCCCTTAATTTGATTCCTAATTCTCTCATTGCTTCATTGCTAGCAGGTGATGGTGCATCTGTCATTAAGCATTGTGCTCTTTGAGTTTTTGGAAAGGCTATAACCTCTCTTATACTGTTTGCTCCTGTAATTAGCATGATAAGTCTATCAAGTCCTATAGCGATACCTCCATGTGGTGGAGCACCAAAACTTAAAGCATCAAGCAAGAATCCGAATTTTTCTTTTTGTTGTTCTTCATCGATATTTAAAAGTTTAAATACTTTTTGTTGAATATCGTTTTTATGGATTCTTACACTACCCCCACCTAGCTCAACGCCATTTAACACCACATCATAAGCGATAGATGAAATTTCTTCTAAATCATTCTCATCAATGTTTTTTGGCATGGTAAAAGGATGGTGTAGTGCAGAATAACTTCCATCATCATTTTGCTCAAACATAGGAAAATCAATAACCCATAAGAATTCTAAGGCATTTGGATTTATAAGGTTTAACTCATTGGCTAAGAAAATTCTAAATCTTCCCATATAATCAAGCACGGTTTTTTTAGCTCCTGCACCGAAAAATACCACATCTCCTACTTCAAGTTCACAGCGTTCGCTTAGCTCATTTAAATCTTCTTCGCTAAAGAATTTGCAAAGTGGACCCTTAAGCCCATCTTCTTTGACTTGTATGAAAGCTAAGCCTTGAGCACCAAATTTACGCACAAATTCTTCAAATCTTTGCATTTGTCTTTTTGAAAAAAGAGTATCGCCTTTTGGAACACGTATGGCTTTGATGCGATTTTTCTTTGTATCTTTGGCAATATTTGCAAAAATCTCATTATTTGACTTAGCGAAAATATCAATAACATCAATAAATTTAAGATCAAATCTTAAATCCGGCTTATCAGAGCCATAATTCTCCATAGCATCTTTGTGTTGCATTTGTCTAAAAGGAGTTTGAATTTCTTTACCGCAAGCTTTGAAAATATCTTTTAAAAAAGTTTCAGCTACATTGATCACATCTTTTTGCTCGCAAAAACTCATTTCAATATCAATTTGTGTGAATTCAGGTTGGCGATCAGCTCTTAAATCTTCATCTCTAAAACATTTTGCGATTTGAAAATAACGATCAAAACCGCTACACATTAAAAGTTGCTTGAAAAGCTGAGGGCTTTGTGGAAGAGCATAAAATTCACCGTGATGTACGCGAGAAGGCACGAGATAATCTCTTGCACCTTCAGGAGTAGCTTTGGTAAGAATAGGGGTTTCAACTTCTAAGAATCCCATATTTACCAAAGAATTTCTAGCCGCTATACAAGCTTTAGAACGCAAGGCAAAATTTTCATAAAGTTTAGGATTTCTTAAATCTAAGAAGCGATATTTTAAGCGCAATTCTTCATTTACACTCTCATCAGCGATGGCAAAAGGAGGTATAGCGCTTTCATTTTCTATGGTAAGTTTAGAAACAACTACCTCGATTTCTCCTGTTTTTAATTTAGGATTTACAAGTTCTTCGCCACGTGGACGAATAGTACCTTCTGCAATAAGTACAAATTCATTTCTTACATTGGAAGCGATTTCATGAGCTTCTTTGCTATCATTTGGATCGCAAACAAGTTGGATAATACCACTTCTATCTCTTAAATCTATAAAAATAACTCCACCATGATCGCGGTAGCTATTTACCCAACCGCAAAGTTTAACGCTTTGACCAACATGGGAAATTCCCAAGTCTGTATTATAATGACTTCGCAAATTTATTCCTTGAAAAAGATTTTTTAAGATAATGATTAAAATTATAGTATTTTTATTCTTTTGCTTTGCTAAGATTTGATATAATTTTTTATGCAAAATAAAATAGATTATAAAAATATTAAAAAAATCGGACTTGTTACACGACCCAATGTGAGTTTAGATAAAGAAATTTTAAAACTTCAATCGATTTTATCTATATATAAAGTTAAACTTGTATTATTTAAAGAAAGTTCTGAAATTTTAGATTTGCCAAAGTATGGATTGGATGATTTGTTTAAAATATCTGATTTTGTTATTTCTTTGGGTGGAGATGGAACTTTGATTTCTTTATGTCGTAAAGCTTGTGAATACGATAAATCAGTTTTAGGAATTCATGCTGGACATTTGGGTTTTTTAACAGATTTTAAAGTGGATGAAGCCGAAAATTTTTTTCAAGCTTTTTTTCAAGGAGAATTTAGAATAGAAAAGCCTTATTTGTTAAGCGTTTTTTTAGAAGATAAACGAGGAAAAATTTTAGAAAAATTGGCTTTTAATGATGTGGTTATCAGTAAAAACAATCAAGCTTCTATGGCTCATATAGAGGTTTTTAGAAAAGAAAAGAAATTTAATGAGTATTTTGGGGATGGGCTTATTGTTGCAACTCCTGCGGGTTCAACGGCTTATAATTTAAGTGCAAATGGACCTATAGTTTATACCTTAGCTCAAGCTTTTATCTTAACCCCTGTTTGTTCTCATTCTTTAACACAACGCCCTATTGTCTTGCCAAAAGGTTTTGAAATAGAGATTATGGCAAAGGATTGTATGCTTTGTATTGATGGGCAAGAAAATTATAAAATGAATGATTTTAAAAGTATAAAAGTGGGTTTAAGTGATAAAAATGTAGCTTTAATTCATCCAAAAAATAGGGATTATTTTCAAATTTTAAAAGAAAAATTACACTGGGGAAATTGATGATAAATAGAATTTTTATGAAAGAAAATCTTGGTTTTAAAAAGGCTGAGCTTGAAATTTCTAAAGGACTTACCGTTTTTACAGGACTAAGTGGAGCTGGAAAATCAGTCTTGTTTAAAGGAATTTTATCCGCATTTTCTTTAAGTGAAGGTGAAGCTAAAATTGTCGAAATAGAACTTGATGATGAGTTAGATTTAGAAAGTTTTGGTATAGAAAGCGAAGAGGAGAATGTTTTTAAGCTTTTAAAAGAAAAAAACACAAAATATTTTATCAACAATCAAAGTATAGCGAAAAAAAGCTTGCAAAATTTAAGTAAAACTTTTATTAAATATTTAAGTGCAAAGGAAAATAATGAATTTGGAAATGAAAAATTTTTAAATCTCTTAGATGCTTTAGAGATGCAAGAAAATGCAAATTTTATTTCCTTTTTAGAACATTTTAAAAAAGATTTTAATACTTATAGTCAAATTTCTAATGATCTGAATGCAATTTTAGAAGAAGAGAAAAAAGTAGAAGAATTAAAAGAATTAGCTAGAGTGCAAATTGAAAAAATTTCAAGTATTAATCCTAAAATAGGTGAATATGAAGAGCTTTTAATACTTAAAAAAAAGCTTTCTAAAAAAGATAAATTACAAGAAGCTTGGAGTAAGGCAGAGCGTATTTTTGAGCTTGAAAAAGTTGTTATTGAAGCTTTAAATTTAAGTGAAGTTGATGGGAGTTTTTTTACTGAATGTTTAAATGAATTACGTGTGATTTGTGAAAATCAAAAAATGGAAGATTTGGATTTTGATGTAGAGACACTTTTAGATCGCATTGAAAATTTATCCTATCTTATCAAGCGTTATGAAAGTATAGAAAATGCTTTAGAGGTTTTAACACAAAAAAAACATGAGCTAGAACATTATGAAAATTTAAGTTTTGAAAAAAAGGAACTTGAAAAAAAATTTCAAGAATTAAAACAAAAATTAGAAGAAAAAGCACAAATTTTAAGTCAAACAAGAAAGAAAAATCTTAAAAAATTAGAAAAATGTTTAAATAATTATCTCAAAGATCTTTATATGAAAGATGCAAGTTTGACACTTAAAGAAAATGAAAAAATTTCAATTTTAGGCAAAGATGAGATAATATTAGATATTAATTTAGCCAATTTAAAAAACCTAAGTTCGGGTGAATTAAATCGCTTAAGACTTGCTTTTATAGCCACAGAATGTAAGATTTTAAATGCAGGTAAAGGGATATTGTTTTTAGATGAAATTGATGCAAATTTAAGCGGAAAAGAGGCTATGAGTATAGCTAAGGTTTTAGAAGAACTTTCCAAGTTTTATCAAATTTTTGCTATTTCTCATTTGCCTCAACTTTCCTCTAAGGCACACAATCATTTTTTAGTTGAAAAAAATGGCGAAGAAAGTAAGGTAAAAAAACTTAATCAAGAAGAAAGAATCAAAGAGCTTGCTAGAATGGTAAGTGGCGAGCTTGTTAGCGATGAAGCAATTGAATTTGCTAGGACTTTGTTTAAGAATTAAGCGGATTTTTTATTTTACTATGTTAAAATACATAAACTATAAAATTTCCTTTCTTTGAAATAAATATATTAAAAATATTAGATAAAGGTATTTTCACCCTATGAATAAGAAAATTTTAATTATTGATGATAATAAAATGCTCGGTAAACTTTTAGCTAAAAAAATTCAAATGACTTTAGATTATGAAGTAGATATTGCTTTTGGCTTTACTGAAACTAAAGAATTAATGAATAATGATTATTTTTTGGCTTTTGTGGATTTATGTTTACCAGATGCCCCAAATGGTGAAGTTGTGGATTATGTTATAGAAAAGAAAATTCCTGCTATTGTTCTTACGGCTAGCGGTGATAAGGCTACTAAAGAAAAATTTATGGATAAAGATATATTAGATTATATTTTTAAAGAAAGCGAAACTTGCATTGATGAGATTATTGGTTCTATTATAAAATTTAATCAATATATAAAAACTAAAGTGATTTTAGCTATGAGTAAGTTACCTGAGCGTAATGAAATTAAAAAAATACTTACTCAAAGACAATTTAATGTTTTAGCCGCAGCTCATGGTGAAGAAGCAATGAGTTATTTAAACGATAATAATGATGTTAAACTGATTATAGCAGATGTTAACATGCCAGTAATTAGCGGTTTTGAACTTTTGACTCAAGTGAGAGAGCGTTTTAGTGATGATGAATTGGGTGTGATTCTTTTAGGCAATCATAATGATTCATTTGAAGCGAATTCTTTTAAAAATGGGGTTAATGAGTATTTATTCAAACCTTTAAGTAAAGAAAGTTTTAATTGCCGCTTGGATCGTTGTTTATCTTATATGGATGATAAAAAATTTTTAAGTACTTATAATGTTTTAGATCCTGTATCTGGGGTTAAAAATTATAATGCTTTAATTAATGGAATAGATGATTATTTTAACGAAATAGCGACAAAAGACGAGGAATTTGCCTTTGCTTTCTTAGATATAGATAATCTTCAAACGATTAACGATGAATACGGTCGTGGAGTTGGTGATGAAGTAATTAAAATCTGTGCCAATGAAATAGTCAATGAAACCAAAGGAAGAGATCTTGTGGGTAGATATAGTGCAGAAAAAATTTGTATTTTACTTAAAAATATATCCCAAGAAAGAGCGATTAAAATCTTTTCTCGCATACGAGTAAATATAAAAAAAGCTGGCGTTTTAGTTAATTTAGATGAAATCTTTTTTACAGCTTCTATAGGTGTGGTTTTTGGAAAAAGTGGAGATAAGATTGATTCTTTGGCTGATAAAGCAAATAAAATATTGTCTCAAGCAAAAGATCATGGCAAAGATAGAGTTGAAGTATGTTCTTAAATCTCGATTTTCAAGATGGTTTAAGGATTGTTGATACGCATTGCCATCTAGATAGTGAAGCATTTAAAGATGATTTAGATGAGACTTTAAATCGTGCTTTTAAAAATGGCATAGAGAAAATCATCATACCTGGTGCTGATATAGAAGACTTACCTTATGCAGCTACAATTGCTCATAAATATAAAAACATTTTTTTTGCAGCAGGGGTGCATCCTTATGAAATTGATAATTATGATGAGAAAATTTTAAGACAGTATTTATGCGATGAAAAATGTATAGCTGTGGGTGAATGTGGGCTTGATTATTTTCGTTTTAAAAGTGATCTTGCTGAAGAAATTCAAAAAGAAAAAGAAAATCAAAAAAAGATTTTTATCGCACAGCTTGAACTTGCTATTGAATTTAAAAAACCTGTTATTATCCACTCAAGAGAAGCCAATCATGATACCTATGAGATTTTACATGAGTATTCTAAGGATCTTATAGGAGGAGTTTTGCATTGCTTTAATGCAAGCGAGCATTTATTGACTCTTTTTGAAGAGGGATTTTATTTTGGTATTGGAGGAGTTTTAACTTTTAAAAATGCTAAGAAATTAGTTGAAATTTTACCTAAAATTCCAAAAGATAGATTACTGCTTGAAACCGATGCTCCCTATCTTACTCCAGAACCTTATCGCGGTAAAAGAAATGAACCCTTGTTAACTCAATTTGTAGCAAATAAAATGTGTGAAGTATTGAATTTATCAAGAAAAGAACTTCTAGAAATTTGTTTTAACAATTCTGAAAAATTATTTTTTAAAGGTTATTAATGAAAAAAAAATTATTGTGTTTTTTAATAGGTTTTAATTTTCTTTTTGCACAAATTAATACTCCTGAATTTTATGAAAGACAAATGAATGTTTTAAGAAATTTAGATATTCATCCAAGTTTTATTAGTGATTTGATTTTTGTGCAAACTCAACAAGATATAAAATCAAAACACGCACAAACTTTAATAGATAGTATGCAAAATTTTTCAAAAGTTACTCCTATGATAAGAAAAATTTTAGCTCAGCAGGAAGTTCCTGATGAGATTTTGTATCTAGCTATGGTTGAATCAGGCTTGAAAACTCATAGCGTTTCTAATGCCAAGGCTGTAGGGGTTTGGCAATTTATGGAACCAACAGCTAGAAATTTGGGTTTAAGAATTGATGCTTATGTTGATGAAAGACGCGATCCAATCAAGTCAACTTATGCTGCTACAAATTACTTAAAAGAACTAAAAGAAGAATTTGGCAAATGGTATTTAGCACTTTTGGCTTATAATTGTGGAAATGGTAAATTAAGACAAGCTATCAAGCAAGCAGGAAGTGATGATTTAAGTGTTTTATTAAATCCTGATAAGAAATATCTTTCTTTAGAAACTAGGAATTTTATAAGAAAGATTTTAACACTTGCTTTTTTAGCCAATGATAGGGATTTTTTACTAGATAAAGATGCATCTTTAATGAATTATGCCTTAAGCAACGAATTTGCAAAAGTTGATGTGCCTTCTTCTGCATCTTTAAAAGAAATAGCTAAAAATTTAAATATGGAACTTGCAACTTTTAAGAAATATAATCCACAATTTAAGCATAATTTTACACCACCTGGCAAGGGATATTATATGTATATACCACTTAATAAAGTAGCATTTTTTGATAAAAATTTTAAAGCAGAAAAACTTCAGAAGGTTGATACAACCATACCTATGACAAGAACTTATACTGTTAAGTCTGGAGACTCTTTATATAAAATAGCAAAAAATTATAATATAAGTATTGATGAAATTCGCGAATTAAACAAAATAGCAAAAAATCATCTTAGTATTAATCAAAAATTAATTATACCAATCAAGGAGAATAAAAATGCAAATAAAAACAATTACACTAAAGTTGTCAGCCGTTAGTTTAGGGGCTTTATTTTTTAGTGGTTGTTTAGGCACTAGTTTTTTTTCTAGCTTGGATAATGCTCAAGTGTATTATCCTTCAAATGATTTTAAAAGTAGTCCTAGTTCTTTAGGGACTAAAGGAACGATGAAGCCTTATACTATCAACGGTAAAACTTATTATCCTACTGTTGTGGCAGTAGGCGAAACTGCTGATGGTATTGCAAGTTGGTATGGGCCAGGCTTTCATGGTAAAAAAACTTCTAATGGCGAAACCTATAATCAAAACGCTTTAACTGCGGCCCATAAAACTTTACCTATGAATACCATCTTAAAAGTAACCAATCTAAACAACAATCGCCAAGTTACTGTTCGTGTGAATGACAGGGGTCCTTTTGTGAATAATCGTATTATAGATTTATCAAAAGGAGCCGCAAGTCAAATTGATATGATTGCTTCAGGAACAGCTCCAGTAAGGCTCGAGGTTATAGGATTTGGATCAAGTAGTTTGGGTAATAATATTGTACATTCTAATGTAAACTACGGAAATAGCGGAGAGATTGCAAATAATGGACAAATTTATGAAGGTGGAAATTTCATGGTTCAAATTGGAGCTTTTAAAAATCCAGCTGGAGCACAAACAATAGCAGCAAGATATAAAACTTACAGAACTTATAGTTCTACTATACGCACAAGCTCAGTGGATGGGTTAAATCGCGTTTTCTTAACAGGTTTTAGAAGTGAAGATGAAGCAAGGGATTTTGCTGCAAGTGGTGCATTTGCAGGTGCATTTGTTGTAAGAGAGTAAGAAATTATGACAGAATTGATTTTTTTAGATGTAGATGGCTGTTTAACCGATGGGAAGATTATTTATGCTTCAAATGGAGAATTTATTAAAGAATTTGATGTAAAAGATGGAGCAGCTATCGAGGCTTGGCTAAAGCTTGGTAAAAAAATTGCTATTATTACGGGTAGAAATTGTCCTTGTGTTGAAAAAAGAGCTAAAGATTTAAAAATAGAAATTTTATATCAAGGTATCAAGGATAAGTTAGCTTGTGCAAAAGAAATTTTACAAAAACTTAATTTAGATTTTTCTCAGTGTGCGGCTATTGGGGATTATTTTAATGATAAAGCTTTACTTGAAAGCGTAGGGCTTAGTTTTAAGCCAAAAGATGGGCATAAAGATTTAAACGTAGATATAGTGCTTAGCAAAAAAGGGGGCAAGGCTGCTGTAGCACAGATGATAGAAATTTTAGTGGGAAAAAATCATCTAAAAAAAGAATGGAATAAGCTTTGGCTATAAAAATTTTTGGGATTTTAATTGCTCTTTTTACAATTACTTTTACGATTTTAAGTTTGCAAGATCCATATTCTTTAAATTTACAAACTAATGCTTTAAATTTTAAAAACATTGAGGCTAAAAATTTAAAAGCTTATGAGAGCAATACTAGCATAATTAAGGCATATTATAAGGCAAATTCTTGGGTGAGATATGCAGATAGGGATGAATTTCATGATTTTATTACTTTAAATTTAGATTTTAATCTTAGTGCAAATCGTTTAGAGTTTTTTAATAAAGATATGAGTAAGGTTTTATTTGAAGGAAATGTTACTTATATAGGTGCTAATAATGTCAAAATTATTTCCCAAGAGGTAGAATACCAACCTAAGGATAAAATTTTACACACAAATACTAATTTTAAAGCTCTGATTAGTGGAAGTATTATTAACGGAAATACTTTAAACTATGATGTAAAAAACAAAATTTTAAATATCCAAGGAATAAACGCGTGGCTGCAAGACAAATAATTTTATTGTTAGCTTGTATAAGTGTAACTTGGGCAACTCAAATTGAAGTAAAAGCTTTAAATTTTTACTCAGATGAAAATAAGGGTGAAAGTATTCTTAGTGGAAATGTAGAAGTGATTAGGGGTGATGATATTTTAAATTCTGAAAAATTGATTATTTATACAGATAAAAATCGCAAACCTATTCGTTATGAAGCAATGCAAAATGCTAGGTTTAAAATTGTTTTAAAAGGTAAAACTTATAAAGGTAGTGGAGATAAATTTATTTATAATGTTATCAAAGATACTTATGAGATTAATGGTCATGCTTATATAAATGAGCTTGGAAGCAATCAAAAACTTTTTGGTGATAAAATAATAGTCGATAGAAAAGCTAATATTTATCGAGTGGAGAGTAAGGAACAAAAACCTGCTCGTTTTGTGTTTGATCTTAAAGACAAATGATAATTAGTGCTAAATTTATCACTTCTTTAGTGAAATTTGATGAGAATTTGAGATCAAATTTTAGCGAAGTAGCATTTTTAGGGCGTTCCAATGTTGGAAAAAGCTCTTTAATCAATTCTTTGTGTAAACAAAAAAATTTAGCTAAAAGCTCGGCAACCCCTGGAAAAACTCAGCTTATAAATTTTTTCGAAGTAATTTGTAAAAGAAATGAAGAAAAATTTAATATCAATTTTATTGATTTACCAGGGTTTGGTTATGCAAGGGTTTCTAAAAATTTAAAAGAAATATGGGAACAAAACTTAGATGAATTTTTAAAATTTAGAACTTCGATAAAGCTGTTTATACATTTAATCGACTCAAGACATACTCATTTAGAGATCGATATAAATTTAAATGATTATTTGAAAAGATTTTTACGGCCCGATCAAAAAATTTTAAAAGTTTTTACTAAATGCGATAAATTAAATCAAAGCGAAAAAGCTAAGTTAAAAAATGAATTTAAAGACTCTATTTTAGTTTCAAATTTGAATAAATTTGGCCTTGATTCTTTGGAAGATATTATTATCAATCAAACTTTAGGTTTTGATAAATGAGAAGAAATTTAAGTGCTTATAAAGCAAAATTTAATGGAGCTTATATCTTTTTAGGATTTTTTTTTCTAATTTATCAGATTCTTAGTTCGACTTTTGTATATGCTCCGTTGCTTTATGGGATTTTTTTCTGTTATATGTTTTGCTTATTGGAAGAGAGGGAGAGAACTTTTTCAAAGCTTGATTTTAGATGGTATTTTTCTTTATTTTTTTTATTTTTTACTGATATAACTTATAATTTTTTTATTTTTTCATCTTGGTTGGCATTTTTTATTTTTTATTATTTTTGTGCAGATTGGATTAAGACAAATTTAAAAATTGGTAAATTTATTCCTGTTGTTTTTGTGCTTTGTGTTTACGGCATTATTTTGTTTTTAGATATAATATTATCTTATATTGGAGATGAGAAAATTAAAATTTTAGGATGGGCGTATATTGTTTCAGTTTTGATAGAATGTTGTTTAGCTTATGTGTTTTTTAAAGGTAAAATTTAAATGAGAATGCGTTTAGTTGTCGGATTTATACTATTGTTTTTCATATTTTTATTAAGTCGTGTGTATTATTTGAGTATAAAATCAAATGTATATTATGAAGAGCTTGCTAAACAAAATGCTATAAAAACTGAATTTTTACCACCTGTTAGGGGTCAAATTACAGATAGAAATGGAACTTTATTGGCTATTAATGATTTGGGTTTTAGTATTTCTATTAAACCTTATTTAAGTATTAAAAAGTCAAATAAAGGAATTTTAGATAAAGAATTATCTGAAGTTGCAAATTTATTTCCCGATTTAAATGCTAGTAAATTAGCAGAAATTTATAAGAGAAATGATTCTTACTATAATCAAGATTTTATTAAAGTTGTAGATTTTATACCCTATGATGAGATTATTCCGCATTATTCAGAGTTAAATCTTAATAAAACAATAAAAATAGATCCTGTTGTGAAAAGAAAATATCCTTTTGGAAAATTGGCTTCGCATATTATTGGATATGTAGGTAAGGCAAATTTGCAAGATGTTCAAGAAAATGAAATAGCAAAACTTTCTAATTATACAGGAAAAAGCGGTATAGAACGCTATTATAATGATATTTTGCAAGGAGAAAAAGGAACTAGAATGTATAAGGTGAATGCCTTAAATCAAGAAGTAGAACAGCTTTCTTACACTCCCGCTATGTCTAATGATATAGAACTTACAATAGATATAGAACTCCAGTCTTATTTAACTTCATTGTTTGAAGGTAATGCTGGAGCTGCTATAATTATGAATGTAAATGATGGATCTATTTTAGCTGCAGGGAGTTTCCCTGAATATGATCTTAATCCTTTTGTAACAGGGATTTCTTTTAAGGATTGGGATGAGCTTTCTAATAGTCTTGATCATCCTTTTACAAACAAACTTATAAATGGATATTATCCCCCAGGTTCTGTTGTTAAAATGGGAGTAGGGCTTTCTTTTTTAAATTCTAAAAATATTAGCCCATCGACTCAATATGTTTGCAATGGAAGTATTGAACTTGGAGGTAGGTTTTTTAGATGTTGGAATCGATCAGGCCATGGATCTGTGGATTTAAAACATGCGATAAAATATAGTTGTGATGTTTATTTTTATAATGGCAGTTTGCAAGTTGGAATCGATCAAATAAGTGAAACTTTATCTCGCATTGGCTTTGGAGTAAAAACAGGGGTAGATTTGCCTAGTGAATTTGTAGGAATTTTACCAAGCAAAGAATGGAAGATGCAAAGATATAGACAATCTTGGTTTCAAGGTGATACTTTAAATACAGCTATAGGTCAAGGTAATTTTCTTGCAACGCCTATGCAAATTGCTAGATATACAGCTCAAATCGCAAAAGGTGAAGAGGTTATACCTCATTTTTTAAAAAGCATAGAAAATCATAATACAACTGTAAAAAATCAAATGGATGAAAATAAAAAAGAAATTTTTACTTTATTTGAAAAGAGTCAATTGCCTTATATAAGAGATGCAATGTATGCTGTTGCCAATGAGCAAGGAGGAACCTCTTATCGTTATTTGCATAATCTTGATGTGAAAGTTGCAGCAAAAACAGGAACTGCCCAAGTCGTGGGATTTTCACAAACAGATAAAAATAGAGTCGATGAAAAACAATTTGAGTATTATACTAGATCTCATGCGTGGCTCACTTCTTATGCTCCTTATTCTAAGCCAAAATATGTAGTTACTGTTCTTTTGGAACATGGTGGGAGAAATATTACTTCAGGGGAAACTGTAGCTAGAATTTATCAAAAAATGATTGAGCTTGGATATTTTAAATAATTTTTAGTTGTGAATTGAGTTTTTCAAAAATTTTTTAGCAAGAAGTATTGGATTTTTGGTTTAAAAACCTTGTATTGAACAGATTATAGTTTAATACAAGGAGAATTTAAGAAATATCTTTTACTAGTTTTATTTATTTGTATAAGCATTAACAAAAGCATCTTAAAAGATGGCTTTTGTTCTTTTTTCAAGCCAAACTAGAGCTTTTGGATAATCACCTAGCTTAGGAGAAAGCTTTTTAAATACTTCTTTGTGGTAATCATTTAACCACTCTTTTTCTTTTTCATCTAACATTTTTATATCAATACAAGATAGTTCAAAAGGACAAAGAGTAACAGGTTTAAAGTATAAAAACTCTCCAAAATCTTTATTTTTAGGATTTTCTACTTTGGTATGAATAACTAAATTTTCAAGTCTTATACCCCATTTGCCTACTTTATAAATACCTGGCTCTATGGAAGTTAGCATACCTTCTTTGGCTTTTGTTTTTTCAAGCATAGGAGATAGATAAGATAAAACTTGTGGGCCTTCATGGACATTTAAAAAATATCCCACGCCATGTCCTGTGCCGTGCATATAGTCAATTTGTTCTTTCCATAAAGGCACACGCGTGATTGCATCAAGTAAAGGCATGGCTATATCTTTTGGAAAAATTATACTAGAAATGGCAATATGTGCTTTTAAAACCAAGGTATAGTCATGAATTTGTTCCGCATTAGCCTTGCCTATAGGTATAACGCGTGTAATATCTGTTGTGCCATTTTTATATTGTCCACCCGAATCAATAAGCAAAAGTCCATCTTTTTTAAGATAAGCAAAACTCTCTTTTGTGGCTTTATAATGTGGATATGCTGCGTTTTCATTAAAGGCTGTTATAGTGGCAAAACTATCACTTATGTAATACTTGCTTTGTGCTCTAAATTCGCTCGCCTTAGCATCTATGTCCAATTCGCTTATTAATTCTTTATTTTCTATTGCTTCTTCAAGCCAAGCAAAAAATTTACATAAAGCCACTCCATCTTCTATCATAGCATCTTGTATGTGTGCTATTTCTTTTGTATTTTTAGCTGCTTTTAAATGAATGCTTGGATTAATTTCTTGAATGATTTTTACGCTTTTATCTAAAGAATTTACGAGTAAAGCGGTCATTTTTGAAGGTTCAATAAGCAAATTTGTATTTGCAAGTTTTTCAAGTTCTATGATGATTTCATCATAATTTTTAAGCCAAAATCCATCTAAATTTAATTTTTTTTCAAGCTCTAAATTTATTTTTTTCTGATCAACAAAAAGTAAAGCCTTGTCTTCCAAGATTAGTAAATGACTTAAAAATATAGGATTGTAATCTACATCATTCCCTCTTAAATTTGTAAGCCAAGCTATATCATCAAGACTAGAGATTAAATGAGAAGTAGCATTTAAATTTTTCATTTTTTGACGCACTAATGCTAATTTTTCTTTTCTTGAGTAAGAGCAGTATTCTGGTTCGTGTTCATAAATTTTTTCTTGTGGTAAAGCAGGACGATCTTTCCAAAGTGGACTTATCAAATCTATATGTTTTAAATTTGCCTTGCAATTAATCTGTAAATCTTTTTGCAAAGATAAAGGTAAAAGTGCAAAATCGATGCCTAAAATTTGATTTTCACTTAAATTTTTTTCTAACCATTTGGTCAAAGTATTTTTAGCATCTTGCTTTTGTAAAAGTATGCCACTACCTTCTAATTCCTTTTGCGCTTGAAGCCAATATCTTCCATCTACCCACAAAAAGCCCTCTTCTTGCGTGATAAGAACTGTTCCAACAGAACCCTTAAAGCCACTGATGAAGACTCTGTTTTTGTAATATTCTGGTAAATATTCGCTTAAATGCGGATCTGCACTTAAGATTAGATAGGCATCAATATTATTTTCTTTCATCAATCTTCTAAGTTCTAATACTCTTTGTTTGTAAATACTCATTTTTTTCCTTAATATTAATTTTTAGTATCTTATTGATAGGTTTTTTCAGTATAAGTAAAATTATAACAGCACCAAGTAATATCCACATACATTGGTAAAATAAATTTGGTAAATAAGCTATATTTTCTTCACTTGCTTTACTACCTATAAATCCAGCCAAAGCATTGCCTAAAGCACTTGCTACAAACCAAAGTCCCATGACTTGAGACTTGATTAAATTAGGTGCAATTTTTGTCATTATAGAAAGTCCCACAGGAGAAAGGCAAAGCTCTCCTAAAACCATAAGCAAAAAGCTACTTACAAGCCACCAAGGTGAAACTAAAATAATGGGTGATGAATTTTCTAAATTTTCCCTTAATGCATTAGAATCACCGTTTAAACTAATTGCATGATTTGAAGCTAAAGTCATTATTAAAAATGCTAAAGCCGCACCCAAAAGTCCTAATGCAAATTTAATAATAGATGAAATTTCTTTATTATTTTTAGCACATATAGTCCATATAAAAGCATTAAAAGGTGCAAAAAGTATAACAAATAAACCTCCAAGAGATTGAAACCATATTGCAGGAATTTCATAATTTAATATGGTTTTATCTGTTAATTTTTCTGCAAAAAAATTAAAAGAAGTGTATTGTTGCTCATATACTGACCAAAATAACGCAGCCGCTAAAAATAAAACAATAAAAATAATTAAATTTCTTTTTTCTTCTATTTTTAAAGAAGTAAAAGCAAAAAGATATAAAAAATAAATTCCAGCACAAGCTAAGATAGTTAAAATAATATTTTTATTAATAACTTGTGCGTCTAATTTTATAAAATTACCAAGGATTAAAAATATTGCTCCAAGTAAAACAATACCTGATACAATGATGATGTAAAATGCGTTTTTACTTTTTTTGCTTGGTTTATCCCAAGTAGAGTCTATGCCAACTTTTTCATCAAATTCTTTTAAATCAGGCATGGTTTTTAGGTAGAAAATAATTACTGCTAAAAGCATACCAATCCCACCTGCACCAAAACCAAAATGCCATCCGTATTCTTTTTGCAAAAAGCCGCAAATTAAAGGAGCTACAAAAGCACCAAAATTAAAACACATATAAAAAAGAGTAAAACCAGAATCACGCCTTGCATCATCTTTTTTATAAAGCATGCCAACCATTACAGAAGCACAAGTTTTAAAAAGTCCTGTGCCTATAACCAAAAAAACCATACCAACAAAAATCATTTTATTGTTAAAATAAGAAAAGGCTATGCACAAATGTCCAAATGCTATAGTTAAAGCACCTAGTAAAATTGCTCTTTTTTGGCCTAAGTAATTATCCGCAAGCCATCCACCCGGCAAAGCAGCAAGATATAAACAACTTGCAAAAATTCCCATAATTGCACTTGCTTCTTCAGGTTTTAAGTTCATTCCACTTTTTTCAAAACTTGCTATCATAAAAAGGTAAAGCAAAGGGCGAATTCCGTAAAAAGAAAATCTTTCCCAAAGCTCAGTAAGCGAAAGAGATAAAAGTGGTTTTGGATGTCCAAAAAATAAAGTATCTAAATTTTTTACATTTTTACTCAATTTATATATCCTTTATGTATTTTTATTTATCAATTATAGACAAGAAATTAAAAATATGTATAACTTGGTAATATTTTTATATGATTTATGTCATAATGTTACTTTTTGTAAATAAAAAAGAAATATTAATATCAATTTTCAACTTTAGTGTATTTCGTATTTTAAGCTTAATGAGACAATTAAAATTTGATTTTTAATATTTTTATTTAGAGTATATTTTTTAATATTGACATTTCCTATAAGTTTTGCAACGAGATTTCCAAGCATACTTGCTACAAACCATAACCCATGATAATCCAAGCCATGGATATTGGTAAACCATTGTTGTTTATTAGACTTTGTGAAGGTCATAAAACCAATACCGGCAAATAATATTCTTAAAGTAAATTTTCCTATATAACCAGTATCGCATCTTGTATTATTTTGTTTATATAGCATTCTTGCAGAAGCACTAGTTTTAAAAAATCCAGTTCCAATAACAATAAAAGAGTGCTTATTCCAAGCCCACCTTTGCTTAGGGTTGTTGCCATAAAAGCAAATCTTTCTCAAAATTCTACCATTGATAGAGAGAATAAAGGCTTAGGATGAGCTAGGAAATTTATATCGAGTTTTTGTATTTAAAATATTTTACTAATACTAATAGAAAAATAATTAAATTGCAATATTTTAATATTATTATAAATTAATAAATTTAAACATTAAATCAAGCTTTAATTTTAAACCCTGTGTATTATATAGTTTTATTTTATTAATTTTTAAAGCTATAGGAAGATTTTCTAAATTTTGTATAAAATTAAGTAAATCTTTAAAGTCGCCATTTAAACTTAAAAAAACATAATTATAATGGATAAAATTTTTGTTTTCTTGGGAAAATTTTATTTCATTAAGGGTTAAATTTTTAGATAAATTATTGATCTTTTTGTTGAAAAAATCTTTATCATAAGAAAATAAATGCAATTTTTCTTTATAGTATTTTAATTTTTCCTCCTCTGTTTTTATCTGTTTTGTTAGTTTTGTCTCTATTTCTTTAAGATGTGAATTTTCTATTTTTACTTCATTTAATGAAAGGTAATTATGCTCGACTAATGTTTTTTGAAAAATATCTTCCAAAAAGCTATCGTGAATTTTAAAAGCTAAAAACAAAGCACAAAGGCAGATAAAAGAAATAAAAAGAAATTTTTCCCTAGGATTTAAATTTTGCAAAAATGCTTCTATTTTACTCATGTATAACTTCTAATGTGATATTAAATGTTTCTTCATTTTTATCCAGAATTTTAAAAGTTGAATTTAGATTTTTTAATGCTCTTTTAAAGTGATTTTCGTTGATAAAAGAAAGAATGATTTTTGTTTGTTCAAATTCAAGATTTGTGATTTTAAGTTCATTGGAGTTAAGCCATGATATGATTTGATTTAGAATGATTGCTTTGTTTTTATCTAAATTGATTTCTTTTGTTATGATAGATAAAATATAAATTTGTTGTTGTATAGATGATGTTTTATTAGAAAGAGTAAGATTTAAATCTTGTATGTTTGTTAACAATCTTTGCTTATCTTGTTTTAGTCTAAAAATTTCTTCTTGTATGATAAAATTTTTATTTTGAATTTCCTTATTTTGTTTGTACTCTATAAAATCTTTAAATAATAAAATTATCATACTAAGACTAAAGCTAAAAATAAACAATAATATAATTTTAAAAGAAAGAGATATTTTTATTTTATTATGCTTGATAAAATTACAATCTTGATTTAAATTTTTTATGCTATATGAACTTAATTTTAATAAACTATTTTTATCAAGAATATCGTTTAAATTTAAGCATTTTATTTGAGATGAGAAGTAATGTTTGGTTGCATCCAAATCCTTATAAAGTAGCAATTTGCTTTCATAGTGTTTTAAAAGTTCTATGAATCGATTTTGTTCAAAAAATAAATCAATATTATTTGGGTTGAAATTTTCGATTTTTTTAAGATTGCTAAATTTTCCTTCTTGGTAAAAATATAAATATAAAGTTCGATCATACAAATTTAAAATACAATAATCACTTTCATCAATAAATCTTTCATCAAATAAAGCCTGAAAAATCAAAGGTTCAGGAAAGCAAAAACGACTTTTTTTTAATTTGCAAACAGGTGTTAAAAAACAATGATAAATTTCATTATGTTTAAAAAAAGCTATTTGATAGTCAAAGGGTTTGCTTAGCTTAAAATCTGCAGTTAAATTGTTGAAAAGTTCGTCTTCTTTGGATATTCCCGTTTTCTGAGCATAAAGTAAATCTGTGGATTTTATGAAATTTATTTTATTTAATGAATTAATTTTCATCATTCAAAAGTTTTTTTAAAAATTCTTCATCTTTTTGCCAGTTTTTTTTCACTGTTACAAAAAGCTTTAAAAACACTTTTTTTTGTGCAAGTTTTGAAATTTTAAAGCGTGCATTTTTGCCTATTCTTTTTAAAGTTAAACCTTCTTTTCCTATAAGCATAGCTTTATGAGAGTTAGTATCCGTGATGATATTGGCTTCTAGGATTAAAAGATTGGGTGTGTTTTTAGTGCGATTGATCAGTACTTCGCTACTATAAGGAAGCTCATCATTTAAATTTTCATAAATACTTTCAAGTATGAAATCCCTATAAAGTTCTTTTTCGCTACTCACACTCAAAAATTCAGGATCATAAAAATACTCATGTTCATCAAGGTATTTTACTATCTCATCTAACAAGCTTTTTTTATAGCTTTTTTTCTTAGAAGAATAAGGAATAATAGCCTTAAAATGTTCACTAAATCGTGTATATTCGCTAAGTTTTTTTAAAAGCGTAGCATTGTTGGTTAAATCTACTTTATTTAAAGCGATAATGTGTGGCACTTGTGGGTTAAGACTAAGAAAATTTTCATAGTCTTTTGTGCTATCAAAAACACTAGCCACAAATAAAATCACATCACAATCTCCCATGGATTTAATAGCACTTTGGATAAGAAGTTGATTAAGTGTAGCACCGCTTTCATGAAGTCCTGGGGTATCGATAAAAATGATTTGATTTTTTTCATGCATAACTATGGCTTTGATTTTACGCCTTGTGGCATTTTGTTTGTGAGAAACTAGGGCGATTTTTTCTCCTAATAAGGAATTAATTAAAGTGCTTTTCCCTGCATTAGTACGCCCTATAATACTAACAAAACCACTTTTCACAAAATATACCTTGCAAGATCTTTATTTTCTATGATATCTTTAAGTTTTTCTTCTACCATTTTTTTATCCACTACGAATTTTTTACCCGCATACTCATCAGCTTCAAAGCTTAAATCTTCGAGTAATTTTTCTATCACGGTATGTAAGCGTCTAGCACCTATATCTTGCATTTCTTCATTGGCCCTTGAAGCTATTTTCGCTATTTCTTTAATAGCCTCATCATCAAAATCAAGTTCTAAATTTTCAGTTTTTAAAAGCTGGGAGTATTGTTTTAAAAGCGAATTTTTAGGGCGTGTTAAAATTTCATAAAGAGCTTTGTCATCAAGACTGTCTAATTCCACTCTTAAAGGAAAGCGTCCTTGAAGTTCAGGGATAAGATCACTTGGTTTGCTAAGATGAAAAGCTCCTGCAGCGATGAAAAGAATATGATCGGTTTTTAAAGTACCTATTTTTGTTTGTACATTTGATCCCTCGACTATAGGAAGTAAGTCTCTTTGCACCCCTTCTTTACTTGGATCTTGGCGGTTTGAATTTCCACTTGAAACAGCGATTTTATCGATTTCATCAATAAAAATAATCCCTTCATTTTCCGCTCTTTTTAAGGCTTCGCTTTTGATGCTTTCTTGATCTAGGATTTTTTCTCCTGCTTCGTTTTTTAAAGCATTTTTAGCGTCTTTGATTTTCATTTCTTTTTTGACTTTTTTACTGCCAACGCCTATAACCTTAACTATATCTTGCATTGCACCCATTTCAGGAGGTAAGTTAGGATTAGTATCGAACATATTTTGTGAAATTTCTATCTCTATGGTGCTTTCATCAAGATCGCCATTTCTTAGTTTGGTTCTCATTTTTTCAAGACTGTTTTTATACTCTTCTTGTTTTTCATCGCTAATGCCTTTAGGTAAAGGAGGCAAAAGTTTTTCTAAAATTTTGTTTTCTATAAATTCATCGATTTTATCTTTGTTTTTTTCTCTTTGTTCGTTTTTTACTAAATTTAAAGCCGCATTAGCAAGATCTCTTACCATGCTTTCTACATCACGACCTACAAAACCTACTTCAGTATATTTGCTCGCTTCGATTTTGATAAAAGGCAAACCCATCATTTTAGCTAAACGCCTAGCGATTTCTGTTTTTCCTACGCCTGTAGAACCTATCATCAAGATATTTTTTGGTACGATATCATCTTGTAATTCAGGACTAAGTTGCATCCTGCGGTAGCGATTTCTTAAAGCTATAGCTATGATTTTTTTAGCTTTTTTTTGCCCGATAACATAATCATCTAAAAATTTAACAATTTTTTTTGGGGTTAGATTCATTTCTCATCCTCGATTACATAAGTTTTGATATTGGTATTAGTATAAATGCAAATTTCACCTGCGATTTGAAGGCTTGATTTTACAAGTTCTTCTTCGTCTAAATTAGCGTGTTTTGCTAAGGCTCTAGCGGCTGAAAGTGCATAGTTTCCACCGCTTCCTATGGCTGCGATTTGTCCATCTTCAGGTTCAACCACATCGCCTGTACCAGAAAGTAGAAAAATGTGATTTCTATCAAGTACGAGCATCATGGCTTCAAGTTTTCTTAAGTATTTGTCTTTTCTCCATTCTTTAGAAAAATCAATTGCCGCTTTTAAAAGATCGCCTTTGGAGCTTTGAAGAAGATTTTCAAACATATCAAAAAGATTAAAAGCATCAGCGGTTGATCCTGCAAAACCTGCTAAAACTTTGCCATTGTTGAGTTTTCTAATCTTTACAGCATTGCCTTTTAATACCGTGTTTCCAAAGCTTACTTGTCCATCTCCTCCAATGACTGATTTATTTTTACCTTTGTAAGCTAAAATCGTTGTTGCGTGAAACATTATTCAGCCTTTATATTTATGTTAAATTTAGCATGGATTGCATGCCCAAGTTTTACGCTTACTTCATGGATTCCTAAGCTTTTTAAGGTATCACATTCTAAACTCTTTTTATCGATTTCTATATGGCTTTGTTCTTTTAGGGTGTGAGCGATTTCATCTTTGGTTACACCGCCAAACAAACTTCCATTTGCACCTACAGGTTTTGAAATTTCAAGAGTGATTTTGCTAAGTTCTTCTTTGAGTTTTTCTAAATTTGCGATTTCAAAGCGTAAATTTTCAGCCTCTTTTTTCTTATCATTTTCATATTTTCTTAAAACTTCATTAGTGGCTGCTTTAGCAAAGCCTTTGGCGATTAAGAAATTTTGTCCGTATCCGTCTTTTACTTCTTTTACTTCTCCTGCTTTTCCAAGTGCTTTTACATCTTTGATTAATAATATTTTCATTTATATTCCTTTATTAAAATTTTCTTCCATTTTTTCCTGCGATGATAAAACGCAAAGCATTAAGCTTGATAAAGCCTGCTGCGTCTTTTTGGTTATACACTTCATCTTCTTCAAAAGTACAATAAGCTGCATTAAATAAGCTGTCATTTGCACTTTCACGTCCTATAACCATCACATTGCCTTTATAAAGCTCGAGTTTTACTCTACCATTGGTGTGAATTTGTGACTCGTCGATTAAGGCTTGGAGCATCATTCTTTCAGGCGAGAACCAATAGCCATTGTAAATTAAACTTGCGTATTTTGGCATGAGTTCATCTTTTAAGTGTGCTGCTTCTCTATCAAGTGTGATACTTTCAAGTGCTCTGTGTGCTTTTAAAAGTATGGTACCGCCTGGAGTTTCATAACAACCACGGCTTTTCATTCCTACATAGCGATTTTCCACTATATCTAGGCGTCCTATACCGTGTTTGCAGCCTAGTTCGTTAAGTTTGGTTAAAAGTCCTGCAGGACTTAGTTTTTTTCCATTTATGGCTACTAAATCTCCTTTTTGGAAATCAAGTTCTATAATTTCACTTTCATTTGGAGCGTCTTTTGGGCTTTTACTCCATCTCCACATATCCTCTTCAGGTGCGTGTACAGGATCTTCTAAAACAAGTCCTTCGTAAGAAATATGAAGTAAATTTGCATCCATAGAATAAGGAGATTTACCTTTTTTCTTAGAAATATCAATGCCGTGTTTTTGTGCGTAAGCAAGGAGCTTTTCACGGCTGTTTAAATCCCACTCACGCCATGGAGCGATGATTTTTAAATCGGGATTAAAAGCAAGATAACCAAGTTCAAAACGCACTTGATCATTTCCTTTACCTGTTGCACCATGACTTACCGCATCAGCACCTGTTTGTAGGGCAATTTGTGCTTGAGTTTTTGCTATAAGTGGTCTTGCTATGCTTGTTCCTAAAAGATATTCTCCTTCATAAATCGCATTGGCTCTAAACATAGGAAATACATAATCTTTAACAAATTCATCTCTTAAATCTTTAATGAAAATATTTTCTTTTTTTATACCTAAAGAAAGGGCTTTTTTTCTTGCTGGTTCGAGTTCTTCACCTTGACCAATATCTGCTGTAAAAGTTACAACTTCACAATTATATTCATCTTGAAGCCATTTTAAAATAATGCTCGTATCAAGCCCTCCAGAATACGCTAAAACTACTTTTTTTACTTCATTTTTCATAAGATATCCTTTGTTAAAATAGATTTGAAAATTATAAATATTGTATCCAAATTTCATTAAAGAAAAGTTTTTACTTGCTATTTTCTTAAAAAATAAAGCAAAGGCATAAGCAAATTTTGTTCCAAAAATTGATTTTTTTTGTTAAAATTGCCTTTATGAGAGTAGATAAATTTTTAAATGTAGTTAATATCACAAAAAGAAGAGCCATTTCTGAAGATATGTGTAAAAGTGGCGTGGTAGGGATTAATGGTGTTATTGTTAAAGCGAGTAAAGAGGTTAAGGTAGGTGATATTATCACTTTGCATTTTACTGAATACACCCAAAAATATAAAGTGCTAGCTTTACCTAATACGAAAAGCATTCCTAAAAACGCACAAAATGAATATGTGGTAAAATTATGAAAGAATTTGTTTTAGCAAAAGATGAGATCAAAACGATGCTTAAAACGATGCCTAAAGAAGGTGTTGTTTTGCTTCAAGGAGATTTAGCCAGTGGAAAAACAAGCTTAGTGCAAGCTTGGGTTCAATTTCTTGGTCTTGATGCAAGGGTGGATTCTCCAACTTTTTCTACTATGCAAAAATATGGAAATCATGATATTTGCATTTATCATTATGATATTTATCAAGAAGGTTTAGAAGGACTTTTAATAAATGGTTTATTTGAAAATTTTTTTGAAAAAGGTTTACATTTGGTTGAATGGGGCGGTGAAAATTTGAAAAAAACTTTGATAAAATTTGGAATTTCTAGTATCCAGATCAAAATTAGCATTAAAGATAACAAAAGAAAGTATGAAATTTATGAGTAAATTAGAAATTGTCAATTTGGAAAAGATTATTAAAAAAACTAAGATTATACATGGCATTTCTTTAGAGGTTAATAGTGGAGAAGTTGTGGGGCTTTTAGGACCAAATGGTGCAGGAAAAACGACAACTTTTTATATGATATGTGGACTTATTTCCCCAAGTAGTGGAAAAGTCCTTTTAGACGGTTTAGATGTAACAAAAGATCCTTTAAATAAGAGAGCTAGATCAGGGATAGGTTATTTACCTCAAGAAAGCAGTATTTTTAAGGATTTAAGTGTAGAAGATAATCTGCTTTTAGCGGCTCAGATTTTTTATAAAGATAAAAAAATTTTACATGATAAAGTTGAGCAAATGCTCGAACTTTTAAGCATAGAGCCTATTCGTTTAAGAAAAGGTTTAAGTTTAAGTGGAGGCGAAAGAAGGCGTTGCGAGATCGCTAGAAGCTTGATGTGTGAACCTAAGTTTTTGCTTCTTGATGAGCCTTTTGCAGGTGTTGATCCTATAGCAGTGGCTGAAATTCAAACCTTAATTAAAGAGCTTAAAAGATTAGGAATTGGGGTTTTAATCACCGATCATAATGTGCGCGAGACTTTGGCTATTTGCGATAGGGCTTATGTTATAAGATCAGGCTCTTTACTTGCTAGTGGAAATGCTGATGAAATTGCAACCAACAAAGATGTGAAAAAGTATTATTTAGGAGCGGAGTTTAAACTCCTTGATTGATGTTAAAGCAAAAAATCACCCAAGCACCTAAGACTAAAATTTCTCAAACTTTACGCTCTTGGTTGCCAATTTTACAAGCAAACATAGAGGATTTAAAAGAAAATTTAGATAAATTTGCTGAGGATAATCCTTTCTTAAATATTCAAGATTCGATACAAACTCATGATAAGGGTAAGAATTATTTTGATTCATTTTATAAATATAATGTCAATTCGGCTTTTGTGGATAATAAAGGACTTGCCAAAAAAAGTGTTTATGAGCTTTTAAATGAACAGATTCTTCCTCCTTTGTTTCCTACAAACAAATCTCAAGAACTTGCAAAAAAAATTATAGAATGCTTAAATGAGGAAGGATATTTTGAACATGATGAAGAATTTTTAAAAGAGTATTCCTTGGAAGAAATCGAGCGTGTAAGAGCAAGATTTAAATTTTTAGATCCTGTAGGAGTAGGGGCTAAGGATTATAAAGAAGCATTTGTGTTTGCTCTTGAAAATATGGAGTTAGATGAAGATATTGATGAGTTTTGTAGAATGCTGATTATGGACTTTGAAAATATACAAAACTATACCAAAGAGCCTTTGTATAAAGAAGCATTAGCTATACTTAAGCGCTTTAGCACTCCTCCTTTTTTGGAATATTTTGAAGATTCTCGTACAATTGTTCCTGATATTTTTGTTTATAAAGAAAATGGTGAAATTAAAGTAAAAATCAATGATGATTATTATCCTGAAATTTCAATCCAAACTGATGGTTTAGAGCATGATTTTTTAAGTCATTATATCAAAGAAGCGAAAAATCTAGTTGATGCTTTAGCGATGAGAAAAGCTACTCTTTATAAAATAGGGCTTATGATAGTAGAATATCAATATGATTTTTTCATGGGAAAAGAGATAAAACCTATGACTTTTAAGGATTTAGCGCTTGATTTAGAACGCAACGCTTCAACTATATCAAGAGCTGTAGCAAATAAATATTTAAGTTGTGAAAGAGGACTTATCCCTTTGCGTGATTTTTTTGCTTTTGCTCTTGATGAAGAGGGAGAGACTTCAAATGTAGGTGTTAAAGAATTTGTAGCCAATTTAGTAAAGAATGAAGATCGCAATAAACCTTTAAGCGATAGTAAAATTTTAGAATTAATCAAAGAAGAATTTAAAGTTGATATAGGGCGAAGAACTATTACAAAATATCGCAAACATCTTAATATAGCAAGTTCTACAGATAGAAAAAAATTATATGAACTTGAAGGATAAAATTCTATCAGTGTATCAAATCCATTACACTTTTGTATTATATTTAAATTTAATTTAAATAATTTAAAAAATTATTGTTTTATTTTTAGAAATATTATTCTTTAATTTAAAAATGTGATACAATGATAATTGTTTTTAAATATCAATTTTTCAAAGGAGTTAAAATGGACTTTTTAACAAGCCTTAGTGAGGGAGGGCAATTTGCAATTCAAATCATTATCGTTTTAATTTGTCTTTTTTACGGTGCAAAAAAAGGCGGCATAGTGCTTGGTTTACTTGGTGGTATAGGCATTTTAATGCTTGTATTTGCTTTTCACATAAAACCTGGAAAACCAGCTATAGATGTTATGCTTACAATTTTAGCGGTAGTGGTTACAAGTGCAACTTTGCAAGCAAGCGGTGGTCTTGATGTTATGCTTCAAATAGCAGAAAGAATTTTAAGACGCAATCCTAAGTTTTTAACAATATTAGCACCTTTTGTAACCTGCTTTTTGACTATACTTTGTGGAACAGGACATGTGGTTTATACTATTATGCCTATTATTTATGATATAGCGATTAAAAATGGTATTCGTCCTGAACGTCCAATGGCAGCAGCTTCTATATCATCACAAATGGGTATTATTGCATCTCCTGTATCTGTAGCTGTTGTGAGTTTGACTGCTTTGCTTTTAAATGCTAATCATAAATTAGTGGGTTTTGATGGTTATATCAATCTTCTTCAAATTACTATACCTAGTACATTGTTTGGCGTATTGTGTATAGGAATTTTTTCTTGGTTTAGAGGAAAAGATTTGGATAAAGATGAAGTATTCCAAGAAAAACTTAAAGATCCTGAATTTAAAAAATATGTTTATGGGGATTCTAAAACACTTTTAGGCGTTAAACTTCCAAAAAGCAATTGGGTTGCAATGTGGATTTTCTTAGGAGCTATTGCTTTAGTGGCTTTACTAGGCGTATTTGATTTTTTACGTCCAAATTGGGGACAAGTTGTAAAAAATGGCATTCCTCAAGTAGATGCTTTAGGTAATCCTAAAATGGATGTTTTATCTATGGTTTCAGTCATTCAGATGTTTATGCTTTTAGCAGGTTCTTTGATCATCATCTTTACTAAAACAGATGCAAAGAAAATCAGCTCTAATGAAATTTTTAAGTCAGGTATGATAGCACTTGTTGCGGTTTTTGGAATTTCTTGGATGGCTGATACTATGTTTGCAGTTCATACTCCTATGATGAAAGCAGCACTTGGAGATATAGTAAAAGAGCATCCTTGGACTTATGCTGTAATGCTTCTTTTAATTTCAAAATTTGTAAACTCTCAAGCAGCGGCTATTTCGGCTTTTGTTCCTTTGGCTTTAGGAATTGGTGTTGAACCTGGCGTAATAGTTGCTTTTGCGGCTGCTTGTTATGGGTATTATATTTTACCAACTTATCCAAGTGATTTGGCTACTATACAATTTGACAGATCAGGTACTACTTGCATTGGTAAATTTGTTATCAATCATAGTTTTATTTTACCAGGTCTTATAGGTGTAATCACTTCTTGTATAGCAGGATATTTTATCGCTATGGCAGCGGGTTATCTTTAAAAAAAATTAGCAGGATTTTTCCTGCTAGTTCTTTATTTATTTTTTATGCTTATCCTGAAAAATTTTAAAGGAAAAGTATGCTAGAAATTTTAATAACGCTGATTATAGCTTTTATATTGGCTTTAATTTTTGGAAATTATCTTTATAAAATTGCAAGCTGTAAAAAAACTATTTTTGATTTTATTTTTAATACTAATTCGATAATTCTTGGGTAAAAAAATAGAAAGCACATAAATGAAGCTTATAGCTTTGGTGATTCTTATCCTATGAGATTGCTATTGCTTAATGAGTTGTAACAAATAAAGAAAGGGTAAGTGTTTGTACAAACACCCTGCTCAATGCTAACGCTATGTATTTGTCTATAGAAGATGGGAAAAAACCAAAGGGGTTATAGGTATAGTTTTAAAAGAAAAGCACTCCTTGCAAGACTTTCAGTAGGAAATTTTAAGTGCTTTGTTTAATGATGCAGGAGTTAGAACAAAGGATATATTTTTATTATAAATCCCTTAATTTATTAATCTCATCTCTAATTGCAGCAGCTTTTTCAAACTCAAGTGCTTTAGCCGCTTCAAGCATTTGTTTTCTCAGTTCTTTGACAATTTTTGCTCTTTCGCTAGCAGGCATTTTTTCTAGTTTTTTACCTTTGCGATAAATTTCAGCTAAATCCTGTTCATTTTTTAAACTCTCTTCGATGTGGCGTTTGACTGAAGTTGGGGTAATATTGTATTTTTTATTATAAGTCATTTGAAGTTTGCGGCGTTCATTGGTAATATCCATAGCTTCTTGCATGGATTTTGTAATCTTTTTGCAAAAAAGTAAAACCTTACCATTGACATTTCTGGCTGCTCTTCCCATCGTTTGGATTAAACTTGTAGTACTTCTTAAAAATCCTTCCTTATCTGCATCCATAATGGCAATGAGTGAAACTTCAGGCAAGTCAAGTCCTTCTCTAAGTAAGTTAATACCAATTAGCATATCAAAGGCACCGCTTCTTAAGCCTCTTATAATTTCATTGCGTTCTATAGCATCGATGTCTGAGTGCATGTATTTGACTTTTATACCAAGCTCTAAATAATACCTTGTAAGCTCTTCAGCAAGTTTTTTAGTTAGCACGGTGACTAAAACGCGTCCATTTCTTTGTATGATTTTTTTGGCTTCATCAAATAAAATTTCAACCTGATTATCACTATCTTTTAATTCTATCAAAGGATCAAGTAATCCCGTAGGACGCATGATTTGATGAAAGATATTTTCTTTGCTAAGTTCAAGTTCTAAGGGTGCAGGTGTAGCTGAAACAAAAAGAAATTGACAATTTTTATGGATAAATTCATCAAACATTAAAGGACGATTATCCAAGGCTGAGGGCAAACGAAAACCATAATCAACCAAGGTCTGTTTTCTACTTCTATCTCCTGCAAACATACCCCTAAATTGAGGTAAAGATACATGGCTTTCATCGACTATGACAAGAAATTTTCTATCTTTAATCGCAAAATAATCAAAAAGCGTATAAGGAGTATCGCCTTCTTTAAGTCCTGTTAAATGTCTTGCATAGTTTTCAACACCCTTACACATTCCTGTGCTTGTAAGCATTTCAAGATCAAATTCAACACGTTGCTTAAGGCGTTGATGTTCTACGAGCTTATTTTCATGCTCAAAATAAGCAAGGCGTTCGTTAAGTTCCGCTTTTATGTCTTTTATCGCTTGTTTTAACCTTGTTTCACCCACGCTAAACTGGCTTGTAGGATAGAGTATAAAGCGTCTTAAATCTTTGCCTTTTTTATTTTCTAAAACATTATAATGATACATAGCATCAAGCTCATCGCCAAAAAATTCAAGTCTTACTACTTCATCTTCATAATAAGCAGGATAAATGTCTATAATATCTCCTTGAACTCTAAAATCCGCACGATCAAAAAAATTATCATTTCTTTTATAGCCCATGTCTACAAGTTTTTTTAAAAGTTCTTTTTGTGAAATTTGCATACCTAGTTCAAAGATTAAAACCATGCCTATATATTCATTGGGATTACCAAGTCCATAATTTGCCGAAACGCTAGCTATACAAACTACATCTTCATAACTTAAAAGTGAAGCAGTAGCACTCAGTCTTAAGCGTTCTAAGTCTTCATTTGTGGAACTGTCTTTTTCTATAAAAACATCAGTGCGTGGGATATAGGCTTCGGGTTGATAATAATCATAATAAGATATAAAATACTCCACATGATTTTTAGAAAAAAAGCCTTTAAATTCGCTATAAAGTTGTGCACAAAGGCTTTTGTTGTGACTCATGATAAGAGCGGGCATATTAAGTTCTTTAATGACATTTGCCATAGTAAAGGTTTTTCCACTTCCTGTAACGCCTAGTAGGGTTTGATATTTGTTGCCTTTTTTTATACTTTTTACTATGCCTTTTATGGCTTCTTGTTGATCAGGACTGGGTTTAAATTCACTTGTGAGTTCTAACATTTTTCTACTTTATTTTTATTTTTGAAAAAATTTTAAAAGAAAATGCTTTAATTAAAAATTAATTGACAATAAAAACCTAAATTTAAATTTTTTTCTGCTACAATATCAAATAATATTTTCCATAAATTACAAAATTCTTAAGAAGGCAAAAATATGTTTGATGAAAAAGTAATCAATACTATGACAGATAAAGTAAATGAATTAATTGAAAAATATAACGAAGTTTGCGAAGCTAATGAGGTTTTGAGAAATGAGCTTGTAAGTGTAAAAGCACAAAATGAAGCAAAGAGTAATCAAATCATGCGTTTAGAAGAAGAACTTAAATCTCGCAATATAGAAAGCGAAGATATTTATAAGAAAATAGAGGCTGTTCTTGGCAGATAATCTAAAACAAGTCATTGTTAATGTTAATGCAAAAGATTTCATTGTTAAGTGCAGTGAAGAATTTGCAAATTTTTTAGAAGATGATATCGCTTTGATTTCTGGCGGTACTAAAAAAATAGAACTTAAACGCTTTGTAGATGCGTTTGTTAAAAAAAGTTATGAAAATTATATTTTAGAAAGAGAACTTAAAAAACTAATAAAAGCTATCAATGAAGAACTCCCGACGAAATGAATAAAGCTTTTACTTTGCTTGAACTTGTTTTTGTGGTTTTGATTTTAGGAATTTTATCAAGTTTGTCTTTGTCTTTTATCAATACTACAAAAGATGAGGTCAAAATTTTAAAATTAAAAATGGACTATGAAATGCTAAGCTCAGCTCTTGCCTTAATGCGTAGTCAAATGAGGCTTAAAAATTTAAATTTTCCAGAAATTTTAGATAACGCACAAAACAATCAAGCTAAAGAAAAACTCTTTTATTGTTTAAATGATTGTGATTATTCTTTGCTTGATACGCCTATTTATTCTGATTTTAAATCTTGGATAAAAATAAGCAAAAATCACTATAGATTTGCATTAAATGCCAAAGAGATGGTTGAATTTGTTTATGACTCTAAAGAGGGTTTGTTAAAATGCATAGGAAGTTCTAGATGCAAAGATCTGATATAAGGTATTATGAACTTGCGATTTGCGGTTTGTATTTGGATAATTTAACCTTTCATAGTTTTGATGAAATCAAACCTTTAACGCAAGTGTGGGTGGATTTAAGAACTAAAAAAAATCTTAAAGCCATCGTGCTTAAAGAATGTCAAAAACCTGATTTTAAAACTGTAGAAATTAAAGAAATTACAAAGTATTTTTTAACTCCTTTGCAATTTGAATTGGCAAATTTTATTGTTTATTATTATGCTTCAAAACTTGGTTTTGTTTTGGGCTTTTTTGAAACCAGTCCTAAGTATGAATGTCAAAAAATGTTTTTTAAAAATACTCCTAAGCTAAGCAATCAACAACAAAATGCCTTAAGCTTTCTTCAAAAAGAAAATCATTCTTTGCTTTTTGCTGATACAGGTAGCGGCAAGACTGAAATTTATATTTCTTTGATAAAAGAGTGTTTAGAGCAGGGTAAGCAAGCTTTACTTTTAATGCCAGAAATTGCACTCACTCCACAAATGCAAAAGCGTTTAGAAGTGTATTTTAAGGATAATTTTTTCCTGTGGCATTCCAAAATTTCAAAGAAAAAAAAGCAAGAATATTTAGAGCGTTTTTGCAAGGGAGAAGTACTTTTAGTAGCGGGTGCAAGATCGGCTTTGTTTTTACCCTTTAGAAATTTAGGACTTATTGTGGTAGATGAGGAACATGATAATTCTTATAAGGCTTCTAATCAGCCTTTTATCAATACAAGAGATTTAGCACTTTTTTTGAGTCAAAAAAATAATATTAAAGTGGTTTTAGGTTCTGCAACCCCATCTTTAACGAGTTTTTACAAACAAAAAAGTTTTAGACTAAAAGGAACTTTTTTTGAGAGTAAAAAACATTTTTTATATGATGAAAATGAGCTCGGTATAACACCTATGCTTTTAAGCGAATTAGAAAAAAGCTTAAGACATCAAAAACAAGCTATAGTGTTTTTACCTACAAGGGCTAATTTTAGGCAAATCATTTGTAAAGATTGTGGAGAAACGATAAAATGTCCTTTTTGCTCTATTGCTATGAGTATGCATAAAAAGAAAAATGTTTTAAAGTGCCATTATTGTAATTATACTTCTTTGATAGAGCAAAATTGTCCAAGTTGTCAAGGTGAAATGTTAGAAGCTAGAAAAATGGGAACTGCGGAACTTTTAGAGCTTTTGCAAAATGCTTTACCTTTGGCAAAAATAGCAAAATTTGATAGCGATGAAATCACAAGCGTTAAAAAACTTAATACCATTTTAAAAGACTTTAATGAAAATAAGATCGATATACTTATTGGTACTTCTATGCTTGCTAAAGGACATGATTATCATAGTGTGGATTTGAGTGTGATTTTAGGACTTGATGAGTATTTGTTGCGTCCTAGTTTTAGAGCGAGTGAAGAAACTTTAGCTTTGGCTATGCAAGTTGCGGGTAGGGCAGGGCGTAAAGGTGAAGCAAGAGTGCTTTTACAAACAAAAAATAGAGCTTTTTTTGAAAGATATATAGAGGATTATGATGCTTTTTTAAAAGATGAGTTAGAAAATAGAAAAGATCTTTATCCTCCATTTAAACGCCTTTTAAGAGTTCTTATAGAAGATAAAGATCAACAATCTGTGCAAAAGCTTTGTGAAAAACTTGCCTATCAATTTAAAAATATTAAACAAGTAGAATTGGTAGGCTATGGAATTTGTGGAGTTGAAATGTTGCATGGAAAATATCGTTTTTATTTATTACTCAGAAGTGAAAATCATAAAGCTTTAGTAGGGATTGAAAATTATATTTTGCAATTTAAAAATACAAGTGCGGATATTGATCCTATTGATTTTGTCTAGGTGATATAATTATTTATTCTTTGTATATTTTTTCAAATTCTTTATAGTATGTCCAAGAGGCAATTATATTGGGAAATTTTTGTTTTAAATGATTTAGATCATTTTCAAAAATATTAAAAAAAGTGTGAATAAGTGATTTATTTTTTATAAAATAATCTATTACATCTTTTTCTTTTATCATTTTTGATTCGGTTTCATCTATAGTTATTTTAATTTGATATAAAAAATCATACAAATAATGTTTAATTGTTGAAAATAAAAGATTGTTTTGTTCTAATTGTTTAAAATCATTTTTATCAACATATACGCCCATGTCATTGCATAGGTCATTTTTGATAATTTCTTGAATTATATCTATTTTTTCATGGTTAATGTGTTTTCTGTCTAAAATTATGGGAATGCTAGAAGCTTTATCAATATTAAAATTTTTATTATTTTTAGGGGTATTAAGATAAAAGGTATTATTAATATCTTTAGAATTTGCATAGAGTGTAATAGGAAAAAGATAGCGAATATAGCCTCTAAATTCTTTAATTTTAAATAAATCTAATTTATCTTTATGGGGGGGGGTAAAATTAAAATTTATAGCAAGTAAATTCATGGTATCGAAGGCCTTTGATTGGCGGATTTCTTCCATATCAAGATAGTATACATTATCTTTATTGAAATATTTTAATAAATAAGAGATGATAAAAACTTCTTGTTGTAGTTTGTTTATATCGATTTTAATTTTATGATTTTGATGAGTAAGATAGTCAATATAATAACGCCAATCATAAGTTAGATTAAATTCAGACGGATAGTTTCTTAAAACTTTACTCCAATCTCTTCCCCAGCTATGTTTTAAAATTCCTATTGGATCGCGAACTCCGCAAATAATCTTAGAATTAAAATCTAATAAAGATAGATATTTATCAAAATAAGGTAGATTAATTTCTGATATATTAATAGCATATTGAGCAATTGTATTATCATTGAGACACATGTAATTAATACAATATCTTTCTTTGGCATCAGGTGGCAAAACCCAAGAAGCAAAACAAGTTACATCACAACATTGATTAAGGTATCTTAAAAATGCTGCTGCTCCAACGCCATGCGGAGAAATATAGATAAATTTATAATGTTTAGGCAAGGGCAAATTTAAATCCCAAGCTAATTCTGCACAATGTCGACTAGCGTCTATTTCTATGAAATTAGGATTGATTAAAGGTGGATAAGGATGTTTTGTTGATAAGTATCTATTCTTAAATTCACTAGAATTAAGCCAAGTGCAAATTGTTTCAATATTTTCCAAAACAAAGTTAAAAAATTTTTCATTATTTGAATTTTTTAAAGCTTGTAAAAGAATTTGGGCTAGGGTTGGAGTTAGGTTATTTTTTATATAAAGTAAAAGATTTTGCATATAACCTCTTTTTAATTGTATTGGATTTATATGTATGATTCATAAATATTTAAATGCATGAAATTTAAATATATTATCAAAAATAAACTTTAATTAAAGCAATAAAAAGTTAAAATTTGATATTAAAATTTTTCAAAGAGTGAAGTTATGGAGTATAAAAGATTTAAAACCAGACAAATTAAAGTAGGAAATGTTTTAATAGGTGGTGATGCACCCATTTCAGTTCAATCTATGCTTTTTACCAAGACAAGAGATATAGAAGGTTCTTTAGAGCAAATCAATCGTCTTTATTTTGCAGGAGCAAACATAGTGCGTTTGGCGTGCTTGGATAGGGCTGATGCAAGGGCTTTAAAAGAGATTAAGGCTAAAAGCCCTTTGCCTTTGATTGTAGATATTCATTTTAATCATAATTTGGCTGTGTATTGTGCTGAATTTATCGATGGAGTGCGTATAAATCCTGGCAATATAGGCTCTAAAGAAAATATTAAAGAAGTAGTAAAAGCATGTAAAGAACGGGGTATCCCTATACGCATCGGTGTAAATCACGGCTCCATAGAAAAACAATTTAGCGATAAATTGGGTTATGGTGTCGATGCTATGTTAGAAAGTGCGATGTATAATATCAAGCTTTTAGAGGATTTGGATTTTTTTGATATTAAAATTTCCATGAAGACTTCAGACACTCAAAAAACCATAGAAGCTTATGAGAGATTAAGACCGCTTTGTGACTATCCTTTTCATTTAGGAGTAACTGAAGCAGGAACTCAATTTCATAGCACTGTAAAAAGTTCTATAGCTTTAGGAAATTTACTTCTTAAAGGTATAGGTGATACCATGCGTGTTTCTATGACGGGTGAGCTTGAAGAAGAAATTCGCGTAGCAAGAGCGATTTTGCAAGATAGTGGGGTGCAAAAAAGTGGGGTAAACATCATCTCATGCCCAACTTGTGGTAGGATTCAAAGTGATTTATTAAGTGCGATTAAAATCGTAGAAGAAAAAACCAAGCATATAAAAGAACCTTTAAATATCAGCGTAATGGGTTGTGTGGTAAATGCTTTAGGCGAAGCTAAAGGTGCTGATGTGGCTATAGCCTTTGGGAAAAATCAAGGACTTGTTATAAGGCACGGTGAAGTTGTAGCTAAATTAAAAGAAAATGAACTTGTAGATAGATTTTTAGCTGAAGTTGAAGATGAGGTTAAAAGTAGGGCTGCAAAAGAATAAAAGTATAAAAAGCAAGGTTAAACCTTGCTTTTTAGAATGGCCATATTGCTTCTATAACTTTGCTACCCCAAGGTTTTCTTGTGCTTCTATCCACTTCACCTTCTGTTTTATATAGAATTTTAGCATCTGCTATATATTTACTATCTATGGTATTGTCTTGACCGATGTCATAAGGACGAATAACACCGCTTAATTGTATGATTTGTTTTTCTCCATTGATTAAAAGTTCTCTTGAACCTTCGATAAAATAATTACCATTTGATAAAATTTTAATCACACGTGTTGAAATTGTAGTATTGAAACTTTCATTTCTGCTTTGTGAACCTGTTCCTGTGTAGTTGTTTGTGCTATTGGTTTGAAAGCCTATATTAGAATAAGCATTGACTTTATTAAGAGCACTGGCTACCAGCCCTGAACTTCCTGTTAAAGTACCTCCACCTAAATTTGAGGTATTGGTTCTGCTTGTTGCTTTGTTAGCTTGTGTGCTTTGAGTGGTGCTTTCTTGTATAACAACTGTAACTAAATCATTTACATTCATAGCTTTTTTATCTGAAAATAAAGGATTATCTCCTTTGCCAAAAAGCGATCCTGGTGCACTTTCTACATTATTGCTTTGTTTTGGCGCAAGTTCTTCTACATAAGCAGGTGGTTTCATTGAAATTTGCGGGTCAACCGTTGCAGAACAACCAAAAAACGCAAATGGTAGCACATAAAATAAAACTTTTTTCATTTTCGTCCTTTAAAATATGAAATTTTATTTTTTTTGTTAAAATTAAAAAAAGCAAAAAGTGTTCCATATTTATAAATTCAAGGAGAAAATAATGGCAAATCTTTATTTGATGAGATCTAGATGTGATGAGTTAAATACTATTATTAGTACAACTTTGCTTAAAAATTATAGCAAAATTTACAAAAATATCGCAATTTATTGTCCTGTGATATATATACATCGTGTCCCTATTTTGCAAGATTGGTTGGAAGAATTTAATATCAATCAAACTGTAAAAAGTGCTTATGGTTTTACCTTTAGAGAGGCAATGGAGGAATTTAGCAAAGATCCACATCATTTTTTCAACGTCATTTTAGAAGAATACGAAGAATTAAAACGCAAATACGATTTTGTGCTTGTAAACAGCTTTTGTGAATTTGGAATACTTGATGGATTTGATCTTAGTATAAAATTGGCTAAAAATCTTAATACCCCTATCGCTGCTATTATTAATGATGAAGATAAACTTATAGCCCAAAAATATTTCGATCATGTTCTAGAGGGTCGTAATTATGTTTTGATTAATGAAAATTTTAATTTTGAAGAAGTGCAAAAGCTTGAAGAGTATGATTTTATAACTCCACATCGTTTTAAATATGAATTGATTAAACAAAGCGTAAAAAACAAAAAAACTGTTGTTTTGCCAGAAAGCAATGATGAGAGAATTTTAAAAGCTGCTGAAATTTTATTAAAAAGTAAAGTTGTTGATCTTATTTTATTGGGTGATGAAGAAAAAATCAAACAAGATGCTGCTAGATTAAGCCTTGATTTAAGTACCATACAAATTATAAATCCACTCAATTCAGAATATAATCAAGAATTTACTTCCATTTTTTACGAGGCAAGAAAATCTAAAGGAATGAGTTTAGAAGAGGCTAAGATACTAGTTCAGGATAAAACTTATTTTGGAACTTTGCTTATACATACTGGAAAAGCTGATGCTATGGTTAGTGGAGCATCAACTACTACAGCTGAAACGATTCGCCCTGCATTGCAGCTTATCAAAACCAAAGAAGGTATTAGTTCTGTTTCAGGAATTTTCTTTATGGGATTGAAAGATCAAGTTTTAGCTTTTGCTGATTGTGCTGTAAATCCAAGTCCAAGTGCTGAACAACTTGCAACTAGTGCTTATGTAAGTGCTATGACTGCTAAGTCTTTTGGACTTGAACCAAGAATAGCTTTGCTTTCTTATTCTAGTGGTGATAGTGGCAAAGGGGAAAGCGTAGATCTTGTAAAAGAAGCATTAAAGATTGCTAAAGAAAAATACCCTGAGTTAAATATAGATGGTCCTATGCAGTTTGATTGTGCTTATGACCTAAAAACTGCAGCAAAGAAAATGCCAAATTCTAAGATAGCAGGCCATGCAAATGTATATATTTTTCCTGATCTTAATGCAGCAAATATTTGTTACAAAGCAGTTCAAAGAACCGCTAATGCTTTAGCAATCGGTCCTATTTTGCAAGGTCTTAAAAAACCTGTTAATGACTTAAGTCGTGGATGTTTGGTAGATGACATTGTAGATACTGTTATTTTAAGTGCTATACAAGCTCAATAGAAAGGAATAATGAATGAAAATTTTAGTTTTAAATTCAGGTTCTTCATCGATTAAATTTAAATTTTTTGATAATAAAATCGTTAAAGCGAGTGGTTGGGTAGAGAAAATTGGAGAGCAAAATTCAAAAGTTATATTAAAAAATGCTTTAAATAATGAAAGTTTTGAAAGAGAATTAACGATAAAGAATCACGAAGAAGGACTTCGTATAGTCAATGAACTCTTCAAAGAATCAGGAATTTTAGCGGATTTAAATGCTCTTGATGGCTGTGGCCATCGTATAGTTCATGGGGGAAGAAATTTAAGCGAGCATTGTTTAATAGATGATTATGTTCTTAAACAGATAGATAGGGTTAGTATTTTTGCTCCCTTGCATAATCCTGCTCATTTAGCAGGTATAAAAACAATGATTAAAGCCGCACCTAGTGTTGCAAATGTGGCTATTTTTGATACAGCTTTTCATCGCACCATGCCTGATTTTGCTTATATGTATGCTTTGCCTTATGATTTTTATGATAAGTATAATATTAGAAGATATGGTTTTCATGGGACTTCTCATGCTTTTGTTAGTTCTAGAGCGGCAAGTTTGCTTAAAAAAGATAAAAGCGAACTAAACGTTATCTCTGCTCATCTTGGAAATGGTGCAAGTGTATGTGCTATAGAAAAAGGTAAGAGCGTCGATACTTCTATGGGATTTACTCCACTTGAGGGGCTTGTTATGGGAACGCGTTGTGGGGATATAGATCCTGCTATTTTACCTTTTATAAGCCATATTAAAGGTTTAACTATAGAAGAAATAGACACACTGATGAATAAAAAAAGTGGAGTATATGGAATTTGTGGGTTTAATGATTTTAGAGATATAGAAAGAGGGATAGAACAAGGTAATGATAAAGCACGCTTGGCTCTTGATATGTTTTGTTATCGTCTTGTAAAATACATAGGAGCTTATTTTGCTGTGTTGCCAAAAACCGATGCTATTATTTTTACCGGCGGTATAGGAGAAAACGATAGTCTGGTTCGCCAAAAAGTATGCGAGAGATTGGCTCATCTTGGTATTGAGTTAGATTTTGAGCTTAACAAGCAAAGGATTTCGGGCGAAAGAATGATAAATCATGCAAATTCTAAAGTTAAAGTGCTTGTTATTCCTACAGATGAAGAATTAGAAATCGCTAGAATCACAGAAGAACTTATCGGTAAAAATTAAATTTTAAAAACTATATAAATGTTTATATAGTTTTTAGCAAGGTTATGTATTCACTTTGCTTTTCATTGAATACCTTAAAAGTGCTTATCATGTAAGAAAATTCATCATCACTTAAATCATAAAGTTTTTTAACCAATAAATCATTTTTTGCTCTTAAGATATCATAAGCTTTTTTCGTTTTTGGAATTTCTTCATTTTTTATATTCAATTCTTGTTTTAGCTCATCAAAATGACGATTTTGATCATTGTAAAGCTGTAAAAGTAAAGCATTTTTAGCGAGGGTTTTATAAATTTCATTGTTTTGAAATTCTTTATCACTTGGTTGAGGCAGAGGAATTCTTTCTAGATAGGTTTTGCTTACATTGATTTGTACCATATTTCTTATGATAAAATCAACCACTAAAGAATTTAACAAAGCCAAAACAAATAAAACCCTTTCATAAGGCACTATATCCATATAAATTTCATCATCTTTTACAATATATTGTTTTGGTGCATTTGCAAACATACTATGTCCAAAACCACAATTTTTTGGCAATAAAGAAGCTATCAAGGTTCTTTCATCGGTATCTCTTGCAACGGCTCTATATCCAAGTCTAAAAAATTCTCTATCGTATTTTATCAAATCAGGCTTTGGCTCTTTACCGGTGGCCTTTTTAGCTCTTGAAAGTTCTTTGCTTTTTAAACGCTCATCAAATTTAGCCTTTTCTAAAAAATAAGTAGCTTGGCTAAAATTTGCATCAAATTGATGTATCATTTTACCTTCATATAAGGGTAAAAGTCCTTCTCTAAACTCTTCTATAAACCAATCTTTATCATTTGTCATATCAAGTTCTCTTCTAAAATCTATATAATCAAAAGACAAGTTTTGAAAAGCATTGTAGCATTTTCTTAGAATTTCTAAAGCCTGTTTGTCTTTTAGCTCCATTAAGGCTAGGTGAGTTGGGCTTAGCTTTTTGATATCTTTTAAACTTAGAGTTAAAATCTCCTCTTTGTTTTTTAGTGAGTTCATATCTGTTTTATAAAACATCGTTTTGATTTTGTGAGTGTGATTTGCTTGTGTGTTTTTTATAAGCATAAGAGCAAATTTATACCTTGAATCCACATCAGCAAATATAGCTTGTCTATTTTCAAAACTATAAAAATACTCTAAAGTTTTATTTTCTAAAATTTCTTTTCTTAAAGTCAAGCTTCCATCTTCAAACATCAAAGCACTAGGAAGAACATAAGCTAAATTTCCATCTTGTTTTAAAAGAGAAAGATTTTTTTCTACAAAAAGACGAAATAAATTTCCATCTCCACTGCCTTTGTTTAAAGGATAAGCTTTTTTATAATACTTGCTTAAATCATTTATATATGCTTTTTGTTTTTCATAATTTTGCTTTATATAATCTTTCGCTAGCAAATTGTCTTGAATTTCTTTTTTCTTGCTAGCGATTAAGCTTCTATAATCGCTTTTATATTGCGGAAAGAAATCATCGTCACTAAATTTAGTTTTATCCCAAGGTGGATTACCTATGATGATATCAAAGCCTTTAAAGACTTGATTTTCTACGATTTCAGGAAATTCTAACTCATAGTTAAAGAAATTAAATTCTTTTTGATATTTGCTAATGACAGCTTTTGCTTGTTCATTTTGGCTTAAATTTTGTATATCATCTTGACTTAGGGCTTTTAGAATTTGTAATTCTTCTTTGTTGACAAAATGAAGCGTGTTGATATAGTTTAGATATAAATTTAGTTTATTAAGTTTTGGTGTGATTTCATTTTGATAGATTTGTTTAGATTGTTTGATTTGTTCTTCGTTGGTATCTTTTAGATTGTCAAGTTTTTCAAATACTTCTTGTAAAATTTCAAATTCTTGTGTTATCGAATTTGTAAAAAGGTTGCTTGAGTTTTGTTTTATCAAATCTTTAAAATCACTTAGGTTAGAATTTATCAAAGCATTGCCGCACTTTATGTGGTGTTCTATAAAAGAAAGTGGGGTTCCAAAGATAAAACTATCTATCCAAAGGCTAAGTTTAGTAAGCTCTATGCTAAAAGGGTTTAAATCCACCCCATAAATAATGCGTTTTAGTAAAAGTCGTTTTAAAATATCACTCTCATCTACTTCATAGTCTTGCACAAAATCTTTTATATAGTTTAAAATATTTTCTTTTTCTTCTTCGTAAAGTTCTTTTAAATTTGTAAAATGATCAAAATCTGATAAAACAATGTGTGTAATAGCATTTAAAACTCCAACTAAAAAATGTCCACTACCGCAAGCATTGTCTAGTATTTTAAATTTCAAAATATTTTCATTGTTTAGTTTGTCTTTTAAAGCACTTTGGATTAAAAAATTAGTTATGGATTGAGGTGTGTAAAAGCTTGCGCTTGCTTTTCTTGAGTTGCTAGTATTTTTAAGGTAAATTTGTCCTTTTTTGTAAAAGGTGTATTTTTCTACTTTTTTTGATTTTTCTAAAATTTTGAAATCATAATTATCAAAATAACATTCTATTTCTTTTGATTTTTCTTTATAGCTTACATAGTAAATATCTTCATTTGCTATTTCAAAAAAATAAGAAAGCAAGCCTTCATAAATCGTGCCTAAATGTTCTACACTTAAAGTTTTGTAATCTCTTTTAAAGCTTAGATTTTTATCTTTAAAATTTAATAATTGGTTTAAAATGAATTTTAAATCTTTATCGTTAAAGATTTTTGGCGTGCTTAAAAGAGCGGTTTTGCTCTCATCAAACAAACCGCCATTAAAAACAGGCATGTCAAAATTGCCTTTGCCTTTGTTGTAAATGTTGAAAATATTTTCAAGTTCTCCAAAGCCACTACTTGAGCTTTCATCTTCTTGTAAATTTTCAAGTAAGGTTCTAAGACTGATTTTACTTTTAAAATACTTATGTTTTTCTAGTATAATTTCAAATTTATCTTCAAAATAAGCAATAAATAAAAGCCTAAAGATAAAATATAAAGAATTTTCATAGATTAGTTTTAAATCCGCCTTTGTTTTATTGTAAATTCTAGAGCCTATGAATTCAAATAAAGATTCATTTCCATTGGTTCCGTAAATGATAGATTTTAAATCATCTTCTATTTTGATTTTTGAAAGTTTATTGTTTTGTAGAGTTATTTCTAAATGATCTTCTTTTTCTGTGAAATTAAAAGCGCTAAATACACTATAAAAATACGCAAAAGCTTCAATATTTTGATCTTCAATGATTTTTTCTAGATTGATTTCGTAAAAAACTTTGTTTGAATTCAGTATAGAATTATCATAAAAACGCCAAAATCTACCATTGGTTAAAAAACCATAATTTTTCTTAAGATTGCCTAGATATCTTAGAATTTGAAAGTGAGGGTTGTCTTTTACTTTTTTATTGTCTATTTCTATATTATAAGCTTTTGACTCTAAAATGATTGTGAAATCATTGCTTGATTTTTTTGTTTCTTTGTCTAAATTTTCGTATTTTGATTTTAATTTGTCATTGCTAAAAAGTAGAAAATCAGGTTTTTCCAATTTTCCTTGTATGATTTTTTCATCTTGTCTTACAAAGCACCACCCTAAAATTTCTAATACTTTTGATATAAATTCATCTTCAAATTGATGTTCGTTTTGTTTTATAAATTTGTCTTTGCTATAAATTTTTATAATTTCATTTAAAATATCTTTAAAGGCTTTTTGATTTGCCTTGAAATTATAAATGTTAGGAAAGTCAATTTCTAAAGAATAGCTTGTAAAAAGATTATTGTTAAGGTATTTTTTAAGTTCTTGATAGTAATTCATGGCTTTCTTTCTAAAGTATTTTTAAAAATTTGACATTTTAAATTATATCTAAAAAACTTTAAAGACTTGTGCTTATTTATGAAAATGATTTTTAGTTGGAATTAATTTTCTTTAGATAAAATTTTGATTAAAAAAGCATGGATTATGAAAAAATTTAAAGAATTTAGCCTTCGTTTTTTATTTAAAGTATCAGAACAACCTGTTTTAGTGAAGGAATTATTAGAAGCAAATGCACTTTTTAATGACGGCATGCTTGTAGATCCTTCTAAGCTCAATTTTAATTTCAAAATTCTAAATTCTTATATTTATTTTGGTGTTTTTTGTGCTGTAATTTTGTTGCCATTGCTTTTAATTACTCATTATTTTTTAACAAAACTTGACTTTCATATCAGTATAGTAAGTGCCGTTATGGTTACTGCTTGTGCATTTATAGGATATGATATTTTTAAAGTTTATACTCGCAAAATAATCTCAAAAAAATTAATACAAAAAGCTTGGGCTTTACATTTTCCTTATTTTGCTTATGAAAAATACTCTATAAGGGCAGGTGAAATTTACAAAGAAGCTTTAAAAGAAGAAATTCCAAAAGCAAATTTAGAACAGTATGTTTTAGATAAGATTATTCACTCTAAATAATCTAAAATTTGATTTTGAAATCGCATATTTTCAAGTCTTCTTTTTAAATCTTTATTTTCTTCGTTTAAAACGCTTTCTTCTGTTCTTAATGTAGCAATTTCTTTACTAAGATAATAAATGTGATTTCTAATATAAATTTGTGGAGCAAATAAAAATAATGCAAAACTAACAAGCAAAGCTGCAAAAAGAAGATGATTGAAATTTAGGTTTCTATCTTCTTTGGTGGCATTAGAGAAGCCTTCTAATAAAACATTTTTCGCTTTTTGAGCATCTTCATCATTTTGTTGTTCTTCTTGAGTTTGAGTCGATGGTTTTGGAAGTTCTTGCTTGTTTTCTTGTGGTGTTATTTTTTTTTGTAAATTTTCCAAACTTTGTTTAATATCAGGTTGTTTTTCTATAGTTTGGGAATTTTGTATTTTGGGTTCAGTTTTTTGAAATTTTTCTATAGATTTTATAGATTCTTTTTTTTCTTTTTTATTTTGAGTAGGAATTTGATCGTTTTTTGTTTGAATTGGTGCTTTGGTTTGAATATTTTTTATCTCGTTTATTTTTTTTCTTCCAAATGAAAAATTTTTTTTAGTTTTTTTATCTTCTTGTTTTTTTCTTTCTTTCATTTTGGAAAAAATTTTTTTAGCAAGAGATTGTTTTTCTTCTAATTTAACATTGATCAGATCTTCTTTTAAATATATATTTGATTTTTTAGTATGTTTTGACTCATACTCTTCATCGAGTTCTTTTAAGAATTTATTAGGAGTCTTTTTTTTAAAACGACGCCTTAAAATATCATCGCTAGAAATTTCATCCCTTAAATCATCATCAAGCGGTTTGCCTTGATTTATAGCACGAGAAAATTTCAGCATTTTTTGGCGTATGTTTTGGCGTTCTTTTATAAAATCATCTTCTAGCATTGTTTATTGTCCAATATCATTAAAATAAAAAGCCCGTATTTTAGCACAACTAGAGCGGGGATTTTTTAAAAGTTCTTCCTTGCTTGTGCTTATAGCTTTTTTGGTTATTATTTGCCCTAGGCTATGGTTATTTCCACATTCGCAACGCATTATTTTTTCATCGCAAATGCAGTTTTTTGACCATTTTTTGAAAAAATTTTTTATTATTCTATCTTCCAAAGAATGAAAGCTAATGATTGCTAAAATGCAGTTTTTTGGTTTTAAATTTTCTAAATGTTTAAGAAAATCTTTAAGTGCTTTGAGTTCTTGATTCACTTCTATTCTAATGGCTTGAAATGCTAAAGTAGCTTTGGAAATTTTTCTATGATTTTGTTTACCTTTTCCTATGATTTGATAAAGTTTCTTGGCACTTTTGATTGGATTTTTACTTCTTTCTAGGCAAATTTTTTCAGCAATAAAATGTGCATCGTGCAATTCTCCATAATCTTTAAAAATGGAAGTTAATTGTTCTTTTGTATAAGTATTAATAATCTCATAAGCTGATATTTTGGAGTTTTGATTCATTCTCATATCTAAAAAGTCAGAATTTACACTAAAACCTCTTTCGTTATTATCAAGTTGAAATGAAGAAACTCCGATGTCTGCTAAAATACCTCTTAATTTTTCTTTATGTGAAATTTTTTCTAAAACTTCGCTAAAATTACTTTGTATAAAAGTTATCCTATTATGAAAGTCTTTAAGACGTTTTTTAGAAAATTCTAAAGCTTGTTGATCTTGATCACAAGCAATGAATTTAAGATCAGGATGATTTTTAAGTAAAGCTTCACTATGCCCGCCAAATCCTAAAGTGCAGTCTAAAAAATAACCTGTTTTAAGATTTTTAAAAATCTCTTGAACTTCATTAAGCAGAACTGGGATATGAGGAATTTCCAAAATCAATCCTAATAAATTTTTATAAAATTATAACTCAATTTCATTGTAAAAATCATAAAATTTAAAGAACAAATATTTTTTGGCAAAAATTTTATAATTAAACTCCAGTTAAACACTTCTACGATACAATATCTAGTTTAAATTTAATCAAGGAATGATATGCTTACTTGGATGCAACATCACAAAAAATATCTTGTTCTTACTATATGGGTTAGTACTATAGCTTTTGTTGGCGCTGGCTTTTTAGGTTGGGGTGCTTATGATTTTAATCTCAATAGAAGTTCGAGTGTTGCAACCGTAGGAAATGAAAAGATAGGTTTTAGCGAATTTGATACTAGATATAGACAAATTTTAAGTTATTATAATCAAATTAGCAATGGTGCTTTAACTCCAGAAAATGCTGAGCAATTAGGTATTAAAAATATAGCTTTAAGCTCTCTTGTTGAAGATAAGCTTTTGTTAAATTTTGCTAAAGATTTGGGTATTGGTGTAAACGAGAATGAAATTTTACAAAAACTTGCAAATACTAGAGAATTTCAAGATCCTGCAGGGGACTTTAACAAAACCCTTTATTATGAACTTTTAAATGCCAATAATTTAACCCCAAAAGATTATGAAACGCAACTTGCAAATGAAGTAATTGCTGATAAACTTAATCAAATTTTTAATATTCCTAGCAAAGATGAGGAATTAAAAATGTTAGCTTCTAGTTATTTTATGCAAGATGCTTTAAGTGTTGCAAAAATTGATTATGATAAAAAAAATATTAAGATTAACGAAGAGGATTTAAAAAGGCTTTGGAATGAACATAAAGAAGATTATAAAACTAAAAAAATATATGAAATTTCAACTTATTTCTTGCCAGCTAGCAGTGAGAAAATTGACGATAAAGAGTTAGAAAAATTTTATAATCAAGATGGAAATAAGCTAAAATATAAAGATTTTGCAGGTAAAGTAATGGATTTTCACTCTGCTAAAAATGAAGTTGCTAAAGATTATGCTTTAATGCAACTAAAGAGTGTGGCTAATGCTAAATTTTTAGATTTAAAAAATGGGAAAGATAATTTTCAAAAAGATCAAAATATTAGCGAATCTGATGTTTATTACCCAATTGATCTTTTGAATAAAGCTAAAAATGGAGATGTTTTACGACCCGTACCTTATAATAATGGATATATCATAGTTAAACTAAATAAAGTAGATCCTATAAGAAATAAAACTTTTGAAGAGGCTAGAGATGAAGTTTTACCTATGTATTTAAGTGAAAGAGCTAGAAAAAATTTAGAAGAAAAAGCTAAAAATAGTTTAGTAAATTTTAAAGGCGATGATATAGGTTTTGTAAATCGAGATAGTTCTCGCAAGAGTGTAAAGGTTAGTGATAAGATATTAAATGACTCTGAATTTGCTTATTTTTTAATGAACGTATTTAATACCGATGAAAATAGTTCTTATGTGATCATTAATGATAATAAAGCAATATTATATAAAATAAATAAACAAAAATTAGATATGAACTCCGATAAATTTGAACAATACAAAACTATGCTTGATCAAAATTTGCAAAATTTAAAGGCAAGTGAGCTTAAGCAAGAACTTGTTGATGAACTTAAAAAGATGTATCCGATAAAAATTTATTATAAAGGGAATTGATTTTGAATATATTAGGAATTGACTTAGGCTCAACCCAAACTTGTGCCATTATTGCTCAAAAAGATGAAGATGGATTAAAAATTATTGGTTTTTCCAAGTCGAAAACCAACGGGGTTAAAAAAGGTGCTATTACCAATATAGAGCTTGCCTCTAAATCTATTGAAGAAGCTGTTAGAAGTGCTGAGATGATGAGCGGAGTTCATTATGATAAGGTTGTGGTGTCTATATCAGGTGCTTATACTAAAAGCGTTGATAGTATAGGTGTTGTTAATATTCCAAATCATGAAATAGGCATTAAAGAAATTCATCGTGCTGTCAGTACGGCTAAGCATACTGCCAACCTACCAAGTGGTTATGAAATTATCCATGTTTTGCCTTATAATTTTAAGGTTAATGATCTTGAACATGTTGATGATCCTTTAGGAATGAGTGGCAATCGTTTAGAAGTTTCAACCCATATAGTGATTTCACAAGAATCGCATATTAAAAATCTTAAGAAAGCGGTTGAATTAGCTGATTTGAGAGTGGATAACATAGTTCTTTCAGGATATGCTTCAGCTATAGCTTGTTTAGACGATAGCGAAAAAGAATTAGGTGCTGTTTTGATTGATATGGGTGGAGCGATTTGTGATATGGTTGTTCATACTGGAAATTCTATTAGATATAATGATTGTTTGCAAATTGGTTCAATTAATATTACCCAAGATTTATCAATGGCATTACATACGCCTTTGAAAGAAGCAGAAAAAATTAAGCTTAATTATGCAGCTCTTTCGCAACAGCCTAATATTCTAATACAAATTCCTTCAATGGGCGATGAAAGAAAGGTTAATGAAGTTTCTTTGGACATTATTTCGAATGTAATTTATGCAAGAGCGGAAGAAACTTTGATGATTTTGGCAAAAATATTAAGTGATAATCGTTATGCTAATACTATAGGTGGTGGAGTTGTTTTAACAGGTGGAATGACGAAGTTAGCAGGAATTGATGAATTAGCTCCTGCAACTTTTGATAATCGTTCAGTTAGACTGGCTACTGCAAGAAAAGATTTGATTACCGGTTTTAGTGAAATTTTTAATGATCCTGAAAATACTTGTGCTATAGGACTTTGCTTATATGGAGCGGGATATTTTACGCCTTATGAACTTGATTCTAATGAAAAATTAAGGTATAAAGGGGAAATCGAAAATTTTAATCGTCAAATTAAACAAGATATTGTTTTGCAAAAAGACGCAGAAAGTGAAATAAAATCTGATTTTTTTGATGAAAATTTGCAAGAAAATGATACAATTGCAATACAAGAACGATTAGATTTTAAAGAGCCAAAAGAAAAAAAACCTAGCGTTTTTTCAAATATCTGGCATAAAATTATGAATCAATTTTAACAAGGAGAAATTTTTATGAGTGAATTTTTAGTAGAAGAAATGCAACATAATAAAGGTGCAAAAATTAAGGTTATAGGCTGCGGTGGCGGTGGCGGTAATATGATTAACCATATGGTTAAAATGGGATTAAATGACCTTGATTTAATTGCGGCAAATACTGATGCACAGGCTATTTCAACTTCACTAGCAAAAACTAAAATTCAACTTGGCGAGAAAAAAACTAAAGGTTTGGGTGCTGGTATGATTCCTGAAGTAGGTGCAGAAAGTGCTAGGGAAAGTTTTGAGGAAATAAAAGCAAGCCTTAGTCAAAGTGATATTGTATTTATTGCTTCAGGTTTTGGTGGAGGTACTGGAACGGGTGCAACTCCAGTTATTGCACAAGCAGCTAAAGAGATTGGAGCTTTAACTGTTTCTGTTGTAACTATGCCTTTTGCGTTCGAAGGAAAACAAAGAAAAAAACTTGCTGAAAGCGGTCTCCTTGAGCTTAAAAAAGAAAGTGATTCTATTCTTGTAATTCAAAATGAAAAATTATTGAGTATTATTGATAAAAAAGCAGGTATTAAAGATGCTTTTAGATTAGTTGATGATATTTTAGCCCGTGCTGTAAAAGGTATGGTGTCTATCTTGATTGACAATGGAGATATCAATGTTGACTTTGCGGATGTAAAAACCATTATGAGTCATCGTGGACTCGCACTTATGGGTGTTGGTAGTGCTAGTGGTGAAAATGCTATAGAAGAGGCACTTTCAAACGCTATAGAATCTCCTTTACTTGATGGAATGGATATTAAAGGTGCTAAGGGTGTTATTTTACATTTTAAAACAAGTTCTAATTGCTCTTTGTTTGAAATTTCAGCAGCGGCAAATAGTATACAAGAAATTGTCGATGAAAATGCTAAGATTATTTTTGGTTCTACCACAGATGATAGTATGGAAGATAGAGTTGAAGTAACTATTATTGCGACAGGATTTGAAGATAAAGATACAGCGGCTAAAAAATCTACCGAAGAAACTCAAGCTTCTAAGAAAAATCCTTATTTAAGTCTTAAAAAGGTAAGTGGTGGTTACGATGAAGAAATAATGGCACAAATTGAAACACCAACTTTCTTACGTCGTCAAATGGATTAAAATTGATTTTTAAAGCAAGATTGAGTCAAATCTTGCTTTTTATAGTTTGAAATTATCTCCTAATAATCTTTCAAACATTGATTTTTCTTTGTTTTTAAAAGTTGGAACACTCTTTGCTTTTATAGCTATAAAATCTTAATTTTATAGGTGAAAATATGCAAAATGGATATTATCAAGCAACTGGCGGAATGGTAACTCAGTTTAATAAACTTGATGTGATTACTAATAATCTTGCCAATATTAATACAAGTGGATACAAAAGAGATGATGTAGTTATTGCAGATTTTAAAAGGATTTTTAAAGAAACTCAGGATGAGTTGCCTATAAAAAATCACACAAGAGATGCATCTCGTTTTATAAATACTACAATAGATGGAATCCCGCAAGTTTCTCAAGAATATACGGATTTTAGTCTAGGTTCTTTAAAGGCTACAAACAATCCTTTGGATTTGGCAATAACTAGAGAAGATGCTTTTTATTTGGTTCAAACCAAAGATGGAGAAGTAAGATTAACTAAAGATGGAAATTTTCAACTTGATGATGAGGGTTATTTGGTAAATAAGCAAGGCTACAAAGTGTTAAGTAGTGATTATTTTAATAATCCTCAGAATGCTGGCATACGCATTCCTAATGGTGCTGTTCAAATTAGCGTTGACAAAAATGGAAGCATTGAAGTTGATGGAGCTCAAAATGCAAGATTATTTGTAGTGCAAGTAGATGATATAAGAGCTTTGCAAAAAGATGGAGATAATGTTTATAAAATAGATGATCTAACCCGTATTAGAGATTTGGAAAATTCCAATGCCATTCGTCAAGGTTTTTCTCAAGGATCAAATGTTAATCCAGTTACTGAAATGGTAGGATTGATTGAAGCAAACAGAATGGTAGAAATGTATCAAAAAGTTATGACAGCTCATATGGATGACTTAAATCAAGAAGCTATTAATAAGCTTGCAGCTGTTAAGTAGTTTAAAATAAATAAAAAAGGATAAAAAATGATGAGATCACTTCATACTGCTGCTACAGGAATGGTAGCACAGCAAACACAAATTGATGTTACTTCAAACAACATCGCCAATGTTAATACAGCAGGTTTTAAGAAAAGTCGTGCAGAATTTGCTGATCTTATGTATCAAGTTATGAAGTATGCAGGAACTTCAACTTCAGCTACCACTCTTTCTCCTTCAGGTATAGAAGTGGGTGTGGGTGTGCGTCCAACAGCGGTAACTAAAGTTTTTACTGAAGGAAATTTAAAATCAACAAGTACCGATGGTCTTGATATGGCTATTGCAGGTAATGGGTTTTTTCAGATACAACTTCCTGATGGTACTATAGGATATACTAGAAATGGACAATTTACAAAAGATAATGAGGGTAATATTGTAAATTCAGATGGTTATAGACTTTTACCTGAAATGACAATACCCGAAGGTGCAACAGCAATTAATGTTGCTACAGATGGAACTGTTTCTGTAATGCTACCAGGGGAGCAACAAGAAACTCAAATTGGTCAAGTGGAGCTAGTTCAGTTTATAAATCCAGCTGGGCTTCATTCTATGGGTGATAATCTTTATCTTGAAACAGGAGCAAGTGGTGCGCCTGTTGCGGGTATAGCAGGACAAGATGGACTTGGAACAATAAGACATGGATTTATAGAGCTTAGTAATGTTCAGCTTGTTGAAGAAATGACAGATCTTATCACAGGACAAAGAGCTTATGAAGCGGGTTCTAAGGCGATTACAACAAGCGATGATATGCTAGGAATTGTAAATCAACTTAAGCGATAGTTGATATAAAATAAATAATTTTTTTAATTCTTTTTTTAGTTTAATGGCGTGTTAAACGCCATTAAATTTTTTAGCAAGAGTAACAAGTTTTAAATTCATAAGCAGTTGGACGAGCTTCTACTGGCCAAACTTGTGTTTCAAATTTTAAATGTTGATAATTATCGATAAAAATATCACTCATTACGGGTTTTAAATAAGAATTATATCGGATTAAAGCTTCTAAACTTCCTCTTAGAGTGTGTGGCAATTGCTCTATTCCTTTTTCACGTATTTCATCCAAAGTAAGATCAAATAAATTTTCATCCATAGGACCTACAGGAATGGTTTTATTTTTGATTCCATCAAGACCTGCCATTAAAAGACTAACAAAAGCTAGATAAGGATTAGCAGTGCTATCAGGGAAACGAATTTCGATACGAGCTGAATTTTTACCTATACCATAAGGAACGCGACAACTTGCTGATCTGTTTTGGCAAGAATAAGTTAAAATACAAGGAGCTTCAAAGCCAGGAACTATTCTTTTGTAAGAGTTGGAACTCGGATTTGTAAAAGCTGCGACACTTCTAGCATTTTTTAAAATTCCACCTATATAATTTATAGCAGTTTGACTAAGTCCACTGTATCCATCTTTGTCGTAAAATAAATTTACCCCATTTTTCCACAAGCTCATATGAACATGCATACCATTACCATTATCTCCATATAAAGGTTTTGGCATAAAAGTAGCAGTTTTGCCATTTAAATGAGCTACCATTTTTACAACATATTTATAAATTTGAACATTATCAGCTGCTTCTACAAGCGTGCCAAAATTTACTCCTATTTCAGCTTGTCCTTGTGCAACTTCATGATGATGAACAAAAGTTTTAAGACCTACTTTTTCAAGAGTTTGAACCATTTCAGAACGAATATCTACTAAAGAATCAATTGGCTGAACTGGAAAATATCCTCCTTTGTTTCTTGGCCTATGTCCTGTATTGTAGCTATCAGTAAATTCTCTATCATCATTCCACTCCCCTTCTTCGGTGTCAACTTCATATTTAGAGCAATAAGTGGTATCAACTATTTTTACACTATCAAAAACAAAGAATTCATTTTCTGGACCAAAATAAGCAGTATCAGCTATACCACTATTTTTAAGGTGTTCCATCGCTTTTTTTGCTATGCTTCTTGGACATTTTTCATACATTTGTTTTTTGTAAATATCATACACATCACAAAATACTATGATAGTAGGATCAGCTGTAAAAGGATCTAAAAAAGCACTTTGTACATCAGGTTTTAAAATCATGTCTGATTTTTCTATAGGTTGCCATCCATGGATTGAGCTTCCATCAAATGGAATGCCTGTTTGAAATGTTTCTTCATTGATTGCATGAAGATTATAGGTGATATGATGCCAAGTTCCTATCATATCTGTAAAACGAAAATCAACAAAAAGCACTTCATTTTGTTTGCAAAATTTGAAGAAATCATCTATATTATTAACAAATTTTCCCATATTTTTACTCCTTTTTATAGTTAAATTTGTAAAATTATATCATAAAATTTTTAATTAAGATTTAATTAATATATTTTTTTTAATAAATTTAAAAATTTAATTTAAAAAGATTAAAAAATAAAATTTATATTTTTGTTTTAGATAAAATTGATTATAATTTTGAGCAATTATTGAAAATCTAGATTAAAAAAGGGAAAAAAATGACTCAAGAAGAGCTTGATGCTTTGATGAATGGTGGTGTTGATCTTGATTTAGAGACAGAAGCAGAGGGAAAAACTGAAGAATCAGATACTGAAGAAGATGCTTTGATGTTAGAAGATGTCAAAGTAGCTGATAGTAAACTTAATCCTAGTGTAGTGTGGCCACCACCCCCACCAAATCAGGAACATAAAGTTGTACATCAGCTAGATGATGTTACAAAAGACAGCGAGCTTAAAGCAACGGAAATGATGGATAAGCTTGAAAGTATTAATAATTTTTTTGTGGATTCTGAAAGTTTACTCAAAGAAATAAATAAAGCAATAGAAAAAAATATTGATATTTTTTCTAAACTTAATGAAAAATTTCCTAATGTAAAAAGTTTCAGTGAAGCTTTAGAATTAAACAATCAAGCTAAAAAAAATTCTAAGGAGATTCTCGGAAATCTTCAAAGTGGACAAGATGAAGTAATGATGGCAATGGATGCAATGCAGTATCAAGATATACATCGTCAAAAAATTGAACGTGTTATTAATGTAATGCGTGCCTTAAGTCGTTATATAAATTCTTTATTTGAAGGTAAAATTGATGACAAACAACGTGTAAGCTCTGCGGTTCATATTGAAGGTGATAGCACTGCTGATATTGTAAGTAATGATGATATAGAAGCTTTAATTGCAAGTTTAGGGCAAAAATGATTATTCCTGAAATAGTAGCCCCTGCAGGAAATTTTACAAAATTAAAAATTGCTTTAGCTTATGGTGCAGATGCGGTTTATGCGGGTGTGAATAATTTTTCTTTAAGGTCACGTACTGCAAGAGAATTTAACTATGAAAGTTTTGAAGAAGCTATCAAATATACGCATGAACGTGGTAAAAAAATTTATGTTACTTTAAATGGTTTTTATTTAAGCTCTCAAATTGAAGGTTTAAAAAGACATATTTTAAAATTACGCGAGATGAAACCCGATGCTTTTATTGTAGCTTCTGTTGGAGCTATGTGTCTTGTTAAAGAACTTGCACCTGAAATTTCTTTACACGTTTCTACTCAGGCAAATATTTTAAATTATTTGGATGTTCAAGTTTATAAGGATATGGGTGCTAAAAGAGTTGTAATTGCCAGAGAATTAGGGCTTAAAGACGCTAAAGCTTTAAAGGAAAATTGCGATATTGAACTTGAAGCCTTTGTGCATGGGTCTATGTGTTTTGCTTATTCTGGGCGTTGTTTAATAAGTTCTGTGCAAAGTGGAAGAATGAGCAATCGTGGATCTTGTGCAAATGATTGTAGATTTAATTACGAACTTTATGCTAAAAATCCAGAAAATGGTACTTTATTTCGTTTAGAAGAAGATGAAAATGGTACTCATATTTTCAATTCTAAAGATTTAAATCTTTGTTCTTATATAGAAAAAATCATGCAAGAAAATTGTATCAATGCCTTTAAAATAGAAGGACGTACTAAAAGCGAATATTATGTTGCACTTACAACAAGAACTTATAAAATGGCTATACAAGATGCTTTAAAGAGTAAGTTTGAGTCAAGCAAGTATGAAAAAGAGATTGCCACACTTAAGAATCGTGGTTTTACAGATGGCTATCTTGTTTCGCGTCCCTTGGAAAAAACCGACACACAAAATCATAATACAAGTATAGAAGAAGGCTCTCATCAAGTGCATGCCATAAGCGAAGATGGCAGCTTTTTTAAATGTAAAGGGAAAATAGTTTTAAATATGCCTTATGAAATTTTAGCTCCTTTAGGTGATGTGATTCAAACTTGTGATAATGAATTGGGTAAAATTTACCAAAAAGAGGATAAATATTTTGTAGAATTTAAAAAACTTATTGCTAAAAATAATAAAGAATTTAGCGAAATTCATAGTGGCAATGAACATGAAATTCAATTGCCAAGTAAAATCAGTGCATTAAGTTTTTTAAGAAAGGAAATATAAATGAATTTTGTTTCTATTTTAATGGGAAGCAAGAGTGATTATGAAATTATGAAAGAGGCTGTTAAAATTTTGGAAAGTTTTGGAGTAAAATATGAACTTATTATTTCATCAGCCCATCGTAGCCCAAAAAGAACAAAAGAGTATATCGCAAATGCCGAAGAAAAAGGTGCGAAGGTTTTTATAGCGGCAGCTGGAATGGCAGCACATTTAGCTGGAGCTGTTGCAGCCTATACAACAAAACCTGTTTTAGGGGTGCCTATGCCAGGAAGTAATCTTGCGAGTATGGATTCTTTATTTTCTACGGTGCAAATGCCTAGTGGAATTCCTGTAGGAACTTTGGCTATTGGTAAGGCTGGAGCAATCAATGCTGCCTATTTGGCTATGCAAATTTTAGCTATTTATGATGTTGATTTGGCACAAAAGCTTAAAGAAGAACGTCTTGAAAAAGAAAAAAAGCTTGCATCTGATTCAAAAGAAGTAGAAGTTTTAATATAAGGGATAAAAATGCAAACCTATCTTGAACTTGAAGAATTCTGCAAACTTGTGCATTTAAATGAAGATGTGGTTAAGGGTATGATGGCTAATGGGGCTTTAAATTTTAAAGAAGAAGAGGGTAAAATTTATATCGAAGCTCATCAGGGTACTTTTAGTGTAGTTCCTAGTGCTACAAAATCTCAACCTGCAATGATAAATTCAATGACTTTGGCAGGAGAAAGTTTTGTTGAAAAAACAATAGGAACTATTTTAAATTTACATGAAAAAGTTTTAGATGCTAAAGATGAAACTCTTGAAGCATTAAAAAATGAAAATAAATTTTTAAAAGATGCTCTTTATTCTATGCAAGAACTTTATGATGAAGATAGAAAAACTATAGAAACCTTAAACAATGAGCTTAAACATGCGCGTGAAGAGATAGAATTTCTCAAGCGTAAATATAAATTAATGTGGAGTAAAACCGCAGAATTTTTTGGAGCTAAGACAGAGCCTGATTTAGAAATGAATAAAAATTTAGATAAACCTATTGAAAATATAGAAAACTAAAGAGAGATATAATGACTTTTTCACAAATAATACTTAATTTACAAAATTATTGGCAAGAGCAAGGTTGTGCGATTATGCAACCTTATGATATGCCAGCGGGCGCAGGAACCTTTCATCCGGCAACTTTTTTAAGAAGCTTGGGAAAAAAACCATGGGCAGCTGCTTATGTGGCTCCAAGTAGAAGACCTACTGATGGACGTTATGGTGAAAATCCTAACCGCTTAGGTGCTTACTATCAATTTCAAGTTTTGATTAAACCTAGTCCTGATAATATTCAAAAATTATATCTTAAAAGTCTTGAAAATTTGGGTTTTGATTTAAAAAGTCATGATATTCGTTTTGTTGAAGACAATTGGGAAAGTCCAAGTTTGGGTGCTTGGGGTTTGGGCTGGGAAGTATGGCTTGATGGCATGGAAGTAACTCAATTTACCTATTTTCAGCAAGTTGGTGGTATAGCTGTAGATTTGGTAAGTGCTGAAATTACCTATGGTCTTGAAAGAATAGCCATGTATCTTCAAAATGTTGATAATGTTTATGATATAGTTTGGAGCGAAACTAATGGAGAAAAAATTAAATACGCAGATGTGCATAAGCAAAGTGAATATGAATTTAGCAAATATAATTTTGAAGTAAGTGATGTTAAGATTTTAAACGAGCAGTTTCAAAATTCTTACAAAGAATGTAAAAATATTTTAGATCAAGGATTGGCTTTGCCTGCTTATGATTATTGTATGCTTGCTGCACATACTTTTAATCTTTTAGATGCAAGAGGGGCAATTTCTGTAGCACAAAGACAAGATTATATGTTAAAAATTCGCGAACTTTCTAAAAATTGTGCTGAAATTTACAAGAAAAATTTAAATGAAACTGAGTGAAATTTATATTTTTTTAGATCAATTAAGTCCTTTTAATACTCAAGAGTCATGGGATAATAGCGGTATTTTACTTGGAGATAAGGATAGTGAAATTTCAACTGTTTATTTAAGCTTGGATATTGATGAAAATATCATTAAAGAAGCGAGTGAAAATTCTTTAATTATCACGCACCATCCTTTAATATTTAAAGGTTTGAAAGATTTATATGATAAGACTTACCCGAGGGCTTTTATTAAAGAAATGATTTGTAAAAATATTTCTTTAATCAGTATGCATACAAATTACGATTTAAGTTATTTAAATGCTTATTTTACAGAAGAAATTTTAGGTTTTAAAATTTCTTTTAAAGACGAATTTTTGATTTATGTAGAAAATTCTATGTCTTTTGAAGCTTTGTGTGATTGGGTGAAAAAAAAGTTAAATTTACAAATTTTACGTGTAAGCGATTGTGGTAAAAAAGATATTAAGCGTATCGCTATATGTACTGGAAGTGGCGGAGATTTAATTTCTAAAGTGGATGCGGATTGTTTTTTAAGTGGAGATTTTAAATATCATCAAGCTTTAGAAGCACTTAGCAATCAAATAAGTCTTATTGATTTAGGTCATTTTGAAAGTGAAAGATATTTTTCTCAATGTTTAGCAAAAGACTTGAAAAATTTGCCGCTACAAGTTATAATAACAGTTTCAAAAAATCCATTTCAATATTTTTAAGGAAAATAAATGAATAAATATCTCGAACAATTAGTGCTTTTATCAAAAATAGATCAGGAAATTGATAGTTACGAACCAAAAATAGACAGTATTAATAAGACTTTAAAAGATACCGAGTTAAAAATAGGGAAAATCAACACAGATTTAGAAAAAATTGATGAAGAAATCAAAGATATAGAAAATCAAAAAGTACAAAACAATGTTCATATTTCCGAGTTCTCAGCAAAAATTAAAGATCTTTCTAAAAAAAGTGGTGTAGTAAAAACAGAAAAAGAAGCTAGTGCTTTAAAAATTGAAGAAGATATTGCAAAAGAGCAATTAGACGCTGCACATGATGAGATTATAAGGCTAGATAAAATTTTAGACAATAAAGAAACTTATAAAAAAGAACTTGAAGAAGAAAAAATTAAACAAGAGCAAAATATTAATGAAATTAGAGTAAGCATTAAATCTGAAATGGAAGTTCTTGAAAAAGATAGAATGAGTGTTTATGATAAAAAAACCAAACTTGTGGGCGAGATGAACCAAAAAGTTTTAAGTTTTTATGAAAAAATTCGCAAATGGGCGAAAAATACTGCCGTAGTACCTGTTAAAAAACAAGCATGCTATGGATGTTTTATGAAGATTTACGATAAGACTTACCTATCTGTTGTAAAAGGTGAAGAGATTGTAACTTGTCCTCATTGTGGAAGAATTCTTTATAAAGAGCAAGAAGAACAAAATTGATCTTTTTTTATTATTTTTTAACTTGGATGGCATTTTCATTTTGTGCCGTCTTTATTCTTTTACTTTCTTTTTTTAAATCCAAATACAAAATTAGCTTAAAATCCCGATTTTTTCTTTATAAAAATTTACATCAAGAAAAAGCCGATGTGCATTTTCATGCTTGTTCTTATGGAGAAGTAAGGAGTATTAAAACTTTGGTTTTGAAATTTGATTCAAGAATCACTACTATTACTCAAACAGGTTTTGAATGTGCAAAAGAATTTTGTAAAAAGGTAAATTATCTTGCTTTTGAGAATTTTTTACCTTTTTGGTTTAAGCCTTGTAAGGTTTTGGTAATTTTTGAGGCAGAATATTGGCTTATGCTTGTTTTTATGGCACGTATTTATAAAGCTAAGATTATTTTGCTTAATGCAAGAATATCTGATAAATCTTATCATTCTTACCAAAGATTTTCTTTTTTTTATAAAAAAATTTTTTCTTATATTGATGAAGTTTTTGCTCAAAGTGATTTGGATAAGGCAAGGCTTGAAAGTTTGGGAGCTAAAAATGTCAAAATTTTTAAAAACATTAAGGCAAATTTAGGGATTAAAAATAATAAAATTTATGCTAAGCCTAAGGAAAAACTTATTATTTTTGCTAGTACACATAAAGACGAAGAAGAACTTTTGCTTGATCATTTTAGACTAGAAGAAAATGAAAAACTCATTATCGCCCCACGACATCCTGAGCGTTTTAAAGAAGTTGAAAATTTGCTTTTAAACAAAGGTTTGGAATTTGAAAAATTCAGTTCTTTAGAAGATGAAAATAAGAAATTTTGTAAAAAAATTTTACTTTTAGATGCTTTAGGGGAGCTTGTAAATTTTTATGCAATTTCTGATGTTGTTGTGCTTGGAGGTTCTTTTATGGAAGGCATAGGAGGACACAATCCTATAGAAGCGGCATATTTTGATAATATATTAATCAGTGGGAAATTTATTCATAATCAAAAGGCTTTATTTGAAGAAGTAGAAAATGTATATTTTTGTGAAAATTTAAAAGATTTAAATGATAAAATTCATTATTTGAATTTGAAAGCTAAAATTTCCAAAAAAGAGAATTTAGATCTTATCATACAAACGATACAAAAGGGAATCGATGCAAGAAAAAGCTTATAAACTCTTAGCTTTACAAGAAAAAATTTCAAATCGTGAAGCTAAAGATTTGATTGATAAGGGTTGCGTTTTTTCATATGGAAAAAAAGTTGTGGTTGCTAGAGCTTTGATGAATGATAAGACAAGGTTTAATGTGATAAAAACTAAAAATCCTCAAATTATTTTTAAAGATAATAAGATTATTGCTGTTAATAAACCTTATGCTTGCGTGAGTGAAGATTTGGAGAAAAAATTCAATGCCAAGCTTTTAAACCGTTTAGATAAAGAAACAAGTGGTGTAATTTTACTTTGCAAAGATGAAGATTTTAGAAAGCTTTGTATAGAAGAATTTAAAAAACATAGGGTTTATAAAAGTTATATCGCGGTTTTAGATGGGGTTTTGGCTGAAGAGATTGAAGTAAATGAGCCTATTTTCACCATAAAAGCAAAAGGTGGGGCATTGAGTAAAGTTTCAAAAGATGGTTTAAGTGCTTTAAGTATCATCACTCCTATTATGATGCAATCAAAAAAAACCCTAGCAAAAATAGTCATTCAAACAGGTAGAACTCATCAAATCAGAGTACACACCAAATTTATAAAACATGGCGTTATAGGTGATGAAAAATATGCTAAAATTTCAAGCGATAGAATGTATTTACATAGCTATGAAATTAAAATTTTTGATTATCATTTTAAGGCTAATCTAGATAGTAGTTTTGCAAAATTTGGCTTTAAAAATTTAAATTTTTAAAGCCATTTAAGAAAAAATTTTGTATAATACGAAATTTAATTTAAAAATTTCATAGAAAGGTGATAAAGTGTTTGAATTAGTCAGCGAATCTTTTAAATCAGCGATTAATAAATTACGTTTTATTGATGATGAAAAAGCACTTAAAAACGCTTTAGAAACCTTAAAAAAAGCTCTTTTAAAAGCAGATGTTCATCATAAGGTAACCAAAGAGCTTTTAACTTTAATAGAAGAAGATGTAAAGCAAAACGGAATAGGTCAAAAACAATTTTTAAATGCCATTAAAGTAAATTTAGAAAACATTTTAAGTGTCAATGGCAAAAATCAAGGTTTTGTTTTTGCTTCTAAATCTCCAACAGTGGTTTTAATGGCAGGTTTGCAAGGAGGTGGTAAGACTACAAGTACTATCAAACTTGCAAATTATTTAAAATTGCGCAATAAAAAAGTTTTAGTTGCAGCTTGTGATTTACAGCGTTTAGCAGCAGTGGAGCAACTAAGACAACTTTGTGAAGTTAATGAAATTGAACTTTTCTTTATAGAAAATGAAAAAGATCCTATTAGAGTTGCTAAAGAGGTTTTAAAAAAGGCTGAAAGTTCTATGGTAGATGTTTTGCTTGTGGATACTGCCGGGCGTTTGGCTATAGATGAAGTTTTGATGAATGAATTAAAAGCAGTTAAGGATGTTTTAAATCCTGATGAGATTTTCTATGTTGTTGATGCAATGAGCGGTCAGGATGGGGTTAAGACTGCAGCTAGTTTTAATGAAGCTTTGAATATCAGTGGGGTAATTTTATCAAAATTTGATGCAGATACTAAAGGTGGAGTAGCTTTAGGCATAGCAAAGCAAACAGGCATTCCTTTGAGATTTATTGGAGTGGGTGAAAAAGTAGCAGATTTAGAAGTTTTTATACCAGATCGTATTGTAAGTCGCATTATGGGCGAGGGTGATTTGGCGACTTTAGCTGAAAAAACTGCTGCGGTGATTGATGAAAAAGAGGCTAAGAAACTCAATCAAAAAATCAAAAAAGGTGAGTTTAATTTTAATGATTTTCTTAGTCAAATGGAAAGTATCAAGAAATTAGGAAGTATCAAATCTTTAATCGGTATGATACCAGGACTTGGCGGAATAGCAAATGCTGTAAAAGATATAGATTTGGATAATTCGAAGGAAATCATACACATTAAGGCAATGATTTCTTCAATGACTCCAAAAGAAAGAGAAAATCCTGACTTGTTAAATAATGCTAGAAAACGTCGTATAGCAGAAGGGGCAGGTCTTTCTCAAGTAGAAGTCAATCGTTTTTTAAAACAATTTAGTAATGCGGCAAAACTTGCAAAAAGATTTTCAGGTAAAAAAGGAATGGAAAGTTTAACACAGATGATGAATCAAGCTAGAAGATAATTTTAAATTTTATTTATAAATACTTTTTATAGTATCTATAAATAAAATTTTTTAATTTTTAAGGAGTATAAATGACAGTTATTAGACTTACAAGAATGGGTAGAACTAAAAGACCATTTTATCGTATTGTAGTTACAGATAGTAGAAAACGTCGTGATGGTGGTTGGATAGAAAGTGTTGGGTATTATAATCCTATGGTAGAACCTGAAATAATTAAAATTGATGCAGAGCGTCTGGCTTATTGGAAAAGCGTTGGTGCAAAACTTAGCGATAAAGTTGCTTCTATCACTAGCAAATAATCATGGTAGAAAATTTTCTTAGAGAATACGCAAAATTAATTGCAGATTATCCTGAACAGATTGACACTCAAAAAATTGAATTAAGTGAAAATTGTTTTGAAATTGTTCTTTTTGCACATAAGGTTGATACAGGTAAGCTGATAGGCAAAAATGGAAAAATGATCAATGCTATAAAAACCGTAATCTCTGCTTATAAGAGCAAGGATGCAAGTTCTTATAGAGTAACGGTAAAAGCACTTGAGTGAAAAAGATTTTGTTCAAGTTGCAAAACTTGGTAAAACTGTGGGTCTTAAGGGTTGTGTAAAATTGCATAACCTGAGTGACTTTTCTTCTCAATTTAAAAAAGGTGCCACTTTTTTTATAAAAAACACCAAAGAAATTTTAAAGATTAAGCATTATAATGTAAGTAATTCTACTGTTTTATTTGAAAATTATGAAGATATAGAAAAAGCTAAAGAATTAACTAATCTTATTCTTTTTCAGAGTATCGAGAAAAGCAGGAAAACTTGTAAATTAAAAAAAGATGAGTTTTTTTATTTTGATATTTTAGAGTGTGAAGTTTTTGAAGAAGATAAAATATTGGGCAAAGTGATTGATATCTTAGAAACTGGAGCTTCTTATTTATTTGAAATTCAAAGTGATGAAAAATGGGTAGAAAAAAAATATCCTAAAACATTTTTTATTCCATATTTGGATAAATTTGTTAAAAACATAGATATAGAAAAACGACAGATTTTTTGCACACAAGATGTTTTTTTAATTTTAGAAAATTCATGAAATTTAGTTTCGTTTCTTTGTTTCCCAATCTTATGGAATTTTACTTTCAAGATTCTATACTTGCAAGATCAAAAGAAAAAAAACTTTTCAAACTTAATTTTTATAATCCAAGAGATTTTTCTAAAAATTCCTATCATAAAGTCGATGATTATAAAATAGGTGGTGGAGCTGGACTTTTGATGCAAGCTGAACCTATATACGAAGTATTAAGAAGTATTCAAGAAAAAGAAGAAAATCCCCATTTTATTTTTTTAAATCCAAGTGGTAAAACCTTTAATCAAAAAGATGCTAAGCGTTTGAGCAAGAAAAAACATATAGTTTTTGTATGTGGGCGCTATGAAGGTATCGATGAAAGAGTGCTTGAAATTTTTGCAAATGAAGTTTTTAGCATAGGGGATTTTATTTTAACAGGAGGAGAATTGCCTGCACTTGTAATGTGCGACGCAATTTTAAGAAATGTTAATGGGGTTTTAGGAAATATGGAAAGCTTAGAAGAAGAAAGCTTTGAAAATAATTTACTCGAAGCTCCTGCTTTTTCAAAACCTTTTATTTTTGAGAAAAAAAATAAAAAATTTTATACTCCTTCAGAGTTTTTAAAGGGTAATCACGCTAGAATTGCAAGTTTAAAAATTACTTTGGCGTCTTGCAAAACGAAATTTTTTCGTCCAGATTTATTTTTAGAGCATGAACGCAAAAAAATAAGGGATTTTTTATGAAAAATAAATACATAGAACAATTTGAAGCAAAACAAATTGAAGGTAAAAATGTTCCAGATTTTCGTGCTGGTGATACTTTAAATCTTGCAATTCGCATCAAAGAAGGAGATAAAACAAGAATCCAAAATTTTGAAGGTATTTGTATTGCTAGAAGAGGTAATGGCATAAGTGAAACTTTTATTGTACGTAAAATGGGTGCTAATAATGTTGGCGTTGAGAGAATTTTCCCTATTTATAGCGAAAGTTTAGAAAGTATCACTGTTTTACGTCGTGGTCGTGTACGCCGTGCAAGATTATTCTACTTAAGAGATAGACGTGGTAAAGCAGCACGTATTAAAGAGCTTAAAAAATAATTTATAATTATTTTATTATAAGTTTAATAATTAAATAATTATAATTAGTTTATAGTTTTTATTATTTGATTTTAATTATTAATAATATTCTTGTATAATATTATACTAAGGAGAGAAAATGTTTTCTATTAAAAAAGCTTTATTAATACTAGCAAGCGTGCCAATGTTTTTGAGTGCTACTGAATATCAATTAAGCACCCATGTTTTGGATATTACTTCTGGACAACCTGCTCCTAAAGTAAAAGTTGAACTTTATAAGTTGGAAGCAAATCAACAGTGGAAAAAAGTGAGTGAAGAATTTACCGAAAAAAATGGTAGAATAGGAGATTTATTACCATATGAAAAAGCTGAAAATAGAGCTTTTGGAATTTATAAGCTTAAATTTTTCACAAAAGACTATTACGCATCACACAAAATAAATACTTTTTATCCTTTTGTAGAGGTAAGTTTTGAGCTTTCCAAAGACCAAAAACATTATCATGTTCCAATAACCCTTTCTCCTTTTGGTTATTCAACTTATAGAGGAAGCTGATAAATAAAACAAAAGAAAAAAACTATGTGGACTAAGAATTCTTGGAAGAACTATCCTATAAAACAGCAACCTATCTATCCAAATCAAGAGGAAATGAATAAAGTTTTAGCAAGACTTGAGAAACTTCCTCCTTTGGTTTTTGCTGGTGAAGTAAGAAATCTTCAAAAATCTTTAGCAAGGGTTTGTAAAAAAGAAGCTTTTTTACTTCAAGGTGGAGATTGTGCCGAAAGTTTTGAAAATTTTGGTGCTGTAAATATCCGTGATATGTTTAAAATTTTACTTCAAATGGCTATAGTGCTTACATTTGCTGGTGGATGTCCTGTTATAAAAATTGGTCGTATTGCAGGACAGTTTGCTAAGCCAAGAAGTAGTGATTTTGAAGAGTTAAATGGTATCAGTCTTCCTAGTTATCGTGGTGATATTATTAATGGTTTTGAATTTAATGAACAAGCACGTATTCCTGATCCAAATAGAATGCTTGAAGCTTATTATCAAAGTGCAACAACGCTGAATTTATTGCGTGGATTTGCTAAGGGTGGTTTAGCAGATTTACATGAGGTGCATCGTTGGAATTTGGGTTTTTTAAAAAAGAGTGAACTTCATAAGCAATATACTGATATCAGTGAAAAAATTTCACAAGCTTTAGCTTTTATGGAGGCTTGCGGGATTAATACAAATAATACTCGAAGTCTAAGAGAAGTTACTGTTTATACTTCACATGAAGCTTTACTTTTGCCTTATGAAGAAGCTTTAACTCGCGTAGATAGTTTAAGCGGGGAAATTTATGATTGTTCAGCTCATATGCTTTGGATAGGTGAAAGAACAAGGGCTCTTGATGAAGCTCATGTGCATTTTTTAAGTGGCGTAAAAAATCCTTTAGGGGTTAAAATAGGATTTAATGCAAGTGCTGATGATATTATAGCTTTAGCAAATGCTTTAAATCCAAATAATGAAGAAGGAAGATTAAATATTATTATCCGTATGGGTGCAGATAAAATTATCAATAATTTGCCAAAAATTTTCTCTAAACTTAAAAGTGAAGGTTTAAATTTAGTATATAGTATAGATCCTATGCATGGAAATACGGTAAAAGCAGGTAATTTTAAAACACGTGAGTTTGATAAAATTATGCAAGAAGTAAGATCTTTCTTTGAGATTGCAATGAGCGAAGGAGTTTATCCAGGTGGAGTACATCTTGAAATGACAGGACAAGATGTAACAGAATGTACAGGTGGTGCAAGCAATGTTACTGCTCAAAGCTTAGAAGATCGTTATGAGACTCAATGCGATCCAAGACTTAATGCAGATCAAGCATTAGAACTCGCTTTTTTAATTGCAGATTTGGTAAAAAAGGCTAGAAAATGAAACTTTATGGTATTAAAAATTGTAATTCTGTAAAAAAGGCTATGGATGCTTTAACACAAAAAGGCATTGTTTTTGATTTTATGGATATTAAAAAGATTAATCAAGATATTTTATATACATGGTTAAAACAAAAATCTTTTGAAGATCTTATCAATACTGCTGGATTAACTTCTAAAAAACTTGATTTAAACAAAGAAAAAGTTAAAAGTTTAAATGAAAGAGAACTTGAAAAAATTGTATTAGAAAATCCAAGTTGTATTAAGCGTCCTATTATCGAGTATGAGCAAAACATATACATTGGCAAGGAATATGAGAAAATATTATAATACAGTGTTTGATTACACTCTATTTTTTATTAATTGATTAATTTTATTTTGATAGGGAAATCTTTCATTTTCGCAATTAATAAGTTGTGTTTTAGAGAAGATAACTTTTCTGTCTATTTTAACGATAAAATCGCCTCTACCACCAATTTCAAATTCTACTGCAACATCTTTGAAATCGCTTTGTAGTTCTTTTACAACCCTTGCAGCTTGTGGGCGATAATTTCAAACGATTGCAATAAGCAATTTTTACTTCCATCACTTTGTCCTTTAATAAAGTTTATTTTATTAAGATTAAAATCTTAATTTTATTATAGTTTGTTTTGGCTGAATTTTTGCCTTTTTGTAAAATTTAAGTTAAAATTTAGAATTAATTTCTTTCAAATTCAGTGAGAAAAATTTATAATTTTTATCAAAATTAAAACAAGCTTTAAAAAACCAAAGGAAGAAAATGGGTCAATTTACACACTTGCATTTACATACAGAATATTCTTTGCTTGATGGAGCCAATAAGCTTAAAGAATTAGCTTTGACTTTAAAAGAGCAGGGTGCTACAAGTGTGGCTATGACAGATCATGGAAATATGTTTGGGGCAATTGATTTTTATCAAACAATGAAAGCACAAGGTTTAAAACCTATCATTGGTATGGAAGCATATTTGCACAATCACGATGAATTAGATGATAAAAGTTCTCGTCAGCGTTTCCACCTTTGTTTGTATGCAAAAAATGAGATAGGATATGAGAATTTAATGTATTTAAGTTCTCAAAGTTATATTAAAGGTTTATATTATTATCCACGTATCAATAAAAAGCTTTTGGAAAATTATAGCGAAGGTCTTATTTGCTCTTCTGCTTGCTTACAAGGTGAAGTAAATTGGCACTTAAATACTTATAGTGAAAGAAATGTGCGTTTTGGTGCAAAAGGCTATGAAGCGGCAAAAGAAGCAGCATTATGGTATAAAAAAGTTTTTAAAGATGATTTTTATTTTGAAATCATGCGTCATGGTATAGGCGATCAAAGAATGATAGATGATGATATTATCAGACTTTCTAAAGAGTTAAATATAAAAATCATTGCCACAAATGACACGCATTATACTTTTAAAGAAAGAGCAGCTGCTCATGAGGTTTTTATGTGTATAGCCATGGGAAAAAAACTTAATGATCCTGATAGAATACGTCATAGTGTACATGAATTTTATGTTAAAAGTCCTGAGCAAATGAGTGAGCTTTTTGCAGATATTCCAGAAGCCATAGAAAATACACAAGAAATCACGCAAAAATGTAATTTAGAGCTTAATCTTGGCAATCCCACTCCACCGAATTTTAAATTTACAAGAGAATATGCCAAAGATCATAATATCACCTTACCTGAAGAAACAAAAGAATTTAGCTTTGACAATGATGATATAGTTTTTGAAGAGCTTTGTAAAAAAGGGCTTGAAGAGAGATTAAAATTTATTGATGGAAGCAAACATGAAGAATACAAACAAAGACTTGAAGTAGAAATTAATATCATTAAAAATATGAAATTTTCAGGTTATATGCTTATTGTTCATGATTTTATTAAAGTGGCTAAAGATAAAGGTATTCCAGTAGGTCCTGGAAGGGGATCGGCTGCAGGAAGTTTGGTTTCTTATTGTTTAAGGATTACGGACTTAGATCCTATTCCTTATAGTCTACTTTTTGAGCGTTTTTTAAATCCTAAGCGTGTGAGTATGCCTGATATTGATGTGGATTTTTGTCAAGACAGACGTGCTGAAGTGATTGATTATGTGATTGATAAATATGGATCGGATAAAGTCGCACAGGTTATTACCTTTGGTAAGCTTTTGGCTAAAGGGGTGATTCGTGATGTAGCCAGAGTTTGTGATATGAGTATTCAAGATGCTGATGAGTTTGCTAAGCTTGTGCCTGAAGAGCTTAAAATCACTCTTGATGCTGCTTATGAAAAAGAACCTAAAATCAAAGAATTTATTGATCGTCATCCCAAAGGTTCTGAGGTTTGGGAGTATGCAAGGGCTTTAGAAGGACTAAACCGCAATGCGGGTATGCATGCAGCAGGTGTTGTAATTTCCAATGAAAGTTTATGGAAGAAAACTCCACTTTTTAGACAAAGCAAAAATGATGAAAGACATTTAGTGACGCAGTATTCTAAAGATCATTTAGAAGATGTGGATTTGATAAAGTTTGACTTCTTGGGTCTTAAAACTTTAACAGTAATCAATAATGCGATCAAGCTTGTTAAAAAGCGTTATAATAAAGACATTATTTGGGAGACTATAGATGTAAATGATAGCAAGGTTTATAAAACCATACAAAGTGGAAATACTTTGGGGATTTTTCAAATCGAATCAGGCGGTATGCAAAGCTTAAATGCACGTTTAAAACCAGAGCGTTTCGAAGATATTATCGCGGTTCTTGCACTTTATCGTCCAGGTCCTATGGAATCAGGAATGCTTGATGATTTTATTGATAGAAAACACGGTTTAAAAAGCATAGAATATCCTTTTGATAGTTTAGAAAAAGTTTTAGAGTCTACTTATGGGGTTATTGTTTATCAAGAGCAAGTTATGCAAATCGTTCAAATTATAGGTGGCTTTTCTTTAGGGGGTGCTGATGTGGTACGTCGTGCTATGGGTAAAAAAGATCCTGAAAAGATGAAAAAACTTAAGACTGATTTTGCAGATGGAGCAGAAAAACAAGGATATGATAGAGCAAAAGCTGAGGATTTATGGGAGCTTATCGTAAAATTTGCAGGATATGGTTTTAATAAATCTCACTCTGCGGCTTATGCGTTGATTACTTTCCAAACAGCTTATTTAAAAACTTATTATCCTAGTGAATTTATGGCAGCACTTTTAACAAGCGAAGAAAACAATGTAGATAAAATTGCTGTTTATATTGATGAGATGAAAAAAATGAATATTAAACTTTTACCCCCATCAATCAACAAAGCCATGCGTGAATTTAGTGCCTTAGAGCAAGATGGTAAGGATGCTATTATATATGGACTTGGAGCTATAAAAAGTGTGGGTATTCCTGCGGTTGAAAATTTACTCGAAGCAAGACAAGATGGAGAATTTAAGGATATTAATGATTTCTTGGGCAAGATAGATCCTGCTAAGATAAATCGTAGGACATTAGAAAGTCTTATTAAGGCAGGGGCTTTTGATGAGTTTGGTTTTACTAGAAAAGCTTTGTTTGATAATATGGAAAATTTTAGTGAAGCATCGCGTAAAATGGCTGAAGTAAGAAAAAAAGCTGCAAGTTCTCTTTTTGGTGAAGAGGAATTAACTTCAGGTGTTCAGGTAAATTTTACCCCTAAAAATGAAGAATTTGAAGTGATGGAAAAATTAGGATACGAAAAAGAAATTTTAGGAATTTATGTTTCAGGCCATCCTTTGGATCGATTTTATGAGCAAATTAATGCCATAGATTATGTTAAAAGTTTAGATTTTGAAAATTTAAAAAATAATGGGGAAATTTTAAGTATAGGTAAAATTGAAGATTTTAAATCTATGATGAGTAAAAATAATAAGCGTTATGGTAGAATTGGAATTTTAGATTATTATTCTTCGTTTGATGCTACTGTATTTGAAAGTAATGTAGAAGAAATAGAAAATATTATGAAAGATGAAAATTTAAAAAATAATGCTTATGGTTTTATATTGGGATTTAAAGCTGAAGGAGGGGAGAAGCCTAGCTTTTTTTTAAGAGCAATTAAAGATTTGCAAAGTCTTGAAGATGGCGAGATTAAAGCCATAAAAAAATTTGGATCAAAAAAAGATTTTAAAAATAAAGAAGAAAATCATTTTACCGCAGAACCTAAGGAATTTGAAAAAAATATCATAGAGTTAGATTTGACACGATTGAATAGAGAATTAATCTATGAAATTCATAAAATTGCTAGAAATGCACACAATCCCAATGAAAAAAATAACAAAAAACTTGTTCTAAAAGTTATTAGTGCTGGATCTTGCTTGCTTTATCATACGGATTTTATTATCTCTGATAGTATAGTAGAAGAAATTTCTAATAAATATGCTTAAGTTAAGATTGTTCTTACTTAAAATTTTTAAATAAAATGCTTCCAAGTCTTACCAAGTTAGATCCGCATTTTATAGCAATTTCAAAATCATTACTCATCCCCATAGAGCAAATTTTAGCTCCATATTTTTGAAGAATCTCATAAATTTTAAATGTAGTTTCAAAGCTTTTTATAATACTTTCTTTATCTTCACTGTGTGAGCCTATACTCATTACACCACAAAGGTTTAGATTAAGACATTCTTCTTGTATTTGTAAATATTCTTCTATGGCTTGATTTGGATCTAGACCACTTTTGTTATTTTCATTTGCACTATTGATTTCTAGTAAAGTGTTTAATTTATAATCAAGTCTTTTGTCCATAGCTTTAGCTATTTTCATCCCATTACAGGAGTGCCATAATATAGGTTTTTGTTTGATTAAGAGATTGATTTTGTTGCTTTGTAGTGTTCCTATAAAATGCCATTTTATATCTAGTTTTTTTTCATCAAGATTTTCTTTTTTTTGTGCTAGAGCTTGGACTTGATTTTCTCCAAATTCTACTATACCTTGATTGAAAAGTTTTTCAATTATACTTGCATCGACGTATTTGCTTGCGGCCACAAGGCGAATATTTTTGGTTTTTTCTAAAATTTCCTCTAAAGTCATTTCGATAAAGAAATAAGCCCTATTTTAGGGCTTATATTATTGTAGTAAATTAGCAATTTTGCTTTGAAGCTGCATGTTGGATTGTACAGCAACAAAAGCAGCAGCATTTTCTTTTAGATAATTGGAGTTAAAATCATTAACATTTTTTGCCATGTCGTTATTTAGTAAATTATTTTCAGCTGCTTTTGAGTTGATGCTATTTTGAACACTTGCATTAATATTTGATGTGATGGCATTGATACCTGAGCCTATTTCACTTCTTAAACTTCCAAGTTGATCCATAAAATTTGTAATACTATCTTGATTATCTATGCTTAATCCATCTGTCGCTAATGGATTTAAATTTGTAGTTTCAGTTCCGCTACCTACTACAAAATTCATAGTTTGAAAGACATTTTTTCCATTATAAGTTGCATTATTAAAAGAATCATTGATGGATTCTTGTATGCGTGTTGCTTCTGTTCTTAGCATTCCTTTTTGAGAATCATTAAGTGCAGCATTGTTCATTTTTACTGAAAGTTCATTAAGTCTATCTGTACTTTGAGAGATATTAGTAAGGCTAGCATCTGCAATTTGTAAAACTCCTATAGCATCATAAGCATTTGCGACACCTTGATCTATAGTGCTTGATTGAGATCTTAAAGAATCGGCAATAGCTAAATTAGCACTATCAACCCCACTTATTGCACGAACAGCCGCAATATTTTCTAAAGCTTTATCGCTAGCTTTTTGTGCATTGTTTAAATAATAATTTTGTTGCATCATAGTTGCATCAGAGATCATCATGGCCTACTCCTTCTCTATTTTTGAATTTATTTAATATTTTATCATTTTTTGCTATTTTAAAGCTTAAGAAATACAAAAAAACTTGCATTATTAAGATGATTTTAATCACTGTTTCACTTGCATTATGGATACTGATAAATTCTTGAGTTTTCGTAGCACTTTCGCCTAAGTTTTGGAGATCAATTATGGTGTTGGTAAAATAAAAAACAAATATTAAGCTTAAAATCAAAATAAGCAAACTCAGTATAAATTTTGAAAATTTTATTTGAAATTTCATTTCATCTTTTATAAGAGAATAAATTTCATATAAAAAATTAACCACTGAAACAAAAATCAGCAAATATCCCATTTTAATAAAAATTTGCGTCATCATTAAGCCACTTTGAAAATGGCTCAACACTCCTTCTCCTATAAGATTTTGAGGGAAAAAAATTGCTGGTGCAACAACTATTCCTAGTATGAGTTCAATTCCTATAATGGAGGCAAGTAAAAACAAATTAACAGCTTTCAAGAGTTTCTCCTTTTATTTTTTTATCATAACGCATATTTGTAAATTTAGCTATAAAAGCACGATTGTAACCTTGCTCATCTTTGAAAAAATCAACAATAAAATTATTTTGATATAAAATTTTTTCCAAAATTTCTTTTTGATCGTAGCCAAATTCGCAAGCTAAAAATTTAACTTTTTTATCAAGGGAAAAATGTATGATTTCTTCTAAAATTTCATATCCTTTTTCTCCGCCAAATAAAGCTTCTTTGGGTTCTTTTTGTATCCAAATATCTATAGGATATGAATTTTTAATATAGGGTGGATTTGAAAAAATAAAATCATAATTTTCTTTAATTCCCTTAAAATTACAAAGTTTAAAGTCAATCAAGTGATCGACTTTGTGTAATTTAGCATTTTCTAAAGCTAATTCTAAGGCTTTAGGATTGATATCACAGGCTATGATTTTTAGTCCAAGTTCTTTGGCTAAAACAATGCTTAAAATTCCACTTCCAAATCCTATTTCTAAAATCCTATTAAAAGTATTTTTTTTACATAAATTTAAAATTTGAAAAAGTAAAATTTCACTATCATAACGAGGGATTAGAATGCCTTTTTTTATCTTAAATTCTAACCCCCAAAAATCCACTTTTTCAAATATATATTCAAAAGGTTCTCCAGATTTAAAACGCCTTATAAGTTGAAAATAAGTTTCATGATCTATTTCTGTATCTTGGTTTAAAAATAGCCAAGCTTTATCTTTTTTTAGATATTCGCAAAGTATAAATACTGCTTCATTTTCATAACCTTTTAAGCTAGATTTAGCTTCTATAAGAGCGTTTTTTATAGTCAAGAAAGAGCCTTGATTCTATCACTAATACTTGGATGACTGAGATAAAAAAATGTATATATTTTGCTTGTTTTGATAAAAGCTTTATTTTCTCTTGCTAGAGCTATCAATGCATTTTTCATATCTTCTTTGCTTGTAACTTTAGCTCCGTGTTGATCAGCTGCAAATTCATTTTTTCTACTTAAGGCATTAAGCATAGGAGAGATTAAAAAGCTAAAAATATTTGCAAAGATAAATAAAAGAGCAAACACACCGCCATTTACTCCTTCTAGATGACTTTCTAAGTAAACAAATTCAGGTAAATTTGCAAAAACAAAAAAAAGTAAAAACATGGTTATAGTGCTGTTAAATAAAGCTTTTATAATATCCTTATGAACAAAATGTCCAAGCTCATGCCCTAAAACAGCTAAAAGTTCTTTTTCGTTTAAGGATTTTAATAATGTATCAAAAAGCACCACTCTTTTATTTTTAAAAAGTCCACCAAAATAAGCATTTAAACGCTTATCTCTTTTGCTTGCATCAATAACATAAACTCCATTTGCATTAAACCCGCATTGTTTCATCAAAGAGCTGATTTTTTTCAGCAAATTTTCATCGTTTAGTTTTTCCATTTTATTAAAAATAGGTGCGATCAAAGTAGGATAGATGAGATTTATAATCACTATGATACAAAAGGCAAAAATAAAGGCCACAATCCACCAAAAAGTTCCAAAAAAATCATAGCAAAAAAGTAAAGCATAAAGGATTAAAAATCCAAATATTAAAGTTAAAATAAGACTTTTTATAGTGTCTTTAATAAAAAGCTTTACAGTCATATTTGAAAAACCATGGGCTTTATCTTTGATAAAACTTTCATAAATGCTTAAAGGTAGGTTTAAAATACTTATGATTATTAAAAAAGATAATAAAAATAAAGTATTTTCAAAACGGGTGTTGTTTGAGATAAGCAATTCTTTAAGATATAAAAATCCAAAACTTATCCATGCAATATGGATGATTAAATTATAAAAATTTGAAAATAGTTTAAATTTTTCATTTTCTATGGCAATATCTGCTGCGTTTTGATAGTCTTTTTGGGTTAAAATTTGAGTCTGTTTGTCTTTTTCTCTTTCTAAGAAACGAATTTGAACATAGGAAATCCAAGATAAAAGCACTGTGTAAAGACATAAAATTGCAATTAAAGTCATTGATTTTTCCTTAGATTGATTTTTTGTGAATTCTAGCTTAAAATAATGAAATAAAGTTAATAGTTTCAAATCTAAAATAATATTCTTTTCAACTAAGTTGGTGTATATTTATAAAAAAGGATTAAAGAATGTTTTTTAAAAAAAAGATTTCGCAAAAGCAAAAAGAAAAGCCTAAAACTTCAATTAATGATGTGATTTTAGATGATAGACTTTATAAGTTTAAAAATAAAGTACAAAAGATAAGTAAAGATGAAGCTTCAGTAAGTCTGCTTGCTAGACAATTAAGCAGACTTGTTAGGGCTAATAAATTTTAATTTTGACATTTTTTCTTAGGACGAAAAACCTTAATAATTTCATCATTTCCTTCTATATAAGCACCTTCTATTAAATCGATACAATAAGGCATAGCTGGAAAAACAGACTCTAGACATTCTTTGATGGCTTTAGGATTGCCTGGTAAATTAATGATAAAAGATTTATTACGAATTCCTGCACTCTGTCTTGAAAGTATGGCTGTTGGGACATATTTTAAACTTTCTAAGCGCATAAGTTCTCCAAAACCCGGCATCATTTTATCGCACACGACCTCTGTGGCTTCTGGGGTTACATCACGAGGTGCTGGACCCGTTCCTCCACTTGTAACAATCAAATCACATTTTTTTTCATCTGCTAGATAAAGCAATTTTTTAATGATTAAATCATAATCATCTGGAATTAATTCTTTATGATAAATAATATCATTTTTTATATATGAATTTAGCACTCTTTCAATTTCAGCAGTAGCCTTATCTTCGTATATCCCACTACTTGCTCTATCGCTTAGGGTTAAAATTCCTATGTTTATTGTATCCATTGTTTCTCCTTGATAAATTTTTATAACCATCCTTTTTTCTTGAAAACAATCAAAGGTAAAATGATAGAAACTACCATTACTCCAAGCACTATGGGATAAGCATAGTGAAGTTCAAGTTCGGGCATGAATTTAAAATTCATACCATAAATAGTTCCTATTAAAGTAGGTGGCATCATGGCAACGGTTGCAACGGTGAAAATTTTAATGATTTTGTTTTGTTCTATATTGATTTGACTAGCTAAAATGGTTTGGATATTGTCTAAGATATTAAGCTGTGAAACACTAAATTCAACTAAAGAATTTAAGTCTTTTAAAACTATAGTGAGATTTTGTTTTATGTCTTTATCGATTTTATCGCTTTTTAGCAAAGAAGTCATAGCACGACGCTTATCAAATAAAGAATCCCTTACGCACATATTAAGTTCTTGCAGACTTGAAATATCCTTTAGCATTTCATCATAACTATATTCATCTTTTTTTTCTAAAACACTTGTTCTTAAACGTCTTGCTTCTTTATCTATCCATTCTAGCAAATCCGCATCTTTTTCAACGCGCACTTCAAACATTTTGTCAATAATATCAAAACCATCTTCAAAATTCTTTGGACTAGCTAAAATCCTTGCTTGAATTTCTTCAAAAGTGCTAAATTCGTTATATCTTATAGTAAATAAGATATTTTTAGCTGTAGCAAAAGTAACAATTTCTGTGCGAAGCTTGATTAAATTCTTATCTTCTTTATCGCTTTTAAGATCTCTTACTAAAAAATGAGCATTGATGGTTATTGTTGCATTATCTTCCCAATATTTTGCACTAAGTTCTATTTCTTCTCTTTCTTCTTTTGTGGGAAACTCAAGATTAAATTCACTTGATATAAAAGCAATTTCTGCTACACTTGGATGAAGTAAATCAATCCATAAAATATTTTGCGGTAGTTCTTGACTATCAAGATTAAAATTGATTCTTTGAACTAAAGCATTTTGAGTTTTGATATAAATATAAAGCATGATCGCTCCTTGTTTCTGACTTTAAAATTATAACTTTGTTTGCTAAAAATTAACTTGTTTCTAAAATGTTTCTAAAAAAAGATGTTTTTTGGGTGATTAGTGATAATGGCTTGGGTAAAAAGTATAATTCTTATGATTCCATGCTTTATGCTTATGAGTTTAAATTTGATTTTCAAAATTCAAAATACGAACTTTTAAAAACAGTTTTTTTTAAAGATAGTGATAAAAAATACTCTTATCCTATAACCACTGAAACAACTAAAGAAAGGTATTTAAGTGAGGCTGATTTTGATATTGAGAGTATACAGATATCAATTTTCTCCTGATAATTCAAGTTTAAAATTTAGCGATAAGTTTGGTGGAGAAAATGAGAAATTTAATATCAAGTGTTCTAAAGGTTTTGAAGCTATGGCAAGCTCTAAAGATGGTTTTAAATTTTATTTGCTTTTAGAAGGAAGTATTTATAATAACACTTATGAGAATGAAAAAGGTAAAGAATATCTAAGAATCATAGAATTTGATGTAAAAAATAAAAAATTCACCGGCAAAACTTATAAATATTTCCTAGAAGATAAAAATTATTCCATAGGTGATTTTAATATGATAGATGATAAATACGGCATTATCATGGAAAGAGGATCAAAAAGAAGGTACTAAAGATAAGGCTTGCAAAGAAGGTGAAGATATTAAGCATTGTTTTAATAATGTAGCTCAATTTAAAAGAATTTATAAAGTTAAATTAGACGATAAAACCCATGAAGCTCAAAAAATTTCTTATATAGATCTTTTAAATATTAAAGATAAAAATAAAATTGCTAAAAGGCCTTTGGTAAATGATAAATTTGTTTTTCCTTTTGAAACCATAGAAGGCGTGGATATAGTAGATGATTCGCATATAGTCGTGAAAATGACAATAATTTTCCTTATTTTTCAAGCAGAACCTAATAAGACCGATGATAATGAATTTATTTTGGTTTGAAGTAAAAGATTTTTTAAAGAGTAAATAATGATTAATTTATTCTTAATTATAAGCGTGAAAATTCACGCTTATTCTAGTTCATACTTTTTAATTAAAGTATCATAAAACCCATCAGCTTTTGCTTCATCTATACCTTTGTTAAATATTTCAATAATATTTTTTTGTTTATTTTTATCAAAAGCAAAACTAAAGCCTTCTCCGCCATCTGTTTCTTCGTAGAAACTTACTAACTCTGGATTTTCAGCTAAAAAACCTTTAGCAGTATCTTGATCAGCTATGATAGCATCGATTTTGTTGTTTTTTAACGCTAAAACAGCTATATTTAAATCTTTATTGCTTTGCACTTGTGCATTTTTGATAGCTTTTGCAGTATTTTCTTGTAAAGTTCCTAGTTGAACTCCTATTTTTTTACCTTCTAAATCATTTTTTGTTTGAAGAGAGTCGTTGTTTTTTAGCTTAAGATAAAGATTTTTACTCATATAGTAAGGTTTGGTAAAATTAACGCTTTGTCTTCTTTCATCAGTTGCACTCATAGCTGAGGCAATCATATCGATTTTACCAGCTTTTAAAGCGGGAATCAATCCATCGAAATTGGTTTCAACCCAAACAATTTTAATACCATTTTTTTTGGCAATCTCTTCAACTAAATCCGTATCAAAACCTGTAAGTTTTGAGTTTTCTTTATAATTAAAAGGTTTATAATTTGGAGCAGTTCCAACTTTTAATTCTACACTTGCATTTGATTCTTTATTTTTAGAATCATTACAAGCGCCTAAAAATAAACTAGCTAAAGCAACTAAAGTAATGCTTAATATTTTTTTCATTTTTTTCCTTTGATATAGAATGTTTTAAAATTATACTTATTTTAAATTTATATTTAGTTAAGTCTAGTTCAATTTTTTAGAAAAGTTGGATTAATATTACAACCTTATAGGATATTTAAATAATTATAAAAATATTTTTTTAATATTTAAAATAAAATTTTATTTAAGAATATATTAATATAAAATTTGTTTAATCTTAATTAAATTTAAATATTAAAATAAAATATCAAATTAATATTTTATTTTTTAATCAACTCAGGAAATACAGGATAGTGTTGCAAATAATCAATGTGAAATTTAGCTTGGGTGTTTGTAGTGGAGTTTTATCTTCTTCGGTTTGTTTTGCGGCAGTTCAGACTACAAGCATGGAAAAATTTTTATGTTTCTAAGTCAAAATGCAAACAACAATCTTTAAGCTTTATAAGATTGTTGTTCGGCTGCTGTGGAAAATTTGTGTATCATAAAAGCACATAAAGAAAGTGCTTTTAATAAAATCATCAACAACACACTTTTATCACTGCTTCAGATAAAAGACAAGGTTATGTAGGATTGATAGCTGGAGTGTCTGCAAATTCTCATGATAATATCATGGAAGTTGTTAATTAAAAAAATCAAGCCATTATTTCTCATTATAAAATTATTAGTCTTTAAAATAATAATAAAGCTTTTAAGCATATACTAGTGTATCTGTGATGTTTATAAAAGATATAATTTTATTCTTTGTTTTACTGCTTTTAGCAAATCCTTTTATACCTCTAAATAAGTAATCTAAATAATCTGTCTGTATCCATATTCCTTGATTGATAAATAAAAGATAGTATTTTATTAACTAAGAAAGTGTTCAATGTGTTTGAAATTGTGTAACAACTTTCGATCATAATCCTGCTTTTTAATTCTTGTGATTTTATCTTAATAGCTTTGCAAAGCTGTATAAATCAAACTTTTAAAGATATAGAAATTTTGATTATCGATGATAAAAGCAAAGATGATGGTTTAAATATAGTTTTAGAATTTGCCAAAAAAGATTCAAGGATAAAGATCTTTCAAAATAAAGAAAATTTAGGCACTTTTACAAGTAGAAATTTGGGAGTTTTGCATTCTAGTTTCGATTTTATAATGTTTTTAGACAGTGATGATTTTTTAACTTTTGATGCTTGCGAAATAGCATTAAAGAGATGAGAATAAATTTTTAAATCAAAATGATCAAGATAAAAGGAAAAGTAATGAACTTATAAAAAGCTTTCTTTGGATTTTAAAAATGATATTTTTCATAAGCAGTTGTTTGAGGTCTTGGAGAGAGGAAGCTGAGGTGAAAAATAGATCAAAATAGATTAAAAATTTTTTTTGATTTTAGCTCTAAAATATCTTTAAAATAAAGCTTGTTTGGATTATAGTAGGAAATTGATTTTTTTATTATTTTTTCTTCTAGCAGATCAAGATAGTGGTTTATTTTTAAATTAAGATCAATATCATAAAAATCAGCAAAATGATATTGCCACCATTGAATTTTTAATAATCTTTCTATTGTTTTTTCATTAAATCTATATTTGATAATTTTGGCTGGAATTCCTGCAACTATGGCATAAGGTGGTACATCTTTGGTAACTACAGCTCTTTGTCCTATGATACATCCAGTCCCAAGCGTGATACCCTGCTTAAGTAAAACATCTTTTCCTATCCAAACATCATCTTGTATGGTTAAATGCGTTATTGATGAGCTTGGGTTATGATTAACTATAGGAAATGTTTTGTTGATGTGATTTTGGCAAGCATCATTAATAAAACTATGATTTTTTTCATAAGTAAAACTTGCAGTGCTGATTCTATTTATAGGGTGTTGAAAGCTAAACATAGAAACCCCATCGGCAATTGAACAATACCTTCCAACTTTTGTATAATGAGGTAGAAAAGATCCGCTAAAAGAAAATGAACCCATTTCATGAAAGATATTGCTAAATTTAAAAGCACAGTATTCTTCTATCCCCCCCCCCTCTAATTGATTGTTTTCTAATGGAATGGTTATAAAATCTTTGGTTTTTAGCCTTGAAAATCTTCTAGGGTTTTTTATATGAGTTTTTGTATAAATATTATATTGCTTTAATAGATTTAATATATTTTTATTGCATTTTAAGGTTATTTTTTCCATATTTGCTCAATCTTTTTTAAATCTTCTAAGCAATCAATATCTAAACTCGAGCTTTCATCCATTAAAAAATGCTTAGTTTTGTTTTGCAAAAAGCCAGGATTATTTAAAAATTCTTTTATTTTTAAAATATAAATTGCACCATTGCTCATATAAGTTTTAGGCAATTTTTGCCTTGGTGTAAAAGGATATTCATCATTGCAAATCCCTGTTAAATTGCCATAATCATTACAAATAAAAGCTTTTAGAATTTTATTATCACATTCACTTACGCTAATTAGGGCATTTGCATTGCTATTTTTATAAAGATTAAAAGCTTCATCGATATGAGTATTTGTTCTTAATGGTGAAGTCGGTTGTAAAAAAATCACATCTTCATAATCTTTATAAAATTCTAAAGCATGTAAAAGCACTTTATCGCTTGTAGTATCATCTTGTGCTAGTTCAATTGGGCGTTTTAACGTATCTATGCTTTGGCTTTTTACGTAATTTAAAATTTCATCACTATCGCTACTTACAACGATTTTGCTAATGCTTTTGGCATTTAGTGCAGCTTTAATGGTATAATAAATTAAAGGTTTATTATTTAATAAAACTAAATTTTTATTTTTAATACCCTTTGAACCGCCACGAGCAGGAATTATAGCTAAGGTCATTATTTACCACCCAATTTAAATTTATCTAATATTTCACAAATTATTTTTTCATCAAGCATTGCATAATCTATTTTCTTTATTTTTCTATGTCTATAATGGATTTTTTTAAAATCTTCTAAGGTTAAAGTATCTAAATGTTTTTGATAATTATTTCTGCGACATTTTAAAGCAGGAAAATGCCATTGAAGTAATTCTGCCTGTAATATTTTTACATGTTTAGGTATGATTTGCTGTTCAGAATATAATTCTTTCGCGGTTTTTTCAGGATCAATCCACTGACTTTTCTTTGAAACCATTTTTTCTATAAATACACTATTGCACTTTTGAATCAACAATTGATCTCCTCCATTGATAAAACCACATCCCCCCCCCCTGTATTTTGAATTACAATTTTATTATTTAGTATTAAAAAGTTAATTCTTGGAAAGCTAATAGCGATATTTTTTGATGCTATATAAAAACTCTTATATAATTTTTTTGCATCATAATAATGATCCACATCTATTTTTATAAGCCACTCATCTTGTGGTATAAAACTAGCTACATAGTTATAATAACTATAAAGTTTATTTTCTTCACTTTTAGGATTTTCAATTTGCACTTCATAAGGGTATTTTACTGGTATAAATGAAGGATATTGTTTGCAAAATTCTAAAATAATTTCTTCACTTCCATCGGTACAATCATTATATCCTATAACACCTCTTTGTATTGCAGGTAATATGCTTTCTAATGAAGCTCTTAAAGTAATGGCTTCATTTTTTACTCTTATAAAAGCCCAAGGATTTAAAGGAGACTTTGGGTCTTTAGATTTTTCATCATAATTAAAATATCCTTTATACCCCCCCCCTATAATAGCTTTATTAAGTTTAATTAAATCTTCATTGTTATATTTATTAATTTGTATAAGAGTTTTTTTTGGTAGATAAGAATCGATTTTATCTCGTTGTATGTTTTTTAGTAAATAATGCTTTTTTATTTTATGTCTAATTTTTCTAAAAGGGATGAATAAACAAATTATTTTCACAAAGTATGATTGGAATAACATAATAAAATATTTCTCCTATAATTAGAGTGTTATATCTAAAAATTAATTATTTTTTTATATTTTTAAATATTTTTTTATTTTTTGCCAAAATTTCCAAACATCATAAGGAAGTTTTGTTTGGATAAAAGGTTTGATTATGGGCAACTTTTCCTTTAAATTCAAAGGATCTTTTTTAAATTTTTTAATCATCAAAGCCTTTTTTACATAAAAAGATAAAAATGTCTCTTTTACAGCCAATGCATTTTCATTCTTTTGATCTTTAAAAAATTCTATCAATTCTAAAGCTGTTATCATCCTGCTTGCAGCTTTTAAATAGTTTTTTGCATCTTTAGCATTTTCAAAAAATTCATATAAATCTTTAAAATACTCTGACACATTTGTCTTTGTAATCTTCTTATCATGATTTGATATACTATTTGCCCTCAAACGACACAAATACAATCTTTTTGGCAAAATATAAATATTATTAGCACTAGCAAACAAAATTATCCCAAAGTGTATATCTTCATTGATAATAAAATTTATAAATTTAAGTTTAATTTGCTTTAAAAAATTAAAATCAATCATTCCATTCCATCCAAAAGAAATATCTCTAGATCCTACGCTTAATGCTCGATTTGCATATTCTTTTGGAGTGATTATACATTCTTTTTTAAAATCAAAAATTTCCATCCTTGTTTTTTTGTGCTTATTTTTTATATTGTCTTCATAGGTGCAATCATGGTCAAACCACAATACATCTACATTTTGCATTCTTATAACGCACTCTTCTATGCAGTTTAGTCTCCAATAATTATCACTATCTAAGAATATAATATAATCTATACTAGGGTAAGTAAAATTGGTTAAATCTTTTTCATTATTAAAAGCTTGAGAGCTTTTATATGCTTTATATATATTATAAGGATTATTACCATCCAATTGAAATTCTATTAAAGAATTTTCTTTTATATGTTGAGTTTTGTTTTTTAATTTATATTCCCCGCTAAAGTATTCTATACCTATATTTCTAGCTGAACTTAAACCCCCATTTTTCTTATCAAAAAGAGTTATTCTTTTATCTTTTAAGGTATATTCTTTTGCAATATTGAGTGAGTGTTCATCTGTGCTACCATCATTGACAAGTATGATTTCTAAGTTAGTATAAGTTTGATTGATAACGCTATCTAAACATTCTCTTAAATATTTTTCTACATTATAGATTGGTATAACTACACCTATTTTCTTCATGTTTTATCTCCAAGAAATCTTTTTATTTTTGATGGTATCTAAATAAATTTGATGATTGCTTTCAAGCATTTTTTTGCTATTTTCTTTGTGATAAATATGATAAGCAATAGCTTTAAATTTTAATCGTCTAAAAATGCCTTTATTAAATAAAAATCTAGCAACAAATTCACTATCTTCTCTACCCCAACCTATAAATTTTTCATTAAATCCCTCAATAGCTTCAAAATCACTTTTATAAAAACTCATATTGCAACCCCTAATACCTTTAATAAGTGTGGTTTTTTTAAAGATTTTTTCATCTTTTTTTGGAAAAATGTAAAGTATTTTAGCTAAAAAAGAATTTTTAGAACTTTTAAAATCTTTTTTATTAAAAATTATGCGATAATCATCTTTGTTTAAAATTTCTTCGCTTTCTTTTTTATTTAAAATTACTCTTGAACCTTGTAAAAAAAGCTTTCTTTGTGCAAATTCTAAATGTTCTTTTATGAAATCTTTTTCCAAAATCATAGCACCATCAATAACTATATATATATTCACTATCAGCGTTTTTTATAGTTTTGTTGCGACTTTTACTAAGTTTAAACCCTTCATCTTCTTGCCAAATGTGTTTTAAAGGACAAGGAAAATCTTTTTGATATTCTTCAATAAGCCTTGCTGTATCTTCTTTGCTACCATCATCAGCTATTAAAACCTCATCTGGCAAAGGATTTAAATTTTTAACACTATCAAGCACTAGTTTAAGGCGTTCTTTTTGATTATAAGTTATTATTATTAAAGCGCAAGTTTTTGGTTTTTGTCTTTGAAGTTCATATAATTTCATATATTTAAAAAATGTTCCCAATGCAGAACAAACGCTAATTATAAAACCCTTATAACCATATAAAAAGCCATTTTTTAAAAAATAATTTCTAAAAAAAGTCCAAAAAGCTCTTAAATTTGCTTTTAAAACACCACTTTTTTTGTGTATATTTTGTTTTGCCCAAAGACTTGAGTAGTACTGCATTTTGTCAATTAAGTGAGAGATATCCTTATAAGAATAATGCTTCAATCCATTTTTAAGATAAATTTTTTTAGCATTACTTGGCAAAACAAGGCTTTCATGTACTAAATTATCATTAAAACGAGTGAAATTTTTATTAAAAATTCTCAAAACATAATCAGGCCACCAACCACATGCCTTTATCCATTCGCCTTTATAAAGATTTTTACGGCTAAGTGCGATGATATCTTCTTTTTGAAGTTCTAAATTTTTAAGTTCATTGATACACTCATCTTCAAGCACTTCATCAGCATCAATGCTTAAAATCCAATCGTTGTTTGCATAGCTTAAAGCAAGATTTTTTAAAGCTCCAAAACCTATAAAAGCACTGTGATAAATGTGCAAATTAGCAAAATCTTTCTTGAATGAATTAGCTATTTTTAGGGTATTGTCGCTGCTTTCATTATCAAGTAAAATAATTTCATCAAAATCTTTTAAAGAATTTAAACATTCAAGTAAGGTTTGCTCTGCATTTTTTACAATGATAATAACGCTTATTTGCTTTAGATTCATTTTACATCCTTATAAATTTCCTCATTATAACTTGCAAAGCGTCTATGAAAAAAAAAGTATTCCCAAGGTCTTTTTTTAATCATTGCTTCGCAACTTTGTGCTTGATAAAGTGTTAGTTCTTCTAAGCTTATATTTTGAGAATCTTTTACTTTAAAAAACTCTATGTAAAATTTACCATCTTCTTTATAGGCATAAACAGGGATGATCAAAGCATTGCTTCTTTGTGCGATAAGGCTTGCTCCCATTTGATAATTCACTTCTTTGCCAAAAAATTTTAGCTTCACGCTTTCATTATCAGTGCAGTCTTGATCGGTTAAAATTCCTAAAGTTCTCCCTTTTTTTAGAGCGCTTAGCATTTGTCTTATGCCGCCTTTTTTGTCGATAAGTTCTATGTCAAATTGGGTGCGACTTTGGCTTAAAATTTCATACATAATTTCACTTTTTAACTTTTTCCCTACTATGGCAATCGCACCATATTTAGCCGCATAAGCAAGGCTTAAAATTTCCCAGTTTCCATAGTGTGCAGTTGTGAAGATAATAGGACGCTTTAAAGCTAAGGCATCTGTAAGAAATTTTTCATTGATAAAATTTACCTTATTGAGAATTTTTTCCTTGGTAGTATTTTGATTTTGCAAACAATCAATCCCAAATTGAGCAAAATTTTCATAAATTTTTAAAGACAGTTTATCGCGTTCTTTTTGAGTATATTGAGGAAAGCAGATTTGTAAATTTGTATCGATGATTTTGCGGTGTTTTTTGTTAAGATGAAAAGTAATTCTTGCTACAATCAAAGCTAAAAAATGCAAGATATAATCAGGCATAAAAGTAACAAAAAATTTCAAAATATAATAAAGACTAAGATATATTCTATCCTTAGTTTTCATCAAGTAAGCCTTTGGTAAGTTTAAAAATGTCTTCTTCTTCTATACGCGTGATACAAAAATCAGTTTTATCGATATGCTTGGCATTTTGGATTTTTTTGCCTGCATCAATGATTTTATTAATATGAGTTTGAAAAGCATTGCGGTAGCTTGGTGTTGTGCCAAAAATCGTAATAGATGCTTTGTTTAAAGCAAAAGCTAAATGTGTTGGGCCGCTATCATTTCCTATGATAAGATCCATCATTTTTGTAAAAGCCATTAGCTCTTCAAGGCTAAATTTCGGTGCTAATTCTATATGTGTTTCATCAATGCTGCTAAGATTTAAAACCTCTTTGGCAAATTCGTATTCTTTTACATTTCCCCAAGAGAGCCAAATTTTTGCTTGTTGAAATTCATTGATTAAAAGTTTACAAAGTATAGCGAGTTTGGTTTTAGGATAGATTTTATTTTCTACACTTGAGCCTACATGTATGAGTATGTTTTTTTCGTTTTTATCTAGCTTGAGTTTATTGTTTAAGAGTTGTTTTAAATTTTCATCCACACTAAAAATATCTTGTTTAAAGGCTAAATTTTTAGCATCAAAATCAGTATTTAACATAAAGGAGGTAAGACTTAAGTATCTTACAAATACATTTTCATTGTAATCTAACTCAAGCTTTTGGTTGTAAAAATTATGAGCAAAACTTTCTTTAAGACTGTTTTTATCAAAACCAAAATTATTTCTACTCAAAATTCGACTTACAATAGCAGATTTTATAAGCCCTTGCAGATCTATTACTGCATTATAGTTGTTCTTTCTTGCTTTAAGAAGAATTTTTAGACTTTTTAAAATTTTTTTGTCTTTTAAGGGTAGAGCATAGAGTTTATCTATTAAAGGATGGTTTTTAAGTATACCTTCAAATTTTTCATCTACAAACCAATGAATTTCTATATCTTTTTTAAAATTTTTGATAAATTGCAAGACCACGGCACTTTGGATAATATCACCAAGTGCTGATAAACGAACAATTGCTATTTTCATTAAAAGCCTAATATTTTAAAATTTTTGTTATGATTTTAGCGAAATTATTTAAAAAAAGGTTAAAAATGGCAAAAAATGAAGGTTATATTTGTGTTTTTGATTGTGAGAGTGTGCCAGATGTTGAGCTTATTCGTAAAACTTTAGGTTTTGAAGGAAGTGATTTAGATGTGAGTTTAAAAGCACTTCAGTGGCAAAAAGAACAAAGTGGGAATGAATTTTTGCCCTTGCCTTATCATAAAATCATCAGTATTTGTGCGGTTTTAAGTGATAATTTTGGAAAATTTATCAAAGTAAATAAAATCGATGGGCAAAATGAAAAAGAAATGATTGAGAATTTTTTTAATTTTATAGAAAATTATGAGCCAAAATTAGTCAGTTTTAATGGTAAAAATTTCGATATGCCCGCTCTTGTTTTAAGGGCTTTAAAATACAATTTAAAAGCAGCAACTTATTTAGATACTCAAAGTGATAAATGGAATAATTATAAAACAAGATTTTCAGAATTAAAACATTGTGATTTGTTAGAATCCTTAGGTTCTAATGGGCGTGGAATAAAGCTTGATACGCTTTGTTCTATGGTGGGTTTACCAGGAAAATACGATGTGCATGGCGATGAGGTGATGAAGCTTTTTTATCAAAATGATCTTGAAAAAATTCACGAATATTGTGAAAGTGATGTTTTAAACACCTATATGCTTTTTTTAAAATATGAGCTTATTAAAGCTAATGTTAGCGAAGAAGATTATGTTGATTTTCTTTCTTATATGAGAGATTTTTTGCGTACAAAAAAAGCAAATCGTTCTTATATGGAAGTCTTTGTAAAAGCTTGTGAGAGTGAAATTTTAAAAGTTCAATCTTAAGCATTTAAGAAAATATATTAAAATTTATTTGATATTTATTAGAAATAAGGAATGATGATGAAAATTCTTATTAGCGGTGGTGCAGGTTATATAGGTTCTCATACTTTAAGACAATTTTTAAAAACAGATCATGAAATTTGTGTTTTAGATAATTTTTCTAAGGGTTCTAAAATTGCAATAGAAGATTTACAAAAAATAAGAGCTTTTAAATTTTTTGAACAAGATTTAAGTGATTTTCAAGGTGTAAAAGCACTTTTTAAGAAAGAAAAATTTGATGCTATTGTGCATTTTGCAGCAAGTATTGAAGTTTTTGAAAGTATGCGAAATCCTTTAAAATATTATATGAACAACACTGTTAATACGACAAATCTTATCGAAACTTGTTTGCAAACTGGAGTGAATAAATTTATATTTTCTTCAACTGCAGCTACTTATGGTGAACCACAAACTCCGGTTGTAAGTGAAACAAGTCCTTTAGCACCTATTAATCCTTATGGGCGTAGTAAGCTTATGAGCGAAGAGGTTTTACGTGATGCAAGTATGGCAAATTCTGAATTTAAACATTGTATTTTAAGATATTTTAATGTTGCAGGTGCTTGTATGGATTATACTTTAGGACAACGCTATCCAAAAGCAACTTTACTCATAAAAGTCGCAGCCGAATGTGCCGCAGGAAAACGCGATAAACTTTTTATATTTGGCGATGATTATGATACAAAAGATGGTACTTGTATCAGAGATTTTATCCATGTAGATGATATTTCAAGTGCACATTTGGCGGCTTTGGATTATTTGCAAGAGAATGAAAGTAATGTTTTTAATGTAGGTTATGGACATGGTTTTAGTGTAAAAGAAGTGATTGAAGCGATGAAAAAAGTTAGCGGAGCGGATTTTAAAGTAGAGCTTGCCCCACGCCGTGCAGGCGATCCTAGTGTATTGATTTCTGATGTAAGTAAAATAAGAAATCTTACTTCTTGGCAGCCTAAATACAATGATTTAGAACTTATTTGTAAATCTGCTTTTGATTGGGAAAAACAGTGTTAAAAAAACTTTTTTTTATTTTAAGCAAGGAAGATAAAAATTTTTTATTTTTCTTGCTTATTTTTTCAGTATTTGTTTCTTTTATAGAAACTTTTGCGATTTCTTTAGTGATGCCTTTTATCACTTTGGCTAGCGATTTTTCTTATTTTGATCGTAATAAATATTTAATCAGTTTAAAAGAATATCTTAATATCCCTGTTTTTGAAATCATTGTTTATTTTGGGGCGGGGCTTATTGTTTTTTATGTGTTTAGAGCTTTGTTAAATGCGTATTATTTTCATCTTTTGGCAATGTTTTCTAAAGGGCGTTATCATGCGATCGCTTATAAGGTTTTTTCTAAATTTTTAAATATTAATTATGAAAAATTTACTCAAAAAAATCAATCTGAAATTTTAAAGTCCATCACAGGAGAAGTTTATAATCTAAGCACTATGATTTCATCATTTTTACTTTTGATGAGCGAAATTTTTGTGGTATTTTTACTTTATGCTTTAATGCTTTTGATTAATTATAAAATCACTTTATTTTTAAGTATTTTCATAGTGTTAAATGCTTTTATTTTAGTGAAAATTTTAAGCCCTATTATTAAAAAAGCAGGACTAAGACGTGAAGAAGCGATGAAAAATTTCTTTGAAATTTTAAATACGAATTTAAATAATTTCAAATTTATAAAGCTCAAAACCAAAGAAGATGGAGTATTGAGTCTTTTTAAGGTTCAAAGTGAAACTTTTTCTAAAGCAAATATTACAAATGAAAGCGTAGCTGCGGTGCCTAGAATTTATCTTGAAGGCATAGGTTTTTGCGTGCTTGTTTTTATCGTAGTGTTTTTGGTTTTGAAAAATGAAAGTGATATTTCAGGTATTTTATCCACAATTTCTATTTTTGTTTTAGCACTTTATCGTTTAATGCCAAGTGCAAATCGTATTATTACAAGTTATCATGATTTGCTTTATTATTATTCTTCTTTGGATATTATTTATCAAAATTTAAGACAAGAAGAAGAAAATTTGGGCGAGGAAAAATTAAGCTTTAATCAAGAGCTTAAAATTTACAACCTTAGCTTTGGTTATGAGGGAAAAAAATATTTATTTAAAAATCTTAACTTAAACATTAAAAAAGGCGAAAAAATCGCTTTTATAGGGGAGAGCGGTTGTGGAAAAAGCACTTTAGTAGATCTTATTATAGGACTTTTAAAACCAAAAGAAGGGCAAATTTTGGTTGATAAGCAAGAATTAAATGCAAATAATGCAAAAAATTATCGCCAAAAAATAGGCTATATCCCGCAAAATATCTATCTTTTTAATGACAGTATAGCTAAAAATATTACTTTTGGAGATGTGGTTGATGAAGAAAAACTTAACAGCGTTATTAAACAAGCAAATTTAGAGCATTTCATAAAAAATTTGCCTCAAGGAGTGCAAACAAAAGTAGGTGATGGGGGGAGCAATTTAAGCGGTGGTCAAAAACAACGCATAGCTATAGCAAGAGCTTTATACCTAGAGCCTGAAATTTTAGTGCTTGATGAAGCAACTTCTGCACTTGATACTCAGAGTGAGGCAAAAATCATGGATGAAATTTATAAAATTTCTAAAGATAAAACTATGATTATCATCGCACATCGCCTTTCTACTATAACGCAATGCGATAAGGTTTATCGTTTAGAACACGGTAAGCTTAAAGAGGAGAAATGATGAAAATAAGCTTTATTATCGCTACTTTAAATTCAGGAGGTGCTGAGCGTGTTTTAGTAACTTTAGCTAATGCATTTTGCAAAGAGCATGAAGTAAGTATTATTAAATTTCATGCAGGAGAATCTTTTTATAAGCTTGAAAATGAAATTAAAGTTACAAGCTTGGATCAATTTAGATTTGACACACTTTATCATAAAATCGCAAGTCGTTTTAAGAAATTTTTTGCTTTAAGAAAGGCTTTAAAAGAAAGTAAGGCTGATGTTTTTATTTCTTTTTTGGATACGACTAATATTGCTTGTATTGTTGCGAAAATAGGGCTTAAAACTCCATTGATTATTAGCGAGCACAGTAATGAAGCGTATTTAAAACCTAAAATTTGGCGTTTTTTAAGAAGGGCAAGTTATCCTTTTTGTGATGCTTTAAGTGTGCTTGGAAGCAGTGATAAGATGTATTATGAAAGATTTGTAAAAAGGGTTAAGCTTTTATTAAATCCTTGTCATTTTAGCGATGAAATTCCTTTTGATTTTAGTTTTGAAAAAGAAAATCTAGTTCTTTTTATAGGGCGTTTAGATCACAATAAAAATCCTGCAATGTTTTTAAAAGCTATAGCTCATTTGGATAAAAATTTACGAGAAAATTATAAATTTGTTATAGTAGGAGATGGGGAATTAAGACAAGAGCTTGAATATAAGGTAAAATCTTTAGGAATAAAAGTTGATTTTTTGGGACGGGTTGAAAATGTCAAGACTCTTTATGAAAAAGCAAAAGTACTTTGCCTTTGTTCTTTTGTAGAGGGTTTGCCAACGGTTTTGATAGAAAGTTTGTATTTTGAGGTTTGTAGGATTTCAAGTTCTTATTATAATGGTGCTAAGGATTTAATCAAAGATAATCATGATGGACTTTTAGTAGGTTGTGATAATGAAATAGCACTTGCTAAAAAACTTGAACTTGTTTTAAATGATGAAAAGTTTAGAAAAGAACTTGTAAATAGTGCCAAACAAAGGTGTAAAGACTTTGAAATTTCTCATATCAAAGAAGAATGGCTTAAATTTATAGTTGAGGTTAAAAATGCCTAAACTTTCTGTTATAGTACCAACTTTTAATCGCCAAGTTTTATTAGAAAAGGCTATTAAAAGCATACAAAATCAAGATTTTAAAGATTTAGAAATTATTGTAAGTGATGATAATTCTAGTGATGATACTAAAAATGTGGTACAAAATTTACAAAAAAATGATCATCGTATTAAGTATTTTTTAAATCAAAATTACAAACAAGGTCCAAATGGCAATAAAAATAATGGTTTAGATCAAGCAAGTGGTGAATTTGTAACTTTTTTAGATGATGATGATGAGCTTTTATCTGGAGCTTTAAGCACTTTGATGCAAAAAGCAAATGAAGGTTACGCCCATGTTTTTGGAAATTGTTTGATAGAAAAAGAAGGAAATTTAAGCAAGGAATTTAGCGGTAAGGGTTTAGATAAAGATAGTGAAATTTCTAAAAAAGATTTTTTAATGGCTAAATTTAGTGGAGAGTTTTTTTCTGTTTTTAAAAAATCCTTGCTTGAAAACAAGCGTTTTAATGAAGAATTTTATGGCAATGAAGCTACGCTTTGGGTAAATTTATACAAAGAAAAAAGTTTTTATATCCATAAGGCTTTTAGGATTTATAGGATTTTTAGACAAGATAGTGTGACTTTAGGGGCGAATAAAAATGCTTATAGGGTGTATTTAGGATATTTAGAACTTGCTAAAATTTTAGAAAATGAACTTAGAATGAGTAAGGATAAAGATTATAAAAAAACTTGTGCAAGTTATTATAAAATGGCAGCTTACTATGCAAAGCTTGCAAAAAATTATGAAGCGCTTTATAAGTGTTTGTTTAAAAGCCTAAGTATAAAAATCAACACTCCTGCTTTGATATTACTCATTTTAAGTATAATTCCAAATAATATGATTGAAAAATTATCAAAAATTCGGGTGGCTTTATGCAAAAATTAGGCATTTTTATTTATTCTTTAGGAAGTGGTGGTGCTGAAAGAGTTGTGGCGACTTTATTGCCTATTTTAAGTTTGAAATTTGAAGTGCATTTGATCTTGATGAATGATAAAATTTCTTATGAAATTCCAGAATGTCCAATTCATTTTTTAGAATGCTCAAAGCCTAGTGAAAATCCTATTTCGAAATTTTTAAAACTGCCTTTTTTGGCTTTAAAATACAAAAAACTTTGCAAAGACTTAGGCATTGATACAGAATTTGTTTTTTTAAATCGACCTAATTATATAGCCTTAATGGCAAGAATGTTTGGAAATAAAACTCACCTTGTGATTAATGAGTGCACTACACCAAGCGTGATGTATGCGAAAAATAATTTTAATTCTTTGGCAAATAAATTTTTAATTTCTTTACTTTATCCTAAAGCAGATTTAATTCTACCTAATTCTAAGGGAAATTTAGAAGATTTAGTACAAAATTTTAGTATAAATCCAAAAAAATGTGAAATTTTATACAATGCTATTGATTTAGAAAACATAGATCAAAAAGCCCTTGAGGATATAGCTTTAAAAGATAAATTTATTTTAAGTGTAGGTAGGCTTGATAAAGGTAAAAATCACGCTTTATTAATTCGTGCTTATGCCAGACTAAAAACAGATTTAAAGCTTGTAATTTTAGGCGAAGGTATGCTTAGAGATGATCTTTTGGCTTTGGTTAAAGAGCTAAATTTAGAAGAAAAGGTTTTACTTTTAGGGTTTGATAATAACCCTTATAAATACATGGCTAAATGCGAATTTTTTGCTTTTGCTTCTGTGTTTGAAGGTTTTTCAAATGTTTTAATTGAAAGTTTAGCTTGTTCTTGTGCAGTGGTTTGTACTGATCATAAAAGTGGTGCAAGAGAGCTTTTTGGCAATGATGAATTTGGACTTTTAGTAGAAGTAGATAATGAAAATTCTATGTTTCAAGGTTTAAAGACTATGATTGAAGATGATAAATTAAGAAAAGCGTATAAAAACAAAGCTAAAACTAGGGCTAAAGCCTTTGATAAAGTAAAAATTGCACGCGATGCTTTAAAATATTTATTAGGATAAGAGATGTTGAAAAAAGAGTATTTAAAAAATCCTTATTTAGTTTTATTTGCAATGATGATATTAGCTTATGTTTTTAGTGTCTTATGTAGATTTTACTGGATTTGGTGGGCAAGCGAGTTTAATGAATATTTTTTCAATAATCAATTAATGATCATTTCAAACGATGGCTATGCTTTTGCTGAGGGTGCAAGAGATATGATAGCAGGTTTTCATCAGCCTAATGATTTAAGTTATTATGGCTCTTCTTTATCTACACTTACTTATTGGTTTTATAAAATTACACCTTTTTCTTTTGAAAGCATTATTTTATATATGAGTACTTTTTTATCTTCTTTGGTGGTGATTCCTGTTATTTTATTAGCTAATGAGTATAAACGTCCTTTAATGGGCTTTGTAGCTGCTCTTTTAGCAAGTATAGCAAACAGTTATTATAATCGTACTATGAGTGGGTATTATGATACGGATATGCTGGTAATTGTTTTGCCTATGTTTATTTTATTTTTTATGGTAAGGATGATTTTAAAAAAAGACTTTTTTTTATTGATTGCTTTACCGTTATTTATAGGAATTTATCTTTGGTGGTATCCTTCAAGCTATACTTTAAATGTGGCTTTAATTGGGCTTTTTTTGATTTATACGCTTATTTTTCATAGAAAAGAAAAAATTTTTTATATAGCTGTGATTTTGGCTTCCCTTACTCTTTCAAATATAGCATGGTTTTATCAAAGTGCCATTATAGTAATACTTTTTGCTTTATTTGCTCTAGAGCAAAAACGCTTAAATTTTATGATTATAGGAATTTTAGGTAGTGTAACTTTGATATTTTTGATTTTAAGCGGCGGGGTTGATCCTATCCTTTACCAGCTTAAGTTTTATATTTTTAGAAGTGATGAAAGTACAAATTTAACACAAGGCTTTATGTATTTTAATGTCAATCAAACCATACAAGAAGTTGAAAATGTAGATTTTAGTGAATTTATGCGAAGAATTAGTGGCAGTGAAATTGTTTTCTTGTTTTCTTTGCTTGGTTTTGTATGGCTTTTGAGAAAACATAAAAGTATGATTATGGCTCTACCTATATTGGTGCTTGGATTTTTAGCCTTAAAAGGGGGGCTTAGATTTACCATTTATTCCGTACCTGTAATGGCTTTAGGATTTGGTTTTTTATTAAGTGAGTTTAAGGCTATATTGGTTAAAAAATATGGCCAATTAGTTTCAAATGTTTGTATTGTTTTTGTAACTGTTTTGACTTTAACTCCAGTATTGATTCATATCTACAACTACAAAGCACCAACAGTTTTTTCTCAAAATGAAGTATCATTATTAAATCAATTAAAAAATATAGCCAATAGAGAAGATTATGTGGTAACTTGGTGGGATTATGGTTATCCTGTGCGTTATTATAGCGATGTGAAAACTTTAGTAGATGGTGGAAAGCATTTAGGCAAGGATAATTTTTTCCCTTCTTTTGTTTTAAGTAAAGATGAACAAGCTGCAGCTAATATGGCAAGACTTAGTGTAGAATATACAGAAAAAAGCTTTTATGCTCCGCAAAATGATATTTTAAAAACAGATATTTTGCAAGTCATGATGAAAGATTACAATCAAAGCAATGTGGATTTGTTTTTAGCTTCATTATCAAAGTCTGATTTTAAAATCGATACACCAAAAACTCGTGATATTTATCTTTATATGCCTGCTAGAATGTCTTTGATTTTTTCTACGGTGGTTAGTTTTTCTTTTATTAATTTAGATACTGGGGTTTTGGACAAACCTTTTACCTTTAGCACAGCTTATCCACTTGATGTTAAAAATGGAGAAATTTATCTTAGCAATGGAGTGGTTTTAAGTGATGATTTTAGAAGTTTTAAAATAGGTGATAATGTGGTTTCTGTAAATAGTATCGTAGAGATTAATTCTATTAAGCAAGGTGAATACAAAATTACTCCAATTGATGATAAAGCTCAGTTTTATATTTTTTATTTAAAGGATAATACCATTCCTTATGCGCAATTTATTTTAATGGATAAAACTATGTTTAATAGTGCTTATGTGCAAATGTTTTTTTTAGGAAATTATAATAAGAATTTATTTGACTTGGTGATTAATTCTAGAGATGCTAAAGTTTTTAAACTTAAAATTTAAGGGTTAAAAATGAGAGTAGGATTTTTATCGCATGCAGGAGCGAGTATTTATCATTTTAGAATGCCTATTATTAAAACATTAAAAGATAGAGAAGATGAAGTTTTTGTTATAGTGCCGCAAGATGAATACACGCAGAAACTTAGAGATCTTGGTTTGGAAGTCGTTGTTTATGAGTTTTCAAGAGCTAGTTTAAATCCTTTTGTGGTTTTTAAAAATTTTTTTTATCTTGCTAGGGTTTTGAAAAATTTAAATCTTGATCTTATTCAAAGTGCGGCACATAAAAGCAATACTTTTGGAATTTTAGCAGCAAAATGGGCAAAAATTCCTTATCGTTTTGCTTTAGTAGAAGGCTTAGGATCTTTTTATATAGAACAAGGTTTTAAGGCAAATTTAGTGCGTTTTATTATTAACAATCTTTATAAATTAAGTTTTAAATTCGCACATCAATTTATTTTTGTAAATGAAAGTAATGCTGAGTTTATGCGGAATTTAGGACTTAGGGAAAATAAAATTTGCGTGATAAAATCTGTAGGGATCAATTTAAAAAAATTTTTTCCTATTTATGTCGAATCAGAAAAAAAAGAGCTTTTTTGGAAAAATTTAAATATCGATCAAAAGCCTGTGGTTTTAATGATAGCAAGAGCTTTGTGGCATAAGGGTGTAAAAGAATTTTATGAGAGTGCTGTTATGCTAAAAGGTAAAGCAAATTTTGTTTTAGTTGGCGGAAGAGATCAAAACCCTTCTTGTGCGAGTTTGGAATTTTTAAATTCAGGAATAGTGCATTACTTGGATTCTAGAAGTGATATCGTAGAACTTTTGCAAAATTGCGATATTTTTGTTTTACCAAGCTATAAAGAAGGTTTTCCTGTAAGCGTTTTGGAGGCAAAAGCTTGTGGTAAAGCTATAGTGGTGAGTGATTGTGAAGGTTGTGTGGAGGCTATTTCTAATGCCTATGATGGACTTTGGGCAAAAACAAAAGATGCTAAGGATTTAAGCGAAAAAATTTTACTTTTATTAGAAGATGAAAAATTAAGACTCAATTTAGGTAAAAATGCCGCCAAAGATGCTTTACAATACGATGAAAATAATATCGCACAGCGTTATTTAAAACTTTATGATAGAGTAATTAAGAATGTATGAGAAATTTTTAAAAAGAATTTTTGATTTTATTTTAGCTTTAGTGCTTTTAGTATTTTTTTCTCCTGTGATTTTAATCACTGCTTTACTTTTAAAAACTACTCAAGGCAGTGTGATTTTTACCCAAAATCGCCCTGGGTTAGATGAGAAAATTTTTAAAATTTATAAATTTAAAACTATGAGCGATGAAAGAGATGAAAAGGGTGAGTTATTAAGCGACGAGCTTCGTTTAAAAGCCTTTGGAAAAATCGTTAGAAGCTTAAGTTTGGATGAGCTTTTGCAACTTTTTAATGTTTTAAAAGGAGATATGAGTTTTGTAGGACCTAGACCTCTTTTAGTGGAGTATTTACTCCTTTACAATGAAGAGCAAAAATTGCGTCATAAAGTGCGTCCAGGTATAACAGGGTGGGCACAGGTAAATGGTAGAAATGCTATTTCTTGGCAGAAGAAATTCGAGCTTGATGTGTATTATGTGAAAAATATTTCTTTTTTACTTGATGTAAAAATCATGTTTTTAACAGCTTTAAAGGTTTTAAAACGAAGTGGGGTGAGTAAAGAAGGCCATGTTACAACGGAGAAATTTAATGGTAAGAACTGATAAAATTTATATTTATGGTGCTAGTGGTCATGGGCTTGTTTGTGAAGATGTGGCTAAAAATATGGGCTATAAAGAATGTATTTTTTTGGATGATTTTAAGGGAATGAAATTTGAAAGTATCTTGCCAAAATATGATATTTTTATAGCCATAGGCAACAATGAAATTCGAAAAAAGATTTATCAAAAAATTTCAAAAAATGGCTTTAAAATTGTTAATCTTATCCATAAAAGCGCACTTATAAGTCCTAGTGCAAGTGTGGAGGAAAATGCAGGGATTTTAATCATGCCTTATGTGGTGGTAAATGCTAGAGCTAAAATAGAAAAAGGCGTGATTTTAAATACTTCAAGCGTGATTGAGCATGAATGCGTGGTGGGTGAATTTTCCCATGTGAGTGTAGGTGCTAAATGTGCAGGTAATGTAAAAATCGGTAAAAATTGTTTTTTAGGGATTAATTCTTGTGTTTTGCCTAATTTAAGCTTGGCTGATAATAGTATTTTAGGTGGTGGAGCAACTTTGGTTAAAAGTCAAGATGAAAAAGGTGTTTTTGTGGGAGTGCCTGCAAAAAGAAAAATATGAAATCATTATAAAAAGATTTTTGTTTGATTCTTTGTAAATTTTTTTAGGTAAAATAGAGACAATTTATAAAAATTTTGTTTTATACAAAGGATAAATCATGAGATTTTTTCTTTCTCCTCCGCATATGGGCGGCAATGAATTAAAATACATAGAAGAAGTTTTTAAAAGCAACTATATAGCACCTTTGGGTGAATTTGTAAATCGCTTTGAACAAAGTGTGAAGGATTATAGCAAAAGTGAAAATGCCTTAGCTTTAAATTCGGCTACAGCAGCTTTGCATTTGGCTTTAAGGGTGGCAGGAGTAAAACAAGATGATATTGTTTTGACTTCTTCTTTTACTTTTATCGCTTCAGTAGCACCTATTTGTTATCTTAAAGCAAAGCCTGTATTTATAGACTGCGATGAAACTTATAATATCGATGTAAATTTGTTAAAACTTGTCATTAAAGAATGTGAAAAAAAACCAAAAGCATTGATTTTAACTTATCTTTATGGCAATACTGGAAAAATGGATGAAATTGTTGAAATTTGCAAAGAAAATGACATCGTTTTAATCGAAGATGCTGCCGAAGCTTTAGGGAGTTTTTATAAGAATAAAGCTTTAGGAACTTTTGGAGAATTTGGAGCTTATTCTTATAATGGCAATAAAATTATTACCACTTCGGGTGGAGGTATGCTTATAGGAAAAAATAAAGAAAAGGTCGAAAAAGCAAGATTTTATAGCACTCAAGCAAGGGAAAATTGTTTGCATTATGAACATTTAGATTATGGTTATAATTACCGTTTAAGCAATGTTTTGGGAGCTATTGGCGTAGCACAAATGGAGGTTTTAGAACAAAGAGTGCTTAAAAAAAGAGAAATTTATGAGTGGTATAAAGAATTTTTAGGAGAGCATTTTAGTTTTGTAGATGAGTTAGAAAATTCAAGAAGCAATCGCTGGTTAAGTACAGCTTTGATTGATTTTGATAAAAATGAACTTAATGCTTATCAAAAAGATATAAGTATCAGTCAAAAAAATATTGCTTTGCATCCGAAAATTTCAAAACTCATAGAAGATTTGAAAAAAGAACAAATAGAAACAAGACCACTATGGAAAGCTATGCACACTCAAGAAGTGTTTAAAGGATCTAAGGCTTATCTTAATGGTAATAGTGAGCTATTTTTCCAAAAAGGAATTTGTTTGCCAAGTGGCACAGCGATGAGTAAAGATGATGTTTATGAAATTTCAAAACTGATCTTAAAGAGTATAAAGGCTTAAAATGATTTTTCATAAAAGCAAAAGATTGACATTTTTTTTAACTTCGGATATTGTTTTAATTTTACTTAGCATTTATCTGGCTTTTTCTTTGAGATTTAGTGGAGATATTCCGAGTATTTTTTATCATGGTATGATAGTTTCTGCTATTATTTTGCTTGTTTTAAAACTTTCATTTTTTTTTGTTTTTAGAATTTATAAAGTAGCTTGGAGATTTTTTTCTCTCAATGAAGCAAGAAAAATTTTCATTGCTTTGCTTTTAGCTGAATTTTGTTTCTTGCTTATTTTTTATTTTTTTAGTGATTTTTTTAATCCTTTTCCAAGAAGTGCTATTGTGATAGATTTTGTTCTTTCTTATATGTTTATAGGCACTTTAAGAATTAGTAAAAGAATGTTTGTGGATTTTAAACCTTCTAAAATGAAAGAAGAAATTCCTTGTATTGTAGTAGGAGCGACTTCTAAGGCTTTGCATTTGTTAAAGGGTGCAAAAGAGGGTTCTTTAGGGCTTTTTCCTGTAGGTGTGGTCGATGCGAGAAAAGAGCTTATAGGGATTTATTGTGATAAATTTGTTGTAGAAGAAAAAGAAAAAATAAAATCCTATGTAGATCAAGGGGTAAAAACTGCCATTATTGCTTTAAGACTTGAACAAGAAGAGCTTAAAAAGCTTTTTGAAGAACTCGTAGCCTATGGTATTTGTGATGTAAAAATATTTTCTTTTACGAGAAATGAAGCAAGAGATATTAGTATAGAAGACTTGCTTGCTAGAAAACCAAAAGATTTAGATGATAGTGCTGTGGCAGCTTTTTTAAAAGATAAAGTGGTTTTGGTAAGTGGAGCAGGTGGAACCATAGGTAGCGAACTTTGCAAGCAATGTATTAAATTTGGTGCTAAGCATCTTATTATGGTTGATCATAGTGAATATAATCTTTACAAGATCAATGATGATTTAAATTTATATAAAGAAAAAATTACTCCTATTTTGCTGAGTATTTTAGATAAACAAAGTTTAGATGAGGTGTTAAAAACCTATAAACCTGATCTTATTTTACATGCAGCCGCTTATAAACATGTACCTCTTTGCGAGCAAAATCCACATTCAGCAGTGGTTAATAATATTTTAGGAACTAAAATTTTATGTGATAGTGCTAAAGAAAATAAAGTCGCTAAATTTGTGATGATAAGTACAGATAAAGCAGTACGACCAACAAATATCATGGGTTGTACTAAAAGGGTTTGTGAGCTTTATACTTTAAGTATGAGTGATGAAAATTTTGAAGTTGCTTGTGTGCGTTTTGGCAATGTTTTAGGTTCTAGTGGCAGCGTGATACCGAAATTTAAAGCACAAATTGCCAATAACGAGCCTTTAACTTTAACACATTCTGATATAGTGCGTTATTTTATGCTTGTAGCTGAGGCAGTGCAGCTTGTTTTACAAGCTGGAGCTATCGCAAAAGGAGGAGAACTTTTTGTTTTGGATATGGGTAAGCCTGTAAAAATTATGGATTTGGCTAAAAAAATGCTTTTGCTTTCTAATCGCAATGATTTAGAAATTAAAATCACAGGTTTAAGAAAAGGTGAGAAGCTTTATGAAGAGCTTTTAATCGATGAGAATGATGCTAAAACGCAATATGAGAGTATTTTTGTAACAAAGAATGAGAAGGTTGATCTTGATTGGCTTAATGAAGAGATAGAAAAATTACAAATATGTGAAGATATTTCAGGAGCTTTATTAAAGATTGTGCCTGAATTTAAACACAATAAAGAAGGTGTATAAAGATATCAAAGATTTGAAGATAGTCGCTATTGTGCTAGGGCTTATATGAGTTATATTTTAATAAGAAATTTACCCAATAAACTTCCTGATATTCATCTTGAAACAATCAAAACAGCTTTGGATAAAATAGCTCATTTTGGCTATAGAAGCTTTGATGTTGGTGTTTAAACTTGCTATTGGCAATCTTTCTCAAATGATTTATGCTATTTATCTTATCGGTGGGGTTAGCTTACTTCTTTTGGGTTTAAATGTATATTTATTTAATTTATTTACGGTTAAGTATAAAAATAATAATATTTGAGTAAAAATTTAAGTAAAAGATGATATAATGCTGTTTTTTAAAATTTTTTGGCTTGATTAATAAGGTTAAAAAGGGTAAAATAAAACTATAAAAACTTTGAAAGGACGAAATTGTGAAATTGTTAGTTGTTGATGACAGTTCTACTATGAGAAGGATTATTAAAAATACCCTAGCAAGACTTGGACACGATGATGTTTTAGAAGCCGAGCATGGCGTTGAAGCTTGGGATTTATTAACTAAAAATGAAGATGTAAAAGTTTTAATTACAGATTGGAATATGCCAGAAATGAATGGCTTAGAGTTAGTAAAAAAGGTAAGAGCAGAGAAGAAATATGAAGATATGCCTATTATCATGGTTACAACTGAGGGTGGAAAGGCTGAGGTAATTACTGCTTTAAAAGCTGGCGTAAATAACTATATTGTAAAACCTTTTACTCCACAAGTTTTAAAGGAAAAACTTGAAGATGTTTTAGGAACAGGAAGTGGAGAAGGCATAGCTGAGTAAGGCTGATTTTTAAAATTTTTAAATGCAAAAAAAATATTACGAATTGTTCTTTATTGTAGAAGAGCAGTATAAAAATTTATTTCTTGATTTTGCTTTTGATTTAGGTATAGAAGCCATAGAAGAGAAGGATAATGGTATTTATATCAGATCCCATGAGAGTTTAGAAGAGCTTTCATGGACACTTGAAATGTTTGCTCAAAAACTTACAACTACTTTCAATTTAAACCATAAAATTATTTCTAATTTAAGTCTTGCAGAGAAAGAAAACAAGGACTGGATACAAGAATATAAAAAAGGCATAAAACCTGTTTTAGTGGATAATGTTTATATCCATACCACTTGGCAAGAAGAAAAAAAGAATTGTGTAAATATAAAGATTAATCCAGCTTTAGCCTTTGGTTCAGGACATCACGAAAGTACATATTCTTGTGTAAAATTTTTACAAAAATTTTCTAAAAGTAAATTAAGAGCTTTAGATCTTGGTTGTGGTAGTGGAATTTTGGGTATTATTATGGCAAAGTTTGGTTGTAATGTTGAAATTTGTGATACTGATGAATTGGCTATTGATAGTTCTTTGGAAAATGCAAGATTAAATGGTGTTGGTTTTCATAAGGCTTGGTGTGGATCTATAGATAAAGCAAATGGTTTATATAATTTAATTGTTGCAAATATTATTGCAGATGTGATTTTAATTTTAGAAAAAGATATTAAAAACCATTTAGAAGATAATGCTATACTTATTTTGTCAGGAATTTTAGATAAATATTCAACAAGAATTAAAGAAAAATTTCAAGATTTAGAACTTATTGATGAATTGCAAATCAATGAGTGGTGTAGTTTTATATATAAAAATAATAAAAAGGATAAGTAATGAATAATAATACCCCAAATAATAAGGGTAATCCGCAGGGTAATAATTTTTTTAACAAAAATCCCATTTTTATTTTTGCAATTTTTGCAATTGTAATGATAATTATTTTTAAGGGATTTTTTGATGGCAATGGTTCTTTTGGTGGGGCATTAAATGGTAATGAGGTAAATAAAAATGTTCCTTATTCTGAATTAAAAAAGCTTATTGAAAGTGGACAAATCAATCAAGTTAGTATAGGTCAAACAACAATCAAAGCGATTTCAAGCTCTCATAATACTGTTTATACAGCAAAAAAAGTTAATGATCCTGAACTTGTGAATTTGCTAGATAGTAAAAATATCGCTTATGGTGCGTATTCTGAAACAAATTGGTTTACAGATATACTGTTTTCATGGGTTTTACCAGTATTTATTTTCTTTGGTATTTGGATGTTTTTGGCAAGTCGTATGCAAAAAAATATGGGAAGTTCTATATTGGGTATAGGAAGTTCTAAGAAGCTTGTAAATTCAGAAAAACCTAAAGTAAAATTTAGCGATGTAGCTGGTGTTGAAGAAGCTAAAGAAGAAGTAAAAGAAATTGTAGATTTTTTAAAGTATCCTGAAAGATATATTAAATTGGGAGCGAAAATTCCAAAAGGGCTTTTACTTGTTGGACCTCCAGGTACAGGAAAAACTTTGCTTGCAAAAGCAGTTGCAGGTGAAGCTGATGTGCCGTTTTTTAGTGTTTCAGGTTCGTCTTTTATAGAAATGTTTGTGGGTGTAGGTGCTTCTCGTGTGAGAGATTTGTTTGAAAATGCAAAAAAAGAAGCTCCTGCTATTGTTTTTATTGATGAAATAGATGCTATAGGTAAAAGTCGTGCTGCAAGTGGTATGATGGGTGGGAATGATGAGAGAGAGCAAACCTTAAATCAGCTTTTAGCTGAGATGGATGGTTTTGGTACAGAAAGTTCTCCAGTCATTGTTTTAGCAGCCACAAATCGTCCTGAGGTTTTAGATGCAGCACTTTTAAGACCAGGAAGATTTGACAGGCAAGTTTTAGTTGATAAGCCTGATTTTAAAGGTAGATGTGATATTTTAAAAGTACATATGAAAGATGTGAAAATTTCTCCAAAAGTTAAAGTAGAAGATATAGCGCGATTAACTGCAGGACTTGCAGGAGCTGATCTTGCAAATATTATCAATGAAGCAGCACTTTTAGCGGGTAGGGATTCTAAAAAATATGTAGAGCAAAATGATTTGGTTGAAGCTGTTGAAAGGGCTATAGCAGGACTTGAGAAGAAATCGCGTCGTATTAATGATAAGGAGAAAAAAATCGTTACTTATCATGAGTGCGGACATGCTTTAATCGCTGAAACTACCAAAGGTGCAAAACGTGTAAGTAAGGTTTCTGTAATTCCACGTGGGCTTGCAGCTTTAGGTTATACTTTAAACACTCCTGAGGAAAATAAATTTTTAATGCAAAAACACGAGCTTATTGCTGAAGTAGATGTGCTTTTGGGTGGTCGTGCAGCTGAAGAAGTGTTTATAGGTGAAATTTCAACCGGTGCGAGTAACGATTTAGAAAGAGCAACCGATATCATAAAAGCTATGATTTCTATGTATGGTATGAGTGAAATTGCAGGACTTATGGTGCTTGAAAAGCAAAGGAATACTTTTTTAAGTGGTGGACAAACCATAAAAGATTATTCTGAAAAAATGGCAGAGTCTTTAGATGATTATGTAAAGAAAACTTTAGACGAGCGTTATAAAAGTGTTAAGGATACTTTAAGCATTTATAAAGGAGCGATTGAGACTATGGTAGCAGCTCTTTATGAGGAAGAAACTATTGAAGGTACTAAAGTGCGCGAGATTATTAAAGAGTTTGAGAATCAAAATAACCTTTCAACACGTTTGCAAGAGCTTGAAGAAGTTAAAACTGAAGTTAAAGTAGAAGAATGAAAGATTGTATTGCAAAAGATGGATATTTAAGTCTTATTATTTTAAGCTTGATTTTTATTTTTGTGTGGATTTTTTACTCTTTTTCCATTTTGCTATTAATATTAATTGTAATTTGTATTTTTCTTTTTAGATCACCTAAAAGAGAACTTGTTTGTAGTGATGAAAAAGCTATTTTTGCACCTATAGATGGTAGGGTTACTAAAATAGAAAATATTCATCATAAAGATTTAGGTGGGTGTATTGAAATTACTATTAAAAATGCTCTTTATGATGCTGGGAATTTTAATACACCTTTTGCAATGTCTATAATAGATATTCGTTTGCGACATGGGCTTTTTTTGTGCAGTGAGTTAAAATCTGCAAAAATGATGAATGAAAGAGCCTTTATTTTAGCAAAAGTTAAAGAGGATAAAACGATAGTCTTGCGAATCTATGCAGGTTCTTTTGATAGAAAATTAAAGCTTGATAATATTTCTCATGATTTAAAAGCAGGGGATAGAATGGGTTTTTTAATCAATGGCTCTATAAGTTTACTTTTACCAAAAGATACTAGAATTCATATAGGTTTAAATGACGAAATTAAAGCAGGTTCATTACTAGGCTATCTTGCGTAAGGAAAAATAATGAATAACAGACCACAACTAATTTATATTTTACCCAATCTTTTTACAGCTGCTTCGGCTTTTTTAGGAGTTATTTCTATTATAGCTTCAATACATGGAAATTATTATACAGCTTTGATTTATATTATTTTATCTTTGATTTGTGATGGGCTTGATGGCCGTGTTGCAAGACTTACAAATTCTACTTCAAAATTTGGAGTAGAATTTGATTCTTTAGCTGATCTAGTAGCTTTTGGGGCTGCTCCAGCGGTTCTTTTTTATACGGTTATAGGTTATGATTTTGGAAAACTTGGATCTTTGATCACAGCTTTTTTTGTGGTTTTTGGAGCTATTCGTTTGGCGAGATTTAATGTTACCACAGGCACTTATGAACCCTCTGTTTTTATAGGTCTTCCTATACCTACTGCAGCAGTTGTGAGTGCTATATGGACTTATGCATTTATCAGTTATGATTTTTTAAAGTCTTATGGTATAGTTTTTTTGGTACTTCAAGCAATTTTGGGACTTTTAATGGTAAGTAATATACGCTATCCAAGTTTTAAAAAACTTGATTTTAATCGCTCTAGTGTTTTAAAAGTTTTGATTATTTTAATTATAATATTTTCATTTTTATATCTTTATCCTCTTGAAAGTTTGGTAATTTTAGCAAGCTTGTATGTGCTTTATGGAATTATTCGCGTTTTGTATACTATTATCATTTCAAAATTTAAGATAAGAAATCAAGAGTAAAACTTTTTAATGATTTCACATTCTTCTTGAGTGAAGCCAGCTTTTATTCTTGCTTGAATGTTAAGTTTTTTTCCTGCAAGAGAGAATTGTTTAAATGTTTTGCAAAGCTCTATAAAATCATATTTGTTTTGATTTGCAAATTTCCACCAAGTATTTCCTTTTTTAACATGTTTTATTTCATCATTAAGTATAATTTCAAGATATTCCATTAAAAGATTTTTAATGGAATGATTAGAACTTTGAAGTTTTTGAACAACAAAGGGATTTGCATCAAGCCCTTTAGCTTCTAAACCTCTATGAACTATTCCCATTCTAAAGCTTAAAGAGTCTTTTGTAGCTTCTAGGGCAGATTCTAAATTATCATGTACTGGAAAATCTCCATATTTGTAATCAAGTTCTTCAAGTGCTGAATTTAGAAGTTTGAAATGTTTAATTTCCTCATCTGCTACCTCCAGCCAATCGTAATAAAATTGTAAAGGTAGATTTTTAAAGCGATAACTTGCATCTAAAGCTAGATTAATTGCATTAAATTCTATATGAGCAACAGAATGAATTATTCTAGCAAGTGCATGAGTTGAATTGAGAAATTTAGATCTTCTTATACGCGTAGGATGGAGTAAGGTGATTTCTTGCGATATATTTTTTTTGAAAATGCTTTGATGCTCGTGATTGAAAATAAATTTATGACTTTTAAAGTCTTCATAAAAATTTTGAAAATAGTGAAATTTTATAGTTGTATTTTTTTCATATAAAATATCTTGAAGTTCTTGAAAAAATTCTTTTTGCATTTAAAACTTTCTTGAAAATTATAAAATTTATCATTTAAAATTGAAATTTTAATTATATAATATAAAAATTATTTTACAAGGATAGATCATGAAAGAATTAAATGAAGAAGAAAAAAAAGTAATTTTAAATAAAGGAACAGAAGCTCCTTTTAGCGGGAAATATAATGATTTTTATGAAAAAGGAATCTATCAATGTAAGCAATGTGGAGCTTCGCTTTATAAATCCGAAGATAAATTTAAATCAGGTTGTGGATGGCCTAGTTTTGATGATGAAATAAAAGGAGCTATTAAAAGAATTCCTGATAAAGATGGGATTAGAACCGAGATTGTATGTGCAAATTGCAATGGGCATCTAGGTCATGTTTTTGAAGGAGAAGGATTTTCTGCTAAAAATGTAAGACATTGTGTAAATTCTATTTCTTTGGAATTTGTAAAAACTAAGGATTAATAGTGTTTTCTAGCATGGGTTCTGAGCTTTATTTGATGTGTTTTGCTGCAATTACTTTACTTGCTATATTAAATCCTTTTGGTAATTTAACTCAATTTTTAGCTATGAGTGATGGATTGCCTTTAATGCTTCGAAAAAAACTTTTTAGAACTATTCTCTATACGGCTTTTACTATAGTTTTGGTATTTCTATCATCAGGATCTTTATTTATGAACTATATTTTTAGGGTTTCATTAGATGATTTAAGAGTTTCTGGTGGTTTGGTTCTTATTATAATGGCTATTAAAAATTTACTTTTTTCGGCAAAAATTGCAACTAAGGATTTTAGTTCTTATCAAGATATGGATGACAAGGAAATTTTAAGACAAAGTTTAATACCTATGGCATTTCCTATGCTTGTTGGACCTGGAACTTTAGCTAGCGTTATTGTTATAGTAGAGGATGGTGGACTTGATGTTGCTCTTGGTGGGGTAATGATAGCTTTTATCTTTATGTTTATACTTTTTCATTTTGCAGCTACTATAGAAAAAATAGTTGGAAAATTAATTTTGCATGTTTTTTCTCGTATAGCACAAGTATTTATCGCTGCTATGGGGTTTAAGATGATTATTGTAGGTTTCAAGGATATATTTAACTTATAAATTAATATATTTTTAAGTAAATAATACTATATAAATATGATAATTTTGAAATAATTTATTATTGAAAAGGTGGGTTTTATGTTTGGTGCTAAGAAAAATAATACTAAAATAATTAAACAGCTTGAAAAAAAGTGTAATGGTTGAGAGATATTTTAAGATCTATTGGAAATACTATGGCGGTAATTGAGTTTATTACTGATGGTGTTATTTTAAGAGGCAAATAAAAATTTTTTTAACAACTATGAAATATTCCCTTTCAGACATCATAAGCAATTAAATCTTTAAAATTTTTAAAACCACTTTCTTGATTGCATTTTTCTTTTAAAATGTTTAGAAATTCTTTCCTAGAAATATTATGAGCACCCATAAATTCTAAATGCTGGTTATAAACTTGACAATCTATGATAAAATCATAAGGTTTTAATAAATCACAAAGTTTAATCATGGCAACTTTAGATGCATTTTTTTTAATGCTTACCATACTTTCACCAAAGAAAACCTTACCTAAAATTAAACCATAAATTCCGCCTATAAGTTCATTATTTTCATAAAGTTCAAGGCTATGTGCATAGCCTTGAGTGAATAATTTATAATAAGTGGTAATAAATTCATCATCTATCCAACTTTGAGAGCGTGTATCTCGACATAATGTAATTAATTTTAAAAAATCATAATCAAGTTTAATTTGATAGAGATTAATCAATTTTTTCATATTTTTTTGGATGTGAATTTGATTTGGATTTAAAACACATCTAGGATCTGGACACCACCAAGTTACAGGTTTGCTTGTCCATGGGAATAGACCAAAAGTATAAGCTTTTATAATAAAATCAGCTTCTAAATTTTGACTTAAAAATACAGGAGCATTTTTAGGTGCATTGAGTAATTTAGAATATAAATTCGAGCTTTCCATTTTTACCAAGTTTGATTTTAGCTATACCACCTTTTTTAAGCTTTCCAAATAAAATTTCATCACTGATTTTTTCTCCTATCTCCTCAGAAATTATGCGTTTTACAAGCCTTACTCCAAATTCTTTATTATAGGCTTTTTTAGCTAAATAAATTTTAGCTTTCTTATCCACTGATAACTTTATATTATTTAAATTTTTAGAAATTTCGTCAAGTTCTTTTTCGATAATTTTAATAAGTATGGCATCATTTAAATCATTAAAATGTAAAATTTTATCAATGCGATTAATAAATTCTGGAGCAAAAAAGTCTTTGATGGCACGATTGCTTTTTTCTTCATTTTTGCTTAAAAAACCAAGTTCATTACTTTCTTTAAGCCCCAGATTAGATGTCATAATGATAATTGTATTTTTAAAATCCACTTTAAGGCCGCTATTGTCAGTGAGTTCAGCGTTGTCAAAAATCTGTAAAAAGGTGTTGCTTAAATCAGGATGAGCTTTTTCTATTTCATCGAAAAGAACAAGACTGAAAGGATTTTTGCGAATAGCATTGCTTAAAAGTCCACCCTCTTCAAAGCCTACATATCCAGCTGGAGATCCTATGAGCTTGCTTATAGCATGTTTTTCTGCATATTCACTCATATCAAAGCGTTCTAAATTTAAACCTAAAAATTCAGCTAAAGCTTTGCAAAGTTCTGTTTTACCAACTCCACTTGATCCAGTAAACAAAAACACTCCGCGCGGTGTATTGGAATTTTTAAATCCTGCAAAACTTTGCTTAAGTGATGAAACAAGGCTGTCTATAACTTCATCTTGACCAAAAATTTTTGCTTTTAAATTTGTTTTTAAATTTATTAAAGCTTTATTTTGATCAAATTCAAACATTTTGTGATGGTGGGTCATTTTTGCTAAAACATTTTCTAAATCTTTTAAATCGACATTTTTTTTAACTTTTGGATTTAAAGCAAAAGAAGCACCCAGTTCATCGATCAAATCTATAGCACAATCAGGTAAAAATTTATCATTAAAAAATTTTTTACCCCAAATTACAGCATATTGAAGAATTTCATCGTTTAATTTTATATGATGAAAATCTTCATATTTGCTTTTTAATCCTTTAAGAATTTGCAAACTTTCTTCTTGACTTGGTTCATCTACATTTATTTTAGCAAAACGGCGACTTAGAGGTTTGTTTTTATCAAAAGTATTTTTATATTCCATAAAAGTTGTTGCACCTATGCATTTTAAAGTTCCATTACTTAAAGCTGGTTTTAAGAGATTGGAAAAATCAGTATGAGATTCTCCTGTGCTTCCAGCTCCTACTATAGTATGAATTTCATCAATAAATAAAATAGCATTGGGTATTTTCTCAAGTTCATTTAAAATTTCTTTGATTCTTTTTTCAAAATCTCCACGGTATTTTGTTCCTGCAAGTATACTAGCCATATCAAGACTAAAAATTTTTGCATTTTGTAAGTTTTTAGGCACTTTTTTTTCCGCAATAGCCAATGCTAATCCTTCTACAATGGCAGTTTTGCCAACTCCTGCTTCTCCCACTAAAATAGGATTGTTTTTCTTGCGACGTAAAAGAATTTGCATCATTCTTTCAAGTTCAAATTTTCTTCCTATTAAAGGATCAATCTTGCCATTTTGAGCTAAAAGTGTTAAATCGCTTGTGTGGTTGCTTAAATTTTGCATATTTTCATGATTTTGAAGTTCTTGAATTTTGTTAAGATTGATGTTGTGTTTTTTCAAAAGATAGCTAGAATAACTTCTTGAATCTTGTATGAGCTTTTCTAAAAAATCTATAATTTTAATTTCATTATTTTTATTTTTAGATGAAAGTAAGATTTCATCTAAAACAACAGATATTATAGGTTCTATTTTTTGTTTAATAACTTGATTATTTTGAGAAATGTGATTTTTTAATTCAGTTTCTAAAAGTTCGAGATCTCCATCTGAAAATTCTTCAAATATATCCTTAAAATCAGTGCTTAGTTTTAGCAATGTAAACAGTACATGCTCGCAAGTAACAAATTCATGGTGGTTTATTAAGCTTAGATTTTTGGCATTGTCAAGATATTTTTGTAAATTTTCTTGATATTTCATTCTTCTACTACCTTTACTTGTAGCGGAAAATTAGCAAGTTTAGCTGCATCTATAACTTTTTTTTGTTTTGAAAGAGCTATTTCTTGGGTGTAAATGCCACAAATTCCAGAGCCATTGTGATGAATTTCTAACATTGTTTTGCTAGCTTTCTCAAGGTTTTGATGAAAAATATTCATCAAAATTTCTATGACAAAATCCATGGTTGTTACATCATCATTTAAGAGTATAACTTTATACATTTTTGGTTCACTAAGTTTTGTTTGCTCTAGAGTTTGGGTTTTTGGCATTATTTTCCTTTGTAGATTTTATTTAAATCTTCTTGCATGAGTTCTGTTGGAATTTTACCAAGATAAAAATTTGTTGGAGTATTATTATTCCAATAATCGCTTACTTTTTGATAAATTCCATTTTTTAAAACAACTTTAAAAGGAAGTTGTTCCATATTTTGATAGTCTATATCTTTTAAAATTTGAGCAATAATACGATCATTGGAGCTGCCATTGCTTAGAAAATAGTAAGCACCATAATCATCCGCGAATTTTTTAACTGTTTCATCGCTAACATCTTCAAAATGTGTAAGTCCTATAATGATAAATTTACTAGAATTATTTTTCCAAAGTTTGCTAAGATCTAAAGCTTCTTCTTTGCATGGGGTACAAAAAGTGCCAAAAAAATCAAACATTAGAACTTTTCCTTCTTCTCCTTCTACTACAAAACCTTTATCTGTTCTTATTAAAGTTTTGCTTCCACCATTTACACTATTTAAGACTATTTTATCTCCTTTGTGATACTCTTCAAACATAAAATCATTTTGAATTTCTTCTTCTTTGGAGCAAGCATTAAGAAAAAATGCTAAACTTATTAAAAATAGGACTAAAATTTTTTTCATTTGATTTCCTTTATTTATAATTTTTCATAGCAGCTCTAGCTTCTAAATCGGCTTGCTTTTTCTTTAAAGTTTCACGCTTGTCGTGTAAATTTTTCCCTTTGACTAAAGCAAGGGTAGCTTTTACTTTATTTTTTGTGTTAAAATAAAGATTTAATGCAACAATAGTGTATCCTTCAATGCTTACTTTACCCAACAATTTATCAATTTGCTTTCTATGCATTAAAAGCTTTCTAGCGCCTCTTTCTTCGTGTTTATAGAAAGAATGTGTAGTGTGAAGCAATGAAATATGAGAATTAAGTAAAAACATCTCATTTTTTATAATGCGAATAAAAGAATCTTTAAGATTTGCCCTTCCTGCCCTTAAGGCTACAACTTCACTTCCTTTGAGAACAATTCCGGCTTCAAAGCGTTCTATGATGCTATAATCAAATAAAGCTTTTTTATTTCTCGCAATAATCTTCATCGATCAACCTTAAAAACAGTACTACCGCTACCGCTTAGAAAAAAATCTTCTTGTAAATAAGACTTCATTTTAGGATATAAAGTTGCACAAGGAGTAAATAAATCATTTAATTCTTTGTTTTTAAAGTTTTGTAATAACTCTTTCGTGCTGAGTTTTTTGTAAATTTGTGCTTGATGATTGTTTTTTTGAAAGTCAAATATTTGCGTATCAAATTTATCATAAACAGCTTTAGTTTGGCAAGATATTTGTGGAAAAGTCCATTTTAAAGTAGGTATGTCATCTTCAAATTCTTCTATAATTTCGCCACAGCCACTTACATTAGCAGAATTAAATCCACTTAAAAAAAATGCAATATCACTTCCTAGTTGTATGCTTAAATTTATAAGCTCTTGTAGGTTTAATTTTAAATTTAAGGTTTCATTCATTAGTAGTAAAAAACTTGCACAATCACTACTTCCACCACCAAGCCCAGCACATACTGGGATATTTTTTGTGAGTTTTAAGCTTTTTTTGCTAAATAATTCTTTTAATTCGTTGTTATATCTTCTAGAAAGTAGCAAATAAGCCTTTTGAATAATATTATTTTCGCATTTAAAATTGCCAATGATTTCAAATTCTTTTTTAGAGTCTGATTCTTTATCAACAAGCTCAAGTTCATCAAAAATATCTTTTAAAAGTATAAATCGTGATTCTAAAAGATGATATTTTCTTGAGTCAAAACCGGTAAGTTTTAAAAAAATATTTGCTTTAGCGTAAGCTTTCATTTGATTAGTTTTTTGCTTAAGTCATCAAGTTTAATATCATTTTGAACAACAGAATGTAAATTTTCATCCTTTACCTGTTGAACAAGTTCTTTTCTAAGTATCATAAGGGATTTTGGAGCTTCTATGCCTATTTTGGCATATCCTTTTCCTGTTTGAACGATTTTGATTTCTATACCTTCTCCGATAATTATACTTTCATTTTCTTTTCTTGATAATATTAACATTTTTCAACCTTGTTTAGAAGATATTTTACTGTATTTTCTTTAATATTAATTATGCTAAAATATTTTTCTGTTTCAATATAATAATTTCCTTCATCACGAAATTGTAATTCTTCAACGAAAATTTTAGTACCATTTTCGAGTTTATTTAAATCCTTGATAAAATTTGGCTTTAGATTAATATATTTTAACACATTTAAGCTTTTCTCATTATTGTAAACAAATTTGCCTTCTTTGATGCGCTCTAAAGAGCTTAAAGTTGCATTAATACCTAGTTTTCTAGCAAAAAGTTCACAATAAGATCTTATATAAGCACCTCCACTGACCGTGATTTCTATATTTAAAAAGGGATGATTATAGCTTAAGATCTTACAATCAAATACTTCCATTTGACAAGGTTTTAAATTTGCTTCTATGCCTTTTTTTGCAAGTTCATAAGCACGGGTTCCATTGATTCTTTTGGCACTAAATTGTGGTGGTATATAAGAGATAATTCCTTGCATTTGCTCAATGATTTGTTTTAAGATTGCAAGATCAAATTCTTTTATATTTTGAATTTCTTTTATATTTTGATCATCAAGACTTAAGGAATAAACTCCAAGCCATAAAGTAGCTTTGTAGGTTTTTGGAGTTTTTTTAAAAAAACGGAAAAGTTTTGTGTATTGTCCAAACGCAACGATTAAAACCCCTTTGGCGAAAGGATCAAGGGTGCCAGAATATCCTGCTTTTTTATTTTTATATTTTTTCTTTAAAGTATTTAAAAAGGCATTGGAACTCAAACCCCTTGGTTTAAAGGCTGCAAAGATCTTGTTCATACTGCTTTTTCCACAAAGCTTGCCATGATTATACGCATTATGCCGCCAAAATTAATATTAAGTTTTTCTTCTTTCCCACTTTTACTAACTTCAACAATCCTGCCAATGCCAAAAATTTTATGTTTAACTAGATCTCCTTTGCAAAAACTAGTTTTTTGTATATTTTGATTTTTTGATTTTTTATCAATTAACTTACTTTCTTCTAAGAAGCGACTAGGATTGATGTTTGCTCTTGAGCCATGATAAAAACGAGAATTTGCAACGCTTATTGTAAGAAATTTTTTAGCACGAGTGATAGCAACATAAGCAAGGCGGCGTTCTTCTTCAAGATTTTCTTCGCTATTTAAAGGAAAAAAGCCTTCATCAAAGCCTATTATAAAAACATAACCAAATTCCAAACCTTTACTAGCATGAATGCTCATCAAGCAAACACATTCTTCATCTAAATTATCTTGATCGCTTAATAAAGAAATTTCACCAAGTAGATCTTCTAAAGAAGCTTGAGGATCTTCTTTGAGTTTTTCTCTTAGATTAGCATAAAACTCATCAAGATTTCTGATTCTTTCATCTCCATCATCTTGCTCTGAAAAATAATCTTTAATTTTAAATAATTCCTCTATATTGTCAAAAACTTTTTTTGCGTTGTTATAGCTTTTTAGAGTGTGAATATTTTGTATAAAAATATTTGCTTCATTTTGTGCTTTTTTTGTTGTTAAAATTCCTATACCACCATCGCTTTCACATAGGGCATCAAAAAGTGAAATTTGACGTTTTTTTGCGTATTCTTCTAAATTTTTTAGAGCTTTTTCTCCTATGAATCTTTTAGGGCGATTAATAATACGTCTAAATGATAAATCATCATTTGGATTTAAAATAAGTCTAAGATATGAGATTAAATCTTTTATTTCCAATCTCTCATAAAAACGCATACCGCTAAGCAGTTTATAAGAAATTTTTTCTTTCATAAATGCTTCTTCTATTGCTCTTGATAGTGCATTCACTCGAAATAAAACAGCAATTTCTTTAGCTTCTATTCCAGAATTTAGCAATTTTTTTACTTCTTGGGCGATACACAAACCTTCATCTTTTTCGTTTTCGTTTTTTAATATTTTAATATTTTCCCCAGCATCTTTAGTGCAGATTAAAGTTTTTCCAAGTCGTTGCTCATTGTGAGATATAAGGTTATTTGCTGCTTGTAAAATAGTCCCTACTGAACGGTAGTTTTGTTCAAGTTTTACAAGTTTAACATTTTTAAAATCATTTTGAAAATTTAAAATATTTTCAATTTTTGCTCCACGCCAGCTATAAATACTTTGATCATCATCACCAACAACTGTGATATTTTCATGCATACAACATAGATTTTTTAGAATTTTATATTGCAAGGTATTGGTATCTTGATACTCATCAACTGTAATGTAATTATAGAGTAAACTTTGTTCTTTGGCAAAATTTATATCATTTTCTAAAATAAGATTGCTTAGCAATAAAAGGTCGTCAAAATCTACAAAATTTTGTTTTAATAAGTATTCTTCATAAGCACGGTAATAGTTGGCAAATTTGTATTCATTTTGATATTTTTCAAAATTATGTTCTTTTAGTAAATTTAAATCTTCAAAGATATTATTTACTCTTTTACCTTCATTTTTACAATAAGATATATATTTGATAATATCATAGACATTATCTTTGTTTTTATCATGGATTAAGTCTTTAATTATTTTTTTTGTATCATCTGTATCGATAATAATAAAACTATTTTTACGCTCTAATCTTTCAAAATGAAGCTTTAAAAATAAAAGTCCAAATTTGTGAAAGGTACAAAGCAAAGGATTGTGATTGCCTTGTAGAAAATTTAATGCTCTATGACGCATAACGCTAGCTGCTTTATTTGTAAAAGTAAGAGTAAGAGTGTTATGCGAGGGGATACCTACTTCACCGATAAGATAAGCAAGTCGAGTGGTGATAGTTTTGGTTTTTCCGCTACCTGCACCTGCTAGGATAAGCATAGCTCCATCAATGTGACTTACTGCTTGTTTTTGACTATCATTTAAATCTTCAAATAGATTCATTTTTTAAAAATGTCTTTGTTTTTTGGATTGTTTAAAAATATATTTTTAGATTTTTGTAAATTTTTACTATCTTCGCGTTTATAAAGGCTAAAATTAACAAATAAAATGCTATTTTCTATTTGGATTTGCGTGATAGCTCCTAAATCAACTTTTACAAAACTATCAAAATCATCATTTCCAAAACCTGCGTGAAATTGAATGAAATCTTTATTTAACTGTATGGATTCAAAGGTGTATCCTCCAAGAGCAAAAAGAGCATAAGGATTTTGTTTAACATCAAGCTCTTTGGGAAGTTCAGGGTCAAAATCTATAAAATTTGTATTTGCAACTATAGAAAATTCTATATTTTCTTCTATAAGGTGTGAAATAATTTCATGACAATGTTTTTGCATGGTATGGATAAAATTTTCATTTTTTAAGATTGTTTCTAGCATGATTGTAACTCCATAAATTCATTAATGAGTTTTTGAATTTCTTTTATGCCTATTTCCCAAAAATTTTCATTTTCTATATCAAAGCCAAACATTCCTACAAGTTCTTTTGGACTCACACTTCCGCCTAAAGAAAGCATTTTAATATAAAGTTCTTTAAAATTTTCACATTTTTCACTTTTGTAAAGTCCATAAAGAGCTAAAACTAAAAGTTGTGCATAAGCATAAGCATAGCAGTAAAAAGGAGAATGGATAAAATGAGGAATATAACTCCACCAAGAAGCATAATTTTTTGTAAGTTTTACGCTATTTTGAAACATTTTTTGAGATTCTTCCATCCAAATTTTATTGATTTCTTCAGTGCTTAGTTCATTTTCTTGAGCGTGTAAGCGTCTTTCAAAACAAGTAAAATTAATTTGTCTATAAAAAGTTGCAAAAATATCTTCAATTTTATTTGCATATAAAGATAGGAGCTCTTCTTTTTTTAGCTTATCTTTGATAAAATCAAATACCAGCATTTCAGCAAAAACTGAAGCTGTTTCTGCGGTAGTTAAAGGCGTATTTTGATTTAAATAGCTTACATTATAAGAAAGTTTTTGATGGATAGTGTGTCCTAATTCATGTGCAAGTGTAAAAAGATCACGTCTTTTGTTGGTATAGTTTAATAAAACAAAAGGATGTGTATCAGATGTTGCAGAATGTGAAAAAGCACCCCCTTGTTTATTTTGTTCTGGATAAACATCAATCCAGCCTTGATCAAAAGCATTTTTTGCTATATCATAAAATTGTGGAGAAAAAGCTTGAAATGCTTCTAAAACAATATTTTTACTTGTTTTAAAATCAAAATTTACTTCTTTTCCTATAGGTGCATATCTGTCATAGTCTTTAAGCTCATCATAGCCTAAAATTTGTTTTTTTCTTTTGTAAAATTGTGATACTAAGTCAAAATGTTTTTGCGCACTTGTTATCAAAGAATCAACGCTTTTTTGTGAAATTTGATTGCTGATATGTCTTGAGATTTCAGCATTTTCATAACCTCTTAATAAGCTTATGTTTTTTCTTTCGGTTTTTATCATATTGATAATAAAACTTAAAAGTCTGCTATTTTTTTGCAAAATTTTACTAAATTTTTTAGCAGCTTTTTTGCGTATTTTTCTATCTTCATCATACATTTTGCTTAGAATTTCTTCTTCGCTAAGTTTTTTACCTTCAAAAGGGATTTTTAAAGCACTCATGCTTTCATCAAAAAGTCTACTAAAAGCATTTGCACCTGTATTTGAAAGATAAAGCATAATGCGTTCTTCATTTTTGCTAAGATTGTAGCGTTTGTTTTGTAATAAATTAGAAAGATAAAAATTATAATCTTTACAAAAAGTTGTAAATTCTTGACTTTTCTCAGGAGCTAACTCGCAAAATTCAAGCTCGAAAAACAGTAAATTTTCTTCTATTTTTTTGCATTCTTCTTCGTATTGTGCATAAAAAGAACCATTTTGAGTGTTTTTAGCAAAAAGTAAATAAGCATAAGTCATGATTTTGCCAAGAGCTTGATTTAAATTTTCATAATTTTTTAAAGCTTGTAAAAAATCATTAGCATTTAATGTATAAAGTTTATTTTCATAGCTTTTTTTAAAATTTAAACTTTGTTGGATTTGATCTTGTGTGAAATTTCTCAATGATTCTTTATCCTGAAATAAAGCACTTAAATCCCATTCTAACATTTTTTATCCTTCATTTTCTAGTATGAGTTTTTTAAGAACAGCCATTCTAATAGCTACTCCATTTTTAACTTGTTTTAAAACTAAAGTTCTTTCATCGCTCATCATTTCATCGCTTATGTCAATATTGCGATTAACAGGACCTGGATGTAGCAAAATAAGTTTTTTATTTTTCATTAAGCTTTTTTGAATGCAAAAATCATTCGCATAGTCTTTAAGCGAAGCATAAACGGTTTTATTATGTCTTTCTGTTTGTGTTCTAAGACTCATGATGATATCTGAATGAGTTATGATACTCTCATCAAGTTTATAGTGTTTTTTAAGATGAGTATTAGGCATAAAATGTGGTGGAGCTACTAGGGTAATATCAAGATTAAATCTGCTTAAAAGTTCGATATTAGACGCTGCTACACGAGAGTTTTTAATATCACCTACGATGCAAATTTTTTTACCTTCAATATTGCCTTGAAAATGATTATAAATAGTAAATAAATCTAGCAAAGCTTGAGTAGGATGAGCATGTTTTCCATCTCCTCCATTAACAACAGGACAATGCATATGCTTTGCTAATATCAAAGGAACTCCTGAGTTTGCATGTCTTACAACAATGGCATTAGGACTCATAGCATCTAAATTAGCAGCAGTATCATAAAGAGTTTCGCCTTTGTTAGAGCTTGATCTTGAAACATCAAGGTGTAAAACTCTAGCACCTAATCTTTTTGCAGCACTTTCAAAAGATGAAAGGGTACGTGTAGAGTTTTCAAAAAAAATTGTCGTGATACTTTTTCCTTCAAGAAAAGTTCTAGGTTTTTCATCTAAAAAATCACTCGCTTCTTTAAAAAGCTCCATAATTTCGACTTTGTTAAAATCCTTTGTAGTGATGAGATGACGCATGTTTTTGCCTTATTTGATATTGTAATTTAATTCATTTTCAGAACAAATTGCTGTAAAAAGAACATCTGTAGAACTATTTAAAGCAGTTTCAACACTATCTTGAATAACCCCTATAATAAAACCTATGGCAACTACCTTCATAGCAATATCATAGTCTATATTAAACAAAGAACAAGCCAAAGGTATAAGCAGTAAAGATCCGCCCGCAACTCCGCTAGCTCCGCAAGCTGCAAAGGTGGCAATAATGCTTAATAAAAAGGCTTGAAAAAGACTTATTTCTATGCCAACAGTATTGGCTGCAGTAAGACTTAAAATAGCTATGGTAACTGCTGCTCCTGCCATGTTTATAGTAGCTCCTAAAGGTATAGAAATGCCATAAAATTCTTTATCTATGCCAAGTTTGGCACAAAGTGCCATATTAACAGGAATATTTGCTGCTGAACTTCTTGTAAAAAAAGCAAAAAATGCACTGTGCCTTAAGCAGATAAAAATCAAAGGAAAAGGATTTTTTCTTGTGTAAAAAAAGACTATTAAGGCATTGATGACAAAAGTAACAAAAAGCATAGTAGCTACTAATAAAGTTAAAAGTTTTATATAGCTTAGCAAACCTTGTGCTCCTGTTTGTGCTACAGAATTAGCCACAAGTCCAAAAATTCCAAAAGGAGCAAGTTTGACTACAAATTTAACGACTTTTAAAACCCCTTCGTTAATATCTATAAAAACTTGTTTTGCTTCACTAGAGCAGTGTTTTAATGCTATACCTCCAGCTATTGCCCAAGTTAAAATTCCTAAATAATTCCCGCTTGAAAGAGCATTTATAGGATTATCAACGATTTTAAATAAAAGATCTTTAAAAATTTCACTCATGTGGGTTGGAGATGAGTTTGTGGCAGTTTGAACTCCATCTAAAACAAGCTTTACAGGGAAGAAAAAATTAGCAAGAACCGCACAAGCTGAAGCAAGAAAGGTGCCTACTATATACAAAATGACAATATTTTTAATTTTAGCACCACTTTGAGCAAAATCTTTAGTGCAAATTGAGGTTAAAATTAAAATAAAAACAAGCATAGGAGCAATAGCTTTTAAGGCACTTGTAAAAAGTATTCCGAGTAAATTTGCAATTTCAGATATTTCTTTAGAACCAATGCCTATAAGTATTCCTAGCGCTATACCTATGCAAATTTGGACTATGAGATTGCCTTTAGTGTAGTTTTGAATGATTTTAGAAAACATAAGAACCTTTAAATATTTTTTATATCGAAAGTTGATTTTAGCTAACTTTTGCTTAATTTTAGAGAATTTTTAATTTATTAAGCTTTGATAAGTTTATTTCGGTACAATTGTGGTTCATTTTAAATGAAAGGACTTTTTATGTATCTATTCACTTCAGAAGTCGTAAGCGCAGGTCATCCAGACAAGTGTGCTGATATAATCGCTGATACGATAGTGGATATACTCTTGAAAAATGACAAAAATTCAAGGGTGGCGAGTGAGGTTTTTGTCGCAGGAAATAAGGTTGTGATAGGAGGCGAAGTTAAGTCAAATCACAAACTTAGTAAGACTGATTACGATAATTTAGTTAAAGGTGTTTTAAAAAACATTGGTTATGACGGGGCAGGACATTTTAGCAAAGAGCAGTGCTTGCATCCTGATGAGGTTGATGTTATGGTGTTTTTAAATGAACAAAGCCCTGATATTAATCAAGGTGTCGATCAAGAAGATGGTGAAACAGGAGCGGGCGATCAAGGTATTATGTTTGGTTTTGCAAGTTGCGAGACCGAAGAATACATGCCAGCAGCTATCAGTTATGCAAGAATGCTATGTGATAGAGTCTATGCTTATGCAAAAGCAAATCCACATGAACTTGGAGTGGATATTAAAACTCAAGTAACCATTGATTATGATACTAAGGCAAATTTTGAAAATTGTAAACCGCAAAGTATTCATACTATAGTGGTTTCTGCACCTTGTGTTGAAAGTATGAAAATAGAAGATTTAAGATCTTTAGTGATGAAGCTTATTTTAGATAGTAATTTACCAAAAGAACTTTTTGATCCTGATAAAACTAGAATTTTAATCAATCCAACCGGTAAATATGTCAATCACTCTTCTTTGCATGATAGTGGTTTAACAGGAAGAAAACTTATAGTAGATAGTTTTGGAGGTTATTCTCCAATAGGTGGTGGTGCACAATCGAGTAAAGATTATACCAAAGTTGATAGAAGCGGGCTTTATGCAGGTAGATGGCTAGCTAAAAACATAGTTGCAGCAGGGCTTGCTAAAAAATGTATCGTTCAGCTTAGTTATGCTATAGGTGTTGCAAAGCCTACTTCGGTGAGCGTGGATTGTATGGGCACAAACACTAGTGTCAATGATGATGTTTTAAGTGATTTTGTAATGCAAAATTTCTCTTTAACGCCAAATTGGATTTGTGATAAATTTCATTTGGATAAACCAAGTAAAGAAACTTTTCTTTATGCGGATGTAGCAGCTCGTGGGCAAGTAGGGCAAAAGGATTATCCTTGGGAAAAACTTGATGCTCTAGAGCAGTTTAAAAAGCTACTTTAAAAATTTAAAATATTATAACAAGCTTAAATAAGGCTTGTATAATTATAAAGAATTTTTGACTTAGAGGGATATTTTTCAATATCCCCATAAATATAAAAGTTAGAAAGGAAGCTAAATTATTTAGCTTTGGGGTAAAAACTCCTCTAAGTCAAAATATTATTTGACAGATTAAATTACTTTAAAATGTTTAATATTATTTTTTAATATTAAACATTTTATTAAATAAATTTTTCCAATCTTTACTTAGAAGCTTTTTAGGGAGTATAACTATAGTCTCTTTACCATTTGTAGCATGATAAACACTAACCCCATATTTACTTGCATAAAATTTTATTAAGAGTTGTTGGAGTTTGTATTCGCTACTGTTATTAAACCAAGCATTGTTGCTTATGGCTATAATAATTTGTGAATTTTGATAGTTTTGTTCTTTGGTAGCTTCATAGCAAATTGCATTTGTGATAATTTGATTATCTAATTTATATTTGCTTTGTATAGAACCTTTAGAAAATTCTTCAATATTTTTAAGAAAATATTTTTTTATTAAGTCTTTAAAAAATGGAATTTCTTCACCAAAGGGAACTAAAAAATGCTTATTTAAAATATAGACATTGCCTTTTTTAAAGATGTAAGTGCTATTGTAAGTATGCTCTTTTTCAACATGAAATGCTCCTGTAATAATGGTAATTTTATAAGATAATTCTTTAAGCATAAGCTCATATTTGGTATTTTTTAAATCAAAAGCAAAAGCAGTTTCAGGTAAGATTACAAGTTCTTTTTTTTCATTTATAGCTTGAATTATATCTTGAATTAAGATATCAGAATTTGATTTTAAATTTTCTTGCAAAAATTTTTGATCTTGAGAGATATTTGTATTGATGAGTTTGTAGTTTAAATCAAGGGTTTGGGCTTGTTTTTCATTATATTGAAATCCGCTAAAGAATAAAATAAGAACAATCGCTATTTTATAATATCTTGATATATAACCCTCATAGATGAAATATGCTATTAAAAATATACAAATAATGCCACGATAACTTGGATCAAAAAAACCATAAACTGTAAAAATTCCCCAATTAAGCCAATCAAATCCTAAAAGATGGATGAAACTTATACAAAAAATTCCACAAAGCCTTAAAAAATCAAATTTTAATAAATAACATAATCTAAAAAGTAGCCCATAAATAAAACCAACGATGATTGGTATGATTGGTACTAAATAGTTTAGATTAAAATAAATTGAAGATAAACCAATCCACCAAAACCAAAGAATTCCTACAAAAAAACCTATCCAAAAATATTGTTTAGAATTTTTACTTTTTAGGAGTAAAACCAATCCCCAAATAGCTAAAAATGGGCTAATGGTTTGTGTAAAAATATTTTCAAAAAATGATAGATAAATAGAATTTGAAAGTAAAATTGCAATAAAAAAGACTTTTATTATTTTAAAAATGATAGAATTAGTGTTTAATTTTTTTGGAATAAAGGAAAAATATGGCAGAAAATTCAATTTTAACTTCATTGTTACCTCTTGTAGTGTTATTTGCAATTTTTTATTTCTTGGTGATCAGACCACAACAAAAACAAGCAAAAGCACATAAACAAATGCTTGAGTCTTTGCAAAAAGGAGATAAAATCATCACTAATGGCGGACTTATTTGCGAAGTCGTAAAACCAGAGGAGGATTTTATCAAAGTTAAGCTTAATGAAGACAATGTTACTGCAAAAATTTCAAGAGAATTTATAGCAAAGAAAATTGATGCGTAATTCTAAAATTAACTGTCGCTTGATTATTTTTATAGTGGTATTTATTTTTGGAGTGGTATTTTCACTCCCTTCTTTTTTGCAGTCAGAGCGTGGTACGAAGATTAACTTAGGGCTTGATTTGCAAGGAGGGCTTTATATGCTCTTAGGTGTAGATAATGAAGAAGCTGTAAAATCTAAAATAAAGTCAATTGCATCTTCATTAAGTTATTCTTTTAATAAAGAAAGTATTTTAAATGATGGCTTAAATACCCATGATGATACTTTAGAATTTGCCTTACTTGATAATGCGGATATTGCAAAAGTTGAAAATTTACTTAAAGAAATAAAAGGAATTAATATACAAAGTGAAAATATGCACTATAAAATTTCTTTTACTCCAGAAGAAGTAAAAAATATAGAAAATTTTGCACTTTTGCAAGCAGTTGAAACTATAAGAAATAGGCTTGATCAATTCGGTTTAGCGGAGCCAACAGTTGCTAAACAAGGTGATGATAAGATTTTGGTTGAACTCGCAGGGATTAAAACTAAAGAAGATGAATTAAGAGCAAAAGAACGCATTACAAAAGCAGCACATTTGCAACTTATGGAAGTTGATGATTCTAAAATGGGTCAAGCTTCTACAATGAGCGATGCTGAGGCTGCAAGTTATGGACTGATTTTAGTACCTGATTCTAGAAATCCAAATTTAAAATATACCTTAAAAAGCATACCTATTTTAGATGGATCTATGCTTACTGATGCTAGAGTAGGGCTTAGTGATAAGAGTAATTATCCTGTGATTAATTTTACTTTAAATGCTGAGGGTTCTAAAAAATTTGCTGATTATACAGGAGCGAATGTTGGAAAACGTCTTGCTATTGTCCTTGATAATAAAGTATATTCTGCACCATTTATCAATGAACGCATAGGTGGAGGTAGTGGGCAAATCAGTGGAGCTTTCACTCAAGAAGAAGCACGTGATGTGGCAGTGGCTTTAAGAAGTGGAGCCTTGCTTGCGCCTGTGAAATTGCTTGAACAAAGAAGTATAGGACCATCTTTGGGTGCTGATAGTATTAAAATGAGTATGATAGCCTTAATTGGTGCATCTGTTTTTATTGTAGTGTTTATGATGATGTATTACGGTATAGCAGGAATTTTTGCAAATATTGCAATGTTAGTTAATGTTTTAGTAGTAGTGGCTGTTATGGCTATGTTTGGAGCAACTTTAACTTTACCAGGGATGGCAGGACTTGTTTTAACCGTGGGTATGGCAGTAGATGCAAATGTGATTATCAATGAGCGTATACGAGAACTCTTGTGGGATGGAATAAACATAAGAGCTAGTATAGAACAAGGTTATAAAAATGCTATGAGTGCGATTATAGATTCAAATATCACTTCTTTGGTTACTTCAGTAGCGCTTTATGCCTATGGAACAGGAGCGGTTAAAGGTTTTGCTGTGACTTTAGGGATTGGTATCGTTGTTTCTATGATTACGGCAATTTTAGGAACTCATGGAATGTTTGATTATTTTATGCAACGCATAGAAAAAAGTAATAATACAAGATTTTGGTTTGGTTATAGGAGAAGATAATGCAGTTTTTTAGCGAAAAGAAAATTTATGATTTTATGAGAATGCGTTTTGCTGCGATTTCTCTTTCTTTTATTTTGTTTTTTGGTTCTATTTATTTGCTTTGGGATAGGGGTTTGCAATATGGCATTGATTTTAGCGGAGGAACTTTAGTTCAGCTTAAATATGAAAATGCAGCTCCTATAACACAAATTCGAGAAATTTTAGAAAAACAAGGAACTTTTCAAAATTTATCTGTAACTGAATTTGGAAGCAATGAAGAAGTAACCATACGCTTTTTAGGAAGTAATGATAATGTAAGCAATGATATAGGCGAGCATATAAGCACTCTTTTAAAGGATACGGGAAAATTTGAAGTGCGTCGTGCTGATGTGGTAGGTCCAAAAGTAGGTGATGAACTTAGAAATAAAGGACTTATGGCTATAGCTGTATCTTTGATAGCAATTTTAATTTATATAGCGTTGCGTTTTGAGTGGCGTTTTGCTCTTGCTGCTATCATTAGTGAAATTCATGATGTTGTGATTACTTTAGGGGCAATTTCTTTATTTAAAATTGATGTCAATCTAGATATTTTGGCTGCTGTTTTAACTGTGCTTGGGTATTCTTTAAACGATACAATTATCATTTTTGATAGAATCAGAGAAGGCATTAAAACAAGCAAAAAAAGCGAACTTGCACCTATTATCAATGAAAGTGTTTCAGCAACTTTATCAAGAACGGTTTTAACTTCAGGGTTAACTTTGGCAACTGTTGTAATACTTTATTTCTTTGGCGGGGAAATGATACAAGGATTTTCGTTGGCTTTGATTGTAGGTATTGTAGCGGGAACTTTAAGTTCTATTTTTGTTGCAAGTCCGACATTATTATGGTTTAAATTTAGTGTGCTTGAGTTTAGAAACAAAGAAATTGAAAAAACGAAAAGAAAACAAGATAAAGAACGCAATCGTGCAATGTATGAAAAAGGAACAGTGTAAGGAGAATTTATGGCTTATGAAGCAAGTTTAATAGAAAAAAAATGGCAAAAAATTTGGGATGAAAATGAATATTTTGAGCCAAAAGATGATTTAAATTTGCCTAAAAAATATATTTTATCGATGTTCCCTTATCCTAGTGGACGCATTCACATGGGGCATGTAAGAAATTATACTATAGGCGATGCTTTAGCAAGATATTATCGTAAAATAGGATTTAATGTTTTGCATCCCATAGGTTTTGATAGTTTTGGTATGCCTGCTGAAAACGCAGCCATTAAACATAAAATTCATCCTAAGTCATGGACCTATGAAAATATAGCTTACATGAAAAAAGAACTTTTTTCTTTAGGTTTTTCTTTTTCTAAAAAAAGAATGTTTGCTACTTCAGATCCGCTTTATACAAAATTTGAGCAAGAATTTTTTATTAAAATGTTTGAAAAAGGTTTGATCTATACTAAAGAAGCAAATGTAAATTGGTGCGAGCAAGATCAAACGGTTTTGGCCAATGAACAAGTTGAAGATGGAAAATGCTGGCGTTGTGGTCATGAAGTGGTGCAGAAAAAAATGCCAGGTTATTATGTAAAAATCACTGCCTATGCTGAGGAGCTTTTAAAAGATTTAGAAGAATTAAAAGATAAATGGCCTAATCAAGTTTTAATTATGCAAGAAAATTGGATAGGTAAAAGCGAAGGTTTGGAATTTTCTTTAAATTTAGATGAAGAAAGCAAGCGAAAAGCTAAAGAAAATTCTTTAGAAGTTTTTACTACAAGAGCAGATACAATTTATGGAGTTTCATATATCGCTTTAGCCCCAGAACATAAAATCGTTCAAAATTTACTTTCACAAAATTTCTTAAATCAAGATATATTAAATAAAATCAAAGCTATTCAAAATCAAAGTCCAAGAGAAAGACAAAGTTCTGAAAAAGAAGGCTATTTTTTAGGAATTTATGCTATTCATCCTTTAAATAGAGAAAAAATTCCTTTATGGGTAGCCAATTTTGTTTTGGCTGATTATGGTAGTGGAGCGGTTATGGCTGTTCCAGCTCATGATGAAAGAGATTTTGAATTTGCGAAAAAATATAATCTTGCTATCAAACAAGTCATTCAAACTCAAGAGAATTTACTACCTTATACGCAAAAATTAGGAAAATTAATTCATAGTCAAGAATTTGATAATCTTGATTGTAATGAGGCAAGATTAAAAATCATTTCTCAGTTTGAAACTAAAAATATGGGAAAAAGGGTTATAAATTTTAAAATTCGTGATTGGGGTGTTTCACGTCAAAGATATTGGGGTGCGCCTATTCCTATGATCAAATGTCAAAGTTGTGGTATAGCGCCTCAAAAACTAGAAAATTTACCTATTATTTTGCCTGAAGATGTGCAAATTACAGGTGAGGGTAATCCACTTGATAAACATCCAACTTGGAAAAATTGTATTTGTCCCAAATGTGGTAAACAGGCTCAAAAAGAAAGCGATACTTTGGATACTTTTTTTGAAAGTTCTTGGTATTTTGCACGTTTTGCAAGCGATGAGAAAACTTGGCAAGAAAAAGCTTTAGATGAAAAAAGTGTAAAGTATTGGATGAGTGTGGATCAATATATAGGTGGTATTGAACATGCAATCTTGCATTTGCTTTATGCGAGATTTTTCCAAAAAGCTTTAAGAGACTTGGGTTATTTAACACAAAATGAACCTTTTGATAGACTTTTAACTCAGGGTATGGTGTTAAAAGATGGAGCTAAAATGTCAAAATCAAAAGGCAATGTTGTAGATCCTGATGAGATTATAGAAAAATACGGTGCTGATGCCGCAAGACTTTTTATACTTTTTGCTGCGCCTCCGGCTAAAGAGCTTGAATGGAATGATGATGCGGTTGAAGGGGCTTATAGATTTATTTGTAAACTCTATGATAGGGCGCAAAATGTTAAAAAAGGTGAGCTTGTAGAATTAAAACAAGAAAATTTAAATAAAGAAGAAAAATATGCAAGATTAAAGGTATATGAAGCTTTGAAAAAATCTGAAGAAGTTTATCATCAAAGTTTTGCTTTTAACACTTTAATCGCAGCTTGTATGGAGGCTTTAAATGCTTTAGTGCTTTGTAAAAATGAAGCTTTGGAGCAAGAGGCTTTTTATATTATTTTAAATATTTTAGAGCCTATTATTCCTCATATTTGTTTTGAGCTTAGCGAGGAGCTTTTTAAATGTAAAAATTTCAAAAAATTAGAACTTAAGGAAGAGGTTTTTGTAAAAGATACTTTAAATTTAGCTGTAAGTATTAATGGTAAAAAAAGGGCTGAATTTGAAATTTCAAGTAGTGCGAGTAAAGAAGAAATTTTAGCTTTTGCAAAAGAAAATACTGCTAAATGGCTTGAAGGTAAGAGTATAGTTAAAGAAATTTATGTGGAAGGAAAGCTAGTTAATCTAGTGATTAAATGAAAAAGATTTTAATTTTTTGTATAGGTTTATTTTTAGGTGCTTGTGGATATGTTCCTACATCAAAAATCGCTAATAATATTTTCGATGAGAAGGTTTATGTTAATGTTGAATTAAGTCAACAAGACCCAAAAAATAGTATCTATGTTGCCGATACTTTAAAAGAAATGGTAATTTCAAAACTAGGGCGTAAGCTTGCTTTAAAACACGAGGCTGATGATGTAATCAATGTTAAAATGAATAATTTAGAATTTATTCCTTTAGCTTATGATAAAAATGGCTATGTTATTAGTTATAAAGCTAAGTTAAATTTAGATTTTAATGTTGTTTTTAAAGATGGTTCAAGTCAGGCTTTTAGCACAAGTGGAAGTTATAATTTTGAAATTTCTCCAAATAGTATTATTAGTGATTCTGCAAGATATGAGGCTATTCGAGCGGCTTCAAGTGAAGCATTTGATGAGTTTATTTCCGTAATTGCTATTAAAGGACAAAAACGTGATTCCAAATACTAATGAAATAGCAAAACAAACTTTAATTGCATTAAAAGAAAGAAAGCTAAAGCCAACTCCTGAAAATTATACGGAAATTTTTGAAGAATTGTCTTTAAAATATGGTATCACAAGCTCAAATAAAGCTAAACTTGATAAATACAAAACCTTACTTTTGCCAATTTATCAACAAGAGTTAAATTCCAAAACTATACGAAGTTTAGAAGAGTTAATTAGTTTTTTAATTTCTGTTTTAAATAGACAAAGCGGAAAACAATTTAGTGAATTTTTTGATTTTTTATATACTATATCTAAAACTTTGCAAATAAGCAAGGATAAAAAGATAAGAGATTTGGCTAAGGTGACTTCGATTAGAATTTCTAAAACTATGGATAGTGAAAGTATTTACTTGCTTGCTAAAAAATGGAAAGAACTTGAAAGAAATTACGATGAAAATGACTTAGAAGAACAAGCTCGCAAATATGGCATTAATAAATACGATGATTATGATAGCGTGATTAAAAAACTTTTAGTCAAACTTGAAGAGCGTAGTTATGAGCATTTTAGTGAATTATTATGCTTGGGTTTAAATCCTTCATTGGTAGAAGATTTAAAAATTCAAGGTTTTATACAAAATTTAATGCAAAAACCTTTTACAATAGGTGAAGAAAATTTTAAAAACGAACTAATGGAATTTATAAATCATCGTATAATGGTTGATAATATGTATGTCCAAAAAAATTTAAATTTTTTTAATGATAATCTAAAAAAAATCTATGAATTGCTTGTTTTGCTTAATAAATCAAATGAAAAAAATATGGATTTTATCAATACCTTAAAACCAGATGAAAATGGGGAGATAAAACTTAGCTTTGAGGATTTGAAACTAAAATTTAAACAACTTGGAGAAAAAATTACATCTTTGAACAATCAAATTGAATTCACACAAAGCTTAGAGGAGAGAGAGGCTTGGAGTGTTCTTAAAGAGCTTGATAAAATGGATGAAAATTTTAATAAGTACAAGGTTAATTATTCCTTAGCTTTATTTTCTATAGTAAATTATCGTTTCATTATGGAAAAATATGGCATAGGAAGTTTGAATGAAATTTTTGTTCGATTTAAAAAAATTTTAAAAGATTCTTGTAGTGAATTTGATGAACTGTGGATGATAGATGAAAAGAGTTATTTGATTGTTTCACCAGGCAAAAGTAAAGATGAGATCACTCAGCTTGTAAATACAAATCTTAAAACTATAGAAAATTTTAGATTTATTTATAAGCAAGATATTATAACCCCTAAAATTCACGTGGCTTATCTTGATAAGCAAAGTAAGTCAAATATTAATATTTTAGATGAGTTAATAAAGCAAATTGCAGCGATTGATGAGCAATATAATGAAAGTTGAGAATTTTTTAGCTCAAAAAAGTACAAATTACGATAAAATTGATCGTTTTTTGATGTTTAGAATGTATGAAAAATATAAGAAATATTTTAAAAATATTCCCATAATCCAACTTATAGGCACAAATGGTAAAGGTAGTACGGGTAGATATTTAACCCAACTTTTAGAAAATTTAAATTATACAGTTGGACATTATACTAGTCCGCATATTTTCAGTTTTAATGAAAGATTTTATCTTGATGGTAAGATTGCAAGCGAAGAAGAATTGCAAAAAGCTCATGAAAATCTTGAAGGAATTTTTAAACAAGATCTGCAAAAATTAAGTTATTTTGAATACGCTACTTTTTTAGCTATGATTTTATTTCAAAAATGCGATTTTATCGTTTTAGAAGCAGGAGTGGGCGGAGAATATGATGCTACTTCTGTTTTTGAAAGAAAAATGAATATTTTTACAAGAATTGGATTTGATCATGTTCAAATTTTAGGCAATTCTTTAGAAGATATTGCAAGAACTAAACTTAAAGTTATGGCTCCTATGACGCTTATCAGTGATGAACAAGAGCAAAATGTTTTAAATTTGGCAAAAAAAATTGCTTTTTTAAAAAAAGCTGATTTACAAGTTTCTTCCTTAAATCCTTTTTTGAAAGAAAATTTTGAGATTTATTGTAAAAAGTTTGTTTTGCCTTGTTTTTTAAAGCATAATTTAAAGCTTGCATTAAAAGCTTGCGAAATTTTAACTTCGCAAGAAAAAACCTTAAAAGCTTTAAAAAAATTACAAGAGTTAAATTTACAAGGAAGATGTCAAGAAATTTCTTCAAATTTTTTTGTTGATGTGGGTCATAATCCCATGGCTGCTAAGGCTATGCTTGATAAATTCCAAGGAGAAAAAATAAATCTTATTTATAATGCTTATTTAGATAAGGATATTTTTCAAATTTTAAATATATTAAAGCCTATTATTGATACAATACAAATATATAAATATAAAAGTGCAGAACGAAAGCTGGCTGATGATGAAATTTATAGTATTGCATCAAAGCTAGGCATACAATGCAAAGAATTTGTAAAATTAGAAGAAAATAAAAAAAATCTAGTTTTTGGTTCTTTTATGTTGGTAGAAAATTTTTTAAAGGAGTGGTGTGGTAAAAAATAAATTCACTATTACCATTACAGATATTAACGGTTCAAGACATTTTTATTTAAATCAAATAATCAAAAAAATAGTTTTTTATATTATTGCTTTTATTGTTTTATTTTTAGTTTTTAGTGGTTTTTACATCAAATATCTCGATAGCAAACTTAACGATATCAGTGAAAAGCGCGAGGAGCTTTTGAAAAAAAGCAAAGAATTGGAATTATCTAATTCGCAAATGCAAAAAAGTATAGAAGAAAAAACTCAGCAGTATGCAGCTATAGAAGATAAGATAGCTTCTTTTGAAGAGGCTTTGGGTTTAGAAGCAGAAAATAATCTTACAATTAGTGCAAGACTTGATAATCTTCAGCTTACCAATGAGCAGCAACTTGGAATTTTGGGACAAATTCCCAATGGATGGCCTATTGAAAATAAAGGCATTACAGGAAATTTTGGTTGGAGAGAGCATCCACTTTTAAAAAGAAGAGAATTTCATCCTGGTATTGATTTAAGAGCAGAAATTGGCACTCCTATTTATGCACCAGCAAGTGGAGTAGTGGAATTTTCGGGTTATAGTGATAATGGTTATGGCTATAATGTAATTTTATTACATAATTTTGGTTTTAAAACAGTATTTGCTCATATGATGCGTAAAGAAGTGGTTAAAGCAGGTCAATTTGTTAACAAAGGGCAGTTGATAGGTTATAGTGGTAACACAGGTCTTTCTACGGGGCCGCATTTGCATTATGAGGTAAGATTTATTAATAAAACTTTAGAACCTTTGTATTTTTTAAATTTGCAAAGAAAAAATATGAATGATTTTTTTAATCAAGAAAGGAGAGTTCCATGGCAATCTTTAATAAAGGCGGTATCAGCCCAGCATCCAGTTCTAGCTCAGAAACAACGGTAATTTCTTCAGGTGCGAGAATTGATGGCAAATTTTATTTTACTTCTATGCTTCATGTTGATGGTGAATTAAGCGGTATTATTCATTCTGAAAGCATTGTAGTTATCGGAAAAAATGGAAATTTAAAAGGTGAATTACAAGCGGATAAAATTGTGGTAAATGGCTATTTTGAAGGACAGATCGAGGCTAATAGTTTAGAAATTTTAGCAGGTGGAGTTGTTAATGGCGATATTTCAACGCAAAAAATTTCTATAGAAAATGGCGGTCGTTTTAATGGAACTAGCAAAATTAAAGAAGATACTATCAGACTTATTGAAAATAATAACGAAGAATAATGCAAGCTTCATTTTATGAATACTTACAAAATCCAAAAATTTGTGAACTTCTGCTTTGTAAAGATGAAAAACAAGCAGATTTACTTGCTCAAGTTTCACGATTTAAAGGTTTAAAAACCTTTGTTTTGCCCGATTTTAGGGCACAGTTTGGAGATGATTTAAGGGCTTTTTCTAAAGAACTTTTTGATCTTTGTAAGATTTTAAATGCTTATCATAAAGAAGAAGAAAAAAAAATCCTTATTTCTCCTTTAAATACTGTTTTAAAAAAACTTCCCTCAAAAAAACATTTACAAAATTATCGTATTGATAAAAAACAAAATTTTGATTTGAAAATTTTTGAAGATGAAATTTCAAGATTGGGATATGAATTTGTAGATATAGTTCAGGATAAAGGTGAAATTTCAATTCGTGCGGATATTGTTGATATTTTTTGTATTAACGAAGAAAATCCTATTAGAATTTTACTTTTTGGTGAAGAGATTGAAAGCATAAGATATTTTGATTTGCAAAGTCAAAAATCTATTCCTAATGAATTAGATTGTTTTGAAATTTGTTCTTTTTTAAAATATTTTGATAAAGAAAATTATGAAATTTTTAAGGAAAAATTAGAAGATTTTCAAAGCGATACTTTGATACACGATATTCATTCTTTAGGATTTTGGTGTATTGATGATTTTTTTGATTATTTAGAGCTTGATTTTTTAGCTTGTGAAAAGTTTGATATTAACGAATACGGAAAAGATATAAGCTTTGTGAATGCAAAAACTTTACCTCAAGCTAAAAAATTTAAAGAATTGCAAAGTTCTTACAATAAAGATTTTTTTGAATTTCATAAAAATAAAAAAATCACGCTTTTGGCTAAAAACGAAGCTTTACTTAAAGCTTTAGAGCTTGAAGATACTCAAAATATCCATTTTGTAAAAAGTGATTTAAGACTTAATCTTATTAGTTCTGAAGAGCTAATCATTTCTTTAAATCAAAAAGAAAAACAAAAAGCAAGAAAAAAAGCTAGTTTGATTATAGATGAGCTTAAAAATGGGGATTATATAGTACACGAAGATTATGGAGTGGGTAAATTTTTAGGTCTTGAGATGATAGTGGTAAGCGGGGCAAAAAAAGAGTTTGTTGCTATAGAATATCAAAATTCTGATAAGCTTTTATTGCCAGTGGAAAATCTTTATTTGATTGATAAATATTTAGGCGTGAGTGGGTCTATTCCAAGTTTAGATAAACTAGGTAAAACAAGTTTTATTAAACTCAAAGAAAAGTTAAAAACTAAACTTTTAGCCATAGCTTCTGAAATTGTTATTATGGCGGCTAAAAGATCTTTGGTGCAAGCAAAAAAAATCACAGTGGATTTAAATAGACAAGCTGATTTTATAGCTAATGCGGGTTTTATTTATACAAGCGATCAAGATAAAGCCTGTCATGAAATTTTGCAAGATTTTCAAAGTGGAAAAGTTATGGATAGGCTTTTAAGCGGTGATGTGGGTTTTGGAAAAACTGAAGTTGCTATGAATGCTATTTATCCTGTGGTTAAAAGCGGATTTTGTGCATTTTTATTTGCACCTACGACTTTGCTTTCCCATCAGCATTATAAAACCTTAAAAAAGCGTTTTGATCCTTTTGATATAGAAGTTTTTAAACTCGATCGTTTTACAAGTAGTGCAGAAAAAAAACAAGTTTTGCAAAATTTAAAAGAAAATAAAGCTTGTGTAGTTGTGGGAACTCATGCGCTTTTAAGTATAGAATGTGAAAATTTAGCTCTTGTTATTATCGATGAGGAGCATAAATTTGGGGTGAAGCAAAAAGAAAAGCTTAAAGAAATCACTCAAAATTCACATATTTTATCCATGTCAGCAACCCCTATACCAAGAAGTTTAAATCAAGCTTTAAGTTCTATAAAATCTTATAGTGTTTTACAAACTCCACCAGAGGATAGAATGGATGTAAGAACCTTTATTAAAGAAAACGATGACGCACTTTTAAAAGAAGCTATAGCAAGAGAGTTAAGACGTGGAGGACAAATTTTTTATATTCATAATCATATCGCAAGCATAGAGCAGTGTAAAAAGCATTTATTAGAACTTTTTTCTACTTTACATATTTTGATTTTACATTCTAAGATTGATGCTAAGGTGCAAGAAGAAGAAATGTTAAAATTTGAAAATAAAGAATATGATTTGCTTTTAAGCACTTCTATCGTAGAAAGTGGGATTGATTTACCTAATGTAAATACCATTATAGTAGAAAAAAGCGATCGTTTTGGTATGGCTGATTTGCACCAATTGCGTGGGCGTGTGGGAAGAAGTGATAAACAAGGCTATTGTTATTTTTTAATTGAAGATAAAAATGCTATCACAATAGATGCTCTAAAACGTCTTGTTTCTTTAGAAAGTAATTCTTTCTTAGGTGCAGGTTCTGTTTTGGCTTATCATGATCTTGAAATTCGTGGTGGTGGAAATCTATTAGGCGTGGATCAAAGTGGGCATATTGAGCAAATTGGATATAGTTTATATCTTAAAATGTTAGAAGATGAACTTAATGCTTTAAGTAAAAATGAAGTGGATCAAAAAGAAAATAAACTTGATTTAAAACTCAATGTTAATGCCTTTTTAAATAGTGAACTCATCAGTGAAGATCGTCTAAGATTAGAACTTTATAGAAGACTTAGCAAGTGTGAGCAAGTTCATGAGGTTTATGAGATTGAAGGTGAAATTGAAGATCGCTTTGGAAAACTTGATGTTTATACTAAGCAATTTTTATCTTTGATTATTATTAAAATTCTAGCTTTAAATAAATTTAAAAGCATTAGCAACTATGAGCAAAATATTCAATTTATTGCTTTAAATGATGAAAAAGAACTCATCAAGGCAAAAAGCAAAGACGATGATGATATTTTAGAGACAATTTTAACGCATTTAAGAAAGGTTTGAAAATGGACTGGGATAAAACTTACGCAGCAATTTATAGAGCAAGAAAAGATTATTTAAAGCCTATTTTTGAAATCGATCCTATCACTTTAAAAGATTTAGTAGGTATGGAAAGTCAAAAAAAAGCACTTTATGAAAATACTTTAAATTTCATTCAAAACAAAGGAGCAAATCACGCACTTTTATGGGGATCTAAGGGTGCTGGAAAATCAAGTTTAATCAAGGCTATATTTAATGAATTTAAAGATCAGGGTTTAAGACTTGTCGAATTAAATAAAGAAGATTTATTTGCCTTAGCAGATATTATCGATGAAATCAGATTGGAAAATTTTAAATTCATACTTTTTTGCGATGATTTTTCTTTTGAGAAGGGAGATGATAGTTATAAATTTCTAAAACCTTTACTTGAAGGAAGTATAGAAAAAGTTCCAAATAACGTAATTATTTATGCAAGTTCAAATCGTAGGCATTTATTAAGTGAAAGCATTGCTGATAATATTGATACACAAATTGCACATACAGAACTTCATTTAAGTGATGCTGCTGAAGAAAAATTAAGCTTGAGTGATAGATTTGGTTTGTGGTTAAGCTTTTATCAAGGAAATTTAGAAGAATATTTAAAGATGATAGATTTTTATTTTAAAGATTATTCTTGTGATAAAGAGTTTTTACATACTAAAGCTAAGGAATTTGCTACTTTAAGAGCAAGCAGAAGTGGTCGTACTGCAAAGCAATTTTATTTGGCTTTTAAGGAGAATTTTAAATGACTGGAGCACAAATTTTTGTTAAGCTTTTAAATTTGGATTTGAATTATCATGATTTTGATTGGCTTGAAAATCAAGGATTGAGTGAATTTGAGCTTTTAATTTCTGTCATTTTAACTCAAAATACAAATTGGAAAAATGTCTTAAAAGCTTTAGAAAATTTAAAAAAAGAAAATATTGCAAGTTTAGAACAAATCAATGCTTTATCCAATTTAGAACTTGCGACTTTAATTAAGTCTAGTGGGTTTTATAATACCAAAGCCAAGCGTTTAAAAAATTTAGTAGAAAATATTCTCAACGCTTATGAAAATTTAGAAAATTTTAAAACAAGTGTAAACAGAGAATGGCTTTTAAATATAAAAGGTTTAGGTTTTGAAAGTGTTGATAGTATTTTAAATTATCTTTGCAAAAGAGAGATTTTGGTTGTAGATAATTATAGCTTGCGTTTGGCTTTTCATTTGGGCTATGAGTTTGAAAATTATGAAGAATTGAGAGAATTTTTTCAAAGTGGTATCGAAAATGAACAAGAAAGTTTGTGTGAAATTTTAGGGAAAAAATGCAAACTTTACAAACTGTATCAAATTTTCCATGCTTTGATTGTAGCCTTTGCAAAACAGAGTTTTAAAGGACAAAAATTAAGCCTTAAAGGTGAGGAATGGATTAAAAAATTAAAGGAAGATTTATGAAAGCAAAAGGAAGCAAACTTATACCTGTTTTAACTATAGCAGGGAGTGATTGTAGTGGTGGAGCAGGGATACAAGCTGATCTTAAAACCTTTAGCGCACACAATCTTTTTGGTATGAGTGTGGTTTTAAGCGTGGTGGCTGAAAATACTGCAAGGGTAATTTCTGTGCATGATATACCTACTCAAAGCGTCGATGAACAAATGCTTGCTGTGTTTGAAGACATAGTGCCAAGGGCAACTAAAATTGGAATGATAGGATCTTGTGATTTAATGAGTTGTGTGGCTAGAAATCTAAGTGAGTTTAAACCTCAAAATGTAGTGATTGATCCTGTAATGTTTGCTAAAAACGGTTACGCTTTAATGCCGCAAGAAAATTGTGATTTTTTCAAACAAACCATAGTAAAATTTGCAGATATTCTTACACCCAATATACCTGAAGCAGAGTTTTTGTGTGGTTTTAAGATCGCTAATGAAGAGCAGATGATAAAGGCAGCTAAGCATTTATGTAGCTTGGGAGCTAAGGCTGTTTTGCTTAAGGGTGGGCATAGTGAAGAAAATGCTAATGATGTGCTTTATGATGGAAAAGAAATTTATATTTTAAAAGGCGAACGTATAGAAACTAAAAATACTCACGGTACAGGTTGTACACTTTCTTCAGCTATTGCTAGTAATTTAGCCAAAGGGAAGGATTTATTTCATGCCGTCAGCGAAGCTAAAGAATATGTAAGAAATGCTATTTATTATTCACTCAATCTTGGAAAAGGTTGTGGTCCTACAAATCATTTTTTTAAGTTTTTAGATGAAAAATAAATTAGATCTCAGTCTTTACCTAGTTGCTTCTAAGGGAAATAAAAGCGAGGAATGCTTTTTAAATACTTTAGAAAATGCTATAAAAGGTGGAGTAAGTATAATACAACTTCGTGAAAAAGAGCTTAATGCAAGAGAATTTTACAAACTAGGCTTAAAGGTGCAAAAACTTTGCAAGGCTTATAAAATACCTTTTTTGATTAATGATAGAGTGGATATAGCTTTAGCTTTAGATGCTGATGGAGTGCATTTAGGGCAGGAGGATTTAGAAGTAAGGCTAGCTAGAAAGCTTTTAGGAGATCAAAAAATCATAGGTTTAAGCCTTAAAAAGCTAGAACAACTTGAGTTTATACAAGGAGTAAATTATCTAGGTTGTGGAGCTATTAAAGCAACACCTACTAAAGAAAGTTCGCTTTTAAGCCTTGAGCTTTTAACTCAAATTTGCGATAAAAGTCCTATAGGGGTTGTAGCTATAGGAGGGATTGATAAAGAAGTGCTTGATGAATTAAGGGGTATAAATTTAAGTGGTGTGGCTGTGGTTAGGGCGATTATGGATGCTAAAGATGCTTTTTTGGCAGCTAAAGAGCTAAAGTGTAAAATCTATGAAAATTTATCTCTTAAATGAAACTCCTTTTGAAGGGGTGAAAAATCTTATTTTAAATGAGCTTGTTTTTTATGATTTTAGCGTGGATTTGGGTTTGTACGATGCTTTAATCTGCACTTCAAAAAATGCTTTAAAAGCCTTACAAAATGCAAAAATTACTTTAAATTTTAAGCTCAATTTATATGCTGTGGGACACAGTACAGCTCAATATGCTAAAAATTTAGGCTTTAAAAAGATTAAAATTCCATCAAAGGCTTATGGAAAAGATCTTTTTCTTGAATTTAAAGAAGAATTAAAAACGCAAAAATGTTTGTATTTAAGAGCTAAAAATATTGTTTCAACTTTAAATTTGGATCTTAAAAATGCGGGTGTGGATTTAGATGAAATGATTGTTTATGAAAATGTTTTTAAAAAAGGCGATAAAAATCTTACTCATCCTGCTATTTTTATATTCACCTCTCCTTTAAGTGTGGAAAATTTTTTAAAATTTTATAGTTTAAAAGAACAAGATAAAGTTGTAGTTATAGGGCAAAGTACAGCAAAGAAGCTTTTAAATTTTAAAAATCTTTATATATGTGAAAATCAAAGTCTTTTAGAGTGTGTTAAGCTTGCTAAGACTTTGATTTAATTTTTTAAATTCCAAAAATTTTCTTTGGGATAAATGATAATGCTTTTTGTGAGTAAAATTTCATCATTGACATTTTTATCACGATTTAAAGCAATGCTAATGTGGGCTATAATAACGCCATCTTTGTTTAAATTTGCATCGGGATTGAAGTTAGAAAATTTAAAATTAATACATTGTGCAATAGGATAAAAATATTTTATTTTAATCAAAGTTTTTGCGTAGTTAAAAGATATATTATCTAAACATTCTTTATTTTCTTGCTTTGCTTGATATAAAAAATATTTAGAAAATTGTGTTGCATTGTGACTTAAAATTTGAGCTTGAAGGTAATGATAACTATCTTGGATTATTTTTGGTGTATAGCTGGATATGTTTAAGGTCAAGCTCATCCATAGGCTTATTAGCAATATTAAAAAAATTGTCCAAATTAAAACATAAGCTTTTTTCATAGTAAAATTCTTTTTTCAAGACAATATTTTGTTTGTCTTTTTAGGCAAATTTTTAATTTATTATTTTGCAGGTTAAATGAGCTTATATTTTTAGAAATTAATCCTTGTTGGTTTAATTGTTCATTAAATTTTGGCTTTATTTCATATGTAAGTTCTTCATTTTGTAATTTGATAACTAATTGAGCTTGCAAAGGAATAAAACTACCTGTAAAATTTGCAGATATGCCATTTTCCAAGATAGATATTTTTTCAATCTTATTTATTTTATAAGCGTAGCTAATATGTTCATTGTCGTTATACAAATCTTTTCTATTTTGGAGTTGGGTTTGAAAATCAGAATGAGGCGAATAAAGTGTATGATTATTTTCTAAAATAAGAGCAGAATTAATAAGATAAAGTTTATTATCTTTTAAGCTAATTAACTCATCTTTTAAAAGACATTTTAATGTATTTTGTGAAAATGTAATATTAATACAATTTTGTATTAATTTTTCTATTTTAAGCAAGTTTAAATGTGTTTGAGTGATAAGATTGTTTGTATGTAAAGCAGTGAAATTCAAATGATAAAAATCTATTAAAGGTTTTGAAAGTAAGCTAGTTATAAAAGTAAAAAGTATTAGTGATATTATAAGTTCAAAAAGTGTAAAAGCTTTGCTCATTCTTTAAAATAAACGCTATAATTTTGATCTTGAAAGTATAATTTTTGAAATTGAAATATACCATCATTAATAAACTGCTCTTGCAAAACTATAGGTTTTAAAGTTGAAGTTTGAAGTATAATGGTTTTAAAAATAGGCTTTTCGTATAATTCTTCTTGAAGTTTATAGAGTCTTTCAAAAATATTTAAATTTTCATAGTTTTTGTAAAGTTGAGTATAGTAATAAAAAATGCCAATGAAAATCAAAGATATGATCATTATAGCACTAATGCTTTCTATGAGTATAAAAGCTTTTTTCATTTACTACTGCTAGCATTTATGGCTTCAAAGAAACTTCCGCGAATTCCTTTTTGTTCGAGTATTTTTATGCCTTTTATCGTAACTCCGCCAGGAGAGCAAATATTTTCTTTGATAATAGCTGGATGTTCATGTTCTAGTAAAGTGCTAGAGCTTTTAAATAAAGAGCACGTAAGATTAAGACTAAGTTCTTTTGACAACCCTTCATGAACTCCAGCATTAGCGATACTTTCTGCTATAAGTGCTAAAAAAGCAGGAGCACAACCACTAATCGCCATAGCTGCATTCATTTGCATTTCATTATCTAATTTGTAAGCTGAGCCAAAAGTTTTTAAAATATCTAAAATTTCATTTTCAAAATGAGAGTTTTTAAGTATATATGGTGTGGTTGAAGCTTTGTATTTAGCTGCTGTATTGGGCATTATTCTAACATAATTTTGAGCTTTGATGGTTTGTAATTTTTCAAAATCAACATTAGCTAAAACAGAGATTAAAATACGTGCTTGTCCTTTTAGTATTTGAGCAATATTTTCTAAAGCATAAGGTTTGAAAGCTAAAATGACATCTTTACCTTCTATGTTAAAATCTTTGTAAAGTAAGGTTTTAAAGCCTTCTTTGGTGAGGGCTTGAAGCTTTTCTATACTTCTTCCCACTATACAAATTTCATAATTATCTTTTAACCCATAAGCTAAGGCTGTTGCCATAGCTCCATTTGCAAGTATGTAGAGCATTATTTTTTAATATAATTAGTAATTTGATCAGCTTGAAAAAAATCCGGATAATTAACTGTGTCTAGTATTACTTGCACCATAGTGTTATTATCAAGATTGATGACTATTGGGGCTAGAAAATTTACCGTAGATTCTTCAATGCTTTTTGCTATGGCTACTATATTAAAAATTTTCATATTAGATTCAGGTGTTAAAGAAAGAAGTTCTTGATAATAAGTTGGTATATCAAATTCATAGTCAGGTCTAATTAAATAAGGATTAATTAAAACAAAAGAAAAGTCTTTACCATCAAGACTTTTAAGTCTTACAAATACTTCATCGATAGTTGAAAATTCCATATTTTTGGTTTCTTCAAAACCTAAGATAGGGCATTTAACAGCTAGAGTCATGTTTTCTCCTCAAGTTATAATGTTTAATATTTTAACATAAAATAAGCAATAATCATTCCAAAATTTTAAATTATTTAATTAATTTTATTATAATTTTAGAAGAACATAATTATAAAATCGTTAAAATATAGATTTTCGAGAATATAAATCAAGGTGAAGTATGAAAAAAGGTATTTTTTTATTGGTTTTTTTAGGTGTTTTTTTTAATGCGTGCAGTACGAAAAATGATGAAGGTTTATACAATCTTAGTGCCAGTGAGTGGTATAAGCAAATTATTAAAGACTTACAGGATAAGGATTTGGAAAAAGCTGATGATCATTATAATGGTATGGCAAGTGAGCACGTTGCTGATCCTTTATTGGAAACCACTTTAATTATTTTAGCACAAGCTCATATGGATGAAGAAGAATATAAGTTAGCTGAATTTTATTTAGATGAATATAGTAAAAAATTTGGAAATTCACGCAATGCTGATTATATTCGTTATCTTAAAATCAAAGCAAAATTTGATGCATTTGCAGTGCCAAATCGCAATCAGGCTTTAATGCTTGAAAGTCAAAGAGAAATAGATACTTTTTTAAAAGATTATCCTTATACAGAATATGAACCTTTGGTTCAAACAATGCTTACAAAATTTAATTTAGCGGTTTTTTATCTTGATAGTACTATAGAAAATCTATACCAGCGTATAGGACATGATGAAAGTGCACAAATTTATAAACAAAGACTTCAAGAAAGTGAATTTTATCAGCAAAGCATTATTAAACCTGAGCTTCCTTGGTATAGAAGTATATTTGAAAGATTTTAATAAACTAAGGAAAATAAATGCAGATTGAAGAAATACAAAATTATCCAGCAAATTTACCAATATTGGTTGAAGATGAATTATTTTTATATCCTTTTATGATAACTCCCATTTTTATTAACGATTCGTCTAATATGAAAGCTTTAGAGCTTGCAATTAAAAATGATAGCATCATGCTTTTTGTTGCACCTTCAAAGTTGAAAAATGGAAGGAATTTTGATGAAATTTACAATTGTGGAGTGATTGGAACTATTATGCGAAAAGTTCCTTTACCTGATGGAAGAGTGAAAATACTTTTTCAAGGGTATGCTAAGGGTAAAATTATAGAGCAAATTTCTAATAAACCTTTAGAAGCTAAGATAGAGCTTATAAAAGAAGATTTTTTAGAAGGAACTAAAAAAGAGGCTCTTCTTGAAGTTTTAAAAGAGAAAGTAAAAAATTTGGCAAATATTAGTCATTATTTTTCCCCAGATCTTTTAAGAACAATTGAAGAAGGTTTTGATGCATCTAGGATTTGTGATTTGATTTTAAATACTGTGCGTATTAAAAAACAAGTTGCTTATGAGTTTTTTGTTTTAACAGATCTTGAGCAAAAATTAGTAAAATTAATAGATTTAATTGCCCAAGAAATAGAAGCCAATAAAATTCAAAAAGAAATTAAAAATAAAGTACATTCTCGTATTGATAAGGTAAATAAAGAATATTTTTTAAAAGAACAATTAAGACAAATTCAAAAAGAGCTTGGTTCTGATACACAAAAAGAAGATGAGGTTAGAGAGTATCAAAAGCGTTTGGAGTTAAAGAAGAAATTTATGCACGAAGATGCTTATAAAGAAATCAAAAAGCAAATTGAAAAATTTGAACGCATTCATCAAGATAATTCTGAAGCATCGATGATTCAAACTTACATAGAAACAGCATTAGATGTTCCTTTTGAAAAAATTTCTAAGAAAAAACTTGATATTAAAGAAGTTTCAAAACAGCTCAACCATGATCATTATGCATTAAATAAACCCAAAGAACGCATAGAAGAATATTTTGCAGTTAGGGAACTTTTAGAAAAAAGAAAAATAACAGAAAAAGACGGTGCTAAAGTTATACTTTGTCTTTATGGACCTCCTGGTGTGGGTAAAACTTCACTGGCAAATTCTGTTTCAAAAGCTTTAAAAAGGAAGCTTATTCGTATAGCTTTAGGTGGACTTGAAGATGTTAATGAGCTACGCGGTCATCGTAGAACTTATATAGGTGCTATGCCTGGACGTATTACCCAAGGACTCATAGAGGCAAAACAAATTAATCCTGTAATCGTATTAGATGAAATTGATAAATTAAATCGCAGTTTTAGAGGCGATCCAAGTGCGGTGCTTTTAGAAATTTTAGATCCAGAGCAGAATTCTAAATTTAGGGATTATTATTTGAATTTTAATATTGATTTAAGTAAAGTCATTTTTATAGCAACAGCGAATGATATTAGCAATATTCCTGTGCCTTTAAGAGATAGAATGGAATTTATAGAATTGAGTTCTTATACTCCAAATGAGAAATTTCATATAATGAAAAAATATTTAATTCCAGATGAGCTTAAAAAACACGGGTTAAAAACCAATGAATTATCTATTGATGATGAAACTATAGAGCTAATCATTAGTGATTATACTCGTGAATCAGGAGTTAGAAATTTGCGTCGCAAAGTAGCAGAGTTATGTCGCAAGAGTGCTAAAAAACTACTTTTAGAAAATATTAAAAAAGTCATTATTAATACAGAAAATTTGAATGAATTTTTAGATAAAAAAGTTTTTGAAATAGAAAAAAATAACGGAGAAAATCAAATAGGGCAGGTGAATGGCTTAGCTTGGACAAGTGTAGGGGGAGATGTTTTAAAAGTAGAGGCTGTAAAAATTAAAGGTAAAGGAGAATTAACGCTCACAGGAAGTTTAGGTGATGTAATGAAAGAATCAGCTAGAATTGCTTTTAGTATGATAAAAGTTTTAATCGATGAAGGAAAGATAAAAATATCTAAAAAAATGATTATTGATCCTAAGGTGAATGTTTATGATAGTTATAATATTCATATACATGTGCCAGATGGAGCTACTCCAAAAGATGGTCCAAGTGCGGGCATTACGATAAGTACAGCTATTGCTTCTATTTTTAGTGATAAAAAGGTTAAAGCAGATGTCGCAATGACAGGTGAAATAGATTTAAAAGGAAAAGTTTTACCAATAGGCGGATTAAAAGAAAAATTAATTGCAGCTTATAAAGCAGATATAAAAACAGCTTTAATTCCAAGAAAAAATTACGAAAGGGATTTAAAAGATATTCCTAGTGAGGTTAAAGACAATATGAAAATCATTGCTGTTGATACTTTTAGTGATGTTTTAAAATATACTTTAGTTTAATTTTATTTTGAAAATAAGCGTATAAAAAGCAAACTTTTTATAAGTTTGCTTTTAAGAGATTATAGTCCTTCAAAAGGATTATTGATTACTTCTTTTCTATCCACTATATAAGGGATAAGAGCTACATGTCTTGCACGTTTGATCGCAACTTCTACCATTTCTTGGTATTTTTTGCTTGTGCCTGTTAAACGGCGTGGCATGATTTTAAATCTTTCAGATAAAGCATGTTTTAACATTGCTGTATCTTTATAATCAATAAATTCAACTTTTGCTTCGGTGTATTTACAATATTTGCGAGAGTATTTTCTTTTTTCTGCCATAGTTTATCCTTTAAAATGGTAAATTAGTATCATCGCTATCATAAGCATCGATATCAATTTCTTTTAATTTTTCTTCGTGTTGTGGGTTTTGGTTTCTTTGTGGAGCAGGATTTGCTTTTGCTTTATTAAAATTTTGATTTTCACTCATATAAGGATCATAGCTTTGATTTTCATAGTTTCCATTGTAATTGTTGTTTGAAATATTGTTACCAAAATTTCCACCTTGTTGTGGAGTATTGGAATTGCCAAGCATTTCCATATTTTCAACTTGAACGTTATGTTTAGAGCGATTTTGTCCATTTTGATCGCTCCATTGTTCAAATCTCAAACGTCCTTCTATAAGTACTTTTGAACCTTTTGTAAGGTATTGATTTGCAATTTCTGCAGTGCGACCATAAAAGCTTATATCGATAAAGCAAGTTTCTTCTCTTTTTTCTCCATTTGTGGTAAATCTTCTTGTTACTGCTATAGCTGATGCTCCAATAGCACTACCGCTTTGTGAATAACGCATCTCTATATCACGTGTAAGATTTCCAACCAAAACAACTTTGTTAAACATTTTTTTCCTTATTGAATTTCAGGAGCATCTAAAGGTTTGATTTCTTTTTTAGATTGCTTAATCCCGTGGCTTAGTTTTTCCCAAGCTGCAATTTCTTTTTTATTTTCATATTTTACGATTAAAAATCTTATTACCTCTTCAGTGATTCTTAATACCCTTTCAAGCTCTGCAATTAAGTTTGTAGGAGCTTTGAAATAAATCACAAAATAAGTTCCTCTTTCGTATTTTTTAATTTTATACGCTAGTTTTTTAGTGCCCATTGGAACAACGGTTTCAATTTCTGCACCATTTTTGGTTAGGACTTCTTTAACGAATTCCAACTTCGCATTCACTTCCTCTTCAGTAAGTGTTGGTTTTAAGATAAATAAAACCTCATAATGTTTCATCTTTTCTCCTTATGGATTAAAGCCCATTTTCATGAGCAAGGATTTTGCATAAAGCAAGACTAGATTATATCAAAATATACTTAATTAGTCTTGAATACTTAATGTTTTATCTAAATTTGCTTTGATTTCTTCAAGTATAGCAAAACGTTTTTTATACATGGAGCGTTTTTGAGAAGGGATTTCTTCAAGGTTTTTTTGAGAGTGGTGGAGTTTGTAGTATTTGTGTTTATTGATTTTGATTAATTCTCCGCCATTTTCTAGCCAAATTTTTTGATAATTTACAAAATAGCCTTTTTCTTTTCCTTTTTGGGATCGGATTTGATTTTTCTCATGTACACCTAAGGTAGCTTGAAGTTTTAAAATTTCACAAAGTATCTTAGCGCATTCTATAAGTAAAGCAACAGGGCGCAAACCATGGCATTTTTTGGTTAAAATTTTATTAATTTCTAAAATACTAAAATCTTTGTATTTATATCCTTGTATGCAAGAAAGTAGAAGATTATTTTCTAAGGTAAAGCAAAAATTACATTGCGAGACAGTGTATTTTTTAAATTTTAAAGAAAAAGCCCAAAAACCTTCTTCGTAAACATTATGATTATACCCTAAAAAAAGCCCAAAATCTTGGTCAAAAGAAAAAATTAGTTGTTCTTTGGGAAGAAATTTAAAACAAGCAAGTCCTTTATCAACATCATGAATAAGTGTTTTAACACGTTCATTTGCCTTAAAACTTTTATCGCAAAATCTTCTTGTAGTATTGTAACAAGCATAGGGTCTTTGAGAGAAAAAGTCTTTTAAATGTTTATTTTTTTCTTTATTAAGTGTTTTTTCTAGAAGTCTTACTTGAGGAAAATATAAAATTTTTCTTGCTTGAAAACGCAAATAGCGCCAAAAGACGATATTTTTTCTTTTATCGGTAAAATTTGGAACAGGATAGGAAAATTTTTTATTCACCTACAATCCTTGATATATCATTATAAGTTGCAAAGAGCATTAAACTTAAAAGTATTGCCATACCTGTATAACTTAAATATTCAAAAGCACGTTGTGGAACCTTGCGTCTAAAAATCATTTCATAAAGATTGAAAAGTATATGTCCGCCATCAAGCATAGGAATAGGCAAAAGATTTAAAATACCTAAGTTTATAGAAATTAAAGCAGTGACAAATAAAAGTAAAGTAAAGCTATTTTGTGCAGCCTTTGAGGTGATTTCAGTCATGGTGATAATACCGCCTAAATTTTTTGCTTCAACTTCACCACTTATTAGTTTTATTATACCTTTAATGATGAGTGTAGAAGCTTGAAAACTTTCTTGTACGGCATATTTAAAACTTTCTAGACCTTGATGTTTTACAAGAGTGCTTGTGCCATTTGGACTGATTCCAAGTTGAGGTTTTTCAATGATTTGTCCAAAGTCGTTATATCCTTGTCCTATTTTTGGTGTTAGGGTAAATTCTAAATTTTTTCCTTCTCTATCGATTAATATTTTCAAAGGCTTTAAACTTAAATGCTTTGAAATTTCATCAAAGCTTTGAATTTTTGCACCGTTAATTTCTAAGATTGTATCATTTTTTTGAAGTCCTATTTGTTGTACAGCGGAGTTTGGTGCTATATTTCCTATTTGTGGAGCAAGTTTGTTTAAACCCAAATTTCCTATGATAATATAAAGAAAAAAAGCTAAAATCAGATTAAAAAATGGTCCAGCAAAAAGAATGTAAATTTTCTTTAAAGGACTTAAAATACTATAGCTATCTTTGTCTAGATTTTCAAAACCAGGACGCATATCATCTTGTCCTTTAAGTTTAACATACCCTCCACATGGTAAAGCACTTAAGCGATAGCTCGTGCCTTTAAATTCACGTTCTATAAGACTTTTTCCAAATCCTATGCTAAAGACTTCAACTTTTACACCTAAGGATCTTGCGGCCAAAAAATGTCCTAATTCATGGAAAAAAATTAAAAATGAGATCACCAAAATAGTTGCTAAAAATTCAATAGAATAAAATTTAATTCCTAAAATCAAAATAACAATTAAAAATAACAAAGATCTCATTTCTCTCCCTTTTTTTGAGCTTTTATATAAGTATAGATGTATTCAAATCCAGAATAAAGAGTTAAAATTAAAGCTATATAAAGCAGAATTTCTCCACCTATCCATTCCATGATTAAAAATCCTATCGTAGTCATTTGAAAAGCGGTTTTAAGTTTGCCTGCAAAAGAAGCATTGACATTTAAATTTTCACTGATCATCATAACCCTAAAACCTGTGATAAAAAATTCTCTTACTAGTATAATATAAATTACCCATTCATTAGCTTTTCCCGTGAGTAAAAGCCCTAAAAAAGCTCCTAAGATAAGCATTTTATCAGCTAATGGATCTAAGATTCCACCCAGTTTTGTGGTTTGTTTCCAAGTTCTTGCAATGTATCCATCGAAAAAATCACTCAAAGCTGCTAATAAAAAAGTTAAGGCAGCAAAATAGTTAATCCAACTTTGATGAATATTTTCAAAATGATGAATCAATAAAAAAAATAGCAAAGGTGCTAAAACCATTCTAAAAATCGCCAAGATATTGGGTAAATTCATATCGAGCCTTGTGAAATTAAATATAAAATTATAATCCAAATTGTATAAAATTTAGGCAAAGACTTAGTAAAAATACAAAAAAGAATCAGTTTATTTTTATTTAATTTTTGCTTATTAAGCAAAAATTAAATAAATTTTACAACTTCATCAAAATTAAAACGATTTTTTTGCGGATTTTTTTCATCGTTGCAATATCCTAAAGCTACCACCAAACTTGATCTTTCTTTTTGAGTATCAAGTGATAAATAAGAATCAAGCTTTTCTTTATCAAAACCACCTATGGTGCAGCTTGCTATATTTAAAGCATTAGCACTGTAAAGTATGCTAGCTAGAGCTATATGAGCTTGTTCTCTTGCGTAAGATATTTTTTGTTCTTGATTTAGAGATTTTAAAAAAGGCATGTAAATATCTAAGCGTTTTTGAATTTCTGTTTTACTCATATCTCTTTTTCTCAGTTTTTCTTCAAAATAATCTAAAAAATCAAGTCTTGAAATAATGATGATTAATGCAGCACAATCTTTTACATGTTTTTGCTGGTTGCAAATTTTAGAAAGTTCTCCTTTTCTTTTTTCATCTTGCACTACTATAAATTTCCAAGGTTCAAGTCCTAAGGAGCTAGGGCTTAATCTTGCTATTTCTAAAATAGAACTTAAATCCTCTTCTTTGAGTTTTTCGTTTTTAAAATTTCTACAAGAATATCTTGTGCTAAAAATTTCAAGTTCTTTTTTCATTGTTTTTCCTTGTAAAACTCAACAACTTCACTGAAATTTAAGCGTTGAGTGAGGTATTTTGGCTCGTGGGCTTTATACCCCAAAGATAAAATTACAGCAGTTTCAAAAGGATAGGTTAAATTAAGAAAATCATCAACCTTAGCTTTTTCAAAGCCACCTATCATACAAGAATCAATACCTAAGCTGATTGCAGCTAGTGACATTTGCATCATGGCGAGATAGCATTGAAGTTGTGCATAATGATAGAGTTCGTTATCATTCATTGTATCCGGTTTTATGGGTGTAAATTTCTAAAATTTTTTGAAAATTTTCTTCACTAGAACCGGAGAAACGACGCACCTGTTTTTGTGCAAATTCATCTTTGCTTTGAAGATCTTTTCTTGCTAGAAAAATGATATTATGACTCGCACTTGCTACATTTTGTTGATTGTAACATAGGGTTGAGAGTTTAAGATTATGTTCTTTTTGTTCTAATACTACAAATTTCCAAGGTTCAAATCCATGAGAGCTAGGAGCTAAGACTCCGCTTTCTAAAATAAAATGCAAATCCTTCTCATTGATTTTTTTATCATTAAAAAGTTTACAAGCTCTGCGTTTTGAAATCAGTTCTTTAAAATCCATTTTATTCCTTAAAATTAAAAATAATAATATTAATTATAAAATAGAAATCTTAACCAAAAAATATTATAGTTTGATATTTTTCTTAAAAACAAAACCCGATTTTTCAAAACCCATTTTTTGGATATAAAATTCATGAGCTTGTGTTCTAAAAAAACTTGAACTTAGTTCTAATTCTTCATATCCTTGATCTTTTGCCCAAATTTGTATTTTTTTCAAAAAAACTTGACCTATACCTTTTCCTCTTAAAGTTTCATCTACGACAAAATCACAAATATAAAGACAATGATTATGATAAAGTACATTAAAAGGCATGAATCCACAAGCTGCTTTGAAATTTCCCTCATTCTCATAGGCAAAAAGTTTATAATGTTGAGTTTGTGCGGCAAGTTGAAATTTGTCTAAAAAATCTTTCAAAGTTAGGTTGTTTCTAAGTTGTTTTATTAAGGGGTAGATTTTTTCTAAGTCTTCTTTTAGCTTAATTTCTTTCATTTTTAAATCCTTTAAATTCCAAAAATCTCAGGTTTTAATTTTAAAAGCAGGCAAAAAGTTGCTAAAACAGCTTGTTCTTGTATAAATTCACGATCTCCATCTAAATAAAGTGTTTCTTGGATAAAAGTTCCATCTCTAAACATTGCTCCTATATAAATAGTACCTGATTTTATTTTTCCCTCATCTTTTTCGCCAACTACTCCGCTAATAGCTAGGGCAAAATCAGGATTAGCAGTTTTAAAAATACCTTTTAGCATAAAATAAACACAACGTTCGCTGTATTCGCCTTTATTTTCTAAGACACTTTCGCTAATTCCAAGCCATTCGTGCTTGATGCGGTTGGAATAACTTACAATAGAACCTTCAAAAATTTCACTTACGCCTGAAATTTTGGTTAAGGTGCTTGCACAAAGTCCGCCTGTACAACTTTCAGCGAAAGAAATTTTTAATTTTTTTTCTAAAAGTTTAGAGCTTATAAAATGTATAGGATCTTTACCCAAAAATACCTTTTGTCCAAAAAGATTTTTTACGCTATTTAAAAAACCATCAAGTTTTCCAAAATGAGCACAAGTGGCCTTAATAAGCACAAGATTGTCTAAAAGTTTGGTTGATTTTATGCTTATTTCATAGGATTTTGTTAGAGCTTGTAGTAGCAATATAGCACTTTCATCATCCATACCAAAAATGCAAAAATATGCAAAATTTAATTTTATATGTCCAAGAAGATCGGGTAGTTTTTCGCTTGGATTTATTTTAACGACATTGATTTTTGAATTTGAAAAATTACACACAAAACTATTTTTACTAAATTCTGCTTTGTCTGGAACCAAGGTATCATCTTTTAAGATAAGATTATCATCATTTAAAGTTGCTAAAATTTTAGCAACAGTTGCATAATGTAAAGAGCTTGTAAACAGAGTGATGAAATCATACTGATTTAAGAGATTTTCAAGTAAAAAGGGCAAATCTTTATCGGTTTTATTTTGTATGCGAATTTCATTAATTTCTTTAAATTTTGCTTCATAAGTTCTATAAATATAATTTTTGAATTTTTCATTTATAGTAAGCTCATCTCCTATAAGATAAAGCAAATGTTTCATAAATTTTCCTTTTTTTTCTTATAATTATAGCCAAAAACAAAGTAGAAATTAAAGCTAATTTGAGTAGAATTTAAGATTATTAAAAATTAGGTGGAAAAAATGGACTACAAAGAAACTCTACTTTTGCCCAGCACTACTTTTGCTATGCGGGCAAATTTAGCGGAACTTGAACCGCAAAGATTTAAAAAATGGTTTGAGCAAAATTACGCTTATGAAAAAATGAAACAAAATCGCAAAAATGTGAAAAAAAGTTTTACCTTGCACGATGGCCCCCCTTATGCTAATGGATATATTCATATAGGACATGCTTTAAATAAAATTTTAAAAGAAACTATTGTCAAAACGCATTATTTTAAAGGTGAGAGTGTGCGTTTTACTCCAGGGTGGGATTGTCATGGTTTGCCTATAGAACAACAAGTAGAAGTAAAGCTTGGAGAAAAGAAAAAAAACTTAAGTAAAAAAGAAATTCGTGAGTTTTGCAGACAACATGCGAGTGAATTTGTAGATATTCAAAGAGAAGAATTTAAAAATTTGGGCATTATCGCAGATTGGGATAAGCCTTATTTGACTATGAAATTTGAGTTCGAAGCAGCGATTTATAGAACTTTATGTGAGATTGCTAAAAAAGGCTTGCTTTGCGAGCGTTCTAAACCTGTTTTTTGGAGTTGGGCAGCAAAGTCAGCTTTAGCAGAAGCTGAAGTGGAGTATCAAGATAAAGAAGATTATTCTATATTTGTAGCTTTTGATTTAGATGCAAAAGCTTGTGAAAAATTAGGTGTATCAAAAGCAAGTGCGGTGATATGGACAACTACACCTTGGACTTTAGTGGCCAATCAAGCTATAGCCTTAAATCCTAACGAAAATTATGTGATCACTAAAGAAGGTTTGATTTTTGCAAGTGCTTTGCTTAAAAGCATGGTAAAAAAAGGACTTACAAGTGGAGAAATTCAAAAAGAATTAAACGCAAAAGAATTTGAAAAACTCGAATCTATCAATCCTTTAAATGGAAGAAAATCTATTTTAATTATGGGTGAGCATGTATTGATGGATGGGGGAAGTGGACTTGTGCATACTGCACCAGGTCATGGCGAAGATGATTATTATGCTTGTTTGAAATATGGTATTGAAGTTTTGATGCCTGTTGATGATGGGGGATGTTATGATGAAACTTTAAGAACTAAAGGGCTTTTGTCTTCTCATTTGCTTGAAGAGTTTATAGGTCTTCATATTTTTAAGGCCAATGAAAAAATTTTAGAACTTTTAGGCGAAAAACTTTTACATTCTTCTAAATTTATACACTCTTATCCATTTTGCTGGAGAACGCATAAGCCTGTGATTTATAGAGCTACTAAACAATGGTTTATTTTAATGGATGAACCAAAACTTCAAGGAAAAACTTTAAGAGAGTGTGCAAAAGAACAGCTTTTAAAAACAACCTTTTATCCGCAAAGTGGAGTAAAAAGAATAGGTTCTATGGTGGAAAATCGCCCAGATTGGTGTATTTCAAGACAAAGAGACTGGGGAACACCTATAGCCTTTTTTAGGGATAAAAACACTAAAGAAGTGATTTTTGATGACGAGCTTTTTGACTTTGTGGCAGCTATATTTGAAAAACATGGTGCTGATGCGTGGTGGGAGTTTGAAATTAAAGATTTAATTCCTGTAAACTCAAAATATAAAACTGAAAATTTAGAAAAAGTATATGATATTTTAGATGTTTGGTTTGATAGTGGAAGTACCTTTAATGCGGTTTTAAATAGTGGACTTTATGATGCAGGAGAAAAAAGAGCAAGCATGTATTTAGAAGGAAGCGATCAGCATCGTGGTTGGTTTCAAAGCTCTTTACTTGTAAGTACAGCAATCAATGAAAGTGCACCTTATGAGAGCATTTTAACCCATGGTTTTACTACTGATGAAAAAGGGCAAAAAATGTCTAAATCCAAAGGCAATGTGATCGCTCCTGAATATGTAGCAAAAACCTATGGAGTTGAAATTTTAAGACTTTGGATACTTTTAAGTGATTATTCAAGTGATTTAAAAATTTCAGACAATATCTTAAAACAAGTGGGTGAACAATACCGCAAAATAAGAAATACTATAAGGTTTTTACTTGCTAATACAAATGATTTAAAAGATTTGGAAGTTAAAGAGTTTAGCTTTATTGATAAGTGGATATTAAGCCGTGCAACTAAAGTTTTTAAAGCAAGTAAAGAAGCATTTTTTGCCTATGAATTTGCTAAGGGTTTTAGTTTGCTTTTAAATTTCTTAAGTGCGGATTTAAGTGGGATTTATCTTGATATCAGTAAAGATAGACTTTATTGTGATAGTGAAAATACTCAAAGAAGAAAATCCGCTCAAGTGGCTATGGCTTTGATAGCAAAAGAGCTTTTAAATTTACTTGCTCCAAATTTAAGCTATAGTGTAGATGAGGCTTTAGAGCATGCTAATGTTTTAATCAAAGGCGATGCAAAAGATGTATTTGATCTTAGTTTAACTCAAGATTTTGATTATGATTTTGGTATAGATGATGCATTTTTAATGAGTGCTAGAGAGAAATTTTTTGAACAAATTGATAGGCTTAAAAAAGATAAAATCATTAAATCTACTTTGGAATTAAATTTAAACATTAGTTTTGATAAATTTCCAAATGAGGAATTAGCTGATTGGTTTATGGTAAGTCAAATCAGTAATAAAAATGAAGAAATTTTAGCTGAATTTGAAGTAGAGAATGAGAAATTTAAAATCACTAAAGCTTCGCTTTATAAATGTCCAAGATGTTGGAAACTTCAAAGTAAAAACGAAGAAAGACCTTGTTTAAGATGTGAAGAAGTTTTAAAAGGGGTTCAATGCTAGAAAATCCTATTCCAAATAGTATTATCATCACAACCATAGTGGTAGTTTTAGCTTTTAGTGCTTTAGCGGTATTTTTGATCAAAAAAACAAAGGAGGATAAATGATAACTTTAAAAGAAGCTTTAAAATACTCCAAAGAAGAACTTGAAAATTTAAAAAAAGAACTCAATGAAAAAGCAAAAAAAGAAAAAAAATTAGGTGCTTATATCGAACAATTTTTAGATAAAGATTTAAGTGTTTCAGGCGAAGGTATTCCTGTAGCTATAAAGGATAATATCAGTGTAAAAGGTTGGGAGCTTACCAGTGCGAGTAAGATTTTACAAGGCTATATCGCTCCTTATGATGCAAGTGCGATTGCTAATTTAAAAGCTAATGGTTTTGCTCCTTTTGGGCGTTGTAATATGGATGAATTTGCTATGGGAAGTTCAACGGCGAGTTCTTATTATGGTAGAACTTTAAATCCTTTAAATCCTGATCGTGTTCCAGGTGGATCAAGCGGTGGAAGCGCTGCTGCGGTAGTGGGTGGTTTAGCTTTGGCAAGTTTGGGTTCTGATACAGGAGGATCTGTGCGTCAACCTGCAGCTTTTTGCGGTTGTGTAGGATTTAAACCAAGTTATGGTAGAGTGAGTCGTTATGGTTTAGCTTCTTATTCTTCAAGTTTGGATCAAATTGGAGTTTTAACGCAAAATGTAGAAGATGCAGCAATTTTATATGATGCAATCGCAGGATATGATAAAATGGATAGTACGAGTATAAATATCGAGTTTATCAAAACTACTCCAAATTTAAATGCAAATAGAAAATTAAAAATTGCAGTGATTGAAAATTATGTTGATGATGCAGATAGTGAAGTAAAAAACGCACTTTTAAAAACCATAGATATGTTAAAAGCTAATGGACATGAGATTGTATATCAAAATTTACTTGATTCTAGATTTGATATCGCAGCGTACTATATCATCGCAACAGCCGAAGCAAGTGCAAATTTAAGTCGTTATGATGGGGTGCGTTATGGCAAACGTTCTGAAAATATCCAAAATTTAAAAGAAATGTATGTAAATACACGCAGTGAAGGTTTTGGCGAAGAAGTAAAAAGAAGAATTTTGTTAGGAACTTTTGTTTTAAGTAGCGGATATTATGATGCGTATTATATCAAAGCACAAAAAGCTAGAGCTTTTATCAAAGCAAAATATGAAGAAATTTTACAAGATTGTGATCTTATTTTTATGCCTGTAACTCCTACAACAGCTTTTAAATTTGATACTCAAAAAAGCCCTATGCAAACTTATTTAGAAGATGTTTATACCATCTCTGTAAATTTAGCAGGGCTTGGGGGTATTAGTGTGCCTGTTGCAAAAGACAAAGAAGGGCTTAATATATCAGCACAACTGATTTGCAAGGCTTATGATGAACAAACCTTGTTAGATGGGGCTTTAAGTTTAGAACAAATGATTAAAAATTAAGGATAAAAGATGAAAATTGTAAAAAGAGCTTTAACTTTTGAAGATGTATTATTGCGTCCTGGGTATTCTGAAGTTCTACCTAAGGAAGTAAAAATTCACACTAAACTGACAAAAAACATCACTTTAAATATACCTTTAATTTCTGCGGCTATGGATACAGTTACTGAACATAGGGCTGCTATTATGATGGCAAGACTTGGAGGACTTGGAGTTATTCATAAAAATATGGATATAGCTTCACAGGCTAGAGAGGTAAAAAGAGTGAAGAAAAGTGAAAGTGGAGTGATTATCGATCCTATTTTTGTAAGTCCTAAGGCAAGTGTTGCGGAAGCTTTAGAAATTATGGCAGAGTATAGAATTTCAGGTGTTCCTGTAGTGGATGAAAATAAAAAACTAATAGGCATACTTACTAATCGTGATTTAAGATTTGACAGTGATTTTTCAAATTTGGTTGAAAATGTTATGACTAAAATGCCTTTAATTACCGCTCCAAAGGGTTGTACTTTAGATGATGCGGAAAAAATTTTCAGTACCAACAAAGTAGAAAAACTTCCTATAGTAGATGAACAAGGACGCTTGGAAGGACTTATCACTATAAAAGATCTTAAAAAACGCAAAGAATATCCTGATGCCAATAAAGATAATTTTGGAAGATTGCGTGTAGGTGCGGCTATAGGAGTAGGGCAAATGGATCGTGTAGATGCTTTAGTTGAAGCAGATGCTGATGTTATTGTGCTTGATTCTGCACACGGATATTCTAAAGGTATTATTGATACAGTAAAAGCAATTAAAGCTAAATATCCAAATCTAGATCTTATCGCAGGAAATATCGCTACAGCAGCTGCAGCAAAAGCACTCTGTGAAGCAGGCGTTGATGCGGTTAAAGTAGGTATTGGGCCAGGAAGTATTTGTACTACACGCATTGTTTCAGGCGTGGGTGTACCTCAAATTTCAGCTATTGATGAATGTGTGGAAGAAGCAAGTAAATTTGGCGTTCCTGTGATAGCTGATGGCGGGATAAAATATTCAGGTGATATTGCAAAAGCTTTAGCTGTAGGTGCGAGTTCTGTTATGATAGGATCGCTTTTAGCGGGAACAGATGAAAGTCCAGGAGAGCTTTTTACTTATCAAGGAAGACAATATAAGTCTTATCGTGGAATGGGATCTCTTGGGGCTATGCAAAAGGGAAGTTCGGATAGATATTTTCAGCAAGGTACTGCTCAAGATAAACTCGTTCCTGAAGGCATAGAAGGGCGTGTTCCTTATGTAGGAAGTATAAGAAGCGTGGTGCATCAACTTTTAGGAGGGTTGCGTTCTTCTATGGGTTATGTTGGAGCTAAAGATATAGAGGATTTTCAAAAAAGAGCCGAATTTGTTGAAATCACTGCCGCAGGGCTTAAAGAAAGCCATGTGCATGATGTTACTATCACTCATGAAGCACCAAACTATAAGGTCAATCATCAATGAGTTTTGAAGAAAATTTAAAACACGCTAATGAATCTTTAGAAAAATTAAATAATCAAGAACTTGCCTTAGATGAAAGTGTAAAAATTTACAAAGAAGGTTTAGAAAGTATCAAAAAAGCAAGACTTGAGCTTGAAAAAGCAAAATTAGAAGTGGAGCAAATCGATGAGTAAAATAGCGGCTTTACAGTTCCCAACCTTAGCTTTAAGCGAGTCAAGACTTGATTATTATCTTAAAGCTTCAAAAGACAATGGAGCAAAATTGGTAGTTTTGGGTGAATATGTGATCAATAGTTTTTTTACAGAACTTTTGCATATGCCAAAAAATATGATAAAAGAACAAAGTGAAGCCAAAAAAGAAAGTTTGATCAAACTTGCTAAAAAATACGAATTAGAAATCATCGCTCCTTATGTAGGTGTTGAAGCTAAAAGTTATAAAAAACTTTGCTTAAAAGTTACTCCAAATGGTGTTAAAAGTTATGAACAGCAAATTTTAATGCCTTATGAACATTGGAATGAAAAAAAATTTTTTAGTAACAAAGCTCAATTGGAATTAAAAATTTTTACTTTCAATTATGAAAAATTAAAATGTGCTTTGCTTTTTGGTTTTGAAACACATTTTGATATTTTTTGGCAGCAGATTATGGCGAAAAAAATTGATTTGGTTATTGTTCCTAGTGCTTGCACTTTTGAAAGTAAACAAAGATGGGAAGAGCTTTTAAAAACAAGAGCTTTTTTAAATTCTACAAACATTTTAAGAGTAAATCGCATAGGTAAAACAAAAGATGAGTGGAATTTTTACGGCGATACTTTGTTTATCAATGCTTTTGGTGAGATAGAAAGTAAGTTAGGTTCTGAAGAAGAAATGCTTATCATAGAGCCTAAAAAAAGTGATGAAGCAAGAAAACTTTGGGGTTTTGATAAAATTCTTAAGAATTTTTAAAAAAGGTGAATATGAGAAAAATTTTACTTCAAATTCTTATTTTTAGTGTATTATTTATAGTAGCTTTTACCATTAATCGTATTTTAATGCAAAATTCTTTTATCCCTGCTGGTTTAATTAGTGATAAAAATGAAATCTTTTTAATGTATCTTTTAGGTGTTTTTCATGATATAAGATTTTTAAGTGCAGCGTTTTTACCATTCTTGCTTTGTGGTTTTTTAAGTTTAATTTTTTCTAATATAAAAATAAATAATAAATTAGTAATATATAGTAAAAATTTTTATTTCATTTTTTCAAGCATTTATATAATTATTCTTTCTTGTCTTTGTATAGGATTTTCTTATGCAAAATACTATTATTACGAAATTTACAAGACTAAATTTGATATTTTTATGTTTACTCTAAAAGATGATAATACAAAAACTATTTTAAGTATTATTTATCATGATTATCCAATTTTAAAAATTTTAGCTTTAATGTTGATTTTTGGAGTTTTTGTATTTTTTTTAAATTTGAAAATATTAAATTTAAAGCTAAAACCTGTTAATTTAAGATTATTTCCCTTGATAGCTTTAAATTTAATATTAATTATTGTTTATGTTATAGCCTTAAGGGGTCCCTTTAAGCATGTGGCTATAAATGTGCAAAATTATTCTTTTAGTGAGTATAGTGTTGTAAATGATACCATGTTAAATCCAATTATGGCATTTTCTTGGGCTTTAAAACAATATAAAGAAGAAGCAGCTTTGAAGGTTATCACACCTTTGAAAGCACAAGAACTTAAAGAAAAACTTTTTGATTATTTGCATCAAAGTCCTATAAATCTAAAAGCTGAAAAGAATCATCCAAGTGTATTTGTTAACTTAATGGAAAGTTTTGGGTTTAATTTGGCTGATTTTACAAATACAGAACATAATTTTTTGGGTTCGTTAGATAAACATTTTAAGCAAGATTTTTTATTCAAACGCTTTTTGAGTTCTAGTAATGGAACTATACCAAGTTTTGCAAACTTATTTTTTGTAAGTCCATTTTCTAATATTTCCACAAGTAAATTTCAGAAAACTTATTTAGATTTAACACCTATTGCTATTTATAAGAAAGCAGGATATAAGGTGATTTTTGTAAGTGCAGGTAATGGATCTTGGCAAAATATTAAAAATTATCTCAGTATTTTGGGGGTAGATGAGATTATAGATGAAAATATTTTAATGAAAGAGTATAATGGAGCAAAAGATAGCGAAAATGGTTATGGGGTAGCTGATGAGTTTTTATATAAAAAAGTTTATGACTTACTTCAAAAAAATCCACATCACACTCTTATAATTGCTCTTACTATTTCTAATCATCCACCTTATAAAATTCCACAAAATGATTTGCCAAAATTACAAAACATTCCGCAAACTTTGCTTAATATGCTTCCTTATGAAAAAGATAAACAAGATAACATTATCAAAGCTTATACTTATGCAAACAATGAATTTGGAAAATTTCTAGATAAAGTAAAACAAAGTCCATTTAAGAATAGTGTCATTATAGCAGCAACTGGAGATCATAGAGTACGCGAAATGAGTATAGATTTAAATTCCCAAAAAGCTTTTGCTTATAGTGTACCTTTTTATCTTTATATTCCTAAGGATTTACAAGATGATATTTATTATGATAAAGATCGTGTAGGATCTCATAAAGATATTTTTCCAACTCTTTATGCTTTAAGTTTAAATAATGTTAAGTATTTAAGCGTAGGCGGAAGAAATATGTTAGCAAGACCAAGTGATGAGAAATTAGAATTTGGGATCAACGATGCTGTATGGATTGATAAAAAAGGTATTTATAGTGGCGGTAAAGGGTATTATTTTGAAAGTAATGATACTTTAAAAGATATGAATAAAGCTTTTAACCTTGATGTTTATACTAAAGACTTTGATAAATTTTATAGAGAGTTAAATTTATATCAATTAGCCGAGCGTTTAGGCATTTCAAAATAGGATTTATATTTTCTTTTTAGTAAAAAAGTGCTAAAATTTAGCCTTTAAAGTATAAAGGTTTAAATGATGCAAAATATCCATTTTATCGGCATAGGCGGTATAGGAATTTCCGCTTTAGCAAGATTTTTAAAAGAAAAAGGCTTTAAGATTAGTGGGAGTGATCTTAAGGAAAGTAAAATCACTAAAGAATTAGAAAAAGAAGGGGTTAAGGTCAGTATCCCCCATCATAAAGAAAATATTTTAAACAAAGATTTAGTTATTTATTCTGCTGCTATTAAAGAAGAAAATCCTGAATTTAAACACGCTAAAGAATTAGGCATTAAATGTCTTTCACGCAAGGAGGCCTTGCCTCTTATTTTAGAAGATAAGCGTGTTTTTGCAGTTGCAGGAGCACATGGAAAAAGCACGACTTCAAGTATTTTAGCCTCTTTAATTGATGATGCTTCTGTGATTATCGGGGCAATTTTAAAAGAATTTGGTTCAAATATGATTTATAAAGAAAGTCAAAATCTTGTTTTTGAAGCTGATGAGAGTGATAGTTCTTTTTTAAATTCAAATCCTTATTTAGCCATAGTTACCAATGCAGAAGCAGAGCATTTAGATCATTATAGTAATGAAGTTTCAAAACTTCATTATGCTTATACAGAATTTTTAGATACAGCAAAAATTCGCATAATTAACGCTGAAGATGAGTTTTTGAAAAATTATGAAAATGAGTCAATCAAGCTTTATCCAGGCAAAGATATCAAAAATTGCACCATGTGTATAGAAAATTTTAAACCTTTTACAAGTTTTGAGTTAAAAGATTGGGGTGAATTTAAAGTTTTTGGCATGGGATATCATTTAGCTCTTGATGCGTCTTTGGCGATTTTAGCGGCTTTAAATTTCTTAGATATAGAAACGATAAGAACTAGGCTTAAAAATTATCAAGGTATTAAAAAGCGTTTTGATATTTTGCATGCTGATGAAAATTTGGTTTTAATCGATGATTATGGTCATCATCCAACCGAAATAAAAGCGACTCTAAACGCAGCACAAGAATACGCAAGATTAGGCGGATATAAGAAAATCACAGCTATTTTTGAACCCCATCGCTACACGCGTTTAGCTGCAAATTTAGAGGAATTTACAAAGGCTTTTGAAGGTGTTGATGAGCTTGTGATTTTACCTGTTTATGCTGCAGGAGAAGAGCCTATAGATCTTGATTTAAAGGCAGTTTTTCCTAAGGCTTTATTTGTAGAAGATATTAAAAGAGAGGGTAAGTTTTTGGTAGCTTCTAAGGGGCAGGTTTTTGAAGAAGGGCTTATTATAGGTTTTGGTGCAGGAGATATCAGCAACAAATTAAGGCAAAAAAATGAGTAGGTTTTTTTTATATTTTTTAATTATTTTAATTTTAGCCTTAATCACTTTTGCTTTGCGTGAAAAATTAGGCAAAAAAACCAAACCTTTTTTTGGTGTTTTGCTTGTGATTTTTATTGTTTTAGCAGTATTTTTTGAATTTGAAAATACGCAAAAAAGCCATTTAATAACCGATATTATTGTAGCTTTTAATCAAAATAAAAATATTTTATGTAAAGATATCAATGTGTCTAAGGCGTATTTTAACTATGAATTTGGCACAGGAGGTTTTATTTCAAAGGATAATAATCAAAGTTTTAATTCTTTAATTATAGATATTAAAGATTGTAGGCTAAATGATGAATGACGCAAAAGAAGAATTGATCTCAAAGCTTGATTTAAACGGCTATTTAGAAGAGTTTAAAGCCTTTTTTGCAAGAGATAAGGAGATTTTTTTACAAGGAGATTCTAACCTTCATTTTAAACGCATACATGAGCTTTGTGAAGTGGAATTTCCTGCTATGCCAGAGCTTAGCAATCTCGATAAAGCCTTGGTGCATTTAAGCAAGCAAGGAATTTTGCATTTAGATGAAATTTTTGAATTTGTAAAAATTTTCCGTTATTTTGAAAAGCTAAAAAAATTAAAATTAGGAACCAATTTAGATTCTTGGTTGCAAAAGATAGAATTTATTAGTGGGGCTTTGGAGCTTTGTTTGAATTTCGATGAGAAAGGAGAATTAAAAGAAAGTTTAGATGAAAGACTTGTAAATCTTAATGCCGCTTTAAGATTAAAAAACGAAAGCATAATAGCTGAGTTTAAGAAATTTTGCTATACAAAAGCTTTAATGCCTTATCTTATCGATACACAAATCCATCTTATAAACAATCTTGAAGCCTTGCTTGTAAGAGGTGGGTTTAATCACATTATCAAAGCAAAAATCATAGGTAGAAGTAGTGGCGGTGGCTTTTATATCGTGCCTTTAAGTGTTGAGAATTTGCAAAATGATATAGAAAAAATCAAAAATCACAAAGAAGAAATTTATTATGAATACGCTAAAAATTTCTCAGCTTTTTTAGCAAAAAATCTGCCTTTTTTAAAATTTATCAATACGGCTTTTGATCTTTTTGATCATTATAGTGCTAGGGTTTTACTTGCCAAAAAAAAGGATTTTGAGTTTGTTTTGTGCGATCAAAGTACAGATTTGGTTCTTAAAAATTTCGCCCATCCTGCTTTAAAAAATCCAAAAAGTGTGAGTTTGGAATTTAAAAAACAAGTTTTAATCATCACAGGGGTTAATGCAGGTGGAAAATCCATGCTTTTAAAATCCATGCTAAGCGCAGCTTTTTTAGCTAAACACCTTTTGCCTATGCATATAAAAGCAAGTGAAAGTAAAGTCGGTACTTTTAAAGAATTTGATGCGATTATAGAAGATCCGCAAAATGTTAAAAATGATATTTCAACTTTTGCAGGAAGAATGTTGCATTTTTCTAGGCTTTTTTCTAAGAAAAATTTACTTTTAGGTATCGATGAAATAGAGCTTGGAACAGATTTTGAAGAAGCGGCTTGTTTGTATAGTGTTTTGATTTCAAAACTCATAGCTAATAATCTTAAAATTATCATTACCACACACCACAAACGCCTTGCTATGCTTTTGGCAAAAAACGAGCAAGTTGAACTTATTGCTGCTTTATATAATGAAGAGCTTTCACGCCCAAAATACGAGTTTTTAAAAGGTACTATAGGAAAATCTTATGCTTTTGAAACGGCTTTGCGTTATCAGATTCCACCAAATTTAGTTAGCGAGGCTAAAAAGCTTTATGGCGAGGATAAAGAAAATTTAGAAGAACTTATAGGGAAAAATATCAATCTTGAATTAGAGCTTAAAGCCAAGCTTGAAAATGTGGAGAAAAAAGAGCAAAAAGTCGATGAAATTTTACTTTCTTTAAAAGATCAAAAAGAAAAAAATGAACAAGAATTTCGTACGAGTTTAAGAAATTTGGAATTTAAATTCCACAAAGCCATAGAAGAAGCTAGGAAAACCATACAGCTTAAAGACACAAAAGACAAGCAAAGAAGCCTTAATAAAGCTAATGAACTTAAAAAAGAAATCATCTTGCCAAGTATGGAGCAAAACGAAGAATTGCGTGTGGGGGATTTTGTAAAATATGAAAAAATTAAGGGTAAAATCATAAGCATTTCTAAAAACGATGCTATGGTTGAAAGTGATGGGATCAAACTTCGTGTGCCTTTAAAACTGCTTAAAAAAAGCACTCCTACACCTAAAATAAGTCCAAAAACAAGCATTAGTGTGGCAAAACCGACTAATCTTAGCGTTAGCTTGGATTTGCACGGGCTTAGGAGTGATGAAGCTATTTCAAGGCTTGATAAATTTATTTCAGATGCTTTGCTTGCAGGCTTTGATGAGGTTTTAGTTTACCATGGTATAGGAACAGGAAAGCTTGCTTTTGCGGTAAGAGAGTTTTTAAAAACTCACAAAAGTGTTAAAGGCTTTAATGACGCACCGATCAATCAAGGCGGCTTTGGCGCTAAGGTGGTAAAATTATAAGGAAATAAATGATTACAAAAAATAATTTAAAACAAGTTTTGCAAAGTTTAGGTTTTAAAAATAAAAATGAAAATTATGTAAAAACAATCAATAATTACACACTTTTAATAGATTATAAAAATCAAAGTATTAATTACCCAAAAGAAATAAAAATTCACGATAAAACTACTTCTAATTTTTCACACCCTGAAAATTTTGTAGTTTTTGAATGCGTGCATAGACTTTTAGAAAAAGGTTACAAGGCCCAACATTTAGAACTAGAGCCAAAATGGAATCTTGGTAGGGATAAAAAAGGTGGTAAGGCTGATATTTTAGTAAAGGATAATGAAAATAATCCTTATTTAATTATAGAATGCAAAACCACAGATTCTAAAAATAGTGAGTTTATAAAAGAATGGAATAGAATGCAAGAAGATGGAGGGCAGCTTTTTTCTTATCTTCAGCAAGAAAAAGGCGTAAAATATCTTTGTCTTTATACAAGTGATTTTAGCGATAAGTTAGAATATAAAAATTATATTATACAAGCTTACGATAATGAAGAGTATTTAAAAGAAAAAGAGTTGCAAAATTCTTATAAAAAAGCTAATAACAATATAGAACTTTTTAAAACTTGGAAAGAAAGTTATGAACTACAATATTTTGAGCAAGGTATTTTTGAAGTAAATGTCAATGCTTATAAAATTTTAGAAATTACTCCAACTTTTGATAATCTTAAAGAACTTAAAGAAGAAGGCAAATATCACGAATTTGCAAAAATTTTACGCAAGCATAATATATCAGGCAAGGAAAATGCCTTTGATAAACTTGTAAATATTTTTCTTTGTAAAATCTATGATGAAACTTTTAATAAAAACAATCTCAAATTTGGATATTTTGGTGTAATGGCAGATACTTATGCAAATATGCAAGATAGATTAATGTGGCTTTATAAAGAAGCTATGAAAGAATTCTTAGGAGAAAAAATTACCTTTGTATCTAATGAAGATATAGAAAAAGACTTTAAACAATTAAAGATAAAAACTTTAAAAGAAGTAATGCAAAATTACATCAAAGAATTAAAATTTTATTCAAATAATGATTTTGCATTTTTAGAAGTGCATAATAAAGAATTATTCTTAAAAAATGCACTTGTATTAAAAGAAATAGTAGAGCTTTTTGCAAATTACAAGCTTACTCAAAACTCTACAAATCAATTTTTAGGCAATCTTTTTGAACTTTTTTTGCAAAAAGGGATGAAGCAGGATGAAGGGCAGTTTTTTACCCCTATTCAAATTTGTGAATTTATTATGTATTCTTTACCGCTTCAAGAAATGTTAAGCAAAAGCTCTAAAGCTTTAAGGGTGATTGATTATGCTTGTGGTGCTGGACATTTTTTAAACACCTATGCTAATGAGCTTAAGCGTTATCTAACAGAAGATGAGCTTAAAGAGCATTATAAAAATATTTATGGTATTGAAAAAGAGTATCGCTTAAGTAAGGTTTCTAAGGTATCAAGTGCAATGTATGGGCAAAATGAAATCAATATTTTATACGCTGATGCACTTGCTTCTTTTGAATTAGCAAATACAAATAATTTAGAAGGAGAAAAAGCAAAACCACAAATAGAATCAAATAGTTTTGATTTGCTTATAGCAAATCCGCCTTATTCTGTAAAAGGATTTTTAGAAACTTTAAGTGATAAATCTAAAAATACCTATAAACTTTTTAACGATGATATAAACATAGAAACAAATAATTCGATTGAATGCTTTTTTTGTGAGCGAGCAAATCAAATTTTAAATGATAATGCTAAAGCTGCCATTATCTTGCCAAGTTCTATTTTAAATAAAGATTCTATTTATAAAAATACAAGAGAAATATTATTTCAAAATTTTGATTTTATTGCCATTGTTGAGCTTGGAAGCCAAACATTTGGTGCAACAGGGACAAATACGATTATTTTATTTTTACGCAAAAAAGAAACTTTTAAACAAGAAAATCATCTTATTTCTCAAGATTATAGTTTGATTAAAGAACGCATAGAAACTGAAAATTTAAAAGACAATGAAAACTTTTATCAAAATTATCTAAGTGTGTATTGTGATTTTAGAAAATTTGATAAAGAGCTTTATAGCAATTTTTTAAATGGCAGCTTAGATTCTAATCTTGCAGAGTTAGAAGCCTTTAAAGATTATCGCAATGCATTTGAGCAAACAAGCGATTATAAAAAACTTAAAGAATCTAAAATTTATAAAGAAAGTAAAGATAAGCAAGATTTAGAAGATAAAGCCTTTTTGGCTTATGCTCAGGCAATCGAAAAGGATAAATTGCTTTATTTTTGCTTAAGTCTTAATCAAGAAGTCTTAATCATAAAATCCCCAAGTGATATAAAAGAACAAAAGAAATTTTTAGGTTATGAGTGGAGCAATAGAAAAGGCGATGAAGGCTTAAAAGAATTGCACGAGCCTTATTTGAGCCCACTTTTTGAAAGAGGCAATCCGCAAAATGAGGCTAAGCTTAATACTTTAATTTGTAAAGCATTTTTAAAAACTCTTAGCGATATACCAAAAGATTTGCAAAGCTATGCCAGTAAAGCAAGGCTTGTTGATATGATGGACTTTGAAAAAGTGGAATTGAATAAAGCTATAAGTTTAAACGTAAAATCAAGAGATGAGTTAAATCCTTTTAAGAATTCTAAGTTTGAGTTGGTGAGATTAGGGGAAGTGTGTGATTTAAATAAAATTAGAAATCAAGCTAGTGCGACAGAAATCGAAAAAATGAATTTAAACAGTGGAAATGTAAAACTTTTACCAAGTTCTAAAAACTACGAATGGTGGACAGATGAAAAAACAGCTGGACAATTTATAAACGAAGGTGAAGTAATTACTTTAGGAGTGGCAAGATATGCAAATATTAAAAAACATAAAGGTAAATTTGTTTCAGCAAATAATCATATTTTGAGTGTTAAAGATAAAAGCAAGATTATTTTTGATTTTTTGTATATTTTATTAGAAATTTGCGGACAAAAACTATATAAACAAGGACAACAGTATCCACAGTTTGATACTAATATTTTTTATAGTTTTAAAATCCCACTTCCACCGCTTGAAATTCAAAAACAAATCGTAGCAGAGTGTGAAAAGGTAGAAGAGCAGTATAACACCATAAGAATGAGTGTAGAAGAGTATCAAAATCTAATCAAAGCAATACTTCAAAAGTGCGGTATTATAGATGATGGGGGGGGGTATGAGCTAAATTCTATTTTAGAAAATTTGCAAAAATTAGAATCTAAGCTTGATTTTAATCTCTTGTTTTCATTTATAGATGATTTTACTAATGCAAGGCAAGAAGACTTAAAGAAATTTAAAGAATTCGTCAAGAATATAAAAGCTATTTTAGACACCCTTCCGATATCTCCAAAAGATGGCTGGAAGAGAATTTCTTTAAAGAATGAACAATATATAGAACTTAATCCTAGCAAAAAAGAAATATCAAAACTTGATGAAAATATGCTTGTCTCATTTATAGAAATGGCTAGTGTTTCAGATAATGGTTATATTCAAAGTAAGATAGATAGGTCATTAAACGAAGTAAGAAAAGGCTACACATATTTTATAGAAAATGATATTTTGATTGCAAAAATTACTCCTTGCATGGAAAATGGTAAATGTGCTATCGCAAAAAATCTAACAAATAACATAGGTTTTGGTAGCACAGAATTTCATATTTTTAGAGCAAAAACAGGGCTTGATAGCAGTTTCTTATTCTATAATCTAAATCAACAAAATATAAGAGAAAAAGCAGCTCTTGCTATGACTGGAGCAAGTGGACACAAAAGAGTTCCTATAAGTTTTTATGAAAATCTTACAATCCCACTCCCACCGCTAGAAATTCAAGAAAAAATTGTTCAAAACATTGAATTAGTAGAACAACAAATTGATTTTCTTAATCTTAAATTAGAATTTTTAGAAAAAGAAAAAGAAAAAATCTTACAAAAATATTTATTTTCTTAAAGCATTTTTCGCTAAACTTTGTAAATTTTATAAGGTTTAGCGATGAAAAACATTATGATATTAAGCGGAGCGGGTTTGTCTGCTCCAAGTGGGCTTAAAACTTTTAGAGACAATGATGGACTTTGGGAAGAATACGATGTTATGGAGGTTTGCTCTGCAACGGGCTTTAGAAAAAATCCTAAAAAAGTGCTTGATTTTTACGATGCAAGAAGAGCACAACTTCAGAATGTAAAGCCAAATTACGCTCATGAAAAAATCGCACAATTAAAAGAAAAATGGGATAAAAATCTTTTTATTATCACGCAAAATGTCGATGATTTACTAGAGCGTGCAGGGTGTAAAGATGTGATTCATTTGCACGGCTTTTTACCCCAACTTCGTTGTTTAAAATGCGAAGAAATTTTTAATATAGGCTATGAAACAATCACAGATAAACAATGTCCAAAATGTCAAAGCGTGAATTTAAGACACAATATAGTCATGTTTGAAGAGCAAGCTCCTGCTTATGCGACGCTTTATTCTCTGCTAAATCAAACTTCGCTTTTTATCAGTATAGGTACGAGTGGGGCGGTTTTACCTGTAGGGCGTTATGCCTTAATGTGTGAAAAAAGTATTTTAAACATCTATGAAAAAGATGCGAATTTAGAGCGATATTTTGATAAAATCTACACAGAAGATATAGTAAGTGCTATTGATAAAATCGCACTTGATATAGAAAATTTTATGAAGGATGGTAATGTTTGATTCTTTTTTAAGTGGAGTTTTTTTGGGCTTTGGGGTGAGTGTGCCTTTTGGGCCTGTAAATATTTTGATTTTAACCTATGCCTTAAAAGCTTTTAAAAATTCCATAGCTGTAGGGCTAGGAGCATTTAGTATAGATATACTTTATCTTTTTTTGCTTCAATTTGGGCTTTTAAATTTCTTAGACAATGTCATTTTTATGCATTCTTTGGCGATTTTTGGTTTTTGTTTTTTAACTTATATGGCGTATTTGATACTAAGAAAAAAGAAAGAAAGCTTAAATTTAGAGCATAAAGAATTTAAAGAAAATCTTTTGAAAAGTTATATTAAAGGAGCTTTTTTAAATGGTTCAAATCCTTTTGTGATGGGATTTTGGCTTAGTGCTGCAAGTGTGGTTTTAAGTAGTGAACATGCTTATTTGATGACTTTAGGGCTTATTGTGGCTATACTTTTTTGGGTAAGTGCTTTAGCCTTTGTGGTAGCAAGATATAGTCATGTTTTTAGCACAAAAGTTATTTTTATAATCAATATAATTTCAGCTATAATTATAGAGTATTTTGCTCTTAATTTATTGTATAAAACTTTCTTAGGATAAAAATGAATGCAAAAGAATTTTTAATCGAACTTTTAAAATTTAAATCTGTTACGCCAAATGAGGATGGAGCTTTAAATTTCATTGCTATGCAACTGAGTGATTTTGAAGCTTTTTTTATAGAAAAAGAAGGTATAAAAAATCTTTTACTCACTAAAAAATTTAAAGATGAAGGTGAGCATTTAGCCTTTGGTGGGCATGTAGATGTGGTGCCTGCAGGCGAGGGTTGGAGTAGTGATGCCTTTGTGCCAGTGGAAAAAGAAGGTTTTATTTATGCAAGGGGTACTCAAGATATGAAAAGTGGAGTAGCAGCCTTTGTAGATGCGGTAAAGAATGCCGATTTTAAGGGATCAAGACTGAGTCTTATTTTAACAAGTGATGAAGAAGGTGAAGCTATATATGGAACTAAGGCTGTTTTAGAATGGATGCAAGAAAGAGATATGCTGCCTGATTATGCTGTAGTTGCTGAGCCAACCTGCGTGAAAAAAATCGGCGATAGTATTAAAATAGGGCGCCGTGGTTCCATCAATGGTAAGCTTTTGATACGCGGAAAACAAGGGCACGCTGCCTATCCTGAAAAATGCATCAATCCCGTGCATGATTTTGCACCGGTTTTAAAGCTTTTAGCGGGTTTTGATCTTGATCCTGGAAGTGCTGAATTTAGCCCTTCAAAAATCGTTATAACCGATATTCGTGGGGGTATGGAGGTGTGTAATGTTACGCCAAATGATTTAAAGCTTATGTTTAATGTACGCAATTCCCCTGATACAAGCTTAGAAGATGTAAAAAGCTATGTAGAAAAAATTTGCCATGGTTTAAACTATGAATTAGAACTAAAACAATCAAGCGAAGCTTTTTTAACAAATATTGATAATAAAATCGTTCAAAAAATGAATGAAAGCGTTCAAAAGATAACTTATGAAGTGCCAGAGTTTAATACTAAAGGTGGTACAAGTGATGCAAGGTATTTTGCAAAATACGGTGTAAAGGTAGTGGAATTTGGGGTTTGTAATGATAGAATTCACGCCATTGATGAAAGAGTAAGTATAGAAGAATTTGAAAAACTTTGTCTTGTTTTTAAAGACTTGATAGAAAATTTTTAAAGGTTTAGGATGATTGAGGAAATTTTAAAAGATAGTGATTACAAGCTAGATCTATTTAGTAAAAAAGCTATTGCTGAATTGGAAACTAAAATTATAGCTAAAACAAACAAAAATAACCAAATTATATACTATACTAATTGCCTTATCCGCGATAAAGAAATTAAACTTACGCCAGAAGAAATTGTGCGTCAGCTTTATATCGATAAGCTTTTAAATGAATATAACTATCCTAAAGATATGATAAAAATTGAATTTGGTGTGCATTTTGGACGCGAAGTAAAAAGGGCTGATATTGTGATAATGGATAAAATCCAAATCACAGTCCCATACATCATTATAGAAGTAAAAAAGCCAAAGTTGAAAGATGGTAAAGAACAATTAAAAAGTTATTGTAATGCTACAGGTGCAACTATGGCTGTGTGGTGCAATGGTAAAGAAATTAGCTATTATCATAGAAAAGATCCAAATTATTTTGAATCTATTCCAAATATTCCTGCATCAAACCAGACATTACCAGATCTGTTGAAAGTAAAATTTACCTTTGATGATTTGATTAAAGAAGATATTTTAAAAAGTCAAAAGCGAAGTTTAAAGAATTTAGTTACAGAAATGGAAGATGAGGTGTTGGCAAATGCTGGAGTTGATGTATTTGAAGAATGTTTTAAGCTTATATTTATAAAACTTTTTGATGAGCTAGAGGGTGCAAGAGATAGAACAAAGAGCTTAGAGTTTAGAAATTATGGAGAGTCTGATTCTGAACTTAAGCAAAAAATAGAAAAACTCTTTGATAAAGCAAAGAAAAAATGGGAAGGTGTATTTAGTAATGATGAGAAAATTAAACTTTCCCCTTCGCACCTAAGTGTATGTGTATCATCATTGCAAAATGTAAAGTTATTTAACTCAAATTTAGAAGTGATTGATGATGCTTTTGAATATCTAGTGAATAAATCCTCAAAAGGTGAAAAAGGGCAATATTTTACTCCGCGTTATGTAATAGATATGTGTGTAAAAATGCTAAATCCCAAAAAAGATGAAAGTATGATAGATACTGCAAGTGGAAGTTGTGGATTTCCGATACATACTTGTTTTTATGTGTGGCGTTCAATTTATAAAGAAAGAGGCATAGAAGCAAGTCATCTCTTTACAGCCCAAGAAAAGATTTCTGAGTGTCAAGATTATGTAAAAGAAAAAGTGTTTGGTATAGATTTTGATGAAAAGAGTGTGCGCGTATCAAAAATGCTTAATCTAATTGCAGGTGATGGGCATACAAATGTTTTGTATTTAAATTCCATTGACTTTGATAGATGGGATGAGTGGGTAAAAGATGATGAAGATTGGCAAGATGTGTATTTTGAAGGTTTTAAACGCTTAAAAAATTTAAGAGCAACTAAAAATCAAAATAGGGATTTTAATTTTGATGTTTTAATGGCAAATCCGCCTTTTGCAGGAGATATAAAAGAGAGTAGAATTTTAGCTAGATATGAGCTAGGCAAAAAAGAAAATGGCAAACCTCAAAGTAAGGTAGGAAGAGATATTTTATTTATCGAACGAAATTTAGATATGTTAAAGCTTGGTGGTAGAATGGCTATTGTATTACCACAAGGGCGTTTTAATAATTCAAGCGATAAATATATAAGAGAATTTATCGCACAAAAAGCTAGAATCTTAGCGGTTGTAGGACTTCATGGAAATGTCTTTAAACCACACACGGGGACAAAAACAAGTGTTTTATTTTTACAAAAATGGGATGATAAATTATGTCCAAAGTGTGAGAACTATAATATCTTCTTTGCTACTATGAATGAGCCTAGCAAAGATAATTCAGGCGAAAAGATTTATTACCCACTTTTAGATTCTCATGATCATTTAGTAGTAAAACATGATTTATTTCATCCGCATTTAGAAGGAGATGAGCCTATAAAACAAAAAGATGAAAGCCAAGAAGAGTTTGACAAAAGAATACAAGAATATAGATTAAATGTAGAAAAATATAAAGACTTGCAAAAAGATGGCATAGCTGAAGCTTTTATTGAATTTGCAAAAGCAGAAAATTTGAGTTTTTGGAAAGAATAAGTGAATGGATAATATGAAAGAATTTAAAATTTTTTGCGATGAAAGCAATCATTTATCCTACAAAGATAATCCAACTTTGTGTTCAAAGGTTATGGTATTAGGAGCGCTTAAAGTTCCATCATCTGAAATTATTAAAATTAATAAAACAATTAAATATTTAAAGCATAAATATAAATATAATAAAGAAATTAAATGGACAAAACTAAATTTAAGTCAAAAAGGTTTTTATGATGAATTATTAGAATTCTTTTTTTCTTCTGTATATATGTGGTTTAAAGCTGTATTAATTCCAAATAAAACCATTCTACAACATGATATTTACAATCAAGGAGATCATGATTTATTTTATTATAAAATGTATTATCAAGCATTGCATAATTTAATAGATATTGATACAAAAATAAAAATATATCTTGATTATAAAGATACGAAGAGTGGAGATAAAATAAAAGGATTGGAAAAAGTTTTGTTTAATAAATTTAAACAATCAGTAAATATAAAAATTTTTACAATTCAATCACATGAATCAAATATTGTTCAACTTGTGGATTTGTTAATAGGTGCTATTTCATACAAAGCAAGAAATGATATAGAGCATGTAAGCGAAATAAAAAATTATATTATAAATAAAATTGAAACATTGGCAAATATTGAATTGGATGCAGGAACGCCACCTTGGGAAAATAAATTTAATATTTTTAGGATTCAATTGAGTAAAGGTGAACAATAATGTATCACCTCTTGGATTTTAGCACTTGTAAATGTGAAAATGAAAAATTTGACTTAGCTTATAAAATTTTCAAACAAGACTTTATTGAGGTTCTATTGTATTTAGCAGGTTGTATTTATATAGATCCGCAATCACATAAGAAGCATAAGGGGAAAGAAAAGATATTTTGGCATATCACAACACGAGAAAACAAACAAAATAAAACAAGGGAGTTTGATAGCCAAAGAGCTTGCAGAATAAATTGGATTAAACAAATTATTATCAATCATACTCATCCCGAAATTAAAGCTTTTTATTATAAAGAGAAACGGGCAATCCGTTTTTATTTGTGGTTACATAACCATAATTTTATAGTTATTTTACAAAAGCTAGGCAGAAGTAGTTCATTTTTAGTGACAAGTTTCTACATAGATAAAGGATATAATAAAAATATTTATGAAAAAAGATATAGAAATTATATAAACGGAAATGATATAGAGCTAAAGAATTGCGAATGGTTTTAGGGGTTTGGTGCAGATTTAGGCATCTGCAAGAAGCATAAAAGCTAGCCATCTCTTTCTACCACCGGTAGTTGAGCTTTATAATTATAAATATTTTTTACTTAGATTGAAATAAAAAAAGGAATAAAATGAATCTAAACCAAACTTTGCAGGAAAAATATCCACATTTAGAAGTAAGTGTATTAAAACTTAGTGAAGCTCAAAAGGATAATGAGAGTAAAAGAATAGATTCTGAATACTTTAAGAAGGAGTATTTGGAGAATGAAGCAATTATTAAAATAAAAGATAATTATGCTTTTTTAGAAAATTTCATTGTAAAAATGACAGGCGGTGCTACCCCACTTGGAGCAGATTATCCAGACAAGGGTATTCCATTTTTAAGAGTGCAAAATATTATGCGAAATTATTTTAATGTCGAAGATATTGTCTATATATCGCAACAAGATGATGAATATTTAAAAAGAAGTCGTTTGAAATTCAATGATGTTCTTTTGACAATAACTGGGATTTCTTATGGAAAATCAGCGGTTGTAGAAAGAGACTTGGTTGGAGCAAATATTAATCAGCATTCTGTAAAAATTGAAGTAAAGAATATAAATCCATATTTTCTATCTACTTTTTTAAATTCTAAATTTGGAAAATTGCAATCCGATAAAAAAATTACAGGAGTAACAAGACCAGCATTAGATTATCAATCCATTAAGAAGTTTCTTATTCCTATTTTCCCTATGGAATTTCAGTTAGAAATTCAAAATTTGGTAAAAGATTCTCATAAGGCATTAGAAGAAAGTAAGGAGTTATATAAAAAAGCAGAGGAAACTTTATACCTTGAGTTAGGACTTGATCCAAAGAATCCATTGCAAAGTTTGCTAGATTCTAAAACAAATAATCCTACAAACTCACCAAATATCTCTATACACACATTAAAAGAATCTTTTCTAAAAACAGGGCGATTGGATAGTGAGTATTATCAAAAGAAATATGAAATAAATGAGAAAATTATAATAAATAAGAAATATACTGTATTAGATAATTTGGTAAGTATCACAAAGTCAATAGAGCCGGGTTCGAATTTATATAAAAATAAAGGAATACCTTTTATAAGAGTTGCAAATTTGACACAATATGGGTTAAGTGAAGCTGATGTTTTTTTAGATGAAAAAGATTTTTTTCCGCAATATTTACAAATTTTATATCCGAAAAAAGATACTATTTTATTTAGTAAAGATGGGAGTGTCGGTGTTGCGTATTGTGTAAAAGAAGACAAGGAAGTTATAACTAGTGGTGCTATTTTGCATTTAAATATAAAAGATAAAGAAAATATTTTACCTGAGTATCTAACATTGTTTTTAAATTCTATTTTTGTAAAGCTACAAGCACAAAGAGATTGTGGCGGATCTATCATATCTCATTGGAGGATTGAAGATATTAAAAAGGTTTTAGTGGCGATACTTGATATTAAAACCCAAGAAAAAATTGCAAAATATATACAAGAAAGCTTTAATTTAAGGAAAAAATCTAAACAATTATTAGATAATGCAAAAATTAAAGTAGAAGAGCAAATACAAGGAAAAGTATGATTATCAACGGAGAAAAACTCGATTTTAAAGAGCTTAAATTTATGGATTTTATCAAAGAAAAAGGATTAAAAACCGAATTTATCGCCTTAGAATTAAATGGAGAGATTATACCTAAGAGTGAATTTGAAAATTTGGTTTTAAAAGAAAATGATAAAGCTGAAATCGTAAGCTTTGTAGGGGGTGGATGATGAGAGTGAAATTTAATGGCAAAGAACTTGATACAGACTTTAAAACAAGCTTGGAATTTTTTGAAAATACCAGTAAAAATGAAAATGATGTTTGGATTATCAATGGTTTTGCAACAAAAGAAAATATTGCTTTAAAGGAAGGTGATGAGCTTTTTTGTATAGAAAGAAACACTTTGCCTCCAAAAGATGCCCTTGATGCTATGATGAGATCACGTCATACTCCAAAACTTCATGATAAACTTAAAAAAGCAAGCGTGGCGGTGTGTGGTTTGGGCGGACTTGGATCGCATATTGCTATAAATTTGGCAAGAAGTGGAGTGGGGTATTTAAAGCTTATTGATTTTGATGTGATTGAGCCAAGCAATTTGAATCGTCAAGCTTACCGTGTGAGTGATTTGGGTAAATTTAAAACCCAAGCTTTAAAAGAACAAATTAGCGAGATCAACCCTTATATCAGCGTTGAAATTTGTACTTTAAAAATCGATGAAAATAATTTAAAGTTTTTATTTAAAGACATAGATGTAGTTTGCGAGGCTTTTGATAGTGCTAGTGCAAAAGCTATGGTAGCACAAAATTTTCATAGATTTTATAAGGATGGTATTTTAATCTGTGCTTCAGGGCTTGCAGGCTATGGCGATAGCAATAGCATACAAACAAGAAAAATTGCTAAAAATTTCTATGTATGTGGGGATTTGGTAAATGGTGCTAAGATAGGAAATGGACTCATGGCACCACGAGTAAATATTTGTGCAGGACATCAAAGCAATCTTGTTTTAGAGCTTTTAGCAAATAAGGAGTAAAAATGCAAGAAAATTTAAAAAACGATAAATTAAAAATAGGTAAATATGAATTTGATTCAAGATTTATTTTAGGTTCTGGAAAATACTCTTTAGAGCTTATAAAATCAGCCATAGAAGAAGCTAAAGCGCAAATCATCACTCTAGCCTTACGCCGTGCAAATACGGGTGAGATTGCTAATATACTTGATTATATCCCTAAAAATATCACACTTTTACCCAATACTTCAGGTGCAAGAAATGCCGATGAAGCCTTACGCATTGCAAGGCTTTCAAAAGAGCTTGGTTGCGGAGAACTTATAAAGATAGAAGTGATAAGCGATAGTAGGTATTTGTTGCCTGATAATTACGAGAGTATTAAAGCTTGTGAGCTTTTAGCCAAAGAGGGTTTTACACCTTTACCTTATATGCATGCTGATCTTTATGCGGCTAGAGCTATGCGTGATGCGGGGGCTGCGGCTATCATGCCTTTAGCAGCACCTATTGGGAGCAATAAAGGCTTATGTGCTAAGGAATTTATACAAATTTTGCTTAATGAAATTGATTTGCCTATTATCGTGGATGCAGGCATTGGAACCCCTGCACAAGCTTGTGAAGCTATGCAAATGGGAGTAAGTGCGGTGATGATAAATACAGCCATAGCTGAAGCTAAAGATATAGCTTTAATGGCTAGAGCTTTTTCTTTGGCGGTCAATGCAGGAAGAGCGGCTTTTTTAGCAGGTTTAGCAAGTGTGAGTGAAGCTAAAGCAAGTTCTCCATTAACAGGCTTTTTAAGGGATTAAGGGTGAAATTTATAGATTTTTGTAGCGGTATTGGCGGTGGGCGACTTGGCTTGGAAAAAGCAGGATTTACTTGTATAGCTTTTAGCGAGATTGACAAGGCTGCTATAAAAACTTATAAAAGATTGTTTGATACTAAAAATGAACTTGAATTAGGTGATTTAACTAAAATTAATCCTGAAATTTTACCTGATTTTGATTTATTAATTAGTGGTTTTCCTTGCCAAAGTTTTAGTATCGTTGGTAAAAGAGAAGGTTTGGATAATAAAGAAAAAGGACAGATTATTTTTTATTTAGCAGATATTTTAAAGATAAAGCAACCTAATTTTTTTATACTTGAAAATGTAAAAGGTTTATTAAATCACAATAAAGGGCAAACATTTCAAAAAATTTTAGAACTTTTAAAGTCTTTAGATTATGAAGTAAGCACAAAGCTCTTAAATAGTCTTGATTTTTCTTTGGCTCAAAGCAGAGAAAGGGTTTATTTTATAGGAATAAAAAAATCTTTAAATAAGATTTTTAAATTTGATTTTAAAGAGAAAAAAAAGCCTAACATAAAAGATTTTTTAAATCCTAGCGATGAAAATATTTTAAATAAAAACAAATATGAAACTTTTTTAAGATATTTACAAAATAAATACAATAAAAATCGTTTTTCTTTAGAAGAATTATTAAAAAATAATTTCTTGATACTAGATACTAGACAAAGTGATTTAAGATGTTATCAAGATAAAATTCCAACACTTAGAAGAGATAGGCAAGGAATTTTATATGTTTATAATAAAAATTTCTATATCTTAAGCAAAATTGAAGCATTAAAACTTCAAGGTTTTGGAAAAATAAATAATTTAGAAGATAAAATAAAAAATATAAAACAAAGCGATATATTAAGACAATGTGGCAATGCAATGAGCGTAAATGTGATAGAAAGTATTGCTAAAAGTTTAAAGGAGCAAATTGATGAATAAGGTAGAGCTTGGTTCAAATACAGCTAAAAATGGTTTTAAAAATGAAAATTTTGTAGTTAATACTTTTAATAATTGGCAAAATGATACTTTGGCACAATCTTGGCTAAAAGCTATGAATTACAATATAAACGATATTCAAAATGTCAAAGCACAAAAGATTAAAGGAGGTTTTAAAGCTGATGTTCAAGTTGTTATTTTAGTGCAAATTAAATTACAGAATTTACAAGATGTGCAAAATATACAAGTAAAATTAGTATCAAATCCACAAGGCTTTAATCAAGTTGATAAGAGATGGTTAAAAAATTATAATGAATTATGGAATTTTCCTGATGAACTTTTGGAAATTTTACAGTACTTTACAGGTGAAAAAAGCCCAAAAATAAAAAATCTTAAAGATAAAAGAAGAATGTTTTTGACTGAATTCACAAAAGAAGAGCAAGAGCAGGTTATAAACTTCTTTATTAAAAATCAAGCCTTGGTTGTTAATGATATTTTAAAAGGTAGGGGGCAATTTGCTAGCGAATGGTTTTTAGTGATTTTAAAGATTGAAAAACAAGATTTAAAATGGCTTTTAAAACCTATTAATGAAGTAATAAATTTTTATAGTGGGGAAGTACTTATTACGGATAGGGGAAGTTTAAAAATCGGTAAAATTACTATGCAAAGAAAAGGTGGAGATAACGGAAGAATAAGTGCAAATATGTTGCAATTTAAAATGAATCCTTGTGAATTATTTACTGAAATTATTAAAAGGGATTGATCATGCAAGATTATATGCAGCATTTACCTCACATGCAGGAAATAAAAAGCGAAATTTTAAACAAGGTTTTAACTCAAGTTCAAAACTATGATGAAAGTCAATTTAACACTAAAGATGTTAAAAATGCTTTAAATCAAACGCATTTAAGTATAGAAAATTTAAAAGCCCTGCTTTCAAGTGCAGCAGAAGATTTCATAGAAGAATTAGCCTTTAAATCCGCTAAAGTTAAGCAAAAATATTTTGGAAATTCTATCTCTCTTTTTACCCCGCTTTATTTGTCAAATTATTGCAATTCTAAATGCGTTTATTGTGGTTTTCAAAAAGGCAATAAAATCGCAAGAGCCAAGCTTAGCGAAGCTGAAATTCACGAAGAAATGCAGGCCATTGCTAAAAGTGGTTTAGAAGAAATTTTGATGCTAACAGGTGAGGGCAGAGAGTTTACAAGTGTAGAATATATAGCAAATGCTTGCAAGATAGCTAGAAAGTATTTTAAGGTTGTAGGTGTTGAAATTTATCCTATGAATGAAGAAGAATATAAGATCTTACACGAAAAGGGTTGTGATTATGTAACCGTTTTTCAAGAAACTTATAATCCTTTAAAATATTCTAAAATTCATTTAGGCGGTGAAAAACGTATTTTCCCTTATCGCTTTAACGCTCAAGAAAGAGCTTTAAAAGCGGGTATGCGTGGGGTAGCATTTGGGACACTTTTGGGTATAGATGATTTTAGAAAAGACGCCCTTGCTACGGCACTTCATGCACATTTTTTACAGCAAGCTTATCCGCATGCTGAAATTTCTATTTCGGTGCCGCGTTTAAGACCTATTATTAATAATGCTAAAATCCACCCTAAAGATGTGAGTGAAAAACGCCTTTTACAAGTGCTTTGTGCTTATAGACTTTTTTTGCCTTTTGCGGGCATTACTATTTCAAGTCGTGAAAGAGTTGGCTTTAGAGATGAGGTTATCAAACTTGGTGCTACTAAAATGAGTGCAGGAGTAAGTGTGGGTATAGGGGAGCATAAGGGTGAGAAAAAGGGTGATGAGCAGTTTGAAATTTCAGATGATAGAAGCGTGGATGAAATTTTAAGCATGCTTAAAAGATCCAATTTACAAGCTGTGATGAGTGATAGTATCTATGTGGGATAAAAAAATCATCGCTATAAGCGATAGAAAATGTGTGCAGATAGACTTTTTAAAGCAGATTGAAAAACTTGCTAAGGCTAAAGTAGATGCTATAGTTTTAAGAGAAAAAGATTTGAGTGAATTTGAGTATTATGACTTAGCAAAAGAAGTTTTAAGCATTTGTGCAAAGCAAAAAGTAACTTGTTTTTTGCATTTTTTTGATCGAGAATGTTTAAAATTAGGGCATCGTTATTTTCACGCACCACTTTCTTTGTTAAGAAAAGAGCCTAAATTAATAAAATATTTTCATATACTTGGCACTTCAGTCCATAGTAAAGAAGAACTTTTAGATGCGATGAGTTATAAGGTAAATTATGCTTTTGTGGGACATATTTTTGAAAGTTCTTGTAAGGTAGGTTTAGGGTCTAAAGGACTTGATTTTTTAAAATCCTTGCTTGAATTTAGTCAAATTCCACTTTATGCCATAGGCGGTATCAACGCTCAAAATATAGAAAATTTTAAAGATATAAATGTAGCAGGTGTTTGTATGCGTGAAATTTTAATGAAAGAAAAAGATTTAAAAACATATATTCAAGTTTGCAAAGAAAGATTATCTCATGAGTAGTGTTCAAAAAAAGATTTTTTGGCTTAATTTTTTCATCGTTGTGATTGTAACTTTTAATCTGCGTGCCCCTATTACCGCTATAGGACCTATGATAGATGTGGTTAAAGATGCGTATGGTTTAAATTCTACTTTTGCAGGAGTGCTTACAAGCTTACCTTTGATAGCCTTTGGAAGTATTTCTTTTATAGTGGGATATTTTTCACCCATTAGGGTGATTACCGTGGGGATTTTTTTAATCTTTATTGGCGAAATTTTGCGTTCTTATACAGGGATATATGGCTTATTTTTAGGTATGTTGGGTATAGGTTGTGGTATAGCAATCGCTAATGTTGTATTGCCTAGTTTTATTAAGGAAAAATTTCCTAAAAAAATAGCAAGTATGATGGGGGTTTATAGTCTTATTTTAAGCATTTCTTCTATAGCAGGGATTGCTCTAGCTATACCTTTGCTTAGTGTGTTTAATTTAGCGGGTGCTATGGTTTTTTGGGCGGTTTTTTCTTTTGTAGCTTTAATGGTTTATTATCCTCATGCTAAAAATGGTAGATTTTTTCGTGCTAAGAAAAAAAGCTCTAAAAAAATTAATCTTTTTACAAATGCAACCACTTGGAAGATCGCTTTTTTAGTAGGATTTCAAAGTTTTTTAGCTTATTCTTTGTTTTTTTGGTATGTTCAAATCATTATAGAAAAAGGTTTTGATAAAGAATTTGCTACAAATATGGCTCTTTTTGCTCAGCTTGTTGCAGCTCCAGTGTCTCTTTTTGGTCCATTGCTTTTAGGAAAATTAAGGCAAAATTTACATACTTTTTATATAGCAAGTTTATGTAGTATGTATGTGATTGCTTTTGGTGTACTTTTTATTTTTGATAATAAAATTTCTGTTATTATTAGTGCTTTTGTTGTAGGTCTTCCATGGAATGGGGTTTTTGGTATTGCACTGCTTCTTATCGCGCAAAAAAGTTCTAATGCTCAAATAGCAGCAAAGCTTTCTGCTTTAGCCCAAGGTTTTGGGTATTTGATTGCCGCACAAGGGCAGTGGATTATAGGCTTTTTGCACGATAAATTTGAGAATTTTTCACTGGTTATTTTGATGTTGATTTTTGTAGGAATTTTGGTAAATATTTTTGGATATTTATCGTATAAAAGCCAAGTTATCAGATAGTGCTTTTTCTAGTAAAATATCCCCGCCATTTTTTTGTGCTATATTTTGCAATCTTGTAGAAATATCTTCTAAATTAAGTTTTAACATTGCTTTGAAAAAATCATCAAGATTGATAGAGTCTTGCATAAAAATTTGACATAAAGCTTGATCTTGTAAAAATTTTGCATTAAAGTATTGATGATTTCTAGTTGCATAAGGATAAGGTATAAAAATAGTGGGCAAAGTATTAGCACAAAGCTCAAAAAGAGTGCTTGCACCTGCTCTTGATATGGCTAGATCTGCATTTTTCATTTTTTCTTCCAAATTTGGACTAAAATCAAAAACATCAGCTTGGATATTTAAGTTTTGATAGTGTTTTTTATATTTTTCAAAATCATTTTTTCCACATTGATGAATGATTTTAATATTTTGTTCTTGAAGTTTTGGCGCCAAATTTAAAGCTAGTTCGTTTATAAATTGTGCTCCTTGTGATCCTCCTAGAAAAATAATATTTTTCAATTCTTTTCGAATTCTTGCATTATCAAAAAATTTATCTGCTACAGGATAGGGGCTAAATTCTTTTTCAAAGGCACTAAAAAATTTTGTAGCGAAAGGTTTTAAAAGTATATTTAAAGAGCCACTTTTTGAATTTTGTTCATGTATAAAAAGAGGCAAATGCGAGAATAAAGCTGCAAAAGATGCAGGAGCTGCGCTATATCCACCTACACTAAAAACAGCTTGGATTTGGTATTTTTTAAAAAATTCTCTACAATCTTTGGAGAGTTTTAAGGTGTGGAGTAAAGAACTGATTTTGCCAATTTTGTTTTGATTAACTACTCCTTTAGAGCTTAAAAAAAATTTTTCCTTAAAGTGTATTTCATTTTCAAACCAAGCTTTATCTTGACCATTTTGACTGCCTATATATACACATTCTATATTTTTTTTAATCGCACTTTCTAGCAAACAGCGCACTATAGCCAAATGTCCCCCAGTTCCACCACCTGTTAAAGCTATTGTCATAATTTAACCTTTTTTGAAATCATTAATACATATCCTATGCCTATACAAATTGCCCACATTGAACTTCCTCCATAGCTTAAAAGTGGAACTGCCACACCTTTTAGTGGAGTAAGAGAAATAATACCAAAAGCATTCATAAAGAAAGAAAAAAGCAAAAGCAAGGCTATGCCTGAACAAAAAATAAAATCTTGTTTAGCTTCGCATCTCCCAGCAATTCTAAAAATTCTTAAAATCATCCAAAGATAAATATAGCAAATAACCCCAAGACCTAAAAGTCCTATTTCTTCAGTAATTCCTGAAAGAACAAAGTCAGTATGCACTTCGCTTAAAAAGCCTAATTTAAAAGTTCCAAGTCCTAGACCTTCACCAAACATTCCTCCATGGGCTATAGCATTTAAAGAGTGTGAAATCTGATAAGGTTCGCTATTGCTACTTACTCTTAAAGCATTTGCCAACCAATCAGGAAGTATAGGTAAAAAAGCATCTTGTATATTTCCCCACCAAGAAGCGATTCTTTGAATTCTTCTTTGATTACTAAAAATTACCATTATGCCTATCATCATAATGATTAAAGTTCCAAAAGCAAAAAGCCTTTTACTAGCTCCTGCAAAAAAAGCTAAAGCTAGAATCAAAAAGAAAGAAATTACGCTTTGCCCTAAGTCGTTTTGAGTGATATAAATATATCCTATAACTATAGAAGCTAAGATACAGTAAGGTAGAAGAATTAAAGCCTCATGTCTGATCGCTTTTTTGCTATCATCGATACGCCTTGTATAGCTCCATGCTAAAAAATAAATCAATCCTATTTTAAAAAATTCCACAGGAGAGATAGAGAGTGAACCTAAGCGTATCCAGCGTTTAGCTCCCCCGCTAGCTGTTGCTAATGCAGAAGGTAAAAATGGTAAAATGATGATCAAGATAAAAGAAATAATTAAAATGGCTAAAATAATTTTTTTAGAAAGTGCTTTATCAGGATCTAATCGAGAAATAAAAAACATTATAAGTATGCCGCTAATTCCGAAAAAAAGCTGACGAATAAAAAAATGAAACTCACTATAGTCAAGAAAAAGAACAGTAAAAGCTGTAAGAGAATATGAAAATACTATTCCTATGGTGATTAAAATACAACTTAAATAAAACAATCTTTTATCAGCAACCATTATAATTATAACTTTTCTTTATTTGGAATTAAAATTTAATAAAGTTTTATTATAACTAAAATAAATTAAATTTTTTGCTAAGTTTTTATAAGGAAAATTTGCTAAAATTAACAATAAAAATATAACAAAAAAGGCAAATTATGAATCAAATCCATAAAATTCTCATAGCAAATAGAGCTGAAATAGCTGTTAGGGTAATCCGTGCTTGTAGAGATTTACATATTAAAAGTGTTGCAGTTTTTACGGAGCCTGATCGTGAATGTTTGCATGTAAAAATCGCAGATGAGGCTTATCGTATAGGAACGGATGCTATAAGAGGGTATTTAGATATTGCTCGTATTGTCGAGATTGCCAAGGTTTGTGGTGCTGATGCGATCCATCCTGGTTATGGATTTTTAAGTGAAAATTACGAATTTGCCAAAGCTTGTGAAGATGCTAGAATTATTTTTATAGGACCAAAATCTGAAGTAATTCATAAGATGGGGAATAAAAATATCGCTCGTAAGTTGATGGCTAAAAACGGCATACCTATTGTTCCAGGAACTGAAAAATTAAATTCTTATAGTATAGAAGAAATTAAAATTTTTGCTGAGAAGATAGGTTATCCTGTTATTTTAAAAGCTTCAGGTGGTGGCGGTGGACGCGGAATTCGTGTTGTTCATGAAGAACAAGATCTTGAAAATGCTTTTGAATCTTGTAAAAGAGAAGCTTTAACATACTTTAATAATGATGAAGTATTTATGGAAAAATATGTGGTTAATCCCCGACATATAGAATTTCAAATTTTAGGAGATAACTACGGAAATATTATTCATCTTTGTGAAAGGGATTGCTCTATCCAAAGAAGGCATCAAAAGGTGATTGAGATAGCACCTTGCCCTGGAATTTCGGATAATCTTAGAAAAACTATGGGGGTTACAGCTGTGGCAGCTGCTAAGGCGGTAGGTTATACAAATGCTGGAACTATAGAGTTTTTGCTTGATGATTATAATCGTTTTTATTTTATGGAAATGAATACAAGAATTCAAGTTGAGCATCCAATTACTGAAGAAATTACAGGTATTGATCTTATTGTAAGACAAATTCGTATTGCAGCAGGAGAAATTTTGGACTTAGAACAAAGTGATATTAAGCCTAGGGGTTTTGCTATTGAAGCTAGAATTACTGCTGAAAATGTATGGAAGAATTTTATTCCAAGTCCTGGAAAAATAGGGGAATATTACCCAGCTCTTGGACCATCTGTTAGGGTCGATAGTCATATTTATAAAGACTATATTGTGCCACCTTATTATGATTCCATGCTTGCAAAGCTTATCATTAAGGCAACAAGTTATGATTTAGCAGTTAATAAACTTGAGCGTGCTTTGAAGGAATTTGTGATTGATGATATTAGAACAACGATACCATTTTTAATCGCCATTACAAAAACAAGAGAATTTAGAAGAGGATATTTAGACACCTCTTTTATAGAAACACATATGCAAGAATTATTAGAAAAAACAGAAGATTGTCATCAAGAAAATAAAGAAGAAGTTATAGCTGCAATAGCTGCCACGCTTAAAAAAATACGAGAAAGTAGAGAATAATAAATGGATTTTTTAGACAGTCTTAAAAGTATTAAAAAAGAAATGCAAGCTAGCACCAATGCTCCAAAATTGGCAAAGAAATCAAGCAAGAGTGGTGCAAGTGTAAAAAATTTAGAAAAACTAGCTAAAGATATTCGCGAAAAAAATCAAGAAACAAACCTAGATAAGCAAATGCAAGAAATTTTTTTAAAACAAGAAAAACTACAGGATGAATTTTCTGAATTTATCAAAAATGCAGATATTAAGAAAATTTAATGCTTGAGATTGGTTTTTGTACTCTTGAAGATCAGTGTCCTTATTTAAAAGATAAACGTTCAAGAATAGAGTATAAATATATTGAAAATTGTCCTAAAGAAATCAATAATGAGCTAATAAAACGAGGTTGGCGTCGTTTTGGTAGGTATTTTTCACGCCCTATTTGTAAAAATTGTAATGAATGTTTAAGTCTTAGAATTTTGGTTAATGAATATCATTTTTCAAGAAGTGAAAGAAGGGTTATAAATAAAAATATTGATACCAAAGTTATACTTAGAACACCCAATTTAAGTAATGAACATTTGTTTTTATATGATAAATATCATCGTTTTATGGAAGAAAAAAAGAACTGGAAACGTTATGATTTAAGCTTTAAGCAGTATTATAATCTTTATGTTGATGGTTTTATGAATTTTGGATATGAGCTTGCATTTTATAGAGAAGATAAGCTTGTTTGTGTTGATTTGATTGATATTTTACAAGATGGAATTTCAAGCATTTATTGTTTTTATGATCCTGATTTTTTGTATTTTTCTTTGGGTAAATTTTCTTTACTCAATGAAATACAAATAGCTAAAAAAATGAATTTAGATTATATTTATCTTGGATATTTTGTAAAAAAGTGTCAATCTTTATCTTATAAAGCCGATTATACACCCAATGAAATTTTAAAAGACACTAAAGAGCTTTTTGAAAATGAGGTTTTATGGGAGAAATAGATGCAAATCGTGCAAACTTTAGAAACTATTAATGTTAATACAGATGATATTAGCGTATTTCAGTATTTTAAAGACTTGATTACCAAAAATTTCACAAAGGTCATAGGACGAAAAAATAAAATTTTTTCTTTTTTTGAAGAAAATGAAATTCCACAGCGTCGTTATTTTTTAAAAGTTTTAGATCAAAAATATCGCAAAAGCACAAATGAAGGCATAGAGAATTTACAAGACGCTCATTTTAAAACCTTTAGATTAAATTTTGAGCAAAATAATATGCTTAAGCCTATGTTGTTTATCAAGATTGATTTTGCTGCGGGTAGAATTTTGATGAAGTTAAGCTCTAATGAAAAATTATTTGTTACTTATATAAGAAATTATTTTCAAGATCATAATGTAGAATATAACCAAATGACAAATATTCTAATTTTGGAATATAAAAACGAGAATACTCTCGAACTTTTCGAAGCTTTTGCAGATGAGAGTGAGCATTTAAAATATTGCGTGAATTTTGAAGTTGATCGCGAAGAGTATAAAAAATTTCGCCAAAATATTCACAATAAAGAAAGTATGAAATGGAAATTTAATGCTTTAGCTAAGCTTTTTAGTAATTATTTTAACACTTTAGAATGTACTCCGCAAAATGATCTTAGTGAAATCAGACAAAAATATTTGATTTTGGTAAAACTTTATCATCCTGATTTTCATCAGGGAAAAAGTGCAATAGAAAAAGCTTATGCAAGAGAGCAGTTTGAAAAAATACAAATTGCCTATGATAATTTAAAAGCTCTTTATAAAAATAATACTTAAAAAATTAAATGAATCTCATTTTGGTTAATTTAATTTTTCTCTCTCGTAAATTTTTCTTAATTTACTATCTAGTTTAAAACAAAATTTAAAAAGTGCAGGAACTACAAGTAAAGTAAGCAAAGTCGAACTTATAAGCCCAAAGATAATGGATATTGCCATAGGAGAATTGGCTTCATAGCCTGCACCCCTTGAAAGAGCAAGCGGAAGCATAGCAAAAATCATAGCAAAAGTTGTCATTAATATAGCCCTTAAGCGAGATTTTCCAGCAATTAAAAGAGCCTTATCAGGATCTAAACCTTCGTGGCATTTTTTATTGGCCACATCCACGAGTAAAATAGCATTTTTCCCTACCATACCAAAAAGTAAAATTATGGCAATAAGTACAAAAAGTGAAAAATTATGCCCCGTGATAAAAAGTCCTATAGAAGATCCGCCAAAGGCTAAAGGCATGGTTATCATGATGATTAAAGGCAAAATAAAACTTTCATAAAGTGCGGCTAAAACAAGATAAATCAAAACAAAAGCAAGTACTACTGCCATAGCAAAACCTTGCACGGTTTCGCCCAAAAGATTGATAAAGCCTGAAAAAGCATAGCTAAGACTTGCATTGTTCTTTAAAATTTTACCCATATTATCCAGTAAAAGTTTTTGCACCGCTCCTAAGGAAAGATCATTTACTCCAGCTGTAATTTTTACAGATCGGTTTTTATTGTAACGATTGATGGTTTTTAAATCCTTGCTGTATATAAAATCCACCACGCTTGAAAGTTCTAAATTTATACCTTGGTTATTTTTAATGCTAATGCGTTTTAAAGCTTCTATATCTTTTTTAAATTCTGGAGCAAAACTTAGGATAATATCATCTTTTGAATTTCCCCTATCCATGCTTCCTACGCTAAGTTGCGAGAAAGAATACCCTAAAACCCCAGCAATATATTTAGGATTAACATCTAAGAGTTTGGCTTTTTCTTTGTTGATGTGCAAGGCGACTTCATCTTTTGTAGCATTAGCATTATCACTTATATCTACAATGCGTGTATTTGTAGCTAAAATTTCTTTTGCCCGAGAAGCTGCTTCTTTTAGAGTGTTTAAATCATCTCCTAAGATCAAAAACTGTACTGGATCATCAATGCCCGCACCTTCTATCTTTGGAAGTTCTAAAATTTTGATTTTTAAACTTTCATCTTGAAATTTTTGACGATACAAACTTACTATAGCACTTTGTCTTAAATTTCTTTCGTCTAAATTTTTAAGTTTAACATAAATTTTAGCTTTTGTAGCATCTTTAGCATCATCATAGCCTACAAGTAAAAAAGCGTATTTGACATTACTATCATTTTTGATTTTTTCAAGCAAATTTAAACTTTTTTCTTTCATGGCCTTTAAACTTAAATCTTTTTTACTTTCAAGTAAAACTTGAATTTCGCTATCGTCTTCCATAGGTAAAAAATCAAGCCCTATGCGGGTAGCTAAAGCAAAAGAAAGTCCTACAAAAACAAGAGTAGCTAGGATAAATTTGGTTTTATTTTTTAAAATTTTGTAGAGTAAATTTTCGTATTTTTCTTCTATTTTTTCAAAAAAGGCTTCTGTTTTTTCATAAAATTTGCTTTCTTTTGGATTTAAAAATCTTGCTCCAAGACTAGGTATTAAAAATACAGAAACCAAAAAGCTTATAACTATACCACTTGCAACGCTTATGCCTAAGGCATTAAAAAAAAGCCCTGGTATAGAGTTCATATAAGAAATAGGGATAAAAACACAAAGTAAAACTATACTGATGCTTAAAACACTAAAACCTATTTCATTGATGCCTAAAAAAGCAGCTTGTAAGGGCGGATAAGTTTTTAGTTTTTTAGCGATATTTTCAATGACTACTATAGCATCATCGATAAAAATTCCTATGCTTAAAGTTAGAGCTATGAAGGTTAAGCGGTTTAAATCATAACCTAAAAGATCGATAATAAAAAAGGTTGAAATGATAGAAGTGGGTATAGCTATGCAAGCAATGAGAGTTGCACTTAAATTTCTTAAAAATAAAAACACGATAACAAGGGTTAGAAAAATCCCCAAAACCATATCAAAAATTACTTGAGAGAGGTGTTTGTGGATATTTAAGCTTTTATCGTAAAGTATGTTAATGTTTATGTCTTTTGAAATTTGTTTTTCTAAAACAGGTAAGGCATTTTTGACATTTTTAATCATTTCAAGAGTATTATAATTTGTTATTTTACCGAGCTCTAAAAGCACTCCTTCTTTACCCTCGTATAAAGCACTTTGTTTTTCATCTTCATAAAGGCTTAAAATATTAGCAATATCGCTTAAAAATACCCCTGTTTTTATGCGAAGATTACTAAGTTCTTCTAAATTTATGGATTCAAAATAGCCTTTGATGATATAATTGTCTTGATTGTTATTAAGTTCGCCTAGGGCTTGTTTAAAATTTTGACTTTGGATGATATTTGCTACATCAAGGGCGTTAAGATTGTATTTTCTAAGTTCGTTTGGTTTTAATTCTATACGAATTTGGGGTTCTAAAAACCCTTTAGTTTCAATTTTACCTACTCCTTTAACTCTTTGTAAAAAAGGCTTTATTTTATCATTGATTTCACGCATGAGTTGTAATTTATCTTTAGAATATAAAAAAAGCGAAATAGCAGAACCAGAATCTGAACTGATTTTTTCAATTTCAGGTTTGGAAGGCAAACTTAAAGTTCCTATTTTATCACGCACATCATTAGCAGCTACTTCAAGATTTTTACCTAATTTAAACTCGACTACACTCACGCTAAAATTATCATATGCAGCCGAAGTTATGGTCTTTACTCCATCAATCTCACTCAGAGCGTTTTCTATTTCTTTGGTGATTTTTGATTCTACGAAATTTAAATCCCCATTTACCTTACTTGTGATTTTTATAAGAGGTATGGAAACATTAGGAAATAAATTCACACTCATACTAAAAGCAGAGATCAGCCCAAAAATCATAAAAGCTAAGAAAAACATTAGCACGGTAATAGGTCGGTTTATAGCTAGTTTAAACATTTTTAATCTTTAGTGATGATTCTACCTTCGCCAAAAAGTCCTGGTGTTAAATTTGTAGTTTGCACTTCAGCATAAATTTTTCTTGTTTTTACTTCTATACTTGGATAAATAAGGCTAATTTTTCCTTTTAATTCTGTACCATTTTGATCGATTTTATACAAGAAATCATCGCCTAATTTAACTTTATTTTTGTATTTTTCATCAAAACTTAAAATCAATTTACTTTGTGGATAGGAAAAAATTTCTATTAAAGGTTGAGCTACACCTCCTACTCCTTCGCCAACTTGTATAAATTTATTCGCGATGATGGCATCATAAGGTGCGTGCAATTCTTTTTTTGCCACGACATTTTTATAATAAGCTATATTGATTTTTGCTTTGTTTAAATTTAAATTAGCAGCATCAAACCTAGCTTTCATATCTTCATAGCTTTGTTTATCTATAACATTTTCTACAGCTTTGATTTTTTGCATTTTGCTTTTGGTATTTTCGTATTCTACAAGGGCAAGTTGATAAGAATTTTCAGCATTTTGAAGAGCTATTTTTTCACTTTCTTGATCAAGAGCAAGTAAAAGTTCTCCTTTTTTGACTTTTTGTCCAATTTTTACAGGAATTTTTTGAACTAAACCTATGCTTTCAAGGGCAAGTTTGCTTTGTTTTGATGCTTCTACATTGAAACTTGCATAAATTTCTTCGCCAAAGGCGCAATTAAAAGCAAGAAGTAAAAATAGAATTTTTTTCATTCTTTAACCTTTGAATTAAGATCTATACCCGCATTAAAATAATAATTTGCTTTAGTAATTTCAAATTCATTTTTAGCAAGCTCTAAATCGCTTTGTGCTTTAAATTTAGCCTCTAAAGCTTGAAGATATTCCACATAAGAAACAAGTCCTGTTTGGTATTTTTTATCTATACTTTCAAAAGCTAAATTTGCAGCATTTAAGCTAAGATTAAGAGCTAAAATTTGTTCTTGTAAAACTTTTAAACTTTTGTGTAAATAATTTAATTCTTCTTTATTTTTTCGTTCACTAAACCTTGCTTTTGCATTGGCTATTTGAACATTTAAACGCTCTTTTTCAACTTCTTTAGCCCTTGCGTTGAAATCAAAAATTTTCCATTCCATACCTAAAATAAATTGATTGCCTTGAGAATATTTTTCTAAGAATTGATCCGCTAAATTTACAAAAGGAGTTGGAATTTTTCGATTGTAGTTGTTTTTATAAAAGTTAAAATTATCTTGAATATAAAATTTTGGAAAATATTTAGCTTTTGCTAAATTCACACTTTCTTTAGCAAGATTGATTTGTTCTTTAGCCATCATTACTTCATAACTTTGATTTTTTTCTTGTTGTGGATTTTCTAAAAAAGCATTACCTTGGGGTTTAAAGTCTGTATGGCTTAAAATTTTAATCTCTTTTTGTATATTGGCAAGTTTTAATTCATTTTGACTGAGTTCTAGCAAGCTTAAATGATATTTGGCTTTAATGCTTTCAAGTTCATCTTTAGGGCTAAGTCCTGCATCGTAAAATTTTTGCATTCTCTCAAAAGCTGATTTTAAAAAGGCTGCTTTTTGTTGATTGGCTAGTAAAATTTTTTCAAGACTTAAGGTGTTAAAATAAAGTGTGATTGCATTTAAAGCAAGATAATTTTTGCTTTGTTCTTTGTCTAAAAGGCTTAATTTTTCCTTGCTTTTTAAAGCTCTTAAATTGGTCTCTCTAGCTCCCCCATCAAAAAGCAAAAAATTAAGAGAAACTTTAGCAAATAAACTTTCTTGTGGATCGGTAATAAAGCGATCTTTGTTATTGGCTACATAAGCTGAATTTAGACTAAGAGAGGGCAGGTAATTTCTAAAAGCTTGTTCTTTGTCTAAATTTGCTTGTTCGCTTTGCATTTGCTTAATAAGATAGGATTCATTATTTTGGCTTAGTGCTATAAATTCATGCAAATTAGAAGCTAACATTGCCAAGGGATAAAGAGTTAAAAACATAGCTGATTTTAAATATTTTTCGAACATTTTGATATTTTAATATGCTTTATATAAATTTCAATTGAAGTTTTTTATAAAATAAAATTTATTTGTTTTAAACCTAAATTTTGTTAAAATCTTAGCTTTAAAATTTTATATTTAGGATGAAATTTTGTCAGTAAAAAATATTAGAAATTTTTCTATTATAGCTCATATAGATCATGGAAAATCTACTCTTGCAGATAGGATTATTAGCGAGTGTGGTGCTATTAGTGATAGGCAGATGAGTCCGCAAGTTATGGATACTATGGATATAGAAAAAGAGCGTGGTATCACTATAAAAGCACAATCAGTGCGTTTAAATTATAAATTTAATAATGAAAATTTTGTTTTAAATCTTATTGACACTCCTGGCCATGTGGATTTTTCTTATGAAGTAAGTCGTTCTTTGGCAAGTTGTGAAGGGGCTTTGCTTGTAGTAGATGCAAGTCAAGGCGTTGAAGCACAAACTATAGCTAATGTTTATATAGCTCTTGAAAATAATCTTGAAATCATTCCTGTGATTAATAAAATCGATTTACCCAATGCCGATGTTGAAAAAGTCAAGCATGAAATTGAGCATATTATAGGTATAGATTGCAAAGATGCAATTTGTGTGAGTGCAAAAACAGGAGTGGGTATAAAAGAGCTTATAGAAACAATTATCACTAAAATTCCTGCACCAAAAACAGATGATGAAGCTCCTGCTAAGGCTTTAATTTATGATTCTTGGTTTGATAATTATTTAGGAGCTTTGGCTTTAGTTAGAATTTATGAAGGAAGTCTTACTAAAAATGATGAAGTTTTAATAATGAGTACGGATAAAAAACATATAGTTCAAGATCTTTTTTACCCTCATCCTTTAAGTCCAATTAAAACCCAATCTTTACAATCGGGTGAAGTAGGCGTGGTGGTTTTAGGGCTTAAAACTGTAGGCGATGTACAAGTGGGTGATACTATCACTTTGGTAAAAAATAAAGCTAAACAAGCCATAGGGGGTTTTGAAAAGGCTAAAGCTTTTGTGTTTGCGGGACTTTACCCTATAGAAACGGATAAATTTGAAGATTTAAGAGATGCTTTGGATAAGTTAAGGCTTAATGATAGTTCTATTACTTATGAGCCTGAAACTTCTTTGGCTTTAGGTTTTGGCTTTAGGGTAGGATTTTTAGGGCTTTTGCACATGGAAGTGATCAAAGAAAGACTTGAGAGAGAATTTAATCTTGATTTGATTGCAACGGCTCCAACTGTAACCTATGAAATTTATCAAACCGATGGAGAACTTGCTAAAATTCAAAATCCTAGCGAACTTCCTCCTGTTAATAAAATTGATCATATAAAAGAGCCTTATGTTAAGGTTACTATTATTACCCCAAGTGAATTTTTAGGGAATTTAATCACTCTTTTAAATCGCAAAAGAGGAGTGCAGGTTAAAATGGATTATATCACACCTGAGCGTGTTTTACTAGAATATGATGTGCCTTTAAATGAGATCGTGATGGATTTTTATGATAAATTAAAGTCCCTAACAAAAGGCTATGCGAGTTTTGATTATGAGCCTATAGAATTTAGAGTAGGGGATTTGGTAAAACTTGATATTAAGGTAGCAGGTGAAAATGTTGATGCTTTAAGTATTATCGTGCCTAATGAAAAAGCACAAAGCAAGGGAAGAGAACTTGTTAGTGCTATGAAAGAAATAGTTCCTAGACAGCTTTTTGAAGTGGCCATTCAAGCAAGTATCGGAAATAAAATCATCGCAAGAGAAACTGTTAAATCCATGGGTAAAAATGTGACAGCAAAATGTTATGGCGGGGATATTACTAGAAAAAGAAAGCTTTTAGAAAAGCAAAAAGAAGGTAAAAAAAGAATGAAGGCTATAGGTAGGGTAAATTTACCTCAAGAGGCTTTTTTAAGCGTTTTAAAGATAGATTGATGAGAAATTTAAAACTTGGCTTGAAATTTGCTTGTATTTTTAATACAATTTTAAAATAATTTTCTAAGGAGAAAAAATGTTTAAAAAATTTTTGATTTTTATAATTCCTATTTTATTGTTGAGTGCTTGTGCAACTAAACAAGATACTTTTGCTCAAGTCAATCAAATTTCTAAAAATTCTCAATGCAGTTCTTGTGAAAGTTCTGATGGTTTTGAAGCAAAGATTAAAGGCCTTTTATATATTAGTGATGTTGGAATTCAATGTTGTGCTAATAAACGCACTTTAGATACTGGCATTGCTTTAAAAAAGGTTTATTTACATAGATTTTATGATTTAAAAGAAGGACAAAAAGTTTTAAATGCCAAAGGGAAAAAGTTATTTGTTGATGTGAATTTTAATGCAGTATTTTATACTTATTTAAAACAAGAACTCGAAGCTAGAGGAATAGTTGTACTTGACAATAACGTTGAAGATTCACCTTATGTGAGTAAGATTGATTTAGAATTTATATCTTATGGAGCAACTCAAGATGCTACAGGATTGCATTCAAAACTGGTAGGAGTTTTACAAGTTAGTGATATAAACAAAAATAAGAAATTTACGATCCGCACCAAACAAGATGTGCAGGGTTTTGATGATCTAAAAGAAACAACTTTTTATACTCATTTGTTGATAAAACAAATGGCAAATAAAGCAGCTAGTTTAATCTCTGAACTTTGAGATGTATAAATTGCGGAGCTTTTGCTCTGCTCTGCTTTTGTGATTTATGTGAGTTAGAGCTTTCTGAATTTTCCTTAAATACAAGAAAGCTTGATAATAATTTTAAAGTTTATTCTTTTTATAAATATCATGAAATACAACACTTGCTTCACTCTAAACATCATTTTTATGGTTATTTTGTTTATAAAATGCTCGCCAAATTAAGTTTTGCAAAATTTAAAGATTTTTTTGATCCTAGAATGACAATTAATGTTATAGCTTTAGATGATAAGGTTGAAGATATGCTTTATTCGCATTCTGCTATTTTAGCCAGATATCTTAAAACAAAATTTGTAAAACCTGTTTTTAATGTTTTAAAAGCACAAAATCATGTGAAATATTCTGGAAGAAGTTTAGAATTTCGTCAAAAACATAAAAGAAATTACAAACTCTTAAAAACCATTCACCAACCTGTAATTTTAGTAGATGATATTGTAACGACTGGTTCTAGTCTTTTGGAGGCTAAAAAAGTTTTAGAAGAAAATAAAATTTCTGTACTTTTTGCTCTTGTTTTAGCTGATGCAAAAGTTTAATATGCTATAATCAAGACTTTGAACTAATAGAAGGATTTTTATGGAGAATATTTTTAGCAAAGATTCTGATATTGAACTTGTAGATATAGAAAATTCTATAAAAAGTAGTTATTTAGACTATTCTATGAGTGTTATTATAGGTCGTGCTTTGCCTGATGCAAGAGATGGTTTAAAACCTGTTCATAGAAGAATTTTATATGCTATGCAAAATGATGAGGCAAAAAGTAGAACAGATTTTGTCAAATCAGCTCGTATAGTGGGTGCTGTTATAGGTCGTTATCACCCGCATGGAGATATAGCAGTTTATGATGCTTTAGTTAGAATGGCTCAAGATTTTTCTATGAGATATCCAAGTATTACAGGACAAGGTAACTTTGGATCTATAGATGGTGATAGTGCTGCTGCGATGCGTTACACTGAGGCAAAAATGAGTAAACTTTCTCATGAGCTTTTAAAAGATATAGATAAAGATACGGTTGATTTTGTTCCAAATTATGATGGTTCAGAAAGTGAACCTGATGTTTTACCTTCTAGGGTTCCAAATTTATTATTAAATGGTTCAAGTGGTATAGCTGTAGGTATGGCGACAAATATCCCGCCTCATAGTTTAAATGAGTTGATAGATGGACTTTTATATTTACTCGATAATAAAGATGCAAGTTTAGAAGAAATGATGCAGTTTATCAAAGGTCCAGATTTTCCAACAGGTGGAATAATTTATGGTAAAAAAGGCATTATAGAAGCTTATCGTACAGGGCGTGGTCGTGTAAAAGTACGCGCTAAAACTCATATTGAAAAAAAGACAAATAAAGATGTTATTGTTATAGATGAACTTCCTTATCAAACCAATAAAGCTAGGCTTATAGAGCAGATTGCAGATCTTGTTAAAGAAAAGCAAATTGAAGGAATATCTGAAGTAAGAGATGAGAGTAATAAAGAAGGAATCCGTGTTGTTATAGAACTTAAACGTGAGGCTATGAGCGAAATTGTTTTAAATAATCTATTTAAATCTACCACTATGGAAAGTACTTTTGGTGTGATTATGTTGGCAATTTACAATAAAGAACCTAAAATTTTCTCCTTGCTAGAACTTTTAAATCTTTTTTTAACCCATAGAAAAACAGTTATTATTAGAAGAACGATTTTTGAACTTCAAAAGGCAAGAGTAAGAGCTCATATTTTAGAAGGTCTTAAAATTGCTCTTGATAATATAGATGAAGTGATTGCTTTAATTAAAAATAGTTCTGATAATAATACCGCAAGAGATTCTTTGGTGGCTAAATTTGGCCTTAGTGAACTTCAGGCTAATGCTATTTTAGATATGAAACTTGGTCGTTTAACAGGACTTGAAAGAGAAAAAATCGAAAATGAGCTTGCAGAACTGATGAAAGAAATTGCAAGACTTGAAGAAATTTTAAAAAGTGAAACCTTGCTTGAAAATTTAATTCGCGATGAATTGAAAGAAATTAGAAGTAAATTTGATGTGCCACGCATTACTCAAATTGAAGATGATTACGATGATATTGATATTGAAGATTTAATTCCTAATGAAAATATGGTTGTAACTATCACGCATCGTGGCTATATTAAGCGTGTGCCTAGCAAACAATATGAAAAACAAAAACGAGGTGGAAAAGGAAAATTAGCCGTTACGACTTATGATGATGATTTTATAGAAAGCTTCTTTACGGCAAATACGCATGATACGCTTATGTTTGTAACAGATCGTGGACAACTTTATTGGCTTAAAGTTTATAAAATTCCTGAAGGCTCAAGAACAGCCAAAGGAAAAGCGGTCGTAAATCTTATCAATTTACAAGCCGAAGAAAAAATCATGGCTATTATTCCAACGACAGATTTTGATGAAAGTAAATCTTTATGTTTCTTTACTAAAAATGGTATAGTAAAACGCACTAATTTAAGCGGATATCAAAATATTAGAAGTGTGGGGGTTAGAGCAATCAATCTTGACGAAAATGATGAGTTGGTAACTGCTATTATCGTTCAAAGAGATGAAGATGAAATTTTTACTAGTGGCAGTGAAGAAAATTTAGAAAATGAAGAAATTGAAAATTTAGATGATGAAAATCTTGAAAACGAAGAAAGTGCAAGCACACAAGGTAAAATGCTCTTTGCAGTAACCAAAAAAGGTATGTGTATTAAATTCCCACTTGCTAAAGTACGTGAAATCGGCCGTGTAAGTCGTGGGGTGACGGCTATTAAGTTTAAAGAGAAAAATGACGAATTAGTAGGTGCGGTTGTTATAGAAAATGATGAGCAAGAAATTTTAAGCATAAGTGCAAAAGGCATAGGAAAGCGCACAAATGCTGGAGAATATAGATTGCAAAGCAGAGGTGGAAAGGGTGTAATTTGTATGAAGCTCACAGGAAAAACCAGAGATCTTATTAGTGTGGTTATAGTAGATGAAACTATGGATTTAATGGCTCTTACAAGCTCAGGTAAGATGATACGTGTTGATATGCAAAGCATTAGAAAAGCAGGGCGTAATACTAGTGGTGTCATTGTAGTTAATGTGGAAAATGATGAGGTGGTTAGCATCGCTAAATGTCCTAAAGAGGAAAACGATGAGGATGAGTTAAGCGATGAAAACTTTGGTTTAGATTTGTAATAAGTTTTAAAGTTGGAACGCTTATTGCTTTTTATTTTACTAATTACAATATTTTGAAGGTGTAAAAATGAAAAAAATTTATTTTATGCTAGCAATAGCAGGAATTTTCGCTGGTTGTGTACCAAGTGTAAACAGTGCAACTAAAAATTCAAGTGCAAATAGCACTGCTCCATCTCAAGATGTTATCGTGCAAAAAGTCGATAAAGATGATGTGCGTGACATTATTAGAGAAGAAAAGATGTTGGCTCCAGATGTTAGTGAAACAGAGCTTAGTTTTACAGCAGTTGGTGAAGGAATTGCTCCAATGAATACAGTTTCTACTGCTCAAGCTCTAGCTTTAGCAAAAAGAGCAGCAATTACAGATGCTTACAGACAACTTGCAAGTAAGCTTTATGGCGTGAAAGTAAATGGTAAGGATACTGTAAAAGATGCAATGCTTAGAAGTTCAACTATTACTGCGCAAGTAAATGGTTTGATTAAAAATGCAAGTATAATTGATGAGAATTTTAATCAAGGGCTTTATAGAGTAAACTTAGAACTTAAAATCGATGCAGACAAGTGGAAAGAATTGTTTGCTTATTAATCTTTCTTAGCTTTAAGCTTTTTGCCCAAGATGAATTTATTTTTTGGGCAGAGCTTTCTAGTAAAAATTTTATTCTCTTTCATCAAAATCAAAATTTATCCTTAGCAATGACGCAAAGCGAAAATGTTGAAGAACAATGGGTATGTGAAATTTCTTATAGTGATCAAGATTTAAAAGTTTTACCTCGAACTTCTTTAGGATTGATTGATGATAATATGCCAAAAACAATTAAATTTAATTTTTTAAATTCTCATAAAGATGAATTAAGCGATTGCTTTATAGGAGCTAGAATCAGTGTTAAGGATATTGTTAATACTGACTTATTACATGCCCAAAGCGAAACTTATGTTAAAATTTTACCCTTGCGTTTTACCGTGGAATTTGGCGAACAAAATGCGATAATTTATTATCTTAAAAAAAAGTAAATTCAAAATTAAGCGCAAATTGGATACTATAGCAGAAATTTTTTTAAAAGGCTTGGGATGAATTTAGTCATAGTAGAAGATGATATTAATATGCGTAAATCCTTAGAAATTGCATTAGCAGAGTATGAAGAATTTAATATTAAATCTTATAAATCTGCCACTGAAGCTTTAAGAAAAATAGATGAGAATACAGATTTGATTATTACAGATATTAATATGCCAGGAATTGATGGCATAGAATTGGTTAAAGCTTGCGAAAATAAATATGATTTTATCATTATGACAGGAAATGCTACTTTAAGTCGTGCTATAGAAGCGGTTCGTTTGGGGGTAAAAGATTTTTTAACCAAGCCTTTTGATATTGATACTTTAGTCGAGGCTATCAAGCGTGCTAAAATCATAAGAGAAAAAATAGCCGATAAAAAAAGCAAAAAAAATGAAAAAAAAGAAGAAAATAAAGATTTTTTTTCAACTTCTCCTAATTTAGAAAAAACATTAAATTTAAGTCAAAAAGCAGCTAAAACTGACGCCTCTGTAATGTTTTTTGGAGAGAGCGGAGTAGGAAAAGAGGTATTTTCTCGTTATATTCACACCCATTCTAAACGTGCTAATAGGCCTTTTATTGCTATTAATATGGCAGCTATTCCTGCAAATTTGATTGAAAGTGAGCTTTTTGGTTTTGAAAAAGGTGCTTTTACTGATGCTAATGCAACTAAAATAGGGCTTTTTGAAATGGCTAATGAGGGTACTTTGTTTTTAGATGAAATTGGCGAAATGCCTTATGAAATTCAAGCTAAACTTTTAAGAGCTTTGCAAGAAAAAGAAATCACACGACTTGGAAGTACAAAAAGTATCAAAATAGATGTAAGAATCATTAGTGCTACTAATGCAAATTTAGATGAAAAAATAAAAAAGGGTGAATTTCGTTCAGATTTATACTATCGTTTAAACACTGTTCCTATTAATATTCCACCTTTAAGAGAGCGTAAGGAAGAAATTTTAGGTATAGCACAAAAGGTTTTAGAAGATACTTGCAAAGAATATGATTTTAAGGAAAAACAACTCAGTCAAGAAGCTAAAAATGCTTTACTTGAATATGATTTTCCTGGTAATATTAGAGAGTTAATATCTGTCGTACAAAGAGCTTGTATTTTAAGTGAAAATGATGAAATTTCAAGTGAAGATTTGTTCTTAGAAGCTAGAAGTGTAAAAAAAGATGTAAAGAATTTAGAGAAAGAATTGATTTGTGAAGTTCTTTTAAATGTAGATTATGACAAGGAACAAGCTTCTCAAATTTTAGGTATGGATATAAAAATTTTAAATGAAAAAATTAAACAATATCAAATAAAGGATAAGTAATGTCAAAAAAACAAAAAATAGCCATTGTGGGTGCTACTGGTGCGGTTGGAGAAGAGCTTTTAAATGTTTTAGATGAATTTGATTTTCCAGTAGAAAGTATTTTATCTTTAGCAAGTGCAAAAAGTGTAGGTAGCGAAGTAGAATTTAAAGGCAAAGCTTATAAAGTCAAAGAACTTACCGAAAATGTATTTAAAGAAAATCCTGTTGATATTGCTTTTTTTAGTGCGGGTGGAAGTGTGAGTGAAAGATATGCTAGATTTGCAGTAGAATCCGGTGCTGTTGTAATTGATAATACAAGTCATTTTAGAATGGAAAAAGATGTTCCTTTAGTAGTTCCTGAATGCAATCCTGAGGATATTAAAGATTGGAAAAAAACAGGGATAATTGCTAATCCAAATTGTTCTACTATACAAATGGTGCAAGTTTTAAAACCTTTAAATGACGCATTTAATTTAAAGCGTGTTGATGTAAGCACTTATCAGGCTGCAAGTGGAGCAGGAAAAGAAGGGATGCAGGAATTGGTTGAAGCGATGCAAAGTTTTTTTGCTTTTAAACTTGATGAGTTTGAGGCTCAAACTTTTCCTTATACTTTAGCACTTAATCTTATTCCGCAAATTGATGTTTTTATGGATAATGATTACACTAAAGAAGAACTTAAAATGCTTAATGAAACTCAAAAAATTTTACATAAAAATGTAGAAGTTTCGGCAACTTGTGTAAGAGTGCCTGTTTTAAGAAGTCATAGCGAAGCCATTACTATGCATTTTGAAAAAGAAATAGATGTAAAAAAAGCTAAAGAAATTTTAGAAAAAGCACCAAGTGTTGTAGTGATAGATGATCCTAAAAATAAAAAATACCCTATGCCTTTGATGACAAGTAACGCCAATGAAACTTATGTAGGAAGAATTCGTGCTGATGTGTATGATAAAAAAATACTTCATCTTTGGTGTGTAGCAGATCAAATTCGCGTAGGTGCTGCAACAAATGCTGTACGTATCGCGAAAAAATGGTTAGAATTAAAAAATAAATAAGGAAAAAAATGTTAGAGAAAATATTTGAATCTTTGCTTGTTAGAAGTCGTATTGTTACAATTTTACCTGTAATTTTTGGTTTAATTGGAGCTTTTGTATTGTTTTTTATTGCAAGTTATGATATTTTAAAGGTTATATTTTATACTTATAATTATTTTTTTGATGTGGGTTATAATGTGGATTTGCATGAGGATGTGGTGGCTTTAATTATAGGAGCTGTTGATCTTTATCTTATGGCTTTAGTTTTGTTTATTTTTTCTTTTGGGGTTTATGAGCTTTTTATCAGCGAAATAGAAGAATTGAAACAAACAAAACAAAGCAAGGTTTTAGAAGTGCATAGCTTGGATCAATTAAAAGACAAGCTTGCAAAAGTTATCATTATGGTTTTAGTGGTAAATTTCTTTCAAAGGGTTTTACAGATGAAATTTACTACTCCTGTGGATATGGCTTTTCTTGCTGGCTCGATTTTAGCTCTTTGTGTGGGGCTTTATTTTTTACATAAAGGCGGCCATTAACAAGGATTATCTTTTTTTGATATAATCGTTTTTCGTGTTTGAAGAATAAAAATGAAAAAAATGTTTTTAATTGGTATGATTTTAAATCATTTTGTTTTTGCAGCTCCGTTAGATGAAGTTTTTAAAGATATAGAAGTTTCAGGGACTGTTCGTTATCGCTATGATATTAAAAAAGAAAAAAAATATAACAAAAAAACACATAAATATCAAAATAAAACACAAACAGAGATTACAATAAAATAAGGAAAATCATGATTATACGCTGGTTGTTTATCAGTTCAATATTTGTTGTTGCACTTTTTGGTATTAACTTGAAATCATTTTTTACTTATACCTTTGATGCAAATAAACAATATGATATGAAAAAAGCAAAGACTTTGTATTTTCAAAATAAATGCAATACTTGTCATGGAGATCATGCTGAAAAGAGTGTTATAGGATCTAGAATTTTAAAAGATATATCTCCTGAGGATATTAAAGGAGCTTTAATAGGTTATACTCTTGATAGTAGTAGTTCTACAACAGCTTCTCAAATGGCTTTTTATGCTAGAAGTTTAAGCCATGAGGACATAGATAATATTATTGCTTATATTAAAGGTGGAAATTTTGCACTTGATTTGCAAGTAAAAGACCTTCTTGAAGAAGAACGTGCACAAAAAACAAAACATAATATATTTCTAAAATAAGATATAAAAACTACAATTAAAAGGAATGCTATGAAAAAACTAACTTTAACTTTAGGTGTTTTAACTATGGTAAATTGCTTATATGCTAAGGATATTAATATAGGCGTGGTTTTACCTTTAACTGGAACTGTGGCAGCTTATGGGCAAGATGTTTTTAACGGAATTGAACTGGCTAATAAGCTACAGCCAAAACTTTCAAATGGGGATATTATCAAACTTATCACAATAGATACAAAAGGAGATAAGCTTGAAACTTTAAATGGGGTTAATCGTTTAATAGCAACAGATAAAGTTCTTGGAATTATTGGTGAAGCTACAACTCCAAATACTATTCAAGCTATTTCTATAGCAGAAGAGAAAAAAATTCCTCTAATAGCTCCAGTGGCATCTGGAGATAAATTACTAGATAAAAGGAAATATGCAAGTAGAGTTTGTTTTAAAGATAGTTTCCAAGGAGATAAATTTGCTACTTATGTATCTAAAGATTTAGGACTTAAAAATGCTGTTATCATTATAGATCAAAGTAATGTTTATTCTTTAGGTTTGGCAAGAGCCTTTGAAAATTCTTTTAAGAATAATGGTGGAAAAATTATAAAAAAACTTGTTATTAATTCAGGAGATAAAGATTTTAAAGCTGTGGTTTCGCAACTTAAGAGTTTAAATCCTGATTTTGTTTATATGCCTATTTATCATCCTGAAGCTGCCTTAATTGCGAGACAGGCAAGACAAATTGGTTTTGATAAACTTTTAGCAGCAGGAGATGGTGTTAATAATCAAACTTTTATAGATCTTGGTGGAAGTGCTGTTAATGGAGTGATTTTTACTGATAGTTTTGATTATAACAATCCCTCTACACAATTGGGAAAAGATTTTATTACAGCTTATGAGAAAGTTAAGGGAACAAAAGAACTCCCAGCATTTTCAGCTATGGGTGCTGATGCGTATTTTGTAATGCTAAATGCTATGAATGCTTGTGTTGACAATCTTACTAGTAAGTGCGTCAATGAAAAAATTCACCAAACTAAAGATTTTCAAGCTGTTGGTGGTGTGATTAGTATAGATGAAAGTGGTAATGCCATTCGTTCTGTTGTGATTAAAGAAATTCAAAATCAAAAACAAAATTACAAAACAATTATAAATCCATAATTACTAAAATAAAGGTAGAAAATGAAAAAAATTTTAATTTTAGCAAGTATCTTAAGTTTAAGTTTAAATGCTGCAGAAGTCAAAATAGGAGTTGTTTTGCCGCTTAGTGGAGCTACTGCGGCATATGGACAAAGTGCACTAGAAGGGATTAAACTTGCAAATTCAATGCAATCGACTTTAAGTAATGGAGATAAGGTTTCTCTTGCTATCATTGATACTAAGGGTGATAAATTAGAATCTTCAAGTGGAGCAAATCGTTTAGTTTCTCAAGATAAAGTTATAGGCCTTATAGGGGAAATGGTTACCGCCAATACATTGCAAGTTATGCGTGTAGCAGAAGATAATAAAATTCCATTGATCGCCCCTGCTGCAACTGGTGATAGATTGCTTGATAAAAAAATGTATTCTTCTCGAGTATGTTTTATGGATAGTTTTCAAGGTTCATCTTTGGCAAAATATGTTTTTTCAAAACTTAATTATAAAAGTGCTGTTATTGTGGTAGATCAAAGCACAGACTATTCTTTAGGTTTGGCAAAAGCTTTTGAAAAACAGTATAAGTCTGATGGTGGCCAAATTCTTAGAATTTTAAGAGTTAATTCAGGTGATAAAGATTTTAGAGCCATTGTAGCTCAAGTTAAAAGTTTAAATCCAGAATTTATTTTTTTACCGCTTTATTATAGTGAAGCTTCTTTATTTGCAAGACAATCAAAACTCGCAGGTTTAAATATTCCTATGGGTTCTGCGGATGGGGTTGCTGATCAAACTTTTATTAGTTTAGCTGGAGATGCGAGTGAGGGTTATATTTTCACAGATAGTTTTGATGCTAATAATCCAACTACAAAATTAAGCAAAGAGTTTATTAGTGTTTATGAGAAAGTTAAGGGAACAAAAGAACTCCCAGCATTTTCAGCTATGGGTGCTGATGCGTATTTTGTAATGCTAAATGCTATGAATGCTTGTGTTGACAATCTTACTAGTAAGTGCGTCAATGAAAAAATTCACCAAACTAAAAATTATCAAGGTGTTTCTGGTGTTATTAGTATCGATCAAACGGGAAATGCAACCCGTTCTGTAGTGGTTAAAGAAATTAAAAATCAAAAACAAAATTATAAAGATATTATTAATCCTTAAAGGAAAAATAGAAAGATTATGGATTCTACTTTATTTTTACAACAACTTGTTAACGGACTTAGTTTGGGTAGTATGTATGCTCTTATTGCTGTTGGCTATACTATGGTTTATGGTGTGTTAAGACTTATTAATTTTGCTCACGGCGATATTATGATGGTTGGTGCTTATGCGGCTCTTTTTTGCATGAGTAATCTAAATGTTCCTTTTCTAGGAGCTTTGTCTTTAGCAATCATTTTTGCTGCCTGTGTTGGAGTAGCTACGGATAGAATCGCTTATAAACCTTTAAGACAGGCTCCTAGAATTTCATTGTTGATTACAGCAATTGGTATTAGTTTTTTCTTACAAAATCTTTTTAATATACTTTTTACTTCAACACCTAGAACTTTTACACCACCAAGTTATTTTGAGGAAAGTGTTAATTTTAGTGGAGTGATAACAACTTATGGTTCTTTAATGGTTCCTGCTCTTACATTTGTTATTTTAATAGCTGTGTTGTGGATTTTGTATAAAAGCAAATATGGTATAGCTATTCGTGCTTTAGCATTTGATATACAAACGGTAAATTTAATGGGTATAGATGCAAATCGTATTATTGCTATAGTTTTTGCTCTAGGTTCAGCTTTGGCGGCAGTTGGGGGTGTTTTTTGGGCTGCAAATTATTACTCTGTTGAACCTACTATGGGAACTTTAATAGGCTTGAAAGCTTTTGCTGCTGCAGTTTTAGGAGGTATAGGTTCTGTAGTAGGTGCAGTTTTAGGTGGACTTATTATAGGGTTTACTGAAGTTGTTGCTGTGGCTTTTTTTCCAGATTTATCAGGCTTTAAAGATGCATTTGCTTTTATTTTTTTGGTGTTTATATTGTTATTTAGGCCTACAGGAATTTTAGGTATAAATTTTGAAAAGAGTAGGTTTTGATGATGGTTAAAATTAAGGTTTCACATTTAATCTTTTTGATTGCTTCAATTATTTTTATTTTCATTTCTCCTTATGTTTTCGGGGATTATGGACTAAATATTGTTAATCAAATTGCTATTTTTATTATTTTGGCTGTGAGTTATAACTTGATTAATGGTGTAACTGGACAATTTTCACTAGAACCCAACGGATTTGTTGCTATTGGATCTTATGCGGCTGCTTTAGTTCTTTTAAGTGCTGATGCAAAAAATGATCAGTTTTTTTTAGATGGTCCTAGTTCTTTTATTTTAGCCATCCATTTAAATTCTTTTATTCTAGCTTTAATTGTAGCTGGAATTTGCTCATCTTTGCTTGCCATGATTTTAGCTTTTGCTGTATTTCGCGTAAGAGGGGATTATTTAGCTATTGTAACTTTAGGCTTTGGAATAATTATTAAAATAGCTGCTATTAATTTTCCTTCTATTACTAATGGTTCAAGAGGACTTATAGATATTCCACAATTTTCCACGATCTATTGGACGGGTGGTATTGCTATTGTAGCGGTTATTTTAATTTTAAATATAGTTTATTCTAGATATGGTCGTGCAATGAAGGCTATAAGAGATGATGAAGATGCTGCAAGTGCTATGGGAATAAATACTTTTTGGATAAAAACTTTAGCTTTTAGCACTTCAGCATTTTTAGAAGGTGTAGGTGGCGGACTTTTAGCTTGTCTGTTGACTACTGTATCTCCAACTCAATTTGATTTTTTACTTACTTTTCAGCTTTTGATTATTATTGTTTTGGGTGGACTTGGTTCTACTACAGGTGCTATTATAGGTGCGATATTAGTTATTGGTGGAAGCGAGTGGCTTAGATTTTTAGATGAGTTAAATATAAAAATAGATTCTTTAAATCTTGATATCCAATCAACACCAGGACTTAGAATGGTCGTTTTTTCTATTGTTCTAGTTTTAGTAATGCTTTTTGCAAGAAAAGGTATAATGGGTTATTGTGAATTGAGTGATGTGATTAGAGGGATTAAAAAGCGTTTTAAAAGGAGTGAAAAATGATTTTGGAATTAAAGCAAATTTCAAAAAGTTTTGGCAGTGTTAAGGCTATTAATGAAACTTCTTTTAAAATCAATAGAGGTGAAATTTTTGCTTTAATTGGGCCTAATGGAGCTGGAAAAACAACTCTTTTTAATATTATAACAGGGAACTATAAACCTAATTCAGGTTCGGTTGAATTTTTAGGAGAAAGAATTGATCATTTAAAACCTCATAAAATTGTGCATTTAGGAATAGCTAGAACATTTCAAAATATTAGACTTTTTTCAAGTATGAATGTGCTTGAAAATGTTCTTATTGGTTTTAATAAACAAATGAAATATAATATTTTTGAAGCCTTTTTGCATTTAGGGCGTTTTGGGAAAATAGAACAAGTATTTAAAGAGAAGGCTTATACAATATTAGAAGAACTTGGTATTGCAGAATTTGCTTATAAAAAGGCTACTAGCTTGAGTTATGGACAACAAAGAAAAGTTGAGATCGCAAGAGCAATGGCTACTCAGCCAAGATTATTATTGCTTGATGAACCAGCTGCTGGGATGAATAGCTCTGAGAGCGATGATCTTGCTGAACTTATTTTTAAATTACGAAAAGATTATAAAATTAGCGTTTTGCTTATAGAACATGATATGAAATTTGTAAATAAATTGTGTGATCGTGTATTGGTGCTTGATTATGGAAAAACAATTTTTGAAGGTAAACTTTGTGATGCTGTAAATCATAAAGAAGTAATTGCTGCGTATTTAGGGGATTTTGATGCTAATAGTTAAAGATTTGCATGTTTATTATGGATTAATTGAAGCTGTTAAAGGGATTGATTTTAAAGTGGAAACAGGTCATATTGTTTCTCTTATAGGTTCAAATGGAGCAGGTAAAACTTCAATTTTAAATGCGCTTTTAAACTCAGTTAAAAGAACTGGCGAGGTTAATTTTCTAGGTTATGATACTAAAAGGCATTTAACTCATACTTTGGTTCAAAAAGGTATAGCTTTAGTTCCTGAAGGAAGGCGTGTTTTTATTAATTTAAGCGTAGAAGAAAATTTAAAAATAGGGGCTTTTAATAATGCTGAAAATTATGAGCATTTAAGAGAGCAAATGTACAAACTTTTTCCAAGACTTGCAAGTAAAAAACATGCTTTAGCTGGAACATTGAGTGGAGGAGAAGCACAAATGCTTGCAATTTCAAGAGCTTTAATGAGTGAACCAAAACTTTTGATGTTAGATGAGCCTTCTTTGGGGCTTGCTCCAAAGATTGTGGGTGAAGTTTTTGATATTATTGTGCGTTTAAAGGAAGAGGGTATAACTATTCTTTTAGTAGAACAAAATGCTTATTCTGCATTAAAAATAAGTGATTATGCTTATGTTTTAGAAAATGGTCGTGTCGTAATGGAAAATGAGGCTAAAAATTTAATAGGTGATGATGAGGTTAGAAAGAAATACTTAGGGCTTTAAAATTTAAAGGAAAAGAATGAAAAATGTAATAAAAAGTATAGGGGATTTAAGAGTTTCGGTCATATTGTTTTTGCTTTTTGCACTTTTTTGTGCTTTGGCAACTTTTATTGAAAGTGCTTATGGAACTCCTACAGCTTGGGCGATGGTTTATGATACTTTTTGGTTTGAATATATACAACTTTTACTTGGTATTAATTTGCTATGCGGGATGTTTCGTTATAAAATGTTTGGGCTTAAAAAATTGCCTTTAATGGTTTTTCATATCTCTTTTTTATTTATTTTAGTGGGTTCTGCAATGACAAGATATGCTGGATTTGAAGGTATTTTAGCTATTAGAGAGCATACTCAAAATTCACTTATAGAAAGTTCTAAGACTTCTTTGCGTATTTCTGCTATAAAAGATGGGGAACGCTATAGTGCGATTAATGATCGTTATATAGGAAATTTACCTTTTGCCAATTCTTTTAAACTAAAGCTTAATTTAGGTGATGATCAAGCTGTATTAAGATATAAAGATTTAATCTTAAATGCTCATTATACTTATAAAGAAAATAATAATTCTGATCCTTTATTGGTTTTGATGCTTTCTCAAAAAGGATCTCAAGGTGTTGATGTTAAATTTGAAAAAGGTGAAGTTAAGAATATACAAGGGGTTAATTTTGCTTTTATGAATGATAATATTAAAGCACCCTTTGTAAAAATTGATGAAAATTTAACTTTAAGTTCAAGTGAAAACTTACATTTTCTAAGTATGCTAGATGGACAAAATTTAAACCTTAAAATTGGAGAAAAGGCAAATGCTAATGAAAGAAGGCTTTATGAAATTAAAGATATTAGTTTTGTAGTTAAAGCTGCTTCTTTGCACGCACAAGAAGCTTTAGAAGGTTCCAATAGACCTCAAGATGAAAGTTTTTGGTTATGGTTTAAATCTGCTTGGTTAGAAGTGGGTAGAACTATGTTGATTTCTACTTTTGGCGAGCCTCAAAATTGGAAAAATTCTTTATTATTGCATTTTAAAGATTTTGCTTTAAGCAATGAGAATAAAAACTTAGAATTAACTGGTTCTAATGCTTTAAAATTAGAATTAAGCTATAAAAATGAAAGTAAAGAATTTTATATTTTTGAATATAATAAACCTATTATGATAGAACTTGCAGGTCAAAAATTCTTTATTTCTTGGGCACTTTCTTATGAACAATTGCCTTTTGATATTTACTTAAGAGATTTTGTATTAGATCGCTATCCAGGTTCTATGTCTCCAGCTTCTTATGCAAGTGAAATTACCGTAAAAAATAATAATGAAAATTTTAATTATAGAATTTTTATGAATAATGTTTTAGATTATGATGGCTATAGATTTTATCAAAGTTCTTATGATCAAGATGAAAAAGGAACTGTTTTATCTGTAAATAAAGATCCAGGTAAAATACCAACTTATATAGGTTATTTTTTACTTTGTCTTGGAATGTTTATGAATTTTTTAAATCCACATTCTAGATTTAGAACTTTGGCAAGATTGATTAACAAAGATACTTTAAAGCATACAAGTATGGTTATTTTTATTTTATTGCTATCTTTTAGTTCTGAAAAAACTTTTGCTCAAGATTTAAATTCGGCTTTGCCTGTGGTAAATGCTAATCACGCTAAAGCTCTTGCTACTTTAATAGTGCAAAAATCAGCAGATGGAAGAATGGTTCCTTTTGATACATTATCAAGAGAAATTTTAGAAAAAATTCATCAAAGTGATAGCTATAAGGGGCAAAATTCTAATGCTGTTATGCTTTCCATGCTCATTGATGTAGATAAATGGCAAATGGAACCTTTTATTTTAATGCCACAAAATCAAGCAATTCGTGATGCTATTGCAAATATTTTAGAAATTCCTAGTGCCAAATATATTTCTTATAAAGATTTTTTTGATGAGAATAACCGCTATAAACTTCACAAATATGTTGAAAATGCAAATCGTAAAAACCCAAATGCAAGAGGAGTTTTTGATAAGGAAATTATAAAGCTAGATGAAAGAGCTAATGTTGTAAATTTAGTTTTTAGTGGTGAATTATTTAAATTTATTCCTGTTCAAAATAATCCAAATAATGTTTGGCTTGCACCTTTTTCTGCTGTAACTACTCTTAAAGGAGATGAAGGGCATATTGTTTTAGTTTTAATACAGAATTATTTTAGTGCTGTGGAAAATGCTTTTAAAGATGATAATTGGACTAGAGCTGATGAAGGCTTGAAATTGATCAAAGAATATCAAGAAAAAATAGGATATAAAGTCATGCCTAGTAAAACCAAGGTTGAAATGGAAATTTTTTCCAATAAGGCTGAAATTTTTGTTAAGCTCGCTCCTGTATATTTGATTGCAGGTTTTTTACTTTTGATTCTTGTTTTTTCTAAAATGGTTGTACCGAATTTAAAAATCTCTTTTATATTTAAAGTGGTGTATGTTTTAAATGTTTTAGCTTTTGTAATTCATACAGTAGGTCTTGGACTTCGTGCTTATTTATCAGGTCATGCTCCATGGAGTAATGGTTATGAAAGCATGGTTTATATAGCTTGGGCATTGTCTTTATCGGGTATATTTTTCTCTAGAAAAAGTCCTATAGCTTTGTCATTGACTTCTATTTTGTCCGGTGTTGTATTAATGGTTGCGCATTTAAGTGAAATGAATCCGCAAATTACAAATCTTGTTCCTGTGCTCAATTCTTATTGGCTTAGTATTCATGTATCTGTTATTACTGCTAGTTATGGATTTTTAGGGCTTTGTGCCTTACTTGGTATCTTTACATTATTCTTAATGTGTTTTCTTAAGAAAGATGGAAAATATAATCTTAATATTTTAAGAAATATTACAGAAGCTACAAGAGTTAATGAAATGGCAATGATTTTTGGACTTTGTTTACTTACTGTAGGAAATTTTTTAGGTGCAATTTGGGCAAATGAAAGTTGGGGAAGATATTGGAGCTGGGATTCTAAGGAAACTTGGGCTTTGATTAGTATTTTAGTTTATGCAGCAATTTTGCATCTTAGAATGATTCCAAAATATTGCAATCAATTTGTGTTTGCTTTATGGAGTATGTTTGCTTATTGGGTTATTATTATGACTTATTTTGGAGTAAATTACTTTTTAACAGGACTTCATTCTTATGCTGCAGGTGAAGCGGCTCAAATTCCTAATTATGTTTATTGGGGATTTGCGTTGATGGTGGTTTTAGCTCTTTTTGCAAGAAGGAAGCGAAATTTTGTGGGCAAACTTTAAATTAACCATATTTTTGGTTATTTTTTGTGCTGCTTTAGTGCTTTTGTTGTTTTTAAGTATAATTGCTTATCTTATTGCAAGCGATGGTAAAAAAATAACTAAAAAAACTAGTCAAAAGCAGCATATAGTTGAAAAGACTAAAAAATTTGATACAGATTTAGATAAAATGATAATTGCTGTCTGATGCTGCTTGACAGATGAAGCAACAAAAAAGAAACTAGATTTTGTTGCTGCCTTGGCTGCAAATATTAATGCAAGTGCACAAACAGTAAGCTATTTAAATAAAGAACTTAAAAAAATTCTGGATCTTATAAAAAAGAAATTGATACTTATGAGCATATGGGATTAGCTAAAAGAAAAATTAAAGAAGATAAATAATATGGTGCGCTCAAGAGGATTCGAACCTCTGACCTTTTGAACCGCAATCAAATGCTCTATCCAGCTGAGCTATAAGCGCAAAAATAAGTTAAAATTATATATAAATATTCTTAAAATAAGCAAAAATTTTATTTAGTTTTTTTGGCTTTTTACCTTCATCTAAATCAAATTTTTTTAAATGATAAAATATAACATCTACAATCAAAATACAGCAAATCAAAGAAAAAATATAAAGGGCTGTCTTTGAAAAAATATTATTTATTCATTCCAAAAAATCCTACGATCAATTTTAAAGGCAGGAAAATAGAAGAAAGTATAATACTTTTATTCATTTTTTGATTTTTAATCGGGCTTGTTTAATGAATAAAGAGTATCAACTCTTGCTAGTCGTTCTTTGATATTTTTGCTTAAGATAGCGATGGATAAATTTAAAATTTTTAAATGTTTTTTTGTATCCCACTTGTTCATTAATTAAAGATTCGCTTAGAAGATTGATTTGCTTTAGATTTTTGTTGATTTTTTGTCTTAAAACAAAGGATTTTTGTAAAAATTTTTAACAAAACCACCCTTTAAGATAAATACCTTTTTTGTGTTCTAAAAGGCTTTAAAAATGAGTATTTTGTTACTTTAAATCTTCTAAAATGGATTTATTGGAAAATTCTTCTATGCTAGAAAGTTTAAATTCTTCATCTTGAAGTTTGTAAATCTTACAATCACTAAAAAGCCAAGTTTCTAAATTTAATCCCACATAAACAAAATTGTTTGTCTATAAATTTCACTATAACAAAGTCTCTAAATTCTTTGCTTGTAGATTTTTTAGATTTTCATACAGTTTTAGCATTTTATTTACCTCTTAAGTGATAAAAATTTCTTTTAAATTGCACAAAAGAATTGTTTAAAATTGCTTCACGCATTTGTCTTGTAAGTTCAAGATAATAATGTAGATTATGCAAACTTGCTAAACGAAAAAAAGTAAGTTCTTTAGCTTTAAAAAGATGATTTAAATAACCCCTTGAAAAATTACGACAAGTATAGCATGAGCAAGCAGGATCTATGGCTTCATGATCGTTGATAAATTCTGCTTTTTTGATATTAAATTTCCCAAAACTTGTAAAAAATGTTCCATTCCTTGCATTTCTAGTTGGCATCACGCAATCAAACATATCTACTCCTAGTTCAACGTTTTCTACCAAATCTTCAGGTGTTCCTACGCCCATTAAATATCTTGGGCGATTTTCATCTAGGTAAGGGCTTAAGTTTTGAACTGTTTCATACATTAAGATATTTTCTTCACCTACACTAAGCCCACCTATGGCTAAACCATCAAATGACATTTCATTTAGACTTAAAGCACAACGCTTTCTTTCTTCATGATCTGTGCCACCTTGAATAATGCCAAAAATATTTTGTCCTATGCCTATACCTTTATTTTGCATACTTTTATGATAAGTAATGGCTTCTTTTGCCCAAAGTATAGTGTGATCAACAGAAATTTTAACTCTTTCTTTGGTTGCGGGTAGGGCTACTAAATCATCTAAAATCATCATAATATCAGAGTTAAAATCATATTGGGTGTCTAAAACATTTTTTGGAGTAAAAAGATGACGACTCCCATCGATATGACTTTTAAATTCTATGCCTTCATTGAAGTGTTTGGAATTTTTACTTAAAGAAAAAGCTTGAAAACCACCACTATCGGTTAAAAAACTTCTATCAAATTTTGTAAAACCATGTAAACCTCCAAAATCTTTTACCACTTTAGAAGTTGGACGTAAGTACATGTGATAGGTGTTTGCTAAAATAATTTTTGCATCAAGTTCGTTTTTCATATCATTAGCATCAAGACTTTTAACCGCTCCTACTGTGCCAACAGGCATAAAAACAGGGGTTAAAAAAGTGCTGTGTGCAGTAGTGATTTCGCAAACCCTTGCCATACTATCTTTATGCTTTAATTTAAATTCCATTTGTTATAATTTCCTTTTTGGAGTTTAAAATGAATAATATTTTAATTATAATAGATGGTATTTTAGCAAAGCATTTCTTAGAAAGGCTTTGTTTTGAAAAAGGCTTAGGTTACTTTTTTACAGTAGTGTGTCAAAATACCCAAAACAATAACTTAAATATTTCTAGTGAGTATATTGACTTGCATTATTTTGATCCTACAAGTACAGCACGTCTTGAAAATATTATGAGTAAAGATTTTAAACAAGCTTTTATTTATATGCAAGATGAATTTGAAACTAAAAAAAGTTACGAGGCTTTGCGTTCTTTAAGTCCAAATTTAGAAATAGAAATAATGGATTTTTGGGGTTTAAGTGTCAATGATGCTCATGTAAATTTAGCTGATGCTAGAATGACTTTAAGTCGTAGATTTATGGATTTTTTACCAGACATTGCTTTAACAGCTCAGTATATAGGACTTGGGGTTGGGGAGATTATGGAAGTAAAAATTCCAGCAGGATCTATTTTTGCTTATAGACATATAAGTTCAATACAACAAAAAAGGTGGCGTATAGTTCTTATTTATAGGAATTCTAAGATTTATTTTGTAAAACCATCTTTTGTTTTAGAGCCAAATGATACTATTTTGATCGTTGGGGATCCTATTGTTTTGCAAAGTATTTTTCATAATATAAGAGGCAAAGCAGGGCAATTTCCTATGCCCTTTGGAAGTAATGTTTTTGCTTTAATTGATATGAAAAATATGAATCAAAATATGCAAGAAAGAGTACTTGATACCACTGTAAAATTAACTCAAAAAAGCAATGCGAAAAGATTTTTTATACATGTTATCAATCCTAAATTAGGGGTAATGTATGAAAAATTAAAAAAACTTTCTGAGGATAAAGAAGGTGTATTTTTTGATTATTTCAACATGGATTTTAAACAAATTTCCATATGGTTGCAAAATAATGATATAGGATTAATTGTAACCGATATAAAAAATTTCGAAAAAGAAAAACAAGCTTTTTTTGATTTAAAAATTCCTATTATGAAGGTGGGCGAAACTTCTTTTGAAAAACTTAAAGAAGCAATTATTTTAAGTGCTGATGAGAGTGAACTTGAAAATAATGCAAATGTCATTACTGATTTAAGCAAACAGCTTGATTTTGGAGTTATTTTATATTATTATAATCCAAATTCTCAAAATACTACAGATATGGAGGAGTATTTTAGAAGTTTATCTAAGCTTTATGATAAAAATGTACAAATGATTAACAAAAATGATGAAAACCCTCTTTTAAATTTGCAATATCGCGAAGATTTGTTACAATTTGTGAGTTTTCAAAAAGAATTACTAAATAGAGATTTTGGCAGGAATTTAAGTACAAATTTAAATAGGCATTATTATAAAATGAGACGAAATTATCAACTTTTCATACCAGTAGAATAAATAATTAATCAAATGTGATAAAATAAATGCAAAAAGAGTAGTTCAATGCAAGTAGAAGTTAAGTTAAAAGAAAACGCTTATAAGGTTTATATCGATGAACTTGAAGAATTAGAATTTGATACTAAGGTTTTTATACTTTCAAATCCTAAGATTTCAGGATTTCATCTGAAAACATTACTTTCTAAAATTAAGGCAAAAGAAATTTTTATCACTACTGTAAAAGATGGCGAAGAATATAAAAATTTAAGCACTATAGAAGAAATTTTAAACCAAATGTTTAATTCTAAATTAGACAGAAAAAGCGTACTTATAAGTTTTGGTGGTGGCGTGATTAGTGATATGGGCGGATTTGCTGCTAGTATTTATCAAAGAGGTATTGATTTTATTAATATTCCTACTACACTTTTAGCTTGTGTTGATGCAGCAGTAGGTGGAAAAACAGGTGTTAATAATAATTTTGGTAAAAATCTTATTGGCACTTTTTATCAACCTAAAGCTGTATATTGCGAGAGTTTTTTTTTAAAGACTTTGGGTTCTAGGGAGCTTGCTGCAGGTATGGCTGAATTTATTAAAATGGCAGTAATGTTTGATGATGACATACTTGATTTTATAGAAAAAATTGATGAAAAAAGTTTCTTAAATGCTACTTGTGAGAATGAAATTTTTACTCAAATTATAGCAAAAAGCATAGAGCTTAAAGCGAGGGTTGTTGAACAAGATGAAAAAGAATCAGGGCTTAGAATGCTTTTAAATTATGGTCATACTTTTGCTCATGTTATAGAAAATTTTACAGATTATAAGCTTTATTTACACGGAGAAGCGGTGGCTATAGGTATGGTTATGGCAAATCAATTGGCTTTAAATTTAGGGCTTTTGGATAAAATGCAAAGTCAAAGAATAAAAGATATTTTACTTAAATTTAGTTTACCAATATCGTATAAAATCAACAATGTAGATGAATTTTATGAAGCTTTTTTCATGGATAAAAAAAGCTCTAATAAAAAAATCAATTTTGTTCTTGCTAACTCTTTAGGCAAGGGTCTGATAAAAAGCGATATTTCTAAAGAAGATATAATTGCAACTTTAAGAGAATTCCAATGAAAAAAATTATTATTTTAACCTTTTTTGTTGTTTTTGCTTTTGGTGATGTAAATCGGACTATTATGAATAATATCAATGAGAAAATTAATACTTTAAACGCTGTAATCAGTGCTAGTATTTGGAATATACGTTATGAAAATTTTATAAAATATCAAGATATAAATGATGAATTAATTATTTTAAATCTTAATTTAAAAAAGACTTCTGATATTCATCAGCAAGAAGAACTTAAACGTAAGATAGTAAATTTAGAAGAACAATTAAGTTTGCTTAAAGAATATAAAGATTTAAATTTTGCACAAAGTCTTAGTGCTCCTGATAATATAGAAACCCTATCTAAGCTTAATAATCCTTTGGCTATTATAGGAGCTTTTTCTCATATTAAGAAATTAAAAGGAGAAAAGGAAGAGTATATATTTAAATTTAATGATTTTAAAAATTTAGTGGATAAAATTAGAGAAAAAAACTCAGAACTTAAAGAATTAGTTGAGCTTAAACCAAGTGTTGAGAATATAGAAGCTTTGAAAGCTTCAGATAAAAAATTGGAAGAATTTGAACAAGCTTTAAATTTTGCTAGTGTTTCTTATTCTGTTTATGAGAAAAAAATTGATGAAGAGCTTTCTCGAGTAAGTGCTGAGATTAAAGTTCAAAGCTTAAGGGCTGTAAATATAGTTGTTGCTATTGTTATTGTTATAGCTATAGCTTTTATGTTGAAATTTATTGCTAAAAAATACATTAAAGATAGTGAAAGATATTATACTGCTACGAAAATTATTAATTTTATTAATATAAATATTATTTTTCTTATTTTACTCTTTGCTTATATAGAAAATATTACTTATCTTATAACTATACTTGGTTTTGCTTCTGCAGGCTTAGCTATTGCTATGAAAGATATGTTTATGTCTATGCTTGGATGGTGTGTGATTATTTTTGGTGGAAGTTTTAGAGTAGGGGATCGTGTAAAGGTTTTTCAAAATGATACTACTTATATAGGAGATATTATAGATATTTCTTTTTTACGTATTACTCTTTATGAAGAGCTTACGCTTGAAACTTATAGTAAAAATCGTCGTAGTGGGCGTATTATATTTATTCCTAATAATTATGTTTTTACAAATTTGCTTGCTAATTATACTCATCATGGTATGAAAACAGTGTTTGATGGCATTGATATAAGTGTTACTTTCGATAGCAATCTTGATAAGGCAGAAGAAATTGTAGAAAATATTGTTATACGCCATGCCAAAGGTTATACTGAGCTTGCTAGAAAAAATATAGCTCGTTTGCAACATGAATATAGCATTAAAAATCCTAAAGTGGAGCCAAGGTTTTTTATGTTTTTTGAACATTGGGGAATGCGAATTTCTGCATGGTATATGACTAATGCTTACGCGGCTTTGGTATTAAGAAGTACGATTAGCAAAGAGATTATAAAAGAATTTAATAAGCATAAAGATATAAAAATCGCTTATCCATCGCAAAATTTATATTTAGGAAATTTAAACCAAAATCATTTTGAACAATATCATGAAAATACACATTTTCGTGCAAGGAATAAAGATTGAAAGAAAAAGTTTTTTTTAAAACCTTTGGATGCCGTACAAATATTTATGATACAGAACTTTTAAAAACTTATGTAAAAGATTATGAGATTATAAATGATGAGGATGAGGCACAAATTATCGTTGTAAATTCTTGCACGGTTACAAATGGAGCTGATAGCGGGATAAAATCTTATATCAATACCATGCAAAAAAAAGGCATTAAAGTTATACTTACAGGCTGTGGTGCTGTAAGCAAAGGCAAGGAGCTTTTAGATAAAAAGCAAGTTTTTGGGGTGCTTGGAGCGTCCAATAAAGATAAAATCAATGAATTTTTAGGAGCAAAAACAAGTTTTTATGAACTTGGAAATTTAAATTTTATTGATAAAGATATAGTTTGTGAGTATGAAAATCATACTAAAGCTTTTGTGAAAATTCAAGAAGGTTGTGATTTTACTTGTTCTTATTGTATTATCCCTAGTGTGCGGGGAAAATCAAGGAGCGTGGATGAAAAAGCTCTTTTAAAACAGGTTGAAATTTTAGGAGCTAATGGCTATAGTGAAATTGTTCTAACAGGAACCAATATAGGTTCATATGGGCTGAAAAATGGCACAACCCTAGGCAAGCTTTTGCAAAAAATGGGGCAAATTTCAGGTATAAAACGTATAAGGTTGGGTAGTTTAGAGCCTGCACAAATTGATGAAAGCTTTTTAGAAATTCTAGATGAAACTTGGCTTGAAAGACATTTGCATATTGCCTTACAACATACAAGTGAAAAAATGCTTCGTATAATGAGAAGAAGATCACATACGGATAATGATTTAAAGCTTTTTAATGCTATAGCAAGCAAAGGATATGCTTTGGGGACGGATTTTATAGCAGGTCATCCAGGTGAGAGTGAAGAGCTATGGCAAGAAGCTTTAAGAAATTTTAAAGAATTTCCACTCACTCATATCCATGCTTTTACTTTTAGTCCTAGAAATAACACGCATTCTGCCACCATGAAAGATGTGATAAATGGAGCTTTAGCTAAAGAAAGATTAAACACTTTAAAATCCATAGTAGAAAAAAATAATTATGAATTTAGGAAAAAAAATCAAACTCCGCTTGAAGTTTTGGTAGAAAATCAAAAAGACGATTTTTTTGAGGGTTATGATCAGTTTTTTAATAAGATCAAAATTAAAAGTGATGAAGATATAGCTAAAGAATGGATCGTTATATCTCAATACGAAGCGCAAGAAAAGTCTAATTTTGCAAATTTAAAAGGCTAGATAATGAAAAATAAAAAGATAATTTTAGTATCTTTTGTGGTTTTATGTATGCTTTTAGGAGTTTTATATTTTAAAAATGAGCCTAAATATATAGATGAAAATCTTTATCAAAGCTTATTAAGCCAAAATTTAATCCAAAAAGCTGTGATCGATAAAGATGAAATTTGGCTTAAGGTAAAAGGTGAAAATTACGTAATTATAAAAGATGGCATAGATATAAAAACACTTTTAGCAAAAGTTCCTGTAGAAGTTAAAAAAGATAACACACTTTGGGTGTTTTTTATTTTATTTGTTTTTGTTGTTATGCTTTTAATAAGTCTTAGTTATTTTGCTCGTAAAAAAGAGTTGGCTAAATATCCAATATCAAACAAGAATCAAAATCACACTCAAACTCAAAATTCAAATGTAAATTTAGAAAGTTCTCATATAAAACCTGTGATTTCAAATATTACTTTTAATGATGTAGCAGGTGTTGATGAGGTTAAAATGGAGCTAAGTGAACTTGTGGATTTTTTACAAAATCCTAAAAAATACAAAGAATTTGGTGTAAAAATGCCAAAAGGTGTCTTAATGGTAGGCCCACCAGGGGCAGGAAAAACATTGATAGCAAAAGCAGTTGCAGGAGAAGCTGGAGTGCCATTTTTTTATCAAAGTGGCTCAAGTTTTGTTGAAATTTATGTAGGTATGGGTGCAAAAAGAGTTAGAGAGCTTTTTTCAAAAGCTAAAATGATGGCACCTAGCATAGTTTTTATCGATGAAATAGATGCTGTAGGTAAGGCAAGAGGAGAAATGTCAAATGTCGAAAGAGATAACACTTTAAATCAACTTTTAACTCAAATGGATGGTTTTGAGGATAATAGCGGCGTTATAGTTATAGCTGCGACAAATAAAATCGAATTTATGGATCCTGCTTTATTGCGTTCGGGGCGTTTTGATAGGAGAATTTTTTTATCTTTGCCTGATTTTAAAGATAGACTTAAAATTTTAGAAATTTATATGAAAGATAAAAATAATAATGTCAATTTAAATAAAATCGCTAAAGTAAGTGTAGGTTTTAGTGGGGCAGGGCTTGAAACTTTAGTTAATGAAGCAGCAATTAATGCTTTAAGAAGAAATAGTGCTTTAGTCGAGGAAAGTGATTTTTACGCTGTATTAAATAAAGTTCTTTTAGGTAAGAAAAAGATTTTAAGTTTTAATGATGAAGAGAAAAAAATTCAAGCCACTTATCAAGCTGCAAAAGCTTTAAGTGCGTATTATTTTGATATAGGATTTGATAAAATCACTCTCATTGAAGATCGTTTTAAAGAACATGAACATAATATAAGATCAAAATCAGAGCTTATAAATCGTATAAAAGTTTATTTGGCTGGTTCTAGGGCTATGAAATTAATTTACAATGAAAGTTATACTAACTCACAAGATGATTCTTTAAAGATTAAAGAATTGCTTGATTATATGTTGAGTTTTGATATATTAGAAGAGTCAAATTTAAGCGAACAAAAAAAAGAAATGGATGAATTTTTAAATTCTATGAAGGATAAAATTTTAAAATTATCAGAACTTTTGCTTGAAAAAGAAAAAATAGAATATGATGATGTTAAAAATATAATGCAGGTTTGATTATATTTTAATCATCAATTTCTTTATGTAAGATAGTTCCATTAAAATCTATAAGAATTTTGACATTGTTATCAAGTTTAATCTTGTAATGGTTGATTTTTCTTTCAATTTCTCTAGCTTTTGTATTTGGAAATTCGTTTTTAATGATATTGGCTAAATTTTGAGGTAAAAAATCTAGATCAAAAGGAAAGGTTTTATTTTCAATTTCCCTCCAAGCTCCATCTATGTCAAATTCAAGCTCTGTTCCATCGCTGAGATAGACTTCATAGGAATTTTTGTCTTTTTGTAAGATTCCTATAGATGCTTTGAAATTATGTTGTAAAAATTCTTTAGAAACACTTGGCAAATTATCAGCAGAAATTATTATATCAGCATTTAAAGATAAAATTAAAATAGCAATAATGCTTAAAAATTTAATTTTCAATATTTTTTCCTAATTATTTTTAGCAAAATTGTAAAGAATTTTATGTGAATTTTATGTGAATTTTAAGACAATATTATAAAAAATAAAGGTTTTATACTTTGCTTACAATTTTTTTAATTTTTTTAAATATTTCATGTTATTTTTTCATTTCTTATGATTATTACAATATCCTTGGTTTGAATATTTTATTTTTTAATGGAGCTTATTGGCAGCTTTTAAGTTCAATGTTTTTACATGGAAATTTAACCCATCTTATATTAAATATGATAGTTTTATTTCAATTTGGGCGTATATTAGAAACTTATTTGGGTGCTTTACGTTTTACTTTTCTTTATTTTGTTGGCGGATTGTTGTGCTCACTTTTAAGTGTTTTTTATGTGTATTTTGATTTTAAATATTTTGGAGAAAATATAAATGTCATAGGCGCTAGTGGTGCAATTTGTGTTTTAATGGGCTTTTATTCTGTTCTTGATAAAAATAGCACAAAAGGACTTATAGTGGCAATTTTACTTATGAGTTTTGCACCCTTACTTATGGGGGTAAATGTTGCTTGGTATGGTCATATTTTCGGGTTTATATGCGGTTATATTTTAGCTAAAATAAAAGAGGTAAAATGAAAAAAATTTATATTATAAGACATGCAAAAGCAAGTAAGAGTGGGGATATCGATGATTTTGAAAGAAAACTTACTAAGAGTGGAAAGGAAGATTTAAAAAAACTTTTTAAAAATCTTGCTTCGCATGAAATTCATCCTGATTTGGTGTTATCAAGTTCTGCTGTTAGAACCGCTAAAACAGCAAAAAAATTAGCCAAATTTTATAATTTTGATAAAAATAAAATTTGTTTTGATGAAAGATTGTATCTTTGTAATGTTGAAAATCTGCTAAAAATTTTACAAGATATTGATGATGAGTTTAATGAAATATTTTTAGTGGGCCATAATCCTGGTTTAATGGAGCTTGGAGAGCTATTGAGTTCACTGTGTTTAGCTTCTTTTCCAACTTCTTCTATCTTGTGTTTAGAATTTGACATTAAGGAATTTAAAAATTTAAAAAAACATAGCGGAAGATTAGTTTTTTTTGAACATGTGCGCAAGTTAAAAGAAGAAAAAGATTTAGGTTTTTAGCAAGAGATCGACTCTTACTTCCAACCTTCTATATAATTTTTTAATTTTCTTCCTACTTTAGGGTGTTTGAGTTTTTTTATAGCTGAGCTTTCTATTTGTCTTACTCTTTCTCGAGTGACATTAAGCTCTTTTCCAATTTCCTCTAAAGTTCTGTCGCTTTCATCATCCATTAAGCCAAAACGCATACGAATTACCGCTTTTTCTCTATCGTTTAATTGATCTAAAACTTCATCAATTTGTTCTTTTAAATCATCTTTTAAGATATGATCCATCGGAGAAAGTGAATTTCTATCTTCAACAAAATCTCCAAATTTACCATCATCTTCATTTCCTATTGGAGCTTCAAGAGAAATTGGTTCTTTTGTGATTTTAATAACTTGTTTAACTTTATCTACACTTAAACCTACTTCTTTGGCTATAACACTGACATCAGGTTCTTTTCCATCTTTTTGTAGATGTTCGCGGATGATTTTGTTGATTTGATTGATAGTCTCTATCATATGGATTGGAATTCTTATGGTTCTTGCTTGATCAGCTATAGCCCTTGAAATAGCTTGTCTGATCCACCAAGTCGCATAAGTAGAAAATTTATAACCCCTTTTGTATTCAAATTTATCCACAGCTTTCATCAAGCCTATATTTCCTTCTTGAATAAGATCTAAGAAAGGTAGACCACGATTTGTGTAGCGTTTGGCTATGCTTACAACAAGGCGTAAGTTTGATTTTGCCATTCTTCCTTTTGCTTCATCAGAAATTTTTTTACCACGTTTAATTTGCTCTAAAATTTCTTTTAAACGTGATTTTTCAAGATCAAAGCTTTTTTCACTAGCTTCTTTAGTTTGAAATAATTTTTTAATTTCCATATAAGTACTTACCATAGTTGTTTCTAAAGCTCGCTCTGTGATTTCTTCTTTACTCAATTTTGTGATATCTTTTAAAATACCTGCATGGCGTTTTTTAAGTTCATCAGAAAACATAGGTAAGCGGTATTCTAAACGCTTAAGTTCTTTGTCAAATTCTTCATCACTTTTTAGTGCAGTTTCCATTGATTTTACAATTTCACTAATAAGTTTTGAAGTAGGGCCTAGATCCATTAATTTTTCTTTTAAAATATCTTTTTTGAATGCAATGCTTAATTTATCCAAAAGCTCATCTCCGCTTTCTTTGTCTTTGGATGTTTTTAGCCAATCTTTTTTAGCTTTTTCTAAAGCTTTAAATTTTTCTATAACTTTTAAAGTTCTCTCATCTTCTTTTTTAGTATTTTTTTTAATATTTTCTTCATCTACTTCTAATTCTGTTTCGTTTTCTTCATCTTCATCTATATCAAGTTCATCAAGTTTATCATCGCTTTTTTCTTCATCGTCAAAGCTTTTAAATAGCTCTTTTACTCTTCTTTCGCGGTTTATTAAAGGTTCTTTATAATCTAAAATAAAATCTATTAAGTAAGGCACAGAGCAAAAAGCATCAATGATAATATCTTCGCCAAGTTCTATTTTTTTAGAAATTTCAATTTCTTCATCTTTGTTTAATAAAGCAATTTGTCCCATTTCTCTTAAATACATACGAACAGGAGAGTCTGATCTGCTCCATTCTAATAAATCGTTTTCATTAGCTAAATCAAATTCATTCTCAAGGCTTGTATCTTGAAGTTTTTGTTTTTCTTCTTGAAGTCTTTTTGCATCTTCTATGTTTTTCATTTGTGCAATTTCAGCTGCTGAAAAAAGTTGCACTTTGTGTTTTTTCATTAATGTTTGTACTTTTTTAGCGGTTGATGCACTTGGTTGTTTTGTAAGATATTTTACCAATTTTTCATATGTGATATAATCTTTTGCATTTTCTTGAAATAATTCTTCTAATTCAGCTTCTTGAGTTTTGGCGTTCATTGATTATCCTTGGAATTTATATAAGCTTCGGATTTTATCTAAAAATTGCTTAACTTTCTATATAAATTGGTTATTATGCTTATGATTTGAATATTTTTTCAAATTTTTGCAAAGCTCTGTTAAAATTATAGTTTTTAGGGTATAAAATTTACGCTTTAGGTTGATATTTTTTAATTTAATTTCATAAAGTGTTGAATTTTTCAATTCTTTTTCTATGCTTTTTTTGGAAAAAATAGAGATTGCTTTTTTCTATAGAATAAGTTCTTTAATCGTAGTCATTCTATCAGACTCAAGAAAAATATTAAGTTTTTTTGAGCTTGTACCAACTTTATTTTCTAAATTTTTAATTACTATTGAAACATTAGGTTGGATTATAGAAAAATTGTTAGCTGTATGAGTTGGGTTTTGAGTGTTTAAAAGATCTAAAAATATTTCCATATCTTTGATTTTCATGAGCGATTTCTTATATTAATAAAAAAATTATTATAAAAATTAAAATAATATATTTTTATAATTTTTAGTAAAAAAATATAATATCACGAAATTTACAAAAAAAGGAAAATAAATGAAAACAAGTTTTTTAGCACATAGTGTGGCTATAGTGCGTTCAAATTTTAAGGGTTTGCTTTTTACTGCTTGTATAGTGATTTTTGCTATGTATCTTTCTAGTGTTCAAAGTATCAAAGACACTACTCATTTAGCAGCGACTGCTTTTGCTATTATCATAGGAGTGTTGCTTTCTCCTTGGTTTTTTAAATACCAACATCATTTTCAAGCTGGAGTGCATTTTAGTGCGAAAAAGCTTTTAAGACTTGGTATTGTTTTATATGGTTTTAATATCACTTTAACTGAGCTTTTAAGCGTAGGACTGAAAGGGTTTTTACTTTCTGCTATAGTGATATTTTTTGTTTTTATTATCGCTTTATTTGTAGGAATGAAAATTTTTAAACTCGATAAAGAAACTTCTATGCTTGTTGGAGCTGGAAGTGCGATTTGTGGTGCTGCAGCGGTTTTGGCATTAGAGTCGAGTTTAAAAAATGATCCTTTTAAGGGAATTTTGACTGTGGGTACTGTAGTAATTTTTGGGCTTGTATTTATGTTTTTGTATCCTATAGCCTTTTCTTTAAATGCTTTTCCTTTTTTTGATCAAAATGCTATGGGAGTTTTTATGGGTGCTACTTTACATGAAGTGGTAAATGTTGCGGGTGCTGCTGAAATGGCAAAAGATATGGTAGGATTTGAACAAAGTGCTTCTAATGTTGCAGTGATTATAAAAATGATGAGAGTAATTTTGCTTGTTCCTTTTTTGCTTATAGTAACTTATTTTTTCGCTAAAAATCAGCATTCAAGCAATGGAAAAACTGCAAAAAGTATTACTATACCTTATTTTGCTTTTGCATTTTTAGCTATGATAGTTTTAAACACTTATTTAGCAAGCAAGGAAAGTATTTTAGGTATTGCCACGAGTGATATTATTTTTTTGGGTAAAATGCTTTGTACTTTGTGCATTGTTTTTGCTATGGCGGCTTTAGGTTTGCAAATTGATTTTAAAAAGTTTTTAAAAAGTGGTTCTAGAGTATTTGGATTGGCTTTTGTTTTAGGGCTTGTTTTGATTTTTGGAGGGTATTTTTTAACCTTGGCTTTTAAGGGTATACTTTGGTAATAAAAATTATTTTTTAGAAAATTCTATTTTGTTAATCAATTTAAGAATATAATTTTATTTCATTAATTAAATTTATTAAAAAGGAATGAAGATGAAAAAAATTTTCTCAAGTGTTTTAAGTTCTTGTTTGTTGGTTTCGGCCTTAAGTGCTGTATCTTTTAAAGAAGATAGCTTAAAAATATCTTTTGAAGGATATAAAACCAAAAATGTGGTAGGAGTACAAGGTGAATTTAAAAATGTAGAATATAAATTTTCTAAAAATACAAAAGATTTGGCAAGTTATCTTAAAGGTGCTAAAGCTACTATAAAGCCAATCAATGCTTTTATGGGTGAAGGTAATGATATTATAACCAATAATATCACAAAAGTATTTTTCCCTACATTGTTAGGAGATACGGATATTAAAGTTGCTTTTCAAGATGTGATTGCGGGTGAAAATAAAGGTGTTATTTCAGCAAAAATTACTATAGATAAAAAAAGTACTATTGTGCCTTTAACTTATACCATCAAAGATAATAAATTTGAAGCTAAAGGACAACTTGATTTACATACTTTTCAAAATGGCTCTAAAGCATTAAAAGCATTAAGTGATGCTGCTCCAGGGCATGGTGGAATTTCTTGGCCTTTGGTTGATATCAGTTTTAACGCTGATTTAGCGGAATAAAAAGTAGCCTTAGGGCTACTTTAAAATACAATATTTTCTTAACCCACTTTCAAAAATTTTATAATCTTTTATATTTTCAAGTTCTTGATAAATTTCACTACCTTTCCATAAAATAAAAATCGTATTTTCATCTTTTAGATTTTTGCAAATTTCAAGCAAGGGTTTGACATCCATTAAGGCTCTTGAAGTGATGATATCAGCCTTAAAGGTATTCTTGCATTCTTGAACTTTTTCTTTGTAAATATGCAAATTTGAAAGTTTGCATTCTATTTTTAGTGTTCGCAAAAAGGCAGCTTTTTTGGGATTGGGTTCAAAAAGATGAAAACCGCTTTGAAGTAAAAAGGCTAAAAATATAGCTGGAAATCCCGCACCACTTCCTATATCGGCGATATTTTTTGCTTTAGAAAAATCATAAAAATTTAAAATTTTAATACTATCAAAGATATTTTCATCTATATTGTTTAAATGAGTAAGGTTGTGAATGCGGTTAAATTTACATAATAATTCTTTATAAATTTTTACTTTTTCTTCAAAGTCTTTTAAATCGTAGTTTTGTAAAAAATCATAATCTTTAAAAATCATTTATTTAAGATGTCCCATTTGAGTTTGTTTTATATTTAAATACTCTGCATTAAAACGATTAGGTTCTATTAAAATCGGTACGCGTGTGACGATTTTTTCTTTAATAGAATCTAGCTTTTCAGGGTTATTTGTGAGTAAATTGACCTTAGAAATTTTATAGTGCTTGAGTATAAATTCTACGATTTCATAAGTTCTCTCATCGGCTTTAAATCCAAGCTGATGGTTTGCTTTAATCGTATCAAAACCTTTATCTTGCAAAGCATAAGCATTAACCTTGTTAAAAAGTCCTATGCCTCTTCCTTCTTGTCTAAGATAAATCACCATTCCACCATTTTTTTCTATATATTTTAGTGAAAATTCAAGCTGTTCCCCGCAATCACATTTTAAACTTCCTAAAGCATCGCCTGTTAAGCATTCTGAATGAATTCTTAGATTGAGTGTATCTTTTGGAGTGTTTTTAAATATACATAAATGTTCTTTGTCATTTTCTTTGAAACTTTGCATTTGGAATTTGCCCCATTTGCTAGGTAAATTCGCAATTTCTGAAATTTTTATTTTCATTTACTACTCTCTATAATCAAATTTATGTTAAGATTTTAGCAAAAAAAGGACAAAAAAATGTTTAAAAGATTTAGAAGATTAAGACTTAATGATAGTTTAAGATTCATGGTAAGAGAAAATTCTTTAAGTGTAGATGATTTGATTTATCCGCTTTTTGTGGTTAGTGGAACTGGGATAAAAAAAGAAATTTCTTCCATGCCTGATGTGTTTCAAATGAGTTTAGATGAAATTTTAAAAGAGTGTCAAAATGTAATCCATTTAGGTATTAAAGCCATTATACTTTTTGGTGTCCTTGAAAATGAGAAAAAAGACAGTTGTGGAAGCGATGCGTTAGATGATGAAGGGCTTATTGCAAGAAGTATAAGAGAGGTTAAGAAAAATTTTCCAAATCTTTTTATAATTAGCGATCTTTGTTTTTGTGAATATACAGATCATGGGCATTGCGGGATTATCGATCCTAGAACAAAAAGTGTGGATAATGATGCCACTTTAGAAATCTCAGCCAAACAAGCCTTAGTTCACGCAAGAGCAGGGGTGGATATGATAGCACCTAGTGGAATGATGGATGGTATTATCAGTACTTTGCGTGAAGCTTTAGATAAGGAAGGTTTTGAAAATTTACCTATAATGGCGTATTCGACCAAATTTGCTTCAAGTTATTATGGACCATTTCGAGATGTAGCAGAATCAGTTCCAAGTTATGGAGATAGAAAAAGCTATCAAATGGATTTTGCTAATGGCAAAGAAGCTTTAGAAGAAAGCTTAGAAGATGAAGCACAAGGAGCTGATATTTTAATGGTAAAACCAGCTCTTGCTTATCTTGATGTGGTTAAAGAAATATCTCTTCATTCTAACTTACCTTTGTGTGTTTATAATGTAAGCGGAGAATATGCTATGTTAAAAGCAGCTAAAAATGCTGGAATGATTGATTATGAAAAAGTTTTATATGAAACTATGATAGCTTTTAAAAGAGCAGGGGCAAAGCTTATCATCACTTATCATGCTAAAGAATTAGCTAGAATGTTAAAAGGAGAAAAATGAAACATTTTTTAACTTTAAGAGATTTTTCCAAGGAAGAAATTTTAAGCCTTGTAAATCATGCTAGTGGACTTAAAAAAGAGCCTAAAAAACTTTTACAAGATAAAACTTTGGCAATGATTTTTGAGAAAAACTCCACAAGAACAAGAATGGCCTTTGAATTGGCTATAACAGAGCTTGGCGGGAAAGCTTTATTTTTAAGCAGTGATGATTTGCAACTTAGTCGTGGCGAGCCTGTAAAAGATACAGCTAGGGTAATAGGATCGATGGTTGATTTTGTAATGATGAGGGTGAATAAGCACGAAACTTTACTTGAATTTGCAAGATATTCTAAAGCTCCTGTGATCAATGCTTTAAGTGAGCTTTATCATCCTACTCAAGTTTTAGGTGACTTGCTTACTATTAAAGAGTGGAAAAAGATGCAAAATGGCATGGCAAAAGTTGCTTTTGTTGGAGATAGTAATAATATGTGCAATTCTTGGCTTATTACAGCTGCGATTTTGGGCTTTGAATTTAGCATAGCCATACCAAAAAACTATGAAATTAACCCTGAAATTTTGGAATTTGCTACGAAACAAGCTTTGATTTCAGGAGCTAAAATTTCTTTAAGTCATGATAAATTTGAAGCTTTAAGGGATAAAGATGTAGTCATTACTGATACTTGGGTTTCCATGGGCGAAGAGAATCAAAAAGAACGTAAAATCAAAGAATTTGAAGGATTTATGATCGATGAAAAGGCTATGAGCATTGCTAATAAAGACGCTATTTTACTTCATTGTTTGCCTGCTTATAGGGGTTATGAAGTGAGTGAAGAAATTTTTGAAAAACATGCAGATGTGATTTTTGAAGAAGCAAAAAATCGTCTTTATGTAGTAAAAGCTTTGCTTTGCTTTTTGGATAATCAGAAAGGAAGAGAATGAAAGAATTAGAAAAGTATAGCACTTGTTTAAAGCGTATTGATGAATTTAGTCAAAATCTAGGAATAAAGAAAAAAGATAGAACGATTTTTAAAATGAAGCAAAGCGAGAATGAAAATGAAAAATGTTTAGTTCTTGAAAATGGCAGTTTGGAATCTCCAGAGCCTTGGTTTGTGATAGATGAAAATGATGAAATTCATACTTTGCTCTCTTTGCAAAGTCTTAAGAATATACTTGAAAGCTTAAAACAAAGTCAAAACGAAAATTTTGAATTGCGTTTAGAAAAGGCGATTTATCAACAAATTCCTGTGGATTTTAATGATGTTTGGACAGTTGCCATGGATGAGATCAAGCAAAAAGCACAAAATGGTACTATGGAAGTTAGTATTGATCTTGAAAAATTAATCTCTAAAATCAAACAAGAGCATCCAAATTTATTTGTAGATATGCAAGCGATGATAGAAAGGGTAAATCAAAATGAGAGATTATAAAGCTTTTGTAAAATACTCTAAAGCAGGACCACGTTACACTTCTTATCCTACGGCAGTAGAGTTTAGTACAAATTTCAAATACGAAGAATATATAGAAATTTTAAAAAAGCAAAATAAGTCTTTATCGCTTTATTTTCATTTGCCTTTTTGTAGGAGTGCTTGTTATTTTTGTGGTTGCAATGTCATTTATACTGCAAAAGAAGAGAGTAAAGAAAGGTATTTAACTTATATTTTTAAAGAGCTTGATATTTTAAGTACTATTTTAGATGCCAAGCGTGAAGTGGTGCAAATGCATTTTGGAGGTGGAACGCCAACTTTTTTTAGCACCAAACAACTTGAAAATTTGATTTTAAAAATCAGGTCTGTTTTTAGAAATTTTTCTAAAGATGCAGAGATTAGCTGTGAGATTGATCCACGTTTTTTAAATGAGGAGCAAACTACAGTTTTAACACAAAATGGTTTTAATCGTATCAGTTTTGGAGTGCAGGATTTTGATGAAAAAGTTCAAAAAGAAATTCATCGTATCCAACCTTTTGAATTAACACAAAATGCTTTAAATCTTGTAAGAAGCAAAGGGATAAAGTCTGTAAATATGGACTTAATTTATGGTTTGCCTTATCAAAATTTACAAAGTTTTACACAAACTTTAGAAAAAGTTATGCTTTTAAATCCTGATCGTTTGGCGATTTTTAATTACGCTCATGTGCCTTGGCTTAAGAAAAATATGAGAAAATTTGATGAAAATACCTTGCCAAGTCCTGATGTTAAGCTTGAAATTTTAGAATTTTGTGAGAAATTTTTAAGTAAAAATGGCTATAAAATGATAGGGATGGATCATTTTGCAAAAGAAAATGATGAACTTTTTAAAGCTTTAGAAAATGGAACTTTACATAGAAATTTTCAAGGTTATACTACCAAAGGCGGTGCTGATTTAATTGGTATTGGGCTTACGAGTATAGGCGAAGGACAAAGACATTATGCACAAAATTTTAAAGATATGTCAAGTTATGAGGCTGCATTGGATAGAGGAGTTTTACCTTTTGAAAGAGGGGTGATTTTAAGCAATGATGATGAGCTTAGAAAAGCAGTGATTATGGAGTTAATGGCGAATTTTAAGCTTGATATTAAATCAATAGAAAAAGAATTCTCCATTGATTTTAAGGAGTATTTTAAAGAGGATTTAAAGGTTTTAGAAGAATATAAAGATTTTGTTAATTTTGATGAAAATTTTATCAAGGTTAATGAAACGGGTGTTTTACTTATAAGAAATATTGCTATGTGTTTTGATGTTTATATGAAAAATATCAGCGAAGATAGAAAAATATTTTCAAAAACGGTGTAAGATGAGATTTAGTCAAATAAGTGATGCTTGTGTTAAATGCGGTAAATGTATCCCTGTTTGTACTATACATGAAGAAAATCGTGATGAAATTACCAGTCCAAGAGGATTTTTAGATCTTTTGATTGCTTATAAAGAGGAAAATTTAGAGCTTGATAAAGAAGCTAAGAAAGTTTTTGAATCTTGTTTTTTATGCACCAATTGTGTTGAAGTATGTCCAAGTAAATTAAGAGTAGATAATGCCATAGAAGAAGTTCGTTATGATATAGCTAAAAAATTTGGCATAGCTTGGTATAAAAAACTTATTTTTTTCTTTTTAAGAAGACGCAAAATTTTAGATTTGGTAGCAAAACTTGGCTATGTGTTTCAAAGTTGTGCGTTTAAAATTCAAAATGAGAATGAAAATGCAGGTATGAAGGCAAGATTTTCCATGCCTTTTGTTAAAAAAGGAAGATTGCTTACAAGTTTTAACAAAAAAAGTTTTTTAAATTCCAATCCAAAATTTATCCATAATGATGGAGAAAAAACAATAGGTTTTTTTGTAGGTTGTTTGGCAAATTATTTTTACATAGATACGGCTAATGCAGTGCTTAAAATCGCAAAGGAATTAAAAATCAATATAGATTTAATGAAGGACCAAGTGTGTTGTGGTGCCCCACAATTTTTTACGGGCGATTTTAAAAGTGTTGAAATCTTGGCTAAAAAAAATATAGAGTATTTTGAAAAAAAATTAGAAAAATTAGATGCTATTATAACTCCTGAAGCCACTTGTTCGGCTATGTTAAAGATAGATTATGAACATTTTTTTATAATGCAAAATGATTTAGACTGGGCAAAACGTGCAAAGTGTGTGTCATCTAAGATATATATGGCTAGTGAGTATTTTTATAAATTTACTTCTTTGGAGGAAGTTTTAAAAACAAAAAATAAATTTAATTATAGCATTACTTATCATGATCCTTGCCATGCAAGAAAAATGCAAGGGATTTTTAAAGAACCAAGAGAACTTTTAAAAACAAATTATCATTTTGTAGAAATGAGTAATTCTAATACTTGTTGTGGTTTTGGCGGAGTAAGTATGCAAACGGATTATTACGATAGAGCTTTAAGTGTAGGGCTTAAAAAAGCACAAATGATCGATGAAAGTAAGGCTAGTGTGGTAAGTGCTGAGTGCTCAGCTTGTAGAATGCAAATTTCAAATGCATTAGAACAAAATTCAAGTAAGGTTGTTTTTGCTAGTCCTTTAGAACTTATAGCAAAAGCTTTGTGATGATGAAGATAGTATTTAAAGGCAAAAGTTTTGAATATGAAATTCAAAGATCGTGCTTTTGTATTGATGCTTTTGTGATTAAAGACAAGATTGAAGAACGAGATGGTGTTGATTTTATTACTTCAAATGTAGAGCTTTTGGAATTTAGCGATGATAGCTTTACTTTCGAAGAAATTATAAAACATTTTACTATTCGCGATAGTGAAGATATGATTATTGTTGAAGATTTTGACATAAAATCAAACAAAGATAATCAAAACCAAGAAGACAATATAGAATATAACATCTTAAAATCTGAAAAAATAATGCATGAAAATACAAAACAAACAAGTATGCAATTTAAAAATTTAAAATTTTTTTCAAGAATTTTTAAAAATGAAAATTTTCTTTCAAGCTTTAAAGAAAGTAAGCAAGAAGTTATCACTATCAAAAAATATGAAAAACTTGAAATTTTTAAAAATTTATCTCAAGAAGATCAAGAAATTAGCTTTGTTAAAATTGAAATTTTAAATTATGATAGCAATGAAGATAGTTTAAGTTTTAATCTTGATATATTTCCAAGCGGTATGAGTTATAAGTATGGAATTTTAAAAGGTTCTATGCATATTATTTTACAAGGTAAAACTTCTAGTACGACGCTTTTTCCATTTTTAAAAAGTATGGTTTATAAAAATAAAAGTGAAAATTCAAGTGAAAAAATTTTTACTTTAATGATAAATCAGAAAAAACACTATAAGCTTATCGCAAATATTTCTTAGTTTTATTTTATTATATTTTCTATATCGGAGCGATTTTTTTCAATTAAAGAACGATTTTTTTGAGTTGTTTCTTTAAGATCGGTCATATCTTCTTTCATATTTTGTATGTTTTGGTTGAGTAATTTTATCTTTTTTTCATAACGAGTAACGATGATAAATACTACAAATAAAAATACAATAATCAAAAAAATAAACACTAAAAATTCCATATTTTTCCTTCTTAAAACTAGATTGTGAAATATATCATTAAAAACTTCAAAAAACTTTTATGGGTTTTTATTTTGTATTTTAGTTTTTTATCTTTAAATTTATATATAAATTTTCAAAAAGTAACAAAAAAATATATAAAAAAATAATTAAATTAAAAAATAATTAAAGATAATAAATATCTTATTTTTTTATGTTATATTTTAATAAATATCTAAAAAGGATTTTAATATGGAAAAATCACTTTTATTTTATTTTAGACGCATTGGAGTTGAATTTATCATTTTTAGTGTTTATGCTGTTTTTAGCATTTCGTGGGCAGCGACAGGTTCTTTAATGCCTTTGATTTCAAATGATCTTGCCTTAAATACTCAACAAGCTACCTTAATCACAACTATGATAGTAGTTGCGAAAATTTTCGGTGCTTCATTTACTGCTTTTTTAGTTTATAAATTCGGATTAAAAAAGGGATATTTTTTAGGCTGTATTTTAATGAGTTCGGGTATATTTTTAAGTTTTGTAGATAGTTATAGTGGTATTTTGATTATAAGATTTTTAACAGGGCTTGGTTCAGCTTGTGCTTTGGTTTGCTTAGTGCCCATTGCACAACAATGGTTTAAAAAAGCTTTACATTTTGTAATTAGTTTTAATATAACTTCAAATTTAGTAGGTATTACCTTAGGGCTTGTTTTAGCTGAAAGTATCTCAAATTATTTTGGAAATTGGAGAGATTCTTTATCATTTTATGCTTGGATTAATTTGATTTTATTGATTTTGTGGCTTTTTATAGGTAAGGATGAGAATAAAAAAGAAGAAAAAAAGAATAATGCAAAAGATCTTATTTATGCTCTAAAATCTCGTGTTACTTGGGGTATGATTATTTTTTACATAGGTCCTATTTTATTTTTAAATTCCCTTTTTACTTTTTTGCCAACTTTTTATGCACAATATGCAGGTTTTAGCAAAGAATTAGCTGATTTTGCTAAAAAAGAAATTCCAGCTTTGGCTAATTTTGCTATTATTTTTGGTCCTTATTTTGGATTATTTTTTAAAAGAAAAAATATTTCTTTTAAAATAATGCTATTGTCCGGAGGAGCTTGTATTTTTATATGCGGACTTTGTATGTTGTTTTTGCAAAATTTAGTATTGATACAGATTTTTGCTGTATTATCAGGCGTTTTTTATTCTATGTGGTTTCCATTTTTCTTTAATCTACCTTCAGAATTAAAAAATTCCAATCCAAATCAAACTGCTTATATTATGAGTGTTTTTTGGAGTATTACCTTTGTTGTATTATCATTTAACCTATGGGTGGTATCTTGGAGTGTTGATAAAACCCATAGTTTTACTTTGGGTTTTGTTTACATTTTTGCTTTGATTTTTATTTCAGCAATCTTGGCGCAATTTGTTTTACCTAGAAAAGAAAATTTTATACAAGGAGAAAAATAAAATGAATTTGATTCCAGAAATACTAGACTTACAAGGCGAATTTGAAAAAATTCGTCATCAAATTCATGAAAATCCTGAGCTTGGTTTTGATGAATTATGTACTGCAAAATTAGTGGTACAAAAATTAAAAGAATTTGGTTATGAGGTTTACGAAGGAATAGGAAAAACAGGTGTTGTGGGGGTTTTAAAAAAGGGAAATAACGATAAAAAAATAGGACTTCGTGCTGATATGGATGCTTTGCCTTTGCAAGAATGCACAAATTTGCCTTATAAAAGTAAAAAAGAAAATGTAATGCATGCTTGTGGCCATGATGGACATACTACTTCTTTATTGCTTGCTGCAAAATATTTAGCAAGTCAGAATTTTAATGGTACGCTAAATCTTTATTTTCAACCTGCTGAAGAGGGTTTAGGTGGTGCTAAGGCAATGATAGAAGATGGATTATTTGAAAAATTTGATAGCGATTATGTTTTTGGATGGCACAATATGCCTTTTGGTAGCGATAAGAAGTTTTATCTTAAAAAAGGTGCAATGATGGCTTCTTCGGATAGTTATAGTATTGAAGTTATTGGAAGAGGTGGTCATGGAAGTGCTCCAGAAAAAGCAAAAGATCCTATATATGCTGCTTCTTTACTTGTAGTGGCTTTGCAAAGCATAGTATCTCGCAATGTTGATCCTCAAAATTCTGCAGTCGTAAGTATAGGAGCTTTTAATGCAGGACATGCTTTTAATATTATTCCAGATAATGCGACGATTAAAATGAGTGTTAGAGCGTTAGATAATGAAACTAGAAAGCTAACTGAAGAAAAAATTTATAAAATTTGTAAAGGCATTATGCAGGCCAATGATATAGAAATTCAAATCAATAAAAATGTTGTTGCACCAGTGACTATGAATAACGATGAAGCCGTAGATTTTGCTAGTGAGGTTGCAAAAGAACTATTTGGCGAAAAAAATTGTGAATTTAATCATCGTCCTTTAATGGCAAGCGAGGATTTTGGATTTTTTTGCGAAATGAAAAAATGTGCTTATGCTTTTTTAGAAAATGAAAACGAGATTTATTTACATAATTCTAGTTATGTTTTTAATGATAAGCTTTTAGCTAGAGCTGCAAGTTATTATGCGAGGTTGGCTTTAACATATTTAAAATAAAAACTAATCTAGAATTTCAAGCACAATTTCTTCCTTTAAATCTTTAATTTGAATTTCTTTGAGTTTTAGGTTTAAAGGAAGGTTTACTAAAAGCTCTTTATTATTTTTTGCTTGGTTTTTTGCGCTTATGGAGAGTAAAATTCCCCTGTAAGCTTTAGCAAAATGACTGATGACTTTACCATTTTTTACAAATTTATAAGTGTAAAATTTCTTTTTTGGGGCATAGAATTTATCATAAAATCCTGCCCTAAGATCAATTATTTCTTCATTTTCCAAGTACTCATCTAAGGCTTTACTAAAATGTTCTTTATAAAATTTTTCTATGGCAAAATTTCCTATTTTAGCCCCTTGTTTGAATTTATAAAAAGGTAGGGTATCGCTAGCTCTTACAACGCCAAAAAGATTAGAAAATATAAGAGTGTTTTCTAAAATATAAGTTTGGCTTTTTGCATCTAAGGCTTTAAAATTAAGATATTCATAACTTACTCCATTATAAAGCATTATAGCTTTTTGAGTGGGAGCTTGTTTTAAATCGTGCTTAAATTTATTGATTTCATTTTCGTTTTTAATACCAAAAAGTTCTTGTAAATTTTGCAAACTTGCGTTTTTGATAAATTCTTCATAATGCTTTAAAGCTTCCATTCTATAAGGAAATAATTCTTTAAATATAAATGAGTTTTTATTGATGGGGTTTTTTGCACAATTTTCATTTTTGCTTTCACTAGGGGAGAATAAAATTTTCATTTTAGCCTTTTTTGTCAATGTTGTGAAAACATTAAGAGCAAAGAATTTAATCTTGCTTTTAATGTTTTTGAAGTTTTTATCATTTTAAAATTTAAAATGACACTCCGCCCATTAGAATAGAAAACATGATAAATGGAAGTATAATTTTTAAAGCTTCCGTGGCATCTTGATTGTTGATGCTTAGTTTTTCTATACTGTCAATTCCTTGTGTGCTGTAGTCACTAACAGGGATGTTTTTAAATTTTAAATGAAGATTGAGTTTATAATCATCGTTTTGAGTGATATTACTTAAAATAGTTAAAGCTTTATCAAAGATTAATACTTGTTCTTCATTTTGGCTTTGAGCTTTTAAGGTTTGTAAATTTTCTTTAGCTGTTGTTATGTAGTTATTAAACACGCCTTTGGTTTTAAGGGTTGAATCAATTTTAAAATTGTTTAAGATAATGTATTTTTGGATTGTATTGCTAAAATCTGAAGCTTGTGCATAGTTTGCTATACTAAGAAGTTCATTGATAGCTTGTTTATTCATACTTAAAGTTTGAGTGTTAAATTTTATACCCTTAGAGTCAAGGTAATTAAGCAAATCTTCTTTTAGATTTATATTTACATTTGTATTGAAATTTAATTTTGTATTATAAAATTTTATATCAAGATTATCTAGATAGTTGTTTTCTTGTTTGTTGATGGAGTTATCAAATGATAAAGTATAAGAATCTGAGCTTAATTTATTGATAAAAGAGTTGATTTTTGGATCTTGTTGAAATAAGCTTGCATTGATGTCACTAACAACTTTTTCTCCGAGTTTAAAATTTTTAAAAACCAAATTTGATTGTATACTTTTTTGGTTTTTAAAAAGATCGTTGTAATATTCTTTAATGCTAATTGATGTATTTGCCTCTCTTTTGTAAATTTCATTTGAACGAAATTTGATATTTTTTGCTTGAAATAGTTCTTGGTATTCATCGTTATTATCTTTTGCAAGAGTTTTGAAATTTGGGCTTAAGCATGTTATAAAATTACCATCTGCATTGCATTTAAAATCAGAAAATTCAATTTTTATTCCAGAATCCTGAGAAAGGCTTGCAATTTCTTGTTTTACTGTTTGATTGAGTCGATTTTCATATTTTTTAACTGTTTTTTCATCTATGGAATTTCCGCAAGCTGAAAACAAAACAGCTATTCCAATAGAAAGAAAAATGCCTTTTTTCATAGTTTTCTCCTTAAAAAATTTTAAAAAAAGATTATATCTTTTTTTACTTAAGATTTAAACAATACCGAAAGAGAGGCGAGATTAATTACATTTTTACACATTAAGAAAATCTTTTTAGTTTGTTTTAAATGCATTATTTATAATTTTAAGTATAATTAGCTTTGCAATTATTATATATTTTTGCAATAGCTTAAAGCTTATTTTAAAGAAAGGAAACATATGAAAAAAATACTTCTAAGTGTTTTAACGGTCTTTGTTGCAGTAGTATTGGCTGCTTGTGGAGGAAATTCTGACTCTAAAACTTTAAATTCTCTTGATAAGATCAAGCAAAATGGAGTTGTTAGGATTGGGGTATTTGGCGATAAACCACCTTTTGGTTATGTAGATGAAAAAGGAAATAATCAAGGCTATGATATAGTTTTAGCTAAACGCATAGCAAAAGAACTTTTTGGGGATGAAAATAAGGTGCAATTTGTTCTTGTTGAAGCAGCAAATAGGGTTGAGTTTTTAAAATCAAATAAAGTAGATATTATTTTGGCTAATTTTACTCAAACTCCAGAAAGAGCTGAGCAGGTTGATTTTTGCTTGCCTTATATGAAAGTGGCTTTAGGCGTAGCTGTACCAAACGATAGTAATATTAGTAGTGTGGAAGATTTAAAAGATAAAACCTTACTTTTAAATAAAGGTACAACAGCAGATGCGTATTTTACACAAAATTACCCTAATATAAAAACTTTAAAATATGATCAAAATACTGAAACTTTTGCTGCTTTGATCGATAAAAGAGGTGATGCTTTAAGTCATGATAATACTTTGCTCTTTGCTTGGGTGAAAGATCATCCTGATTTTAAAATGGGTATTAAAGAGCTAGGCAATAAAGATGTTATCGCACCAGCAGTTAAAAAAGGTGATGAAGAGCTTAAAAAATTTATCGATAATTTGATCATCAAACTAGGTCAAGAGCAGTTTTTTCACAAGGCTTATGATGAAACTTTAAAAGCTCATTTTGGAGACGATGTTAAGGCTGATGATGTAGTGATTGAAGGTGGAAAAATTTAACAAAGGGCTTTTTGCCCTTTATATTGATTTAGGATAAAATTATGGAAAAAAAATACAAAAATATTATTTATGCTTCTTTGGGTGGAATTTTAGAATTTTATGATTTTGTACTTTTTGCATTTTTTTTGGATATTTTTGCTAAGGTATTCTTTCCGCACAATGATACCTTTTGGATGCAGATAAATGCTTATATAGCCTTTGGTGCTGCTTATTTAGCGCGTCCTTTTGGTTCTATTGTGATGGCACATTTTGCTGATAGATATGGAAGAAAGAATATTTTTTATATTTCTATGCTTTTGATGGTTTTGCCTAGTTTTGCTTTAGCTTTTTTGCCAAGTTATGAAAGTATAGGTATATTTGCTACTTTGATTTTATTTGCTATTCGTATTTTGCAAGGTTTGGCTGTTGGAACTGAGGTGAGTGGAGCTTGGATTTATGTGAGTGAATTTGTCAAAGGGCGTCAAATTCCTTTAGTCCTTGGTTTTATTTCAGCGACTTTAACTATAGGTTTATTGCTGGGAAATATCGCTACTTTAGGCATAAGGACTTATTTTACTCCAGAAGAAGTTCAAAGCTATGCTTGGAGAATTCCTTTTATTATAGGAGGATTTTTTGGAATTTTAGCTTTGTTTTTAAGAAATAAACTCAATGAAACTCCAGAATTTGTAAAAGTTCAAAATGAAAAGAAAATTTTAAATTTTCCATTGTTTGAAGCTTTAAAAACGCATAAAATGAGCATGCTTGTTTGTTTTTTAATGACTATCGTTTTAACAAGCGGTGTCGCCACTTTGATGATTTTACCGAAGTATTTTGAAAGTCTTTTAGCTATGAGTAAAACTTCTGCTTTATGGGTGCAAAATTTTGCTATTTTAGCAGTGATTTTTGGAGCTTTATTTCAAGGTTTTTTAGCAAGTAAATGGGGAAGCTATAGGATTTGCTCTATTTTTAGTATAGCTTTTGTTGTTTTTGGTGTGCTTTTTAGTTTTTATGATGAGAATTTTTTATTTTATTTTTTACTGGCTTGTTTTGCACAAGGCATTATCACTTTCGCGCCTGTTTTTATGACGCAAATTTTCAAAAGCGAACTTAAATTTAGCGGGCTTAGTTTTGCTTATAATATTTCTTATGCGATTTTAGGGTTTTTAACCCCTTTTATAGTTAATGCTTTTTATAAAGAGTATTTGGGTATTTATCTTGCGATAGTGGGATTTTGCTCCTTGCTCTGCGTATTTTTGCTAAAGCGCGTTTTTTCAAGAAGCAAGGTTAAAGAATTAAGCGTTGTCTTTTAAAACTTCAAAAACAACTTTAGATATTTTTTCAACCGAAGCGATTTCACAGTGCTCATCAGTTGAATGAGGATTGTGGATATTGGGGCCTATAGAAGCACATAAAAGCTTTTGTTTTTTTTCTATAATGCCACATTCAAGCCCTGCATGGATAGCTGAAACTTTGGCATTAGGTGATACTTTTTTAAGCGCTTTAAAAACCATATCACTAAGTGCGTTTGGTTTGCCTTCCCAAGGTGGATAGAAATTAAAACTTCTTACTTTAAAATCGAAAGCCTTGAAAAATTCTAAAGTTTCAAATTCTACTTGCTTAAGCCCATCAAGCAGATTAGATCTTGCAAAAAGTGCGAATTCGATTTGTTTATCTTGCATTTTTAGAGTAGCTAGGTTAATGCTTGTTTGAACTATGCCTAGATTTTCATCATAAGCTCTAACTCCATGAGTAAAAGAATTAATAAGACTTAAAAGTTTTTTGCTTTGATCACAAATTTCAAATTCGCCTTCTTCTTTAAATTTGCATTTTATCCAGTCGTTGCTCTTTATTTCATTTTTAAAATGCACTAAAGCTTTGGCGTGTTTAGGTATAGAATTGATTCTTTCTCCACCTTCAAAAGAAATGATTTCTCCTCCATTTTCTTGTATAAATTTAGCCATTTCTTTGATGGAACTTTTTTCATTGCGTATGATATTTATCCCTGAGTGTCCACCTTTAAAATTTTGCGCACAAAGCTCATAAATTTTACCCTTTTTTCTAAGAGTATTAAAAGGCAAACTAGCTTCTATGTCCACTCCCCCTGCACAGCCTATCATGATCTCATCATCGCTTTCATGATCTAAATTTAAAAGCATTTTAGATTCTAAAGTGTGATCGAATGAATTCACTCCCATGAGTCCTACTTCTTCATCGTTTGTAAAAAGACATTCTAAATTTTCAAATTCAGTCATAGCACTCATCATGATGGCTATGCCTATACCATTATCCGCGCCAAGACTTGAATTTTTGGCTCTTAAAAAGCCATTTTCTTCATAAACTTCTAAGTTTGGTGCATCGCCCATGCAGACCATATCATAATGACTTTGTAAGCAAATTTTTGGCTTGCCTTTTATGGCATGGATATTTCCTGCCTTATCTACACTTACCTTAAAGCCTTTATTTTTGGCATAAGAGCTTAAGAATTCTTTCATTTGTTCTGTTTCATAACTACAATGAGGAATTTTGCATAATTGTTTAAAATTTTCTATAACATTTTGCATTTTATCTCCTTTGTTTTGATAAAATTATGGCATATTTTTTAAAATTTAAAGGCAAAATGATTAAAAAATGAGAATAAATCATAAAAAATTATTTAATCTAAGAAAATTATTAAGTGATCCAAAGAAACTTTTTTCTGTATTAATCTTCACTCTTATAGTTGTTTTTATTCAAAACTATATTGCCCAAAATTCTAGTTTTGAAGGAAAAGTAATTAGAGTTATTGATGGAGATACTATAGAAGTTAATCATGAAAACAAACTCGCTAGAATAAGATTTTTTGGTATAGATGCACCAGAATTTAAACAAAGTTTTGGAAAGCAATCAAAAGAAGCTTTAAGTAGAATTTTAAGCGGTAAACAAGTTGAAATTATTTATAAAAATAAAGATACTTATGGTAGAATTGTTGCTATTGTAAAGCTTAATGATGTTGATATTAATCGATTTTTAGTAAGTCAAGGCTATGCTTGGGCTGATACTTATTATAGTAATGCTTATATCAAAGAACAAGAAAATGCTAAGAAAAATCATTTAGGTCTTTGGAAAGAGAGTAATCCTATAGAGCCTTATAAATGGAGAAAACACAATAAATTCTAAGGAAAAACATGAAAAAATATACTTTAATAATACTATTAGCTTTAGGAATTTCTGGATGTTTTGTAAATGAAAGAGGGATTTCAAATCGTTTTTATGATGACTGCAAAGAGTATTATGATGGAAGCGGAACTTATCGCAAGGATTGCCCAAAAAATTGGGTGGATATTAAAATGACTCCTTGATTATTTTCCACCTACAGAGGTCATTAATGCAGCTGCTACGGCTTCTGGATTCTTGATTTTGGTGCCTTGTTCTTGATTTTCTGTAGGTTTAACAGTGTTAAGTGGTGGACGCTTGAGTTTAAATATATGCTCATCAGTGCTAACAACTTGTATCGTTCCTTCAAACATTTTAATTTCTTTAACATACCCAACCACTTTTACATCTCTTTTTTTAGAGGTTTCATCAAAAAGTGCATGAGCTTCAAGCTCCAAAACATCACCTAATTTAAGCGGAGCATAAAAAAAACATTTTGATCCAATAATCACTGAAAATTCTTTATTGATAGAGGCTTGTGCTACATAGTTTGCCGCAGCGAAAATAAAAGCATCAAAAATCAATCCTTGATCATCTGCTATCATTTCGCTTGTAGTTATTAAAATCGATTTGGCATAGTTTTTATCAATTTCGATAATGGTTCCAGCAAGCGAGGTATTTAATTCAAGACAAGTGAGTAATTCTGCTCTAGCACGAGATATATCTTCTACAGATACGTATTCTTCAAGTTGTGCATATTCTTCAAAATTATCTTTTTTTGCCATATTTAACCTTTAAATTCTACTTATCTACTTCAAAATATCTAAATTTCAATATCGACAAAAAAGAAAAAGAATTTATATCTTAATGCGTACATAAACTCTTTTAGGTGCTTCATAACCTTCGATGGTAAGATTTTTATCCTTTGGATCTAGAAAATTTTCCAATGAAAAAGAGTCTATCCATTCTGTTTTTCTTTGTTCGTTTTCATCGGTTTTTTTTGTAGCTAAAACTTCAAATTCTTTAAATCCTGCTCTTTCGCACCAGTTTTTTAATGTACTAATGCTTGGTATAAAATAAATATTTGGAATTTTAGAATAAGTTTTATTAGGAACTAGGGCGATTTCTCTTTCATCTTCTATGTATATAGTATCTAAAAAAACTACTCCATTTTTATTAAGTCCTGCTTTTAAATCTTTTAGCATTTTTATAGGATCACTTCTGTGATAAATCACGCCAAGACAGAAAATCACATCAAATTTTAAAACATAATTTGGCAAATTTTGTACACCCAAAAGTTCATATTCTATAGGAGTTTTAGCTAAAGCGTTAATGAATTCAAACTGCAAACGATATTTGATAGAAGGATCAAAACCTATGAGTTTTACAGGATTAAATTCAAGCATTTTAAACATATAATAACCATTATTACATCCTATATCAGCAATGCATTTTTGAGAAATTTCATTCATAAAAGGTTTTAGAATATTAAATTTAATAAAACTTTGCCATTCTGTGTCGATGAAAAGATCATCTATTTTAAAAGGACCCTTTCTCCATGGTTTGAGTTCTTTTGCTATAGCTAAGATTTCATCTTTGGCTTGAGAATTTGTAGATAAATTTATGCTTTCGCTTAAAGAAAAATTACAAGCAAGATTGAGTTGTTTAAGTTCTTGAATTTTAGCGTATAAGGGGTGGTTTAGAAATTGTTTTTCGAGTAAATTTTCTTGCATTTTTATCCTTGACATTTGCTTTTAATGCTAAAATTATAGCATTAAAAGCTTTTATGGCAATATAAATTATATGCATTAAACATTTGATTAAAAACAAAAATAAAACTTAAAAATACTTCCAAAAACTCACAAAACTTTAGAACTATAATCATCATTCAGTTTGTATTTCTTTAAAGCTCTAGCTCTAAATCAAGCTTGACATAAAAATTCCCTGTTTTATTATAAAGCAGTTGCAAACCATAAGTATCCATATAGTTTGTTTCACTTGCTCTGTATAGTTTAGAATCATTCTCACACCAAGAATACCCCTGGAATATTGAAATTTCGATTATCTGTAGTACTTGCTTGAGTAGCTGCAAAAGTGTTGATACTTAAGAAGATGCCAATAGAAAGTTCAAAACAAAATTTTTCTATACTCCTCTCTAGTGAAGTTAAAAAGCTTAATAGCCTGGCATAGATGTCTTTGGAATTGATTATTATATTTTAACTATTTAACAATATCAGTAAATATTATTAAAAGTAAGTGTAATTATAATATTTTTAAATATATTAATTATAAATAAAATATTTCAATAATTTAATAATAAAAAATTATTTTTTAATTTTTATTTTTATAATATGTATTTAATATTTTTAAAAAGTTTTATTAAATTAAGATTGGGTGGAACTTTTTAGTGTAAATTAAAAAGCGATATCAAAGAATTTCCGTTGTATAATCTAAACATAAAATATTTTTTAAGGTTAAATAATGAAAATGCGTGTGTATTATGAAGATACTGATGTGGGTGGAGTGGTATATCATAGTAATTATTTAAAATTTTGCGAGAGAGCAAGAAGTGAAATTTTTTTCAATAAAAAAGTAGATATTTTTGATGCATCTAAGGGGCATTTTTTGCTTGCAAAAGCAAATTGCAATTTTTTAAAACCTGCAAAACTTGGAGATATGATAGAGGTTAAAACAAAAATTTTAGAAGTCAAGAATGCTTCTGTGGAAATTTTGCAAGAAATTTATAAAGGTGAATTTTTGCTTTTTAAAATGGAATTAACCTTGGCTTTTATTAAAAATGAAAAAGCAGCTAGAATGGATACGCAGTTAAAAAAGCTTTTTGAAGAATTATTTTAATTCTTCAAAGCTTGCTTGTTTACCTTGCATAAGACGCACTTTGTAATCAACTTGAGAATTTTTGATTTTTTCATCAAACAAGCTTTCGCTTTTTTTATTTAAGAATTCGGTATAAAAGTAATCAACTCCTATATTAGTAGCATAAGCAATCCAGTTATAATCTATGCTTTGATTGAAAATTTCATTAAGGTAGACTAAATTATCATCGTGGTTACTGATAGAATTAGCTATAATGAAATTTTCTCTATCTCCTTGTTGCGTTAAACTTAAAAATGTTGGATTGTAGTTGATTTGGGTGGATAAAAGCACATAAGGATGAATGTTATAAATTCTTAGTTGAGAACTTGCTAGAGCTGTTTTAATCAATGGAGTGTTAAAAAATATCGAGGCATTGTTAACTCCTCCTTGTGATCTTAAAAGTCTGCTAAAATCAAGTTTTTCGTCTTCTATGGTATATATTCTAGCACTGTTATTTTGAGCAAGAATTCTTGAATTTAGATTGCTTGATAAGGCAGAGTCATCGCTAAATATTGCGATATTAGCATTTGATTTACTTAAAAGTGTGGCAATTTGAGCATCATAGTCAATACTTCCAAAAATAATATTTTCATTTGAAATTTGTATGTTGTTTTTATGAATAGTCGGTATAAAAATTTTCATATTTCCTGAGTAATTTTTCAGCTCACTAGCACCTTTTAGAGTAAATCCAGCTATAGCATACTGATATCCTTGAGCTTGTGCTGCATCAAGTGCGGCTCGGATTTTATCACTATTTTCTGTACCGGTTAAAAAAACTTTTACTTTGATTTCAGCTCTTTGTCTTAAAAGATAGGCGATGCTTGAATTTATTATAGTATTTGAATAGCTTTTTAAGGTTTTTTCTGGGATAATTATCGCAAGTTTAACAGAAGTAATTTTTTGAATATTTTTTTCAAAATCAGTAATGGAATTTAATAATTTTGCATAAACATTAGATAAAAATTGATCGTTTTGATCTGTAAATTCACTTAAAAAACTAAGATATAGTCTTGACTCTAAAAGATCAAAAAGACAGTTTGTGTTACATTCTTGAACACTCAATTTAGGATAAAAATTTTCAACAGGTTTTATATTAACTAATTTTTGCTCTTTTGCATGAAGCAAATAGCAAGATAAGAAAAATATTAAAAATATTTTTTTCATAAAAATCCTTTAATTTTTTTTAAATCTTGTATGAAATTTTTTTCATAACTTGGATTTTTTTCTATAAAATCTAAATCATAACTCGGCATTATGAAAAAATTTTTATAAGCAAAAACTTCACCTTTTAAAATGTGATAATCTTTAAATCCCAAGCTTTTAAATGTGTATTCTCCTAGACAAAGCAAAAAAGCAGGTTGAATCAGTTTTAACTCACTCCAGAAAAATGGTAAGCAAGATTGTACCGAAAAATCATCAAATTTTCCATTACAACAACATTTAAATAGATAGGAAAAATAAAAATCTTCATCACAAAGCCCTAAAATTTGATATATATAGCGTTTTAATTTTTCTCCTTTTTTTGAATTCAGTAAAATTCCGCTTTCATTTTCACTCTTTTGTCCAAAAACATCAAGAATTAGCAATTTGGCATTTTTTATCTTAGGTTCCATGAGGCTAAATTTTCTTGTTTTGGAAAATTGACATAAGGTGCAAGATGAAACAAGTTGTTTTAATTCTTCAAAATTTTGTGTTTGTTCAAAGTAGTTTATATGTGTATCTACAAAGTTAAACCCCATAGCTTTTAAATAATAAAGACTTCTTATCATAAATCGCATAATTTGTCTAAATTTTCTCCACTTAGACGATAATTTCGCCACTGTTTAAGATGTTTAGCGTTTAAACTTTCATAAAAATTAATACCTAAAATATTATCATTTAAACAAACCCAGTCAAGTCTTTTTAAATTTTCTTTTTTACAAATTTCCCCTAGAAATTTAAAAACAGCTTTTCCATAACCTTTTTTGCGAAAATCTTCTCGTATATAAATATCTTCAAGATAAATTCCACCGCTTCCCCAAAAAGATGAAAAAGTATAAAAATAAATCATATAGCCTATAGTTTTTTCATTTTCTTTTAGTAAAAAAGCACGAGCAAATTTATTTTTTAGTAAAGAATGTTCTAGATTTTCTTCCGTACATTGAAGAAAATCTAACATATCTTCGTATTTTGCAAATTCTATGATCATCTCTTGCAAAATATCTAAATCTTCTTGTCTTAAATCAATAATTTTAAATTCTGACATTTTTAACCTTTTAAAAATAATTTCAAAATTTATCAAAAGAATGTAAAAATTACTCTTAATCAAAAGCAATTTATAAGTAAGATTAAGATAAAATACAAGTTTATTTTATAATTTTTTAAGGAAAAATCAAATGAAAAGAACTTATCAGCCACATGGTACTCCAAGAAAACGCACTCATGGTTTCCGTGTTCGTATGAAAACTAAAAATGGTCGCAAGGTGATCAATGCAAGACGCACTAAAGGTAGAAAAAGACTTGCTGTGTGAAAAATTTTGATAAATTTGGCACAAACGAGGAATTTTCATCTGTATATAAAGTAGGTAAAAAATGGCATTGCGAAGGTGTAATCATTTTTTATCTTAGTAGTTGTGAAAAAAAAATAGCAGTTGTTGCTAGTAAAAAAGTTGGAAAAGCAGTGGTTAGAAATCGTTCAAAACGAATTTTAAGGGCTTTGTTTGCTAAGTTTGAAAAATATCTTCAAGATGGCAAATATATTTTTGTAGCTAAAAATGAAATCACTGAACTTTCTTTTTCTAAGTTAGAAAAAAAACTAAAATGGGGATTGAAAAAACTAGAATGTTTCAAATGATATGCCTAAAAATACTCCGTTTTTATCAGAAATTCTTAAGCCCTTTAAAACCCGTTGCTTGTAGGTATTATCCTAGTTGTTCTGAGTATGCACTTTGGCAGTTTCAAAAAAAGAATTTTTTTCTAGCTTTTATTTCTACTTTTTTTAGAATTTTACGATGCAACCCTTTTTTTAAAGGGGGATTTGATTATCCTAGGGTTTCTAAAAATTTTTATCCTATAAATTTATGTTTCAAGCCTATATTTTTAGCAAAAAAACAACTTTGTTTTTTATATATACCTTATAAAAATAAAAGTTTTTATCTTATAAAAATCATCTTTAAAAGGACAAATCAGTGAATAATTCAAATAATATTTTTCAGCAAAAGCGTATACTTTTGGCTGTTGTGATTTCTTTTTTATTTTTTGTTGTTTATGATTATTTTTTCATTCCAAAGCAACCTTTAAAAATAGAACAAAACATTATACAACAAAATCAACAAAACACGAGCATAAATAACACTCCTAATATACAAAATACTACCACAAATACTCCAAGTGCGGCTTTAGTTTCGCAAGATAGTATGATATCTAAAGTTCAAAGTAAACATTTTGAAGCACAAATTGACTTTTTTGGTAGAATTTCTGCTTTTTATTTGAAAGATAAAAAATATCAAAACGAGAAAGGAGAATTTATAAATCTTGTTAGCAAGGAAAATAGTCCTTATCCTTTAGAAATGCGTTTTAGTGATCCAGGTATTAATTCAGAGGCTTTTAAAACTCCTTATGTCGCTAATGCCAATAATCTTTTTGTTGATGAAAATGGAAGTCAAGTTTTAAAACTCACCCAAAATCTTTCTGGATTGAAAATCGAAAAAGATATCACCTTTTATCCAAAAGGAAATTATGAGATAGAAGTTAAACTTAGCAATAATTCAAATTATTTTATTAGTCCAGGATATCGTCCAAATATTGCCGTAGATAGCTATACAGTTCATGGTGCTTTGGTAATGGATAATAAAGAAACCATCGAAACTTATAAAGATGGAGATGTAGAAAAGGATGAAAGTGCTAATAATGTCGTAATGACTTCAGCTTTTGATAGATATTATGCAACTTTCTTTTATAATTTTGATAAACCTTTAAATGTAGCAATTAGTAAAGATGCTAATAAAAACCCTATAGTTTTTGCTTATAGTGATAATGAATTCAAAGCAGGAGGTTATATAGGTTCTAAAGAACATGTGATTTTAAGAAGTATAGATCCACGCCTTGAAGCAGTTGTTGAATATGGTTGGTTTACTTTTATTGCTAAACCTATGTTTGAGTTTTTGAATTTCTTGCATCAGTATATAGGAAATTGGGGTTGGGCTATCGTTGTGATGACTTTAATTGTGCGTATTATTTTATTTCCACTAACTTATAAGTCTATGATTTCTATGAATAAACTTAAAGATCTTGCTCCTAAAATGAAAGATATTAGAGAGCGTTACAAAGGCGATCCACAAAAAATGAATATGCATATGATGGAGCTTTATAAAAAATATGGTGCAAATCCTATGAGTGGTTGTTTACCTATACTTTTGCAAATTCCTATTTTCTTTGCTATTTATCGCGTATTGCTTAATGCTATTGAGTTAAAAGCAGCTTCTTGGGCGTTTTGGATACATGATTTATCGGTAATGGATCCTTATTTTATTTTACCTATTTTAATGGGTGTAACGATGTTTTTACAACAACTTATTACACCTATGACTATACAAGATCCTATGCAAGCTAAGATTATGAAATTTTTACCAGTGATTTTTACCTTTTTCTTCATCACTTTCCCAGCAGGACTTACGCTTTATTGGTTCGTAAACAATCTTTGTTCTTTAGTTCAACAATGGGTGATCAATAAAATATTTGCTAAAGAACATCACAAAAAACAAGCGGAGCATAAAAAATGAAAATCGAAGCCATTGATCTTCAAAGTGCTTTAACAGAAGCTTCAAGAAATTTAGAATGTTCTGTGATGGATTTAGAATATGAGATTATTCAGCACCCAAGAAAAGGTTTTTTTGGACTTGGAAGAAAAAAAGCAATTATAGAGGTTAAAGCAAAAAAAAGGATTTTGAAAAAAAATCCTAAAAAAGAATTTGCAAGTTCAAAAAATCACAAACTAGAAATACACGAGCCAAAACAAGAAAACAAGATTGAAATAAAAAATGAAAAAAATAAAGGCCAAAAAGAAAAATACACAGTAAAAAGTGATGAAATTTTTGATAGTTTTCATAGAGAAAGCAAAGGAGTACGTAATACTCAGGATATTTTAGATGAGATTCGTATTCAGCTTATAAAACTTTTAGAAAGTTCCCAGTTTAAAATACAACTTAGTGAACTTAGAATGTATGATGAAGATTGTGTTTTAATCCGATTGGATGGAGAAGATGCTGCTTTGATGATAGGTAAAGAAGCACATCGTTACAAAGCCATTTCTTATCTTTTGCATAACTGGATCAATTTAAAATATAATCTTTTAGTGCGTCTTGAAATCGCTCAATTTTTAGAAAATCAAATTCAAGGTATGCAGCTTTATTTACAAAGCGTGATTGAAAAAATTAAAATTCATGGACGCGGACAAACCAAACCTTTAGATGGGGTTTTGATAAAAATTGCTTTAGAGCAATTAAGAGCACAATTTCCTGATAAGTATGTAGGAATTAAGCAAAATAATGATCAAAGATTTGTTGTAATAAACGATTTTTTAAAAAAAGATGAGTGATACTATAGCAGCTATTGCCACAGCTCATGGTGTGGGTTCGATTTCTATCGTAAGATTAAGCGGTGAAAGAGCTTTAGAATTTGCTTTAAAGCTTAGTGGAAAAACTAAACTCACCCCACGCCATGCTACTTTTACAAAACTTTTTAATCAAAATAATGAAATCATAGATGAAGCTATAATGATATACTTTAAAGCCCCTTATAGTTTTACAGGCGAAGATATAGTGGAGTTTCAAACTCATGGGGGATTTAGCGTGAGTGAAATTTTACTTGAAGAACTTGTGGGTTTAGGAGCAAGACTTGCTTTAGCAGGAGAATTTAGCAAAAGAGCGTGTTTAAATGGTAAAATGACTCCTTTAAAAGCCTTAAATATACAAGATCTCATACTTTCAAAATCCGCACTTGCAGCCAAAATCATAGCACGCAATATGTTAGGAAATTTAAGAGAGCTTTTAGAAAAAATTCGCACAGATTTAGTTAAAACCTTAGCTTTTGTAGAAACAAGCATTGATTATGCAGATGATGATTTACCTTCTGATTTATTAGAGCAAATTTCTACTATGTGTGAAGAAAATTCTAGAATTTTAAAAGAAATTTATACACTTTCTCAAAGTAAAAAAGGACTTATAGAAGGTTTTAAAATCGCTATTGTAGGTAAGCCAAATGTAGGTAAATCCTCGCTTTTAAATGCTTTACTTTCCTATGAAAGAGCCATTGTTTCACATATAGCAGGCACTACTCGTGATACTATAGAAGAGAGTTTTAAACTAGGAACGCATTTATTACGTATTATAGATACAGCAGGAATTAGAGAAAGTAAAGACACCATAGAACAAATTGGCGTGGCCTTAAGTAAAAAAAGTTTAGAAGATGCAGATATTATTTTGGCAGTTTTTGATGCTTCAAGAGAGCAAGATAAAGAAGATGAGAAAATTTTTGAATTACTAGCAAATACTGATAAAAAAATCTTTTGGATTTTAAACAAAAGCGATTTAGAAAATATTTTCAAAAATACTCAAAATAAGAATTTTATCAAACTGAGTGCTCAAAAAGACATAACTTTATTAAAAGAAGAATTGCAAAATTATCTTAATTCTTTTGATAGTGAAGGTATTATGGTAAGTTCTTTAGATCTTATTAATGCTTGTAAAATTTCAAGCGAGGCGATTTTTAGAGCTAAGGGGCTTTTAGAGGAAAGTTCTTTAGAGCTTTTTGCTTTTGAACTTAATTTAGCGATTAGTGAACTTGCAAGATTTACTAAAGATTTCCAAAGAGATGAAATTTTAGACGAAATGTTTGGTAATTTTTGTTTAGGAAAATGAAAGGATAAAGATAAAATGGATAAAGAAACCATAGAAGCACATAAAATCAGCGATGAGGAATATGCACAAATTTTAGAAATTTTAGGACGTGAACCAAATTTATTAGAACTTGGGGTTATTTCTGCGATGTGGAGTGAGCATTGTTCTTATAAATCCAGTAAAAAATATCTTAATGATTTTCCAACTAAAGCACCTTGGGTGATTCAAGGTCCAGGAGAAAACGCAGGGGTTGTTGATATCGGGCAAGGTATGGCAGCGGTTTTTAAAATAGAAAGTCATAATCACCCCAGCTTTATCGAACCTTTTGCAGGTGCGGCTACGGGAGTAGGGGGAATTTTGCGTGATGTTTTTACTATGGGGGCAAGAGTGGTTGCAGGACTAAATTCTCTAAAATTTGGCAATATTCACGATGAAAAATGTGGCAAACATCAAAAATACCTTGTTAAAGGTGTGGTAAATGGAATTTCTCATTATGGAAATTGCATGGGTGTGCCAACTATAGGTGGAGAATGTGCTTTTGATGAGTGTTTTAATGGAAATATCTTAGTTAATGCTTTTGCTTTAGGAGTTTGTAAAAGTGAAGATATCTTTTATGCTAAGGCTGAAGGTGTAGGAAATCCTGTGATTTATGTGGGTTCAAAAACAGGGCGTGATGGACTTGGTGGAGCGGTTATGGCGAGTGATAGCTTCAATGAAGAAAGTAAATCTTTACGTCCAACTGTACAAATTGGCGATCCTTTCAGTGAAAAACTTCTTATGGAAGCTTGCTTAGAGCTTTTTAAAACTGATTATATTGTAGGTATTCAGGATATGGGTGCTGCAGGGCTTACTTCAAGTTCTTTTGAAATGGCAGGAAGAAGTGGCAGCGGCATGAAACTTTTCTTAGATAAAACCCCTATGCGTGAAAGCGGTATGACTCCTTATGAGCTAATGCTTAGCGAATCTCAAGAAAGAATGCTTATTTGTGCGAAAAAAGGCTATGAAGATAAGGTTATAGAAATTTTTAAAAAATGGGATTTAGATGCTGTAGTTATGGGCGAAGTTACCAATACAGGGAAAATGGAGCTTTTTTGGCATGATGAGCTTGTAGGACTTATTCCTATTAAGCCTTTAAGCGAAAAAGCACCGATTTTAAGTCGTCCTATAAGTGAGCCAAAATATTTAAGTGAAATTAAAGATTATAAATTTGAGCTAAAATCGAGTATTCAAGAGCTTTTTGTACAAATGCTTCAAAGTGAAAATATTAATAATAAAGCTTTTATTTATGATCAATTTGATTCAAGTGTGCAAACTAATACCATAAAAGCTGATGGAAAATTAGGTGCTAGTGTTATTCGTATCAAAGAAAATGGTGTAAGTGTAGCCATGGCTATAGAATGTAATTCACGCTTAAATTATGTAAATCCTAAAATAGGAGCGGCTTTGGCAGTAGCATCTGCAGGAAGAAAAGTTGCTTGCACAGGAGCTAAGCCTTTGGCAATAAGCGATTGTTTAAATTATGGAAATCCGCAAAATCCTGAAATAATGTGGCAAGTCGCACAAGGCTGTGAGGGTATTAAAGAAGCTTGTAAAGAGCTAAATACTCCAGTAGTAAGTGGAAATGTTTCACTTTATAATGAAACCGAAGGCGTAAGCATTTATCCAAGTCCTACTATAGTAAGTGTAGGGGTTTTAGAAGATGCAAACAAAACCTTAAAAGCTAGTTTTGAAAAAGAAAATTTAAGCGTTTATCTTTTGGGTGAAAGTTTAGGAGAATTTGGTGGATCGATGGCAATGAAAATCCAAGATAAAAAAGTATCAGGAAGCCTTAAAGAGCTTGATTATAAAGCTGAACTTGCACTTTGGAATTTACTTTACAAAGCCAATCAAATTTCTTTGCTTGAGTGTGCCAATAGCGTAGGAATAGGGGGTATTGCTATGACTTTGGCGAAAATGTTTGCTATTTCTAGTGTGGGTGCAAATTTAAAAAGTGGTTTTGATGATGAAAAAATGATCTTTGATGAGAGTGCAAGTCGTGCTATAGTAGGACTTAGCAAAGAAAATGAAGAAGCTTTTTTAACCTTAGCTAAAGAATTTGGAGTAAAAGCTTATAAATTAGGTATGAGTACAAGCGAAAAATATTTTAAACTTGATAGTATCGAGTTAAATAAAGCTGAACTTGATAAGCTTTATTTTGAAAGTTTTAAAGAGCAAATCCAATGACTCTAGTTTTAATTATACTTGTTGTTTTGGTATTTTATTGGTATTATAAAACTTGGGGGAAGCAGGATTTTTTAAATTCGGCCACAAGAGGAGCTAAAGGTTTTGCTAAAGGTTTTGCTCGTGGGGTTATGGAGGAGAGAATGGATGAGTTTAAAAGGCGTATGAATTACTATGTTATCGCACTTTTGGCAAAAATTGCAAAAAGCGATGGCAGAGTAAGTGAAAATGAAGCTGAAATGATCAAAGATCTTTTAGATGCAAATGCCAAAGATGAAAAAGAAAGAGCTTTTTTAAAAGCAAGTTTTAATGAACATAAAGAAAATTTAAGTGATGCTTTTTATGTGGCAAAAGATTTTTTAAAAGAAGTGCCTTTACCTAAAAATGAGCGTTTTAATGTTTTGCGTGTGCTTGTTTTTATGGCTTTAATCGATGCAGATTTTAATGCTAAAAAGCGTGAAATTTTAGAGCAAATTGCTAAAGCCTTTGATATAGCAAAAAGCGAATTAGACGCTTTTATAGCAAGTCTTTCAAATTTAAAAAGTTCTAAAAAAGAATTAAGTCTTGATGAAGCTTTTACTATTTTAGAACTTCCAAATAATGCAGATTTAAATGCGGTAAAAAAACAATATCGCAATTTAGCAAAAAAATACCATCCTGACATTTTAAACGCAAACAATGTCAGCGAAGAAGAGCTTCAAATCGGTGTAGAGAAATTTCAAAAAATCAACGAAGCTTATGAAAAAGTTAAAAAACATTTAGAAAGGTAAAAATGAGAGCATTACTTAGTGTGAGTGATAAAGAAGGTATAGTAGAATTTGGCAAAGAGCTTGAAAATTTAGGCTTTGAGATTCTTTCAACAGGTGGGACTTTTAAGTTTTTAAAAGAAAATGGAGTAAAGGTTGTAGAAGTGAGTGATTTTACAAAAAGTCCTGAGCTTTTTGAAGGGCGTGTAAAGACTTTACACCCTAAGATTCATGGTGGAATTTTACACAAAAGAAGCAATGAAAATCATATCAAACAAGCAAAAGAAAATGAAATTTTAGGAATTGATCTAGTTTGTGTGAATTTATATCCTTTTAAAAAAACCACTATCATGAGCGATGATTTTGATGAAATTATAGAAAATATCGATATAGGTGGACCTGCAATGATAAGAAGTGCTGCAAAAAATTATAAAGATGTTATAGTGCTTTGCGATCCACTTGATTATGAAAAGGTCATTGAGACTTTAAAAAAGGGTCAAAATGATGAAAAATTTCGCCTAGGTTTAATGATAAAAGCTTATGAGCATACGGCAAATTATGATGCTTATATTGCAAATTATATGAATGAACGCTTTAACGGAGGTTTTGGAGCGAGTAAATTTATAGTAGGACAAAAAGTATTTGATACAAAATATGGAGAAAATCCACATCAAAAAGGGGCTTTATACGAGTTTGATGCCTTTTTTAGTGCAAATTTCAAAGCCCTTAAAGGCGAAGCAAGTTTTAATAATCTAACCGATATTAACGCAGCTTTAAATTTAGCTAGTAGTTTCGATAAAGCTCCAGCTATTGCTATAGTAAAACATGGAAATCCTTGCGGTTTTGCTATAAAAGAAAATTTAGTACAAAGCTATATACATGCTTTAAAATGCGATAGCGTTAGTGCTTATGGAGGAGTGGTTGCAATCAATGGAACTCTTGATGAGGGTTTGGCAAATAAAATCAATGAAATTTATGTAGAAGTAGTCATCGCAGCCAATGTAGATGAAAAAGCTTTAGCTGTGTTTGAAGGTAAAAAACGCATTAAAATTTTCACTCAAGAAAGTCCATTTTTAATCCGCAGTTTTGATAAATATGATTTTAAACATATTGATGGGGGTTTTGTGTATCAAAACAGTGATGAAGTTGGCGAAGATGAGTTTAAAAATGCAAAGCTTATGAGTCAAAGAGAGGCAAGTAAGGAAGAATTAAAAGATCTTGAAATCGCCATGAAAATAGCAGCATTTACCAAATCAAACAATGTTGTTTATGTAAAAAATGGCGCTATGGTGGCTATAGGTATGGGTATGACAAGCAGAATCGATGCGGCAAAAGCAGCTATTGCTAAAGCTAAAGAAATGGGACTTGATTTACAAGGTTGCGTTTTAGCAAGTGAAGCCTTTTTTCCATTTAGAGATAGCATAGATGAAGCAAGCAAAGTGGGGGTTAAAGCTATAGTGGAGCCAGGCGGAAGTATAAGAGATGATGAAGTAGTAAAAGCAGTCGATGAGTATGGCATGGCACTTTATTTTACGGGAGTAAGACATTTCTTACATTAAGTTTAATGGAATAGTATATTTTTTACACATAATTTAATAAAAATTAAATAAATTATGTAAAATATTTCTCAAAATTTTTATTTTTAGGAAACTGTGATGTTCAAAACTATAGGATTTAAGGTTTCTGCTGCAATTTTTGTGGTTGTTTATAAGTTTCATTGTGATGCAGGTGATTTTAAATTTGGACTTTAAAAATACTGCCAATAAAATGAGCAGGGCAAATTTAGATATCGTAAGTACTTCTGTTTTTCAAACAATGAGAATGGCTATGAATTTAGGAGATCCTGAAAAAATTAAAGAAGCCATTGAAGATGCAAAAAGCATAGAGGGTATTAGCGATATTAAAATTTATCCTTCAAAAGACACTATAGAACTTTTTGAAATGAAAGTCCCTTAAATTTCAAATGATAAGCGTATTATAGAACAATTTTCAAATCCTAAAATTCAAGCTTTGGAAGAAAATATAAATGGTGTTGTGTATTTAAGATTGATACGCCCTTTGATTGCAGATGAAAGTTGTGTTACTTGTCATGAAATGCTAATACAGGAAGTGTGATTGGGGTTATGGATATATCACATTCTTTAGAAGGTGTTCAAAAAGATATAAGTAAAACCAGTCAATCTTATATTATAATATTTACTATCGCTTTGATTTTTACTCTTTGTGGTTCTTTTGATGCTTAAAGTTGTTGTTGGAAAGCCTGTTTTAAAACTTTTAAATCATGCTAAAGAATTAGCTCAAGGAAGTGGAAATTTAAAAGCTCGTATTTCAGTTAAAAAGGTCAAGATCAAATCGTTTTAGCTTGTGGATATATCAATCAATTTATCAAAAAAACCATAAGGCAGTTAGTGGTGCAAGTCATAATTCAAAAAATATAGAAAAATAAAGCATCTTTAGAGAATATATAAAATTTACTTTTTCGCATGCAGGAAAATGTTCAAATAAGGAAAAAGAATGAAGAAATTTCTAAAATTCTACTTCAAATTGCAGATGAGTTAAAATAGTGTGTCATAATCTCGAAAGAGAACTTAATCAATTTCAAATTTAAAGGAATAAAATGAAAAAAATGCTTCAAATTGCTTTAACTGTAACTTTTTTTGCAGGTTGTGCTAGTACTTCTGTTACTTCATCTGCTTCTAAAGATAATAATGAGCTTGTGCAAAATCAGCTTTTCAAAATAGAAAAAATTATAGTAAATGGTAAAATTTTTGATCCAAAAAACGCAGAGGAAAGTCCAAATATTAGTTTTGAAAATAATAAATTTTATGGTTATGCAGGGTGTAATCGTTTTTTTGGTTCTTACCAAACTAAGGCAGATGCTTTGCAAATTGAAGGCGATCGTGTAGTTTCAACTCAAATGCTTTGTCACCCAATGGATGTAATGGATTTTGAAAATTCTTTTCTTTCAAATTTCAGAGGAACTTTTAAAATTTCAAATGAAAATGGAAAACTTGTTTTAAGTAATGATGAAATGAAAATCTTTTTTAAATAATACTCTAAAGCCTCGAAATATCGAGGTAATCTTCTTAAATTTGACAAAAGTCTAAAAAATGATACAATTATAATTTTATTATCAAAAAAGGTAGTTAAATGATAAAATCAATTCCTGAATGGAGTGAGCAAGAATATCTTATGCTTTCTTTACCCCATGAAAAAAGCGATTGGAAGCCATACTTAGAGGAAATTTTGCAAAGTTACAAAGAATTTATAAAAGTGGTGAGTGAATTTCAAAAAGTTTTACTTATAGCTCCTAAACAGAGTGATTTTGAAAATTTTAAAAATATAAAAAATGTAGAGTATTTTAAATGTGATACCAATGATACTTGGATACGTGATTTTGGAGCTATAGATATAGTAGAAAATGGGCGATTAAAGGGTCTTGATTTTACTTTTAATGCTTGGGGAAATAAATTTGAAAGTGAGCTTGATAATGCTGTAAATTCTAAGCTTTTTAAAGAGAAATTTAAAGAGGAACTTAAAAAGGTTGATTTTATTTTAGAAGGAGGAAGTATTGATTTTAATGGAGAGGGTGTGATGATTACAAGCTCTCATTGTCTTTTAAATGAAAATAGAAACTCTCATCTAAACAAAACTCAAATTGATATAAAATTAAAAGAAATTTTTGGTTTAAAACAAATTATTTGGCTAGAAAATGGTTTCATAAAAGGTGATGATACGGATCATCATATCGATACCTTGGCAAGATTTGTAGATAAAAATACTATAGCGCACTGTATTTGCGAAGATAAAGAAGATGAGCATTATTTGCCTTTGCGAAAAATGAAAGAAGAGCTTAAAAAAACAGGGTTTGATTTATTAGAACTTCCTATACCTAAGCCCTTGTATTACAAAGGAAGAAGACTGGGTGCGACTTATGCAAATTTTGTTTTTATAAATAATGCTTTAATTGTGCCTTTTTATAAGGATAAAAATGATGAAATCATAGCTGAAAAACTTTCTAAAGCTTTGCCTAATCGTAAAATTATAGGAGTAGATGCAAGGGTTTTTTTACGACAAAACGGCTCTTTACATTGCTCTTGTCAAAATCGTTTTAAAGGTTTAAGATGAGTTTACAAAAAAAAGCAACTCTTATAGCAAGTTTATGTGCTATTGTTTTAGCCTTAGTTAAATTTATAGTGGGCTTAACAAGCGGTTCTGTTGCGGTGCTTTCAAGTGCGATTGATTCTTTAATGGATTTTGCTATTTCTGCTTTTAATTTTTTAGCTCTTAAAAAAAGCTCACAAAAGGCGAATGAAAATTATAATTTTGGTTTTTCTAAAATAGAAGCTTTAATGGGTTTATCAGAAGGTGTTTTTATAGTTGGCGTGGGGGTTTTTATTTTTTATGAGAGTATTTTAAAGATTTATTATAAAGAAGAAATTAAAGATTTAAATTCAAGCATTTATGTGATGATTTTTGCTTTAATTATTACTTTTTTTCTTGTACTTTTTTTAAATTATGTAGCCAAAAAAACCAAAAGTTTGATTATAGAAAGTGATGCTTTGCATTACAAAACAGATTGTTTAACCAATGCTTGTACCTTAGGGGCTTTGGTTTTAGTTTATTTTACAAATTTACATATTATTGATGCTATTTTTGGGATAGTGATCAGTCTTTATACGGCATTTTCTGCTTTTAAAATCATTAAAAAAGCTTTGGCTTTCTTAATGGATGAAGCTTTACCTAAAGAACAAGTGGATAAAATTTGCACTTTGATTTCTAATAATCCTGAAATCATTTCTTACCATGAACTAAAGACGCGTAAAACTCCAAGTTGTAATTACTTAAGTGTACATTTGGTTTTTTGCCCTATAATTTCGCTTTTAAATGCACATAAAATTTCAGATGAAATAGAAGAGGGTGTGCGTAAGATGTTTGAAAATGAAAAATGGGATATACAAATTCATTTAGATCCTTATGATGATGCAGAACAAGAAAGGCAAAGACAATGAAAATCGCTTTAATACAGCAAAAATTTCATTCAAATAAAGAACAAACTATAAAAAAAACTTGTGAATTTATAGAAGAAGCCTCCAAGCAAGGAGCTGAGCTTGTTTGTTTAGGAGAACTTCATCAAAGTGAGTATTTTTGTCAAAGTGAAAATGTAAATTTTTTTGATTATGCTAATGATTATGAAAAAGATGTGAAATTTTGGGCAAATATAGCTAAAAAAAATCAAATAGTACTTATTACTTCGCTATTTGAAAAACGAAGTGCCGGACTTTATCATAATACTGCAGTGGTTTTTGAAAAAGATGGTTTTATAACAGGTAAATATCGCAAAATGCACATACCTGATGATCCTTGTTTTTATGAAAAATTTTATTTTACTCCTGGAGATTTGGGTTTTGAGCCTATAGATACAAGTTTAGGCAAACTTGGAGTGCTTATTTGTTGGGATCAGTGGTATCCTGAAGCAGCAAGAATTATGGCTTTAAAAGGAGCTGAGATTCTTATTTATCCTACGGCAATTGGTTGGTTTGATAAGGATAAAGATGAAGAAAAACAAAGACAACTCAATGCCTGGCTTGGCGTACAAAAAGGACATGCTATAGCCAATGGTTTGCATGTGGTAGCTATCAATAGAGTAGGTTTTGAAAAAGATACAAGTGGGGTAGAAGAGGGTATAAGATTTTGGGGAAATTCTTTTGTTTTTGGCCCTCAAGGTGAAGAACTTTGTCTTTTAGACAATCAAAATGAATGTGTAAAAATCATAGAAATAGATAAAAAAAGAAGTGAAAATGTGCGTCGTTGGTGGCCTTTTTTACGAGATAGGCGCATAGAATATTTTGCAGATTTAACTAAAAGATTTATTGATTAAATCAATAAATCTTATTTGCTTTGTATATTTTCAAGATAGCTTTTTATTTGCTTTTTTTCTTGTTCATTTAAATTTATAAAACTTATTTCTTTAAGTCTTGATAAGAGTAAATTATCTTCTAAAATTTCATTTTTTCCTATTTCTAAAGAAGTGATGACACTAGAACCTATAAGAAGTCTTTGGGTTGCATCTTTTCTTAAGCCCCATATATTATGTATAGCAATATTATTATTTGCAATTTGTCCCGCATAAAGCATAATATGTCCAGGTAAATAAAGTAAGCTTAGATAAGCTTTTCCAAAGTGATTTAAAAAATCTTTTTTTTGAGAATTACTAAGAGTGCTTATATCAAAATGATTAAAAGAATTTTTTTGCGCAGCTGAATTTCTTGGTAGATAAAGTCCAAAAGCTGAAAAGATATCACGAGTTAGCAAAGAACAATCTCTTTCAAAATTATAACCACCCCAGCCATAAGGTAAATTTAAAACTTGTGAAAGTTGATTTTTTAAATTTTTATCATTGAATTGTAAAGGAAATTGAGATACATCTTTTTTAGAAATTTTATATTTTTTAGAACCTATTTTTCCGTAAAAATAATTTTTATCTTTTTTGTAGTAAGGATAGATAGCACCGATTCTACTTTCAAAGAAAAATTTACCATCCTCGCTATAGATAGCCAATTTTTCTTTTAGGGGTGTGATAAAGTTGAGATTTTCATAGATTTTTGCTCTATCGTTTGAGAAAAATTCCAAATTTTTGCTTTCAACAAATCCAAATCCAGCTTCACTTAAAACAAAAGCATAACGCTTATCTTTACTAAAATGTGAAATTAAGACAGGGGTTCCAGCATTTAAAATACCATCGCTTGCATAGTCAAAAGGAATTCCTTCATTTTCAAAAAAAGGATTTTTTAAGATAGCTCTTTGGGTTGGAAGATTTTTAATGATTGTATTTTGGATAATCAAAGCTTTTTGATTAAGTTTGCCAAATTCTTGGATATTTGCGTTATTTATAGCATTTTTAAACCATGAAAGCGGAATAATTTGTTTATTGAAAAAATAATAAGTATTTTTTGAATTTAAATATAAAGGAAAGGACCAAAAAATATTTTGTCCTTTGTAATTTTTAAATGAATCATGCCAAGGATTAAAGAAATGTTTTTTATATCGTTTTACATCAAAATTAATATCGTAAGTAAATTGTGGCAAAATGCTTACATTTTGTTCGTATTCAAGTTTTGCATAATGTTTATTTTCATTTTTTTGTTCTAAATTTTCATGATGAAGTGAAGTTAAATTTTTTGTTGAACAAGCTGTTAAAAATAGCACTATAAAAGTAAAATATAAACAAGATTTCATAATCAACCTTTTAGAAAAAATAGTTATAATTAAAGCCAAGGAAATATAATGCTTGATAAACTAGAAAAAATTTTAGCTTATGATAATGTTTTTTTAAGTGGTGGTGCTGGAGTTGGTAAAAGCTTTTTGACAAATGAGCTTATCAAATCTTATAGAAAACAAAAAAAATTAGCTATAGCTCTTGGTTCTAGCGCTCTATCGGCGTTTAATATAGGCGGTGTTACTTTACACAGCTTTTTTTGTTTAGGGTATTGTGATGATATGATGAAATTAAGTGCATTGGATCGCAATCAAAAACAAAAAGAAAAATTAACAAAACTTAAAGAGCTTTTAAAAACGATTGAGCTTATTATTATCGATGAAATTTCCATGGTTAGTCCAAATGTTTTTGAAATGATAGGCTTTAGACTTAAAAATTCTCAATTTAATGGAAAAATTTTAGTTGTTGGAGATTTTTTTCAACTGCCTCCCGTGATTAAAGAAAAAAAAGAAACTCTATTTAGTCATTCTTATTATGCTTTTTCTTCGTTTTTTTGGCAAGATTTAAATTTTAAGAATATTAAACTTTCTCAGCCTAAAAGGACGCAAAATATGGAATTTTATAACCATTTATCTTTGATTAGACAAGGTTTTTTAGATGAAAAAATTTTAAGTTTTTTTGAATCTTTGCAAATTGATTACAAAGAATTAGAAAATTTAGAAGATGATTATACTTTGCTTTGTGGCATCAATAAAAAAGTAAACAATATCAATCAAGAAAAATTAAGCAAGCTTGAAACCCCACTTGTATGTTTTAAGGCTCAAGTTAAAAAAGAAGATAAGAGAATAAAAGATGAAGAACTTGATTCTTGGGTTAGAAGCTTAAATATATTAGAAGAATTAAATATTAAAATAGGTGCTCGTATTATTTTTTGTATAAATAATTGGGACAAGAATTATTATAATGGAGAGCAAGGTATTATAGAAGATATTCTTTATGAAGAAGAGAAAAGTTATATTAGTATTATTAAAAATAATGGGATGAAAATTTTACTTGAACCTTATACTTTTTTTATGGAAGAGCTTGAGCAATCAGGTAAAGATTTTGTTGTTAATATTCTTGCAAGTGTTACACAGTTTCCTATTAAATTAGCTTATGCTATCACTATACATAAATCACAAGGTATGAGTATTGAAAAGTTAGTGTGTGATATTGATCATATTTTTGAAAATGGACAGCTTTATGTCGCTCTTTCTCGTGCTACAAATCCAAATACTTTAAAAATTTATTCTACAAAAAAGATAAATTTCGGATTTTATTTTGCTAATATTTTAAAAATAGATCCTAATGTGATCGACTTTTATAAAAAACATAATTTTTTAGATCTTGAAATACAAGAACAAATCATTTAAAGGCATTAAATGAAAAAAATATTTTTAAGTGTTTTTTTGGCTTTGAGTTTAAATGCTCAAAATCTTGAAATAGATAAAATAAGAACAGATTTATATTCTAAAAGTGGGACAAATGTTCTTAAAAAAGTTGAAATTTCTTTAGAATTTGATGGGAATAATTTAAAAGAAAATGAGAATAAGTTAATTGATGCTGTAAATACAGTAGTTTCAGGGTTTTTTTACGAAGATATTTTTACAGAAATTGGAAAAAATAATTTTAAAAAAACTTTAGAAAAATTTTTAGATAAGAAATATAAGATTAAATTAGATGATATATATATTATATCTTTAAGCGGAGTGGAAAAATTTGATTTAGAGGAATTTAAACGCTTTTTAGAAAGCACTGAGGCTAGAGAGAAGGGTATGGGTCGTGAGGTAAAAAAAGCACTTGAAAATTTAGAAGTTCCTAAAACTCAAGCTCCTAGTGTTGAAAAAGTTCCATCCCCTAGTGTTCCAGATATAGAGGCTAAGGAAGTTGAACAGCTTTTCAAAGATCCAGATGAAGAAAATAAAAATGACAATGGAGAAATCAATATAGATAATTTAAATACACCTAAAATGACTCCAGATATAGAAGAAAAAATTAAAAGGGATTTAATCGCCAATCCTCCGCAAATATTTAAAGAAAATAATACAAGCAAGGGTTATTATTTGCCGCAAACAGGCTATGATATAAAGCTTGATGAAAATTCGACGCAAAATTAGCGAACTATATCATAATTTTGCGGAATTTTTGCCTTGAAAACATCAGAGTTAATTTTTGGGTTTTTAATTTGATTATTTAGATTGATTATAACATCATTTTCAAATTCATCTTTGTAGGATATGCTTTGAATTTGCTCTTGATAAAGTTTAATTGTATAGTCTATATTATCATATCTCGCTATAAGTTTATCTTTATATATAAGACTTGCTTTTTTGAAAATTTCATTAAGATTTGGAATGTTATCAAGATGTGAGAAAATGACTTGCTCTAGATCGTGCTCTACTATGGTTACTTGATTTTTGTTGATATAAATCTCTTTTTTACTAGGAGTATCATAGCTCCAATATGCTTGATTTTTACTCAGTATAAAATGCCCAGAATAAGAAAGTGTGGAGTTTTTGGATTTTACTATTTGGGTAAAATCACTTGAGAAGGTATTAAAATTAAGATCAAGAGCAAAAAGTTGTCCCATAAAAATAAAAAATATCAAGAATGCTTTTTTCATTTATTTTCCTTAAAAAAATTATATTTTTTATATCATTCTAGCTAATTTTAATTAAATAATCGTTATAATAATAGCTTGAAAAATTTACAAAGGTTTAAAATGTTTTTAAATACCTTAAAAGCCATTTTTGGAACAAAAAATGATCGTGAAATTAAGAAATACTTCAAGCGTGTAGTACAAATTAATGCTTTAGAAAGCAAGTATCAAAATTTAAGTGATGATGAATTAAAAGCCGAATTTGCAAAATTTAAAGAGCAAATTTTAAGCGGAGAAAAAAACGAAAATGATATTTTAAATGATGTTTTTGCTATAGTCAGAGAAACAGGTAAGAGAACTTTAAATATGCGTCATTTTGATATGCAGTTAATCGGTGGTATGGTTTTGCACGATGGAAAAATCGCAGAAATGAAAACAGGGGAGGGTAAAACTCTTGTAGCGACCTTACCTGTTGTTTTAAATGCTATGAGTGGAAAAGGTGTACATGTCGTTACAGTAAATGATTATTTAGCTCAAAGAGATGCTGAACAAATGAGTGCGATTTATAATTTTTTAGGTTTTAGCGTAGGCGTGGTGCTTTCTTCTCAAAATAGTGATTTAGAGCATAAGCAAGCTTATGATTGCGATATTACTTATGGAACCAATAATGAATTTGGTTTTGATTATTTGCGTGATAATATGAAATTTTCAAAAGCTCAAAAAGTTCAAAGAGAACATAATTTTGTTATTGTAGATGAAGTAGATAGTATTTTAATCGATGAGGCAAGAACCCCGCTTATTATCAGTGGTCCTACAAATCGTACTTTAGATGGTTATATTAAAGCCAATGAAGTAGCGAAACAAATGCAAAAAGGTGAAGCAGTTTTACCCCCTGCAAAACCTGAGGGCGATTTTGTAGTAGATGAGAAAAATCGTAGCGTTTTGATTACAGAGGCAGGCATTGCTAAGGCTGAAAAACTTTTTGGCGTGGAAAATTTATACAGTCTTGAGAATGCTATCTTAGCTCATCAACTTGATCAAGCTTTAAAGGCACATAATCTTTTTGAAAAAGATGTACATTATGTTTTAAGCAATAAAGAAGTTATTATCGTTGATGAATTTACAGGGCGTTTAAGTGAAGGACGTCGTTTTAGCGAAGGGTTGCATCAAGCTTTAGAAGCTAAAGAAAATGTAAAAATTCAAGAAGAAAGCCAAACTTTAGCAGATATTACTTTTCAAAATTATTTTAGAATGTATAATAAACTCGCAGGTATGACAGGAACTGCACAAACAGAAGCGACTGAATTTTCTCAAATTTATAGTTTAGATGTTATTTCTATACCGACAAATATTCCTATTAAAAGACAAGATAAAGATGATCTTATCTATAAAACTCAAAATGAAAAATTCAAAGCCGTGATTGAAGAGATTAAAAAAGCCAATGCTAAAGGTCAGCCTGTACTTGTAGGAACCGCAAGTATAGAGCGCAGTGAAGTTTTTCACAATATGCTTGTAAAAGAGAAAATCCCTCATCATGTTTTAAATGCTAAAAATCACGAGCAAGAAGCTTTGATTATCCAAGATGCAGGTAAAAAAGGTGCTGTAACTATCGCTACAAATATGGCAGGTCGTGGTGTGGATATAAAAATCGATGATGAGATTAGGGCTTTGGGTGGGCTTTATATCATCGGTACAGAAAGACATGAAAGCCGCCGTATTGATAATCAACTTCGTGGTCGTGCAGGAAGGCAGGGTGATCCTGGAATAAGTCGTTTTTATCTAAGTTTAGAAGATAATCTTTTAAGAATTTTTGGTGGGGATCGCATTAAAAGTATTATGGATCGCTTGGGCATAGAAGAGGGTGAAAGTATAGAGTCAAGAATCGTTACAAGAGCGATTGAAAATGCACAGAAGAAAGTGGAAAGTTTGCATTTTGAAAGCAGAAAGCATTTATTAGAATACGATGATGTAGCAAACGAACAAAGAAAAACCATTTATCGTTATCGCAATGAGCTTTTAGACGAAAATTATGATATTAGAGCGAAAATTTCACAAAATATTGCTGAGTATAGTGCAAATGTGATAAATGATTATATGTTTGACGAAAGTGGTTCTAATGTAAATTTTGAAAATTTGAAAGCAAAAATTTTGTATGAATGTTCAACTCAGATTAGTGAAAAAGATTTTGAGAATTTAAGCGTCATTGAAATGCAAGATAAACTAAGTCAAATTCTTGAAAATTCTTATAATGAAAAGATGTTAAGACTTGAGATTAAAGAATTGTGTAATATAGAGCGTATTTTATATTTGCAAGTTTTGGATAATGCTTGGAGAGAGCATTTGTATCAAATGGATATTTTAAAAACAGGAATAGGACTTCGTGGATACAATCAAAAAGATCCTCTTGTGGAATATAAGAAAGAAAGTTATAATCTTTTCTTGGAGTTGGTCAATCGTATTAAATTTGATAGTATTAAACTACTTTTTAGCGTGCAATTTAATCAAGAAGAGGCGCAAAATTTAGAAAATAAAGCCAATGAAGAAAATGAAAAGCTACTTCAAAGCTCAGTAGAAATGGGCGCAAGCGAAGATAATCTTGGCGAAGCTGAATTTAAAAAAGTTCCACGCAATGCTCCTTGCCCTTGCGGAAGTGGAAAAAAATTTAAAGAATGCCATGGAAAAAGTGGTCCTAAGCAAGGAATTTTAGCTTGAATAAAAGCGTTTTAAAATATTTACTTTTTAAGTATTTAAGATTTGATAAAGAGCAACCCTTTATCAATCTTTCTATGCTTTTGGCCTTTTTAGGAGTTTGCGTAGGACTTTGTGTTTTGCTTGCAGCTATGGCAATTATGAATGGTTTTGATAAAGAATTTGAAAAGCGTTTTTTTGTGATGAATTATCCCATTACTATTTTGCCTAAATTCTACGCTCCTGTAAATGATGAATTTATAGATGAGTTAAGAAAAACATTTCCAAATTTGTTATTTAGCCCTTATTTAAGCACTCAAGTTGTTGTAAAGGGAGATAATCGTTTTGAAGGTGGTGTGCTTTTTGGCGTTAATTTCAGTGATGAAAAAAAAATAAACGAAGTGGTTGCCAAAGCTTTAAAGGATGAGAATTTAAGTGGTTTTGATATACTTGTAGGATCAGCACTTACTGATGAATTTGGTTTGCATAAAAATGATAAACTTTCACTTATTTTTTCAAATCTTAATCCTAGTGGATTTTCTTTAGTGCCGCAAACTAAACGTTTTGATGTTAAAGCCCGTTTTACTTCAGGACTTGCATTTTATGATAAGGCTTATATGTATACGGATGTTGATGCATTGAAAAAAGTACTTGGGATGCCTAAAAATCCAAATTATGATGGAATTCATGTATATAGTCATAATGCTTTTAAGGATGTTGAAAAAATTAAATCTTATTTAAAAGATGATTATACTGTAGTAGGTTGGTGGGAACAAAATAAAAATTTCTTTTCAGCCTTAAAGCTTGAAAAAAGAGTGCTTTTTATAGTATTGATGCTTATTATTTTGGTTGCAAGTTTAAATATAGTAAGTTCTTTATTGATGATAGTGATGAATCGTCGTAGTGAAATAGCACTTTTGCTTGCTCTAGGTGCAAGCAAAAATGAGGTAAAAAAGAGTTTTTTTGCCTTAGGTATGCTTATTGGTGGTGGTGGTATGATAGTGGGTGTGATACTTGCGTTTTTTGTTTTATGGCTTTTAGGAAATTTTGATATAGTAACCTTGCCTGCTGATGTTTATGGAACCAGTAAATTACCACTTGATTTGTCTTTAATGGATTTTTCTTTAACCATTGTGGGTGCTTTAATCATTATAGCTTTATCATCTTTTTATCCTGCTAAAAAAGCAACTCAAATCAATATTTTAGATACTTTAAGAAATGAATAAATTGTAATTTTGGAGATTTTTATTGTCTTTGTTTATTCAAAAAATAAGAATTATAAACCAAAATCTCTATCAAAATCAAAAATCATCACTAATTTAATTCTCTTGATTTTATTTTTAACATTGTTTTGTTATTGTAGTTTTAATATAAGCACTTATCATTTTGATTTTAATGCAATTATAGTTTATAAAGAAAAATATTTTAAATACTTTAATAGTTAGTTTTTTTATTGTTGAGCATAATTTTGGGTGGAGTTTTTTGTGTTTTTTCTTTAAGCTCGATTGTTTTTTAAGATTTTTATCTACATTTTATATAGAGCTCATCAAAGAAACTTCTTTATTAGTGCAGGTATTGTTGATATATTACATCGCAAATAATTTAGAACTCGATAATCGATATGTGGCCGGAGTTATTGTTTTATCATGTTTTTCTGCTTACTTAGCTGAAATATTTAGAGCTGGAATTTTAGCATTTTTATATCTCAGCTTGAAAGTGCTAGGGCTTTAGGGTTATAAAGATGCAAATTTTTGCATATGTAATTTTTCCTCAGATCTTAAAAAATATTTTAGCACCGCTTAAATTTAATTAAAGATAGTTCCTTGCTAAGCGTAATTGCTGTCAATGAATTAACTCAAAATGCACAGGAGATAAATTCTTATACTTTTGCTATTCTTGAAGCTTATGTAATTTTGACTATTGCATCTTTGCCTATAAGTATATTTTCTTGTTATTTGGAGAGAAAATGCCAAAAATGATTTAAAAAAGCTTGACAAATAGAGCTAATTTTGGCATAATCACATTTTTATTTCAAACAAATGTCTCGTTAGCTCAGCCGGTAGAGCATCTCCCTTTTAAGGAGGGGGTCGTTGGTTCGAATCCAACACGGGACACCATTATAAAGGTCGCTTAGCTCAGTTGGTAGAGCGCCACCCTTACAAGGTGGATGTCATAAGTTCGAGTCTTATAGTGACCACCATTTTATAAAACCATAAATAGATTTTATAATCTCTACTTCTCTACTTTGGA
>JACRSG010000012.1 GCA_014305285.1 Campylobacter jejuni
CCTAAGATAAGTTCAAATTTACTGGATTTGATTTCTTTTAAACTCTCTTTTAAAAAAAGATTGCTTAAGGCTTTAATGTTTTGATTAAAGAGTTGTTTTTGGGTGGGGGTGAAGGTCATTGGAAATCCTAATTATTTTTTGATCATATCGTCAAAATTCCAATTTTCTAAACTTTTATCTATAGCTTTGTTTTGAGTATCAAGATATCCTAAACCTTGAATAAACCAATTGTGTTGTATCTTCAAAAAGTCTATTAAATTTTCTTTTTGCTTATTTGTGTTTAAAACTTCAAATTTTAAAATTTCACATTCGTTATGAAAATAAATAGCTTGCAAAAGCTCATTAAAAAGTTTGAGTTTTTTAAATTCTTTAAAAAGATTTAAAAGATTGTTTTTAATTTTTTCAAGAGTTTGAAAATCCTTGTCATCTTTTTCTAAAGTGTATCTAAGTTTTTGAAGTTGAGTTTGAGTTTTTTTGATAAATTCTTTGGATTCTAACATGTTTTTTTGGAGATATTTTTTTGTTTTTTCTAGTTTATTTTTGGCTAGTTTTTTATCTAGAAATTTTGGAAAATCAAAAGGCTTATTTAAATCTTCGCTAAGTAAATTCTCACAAGCCCAAAGAAAAGGTTTTTCTATAGTTCCTTCTATCCTAGCACCTCCTTCGGTGCAGTTGTAGGTGGCAATACCCAGTTTTTCTTTTGCCCAAAATATATCTTTTTCAAAAGCTTGACGAAATAAATTCCAAGTGAGTTGAGTTCTTACTTTACCTTTTCCTCCATAAGCTAGGGTATATTTTTCTCCTCTGATTTCTTCACCTTGACTTCCATGTATATGCTCTTTAGGATGTGAACTTCCATCTTCGCTATAAGCTAAATCTTGACCTATAAAAATGATATTTTCAAATCTTAAAGCCCCTGCTAATTCATAGATCATATTTGAAACGCTATGTCCTACTCCAAGATATCCGTATTCATCAAGTTTTAAACTGGCTGCAAAATTTAAAGGGCGATGCACAAGCATGTAAGTTCTTTGATCTTTTTCTAAAAAATCTAATACTTCTTTATGAACTACAGAAGCAAGTATAAAAAGAATGTTTTTATTCAATTCTCCAAAATCATTATCAAAACATTTAGAAACTATATCATCACGCTCTAGCATACAAACATAATCAGGCTTTATGCCATATTTTCCAAGGATGACATAAGCACTATCCGCACAAAAAATCGTAGCTTTATTGGCATACTTTTTTAACAAAGGAAGTTGTTTAGTAAGAGAAGGGCCTGTAGAAACAATGATGGCATTTTTAACTTTAGCCCTTCTTTCTTTAAGAAATTCTTGAAAAATTCCACGATCTAGCATTTTAGGGAGATTATCTAGGGTATGCTTGATTCCCACTAAAGAATCATGAGGGTCGTTACCTTTATTTAAAACGATAAATCGTATCATTTCTATGAGTTGAGTATTTACATTTTGTATTTGAGTGCTGTAAAATTGTTGATAAAAATCATTGTGGATGAAAAGATTAAAAATTTTTACACTTTTTTGAATGACTTCATAAGTAAAAAGTGTAGTAAGTTGTGCTGTTGTAAGATTTGGAGTATAAAAAAGTATGAGTTGTTCTTTTTTTAATTCTTCACTAAAATCAAATAAATGAAACGCTAAGGTTAAAATTTCAAGATTATCTTCAAAAATGATAATGTGTTTATGTTGTTTATTTTCGCATAAAGTTTTATAAAACATTCCATTTCCAAAACCATAAAAAAACAAAACAGGATATTTTTTATATTCACTTTGAAAAAGGGTAAGATTTTCTAAAAGCTCTTGATTGGGATTTTGATAAAGGAAGATTTTATCTTTTTTAAAATTGATTCCATTTTCATCTTGAATAAGTGTAAAAGTTGAGTCTCTAAGTGATCTGGCTGCACAAGCTAGAAACTCATCAACTTCAAATAAAGCTTGAGTATTTTTTAAAAAAAGCTCTTCTCTCACCTTCTCACCCTTTGCATCCATTTATCTAATCTTCTTTCTTTAAGTTTTTCTTCTAAAGGAAGTATATTTTTAATCAAAGCGTTTTCTTGTGCTTTGATATGTCCATAAATTAATTCCATAAATTCTAAATGTTCTTTTATCCAAAGAATATTTTTATTAAAAGCATCTTCTTTAGTTTTAGGATTTAAAACATAAATTCTAGCAAGATTGAGTTCAAATTGGGTTAGTAAAGGACCTAAAATTTGTATCAAATCTTTTTGAGTGTTGTAAAGTTTGTCTATTTTGGTTTTGATTTTATCTATATCTTTAATGATTTCTTTAATAAAAATTTCATTTTTTTGAGAATTTTGTAAATTTATAAAAGAGTTTTTTATTTTATCATAGACTTTAATAAAATTATTACTAAAATCTTTACAATGTTTAATACTTTTACAAACTTTATAATAAGCCTTAAGTAAAAACTCATTTTGTTTATTTAAACTTAAAGGTTCTAATTTTTCAAAAGGTTTATTTAAATCTTTATCAAGTAAATTCTCACAAGCCCAAAGAAAAGGTTTTTCTATAGTTCCTTCTATCCTAGCACCTCCTTCGGTGCAGTTGTAAATTTTAGCATCTAAATATTTTTGTATTTTCTGTACATCTTGCTCTAAATTTTGCTTAAACATGAGCCAGACATGGTGAGTTTTAACTTTTTCTTTTCCACCATAGGCAAGAGTGCAAAGATGCGGATATTTTTTGCTTTCATAGGTAGCCGAGTTTTGATAATCATCAGGATGAGAATTACCATTTTTTGCATAAGCTAAATCCTGGCCTATGAAAATGATGTTTTTATGTTTTAAATGCAAGGAAAGATAACAAGCCATATGTGCGACACTAAATCCCATGTTGAAATATCCAAAAGAATCTAATTTTAAATATTGTATAAAGCTTGCATAGGTTGAAATTATAGTAAAATTATCGGTTTTTTTAGTTAGGTAATTTATAGCATTAGGATGCACTGTGGATTTGATAATAAAACAAATTCCATTATCAAATTCTTTAAAATCATGATTGAAAAATTCTGCTGTAATAACTTTTCTTTCCAACATACAAACATAATCAGGCTTTATACCGTGTTTAGCTAAAATAGGATAAGAAGAATCCGCACAAAAAATCGTAGCTTTATTGGCATACTTTTTTAACAAAGGAAGTTGTTTAGTAAGAGAAGGGCCTGTAGAAACAATGATAGCTGTATCACTTAAATTCTTTCTTTTAGAAAGCAATTCTTTATAACTAGGATGAGTGATCATTTGAGGTAAGTTGTAAACAAATTGTTCTATACCTTGAAGAGCATCAAGAGGATCATTGCCATGAGAAATAATAGAATTTTTAAAAGTTTGTGCTAATTTTTTATTTAATTCTAAAATATCTTTATGAAATCTTTCATAATAAGAACTCATAAGTTCTAAAAAATAAATTCTAGAAAACTGAAAGAAAGGTTTGCTAGAACAAAAATTAGAAAAAAATTCTATATCCAAAGAACGGGTTTGTAAAATCATCAATCTTGCACTTTGTAATTCACTTGAAAAATCTAAGATATGAAACATTACCCAAATGATTTGTATATCTTTTTCAAAAACAACAATATGTTGATGATTTTTATTTTGAAGCAAGGCTTTCAATAAAATTCCATTTCCAAAACCATAAAAATACAATACAGGATAAAGTAAGTATTTATCGTTGTAAGTGTTTAGCATAGAGTTTAATTCATCCATAACATTTTCATAAAGAAAAGTATTATCATTTGTATCTTTTAAATTAATATCTAAATTATCTTTACCTAAAACAAGTTCAAATTTACTAGACTTGATTTCTTTTAAACTCTCTTTTAAAAAAAGGTTGCTTAAAGCCTCAATGTTTTGATTAAAGAGTTGTTTTTGGGTGGGATTAGGGATCATTAAAGCCCCCATCCATCAGCTACAACCAAGGTTTGTCCAGTGATAAATTGACTTTCATCGCTGAGTAAAAATACCAAAGTCCCACACACATCATCAGCATCTAGCATGCCCTTGCTTGCACAGCATTTTCTATAAGCTTTTAAAAAAAGTTCGTTTTGATTGTCTAAAATCCCTCCACTTGCTAGAGTATTAACGCGTATATTTTGGTTAAAAAGTTCTTTAGCTAGCCAAGTGCCCATGTGGTTAATACCTGCTTTGATGACGCTGTATTCTAAAGAACTTTGCATAAAAGTGCCTTTATAATTTTCAAATTTTGGCGCATAAACTCCCATAATGGAGCTAAGATTGATGATATTTCCATAGCCTTGTTGTTTAAAAAATTTCACGAATTCTTGAGCGGCTAGCATAAAGCCTGCTAAATGTAAATTTAAACTTTCGCAAATTTGTTCGTATTTGAGTTCATAATAAGGTGTTTTGCCCCAGTTTTTACCAAAAGGATAACTTGAATTTATAAAAGCATCGATTTGGTTGTATCTTTCTTGACTTTTTTTAATAGCAGTTTGCAAGCTTTCTTGCTTGGTGATATCAAGTTCTAGGCTTAAAAGTTCTGTTTGGAATTTTTTTTCTAAATCTTTTTGTAGTTTTTTTAAGCGTTCTTTATCGATATCTGCGAGTATGGGTGTGCCTTTGTTAAGAAGTATTTTTTGGCAAAGTGCTTTACCTATACGCCCGCAAGCTCCTGCTACAAAGATGATTTTATTTTCAAGCATTAAAAATCCTTTGGTGATAGATTTTTGGAAGAGATTAAAAATTCTACGATTTTAAAATCAAGCTCACTATCGACATCAAAAGCCGTGCTTTCATCCATAACAAAAAGCCCTGTTTTTTCACTAAAAACACTATCATTTTCTAAAAGATAATCCCTTTTGAAGATATAAATACTAGCATTCATATCATAGCATTTTGGGGCACTTTGACGAGTGGTAAAATTTCCTTCTTTGGATTTGATGACTTTATCATTTTGTATCTCTATAAGATTAAAATAAGGATTGTGCCTAGAAGGTACTGCAGTGATAAGATTAGAATTATCGTTTTTAACAAAACTTTCATAGGCTTTTTTTATATCAAGGCTTGAGCGAAGTGGGGCTGAAGCATCTAAGTCTATCAGGGTTTTAAAACGCGTTTTAAAATACTCTTCACTTCTTAGTAGGGCATCGCGTATGACAGGAAGTTTTGCAGCCTTATCATCAGCAAGATGGGCTTCTCTTTTAAAAAAAACTTCAGCACCGTATTTTTGCGATACACTTGCAATTTCATCGCTATCAGTACTTATGATTATGTGTTTAAAAAGTTTGGAATTTTGAGCTTGTATGATGCTATAAGCTATCATTTCAAGTTCATTAATCTTTCTAATATTTTTATTTTTAACACCCTTGCTTCCACCTCTAGCACAAATGGTGCATAAAATTTCACCCATTTTTCTTCCTTGCTTTATCACAAATTTCAAGTACTTTTAAAGCTTGCTTAAGATCACAAAGTTCTTTGTTTTTTTCAAAGACTGCTTTTTGTAAATTTTGAAGTGTTTTTATCGTATCGTTTTCAAAATTTAAGCATTCTGTGTTTTTGTTTTTATGATAAATTTCGATTTTATTGTCTATCAAATCGGCTTTAAAGCTTTTTTCTAAAGTATGGATAATGATTTCTCTTTTGTTAAATTTGGAAAAATAGTCTAATTGTATATGAATTTTAACTTCTTGTGAATTTTTTAAAGCCAAAAAGGCAAAATCATCGCTTGTTATGTCAAGCTCTGAAATTTTAGCATTTTGAGAGTATTCAAGCTCCAAATTTCCAAAAAGAAAAAAAGCTAGATCGATTTCATGAGAAAGATCGAGTAAAACTCCACCACCTAGCTCTTTTTTGGCACTGTAATTTTGTCTGTAATCTATGACCCTCCAATGAGGCAAATAAGAATTGCAAATCAAACTAGCAAAATAAATTTTTTCATTTTTTAAAAGCTCCTTTAAAGTGACAATTACAGGATGAAAACGCAGTAAATACGCTACATAAATGTGATTTTTTGAACTTGTGAAATTTTGAACCTTTTCAAATAAAGGTTTTTCTACGAGTAGGGTTTTATTTTCTAGAAGTTCATCAAGAGTCTTTAAAGTCTTAAAATGTTCTGTAGTGATGTTTGCAATGATAAAAAGATCAAATTCATTTAAATCACATTCTTTTAAAGAGCGATAAATCTGAGTTTTTTCAAGTTCTTTTTCGTTAGCACTTAAAGAAAGTATACTGACTTGATTTGAATGTTTTAAGGCTAAAAAATGTTTTTTTCCTATGCTGCCAAATCCTATGATTAAAATTTTCATTTAAAATCCTCATTGGCTTTTAAAAACTCATCCATGCGTCCAATGTCAATCCAATAATCATTAATGATATAGGTATTTACCTTGCCTTTTTGCATAGCGAGTTTGATAAGTTCGGGCATGTCTAAGTATTCGTTTTTAGCAATTAAATTTAAAATTTCATTTTCAAGCACATAAATTCCCGCACTTATGAGGAATTTTTGAGTAGGTTTTTCTTCTATATTTTCTATAAAGCCTTGCTTTTGAGTGATAACCCCATAAGGAATTTGTTGTTCAAATTCCCGCACACAAACACTCATTAAAGCTTTTGATTTTTTATGGGCTTTTAAAAGAGCATTAAAATCAAGCTCGGTTAAAATGTCTGCATTCATAACGATGAAACTTTCTTTAAATTCTTGCTTTATAAGACTTAAAGCTCCTGCAGTGCCTAATTTTTTGCGCTCTTTAATATAAGAAATTTTAACTCCAAATTTTTGTCCTTTTTGAAAATAATCCTCTATGATTTGTTTTTTATAATTCACACAAAAGATAAAATTTTCAAAATTTTGAGCCTTAAGCCTTTGAACTATGCTTTCTAAAATAGGTTTTTTTCCTATTTTTAACATAGGTTTTGGAGTATCTTTAGTCAGCTCTTTTAAGCGAGATCCTAAGCCTCCAGCCATGATGATAATGGAGTTTGGATTGGTTTTTAAAAGTGAAGAGATGGATTTTATAGAAAGGATTTTTCCTTTTTCATTTAAAACAGGAAAATCATAAATATCGGTTTTAGAAGAAAGTTTTAAAAGTTCTTCTTTGCTTGTGTTTTCTTTTATGGTGATGGGATTTTTAGTGTAAATATCTTTGATGCTATCTTCTAAAGTCTTACCATGAATTAAAGCTTTTCGGATGTTTGAATCGCTAATTACCCCTAGAAATTTATCTTTTTTATTTACTATGATACCTAGTCTAACACGTTCTTGACCGACTATTTTTAAAGCTTCTTCTATGCTAGAATCAGGGGTGAGTTTGAGTTTGTTTATATCCACGCTAGGCCTTATAAATCAATAAAATTTTTATGTAAAATTGTATCTAAATTTACGTTTTTTAGGCAAGTTTTTATGATTGTATTTGGATTTTTATGATTGTCATAAGGATTTTTAAAATTTTTTAATTTTTGCTTCAATTCTTTGCTTTCTAATTTTTCAAAAGCTTGATCAAGATCGTTGATATCGCAATCAATGATATTTTGAGTTCTTAAACGCCCTTTTTGTCTATGGCCTATGTTGATGCAAGGAGTTTTAAAAAAAGGACTTTCACTAATACCGCTTGAAGTATTACCTACCATAGCTTTGGCTATTTTCATAAGACTTAGGTATTTTTGTGAGCCAAGATTGTCAAAAAGTTTAGCTTTGTGCGGATTTTTTTGGCAATAATTTTGTAAAATTTGATTAATTAAAAGTCCATTTTCATCGGCATTTGCTTTAGTGAAGATCAAGCTTGCGTTTTGAAGTGTGTCAAGTTTTTTAAGCAAGGTTTTGATTTCTTTTTGAGTGTTTTTTACATTCAGGGTTAAAGGATGGTAAGTGATCAGATAAAGCTCTTTATCTAGTTTCATTTTTAAGGCTTTTTCTAAATCTTTTTTGCTTAAAAAATTCGTATTTTTTATGATAGTAGAAGCTAAAGAGCCTATGTTAAAAATTCTTTCTTCTTCTTCTCCAAGTTGCAAAAGCCTTTTTTTATAAATTTCATGACTTACAAAATGTAAATGCGACATTTTAGAAATGCTATGTCTTATACTATCATCAATAGCTCCTAAGGTAAGTTCTCCGCCGCATAAATGCACTAAGGGTATATGCATCAAAAGACACACACTGGCCACGCTAAGCATTTCGTAGCGATCACCCAAAATAACAACTATATCAGGTTTTAGGTTTTCAAAAGCATCGCTAAAAGCGTTAAAAGCTAAACTCATACTTTTACAAAGGCTTATTTTATCATCACTTGCGAGTAATATAGGAATTTTTTTAGTAATTTTAAATTCTTTTTCTATTTCCTTGTAAGTCAGTCCAAACTCAGGACTTAAATGTGCTCCTGTAGTAATGATTTGAAGACTTAAATCTTTATCGTTTTGAATGTCATGGCATAAATTTCTTAAAAGATACCATTCAGCTCTTGTTGCACTGACTATACAAATTTTTCTTTTACTCGCGGATAAGTTCATCTTCTTTGTAGTTTTTAGTGGCACTCTTGCCTAAAAATTCTTCATATCTCATAGCGCTTATACCATTTGCCGGGCGTTTGGTGGTAAGATTTTCTTCACTAAAAATTTGTCCTTTTTGTATATCTTTTTTGGCTACTAAACTTTTTCTTACTCTATTTATGTTTTTTTGTTCGCTTTTACTTGCTTTTTTTATCCCATCACCCATAGCCTTTTGTATTTGTCTTATTTGAGTGCAAAGCATTTTTAGTTCATGAGGCTCTAGACTTGCTTTATGATCAGGTCCTTGCATATTTTTATCTAAGGTAAAATGCTTTTCTATCACACAAGCTCCTAAGGCGACAGCAGCTAGGGAAATGTGTATGCCTTGAGTGTGATCAGAATATCCTATATCAAGCTTAAAAGCATCTTTTAAACTTTGCATGGCTTTAAGATTGACTTCATCAAAAGGGGCAGGGTATTCTGTGGTGCAATGTAAAAGAGTTATATTTTGCCGTTTAGTGCCATTTTTGCAAAGTATATTTAAAGCTTCTTCTATCTCGCCTAAATTTGCCATTCCTGTTGAAAGTATGATTTTTTTATTAAGTTTTGCAATTTTTTTAAGATAGGGTAGATTGGTGATTTCTCCGCTTGGAATTTTAAAAATTTTTAATCCTAACTTATCTAAAAGCTCTATACTTTCAAGATCAAAAGGAGTTGAAAGAAAAGTAATGTTACATTTTTTTGCGTGCAAGATGAGTTCTTTATGGGCTTTAAGATCGAGTTCAAGTTTTTGCACCATTTGAAGTTGACTTTCATTGCTCACTGTGGTTTTAAGCTGATAAGCTGTTTTTTTAGCTTTTGTACTAATGCAAGCTTTAGCTTTAAAGCTTTGAAATTTAACAAAATCAGCTCCTGAGTCTGCCGCGATTTCTATAAGTTTTTTAGCCAAATTTAAATCACCATTGTGATTAACCCCTACTTCTGCGATGATTAAAGTTTTTTTCATAGTTTTGCCTTTATTTTGCCTTAAAATAAAGGCAAAAAATTTATTTTTTAATCCCTATATAAATATAATGGTGTGCCGATCCTTCAAAATTGTAAAAATTAATAGGATCATAATCTCCTAGAAATAAAGTTTCAAAAGGTTGAAAAAGATTTTCTAGATCTTGGGCTTTATCAATGAAATGTATAAAGCTTGTTTCATTTAATCTGCCTTGGATTTCAACTTTACTCAAGCCATTTTTTTCTTCTTTTTGACTGTGGGAAAAATAATCATTTTTCTTGCTCATCATTGTAGCAAAAAGTATTCCACCCTTGTTTAAAAGTTCATAAAATTCTAAAATATTTTGTTTGAGTTCTTTTAAGGGTATGTAGTAAAGACTTTGATTTGCAAAGATAATATCCATATTTTCATCAAAAAGTCCTTTGATACTAGAATTTGGTTCTATAATTTTACAATATCCCCCCCCCCTAATATTTTGCTCCCAAATTTCTTTTAAACTTGGAACTATATCTATTCCGAAAGTTTTAAACCCTTTGCTTTGAAAATAAGCTGAATGTACGCCATTACCACAACCAAAGTCAAGTAAATTTCCATTTGTTTTATTGAGTTTGTATTTTAAAATTCTTTCATAAAAACGTACTACATGACCATCTGGAAAAAGTAATCCGTATCCATTTTCATTATATTTCATTGCATAAGTTTCTAATGAGTTTTGCATTTTTTTCCTTTATATTTTTATTGTAGTTTATTTTTTAATTTAAACTCTCCAAAATCATTTTTATAGAATAAATCCATATTATAATGTTTTTCTACTATTTTCCAAAATTGAGTTTTGCTAATACCTAGGAAGTTACAAAAATCTTCAACACATTTGTTATCAAGTCTGTGATCTCTTTTTTGCACAAGTTTAATAGCTTCTTTTCTACTTAAAAGCCCATAGCGCACAAAACGGGCTGCAAAGTCACTTGTGCAAGCATGACCAAATTTAGGGTACTTCATCCAAGCATGAACTAAATAAGCTATACTATCGACTTGATTAAAATTTTCTGCACACATTGTTCTATCCCATTCGCCTTCTAGGTCAGTAAAACCACGACTTTTTGCAAAAATATAATTGCTATAAGAATTCCATTTGACAAAATAGCTCAGATAAATAGGATCAAGTTTATTAAGTTTATCTTTGTTTGGATTGAAAAAAAGTTGTAAATTTTCTTCTTTGATTTCATCGTCTATAAATTCATTTATATCCAAATTGCCAGCTACACCATTTAAAAATATATCTTTAGCGCTAGCGGTTTCTTTAAAGTCCCCCCCCCCATACTCATAACTCACATTTTCCCCATAAACCAACAAAGGTGTATTAAATTTTAAAGCCATAGCAAAAGGGTAGCTGTAAATCAGTCTATCAATAAACCAAGTAGGTTTTCCATATTTTTCAAAGGTTTTTAGCATAACTTTTTTTTGAGTTTTGATATCAGGTTTTAAGCTGATGATATGACAACCAAATGTCTCGCTTAAATTTTTAAGATTTTTTTTACCCGCTTGTGTCATAGTAAAATTATCTTCAACGCTAAAAAGAATAGGATTCATTCCAAGTTTTTCCTTCATGATATGTACCTGAAAGTGCGAATCTTTACCTCCGCTTACAGCAATAGCACAATCGTACTCAAATTTTCCATTCATTCTGCGGTATTTATCGCATAAGGCTTCAAGTTCTTTAAATCTTGATTGATAGTCGATATTTTCTTTATTTTTATGATTGATACAGGCTGAACAAATGTTTTTGCCTTCTTTATCTTTTATAAATTTAATACCAGGTCTAGTATCTGGCATCACACAATGATCACAATAAATCATTCCTACCCCTTTAATTTAAAAACATTAATTATATAAAATATTAATTAATGTTTACTTATTTTGCAAAATATCACTTATTTTTGTTTTATTTTTCTACCTAAAATTCCTTTTTCTAAAGCTTTTCTAAAGCTTTTTGGATGGTAAAAATTTTCATCTTCTTCTTTTAAATTCTTACAAATTTTATCACAAAGTTCTATACCTATAGTGTCGATAATATTTAGCAAATTTTATAAAGATATGTAAAAAAGTAAAGTGAGAGAAATTTTAATCAAAGTATTATTTTATAGTATTTTGATGAGATTTTTTTAGAAATCAAAGTGAGCTTTTATCTTTACATTTTTTTTACATTGTGCTTTACACATTTTTACATTCTTTTTACAAATACTTTACAAAGCTTTTAAAATCATATTACAGACCTTAAAACTTTACCTTTTATAAAAAGTGGAGTTTGCGATTCATCTAATTTTATGCTGTAGCTTTTATACTCTTTATTTACGCTGATTATTTCTAGGATATTTTCGAAAGGATTAAGTTGTAAAAGCTTTACCATAAGCTGTCCATTATAATTTAACACATACAATCCATCGCCTTTAAAATCAGCACTTTCTTCAAAAATCACCCAGCTATCAGGAAAAAGCATAGGCGTCATAGAATACCCATCTACACGAATAGCTTTAATACTAGAACTTGGAATTGTTTTGAAAAAGGCTTTGTCTATAGCCATAAGCTCTCCGCTCTCATAACATTCTAATCCTTCTAATTCATTTCCGCCTCCTGCACTTGCATTAATATTAAGCTTAGGGATATAATAAAAACTCTCTTTCTCTGTTTCTTTAAGCTTTGTTTGACTAGGAGACAAATTTTTACTTAATTTTGCAGATTGGGAGACATTAGGAGACATTTTAGGATATGTACTAGGAGACAACTTAGAGACAAAATATTCTTCATTTACCTCTAAAGCTAAAGCAAGTTTTTTTAAAGTATTATTTGTGGGATTTGAATTTGGGCTAGTTTCTAGTTTTTTGATATTTTGTATTGAAATACCACTTAATTCCGACAATTTCTCTTGCGTTATACCAAGATTATTGCGTGCCGCTTTAATTTTTTGTGCTAAATTCATAAAATATCCTTGACAAGTCTATTAAAATAGACTATAATTCTATTACTTTTAAAAGAATTGTATCACAAAAAGATTTTTTTTAAAAGTGGCTTGGGTGGGTGGGGAGAATATCACTTTTGGAGCTTTAAAATGAAAGTTTTAAAGTGTAAAAAGGTGGTCGTAAAACTCAAAGTTTGGAAGCTAAAAATCACTTTCAAACTTGAGTTATAAAATCATCTTTACCGCTCCTTTTTTGGAGTGGTTTAGGTGATTATACCATAAAGGAGTAAAAATGCGTAAAAGCTTTACAAGTTTAACTGAGCAAATGAGCAAAAAAGGCTTTAAGCTTCGTACTTGGGCTAAATTTAAAAAGTTAAATGAAAGCGATTATAGACTGCTTTTAAATATGAGCTATGGCAAAACAAAAGGTATAAGAGGCAGAGCCAAAGAATTAAAAGAAATGTTGGAAAAAGATGGATTTAAGGTGGCTTAAATGTGGATAAGTAGTAAAGAATTTGCAATCAAAAATGGCATAAATAAAAAGAGTCTAGAAAAGGCATGTTTTAGAGCTTCTTTGGAAAGCAAAAAAATTTGCACTATAAAGTCTATTATAATAAACTTTAAATACACCCAAGGCAAAGGACGCGGTGGTAAAACCCTTCAAATCTGGTCTAAACCTTTAAGCAAGGAAGAAGCACAGCTAGTAGAGCAAGGTTTCAACATAGAAGATATAAGCAATACTACTATAAGCTCAAAAACAACACAGGAAGTTTTAAGCAAAGCATTAAACGATGATGTTTTGCTTAAAAATTCTAAAGCTTTGCAAGTGCAAAATACTAACAAAACTTTGATAAAACCTAGCGAAAATGTAGAGTCCAATAAAAGCACAAAAGAATTTAACGCACAAGAAAATCTACTTATAAACAATGTAAACAGCTTAAGCCTCTTTGCAAAAGCTAGTTCTAAAAAGCAAAATTTAGCCTTACAAAAAGCCGCTGTGGTTAAAGAATGGCTCCATGCTAAAGGCAAAATAAACACAAATGATTTCATAAGCTATATTAACGCTAAAAAAATCTATGAGTTTAAACTCACACAAAACAAACTCTTTGCTTGGCAAAAAGAATACTTAGCAAACGGGCTTGATGCTTTAATAGATAAAAGAGAAAATAAAAAAGATGATGCCATTAGCGCTCTTGGTATAAAAGAGCTTTTTGTAAATACTTTGCTTGCTCAAAAAGGAAGGCTTAATGCTTCTAATATCCACAGGGTATTAAATTATGAATTAGCAAAGAATGGCAAGTTAGATTTAAAAGATTTTCTAGGCAAAAAAGATGAATTTATAAGCTATGAGTGTGTTTTAAGAAGTATGAAAAAATACTTAAAAGAAAACAAACTCATAAAAAATATCATCTTACATGGCGAAGATGGAGCTATAAGCAGACATCTACCAGCACTTGGTGTGAGTAATTGGAAAGTTTCTACTATCAATGAAATCGTAGAAATTGATGCAAGTCCACTTGATGCTATTTGTAAAGTAGATTTTATCAATGAAACTTATGGGCTAAAAGGCGATGAGTGCTCTTGGCATAAACGCTACACTATAATATCATTAATCGATACTTATAGTGGTGTGGCTAGCTTTTATCTTGGCTTTAGTGAAGATAGTTTAAGCATAGCAAGAGCCATTGCAAAATACATCAGCATTTATGGTGTACCAAAATGCATACACTCAGATAATGGCAAGGCATTTTTAAGTAAAAATGTCAAAGCTCTTTTAGAGAGATTAAACATTGACTATAAAGCAATGCCTGCATATAGTGGCTGGACTAAGCCTTATGTAGAAAATAAATTCAAAGATTTACAAAACTCACTCACTGCAAATTTAGTTGGATACATAGGAGCTAATGTTAAAGAAAGACAAGCCATTGAGTTTTTTTATTCTAAAAAAGAAAGAAGACTTAAAAAAGGCTATAAAACTAATCAAAGAAGACTTAAAACACTTGAGTATATGAGAGAGCGCATTGATGATTATAGTGCGTATTTTATGAATAACAAATGGCTTGACCGACTAGGTGCTACTCCAAAAGAAAGTTATGAAGCAAAGATTAGTGATGCCACTAGTATAGATGAGCTTAGTCTTAGCATGTATTTAGGTGGGGAGTTAAAACTTAGAAAGGTTCTAAATAAAGGACTTAGTCTTAATGGAACTCTTTTTTATAATCCAAAATTATACACCCATGAAGAAGTGTTTGTGTGTGAAAATCTTAATAATACTAATGAGATTTTTTGCTTTGATAAGCAAAAAGAACTTATTTGTGTAGCAAACAACTTAGATTTAGAACTTGGAGTAAGCATTGAAGAAGCTAAAGAAGCTAGAAAACTTGTAAATAGAGCCATAAAAGCAAACAAAGACAAAATCGATGAGCAAAGAATGATTTTAGAAAAGAATATGGAAAAGTATTTAGCTCTTGGTAAAGAAAAATTAGAAAAAGTCAAAACTCCAAAAACAAAAGCTAGCAACAACGCTAAAAAAGAACTTGAATTTTCAAATACTCTTGTAAGCAATGGAGAACTTGAACGTTTTGCTTTAAAAAGCAAGGCTAAAGATGAAAAGAAAATTCCAAAATGGGAAAATGCTGCCAAAAAGGCAGGATATTAAAAGTCTTTAAAAGCTTTTAAAGTCTATTTAAACACGCTTTGAAAGTTTTTAAAAGCTTTTAAAAAAGCTTAAAAACAAAAGGATTTATATGCAAGAACTAAGCAAAGAATTAGAATGCTTTTTAGAGCAAAGCGGTATGAAGCCAAGTGCATTGGCAAGAGCGATTGGTGCGAGTGCTTCTTTAATCTCACAGATTAAAAGTGCAAGCTATAAAGGTGATGTGGCTTTATGGAGTAAAAAGATAAGAGATTTTATCGCTAATCACAAAGATAAGCAAAATGAAAAACCTAAAAAAGAACAACTTTTTAGAAGCCGTGATTTTTCTATGGCTACTTTTGTAATGAGCGAAGCTGTAAATGAAAAAGAAATCGCACTTATTTTTGGAGAAGCAGGAACAGGAAAAACCACTATTATAAACGAGTTTATTAAAACCAGACCACAAAGTATTTTAATAGAGGCAACTTGTCATACAAGTGTGGGTGTAATGCTTGATGAGCTTTTAAATGCTCTTAAAATCGAAGCAAATAGTAATAATGCTTCAAAACTAAAAGCAATTGCAAGATTTTTAAAGACTAATGAAAAGATTTTAATCGTAGATGAAGCCGAATATCTACCACTAAAGGCTTTGGAGGATTTAAGACGCATTGCGGATTTTGCTAGAGTGCCTCTTATTTTAGTAGGAACTGAGATTTTATACAAAAACCTAATGGGTAAAAACAAAGAGCTTAAACAACTTTACTCAAGGATTTGTGGTAAATGGATGATGAGAGGACTTAGCAAGGAAGAAAGTGATGAGTTTTTTGGCAAGGGCTATTTTAAATTTAGCAATGGTAATTTTAGAAGCTCTGCAAAGCTTTTAAAAAAGGCCTTAAGACTTGCAGAACTTGAAGAGTGCGAAATAAATGATGAGTTATTAACTAGTGCAAGCGAGATGGTTATATTATGAGTTTTGAAGAGATAGCTAAAGAACTTAATCTTAGCGTGACACGCGTTCATCAAATCTATACTGAAGCTCTTAGAAAGTTAAAGAGTCCTAAAAATAAAGACAAGTGGATGGCTATCTTTGAAACGATTGACTTAATCAAAAAAGAAAAAGCAAAGAAAGAAAACTTAATACAAGGAGAGAAAAAATGATACCAATGATTAAAGGTGAAAGAGCTGATTATAGCGCTTCGCTTTTTGAAATAAAGGGTGTAAGCATTATTTATAAAGAAAGTGGAGTGTTTGTAGATGTTTTAAAAGGAGTTTATCCTGATTATATTGCAAAAAAAATCATTCGTTTTCATTTGGGTAAGAAACTTAACAAAAGTGCTTAATTAAAGCACTTTAATTAAGTTTTTTAAACTTAAGGGTTTAGGTTATAAAGGTGAACCAAGCTTAAAGGTGATTTGGCTGAAAATCCGCAAGGATTTTTAGGTGGGTGTGCCTTGAGTATTTGGTTCTTTAGGTGCGATTAACTCGCACCGCTAAAAGAACATAAAAAGGAAAATTCATGGCAATAGTTTATATCGCTTCTCCTTACAAAGCTTTAGTAGTAAGAGAAAGTCAAAGAAAAGCTCAGGCTATTAGTGTAGCCCAGCAAGAATGCTTAAAAGTTTTGCGTGAATGTGAAGGCTTTACACCTGTTTCACCCATTTTACAATTTAGTTATTTGGATGAAAACAAACACAGAGACAAAGCTTTACAAATGGGATTAGAGCTTTTAAAAGCAAGTGATTATATTTATATGAGCAATCATAAAGATGCTAAGTATTCTAAGGGAATGCAAGAAGAATTAGCATTAGCTAAAAAGCTTGGCATTAAAGAGCTAGTTTTGGAGTTGCCTCTTTGACTTCGCAATGTGGCAAAGCCACCTTTTGCGATAAAGAGCTACGCTCCCTTAACCCACCTGAAGGCTCCGTGACACTGCGTGAAAAAAAAGGTTTAAGGATAGTTAAGAAAAGAACTAAACACGCAGTGCTTTTAAGATATGGCGTGGTTCTTTGGGATTATCAAATTAACAAATTTAATTTAAAAGGAGAATAAATGCAAATAAATAATTTAGAAGATGTTAATTTAGCACTTAAAAAAGTGGCAGAACTTAGCGTAAAAATAGAAAAGATTAATGGCGAGGTGACTTTAGCTTGCAATGAGATTAAAGAAGCTCGTGCAGGAGAGATTAAGGTTTTAAGTGATGAACTTAAATACATAGAGCAGTGCATTACAACCTTTTGTGAAAATAATAAACACGAGTTTGCCGAAAAAAGATCTAAAGAATTTACCTTTGGCAAGATTGGTTACCGCTTAAGTAAAAGCGTTTCTTTACCAAGAGTGAAAGAAAAATTTGACAATTTAATCAAAGCTTTAAAAAGCTATGGACTTAATGAGTGTATCACTTATAAAGAAGAACTTAATAAAGATGCTATTGCAGAGCTTGAAGATAGCACCTTAGTAAAGCTTGGACTTAAAAGAGTTGTAAAAGATAATTTTAGAATAGAGCCAAAGATTGAAAGCTTAGAAATTCAAAATTAAGAGTGCGACAAGCACTCTTAAAAACTTATTTAAAAGCCTATTTTATAGACTTTTAAGCAAGTTTTTAGTAGAATAAAATGTTAAGAAAAAAGGATTAAGATGACAGCACAAGAAGTTAAAGATTTTTGCAAAGAAAATAATTTTACTTACAAAGATTTAGCACAAAAACTGGGCTGGAGTGAGCCAAGTTTAAGAGCTACAATTGCAAGTGGTAAAATTAGTGAGCAAACCGCTGCTGCAATTAATCTTTTAAAAGAGACTATGGAGCTTAAAAAACAACTTAAAGATTGGGAAACCATCAAAACTATTCTAAAAAATATCTAATTGTTAAGTTTTTTAACAAAATTCTACTAAAAACACAAATATAATTATTATTTTTAAGATTTAATTAATAAGATACTTTGTATAATTTCTTTATAAATGTTAAGAAAATTAACATTTATAAATTAAGAAAAGGAGTATCAAGATGATTAGATTGTTGCAACTACTAATCTTAATCTTACAAGCTGTCTATTGGCTTTTAAGATTGCTAGGGCTTTAAAGCCTTAGCAAGTTAGTAAATTTAATTTCTTAATACCCTTTTTTAATTATACCAAAGGAGAGTAAAAATGTGGTTAGATATTGCGATGAGTATAGTATTTATACTAACTTGTGTGTGGATTTATAAAACTATAAAGGACAAAAAATGAATTTAGAACTTTTTAAAAAGGATGATTTAGAAGTTAGAGTGATAAAGGATGAAAATAATGAGCCTTTATTTTGTTTAAGTGATGTTTGTAAGGTGTTAGAACTTACAAATCCATCAATGGTAAAAGACACCATTTTAAGGGAGTTTGAGCTATCTAAATTAAACTTAGGGAGCTTTGATACAGGTTTTGGTGTAAAAGAATTTACCATGATAGATGAAGCACAGCTTTATTATGTTATAAACAATAGCCGAAGCAAAAACGCTAAGCCTTTTAGAATGTGGGTTAATAAAGAAGTCCTACCAAGCATTAGAAGAAATGGCAATTATATGCAAAAAGAATTTAGCAAAGAGCTTTACTCTTTACTAAACGATCTAAAACAAGCTAATTGTATCAAAGATAAGCTTAAAAATGAAAATGAAAGCTTAAAAGATGAACTCATACAAAATCAAAGAGAACTTTTAAGCTTTTATAAAAATAAAGATTTGAAAAAAGAAAAACTTTTTAAACTCTCATCTCAAATCATAGATCAAATAAAATCTCTAAAGACAAGTGGAAAAAGTGTAGCTTTTATAAGTGATTTTTTAAATGTAAGCCAATCAAGCGTTAGAAAATATTCAAAGGATTTTGAATGAAAGATATATTTATTATCGATACTATAGATCAGAGCAAAAGTGAGTTAAAAGCTTTAGTGAATTTAGTTAATGGGCTTGGCTTTTTAAGCAAAGAAATTATTATAGAAAGCGAAGAATTATTTCTAATAGCAGATTTCTTAGAAAGCATTTATCAAAAACTTTTAAAAATAGAATTTAACAAAGCTCACTAATTAGTGGGCTTGATTAAGTTTTAGTAAGGAAAAAAGATGAGTAAAAGAAATGGTGCTTTAAGGGCTTTAAAACATCTTTTAAAAGATGTTTTAAATGATGAAAATGGCTTTTATAAACACAAAAATGGCAAAGTAAATATAGCCAAGCTCTCTCGTGTAAGTGGGCTTAGCAGAAATTTTCTAAAAAGAGAACTTTATATAAGAGGTTTGCTATGAGTCCTAAACAAGCAATGCTTAGAAAACAACTTCTAGCTAAAATACACATGCACAAAGAGTATTTATATTATAAAGAAAATAATGCTTGGCAAGATTTTTTAGCTTTAAGATTTGAGGTTTTAAGCTCAAAAGATTTAAGCATAGATGAACTTAAAATCTTGCTTGATATTTTTGATGGTAAAATTAAAGATGATATAAACTTCGTACCTGATTTTAAGGGCAGATTAATGCTTAAAAAAGCTAGTTCTAATAAACAATTTTTTTATTTAAAAGCTTTATTAAAACAAACAAAAATGCCTATTTTTAGTTTTTACAAACTTTGTAAAAAAACTTTAAAAAAAGATATATACTCACTTCAAACTCTTAGCAAAAAAGACTGCACTATAATGCTTGTGGTTTTAGAAAAGATTGCTAAAACTAAATAAAATAATTAAAAATAGATATAATCCTTTAAAAGCTTTTTTAAAGGATTTATTTTGATCTGCCCTAGATGTGCTAATGATAAAACAAAAGTGTTAAAAACTATAAAATCAGATACCAATGAAAGATTTAGAAGATGTATTAAGTGCGGATATACTTTTATGTCTATTGAGCTTATTAAGGTAGATAATTGGGCGAAATTTTACATAAAAGAAACTCAAAAAGGCTTGTTTGATGAAGCACTTTGAATTAAGCGGTCTTGAGAATTTTTTAAAAAAATGTGAAAATCTAGAAAACGAACAAAAGCAGATTATTTTAAAAGAAATAATTGCTGAAACACTTTATAAAGAAAGCAAAGAAAATCTAGAAAAAGAGCAAGACTCTAATGGCAAAAAATGGGCTCCTTTAAAACAAAGCACACTAAAATCAAGAAAAGCACAAAATATAATGCACACTAAAAAACTTTTGCAACAGGCTCTATGCAAAGCTCTTTACATAGTGGAGTGGAAAATGATAGAGCTTTTGTAGCACTTAATGCCACCTATAAAGGCTTTGCATATGCAAGTGTGCATCAATTTGGCCCTAAAAATGTAATAGCAAGACCTTTTTTACCCATCGATGAAAATTTAAATATAAACAAAAGAGTAGCCAGAGCAATGGAAGAAGAAACCAAGGATATGCTTTGGACTTTATTTAAGCAGACTTTAAAATAAGATTTTTTATAATGTCTAAAAGTCAATCATTATGCCCTTTGGTCGCTTTAAGCGATGTTTGGATAGGCTAGATTTTATCTAAACCAAAACCCAGATGCGACGCGGGAACATCATGCTCAGGGCTTAGTCGCTGATTGATTATTGTTTTTTATAAATTGTTTTCCCCTGATTTAAAATCTCTTTAAAATAGCTATTGTCTTCACTTAAAAACATGGTTTTATTATTGATTTGATTGCCTTTTTGATTTAGCACCATCACAAGAGCTTTTACTCCATTATCATAAAAATACTTAATATAAGTTTTTTTAGTAAAGCCTTTAAATCTAGGGTCAGCATCCATACTTAATCTAATCTCATCAGGGTCATTAATAAGCTTTGGAAAGTAGTCTAAGTAAAAATGCCTATTTTGTTTTTTGATTTTAGTAGTCTGCTTCTTTTTATCATAAAAAAAATCATCATCTAAGCTTATTACATCTCCTATTTTATCAACAAGCAAATCTCCTTTTTTTACATTAAAAGCTTCATAAACCTTATCTATTAATTCTTTATCACTTAAATTTTCATAATTTTGTATTTTTGGTAAATTTTCTAAGCTCTCATCTAAGCTTATTCTAGTTTCTTTTGGGATTTGTGAATTTTCTCTTTTATCATAAGCAAAATTTTTAGAAGCAATGCTTTTTGGATTTTCTAAAATTTTATATTTAGCCCTTGCTTCTTTTTCGCTTACTGCTATGACTTTACATTTACAATTATAATCATTAGGCGGAAAGGAAGTTTTCCAAAAAGGATCATCTCTATGTATGGCACAATTGTGCATTTTTTTATGCTCACTTCTTGAATCTTCTAAAAGTGCACATTTATATACCCAGTAAGTTTTATAAGTATAAGTGCTAAGTTGCTTTGCTCTTGCTTTTGCGTAAGCACTTTGCATATTGGTATGATAAATTGTTTTTAAGCGATTTGCATTGATATTTATAGTGCGTTTTTCTCCTGTTTTTGGGTTTGTTATTTCTTTTTTACCATACCAACCTTTACTTGTTAAAAGCTCTTTTAAATTGTTTTTAAACTCATTAAAATTTCTTCCTTCTTTCATAGCTTTTTTTAATTCTTCGTGCAAATCATTTAATACATCTGTTTTCATAATGCCTGCTGCACTAAAAGCGCGATCGTGTGCTTGTTTTTTAATTTCGTGATATTTAAAGCTTATTTTTAAGCCTTTATTTTCTAAATAGCTATAAGCTTCATCTACGCTTTTGTTAAAAATATTACTCATTTCCAGTATCCAAAAGAGCTTGCATGGAAGCGAGAGCGATTTTTTTATCCAGACTTTCTTTTAATTTTTCAAAACTGATATTTGGGTATTCTTTAAAAATTCTTTCTTCTAATTCTTCATAGCTTTGACATTCTTCCCAAAAGGCTTTGATTTTTTCATAAATTTCATCACTTATCTCATCTTCTGCACTTGAGTTTAATTCTATTTTATCCTTGCTAAGACGATTATTTTTTTCTAACATTAAAGAGTTAAATGCGTAATTTTCAGTGCTTACTTCTTTTTTCTTTAAACCTTCAATTCTAAAAGTTTTTGCTAAAAACTCAGCAGGTATCTCATAACCCATACTAGAAATAGTGCTATAAACTCCTGCTAAGTATTGCTCATCGACTTCTTTGTTTGTATCAAAAACAAACTCAAACTCAGCTGGCTTTGCAAAATTAAGTTTTAAAATCTGCTCTAATAATTTTTGTATGCTTTTGCTTAAAAAAAGTGTATCCATTTCACCCACATTAAGACGCACTTCTTCGTGTACATTACCTAAGGCTTGAGTACCATTTTGCACTGCATTTCCTGCTAAAACTTGTCCGCTGATTAATTTTGAAATAGCTTCATCACAATACCTTAAAAAATCTGTAAAAGTAGAAGTAGAAAGCCCTGAGTTTAAAAGCTCGACCATGTCATCTTTGTTAAAAATTCCCACACTTGCACTTCTTAAATTGCTAAGTTGCATTAAAAGTTCTTCTATTTCTTTATCGCTGTTTGCATTGGTTGTTTTTGCAATGATAGGTGGCACACTTAAATTATCAAGATAAGAAATGTTTTTACTCATAGCAAGTTGCTTTAAAACTGCAATGCTTACAACATTATAAAAAAGGGATTGTTCTATGAATGAACCTGAATCGCTTGGATGTAAGTGTAAAAATATATCATCACACTCATCCACAAAAAGTTTTTTACTTTCGCTATAAATAAATAGCCTTTCTTTATCATCCATCGAAAAAAATCTCGGACTTATGTATTTTAGTTTTGGAAAAACATTTAAATCTTTTACCTTCCATTCAAGTAAAAAAGCAGCAAAACCATAAACTACTGCAGCACTCATTTCAAAGACGAATTTCCTAAAATCACTTTTTGATATATAATTTTGTAAAAATATTCTTTGAGTCTCATCTTTACAAGTGATAAACATAGGAAAAGAACACATTTTAAAACGCCTTTTCATTACTTCAGAGGCAATTTGTGGATCAAAGCGTTTAAAATAATCATAAATACTTATAAGTTCACTAAAATTCTCACTATTTAAAGCAGCGATTATACTATCAAAATCAACACTACTTGCTACGCTTTTTCTTGCTGTTTTATTTAATATTCTCATAAAAATCCTTTTTTAATCTTTCTTTTGCTAAGTATTCTATTGATTGCTTTATAATCTGCATTTGCTGCACTACAAGCGATTCTAAAAGCCATCTCACTTGCATCAAGCAAGTCATCATGTGCTGCTTTTGGATAGGTTAGCATTTCTTCGATAAGTAAATTTGAGTTATTGTCTATTAAAATCGTGCCGTCGTTAATGTAAGGTGCTAAGCTATCGATGCGAAGTTCTTTTGCGACTTTATTTTTAAGCTCACAAATACTTAGAATAATTCCCAGTTTTAAAGCCTCTTCTTTGAGCTTATCTTTGAAAAACTCTTGAAAGGCTATTGTTTCAATGGCTATTTTTACTATTTTTCCTAAGCTTAAGTATTTGATATAAAGCTTTAATATCACATCTATCATCTTGCTAGGAGATATTTTATAGCCACTTGCTTTTAAATGAAATTTATTTTTATCTACTTTTTTAAGCTCAGCAATGGCAAAATAATCGCCTTTTGCCTTACCAAGTGCAGGGTCAATCCCTAAAACCACGAGGTCAAAATCTTGTTCTTTTTCTATGATTTTATACTCGCTAAAAATAGCATTTTCAGTACTTAATGCTTTGTTTTGATATTCGCTAAAAAAACTTTGAGTATCAGCAAAATATTCTTTTAAAATTTCTATTTTGTTTAAATTTTCATCATCTAATTTAAAACCCTTTAAATCGCTTTTTAAAATATTGTTTTTATCGATTAAATCAAGTTTGTCAGGAAAGCTTAGCACAAGCGGAAAATCATAAATTAAAAAGCGTTTATCATCATTTAAACGATTTAAAAGACTATCTTGATGTAAAATAGTTCCAACGACTAAGTATAAATAATTTTCTTGTGTTCTTGCGACTAACTTTAAAATGGCTTTATTAAACCATTTATAAAGTTTATCCCTTTGCGTTTTACTTTCTACATTTTCATCATTTTCTATATCATCACAGATAATTAAATCAGGTCTTTTGCCAAGATAATTCGTTCCTCTTATCTTTTTACCACTACCAAAAGCTTTAATTTTTTTATGTATTTTAAAACTTGTAAAAACTATGGCTTCACTAGTCCATTCATCGCCTAGTTTTATTTCAAAATCATTAATTAATTTAGCATTTTCTTCAAGCTCTGTTTTTAAACTTGCTATACTTTCACTTGCAATGTCTAAAGTAGAAGATATAATTAAAGCATATTGCTTTTTATTACTTAAAAGCGAGTAAAGAGTAAAAAGTCTTACTAAAAGCGTTGTTTTAGCACTTCCACGATAAGCTTTAAAACAAAGATGATTGTTTTTCTTTTCTAATTCATCAATATTATCATAGATAAAATTTCTAAAATTAGAGCTTTCTTTTTTGATAAAATTGATATGATGAGGAAAATATTCAAAAATAAAAGCCTTAAAGCCTTGTTTTAAAATCCTATCTCTTCTTAAATTTTTATCTTCTTTATGATTAAATTTTAAAGCCTTTAGCCTTGATTTAATTTCATTTATTTCTAACTTATCCATTTTTGCTTTCTTTTTATTTTCAAATATAGTTTTAAAAAGCTTTAAATTGCGTTTAAAACCTTTTAAAATACAAGGGTCAATATAAAGCCTTACAATTTATCTAATTTTTTATTTATAAGCTTTTCTACAAATTGCTCAATTTTAAGCAATGCATCTGTCCCCATATAAGCTGCAAAACCACCCACTGCAACGCTAAGCTTTATGCCAAAATTAAGATAATTTACAATTTCAAAAACTAGATATGCTACAAACATAGAACCTAGCACACCTTTTAAAAAGAGTGTAAATTTGCCTTTTAAATTAAGAGCTTTGCTTAATTTATTTTTTGTTACAATTCCTACAAGTCCAGCCATAAAGCTTGCTATCATTAAAACCATATATACAAATATATCTTCTAATTTCATTGCTAGTTCCTTTTAAAAATTTCAAATAAATATAATAAAGCTAATGCAAAAGTTGAAAACAAAAGAGCTATAAGAAGATCTTTTGCAATGCTTTTTTGATTTATCATTTTATTATTTTCTTTCATCTTTCTCTCCTGTGCAAAGCTTGGCTATATTCTCAACCTCTAAATAATATTTAGAGATTTCTTTAGCACTTTCTAAGTCTTTTTTGTCTAAAGGCTTTAAAGGAAGTTTTAAAGGGCATTTAATAGGAACTTTAACTTCTTTGATTTCAGTTTTAATCAAAATATCTTTAGAAGCACAAGCGCTTAAAAAAACAAAAGGTATAATTAATAGGAAAATTCTCATTTTATCATTCACTTTTTTGCTCCTAAAATATTAAATAATTCTTTATAAGCTTTAAGTTCACTCTGACAGCTTTTATCTTTAATAAAAACCTTATCCACTTTTAAAACTTCTTTTAAAGTCTCTTTGGGCTTTAAATCAAGTTTTAATTTATCAATAGCTTTATTTTGCTGGGCTAATTTATCTTTAAAAACATTGATTTGATTGCTAAAATGCAAAGCTTTAAGTTTTAGATTTTCATTTTCTAAAGCTAAAGCATTGTTTTTTAAATACAAAAAACCACAAAGAGCAATTAGAACAAAAAAAGCTATTTTTGAAGGACTTAAAAATCTTGATAAAATAAAACTAAGCATATATTTTCCTTTTTATTTTAAAGCTCTTACCCACTTTAGTGGGACGGGGCTTTAGGGGTTTTAAAAGGACAAAGCCCTTCATCGCAAAGCGGAATTACTTCTGCTGCGAAGTCTTAAGCATAAGTCCATCTTGCTTTTTTACCTCTAGTATCCAAATGCACAAACCCAGCATAAGGATCATTAAAATTATGCTTTATAGCAATCCCTAAACCTCTTTCGCCATAGGTGTTTAAAACATATTGATGAACTTCTTCTGTTTTAACTCCTTTAACCACAAAGTCCGCTGCACTTCCTATAGTGTGTTGGCTTTTAGGGGCTCCACCAACCTCTGCATTATGCTCTTTGCAGCGATATCCACTATTTATAATAATAGGAGCATTGTAATGTTCTCTGATTTCACAAAGAAGGTCTATAAGCTCATCACTTGGTACATTTTGAGGCAATTCACATTTGCCGCATTTACATTTAAATTCGCTTTCTTTAAAATAAGGGTTATTTTTCATTTTCTTCTTCTCCTTCTGGTTTTGAAAAAATTTCTATATTAAATTTAAGCCTATAAGCAAATAAAGAACTGCTTATAAAACCACTTTCGATACTGTTTAAAAGCTTTTTGCTTGTATCAAATTCAAAAAGTTTTAGTCTTAATTCATCTATTTTTTTAATCAAAGAATCTTTATCTTTATTAAAAGTATGAGAACTAAAAATCAATGAAAAATTCACACTATCTTTATGATGATTAATACTTGTTAGGCTTTCAAGCATTAGATAAAGTCCGCCTTGTTTGACATCTTCGTAATTTGCTATGCCTATCGCATTAAAATGCTTTAATAAATCTTTGCTAACACTATCTAAAGTCAAAACCTGTCCTTTTTAACTTCGCAGATGAAATGAATTCATCCTTGCGATAAGGAGCTGCGCTCCCTTAACCCACCTAAGGCCTACCCAGCCCAACCTTTTTACTCCTTAAAGTCTTGCCTTAAAAAGCTAAAACCTGTCCTTTCTTTGCATAATTTTAAGTCTTAAAGAGCTTAAATTTCCTTCTTTATCGATCAAAGGTGCATTTTCAATTCGTTTTAAAGCATTATCTAGAAGGATTTTATCTTCATCATCTAAGACGATTTTAAGATAAATTTTTATGCGAATGTATGCAAAATCCTCCCAAATAAAATCAGCAATATCTTTATTTTTGCAAATATCATCTGCATCTTTTGCTGCTTTAGCTACTACTTCTCTTGTAATTTCATCGATATTTGCTAAGTTTTGTTGCGCTCTTTTCATCAGTGCCAACTCTTTTAAAGTAAGAGCTAGCATTTTAGGAGGAGAAAGCAAGGCTATCATTTATCTTGTTTTCCTTTTTTTTGTTTCTTTGTTTTTTAAAGACTCATTTATTATAGTTTCTTCATTTTCTTCTAAAGTCTTTTGTTTTTCCTTTAAAAACAAAGCTTTTTGATCGTCATTTTCTTTTGGTTTTAGAATTTCATTTTGATTTCTAAGCTTATTAGCTGAAACTATATTGTCCATTATTCTGCCTTTCCGCTTGATTTATAAGCTAATTGCCACAGTCCATAACCTGCATTGTCTTCGCTATCGATTCCATATTGGAAAGTCTTACGCATAAAAGCAGCTTCATCAGTAGGATTATCTTTAGCAACAAACTCAGCTCCTTTATTGATTTGCAAAATTAAAGGTTTGATTGGCTTAGTATTGTCAATTAAATACCAAGCGTCTTGATCGCTTAAATTTGGACTTGTAAATACTTCTACAACGCCTTTAAAAACATTGCTTGAACCATTGATTAAATCGCTATTTACAATCTCGAGTGCTTTTGCTTCCAAGCTTAATGGTACAACCAAAAGAGCAGGATTGATATTTAAAGTGCGTCCGCTTTCATTAGTCAGTGCACGCATGTTTTTTCTAGCCTCCATAAGACTTGCAGCACTTAATTTTTTATCTCCAAGATTTGAAAAACTCACACCACCAATATCGTGATCATTTGCAAAAAATACTTTTCCATCAAAGCAAGTTTGATTTTGCTCTAAAAGTGTAAAAATAAGATCATTATAATGATTTTGTACTTCGTAAGCTAACATTTCAATTTGTGGTCTTATTATTCCTAAATTATCGTAAGTTATTACATCTCGTGGTACTTCAATGGAACTTTCCCAATCTTTTTTAGTGATAGTATAACCTTGACCTTTAAGTTTACTAAATTGACGATCGCCTATCCATTCACGCATTTTTGGTAAAGATGCTAAAAATTGATATTCTACAACCAAAGAATTTGCATTGGTTACCATTGCAAATTTTTCATAATCTTTATTTCCACCTTCAAGAGCATTGTTAAAAATGGTTGAAAATCCCTTATTCACTGCTTGCATGTAAGCAGTGCTTAATTCTGTAAAAGCCATTATTTGCCTCCTTTGATTCCAAGTTGTTTAAAAACTTTTGCCTCATAAGCATTAAGTTCTTTTCTTTTGTTTGTAAAATTAAGTTCTTTTTTACCTAAAACAATATTTGCTTCTTTTTTGCAAACATCAAGATAATCTTCTAAAACCCTGCCTTTCATATTAAGAGCTTTTTGATAGCGATTGGGTAAAATGAGTCCATTTTGCAAAAGAGAATCAAGGCGTTTTTTATTAAGCTCAATCTCTGTTTCTTCATTTTTGTTTAAAGCAGTTTCAAGTTTTGCTTTAAGTTCTGCAATTTGTGCTTTTAACTCTTCATTTTCTTGTCTTAAAGTTTCTAACTCGCTGTCTGGATTTTCACCTTCACCTACACAATCTTCTGTCTCTTGTACGGATTCTTCTACATTTTCAGCTTGTTCTTCTACTTGCTCGGCTAATTTTTGTAATTCTTCTAATTCTTCTTCGTTCATTGTATTCCTTTCTTTTTTTAATTTCGCGGATGAACTAAAGTCATCCTTGCGAGTTTCACTCCCTGCACCCACCTGAAGACCATGCTCGACCTTGCCTTTTTTAGCTTCTGTCCCACTTCGTGGGGTGCTTAACTTTGAATTTTTGGTGCTATTGATTAATGACCTAGCTTTATTTAAAGCCCTGTTTAAAAGATTGGGCTGATTTACAAGTCCCATGGCATCTAAATGAATAACATTTTTATCATCATCCACATAATATTCAGGGCTTAAATATCTAAAAGCCTTATTTTCAACAAGTTCTTTCCCTTTGGGCGTTAACTCAAGACTTGCATAAATGCCATCTTCTCTTAACTCTAATGAATTTCTATCAAACCAGCCATAAGCTTCTCCTCCTTGATGATTAAGATTTAACGCTATATCAAGTCCATTTTTTTGTATATTATTGATTAATTTTTCCCCATCTATCTTAAATACTCTCCCATCAAGTCCTTTGGCTATTCCAATAGGAGAAATTTTTACTTTTTCATTTGTGAGTTTTGTATTAAGCTCTAATAATAAATCACGCATCAAAAGCCTTTATTTTTTCGCATAATCATAAGATAAAAAATGCTTTTAAACCACCTATTTAAAGTATATATAGACTGATTTTAAAAAAATAAAAAAATATAATTTCAAGCAATAATTCTAAAGGAAAAATATGAGCAAAAAAGAACTTGCTAAAAGTCTTTTCATACAAGGAAAAAGTATCAAAGATATATGTGTTTTAACAGGTCTTAGCAGACAGGGTATATACTGTATGAAAAAAGATGATTTTAGCAAGGGTATTGATTGGGAGAGTTTAAAATTAGCCGCTTTAAGAGATGAAAAAGATTTAGAAAATAAAGAAGCTATGTTTTTAAACGCATTGATTGGTGAGTTTGAGAGGTTTTTAGAAAGCGCTAGTAAAAATGAGCTTGATATTGATACTTTAGAAGCTTTAAATAAATACGCTAAAACTTATTGGACTATTAAAGCTCCACAAAAAGTAGATGTTAAGGCTTTAAATTTACAAACTTGTAAAAAAACTATTGATTCTATTATTGAGTTAGCAAGCACCAATGAAGCAGTTTGTGAATGGCTTAGTGATAATAGTGATTTAATTATTTCAAAGGTTTTAAAATGAACGAACTTGGCATCATTTGCGATATTAAAGAGGGTAAAGCTAAGGTTGCTATTGGAGATATGGTAACGGATTTTTTAAGTGTTTTTCAAAGTCTAGCTAATTCTTATGCAGTGAGCTTTTCTCCTTTAAGAATAGGAGAGCAAGTATTAGTCATACCTGTGCGTGGGGATTTAAATAGTGGAGTTATTTTGCGTGGGCTTTACCAAGAAAAACATAGAGCAAAAAACACAGATGAAAATACTTTTAATATAGATTTTGAAGATGGAACGCATTTAGAATACAACTCTAAGAGTAGCACTTTAAAACTTGATGTGGTTAAAAATATAAATATCACTTGTGTAGATAAAACCACCCATAACCAAAACAACACCTTAAATACTAAAAATCATACTACAAACGCTAATACCATAACGCTTAACGCTCCAAGTATTAATTTAAATGGTAATACTCAAATTGCAGGAGCAATTTCTACAAGTGGCGAAGGTGGGGCAAGTGGTACTTTTAGCATAAAAGGAAATTTAAATTTAATAGGCAATTTACAAGTTAGCGGAAATATAAGCGATAGCAAAGGTGATTTAACAAATCATACCCATTCTTGTACTTGTGGTGCCACAGCTTCGCCAAGATAGGAAAAACTATGAAAGAATTATTTTTGCTTTTATTTTCATTAGTCTTTTTTATGCTCTTTTGTATGGGGGCATTTTATGCTTTTTTAAACCTAAACTTTTTTATCAAAAGCATTTTTATAGGCTTTTTTATAGCTTTTATGTTTTTAGGATTTTCGCAAATGCTAGAAAACATTTTTGAATTTTACAAAGGATTAAAATGAATTACATGGTAAGCATCGAAGAAAGTATCAAAGACATTTTAATCACTCCTTTAGGCTCAAGAGTAATGAGACCTGAATATGGTTCTTTACTTTATACACTCATAGATAGAAAAATCGATGATGATTTTAAGATAAAACTTACTAGATACACTGCAGAAGCAATTTCAAAGTGGGAAAAAAGAGTAAAGCTAAAAGGTGTGAGACTTAATGAGTGTAAAGACAATAAATTAAGCATTACCTTGCTTTTTGAAAATTATGGGGATTTAACCATGGAGCTAGGCAAATGAGTGAGCTTTTAAGTGTGAATGATAGCTATTTTAAACAAAGCTTTTTAAAGGATATCCCTTATCCACAAATCATAGAAGAGCTTGATTTTGAAAAGCTTTTAAAAGCCTATGAAGAACTTTTTAAAAGCTTTTTAAAAGATAATGTAGAGCTTTTAGAATCTGACCCTTTTAAAGCCATTTTAGAAGCTTTAGCTTATAGAGAAATGATAATTAGAGCAAGAATTAATGAGAGTATAAAAGCAACTTATCTTCATTATGCAAAGGGAAGTGATTTAGATAATGTAGTAGCTAATGGCTATTTGATACAAAGGCTTAAAGGGGTTAAGCCCACAGCTAAAGTAGAGTTTGAATTAAATACTTTACTTACTTATGATGTCATCATCCCAAAAGGTGCAATTTTTTCAAATGAAAAAGCAGACCTTGCCACTTTAAAAGAAGAAGTGGTGATTAAAAAAGGGCAAAGTAAAGCACAAGGTATTTTAGAACTTGATGAATTTATTCAAAGCAAAGAAAGTAAAACCGAGTTTTTACAAACCCCACTGCCTTTTGTAGCTAAGATTAAACAACTAGAATTTTTCAAAGGTGGAGCCAGTGAAGAAAGCGATGAGGCTTTAAGAGAAAGGGCTGTAATGAGTGTACATCGTTTTTCAACCGCAGGAAGTGAAAAAGGCTATATCTATCACGCTTTAAGCGCAAGTGCAAAAGTAGCTTCCATAAAAGCTTTAAACAATGGAGCAGGAAAAGTAAGAGTTATCATTAAAAGCGAAGATGAATTAAGCGTTGATGTGGTTAAAGAGTATTTAAGCGCAGATGAGCGAAGACCTTTAACTGATGAAGTCAGCGTGGAGTTAGCTAAAAAAAGAGAGTTTATCGTAGATGCCAAACTTTTGCTTTTAGAGCTTTCTAGGGCTAATGAAATAAGCCAGAAGATTAATGCTTTGCAAAAGGACTTTGATTTAAGTGTGGATTTAGCACTAGGATTTATTTACAAATGTCTTCATCAGGACGGAGTTTATAAAAGCGAAATTTTAAGCATTAAAGAAAAAATCATAAATGAAGAAGAGCAAGAATTAAAAGACTTGCCCTTAGAAAATATAATAATAGCTGATGATGAGTTTGCAACCCTTAGCTTTTCACTTAGTTATGAAAAGGCAGTATTATGAAGGGGCATTGCGTAGCAATGGGTGGGGAAGCCTTTCTCAAAGAGAGTGCAAAGCACAAGAGTAAAAGCGACTTTGGGCGAACTTCGTTTGCACAAAGTGATAGCATAAAAAAGGCAGTACTATGAATACACTAATACTAAACCACCATCCAAAACAAAGCAAAGCCATTGATTTAAGTGCTAAAACAAGATTTGAAGATTTAAATTTAGCTAGTATCACAAATCTAGCTCTAAATTGCGATGAAAGATTATTGCCAATTTTAGCCAATGCTTATGATGTAAGCATAGATGGTTTAGAAACAAAAGAAGCAAGAAAGCTTATATCTAAAGCCTTACTTTTAGATAGATACAACGGCACAACTTGGGCTATAAAAGAAGCTTTAAGAGCCGTATTTCCTACTGCAGTGGTTAAAGAGTGGTTTAATTATGGTGGAAAGCCTTATTTTTTTAAAGTTAAAGTAAGCACAACCAATGTTAGCTTTGATGAAAGAACGCTTAATACTTTAGAAAGACTAATTTATGATTTTAAAAATGTTAGAAGCGTTTTAGAAGCAATTGAAATAGAGATTGAAAGTAAAAATGATAGTTTTAATGCTAATGCACAAATAAGTGGAGAAACTATAGAAATCTTACCTTTTCAAACCACTTTTTTAGAAAATGAAATTAAAAGTACTAAAAATGCATTTGGAATTTTTATGTGTGAAATAACAAGAACTAATATTGATTTTAAAGGAGTGTATTAATGGCAAAAAGTGAATACTATACCATACTAACAAAAATTGGCATTGCTAAATTTATTGCCGCAAGAGCAAGTGGAAATGGTATCAATTTAAAAAGCTTTAAATTAAGTTCAAAAGTTATTTTGCCCAGTGAAGAAATGCAAAGTTTAGAAGAGATTGTTTATGAAGCTAATATTAGTAGCAAAAGTGTGGATGAAAGCAATCCAAACTATGTGAATTTAATGTGTCATGTGCCAAGCGATGTGGGAGGGTTTGAAGTTAATGCAGTAGGCATTTATGATGAAGCAGGAGATTTGCTTGCAGTAGGAAATGTCCCACGCACTTATAAACCTATCTTAAAAGAAGGCAGTGCTAAAGAGCTTATGATAAAAATTGTCATGGAGCTTTCTAATGCAGAGGAAGTTATTTTAAAGCTAGATCCTAGTGTGATTATGGCAAGTCGTGATTATGTGGATGCTATTAAAGTGGAACTCAATCTTAAAATTGATGCTTTAACGCAAAAATATGATGCAGAGTTTAAAAAAGTATGGGATGAGTTTGCTAAATATCTTTTAGAAAATAAATTTAATACAGAAATTGCCAAATATGTTACTTTAGCTACTAATCAAACCATTACAGGAGCTAAAGACTTTACCAAACTACCTACAAGCTCTATAAAAGCTACAAATGACAATCAATTTGTAAATTTAGCTACCTTAAAAGAACAAGCTCCTAGCTTAATAGGAGGATTGGGAGTAAATCAAGCTTGGCAAAATGTTTCGAGAGCCTTTGATGTAACTTATACAAATAATACAGGAAAACCCATAGCAGCCAAATTTCAAGTTAATGCTAGTGCAAGTGGGGGTGTCAGTTTTTCTTGTAGTGAGCAATTTGTAGTTTCTATGCTTCAAACTTCACTATCCAATGGTGGAGTAAGTCGAACTTATTTTGGTTTTGGAATCATTCCACCAAATGGGCAATACAGACTAAATACACCACAACACATCGGATGGTATCCAAGTAAAAGCATTGTATCTTTTATGGAGCTTAGATAAGCATCAAGCAAATAAGGAGAAAAAATGAAATATTTTATAGACAAAAACAATAATAATCAAATTTATGCTTATGAGGATGAAGTGAGCGATGAGCAAATTAAAACAGGCTTAACACCTATTAGCGAAGAAGAATTTAACTCTTTAATAAATCCTCCTAAAAGCGAAGAAGAGCTTTTAAACGAGGCAAAAGAGTTAAAAATCAACGAGATTAATACAAAAAAAGAAAATATTTTAAAGGGTGGATTTTCTTTTAAAGGTAAAATCTATCAAAGTTCTAATGAAGATCAGCTAAGAATTAATGGGGCAGTAACCAATGCTCTTGTTAATCCTAATTTAATTCCTTATATTGAATGGATTGCGCTTGATAATACAACTACAAGATTTAGCGTAGATGAGTTTAAACTCTTTGCAAGTAGCATGGCTTATTTTGTGCAAGAGACTATTTTTAAAGCAAGTGCTTTAAAAGAAAAAGCTAGAAATGCACAAAGCAAAGAAGAGCTTGATTTAATTGTTTGGGAGAGTGAAAAATGAACAATCTAGAAGGCAATGCTAATTTTATATTAGTTATAAGCAGTGCTGTATTAGCCTTTTTTTATCAGTTTTTAGCATATTTTAAAATAGAAACGGCTCAAGTTATTGTCTTAGTTATAGTTTTTAGTTTTTCTGGTGTTGTTTGTATGATTAAAACTTTAATCTTAGGAAAAAACTTCAGAAGTTTTTTAGTTACGGACATTTTAAGCAAAACCTTAGTATTTTTCGTGCCTTTTATCTTGGCTGTTATGGCTAAGCAAATTAATGTTTTTTATTATCTTGTGGATTATTCTTTTAGCTTTTTGACTATAGGTGAATTTTTAGCATTTTTAATCAGTATACAAAGTATTAGAAAAAAAGAAGACATAAAAGAAATGGATTTTTATAACATTTTTATAGAGAAATTTAAAAATATAGTAAATAAATATTTGAAATTAGAAGGTGATAAAAATGACTAAAACAGAATTAAAAAGGGTTTGTGTAAAGCCCTATGATAAAGACAGATTTGAAGTAATTAGTGATTATGCTTTTTCTTTGCCAAATTACAAAGGCATTGTACCACAAGGCTTTAAAACTGATGGTGCAAGTATCCCACGCCTTTTTTGGTCTTTGTTTCCACCTTTTAAAAGTGAGTATTTTAGCGCTTGTGTGGTGCATGATTTTTTATGCGAAAAAGCAAATTCAAGAACTGATTATAGGACAGCTGATTTAGCATTAAAAGAAGCTATGACTTTGCTTGGATGTTCAAGACTTAAAATCTTTGTATTTTATCATTCTTGCAATCTTTATCATGCAATAAAATGCTTGATAAAAGGAAAATAAAAAAAAGGTGAGCTACCCACGCAGTGGGACGGGGGCTTTCTCAAAGAGAGTGCAAAGCACAAGAGTAAAAGCGACTTTGGGCGGATTTTATTCGCACAAAGTGAAAGCATAAAAAAGGAGTTAAAATGAAAGATTATGGAATTTCTTTTATTCCAGATATTAATCAAGGCTCAAAAGAGCCAAGTGAACCTATAGTTAGTGATAAGCTTAATGCTCAAAAAGTTAATGAGCTTATAGATAAAAAACTAAAGCTTTTTAAAGAAGAGCTTGTTAATAAAGAGGAGCTTAAAAGTCTCATTGAGGAAATTTTACAAGATCAAAATTTCCAAAATACAAACATAAAAATATCAAAAACTCCACCTAACTACAATACACAAGCTAAAGTAGGAGAAATTTGGGCGGTTGTAGAAAGTAAAAAGCAATTATTTATTTGTATTGCTAATGATAATGATTTTACAAGCTGGGTTGATTTACTAGGAGATGGTAGCAATGATATTGCCCCTAAAGAAAAAATCATCATTACATTTGATAACACTACAACAGGTGGACAATATGGGGGTTGTATGAGTGATTTGCGTTTTGGTTTTGAAAATGGTTTAGCAAGCACTACGCAAATTGTAAGAGGACTTAATGAAGGTAGCTTTTTAATCACTAAAGATGGATTAGGATTAAATTCTAAAAACTATCAAGAAGTCGAACAAATTTTAAATCCAAGCGAAAATCAAATCAAGGGCAATATCAAAACAAGTGGGATTTATAATGACCCTAGCTATCATAATATTACCAATGCTTTGAAAAAATACGATGGTGGCGCTGATGAGTGTTGCTTATGGTCTAGTTCAGGAACGAGAGGGGTAAGCATAGAACTTGAAAATACACCCATGCCCAATAAGCTTTTTGCTAGAGGTAATGGATATTATGGTCAAACAGAAATTACCAATGTAAGAGTAAAAAAATCCATTTTTATAGGTGAGCAAGAAATTCAAAGTGAAGATTTTAATGTTGAAAAGTTAGAAGCTAGTTCTGATACTTATGGAGATTATGCTTTTTTATTTGAAATTTCTAAACAAGATCAAATTGTTATAAAAAAAGAGCTTAATTTAAATCCTAAAAAAATAAAAAATACAAAAAATGTAAAGAAATAAGGAGTGAATAATGGCAGCAAATTATGGAGTTAATTTTAATATCAGTAATGGTGCAGCAAGTCCTATTAAAGTGCAAAGTGATACGCCTATAGGTATTGCTGGGGCTATAAAAGGTGCAAGTAAAGAAATGATTTACACAAAGGCTGGTTATGAAAGCGTGGATAGCTTTCCAATCTTTGCCTTTTCAAATGTAAGTAAAGCAAAAGAATTTGTAAACGATTTAATCAAAGAAAATAACTTACAAGATTTTAGACTTTTAGATACTTTAGAATGTATCAATTTACAAAATGTAAGCAATGTAATTATTATTAGTTTTTTTGAAGAAAGCGATGAAAGTGAAAACACTTTAACCCATATTGTTAATGCCATAGAAGCCTTTAAAAAAGCCAAACATAAAACAGGTTTTAGTCCTGATTTAATCATTGCTCCTTATTACTCACATGAAGCAGGAGTAAAGGCTAAGCTTGAAAGTGTGGCAAGTTCTATGAATATCACAGCTATTGTGGATCTTTACGCTACAAATGTTGGTGAAGCTATTAATACAATGGAGGCTTTTAGCTCTAAAAGATTAATTGCCACTTGGCCACAGGTTCAAATCCTAAATACAAGGGGATCTTATGCTTATGTTCCACAAAGTCCATTTATTGCAGGGCTTATAGCTCATACTGATGGGGATAAAGAATATGGTTTCAGTGATTCTTACTCAAATAGAGTGATGAATGGGGTTACTGGCACAGAGTATTTTATAGAGTTTATCAATGGCTTTGATTGTGATGCAGATAGATTAAGAAATGCTCACATCTCAACTTGCATTTTAGCTGAAGGTTATCGCTCTTGGGGTGGGGAGACTAGCCATGAAGATACGATTTGGCAAGATTTAGCTCGTGTAAGAACTTTTGATCGTATAGCCCTAGCAGGACAAAAAGCAGCTTTTAAGGCTATTGATAAAAAAGCAAGTGAATTATATTTTATAAAAATCAGCATTGAAGAATTGCTAAGAGATTTAAAAGGAGCTAAGGTTTTAATTGGTTATGAGGTAAGCTGGGATGAAGAAAGAAACACAGATGCCAATGTGAGTGCTGGTAAGTTTTATCTAAATATAAAAATGATGAATAATCCAATCGTTAAACAAATCACTTTAGAGTTCATCTACTCTGATGAATGGGCGAGTGATTTGATTAAAACTATTAGTGCAGAGTAAAAGGTGGCTTTTGGGGCTTTCTCACAGAGAGTGCAAAGCACAAGCTTAAAGAGAGTGTAAAGCACAAGAGAGGGGTCAAGGGGATGAAATCCCTTGTTGCAAGGTGGAATTTACTTCCACCGCGAAGTTAAAAGAAGGAGAATAACATGTTTAATAAAGTACCTCAAGTAATTGAACAAGCAAATTGTTTTATAGATGGGTATGGTTATGCTGGGGTAGCAAGAGATATTACTTTGCCTATTATAGAACAAGAAGTATTAGAAAGCAAAGGAGCGCTGAGTGCAAATTATGGCACGGGTGTATTTAAAGCAATGGAATGCTCTTTTAAAATTAGTGAGATGGGAGAACAAGCTTTTGAAGCTTTTGGAGTAAATACTTTTTCTAAAACAAAAATCCCACTTGTTTTTAAAGCAAGTATTCATCAAAGCGGATCAGGAAAACAAGTGCCTTTTGTAGTGGAGTTAAATGGAGAATTTACATCTATGACTCCCCCTTCTATTGTAGCAGGTGGCGAATTTACAAGTGAAATAAAAATCAATGTGCATTTTATAAAAATCACAATGGATGGCAAAAGACTATTTTTAGCTGATATAAAAAATCTTATTCTAGAATTTAATGGCATTGATAAAATGGCAAAAGTAAAAGCAAATTTAAGCCTATAAGGAGAAAATTATGTCAAAAATAATCAAATTATCAAATGGAAATGAAGTTAAATTTAATCCCCCAACAGCTGGGATGTTGCGTCGTTCTATGGATATGCAAAAAGGCGAAGGTTCGAGAGCTTTTTATATGATAGGAGAATGTACTAATATGAGTTTAGAAGAGCTTGATAATTTAAGTCTTGAAGACATTACTCTTTTAAGCAATGAATTAAACAATTACCAAACTCCCAGTGGGAGCACTGAATAATGAAGCTATTGCGTTAATAGCTCATTATTTGCATTTTTCTTATAGTGAAATTATGAATTTAAACATAAAAGATTATCTTGAATTTTTAGATATTAGTTTAAAAATCGCTAAGAGTGTTTAAGCTTAAAAAAACAATAGATAAAGGTTACAATATAAAGTATTAAAGAAAAAAGCACAAAAAATGAAGTGATATTAACAAAACCTGCTAAATAATCATCACTTAAAAAAGAAAGCATAAAAGCGACAAAAATACCGAGTGTTAAAAAGGCTTTAAAAACGATTTTAAAGTTTTTTAAAAAGATGATTTTAGCATTAAAAGCATTGTCTATTTTTTTCATAAATAGATTTTACAATAAAAAGGAAAAATATGCAAGATTTAGGACTTAGCTTTGGTATATCTTTAGCCTTTAAAGGCTTTAAAGAATTTGCTAAAAACACTGAAGCTTTAAAAAAGTTTAGTGCTAATTTGGATCAAAGCAATAAAAGTGTAAAAGCCTTAAATAAAAGTATTGATGCATTAGAAAAATCCAAGGCAAAGATTAAAGCAATAGGTGAAGAATTTAGTGCTTTAAAAGGTGAGCTTATGGCTAAAGGCGCAAGTGCTTTAGCTATCGGTGTGCCTGTAAAAATCAGTGCTAATCTTGAAGATGATATGAATAATATAAACGCCTTTTTAAATACAAATAATGAAAGTTTAAATCTTTTACGAAAAAACTTTTTAAAACTAAGTTCTAATATAGGAACGAATGTTAATGAGCTTACTAAATTAGGTGAAGCAGGAGCAAGGCTTGGGATAAAAAGCGAAAGTGAGCTTTTAAAATTTAGCGAACTTGGTACTAAGTATAGCAAAGTCTTTAAATTAAATAATGAAGAAAGTATTAATTTCATGAGTAAGCTTTCTAATATTTATAAATTAAATACCAAAGATATGCAAAATCTTGGAGATAAGATAATTGGTGTAGCTAAAGCAAGCAATGTAAGTGCTTCAAGTGTTGCTAAGATAATGAATGAAGTAGGAGGCGATGCAAAGCTTATTGGTATGAGTGCAGAGGGTGCGGCAGCTTTAAGTGCAGCACTAGCAAGTGCGACTAAAGATGAAGGCGAAGCGATTGGAACTTTTAAAGCAATGACTAGCGTTATGAGTAATTTAAATAATGCAAGTGATGATATGAAAACCAAGTTTTTAAGCTTGGGGCTTAGTACAGAACAACTAAGTGCTTATTTTAAACAAGATGCAAGTGGTGCGGTTAAAGTACTTTTAAATCAGATAAAAACCTTACCAAAAGATGAGATGGTCTCTTTTTTAAATTCAGTTTTTGGGACGGGTGCTGCAGGCATGATGCAAAATTTAGTCGACAATACAGATAAGTATGAACAAGCTTTAAAATCTTTAAAAAATACAAAAATGGGTGCTTTAAATAATGAATTTAAAAAGTTAGGAGACTCCACTAACACAAGCTTTGCAAAACTTAGTGCCAGTATGGCAAATCTTAGTGCAAGCATAGGCGAAGCTTTAGCACCTGCTTTAAGCTTTGTCATGGATAGTATCTCATCTTTGATTAACTTTATTAGAGAGATTATTGATGCTTTTCCAAATTTAAGTAAAGTTATAGGTACCTTAGTAGTTTCTTTAACTATAGCTAGTGTTGCCCTTAGTGCTTTAAAGGTAGGATTTTTGGTTGCAAAAATTGCAGGAGCGCAATTTGCTTTTACGCTTAATGCTATAAGAACTGCTTTTAATATATTAAAAATCGCTTTTTTAACCAACCCTATAGGGCTTGTTTTAATGTCAATTGCCGCCATTGCAACGCTTGTTATCATGAACTGGGATAAAGTTAAAACCTTTTTCATTGGATTTATAGATAAAATTAGTTCCGTTTTTAGCGGATTTGGCGAGTTTTTTAGCTCTTTATGGGGTGGTTTATTTAATTGGTTTGCTTCTAAGTTTGAATGGCTAAGCAAAGCATTTGCAAAGATTAAAGATATAGCTAAAAGCGTGGCCACTTTTTTTGGTTTTAGTGATAATGATAAAAAAGTTGATGGAGAAAAATATCAAAATTTACAAAATGATAATTCTAGAACCCATCATGGTATAGTAAGATCAGGTGCTCCAAAGCATGAAGCAAGACAAGCTGAAATTGCCGCTTTATCCAAAAGAAGTGATATTTCTAAAAAAAATGAAATCAATGTAAATATTAATGGAACTTTTAATATAAGTTCAAATAATGGAGTGTTTGATTTAAAAGCTTTCGCAAAAGAAGTTGAAAATAGTGTTTTAAGTGCATTAAATAAAAATGCAGATAAAAAAGTGCAGACAACAATTTGGGGTTAAAATGATATTTTGTTTAGGTGAGTTTGAGTTTGAAGCTTTAAATGTAGATGAGCTTGAAAAAAATTATGAATACGGCATTAGAAGCATTGAACGTATTAATAATCATAATGCTTTAATCAGCGTTGCTAAAGCAAATGAAAGTATTAAAATAAGTGGCAAAACTTTACCGCTTAGTAAAGATAAAAACACTTATTTAGATACTTTAAAGCAAATGGCTTCTCAAAATAAAAGCTATGCAATGTGTAGTGCCAGTGGAGTTTATTTTGGAAAATTTGCGATTTTAAGTATCAGCGAAAAACAAAGTGCTTTTTTAGAAGGCAGTGGCTTTTTAACACAAAGTTTTGAACTTAATTTACAAAGGGATTTTGATGAGTGAGATTTACATTGCAAAAAACAATGAAAGGCTTGATAGTGTGGTTTATAAGCATTATGGAACGCTTTTGTATTTTGATCAAGTTTTATTAGCCAATCCAAAATTAGAGCCTCTTTTAAAAACAGGAGATAAAGTGATTTTGCCTAATATTGAAATTCAAGAAAACAAGGAAGAAACTTTATGGTAAATCATCCTAGTTTTAAGATAAAAGCAAATGATAAAGATATTACACAAAAGATAAGTCTTAATCTTATTAATCTAAGCTTTGATGATAAGGCCAAGGATGAAAGTGATGAGATAAGCATCAGTTTAAATGGACTTTATGCAAGAGCTCCTTTTGGCGATAAGTTAGAACTTTGGCTTGGATTTGATGAAAAACTTTTTAAATGTGGTACTTTTAGCATTAATAGTTTTAGTAAAAATTATAGCTCTAAAACAACAGATATTAAAGCTACTGCGATTAATTTTGCTAGCAATATTAAAAACAAAAAATCAAGGACTTGGGAAAATACCAATCTTGCAGATATTGCTTTAAAAATTGCTGGAGAAAATAATTTAAAAGCAAAAACAAATAATGCAAACAAAGCTTATATCAAACATGAACTTCAAAACAATGTAAGCGATATTGAGTTTATTTATACTCTTTGTGCAAAATATGGCTTTTTAGCTTGCATAAAAGAACAAACTCTTATCATCATAGAGCAAAAAGAGGCAGCACAAGAGGGTGTAAAGGGTGGTGGAAAACAAGAGGGTGGCATTAAATATACTTTAGATATAAGCGAACTTAGTGATTTAAATATCAGTATTAAAAATCGCAATGATTATACAGGCGTTAAACTAACTTACCAAGATATAGAACAAGGCATTGTTAAAAGCGTTTTAAGTGGCAATGATAAGGGTTGTGTTTATGAGCTAAAGATTGCTGGAGTAAAGAATGATAGTGAGGCACTAAACTTGGCAAATGCTAAGCTTAATGCTTTAAATAAAGGCTCTTTTGAAGGAAGTTTTAGCATGATAGGGAAAAATATCAAAGCAGGAGCGAATTTAGAAATAAAAGGCATTGATGAAAAGGTTATTTTTAGTATTAAAGATGTAAAACATGACTTTTCTTTGAGTGGCTATACTATAAGCGTGAATTTTGAAGGGTAATAAGGAAGACTAAAGCCTTCCTTTTTCTAAAAACTAGCAAAAGCATTATAGCTTTATTTTTAAAGACTAGCTTTTTAAATTTTATTTTGAAAGGAGTTTGTATGAAAAATAATACAGACAAATTTCTAAAAACTAGCACACTTACTAAACCTACAAGAACTACACTAAAAGCTCCATTTTCCAGCTTCGCAAATGCTACGCGTAGAACTACACTAAAAGCTCCGTTTGCTTGGGTGGGTGGTAAAAACTATTTAGCTAAAGAAATCATCGCTTTAATGCCTGAGCATAAAAGCTATATTGAAGTCTTTGGTGGAGCTTTAAGTGTTTTTTATCAAAAAAGTGCTTCAAAAATAGAAGTCATTAACGACATTAACGACGAGCTTATTAATTTACATCTTTGTATAAGAAACAAACCCCAAAGCCTAGCAAATGTGCTTAATTCTATGATAATAAGTAGAAAAATCTTTTATATGCTTAAAAATAAAGAAATTAAACCAAGAAATGACTTAGAAAGGGCTGCTTTTTATTTTTATCTTATCAGTACTTCTTTTGGATCAAGTATGGGACAATTTGCTATGAGTAAACAAAGAGCACCAAAGAGATTATGTAGGGATTTTAGCTTACATACAAAAAGACTTAAAAATGCCAGTATTGAAAATAAAAGCTTTGAATATATTTTAAAAGAATATGATTACAATGAAGCTTTATTTTATTTAGATCCACCTTATGTAGGAACTGAGCATTATTATAAAATCGCAGGAGGTTTTGGGCTAAAAGAACATGAACTTTTATGTAATTTGCTTAAAAATATCAAGGGTAAATTTACGCTTTCTTATAATGATTGTGAGCTTATAAGAAAGCTTTATAAAGATTTTAATTTTAAGGAGTTGAAAGTAAGGTATTCTTTAAATAATAATGTTTTAAAAAGAAAAGAAAGCAAAGAGCTTTTGATTATGAACTTTTAAAAGCTAAGAGAATATTTTTATATTCTCTATTGCATTCTTCTAGGTAATTTTTATCTAAAATAGCACCGTATTTTAATAAAAGTAAAATCGCTCCAAAATTATTATGAGTTATTGCATAAAACATAGGTTCTTCGCCCATGCATTCTTTAGTAGCACTCATACCATTTTTAAGATATTCTAAAACAAGTTCATTATTATGGTTGCAAATTGCGTTTATAAAAGTCTTGCTAAAACCTTTTTTGATATCTACTATTACTTTACTCATCTTATCTCCTTTTGTTTTGATAAGACAAGATTAGCTTCGCTTGGCTGAATGTGTGCTGTTGTTTGACATCTTTTTGAAATGAATTTGTATTAACCCAATCTTGCACCACATTTAATAAATGATTATAATCACTACCCATGGCTTCTTTTTGAAATTTACTTATTTCTTCTTTGCTTACACCTGCTTTTTTTAAAGCCTTGCTTACTCTTGCTAGAATACTAAAAGCATTGCCATCTTCGCCAACTAATTTCACATAAACATTAGGGTATTTCATCTTTTCTCCTTAAAATTCACAAAAGGTACTTTTTAATTCGTATCTTTGTTTTTCATCATTATATTTAACTACAAATTTTCTACCTATAATATATCTTTCAAACAAAGGAACTTGTATAAGACTTTTATCTTCATTCATCTCAAATCTTTTAGCGATTGAATAAGAGTTTATGCCCATATTATAAATAGTCATAAGCTCTAATATATTATCTCTAGCAAGATAATCTTTTTCTTTTAAAAGCTTTTTGTACAAAATCCTAAATTCACTCTCTAAATCTTGTATGATTTTTTCTTTTAATTCTTTATCAGTGTAATTTTTGATATCTTTCATGTTTATCTCCTTTTTCGATAGAACAACCTTGTGTTTTACACTCTCTGTGAGATTAGCTTGACTTAGCTTATTGTGTACTGTTACATCTTAGAAAGTTCTCCAATTACTACACCAATTAGTAAAAAATCTCCATTTTTATAAAATATATCTTCATATAAAGGATTTAAAGAGTGTAAAATCACTCCATCATCTTGTTTTAAAACTTGTTTTATAAAAAGTCCATCTCTAGTATTAATCACACAAATGCTTTTATTTTTAAAAGCCTTATTTCTATCTATTACACAAATACTTCCATCTTTTATAAGTGGTTCCATACTCTCTCCATAACAAGTGATAAACTCACATTCTTTACTTCCAAAAAAGTTTAAAACCTTTTCATCGATGATTAAATCAGAGCTATCAATCAAATCATTTATACCACCTCCACCTAAACTCGCATTTGTTTTATAAAGCTTTAAAATTTTATATTTATTCTCACATTCTAATTGATCTTTAGGAGAGACACCATAAAAGAAATAATTTATACTTATATTCCTCTTATTTAAAAAGTTTAAGATTTGTGGATAAGGAATGGAGTTTCTAAATTTCATGGAATTAAAAGTATCAGGATTGATTCCTAATTCTTTGGCTATATCTTTGGTTTTTAAATCACGCTTATCTTCACTTGCAAGTATATCTTTTAATTTTTCAATCACTTCTTGCATTTGCATTTTAAATCCTTTGATTTTAATTTCAAAGAATTTAAACATAAAATTTCAAAAAGCAATTAAAAACTTTTGATTTGAAAGGTTAAAATATAGATGTGAATTTCGTGTTAGAAATCAAAGTGAAAAAATAAGACTTTGATTTTAAGTGTCAAATGACTTTGATTTGTAAAGCGGTTTTATAAATTTCTTTTTTCATAAAGTAAATCATAAACTATTTGACATTCTTTGAGATTATAATCGTATTTTTCTATAATTTTAAAAAATGATGAAATTTCATTAAACAAAAGTAAATTTGCTAAAGCTCCTCGATTACCTTTGCTGCAAATGATGTGAAATCCTAATTTTTTAAGATCTTTTAATGGGGTAAATTGTTCTAAATTAGAGCCGCAAAGTTCTATTAATTTGATATAAATAGGATTGAAAAAATGTATAAAATTGCAGCTTAAATCTTCCATGCCCAAAGAGCTTGAATTTGAAAAAACTATATTATTATTTTCTCTAAGAATTTATATGATTTCTTTTTTTAAATTTAAATCTTCATTTAAGCTTTCTATAATCAAGCTATTTTTAAGATCTTTTATCTGTTGGTGAATGTTTATTCTTCCGGCATTAAAATTAGAAAAATCTATTTTTCTTTGTAGAAGTTTTATTTGTTTTTCAAATTCGTATATATTAGGCTTGCTTTTATTATAAACACCTATTTCATAACCTAACAAATAAAATAAAGCACTTATTTGTCTACCCATTAAACCAAAGCCTATGATATGAATTTCTTTCATGGTTTTTTCCTTGTTTTAATTATATTTTTATGAAAAATCAGTTGATTGGATGTATAGTTTTTACTAATAATACTACCTGCACTTACTGTGCAGTTATCTTCTAAACTTACACAAGGCAACAGGCTAACTCTAGTAGCTAAAAAACAGTTTTTTCCTACGCTTGAATTTCCATTGAGTGTAGCATAGGGGCTTAAAATACTTCCTTCTCCTACCTTGCAATCATGGGCTATACTTGAATAAATATTGCAAAGTACAAAATCTCCGATATTTGAATTAGCATTAATGGTTACAAAAGGACACACTATAACCCCTTGTCCTATTTTAGCTTCTTTTGAAACAAAAGATTTAGGATGTATAAAAGTGATAAAATTACATGATTTTTTTGAAAGTTTTAAAAGGATTTTTTTTTCTTAAATGGATTTGTCCTATGCCTAAAGCAAAAGATGCTTTTTGAATCAACTTTTTATCGAAATTATCTTCATCGCCTAGATATTTTAAGTCAAAAAAATTATTTTCTTGTATATCAATATAGCCTATAATTGTGTAATTTGCATCTTTTAAATAAGAATAAAGCTCTCTAGCAAAGCCACCCGCTCCTATGATAATGACATTTTTCACACACTTCTCCTAAAAGAAGAAGTAAAAAGATCAAATCCCCCCCCCCCGCTACTTTGATATTTTTTCTTATTAACATTTTTTTAATGCTTTGAATTAAATTTTGCAAGGTATTATTCCTTTTTATTTTATCATTCTAACGCTACTAGGTAAATTAACCAAGCGTTTTTCTAAATTTTTGGTGTTTATAAGCTTGTCGCTTTGACAATTTTGAAAAGCTTTTAAACTTGGCAAGCTTTTCCATACAGGACGAACGAAAATATTATTTTTTAAGCATTCTTCTAAAAAGATATTTCTTAAATTCTCATCTTTAAAAAGCAGGGTGTTGAGCCAAAAATTGCTTTTTTCATTGCTTTTTTCATCGATAAATTTACATTTATCGTGATTTTTAAAAAAATCCTTGTAAATTTTAGCAAGTTCTCTTTTGTTTTTTAAAAAGAGTTCTAAATTTTCAAGTCCTGCAAGCAAGATCGCTGCGTTTATATTGCAAAGGCGGTAATTATAAGCTACCATGTCATGATCGTATTCGTAAGGATGAGAGATTTTAGCCGTGGTACTAAGGTGTCTTGCAAGTTTGACTAAATTTTCATCATCGCTTAATATCGCTCCACCGCATCCACCTGTGATGATTTTATTGCCATTAAAACTTAAAATTCCACATTTTCCAAAAGTGCCTAAAGCCTTGTTTTCATAAGTGCTTCCTAAAGCTTCTGCGGCATCTTCGATCAAAAGGATATGATATTTTTCACAAAATTCTTTGATAGTTTTTATATGAGCGCTTAAGCCAAAGGTATGCATGACAACGCAAGCTTTGATGGGTTTGTGTGTGGTTTTGTTATAGCTAAGATTATCTTTTTGATAAGTTTGATTTTCTAAAAAATGCTCTAAAGCTTTAGGACTTAAACTTAGTGTATTTTCATCTATATCTAAAAAAATGGGTTTTGCACCTGTATAAGTGATAGCATTGGCTGTAGCAACAAAGCTTATGCTTTGAGTGATGACTTCGCAGTTTTCATTGATGCCATTGGCTAGTAAAGCGATATGAAGAGCCGCTGTGCCTGTATTTGTAGCGATGACAAAGCGTGCTTTGGTTTTTTCTTTTAAAGCTTCTTCAAAACGTGATACAAACTCTCCCACGCTTGAAACAAAGCCACTATCAATACATTCTAAGAGATATTTTTTCTCATTACCTATAAAGCAAGGCTCATGTAGGGCGATATTTTCTTTATTAAAAAGACTTTTTATAAAAGAAATTTCTTTTTTAAACATTATAAAGCTCACTTTTATAATTTTCTAAATTTTCTTTAAAATACTCTATGCTTTGTCTCAAGCCTTCTTCTAGACTTATTTTGCTTTGCCAATTTGTAGCTTTTTTAAGCTTATTTGCATCGCAACAAAGTCTAAAAACTTCGCTATTTTTAGGACGCAATCTTTGTTCATCTTGGATGATTTTTACTTTAGAATCTAAAATTTTTTGTATGAGATCAAGTACTTCTTGCATGGAGTATTCCACTCCTGAGCCTATATTATAAACTTCTCCAAAATGTTTTAAATTTAAAAGAGAGATAAAACCCTCGCAAGTATCTAGCACAAAATTTAAATCCCTTTTAGGGCTTAAATCTCCTAGTTTGATTTCCTTTGCTCCGCTTAAAATTTGCGTGATGATGGTGGGTATGATAGCTCTTGCACTTTGTCTTGGTCCATAAGTGTTAAAAGGGCGTGCGATATTGACATTTAAATTAAAACAATTATAATAACTCAGTGCCATCATATCCGCAGCGATCTTGCTTGCAGAATAAGGGCTTTGAGGTTGCAAAGGGTGTTTTTCATCGATAGGTACATATAAAGCCGAACCATAAACTTCGCTTGTTGAGGTGTGGATAAAATGTGAAATTTCATTTTTTTTAGCTGCCTCAAGCATATTTAAAGTGCCATTGACATTGGTATCCACATAACTTTGTGGAGCTATGTAGGAGTAAGGGATGGCGATTAAGGCACCAAGATGAAAGATCACATCTATGTTTTTAGTGATTTTTTCGCAAAAAAAGCTATCTCTTAAATCTCCGCTTATAACTTCCATATCTTTTAAAAAAGGACTTTTTTCTAGATGTCCCCAAAAATTAAAAGAATTATATTGGCTTAAAGCTCTGACTTTAAAACCTTTTTTAACTAAACTTTCGCAAAGATGAGAACCTATAAAACCATCAGCACCTGTAACTAAGATATTTTTCACCTTCTCACCCTTTGCATCCATTTATCTAATCTTCTTTCTTTAAGTTTTTCTTCTAAAGGAAGTATATTTTTAATCAAAGCGTTTTCTTGTGCTTTGATATGTCCATAAATTAATTCCATAAATTCTAAATGTTCTTTTATCCAAAGAATATTTTTATTAAAAGCATCTTCTTTAGTTTTAGGATTTAAAACATAAATTCTAGCAAGATTGAGTTCAAATTGGGTTAGTAAAGGAC
>JACRSG010000013.1 GCA_014305285.1 Campylobacter jejuni
CTTGATTGTCTTGTTCTAAACCTTTTTTAGTAGCAAGGATGTTTTCATTGATTATTTTACTCATTTGTCCAAATTCATCATTGCTTTTTACTTCTATAGTAGAAACATTTTTTGTTTTATGGTTGATATAATCAAAAAAGCTTAAAAGATATTTGAGTGTACTGTGGATATTTTGTGTTATAAAGAATTTCACATATAAAAAAACTATAAGAGCGATGATAACCATACTCGCAACAGAACAAATAATGATAGTATAAAGCGAGTTGTAAAAAGACTCATAAACGGCTTCATTAGGAGCCATGGAAAGCATCATAAAAATAGCATCACTATCTACAATCTCAACAGGCTGTATGCTTGCTGTATAATCAATCCCAAGGAATTTGTAATCAAAAATTTCTCTTGTTTTATTCATAGAATCTGCAATAATTTTTTGAACACTTGGATCGGTGTTGATTTCTTTTATATTTTTACCGATAAATTCTTTGTTAGGATGAATAACAATGGTACCATCTTGAGTGATTAAAAACCGTTTATCTCCTTTAAAAAAACTGTATCTTTGGCTAAGCAAATCTCTTCCCAAGAAAGTTAAATTGTATAAAATTCCTAGAGTGGCAACTTTTTGATTAGCAGGATTAAATATATCGATGGTAAAATTAAGTGTTGTAAAATCTTTGTTTTGAATTTGGACCTTAAAAGGTCTTGATATACCTATTTTACCCTTTGCACTAGGGCTAGTGTTGGCTAACAAGTCTGATTTTAACTTGCTATCCATTGTAAAACTTTTGCCATTTTGTGCAATGAAAGCTTGGGAATTTATTCCTATGATATAAGCGTATTCTATAAAATTAGAAGTGCTTGACAAACTTTCTATAACATCCTTCATCTGATCTTCGCCAAGAGCAACACGTCCAAGAGTGGATTCCATCCTACTAACAGCAAAATTCACAGTAGAAGCATCTTGATTGACATAGCCTTGAACTTTATTAGCACCTCTAGCGTTGACGTTTGCGATTAGTAAATTTGTTTCGCGGTTTAAAGTTTTGTAACTTTGAAAAGAAATTAAAGTTGCTAGAACTAAGAGTACAACAAAAACAGACGACAAAACAACAAAAATAATCTTCGTTCCTAATTGGAAATTTTTAAACATTTAATAAATCCTTTTTTCTTTGTAATTTTTAAATTGAAGCTAATATTATCAAAAAAAAAAAAAAGAAAATTAAAAATTAAAACATTTTTACTTTTTTTTAAAAATATTACAAAATTATACAATTTAAAATAATTTTAAAAAATAACTTATATATTTTCAAATAAAGTCCCACCTCTTTGTTGATTTTCTAGCAAAAATGCCTTCGCTACATCTAAGTCAAAACCACTGGTTAAGAACATTTTTTTATCACGCTCAAGCAAGAATTTTGCTGCTTTAAGCTTAGTTACTATCCCACCTGTTCCGTGTTCACTGCCCGTTTTAGCACTCGCTTCAAGCCAAATTTGTGGCACAAAATCCACCTTTTGCAAGCACTCAGCGTCTTTAAATTCCTTAGGATTTTTATCGTAAAATCCATCAACATCACTTAAAATGACAAGTAAATCCGCATCAAAAAAATATGTGGCATAAGCACTTAAGCTGTCATTATCACCAAAAACAATCTCTTCTATAGCTGTAGCGTCATTTTCATTGATAATAGGTAAAATCCCTAAATTTATCATCATATCGATGGCATTTTTTGCATGTTTAGTAGCTTTGCTGGATTCAAAATCCTTGCCTGTAAGTAAAATTTGTCCACCCATTTTATTAAATTTAGCTAAAAGTTCGTTATAAACACTGATTAAAAAAGGTTGTCCAATGGCGGCTAAAACTTGTTTATTAATGAGATTCTTTCTGTCGATGTCTAGCTTGGTGTGTCCTGCTGAAATCGCTGCTGAAGTCACTAAAATCACTTCATATTTTTCCATAAGCTTAACTAAAAATTCTACCAAATTTATTAAACGCTCAAAACTTAAAGTGTTTTCTTCACTAATTACATGAGAACCTACTTTAACAACTATTCTTTTCATGTTTATTCCTTAAAAAAATTTTTGTAATTTTAGCTAAAAATTTTTATATTTTTCATCAATTATAGTTATATTTTGATTCCATAGAAGAGTTAAAGTTTGATTAAAAAGCAAGAGATTGCATAGTAAATACAATATGGCAATTTCTTTTTTAAGATTTTTTAAGTTATTTGATATTTCTTAAAGTTTTAATTTCTTCTAAAAGCATGAATTTAAGTTCTTTAAGCCCTGTTTTTTCAAGACTTGAGACTTTGATTAAAAAACTTTGCGGATCATTTATTTCTTTAAGATAATTTTCCAACTCATGGATGTTTGAAGCAATTTGCTCAGCAAATTCTTCGCCTAAATTGACACTATCGCTTTTTGAAATCATGATGCCAAATTTACGCCCAAAAAGCTCATTGGAAAATTTTTCAAGTTCTTTTCTTAGCACTATAAATTGCTCTTTTAAAGGCATTTCTCTCATAGAATCTAGCACAAAAAGTAAAAAGCTCGTTCTTTCTATGTGTTTTAAAAAAGCAAGTCCTAAGCCTTTACCCCCGCTCGCTCCTTCGATAATCCCTGGAATATCCGCCATAACAAAGGAATTATACTCATCTACATCCACAAGTCCAAGTTTTGGAGTAAGGGTGGTAAATTCATAATTTGCAATTTCAGGTTTTGCATTTGAAACAACACTTATAAGAGTAGATTTTCCTACATTTGGAAAGCCTACAAGCCCTACATCGGCGATAAGTTTAAGTTCAAGCCTGACTAAACGACTTTCTCCTTTTACACCAAGTTGTGCGTAATCAGGACGTTGATTGGTAGCGTGTTTAAAATGAGTGTTGCCAAGTCCACCTTTTCCACCCTTTAAAAAAAGCTCTCTTTGCCCCTCTTTGGTAAGATCGAGTAAAATTGCATTCGTTTGTGCATCGATAATCTGTGTTCCTTCGGGCACTATGAGTTCTAAATTTTCACCTTTTTTGCCATTTTTATTGCGTCCCATTCCACCAGCACCATTTTGCGCGCGTAATTCTCTTTTGCCTTTGAAATTGACAAGAGTATGAGTGTTATTATCACATATAAAAATAATATCTCCTCCATCTCCTCCATCTCCTCCATCAGGACCGCCAAGTGGAACATGTTTTTCACGGCGAAAACTTACAGCACCTTTGCCGCCATCGCCTGAAGCTAAAATAATTTTAACACTATCAATAAACATTTAAATTGCCTTTGACTTTAAATTTATAAAGCTAAATTTTGAGTGAATAAAAGAAGTTAAATTTATAAATTTAAAGTTTTCAAGACGCTAAAAAAGCGTCCTAAAAACTTATGCAGGATATACAGAAACTTTTTTTCTGTCTTTGTCTTTTCTTTCGAATTTTACAAAACCATCAATCAAAGCAAAGATAGTATGATCTTTTCCCATACCTACATTGTTACCTGCGTGAGTTGCAGTTCCTCTTTGGCGGATGATGATATTTCCAGCTCTAACAAACTCGCCACCAAATTTTTTAACACCTAAACGACGACCTATAGAATCACGGTTATTTTGAGTTGAACCTTGACCTTTCTTGTGTGCCATTCTTTACTCCTTAAGCTTTGATATCTTTTACTACAACGCGAGTAAATTGTCTTCTAAAACCACGTTTGAGTTTAGAATCTTTTCTGCGTCTTTTTTTGTAAATCACAACTTTTTTATCTTTTCCGTGGTTGATCACTTCCAAAACAACTTTTGCACCTGCTACGAAAGGTGCACCTACCTTTAATTCTTTATCATTGATAGCAAGAACTTCACTTACTTCAATGCTTGCCTTGCTTTCAGCTTCAAAGTGATCTAGTTTTAGCTCATCGCCAACACTTACTTTGTATTGCTTTCCGCTGTGTTTGATAATAGCATACATTGCTTTTCCTTGTAAATTGGTAGTACCATAAAGCACCGCAATAACGGATTTAAAAGCTTTAGTGGTTCAATAAAATTTCGATTTTACAGAATTTTTCTTTAATTTTTGATGAATTTAAGAAAGAGTTTAGAGTCTGTTTTGATTTTTCCTGTTAGATTGCTTGTTTTTTGCCCTCAAGTCCCAAAATAGAAAACAATAAAATATAATCCGTTGCTAGCACATTTTTAAGTTGGTAGAATTATCTGCTTCATAATTTTAAATCTTGCTTGTAGCAATTCTTCCAAAAGCATCTCTTATAAATCACTTTGCAAATTTAACATTGCTTTTTGATAAGCATTTTGCAAAGCTTGTGCAAATTGTGGATCAGTATCATTTACAGCAACAGTACTTTTTCTTGTATAAAAAGTTTTTCCATCCTTGGTTATGCCATATTCTATACCAAAATTATCCGCAAATTCTTCAAAAAATCTTCGATTGATTTTAGGGTAATATCCTTTAGTACTTGCATCAAACATTTCATTTTGAGTATTTATATCTTGTTGTGTAATTTCTACAGACTGGGAATCTTGTGTATAAAGCAAACTTGCCATAACTAAAGAGTCAATAAATAATATTTTTTCATTTCATATCCTTTTAAAAATCATAAAAAAGCTCAAGTTAAACACTTAAGCTAAAATTTTACTCATAAATTAATTTTTATTTTACCATGCAACTGATTTGCTAGAACCTGTTTTATCAATAGTTTGTTCATCTTCCCAATAAACTAAGCCTGAATTTAAATCAGTAAGTCTTAGTAAGAAAAAGTATTCTACTTGAGTTTTGCCATTGCTAAGTTTTACATTATCTTGTCTAATTTTACCCGCAAGAGAAAAATCAGGCGATACTAATGTGCCCTTTTTTGCTATGGTTTTTTGATTAAACTCATCATTATCTCTTAATTCTCTTACATCTTCACTCATGCTATCAAGTGCCCCACCTGCAGCAACGGCTGAAGTTAGAACAAATTTACCTGATTTTCTTAATGCAGAAGTGATTTTTGCAGTTAGTTTTTCAGTATCAATTCTTTGTGGGGTATCATTTACAACTCTACCCATAGCAATAATCTTTCTTGTACCTGGTTTAATATTTGCAAAAGCAGGATCACTTAACATGCTATTTATCATAGTTTCAGCCGCACTTTCAAAATCTTGTCTATCAAGACCCAAGGTTAAGGCATCGCCTTTTTTTACCTGACTTGCCTTTCCATCTGTATAAGCTGTTTGTGCACAACCGCTAAAAAGCAAAGCCCCAATAAGAGCTGTTCCCAAAATTTTTGTTTTTTTCATGATTTATCCTTCCAAAATGAGATTAATTTTTTGCTTTAATTTCTAATCTAAAATCCTTCGCTCTTATATTAGATGCGAGTTTGCGAAGAATCACCTCTTGTCCTGCTGGAATTCTAAGGGCTTGATAGTCCTCATTTAAAACATCTCTGAGCACAAAACCATCTTTATCTAACCAATCCACTTTATAAATTACATCTTTAGCAAAAGTACTGCGTAAAATCACTTCAAATTCTAAATAACCATTACTATTTATACGCTTTTGAAATTGTTTTACTAAACTTTTTGGTAAATTTGAACCTAAAATTACAGTGTTTTGATTTGAATTTATTTGATAACTTGGCGCACAAGCACCAAGCAAAAACATTAAAATAAATAAAATAATTTTTTTCATCTTTTAGCCTTATTTTCTATGATAGCAACACTTGCAGGTAAATACGGAGCAAAAGAACGCACTATAACAAGAGCATTTTTGTTTTTATCTAATGATTTTTGAAACAAAATATTGCCTTGTGGATCTTTAATTTCTAAATTTCCCTCGTTTTCTATTGTTGCTATGGCAATACTTTTTGGTAAACCTCTCCAAGAACGTACATCAGCTTTATTTGTTGCAGCAGTTGCCACTGCCGTTGCAAGACTTAGCCATCCACCTGTAGAGTCATTATTTGCAACAGCTACATTTAAAGTGGTTTTAACTATAGTTTGAGCTAAGGCTTTAGTAATCATTGCAGGCATATTTATTTTAAATTCTGTAGCGACAATATTGTCTAAATCCACAAAATCATTTGTATTTTGACCATTTATATTTAAATTTGCAAAAGAAGCTTCTCTTTTTTTCAAAGTTTGTAAAGCGATATTTGTGCTAATAATTTTTTTATCCACTATAAAAGGTAAGGTTAAAGCAAACTCATCTTTAACTACACCAAATCCATTTTCATAAACTATAAAAACATATTTTTTAGCTTTTTTAACTTTTATTTTTGTAGCATATTCTTTAAAAATTTTAGCCTCTTTATTGATAGTTTTATTTTTTGGATAAATAATAGCTATTTCTCTAAATAAATCGGCAGCTTTTTTATAGTCTTTATCCATAAAGAAAAATATTGAAGCAAGATAAGTTGCATAAGGATTTATGAAATTTTTTGTTGTATCAAATTCTTTAAATAAGTTGTCATATTGTGCTTCTATAATTTTTGAATTTTCATTCATATTTTTATTGTAATTTTTATCTTCTTTTGCTTTATCTAAATCAGCACGATTTTTTTCAATTTCTTTAGCAAAATATTCTTTTGCCTTATCTTGACGCATTAAAGCACGATTAAACTCAACTCTTGCATTTTCATAATCATCTTCTTCCATATAGTTTAGAGCCTTATATATATTAACCATAATTCTTTCATATAAAGAACCATCATAATCTACTATATTATCATTAAGCAAGATTGTGCCAACAAATTTAGCTGCCTTAGAGCCTACATTTTCTAAATCCACATCATATTTATAAGATTCTTCTGCAGCATCAAAAAATACATTACTTTTGTTAAAATCACCACAATTTCTAGCAATCAAACCCGCATTTAATCCTGTATAAATGACATCATCATTTTTTTTAATTTTTTCTAAATTTCGATTGAAAAAATCATCACTACAATATTTTTGGGTTAAAGCATTTTCAAATGTTGTATTTTGTTTAACCTGATTAACACAAGCTGTTAAAACAAAGCAAACAATAGCTGAAAAAATCAACCCAACTTTTATCTTCATTAAATTCCTTTCTTAAAGAAAATTAAAAATGAATTATAGCGTAGTATATACTTAAAAATTAAATGAAAAATTTTAACTCTAGGAGGAAAACCTAGGATTTGATTTAAATAAGCATAGGAGCAAAGCCTAATGCTACAGCAATTGCAATAGCTAAAACTCCTGGTATAAAGAAAGAGTGGTTAAATATAAATTTACCAATTCTAGTCGTTCCTGTATCATCCATTTGTACAGCACCAAGGAATATTGCCAGGTTTCATACCTAAAACAAATCTTAGTATAACTACCTAATCCTCCAAATAACCTAGCAATACCACCTAGGCGAATACCAAAAAAATCGCTCCAAGAATGACGATTACTTGCAAGATTATCATTATATCCATAGTAAATTCTAAGTGCTATTTTTTAGCTTTCATATGAGGATTTAGCATATTTGATGGAGTTAAAATTTCATCAATTTGCTCTTTGCTTAAAAGCCCTCTTTTAAGTGCAATATCAGCCACTCTTTTTCCAGTGTTCATTGCCTCTTTAGCTATAGAAGCTGAATTTTCATAGCCGATATAAGGATTTAAAGCTGTTACTAGACCCACTGAATTATAGACAAAGTCTGAACAAATTTTTTCATTTGCGGTAATACCATCTATACATTTATCAGCTAAAGTATACATTGCTTTTTCTAGCATTATAATGGAATTAAATAAGCTATACGCTGCAACTGGTTCAAAAACATTAAGTTGTAATTGTCCACCTTCGCAAGCAAAAGTTACAGTTACATCTGCTCCAATAACAAAATAACAAACTTGATTAACTACTTCAGGAATAACAGGATTTACCTTACCTGGCATGATAGAGCTACCTGGTTGCATTTTTGGAAGATTAATCTCATTAAGACCACATTTTGGACCACTGCTTAAAAGTCTTAAGTCGTTGCATACTTTAGAAAGTTTTGTTGCAACACGTTTTAAAACACCTGAAATTTGCACATAAGCTCCCGTATCCTGAGTGGCTTCCATTAAATCTTCAGCTACAGTGTATTCAAAACCTGTCACTTCTCTTATTTTTCTTCCTACAACTTTTGGATAATCAGGATGAGAATTAATTCCTGTTCCAATAGCAGTTCCACCCAAATTGATCTCTAAAATCAATTTTCTAGCCTCTAATACTCTTTGTATATCTTCGCCTATCATCACAGCAAAAGTTTTAAATTCGCGACCTAAAGTCATAGGCACAGCATCTTGAAGTTGGGTTCTACCCATTTTAAGAACATCTTTAAATTCTTCAGCTTTTCTCTCGTAAGCTTTTTTTAGATGTTCCATAGCTTTTGCTAAATCACTTAAATAATCATGTAAAGCAAGATGCAAAGCTGTAGGATAAGCATCGTTAGTACTTTGGCTTAAATTAACATGATCATTTGGATGAAGATATTGGTATTCGCCTTTTTTATGACCCATAAATTCAAGTCCTATGTTTGCTATAACTTCATTAGCATTCATATTTGTACTTGTTCCAGCACCTCCTTGGATCATACCCACTACAAATTGATCATAATATCCGCCTTCTAAAATTTTATCGCACGCTTTAATAATCACATCTTGGATATTTTTATCCAAAAGACCTAATTCATAATTTGCCATAGCTGCAGCTTTTTTCACTCTAGCCAAAGCTCTAACAAAGCGAGGAAAATCTTTCAATCTATCATGAGAAATATCAAAATTTTCAACAGCTCTAAAAGTTTGCACTCCATAATAAACCTCGTCAGAGATTTCTAATTCCCCAATAAAATCACGTTCTTTTCTTGTTCCCATTTTAAACCTTTCATAAAAGTACTTTAATTTAAAACCAAAATTTTTGATTTAAATCATAAAATAATAATATTGCATTTTTAGTTAATAATTAGTTAATCAATAAATTACTTTAAAAATACAATAAATTAAATATTTTTATATTCTATTATGTATTTATATTTAATTTTTATTGATATAAAAAATTTTATCTATTTCAAAAAAATTAATATATTTTTGTAAACTTTTTTTGTTAAAATAAAATTTTAATAATTTAAATAATCAAGAATAATATGGAAAAAATTAGAATAAACATAGATAAGATTAAAATAAATGATGATTGGAAAGAATTTTTAAAGGATGAATTTCAAAAAAAATATTTTCTAGAAATAAAAAAACAATACCTAAACGCGATTAATCAAAACATGGTTATTTATCCACCTGCAAATTTAATCTTTAATGCTTTTAATTTATGTCCTCTAAAAGAAATTAAAATTATTATCCTAGGACAAGATCCTTATCATCAACCAAATCAAGCAATGGGGCTTAGTTTTTCGGTTCCAAAAAATGTAAAAATCCCGCCAAGTCTTAATAATATTTTTAAAGAATTACAAAATGATTTAAACATCGCTCCAGCAAAAAGCGGAGATTTAAGCTCTTGGGCAAAACAAGGGGTTTTACTCTTAAACTCTATTCTTAGCGTTGAAGCAAATAAAGCAGCTAGTCATAGTTCATGGGGATGGCAAGAATTTAGTGATGCTGTAATACATAAATTAAGTAATGAAAAATCAGAACTTGTTTTTATGCTTTGGGGAAATTATGCAAAAAGCAAGGAGATTTTGATTGATAATACTAAGCATTTGATTTTAAAAGCAGCCCACCCAAGCCCTTTAGCTAAAACAGGATTTTTAGGTTGTAAGCATTTTTCAAAGGCTAATGAATTTTTAAAAAAAGTTGATAAAATTCCTATAAATTGGAAAATAGTTTAAAAAATTATTTTAAATTTTAATAAAAATATTAAAATATATTTATTAAAAATAAATCGTATTTGTATTAAATATATTACAATAAAGCAACTTAAAAATTAATTCTTAAGGAAAAAAATGAAAACCATTGGTATTATAGGCGGAATGAGCTTTGAAAGCACTGTTACTTATTATAAAACAATAAATCAAGCTATCAATGATAAATTAAAATCTTTAAATTCTGCAAAAATTTTACTTTACAGTGTTAATTTTGAAGAAATAGAAAATTTACAAAGACAAGATAAATGGCAAGAAGCTGCACAAATTTTAAGTCAGTGTGCTAAAAAATTAGAACTTGCAGGAGCTGATTTTATAATAATTGCAACTAATACTATGCATAAGGTTTTTGATGAAATTCAAAAAAATATAAATATCCCTATTTTGCATATTGCAAAAAGTTCTGCCAAGGCTTTAAAACAAGAAAATATACAAAAAATTGGCTTATTGGGTACTAAATACACAATGACACAGGATTTTTATAAAAAAGTGCTTATTGAAAAAAATATTAGCGTTATTATTCCTAGTGATGAAGATATAAAAATCGTTAATGATATTATTTTTAATGAGCTTTGCAAAGGTGAAATTAAACAAGAATCTAAAGAAAAATATTTAAATATTATAAAAAAACTACAAGAAAAAGGTGCAAAAGGGGTGCTTTTAGCTTGTACTGAAATTGGTTTATTAATATCTAAAAATGATACAAATATCAAGATTTTTGATACAAGTCTTATTCACGCCCTTGATGCTGCTAATGAAGCTTTAAAAGATTAATTTTTCTTTTTCTTTGTACAAGGCAAGCTTGTTTACCTATTAAAACCCTAAAATGTGAGATTTTAATAATACCAAAAGAACTTTTTACTATGCTAAAAGATAAATATCCTAAAAATTTATGATTATATTTTAAAGCTTATGATTATGGGTTTTAATGCTTTAGTAAATATTTTAGAACGAGCACTTTTTACTCCGCTTAGCATAAGACTAAATGAATTTTTAAAAGCAAAGACTAAAAATAAAATAATTAACCTTTCGCACGAAGAAATTGCTTTACATTTAGGCACTTTAAGAGAAGTTGTCTGAAGAATTATTAAAACGATGCAAAAGAAGGTTTTATTCAGCAAAAAGGATTAAGTAAAAGTTCTAAACCATGCAAAGGATTTTGCCAAGAAACAAAATTATGCTCATTTAAGATAAATTCAGAACCACTAAAAAAACTACTTACCACAACTCCAATTAAAAATACGCCTAAATAGCCATTGATTTTAAGAAAAATTTCATAGGTTTTAGAGCCATAAACATTATTTTCTTTTTTGCGATACTCATAAGCCACAGCTTGTAAAATAAAACAAAATAAAATACAAAGCCAAGCCCCATAAACCCCGCCAAAACTTGTACTATAAAAAAGTGAAAAAGCTGCTCCACCAAAAAGCACGAGAGTTGTAAAACCAAGCTCTCATTTACGCCCTAAAGAATTTATTAGCATGGTTTTTTCATCCTTACTAAATTCATTGATTAAAGTTTGTCCACCTTGAACAAAAAACATAAAAACTAAAAGTCCGCCAAGCAAACTTAAAATTAACCACCAATAAATTTGCAAACCTTCAAGTGTTAAATCAAAAAACATTATTTTTCTCCTTCGCCCATAAATGGAGCATGACCTGCATGTGCATCAAAACCTTTTTTGAATGGATAATGAACATACCCAAAGCACTTTTCTAAATTTCTCAATATCATTTGCCATAGTAAGATAAAGTGTAACGATAAAAAGTAAAAAGAAAAAACTTCCTAAAGTAACCATGATATGAAAGCTATAAAAAGTCAAAGCCACAAGTGGAATAGTATCGCTTGGCTTTTCTAAATATCCATAACCAAAATCTTTAAAATGAGTTTCTAAAATAGATTTGTGATTTGCCATAGCTATTGTATCATTGTTTTCTTTAGCAAGCTTATAGTCTTTTAGAGCTTGTATGGCGATTTTTCCTCTATCAATACGATTTTGCATAGGTTCTATACCTTTGCTTTCATTTCCATAGATTAAATCTTCAATTCCTGGAACAAAAGAATTTGGATCACGGTTTCCTAATAATGCTACCTCAAAAAAGCTTTGCATTTCATTTCTTGCTGTATCAGGGTTAAAGCTCATTCCTACAGGATATTGCATCCAACCATTCAAGGTTTTTAATGCAAAAAAAATTATAGTTTTTATTTTATACTTTTTTCTTTGATGCATGTTCTTCTAAATTTGAAAATGTAAATTCCTTGGGCGTTCATTTGGAGAATTTGAAGATACTGACCCTTTAAAACTAGGACTTGAACCTACTTTTCTCACCAATTAAGAAATTCCAAGTTTAATCAGCGGTGCTGATTTGGTACCTATTATTCTTAATTACCCCGCCTTTAACAGCTACTACTCCTTTAGAATAAGATTTTTATATATTCTATTTTTATATTTATTTAATATTTATGATATTACTAAAATACACAAAATAATTAACAATAATACAATTTAATTTACTTTACTCTATATTTTTTTATTTAAATTTAATTTTTTGTTATAATAGATATTTACACATAAATTATCAAGGAGGAAAAATTGGAACAAATTTTAACATGGCAACAAGTTTATGACCCCTTTTCAAATATTTTGTTAAGTGCTTTAGTGGCGTTTTTACCTATATTGTGTTTTTTAGTTTGTTTGGTTGTTTTAAAATTTAAAGGTTATCAAGCAGGTTTTTTAACTGTTATACTTGCTACTTTAGTGGCTTTATTTGCTTATAAAATGCCTTGGAATTTAGTCGGTGCAAGTTTTATTCAAGGCTTTACAAATGGTATATGGCCTATAGCTTGGATTATCATCGCGGCAATCTTTCTTTACAAACTTTCTACCAAGTCAGGTTCTTTTGAAATCATTAAAAAAAGCGTGATGAGTATTACTCCAGATCATAGAATTCAAGTGATTTTAATAGGCTTTTGTTTTGGCTCATTTTTAGAAGGTGCTATAGGTTTTGGTGGTCCTGTAGCTATAACTGCTGCACTATTAGTAGGACTTGGTTTGCGTCCTTTACAAGCTGCTGGGCTTTGTCTTATAGCAAATACTGCTCCTGTAGCTTTTGGTGCGGTAGGGATTCCTATTATTGCTATGGCAAATCTTGTTGGCATAGAACAGCATTCAGTCTCTGCAATGGTAGGTAGAATGCTAGTTCCTTTAAGCCTTACTATACCTTTTTTCATAGTTTTTTTAATGGATGGATTTAAAGGTGTTAAAGAAACTTTCCCAGCTATTTTAGTTGCAACACTAAGTTTTACAATTACTCAATTTTTAAGCTCAAATCACTTAGGAGCAGAATTACCTGATATTATTTCGGCTATAGTTTCTTTAGCAGTTACGACTGTATTTTTAAAATTTTGGAAGCCAAAAAATATTTTTAGATTTGACAATGAAAGCAATTTCACTCAAGATAATACCCTAAGTTTTAATCAAATTCTAAAAGCTTGGTCACCTTTTATTTTGCTCATTATTTGTATTATCATTTGGACACAACCTTGGTTTAAAGCTCTTTTTGATAAAGACAGTATTTTAAGTTATACAAGCATTACTTTACAATTTAGCAATATCACAACTGGAATTTTAAGTCCCTCTATCACAGGTATAGGAGAAGCTAAACCTTTATCTTTGGCTTTAGGCGTAGATTTGATCAATGGAAAAACCGTAGCTCAAGCAGGAACAGCAATTTTACTTGCGGCTTTTTTAACTATAGCTATTTTAAAAATCAAAGCCGAAGATGCAGCAGAATGCTTTTGGGCTACTTTAAAAGAAATGACTATACCTTGTATCACTATAGGTTTAGTTGTAGCTTTTGCTTTTATTTCTAAAAATAGCGGTATGAGCACCACTTTGGGACTTGCTTTTGCACACACAGGCGACGCTTTTTCTTTCTTTTCACCAATCATTGGTTGGATAGGAGTATTTTTAACAGGCTCTGATACAAGTGCTAATTTACTTTTTTCAACCTTGCAACAAGTAAGCGCTCAAAAGCTAGGCATCAGTGAAGCTTTATTTTTAGCAGCCAATTCAGTAGGCGGAGTTGTTGGAAAGATGATAAGTCCACAAAGTATTGCTGTAGCTTGTGCAGCGGTTGGACTTGTAGGAAAAGAATCGGATCTTTTCAGATTCACATTAAAATATTCTGTAGCCTTTATTGTTTTAATAGGAATTTGGACTTGCATTATAGCTTTTTTCTTACAAGGAATCATCCCTGAAGTTATAGTCAAATAATTTAAATTTTTAAGTTTTATCTCAACAAATATCCATTTTTAGAATATTTGTTGAAAAATTTTACTTTGCTTTTATTTTTACAGGATTAGAATATTTATCCTAAATTATCCCAAAAGGAGAGATGATGAAAAAGGTGTATTTTTACGCCACATGTTTAGGAAGTGCTGCTATGCAACAAAGCGTTTTAAATGCAATAAAACTTTTAAGGCGTGAAGGTATTGAAGTGATTTTCAAAAAAAATCAAACCTGTTGTGCTCAACCTTCTTTTAACTCAGGTTATTTTGATGAAAGTCGTCAGATTGCTTTATATAATGTAGATTTATTTGACAAAGATTATCCCATCGTTGTGCCAAGTGGTTCTTGTGCGGGTATGATGAGTCATGACTATAAGGAACTTTTTAAAAATAGATCTGAATTTTCCAAAATAAAAGATTTTAGCTCTAGAGTTATAGAACTTTCACAATACCTTGATGAAGTTTTAAAAGTAGATTATAAAGACAAAGGCGAGCCTATAAAAATAACTTGGCATTCTAATTGTCATGCTTTAAGAGTACAAAAAAGCATACAAGCGAGCAAAAATCTTATCAAAAAACTAAAAAATGTAGAATTAGTAGAACTTCAATACGAAGAAGAATGCTGTGGTTTTGGTGGAACCTTTTCAGTAAAAGAACCTGAAATTTCAAACGCTATGGTAAGAAGCAAAATCAAAGATATACAAAATAGCGGTGTAAAATATGTCATCAGTGGCGATGGAGGCTGTCTTTTAAATATAGATGGCACAATGAAAAGAATGGGTTTAGATATAAAAGGCATACATTTATACGACTTTTTACTCAAACGCTTAGAAGGAGAAAGACTATGAGTCAAAAAATTCCTCATGAACAAATCGTTCAAACCAAACTCAATGATAAACAAATGCAAGAAAATTTAATGACTGCCATGCATACCTTGCAAAAAAATAGACTCAATGTTATTGATGCTAGATTTAAAGACTGGCAAGGTTTAAGAGCTAAAGCCAAGCAAGCTAAAAACAATGCCTTAATGGGGTTAGAAGAAAGGCTTTTAGAATTTGAAAAAAACGCTACAAAAAATGGTATTAAGGTACATTGGGCAAGTAGCGATGAAGATGCCTGTGAAATCGTCTATGAAATCATGAAAGAAAAAAATATCACTAAGCTTTTAAAAGGTAAATCTATGGCAAGTGAAGAAATAGGCTTGAATCACTACTTAGAAAAAAAAGGTTTAAAAGCTATAGAAACCGATCTTGGAGAGCTTATTTTACAGCTTAACGAAGAACCCCCTTTGCATATAGTTGTACCTGCTATACATAGAAACCGCCATGAAATTGGACAAATTTTCAAAGAAAAATTAGGGGCAAATTTAGAAAACAATGAACCTGAAAGTTTAAATGCAGTGGCTAGAGAGCATTTAAGAAAAGATTTTGAAGACTTGAAACTTGGACTTAGTGGGGTAAATTTTGCCATGTCAAGAGAAGGAGCCTTTTGGCTTATAGAAAATGAAGGAAATGGTAGGATGTGCACTACAGCACCTGATATTCATATCGCACTTTGCGGTATAGAAAAAGTTATGGAAAGCTTTGAAGATGCCGCTACTATGGTTTCTTTACTCACCCCTTCAGCCACAGGACAATTTATCCCAACTTATAATAATATCATCACAGGTTCTAGAAAAAACGGGGATTTAGATGGTCCTAAAGAAGTGCATGTGATTTTATTTGATCACAATCGCTCTAAAATGTTAGCTCATGAGGATTATTATGAGGCTTTGCGTTGTATTCGATGTGGAGCTTGTATGAATTTTTGCCCTGTTTATGATCAAATCGGCGGACATGCCTATCAAACCACTTATCCAGGGCCTATAGGAGAAGTAATCAGTCCTAATATTTTTGGCATAGACCATACAGGAGATATTTTAAATTTCTGCTCGCTTTGTGGGCGTTGTTCTGAAGTTTGTCCAGTGCAAATTCCTTTGGCTGATCTGATTAGAAAATTAAGATGCGATAAAATAGGACAAGGTAAAAATCCGCCTTTAGGAGCAAACAATGTTCATCACAACACCTTAGAAGCCTTTGCTTTTAAACAATTTAAAAATATCGCAACCAATGGTAATAAATGGCGTTTTTCACTTTCAAAAGCACATTATTTCAACTGGGTGGTACAAAATTTCTCAGGGGTTTTACCTGTGATTAAAAAATGGCACGCTTTTAAAGAATTGCCTCAAATTAAAATGGATCTTTATAAGGAAGTGCAAAAACTAGAAGGAGTAAGCTATGAGTAAAATCGATGAAATTTCAAGCAAAAGTAAGGCAAGTATTTTAGAACATCTTAAAAAAGCTTACAAAGAAACAGATTTTACACGCATTGAAAGCATAGATCCTGTAGAACATATCCAAACAACCCAAGATATGCTTACAGAAATGAAACAAAAAATGAGCGATAATAAATATATCGTTGAAAATGCTACTAAAGATACCTTAGAAGAAAAAATCAATGAAATTGTCGCAAAATACGGCTTTAAAAGTATGATTTATGGCACAGATTTAAATTTAAATTTAGAACAAATCAAAGCAGAAAAAAAGACTTGCTTTGATAAAGAAATCGAAAATTTAAGATCTGAAGTTTTTCATAGTGATTTCTCCATCATTCACGCAAGAGCAGGAGTGAGTTCTCACGGAGTTGCACTTGTACCTTCAAGCAAAGCCCAACCTAGAATGCTAAGCCTTGCACCTAAACTTTGCATAGTATTACTTAAAAAAGAAAATGTTGTTAAAAGTCTTAGCGAAGCTTTAAATTTAGTAAAAAAAGAAAATGAAATTTTGCCTACTAATATCTTATTTATCGCAGGACCTTCAAGAACAGCAGATATAGAACTTATAACCGTTTTTGGTGTTCATGGGCCACAAATTGCACATATTATCATTTACTGATTCTATATTAGAATCAGTAACTCTTAATTTTTAATATTAATTATACATATTTTTTATATGATACAAATATAAATAAAATTAATAATATTTTAATAAAATATAATATTTCACTCAAATATATTAAATTAATTTTAAATATAAAAATTAAATAAGGTGCTTTTGGATAAACTAATTCCAACTTGGAATGAAAAATACAGCGTTCATCACACAATGATTGATATTCAACACCAAAAACTTTTTGAACTTGCAGGCAAGATTGAAAGTGCTGCTTATAAATTTGTAAAACAAGAAGAACTCAAAGAAATTTTAACAGAACTTTTTAACTACATGAAACAACATTTTAACAATGAAGAAGAAATTCACTATCCTTATTTAAATGAACACAAAATTATGTGTAAAATATCATTCATGATATGTCTCATCTTATACAAAACATAAAACCACTAACGATTTAAAAGAAAAACTTTATACAGTTTCCAAAAAATGGCTTTTAGAACATATACTTTATGAAGATATGAAAGTTGAACAATATAGAAGATCTTCTTTAGCTTCTAAAGATGATAGGAGGTAAGCTTTGAAGAAGTTAAAGAAGAAAAAGATGATGAAAATGCAGTTTATCTTTATGCATGTGAATGTGTAGGACAAATACATGATCTACCTTTTGGAATTCATCAAAAAATTCAATTTAAGGGCGTAAAATTTAAATGTAAAAAATGCAAAGAAGCCATACAGTTTTATAAAAAATATTCAGAAAATTTCTAATTAACTATTTATGCGTTAAAATAATAAATAAAGTATAAGTAAGATAAAAAAGGAAATTTAGTGGATAAAAAAATAAAATATTTTATTTTAGATAAATTTGATTATTCCTATCCTATACTAACCAAAGATATAAAATGCTCATTTTGTAAAAATTTTTTCCCGATAGAATATAGCTCAAACCTAAAAACAATAGAAAAAGAATGTCCGTTTTGTAATAATAAAATGGACATTAAGCTTAAAGATTAAGCCTTAGTTTTACTTACAATATTAATAATATTTGAAGCTACTTCATCAGCAAGTTCTAAATGAGAAGTAAAGCCTACACAAGAACAATTAATCTCGCCCAAAACATATTTATCATTGCCTTTCTCATCGGTATCTAAAATAAAATCAGCTGTCCAAATCAATGGCAAGTCGTAATTGCCTAATTTTTCTCTTACCTTAGGAAGTTCGCCTAAAAACATATCCACCAAAGCTTTCCAATCTTCTGGCTTATCATAGCGATATTTTGCCCCACTAAAAAGCGTAGCAGAAAAAGCATCAGCATCTTCGGCTGGTTTTTTATGCACTACATTTATAGGAGTGTTATAAAGCATTAAAAGTCTGATTTCACCTTCTTTGATGCGCGGTAAAAAAGTCATATCCACAAGCATACCATTATCACCTATAATATACTGCTCACAAAAATCCATAAATTCTCCAAGTTCTCTATGCTCTACATGATTATCTTTAGCTTCTGTGCATTTGATTTTTGTGTTTAAAGGTAAGCTATCTCCACTAACATTACCTTCTACGCTCACACGCCAAATTCCCTCTCCTGTAGAACCACGATTTTGTTTTAAAACCCTTTCACCTTTAGCCAAACTTTTTGGAAAATTTTCTTTAAAAGTCTTGATATTATAGTAAGCATAAGTATCGCTTGGAACAAGATCGGTGTCTGCTAACTTTGTAAGTGCATCTTTAGCACCATAACCTATCATAGCATCAGGATGAGGCATACCTACAAGTTTATCGGCACAAAGTTTTCTTAACATATCAAAATACTCATTTTCTTCTTTAAGATTGCCAGGATTGATGCGAGAAACATAACCATCAAAATTTTCTTTTACATATTTGTAAATTTCATCTTTTTTACCCACTTCAAAAAAAATCACCTCAGCATTCCAACCCTTAGCTTTTAAAGCATTTACCATAGGCATGGTATCTTTTCTATAACCATCTTCACCTTTATCACTCCCACCTTTAACTTCGAAAAAAACAATATTTTTTTTCATTACTTTACCCCTTATCTAAAATATAAATAATTATTGCATAAAAATATTTATATTTTATCTAGCGTTTATAAAACTACTATTAGTCTTATAAGCAATCTCGATCAAGCTTTTACTTATCAAGCTTGATGCTTGTCCTTCTAGGCGGTGAAGAAATTTATCGATCTTATCTTCTTCTTTCCAAACAGGATTTGAAACATTAGCAAGTTTTTCAAGTTCCTTTGTAGCATTTTCATAATTACTAAGCTCATCTATAAGACCAAGTTCCTTAGCCTTGGCAGCTAAAAACACTCTTGCATTTGCCCACTGATCTTTTTTATTAAGATCTAGTGCTCTTTCCTTGGCAACAAAATCTGTAAAAAGATCATAACTTTGATCAATCAAACCCTGTAAAAAATTTCTTTCATCCTCATTCCAAGCTCTTGCAAAAGTTCCAGCGCTTTTAAATTCACCCGCTTGAATGGTTTGTTCTTTAATACCGAGTTTATTAGCTAATCCACTTAAATCAGCTCCTTGCATAATTACACCGATAGAGCCTATAAAACTTGCCGGATTGGCTAAAATTTTATCCGCTCCAACTCCTGCTAAATAACTTCCACTTGCCATAGTTCCGCTTGCATAAACAAGCACAGGCTTTTTAATTTTTAAATCCTTTATAGCTAAAGCTAGTTCCATACTAGGAGCAAAAGCTCCGCCAGGAGAGTCTATAACAAAAAGCACTCCTTTGATATTGCCATCATTTTTAGCATTGATAATTTTTTCTAAAACCGCAGAGCTGTCAAAAATTTCACCTTTTAAATCAATGCGTTCTAAATTTGCAAGATTGGAGCTTGAATTTGCACTAGGCATTAAAATCCATATAACAATCAACAATAAAACAAAGGTTTTAAAATAAGTATTGATCAATTTTATACCACATCCTAAAGCCTTAAAAAATGATTTTAAATTTTGCATTCTTTTCCTTTTATAAATAATTTATTTACTTCCTTAGCATTTAAAATAAACTGCAAAGGGGCTTGCTTTTTATCACATTCTCCTAGCTCGAATACGCTAAAATCAGCAATTTTACCTTTTTTGAGTTCTCCTAAATTTAAATTTAAAGCCCTTGCAGGATAAAGCGTCGCCATTTGCAAAAGCTTAGAGGCTAACTCTAATAAATTAAAATTCTTATGTATAAGCAAATTCGCACGCATTTCATCAAGTAAAGATAAAGAGATATTTGAACTAAGTCCATCAGTTCCTAAATGGATATTTAAACCACTTTCTAAAGCCTTTTTTAATTCTAAACTTTTTTGACTTAAAAGACGATTTGAGAATGCACAATGCGTAATAGAATGTAATTTTTTATCTAACCATTCATATTCTTTTAGATATACACAATGCGTAAAAAGAGTCCTTACTCCTTTAAAGAGTTTGGCAAAATCCTTTGGAATATGAAGAGGCTTAGGATAAAGCGTGAAATTTTCAAGCCATTTTTCAAAACCCCCTTTAGACTCTCTAAGCCAGATATTTTCAGCTTTACTTTCTAAAAAATGCGTACTAACTAATAAATTTTGCTTTTTGGCTAAATCAAGTGCAAAATGAGCCAAACTAGGATGAGTTGAATAAGGAGAATGAATCGAAATTGCTGGGATAAAAAAATCATTTTTAAATTTCAAAGAATTTTCAAATCTTTTTAAAAATTCTTGTTTTTTATCCTCAACTTGATTTTCGTTTATACCTAAGATTTCATTAAAAAATATTACACGCATACCCTTTTGACTAGCCTTTAAGCAAGGAACTAAATCACTCCCAAAACTTGAAATTTCACCTATAGTGCCTATACCGCTTTTTTGCATTTTTTTAATGCTTTGAAGTATTAATTCTTCTTTGGCCTGTGCATTTAGTATGGAACGAGAATTTATAACACTTTTAAGCCAAATTAAAAATTCTCCAAAATGCAAAGTTGTCGAATTTGCACTAAATTCTAAGTGTGTGTGAGGATTTATAAAAGCGGGTAAAATAACTGAATTTTTAGGTGTTTTGATGATTTTAGCCTTGGGATATTTTTTTCTTAAATTATCCAATTCACCCAATTCTAAAATTTCGTCTTCAAAAACAAAGGCTTGATTTTCTAGTATCGTAAAATCTTCATCGCATAAAAAAAGATATCTTGCAGTAACTATAAACACGATTTTCCTTTCAAAAATCACATTGTAGCAAAAATTTATTTTTAAAATGTTATAATAAAAGGTTAAAAATAAATTTTTAAGGTTAAATCCATGAAAATAATGATTATCCAAGGCCCAAATGTTAATATGCTTGGTGTAAGAGAAGTAGGAATTTATGGTGCTATGAAAATGGAAGAAATTCATGAGCAAATGAAACTTGCAGCATCGCAAAACAATGTAGAGCTTGATTTTTTCCAAAGTAATTTTGAAGGTGAAATCGTAGATAAAATTCAAGAATGCCTTGGAACAGTTGATGGAATTATTATCAATGCAGCAGGCTATACTCATACTTCAGTAGCTATTCGCGATGCTATTGCAGCAGTTGCCTTACCTACAATCGAAATGCACATTAGCAATGTTTATCGTAGAGAAGAATTTCGTCAAAAAAGTCTTATAGCACCTGTGTGTTCTGGAACTATTGTTGGTTTTGGTCCTTTTGGCTATCACTTGGCTTTAATGGGTATAATTCAAATTTGTGGACAAATAAAAAATTTGCGCACGATGCAACAAGCACAACAAACAAATAAACAATAATGTTAAAAATTCAAGGAGCAAAACACTTTGAAAAAAGTCGTTTTTTTCCTTTTTTTAGTCAAAATATACGCTCTTTTAAATATTTAGCCCTTATAGGTCTAGGAAGCAATATGGAGCCCGAAAAAAAAAGATTCGATATACTTTTTCGAGTAATGATGGATGATAAAAGATTTAAAATTTTATCCACATCTCCTATGTTGATCAATGAAGCCTTTGGTTTTAAAGAGCAAAAAGATTTTACCAATGCTGTTATGTTGATACAAACTAATTTGCATGCACGAGCACTTTTGAAAGTTTTACTTTATTATGAAATAAAATTTAAACGCAAGAGAACTTTCAAAAACGCTCCTAGAACGCTTGATTTAGATCTTTTATACTTTTCACAAAAAGTCAAGCGTGATAAGTGGTGTGAGGTGCCTCATAAAGGGGTCAAGGAAAGAGTGAGTGTAATTTTGCCTTTAGGCATGATATAAGGAATATAAATATGGGACAACTTATACATACTTTTACTGTTGAAGATACAGAACAAATTATACCCAAAGTAAAAGAAGATTACGGAGATAAAGCCTTAATTATAACAAATAAACAAATTCGTCCTAAAACCTTAAATCGCAGTGCACTTTATGAGGTTATGGTGGCTATAGAAGAAAGCGACTATGAAGAACACCTAAAAAAACAAGGAAAATCTTTACCTACAAAAAAAAGCTCGCCAAAATCATCTTCTACTTCTCTTGCGGAAGAAAAAATCAGATCTCAAACCCCCCAAGAAGATGAAGATGTAGTCTTGGATTTCTCAAACACTCGCTTAAATACAAATTTAAACACTATAAAAAACAATAACGTAGCTAAAAAAACCTATCAAGATTTTCCACAAAACAAAATCAATCCTCATCAAAATAAGACTCTAGGCTTTGATGATTTTAAGGAAAAACTAAGTGAAGTTAGCAATGAAATTTCTAAAGTCACAAACACACCTTTAGAAATTTACACTCCTAATCCAAATTATAATAAAAAAATAGAAAATTTTGAAAAGCAATTTGAAAAACAAATCAACAAGCTTAACGACAAAATAGATCTTCTTGCAGATATGATGTGGGATGATAAAGCCGAAGCTAGAAAAAATCTTATGATACCTCCCGAATTTGCAAGTATTTATAAACAAGCTAAAGAAAGTGGAATGCTTGAAAATCATTTAGAAGCGATTATGAAAGCAACTATAGAAAATATGCCAGCTGCTATGAAAACCAACAAAGATGCGGTTCAAAGATATTTTCACTCACTTTTAAGAAATATCTTGCCTTGTCGCGTTGAAAGCGATATAAAAAAACAAAAAATCATGATGCTAGTAGGCCCAACAGGAGTGGGAAAAACAACAACCTTAGCCAAGTTAGCTTTTCGCTATGCTTATGGAGATAAGCGTTATAAAACAGGTATTATTACGCTTGATACTTATAGAATCGGTGCGGTTGAGCAGCTTTTTCAATATGCAAAAATGATGAAACTTCCTATTATTGATAGCATAGAACCAAAAGATTTAGATGAAGCGATAAAAAGCTTAAATAATTGCGAAGTAATTTTAGTTGATACTATAGGAAATTCACAATATGATCAAACTAAACTTGCTAAAACTAAAGAATTTTTAATGCACTCCAATGCAGAAATTGATGTAAATTTAGTAGTTTCTGCAAACACCAAACATGAAGATTTAATGGAAATTTATAAAAATTTTTCATTCTTAAATATTGATACTTTGATTATTACTAAATTTGATGAAACAAAAGTTTTTGGAAATATCTTCTCTCTTATTTATGAAACAAATATTCCTCTAAGTTTTTTCTCTACAGGACAAGAAGTACCAGATGATTTAGAAGTAGCCAATAGTGATTTTCTAGTTCATTGTATTTTAGAAGGGTTTAACAAAGGAAAAAATAATGAATAACCAAGCAAATAAACTTCACAATCTCATGAGTCAAAATGGAACTAAAAAATCCCAAAACACTCATTTTATAGCTATTACAAGTGGAAAAGGCGGCGTTGGAAAAAGCACTATTAGTGCAAATCTAGCCAATGTTTTAGCAAATAATGGTTATAAAGTTGGGCTTTTTGATGCGGATATAGGCTTGGCAAATTTGGATGTTATTTTAAATGTACGCATACAAAAAAATCTCTTGCATGTTTTGCGTGGAGAATGCTCTTTAGAAGATATTTTAATAGAAGTTAAGCCAAATTTATGGCTCATCCCAGGTGAAAGTGGAGATGAAATTTTAAAATATAATGATAAAAATATTTACGAGAGATTTTTAAATCAAGCAAGTATTTTAGATGAGCTTGATTTTCTTATTATCGACACGGGCGCGGGTATTGGTGGAAATATTTTAAATTTTTTAGAAATAGCTGATGAAGTTGTAGTAGTAACCGTTCCCGATCCTGCAGCAATTACCGATGCGTATGCAACCATTAAAACAACTTCTAAGACAAAAGAAAATTTACTAATGCTCTTTAATGTTGTAAAAAATGAAAATGAAGCTTTAAAAGTTTTTGAAAATATTAAAAAAGTTGCAGATGCAAACATTAAAAATCCTTTAAATTTAGAATTCTTAGGTCATTTAAGTGCTTCTAAAGATGTAAGCAGTAGTATTAAAAAAAGAACTTTATTTAGCGATGAAAACACAGCCTCAAGCGATGAGCTTAAAGCCCTAGCTTCCAAGCTTTTGTATAGATTGGAACGGAAAGTGCTTGATAATGTTTTAAATCGTAGTTTTTCAAGTTTTTTTAGAAAAATTATTGAAAGATTTTAGCAATAAAGAGAAGAGATTATGAGGCCAGAAAATTACGTAGCATTTTTTACTGTTTGTGGATTTTTTATAGGACTTGCATTTAGCATTATTAGCATAGATGAAGCTTTTGATATACTGATTTTTACTTGTTTTATTACTTTTATGTTTTATGTTTTTGTTCATATTGTTATTATGAATTTTATAGATGTAAAGAAAATTAGCGGTAGAATCTTTAATAAACACGACTATGAAAAAACTAGCAATAATATTATCAATGATTTAGTTATTCGTGAAAAGAAAATGGATATAATTTTAGAAAAGCTCAACGAAGAAAGAGAAGAGCTGAAGAAAAATGAATCTAAAGAAAGACGAAGAAATGCTAAAAGAACCGCCTAAAGCTTATGCACAAATGCTAAAGAAAGAGCAAGATGAGCTTGTTCTTTCTTACATGCCAGCTCTCCGTGCTATGGCTTTTAGACTAAAAGAACGCTTGCCTTCAAGTATAGATGTTAATGATCTGATTAGCATAGGCGTTGAAGAAATGATCAAGCTTTCACGTCGTTACGATAAAGAACAAAATGATAATTTCTGGGGTTTTGCAAGAAAAAGAGTTAATGGCTCTATGCTTGATTATCTTAGAAGTCTTGATGTAATGAGTCGCAATAATCGCAAAATTATTAAAGATATTGATGCAATCATGGATGAATATTTCCTTGAGCATGAATGCGAACCCAATGATGAGTATCTAGCCAAAAAACTTGACTTGAATGTAGAAAAAATCAAAGAAGTAAGAACAGCCCATGCTATTAGCTATACCCTGCCTATCGATGAACAAATCGAACTTTATAATGAAGATAATACTTTAGAAAAAATTGAAAAAGAAGAACTTTTAGAAAAAATTCATGAAGTATTAGATGATCTTAAAGAGCGCGATCAGTTAATCATTCAGCTTTATTATTATGAAGAATTAAGCCTAAAAGAAATCAGCGAAATTTTAGAAATCAGCGAAAGCAGAATTTCACAAATTCACAAAAAACTTCTTAAAAAACTTAGAGAAAGGCTAGTGTAATGGCTGAGATACTTTCCCAAGAAGAAATTGATGCTCTACTTGAAGTTGTCGATGATAACACCGACACATCCATAGCCTCAAATTCAAAAGATGAAAAAGATGAAAGAAATATCGTTGTATATGATTTTAAGCGTCCAAATAGGGTTTCAAAAGAACAACTTAGGACGATTAAGGGTATACATGATAAATTGGCAAGAAATTTAGCCTCTCAAATTTCATCAATGATGAGAAGTATTGTTGAAACTAAACTTCATTCAGTCGATCAAATGACTTATGGGGAATTTTTAATGTCTTTACCAAGCCCAACAAGTTTTAACGTTTTTTCTATCAAACCTTTAGATGGAAACTGTGTTTTAGAAATCAATCCAAGCATAGCTTTTCCTATGATAGACAGGCTTTTAGGTGGTCAAGGCGATAGCTATGAAGCTTCGCGTGAGCTTACGGATATTGAACTTAATTTACTTGATTCTATTTTGCGTATCATTATGCAAAGACTTAAAGAAAGCTGGGCTACCGTAACTGAAATTTATCCTAGCATAGAAGCTAAAGAATCAAGTCCAAATGTTGTGCAAATCGTATCTCAAAATGAGATTGTTATCATGGTAGTAATGGAAATCATCATAGGAAATTCAAGCGGTATGGTCAATATCTGCTACCCTGTAGTACATTTAGAAAGTATATTAAGCCGTTTAGCAAACCGCGACATTATGATGGGTGAAACCTCAGCCAAAAAATCACGTAACAAAGAACTTAAAACTTTAATCGGTCGTGCTGAAGTAGTATATGAGGCGATTTTAGGAAAAACTTTAATTAATGTTCATGAATTTTTAGAACTTAAACAAGGTGATATTTTAAGACTTGATAGAGAAGCAGACGATAAAGCTATAGTAAGCATCGATAAAAAAGATGTTTTCTTAGCACAAATTGGATTGCATCGTTTTAGAAAATCTATTAAAATTTTAGAACTTATACGCACAGATAAAGATGAAATTAAAGAAATTTTGGAAAAATACGAAGAAGAGCGTAAAGCCAAAGCTAGTGTTTATGATGAGCCTGAAGAGGAGGATGAAGAAATATGATCAATAATTTTTTAAAAATGTTTACAAATGAATGCATCAGCACCATTGAAGGTTTAACAGGAAAAAGTGCTGAATTTAGCGAATATAAAGAATTTGATGTCAATGCAAGCGATACTTTAAAAGCACCTTTAGTGTATGCTATATTTAATATAGCAAATGGTGGAAAAATAGGAATTTTAGCCGGTGCTGTTTTGATGAGTGCTATTGGCGAATGGATGATGGGCGAAGAAGAAATCACCAAAAACGATAAACTAGGCTCTGATGAAATGGATGCAGCTAAAGAAGCCATCCAAAACATCATTTCAGCATTTTCTACAACCTTAGGAGCTCAAAAAGACATTGCAAAAATGGATTTTAGTATAGAATCTTGTGAATTTGTACCTGAAAGCGTAGATTTTAAAGATTTTAAAAAATTATTTTTATATGATGTAAAAATAGGTGATTTAGAAGAACAAGTTTCTTTGGTTATGGATCAAACACTTCACAATATCCTGAGTGGAAAACCTGCCGAAACAGGCAATGCAAGCACTGATTCTAATCACAATGCAGAAGAAAAAGTGATAATGCTTAGCGAAGATCTTAAAAATATCAATCTTATTATGGATGTACGTTTACCTGTGCGTGTGCGTATAGGCAATAAAAAAATGCTTTTAAAAGATGTTTTAACTATGGATATAGGTTCAGTTGTGGAGCTTAATCAACTTGCAAACGATCCTCTTGAAATTTTAATCGGAGATAAAAGAATTGCTTATGGTGAAGTAGTCATTGTCGATGGTAACTTTGGTGTTCAAATCACAGAAATTGGATCTAAAAAAGAAAGATTAGAACAATTAAGATAAAATTTCTCTATAAATTTAAAAAAATTAGCTATAATCATTTTTTATAGTTTTGCCAAAAAAGGTATTTGATGGATACAAAAATCATAAGAGATGTTGAAAAATTTAAAAATATACCCGAACTAGAAAAGGCTGTTACTTTTTTTGGCTCAGCAAGACTTAAAGAAGATAATTTTTATTATCAGCAGGCTAAAATTTTGGCACAAAAATGTGCTCAAAATGGTTTTTGTGTGATAAGTGGCGGAGGTGGTGGCATTATGCGTGCAGCCAACGAAGGTGCTTTTTCACAAAAAAACAATACAAATTCAATGGGTTCTGTAGGGTTTAATATATTTTTACCTCACGAGCAAAAACTTAATGATTTTGTAGAATACAATATTACTTTTGAGAGCTTAGCCATACGCAAAATGGCTCTTATTGAAAAGAGTCTAGCTTTTGTGATCTTCCCAGGCGGCTTTGGAACACTTGATGAATTGTATGAAATTCTTACACTAAAACAATTAGAATTTAAAAAAGATGTTCCTATTATTTTGTTTGGGAGTGAATTTTGGCGAGGTTTTGATGAGTTCGTCAGAAATTCTTTACTCAAACTTGAAGTGATTTCTAAAGGAGATGAGTTAAAGTATAAAATCACTGACGACTTGGATTTTATAATTAATACTTTAAAGGAAATTTAATGAAAATTCTAGTCGCTATGAGCGGTGGAGTTGATAGTACAGTCACTGCTTATAAACTTAAAAATTTAGGTCATGAAGTTATAGGTTGTTATATGAAGCTTCATGGCAAACCAAATTATCACGAAGAAAATATCAAAAAAGTAGAAAAAGTTGCAAATTTTTTACAAATTCCTTATCATATTTTAGACTTGCAAGAAGATTTTAAAAACAAAGTTTATATGCCTTTTGTGGATACTTATAAAGAGGGTAAAACACCAAATCCTTGTGCTTTATGCAATCGCTTTATTAAGCTTGGAAAACTTTTAGATTTTGCTAAAAGTTTGGACTGTGAAAAACTTGCCACAGGTCATTATGCAAGACTTGAAAATAACCTAATAAAAACCGCAGTAGATGAAAGTAAAGATCAAAGCTATTTTTTAGCCAGTGCAGATAAAGAAGCTTTAAAATATCTTATTTTTCCACTAGGCGAAATGAAAAAAGAAGATGTAAAAAAATTTGCTTCCACCATAGAGGTTTTAAAATCTTTTGCCACTCAAAAGGAAAGTTCTGAAATTTGCTTTGTTGAAGATACTTATGTGCAAGTTCTAGATCGGTTTATGGATACAAAAATTCCTGGAGAAGTATTAGATAGTAGCGGAAAAGTAGTAGGTAAGCATGAGGGCTATATGCACTATACCATAGGTAAAAGAAGAGGATTTGAAGTGCGTGGAGCACATGAGCCACATTTTGTTTTAAAAATCAATCCTAAGCAAAATCAAATCATCGTAGGCGCCAAAGAAGAACTTAAAATCAGTGAATTTAATCTAAAAAATATTAATCTTTTTATAGACGCTAAAGAGCTTGATTGCGAAGTAAAAATCCGCTATCGTTCAAAATCCACACCTTGTAAGGTAGAAATTCATGAAGATAAAAGTGCAAAAATCACTCTAAAAGATCCTGTTTATGGACTTGCTAGCGGACAAATGGCGGTCTTTTATGATCATGATAAAGTAATAGCAAGCGGTTTTATAGAATAATTTCTAGGAATTAATTCCTAGAAATTATTAATAAAATCCTAAATTTTCTACTAAACAAGTCCAATACTGTAGTGGAAGCAAAGAAATAGCGCGTATATAAAAAAGTAAAACTTAAAAATACCATAATAGAAATTTCCCCAAGTCCCATAGCAGAAGTAAATTCACCTAAAGCTTCAGCTAAAAACTGAGTAACACCGAATTTGCCAAGTAAAATTGCCATCATTACAAGAGTTGAAAACCATACCAAGGTATTCCAAGCAGCTTTTTCAATCAAAACTTCCCTAAAAGTTAAAACTCCACTAATCAACACTAAAAACAAGCCCAAAGCTCCAGTCCATAAAAGCAAAAGTAAAGGCATTATTACTTGTAAAATCACTGCCATAATCACAGCAGGAAAATGCCAAGAAGCATCTTCCGAATCTACGGAGTAGATATAAGCCAAAACACAGCTGCAATTAAAATATACAGCACCAACAAGGGAATTTTCTTTCTATCCATTGTTTATCCTTTGATATTGGTAATGTAATTTACAATGCTTAAATTCTAATTAACTAATATTTTAATAAATATTAAAATTATAATTTTTAAATCAATTTTTAATTTATTGTTGCAAATATACATAATTTTTACTTTATAAAGAAGCTAGTCTAATTAAAAAATAAATGGGAAATTTTGAATGAAGAAAACCCTTCCCCAGATAACTGCGGCACACACTAAAATCAAGTGCTCTGCTGTGTTCCCACCCTGAAGCGGTGCTTGAAAATAGCATTGCACAGGTCTAAGAAAAGGCTTGAAAATTATATCATAATATACTTAAAAAGCCTTGAGTTATAAAAACTAAAATACATATGTAAAATAAGTAATGAATGGGTAGCTCCGTAATTATAAATGCTCCTAGACTTGTTTATAAACTCTCATTTGAAAAAGGAGAAGATAAAAGCTCTACAACTTATCGCTTGCTTGAAGTGCTAAAAGATAATAATAATATTAATGCTGGTGAGTTTCAAAAAACAGTCAAAGTATTACAGAACTCTAGCATTGATGAACCTTCCCGATTCTTTAGCATATTCATCTATCATTTTATACATATCTTCTAAATTATATTTGCCTTCTTTTAAAATCTTTTCTTCATCTAATACTATTCTTGTACCTAAAAGTGGGTATGCCATTTTTTTATCCTTTCATCAAAAACCTAACAAATTCTAGTAAAAAATAGCTAATACTTAAATAAAAGCTTTTGATTAAAATTAATCTAATTATAAAACTAAATTTAATTATTTATTAAATACAAATTTAAGACATAAATAAAACGATCATTTTAAGCTTAAAAAGCTTAAAATTTAGATATAATACTACTCTAAGACGCTTACTATGTTTTTTCATAGTGTGTCCTTTTGATCATTTGCTCCTATCTCTAGGAGCAAATAACTATATCACAAATTTTATAAAAAAGACAATATTTATAAATATTTTGTCTAGACTCTCATAGTCTTTAAAAAGTTCCTTTGCTTTTTTGCTTCCTTGAAGTGTTTATTCTTTAGCTGGGTCTTTTGGATTTGTAAAACCATAACGCAAATTAATATAATCGCCCCAAATTTTAATTTTTTTTCTATCCGCAGGGTGATAAATGGGTTAAAAGCTTTTTTGCTTTCTAAATCAATTTTTGGGATTACAAAGTTTAATTCTAATCCGCCCTTGTCTGTATGTTCTACCCATAAAATGTTATAACGCCCTTGCATTTCTGGGGTTAAAAGTGCATTTTCAAAACTTTCCATAAGTTCTTTTTTTATATTTTCATCGATGTTTTTTTCTTCAAAGGATAAACAACCTACACAGGTTTTATGTTTTTGGGTCATAGATTTAATTACTTCTTTTATTAAAACTCATCGCCTTTTAATACTCTTGCTGTGCCTTGATTAACTCTTTTATCAAGCAAATAATCAACTGATGATACGGCTTAACATTTCTAATCCTACGCGATCAAGTCCGCCTTTATTAGTGTTTAAATGTTTTGCGACTTGATTTAAATTGTTTCCCCATTTGGCTAACTCTATAATAAAATCTCTATTAATTGGAATTTGCTTTTTTTAATAGCCTTTTGTTTTAACATAGAATTTAAAGCAAAGCTAGAAAAATTAAGCTCACTTTCTTTTAATTTGATTTGTATTTGTTCCCACTCATCTCGTGAAAGTCTTAATCTTTTAGTTAAAGTTTTAATGCTTATCTAAACTGAAAAGGGATAAGCATGACTTTTAAAAACCCTTGAGGTCGTTTTTAAAAGTCAAGGGGTATTAGGGAAATCCCCTAACGAGTGTTCTATTTGTAGCTACAAAGAGTAACCTAGCCCAAGTAAAGATATTATACCAAAGAGAAAATAACAATACAAGATTAAGTTATATTTTTTTAAAAAAATAAGCTAAAACTATAAGGCAAAAAATTTTAATTTTTTCCCTTGTTTAATATAAATTCTTGTTTATATCTTGTTTAGGCAAAAATCAACCCCCATTTTTTCGGCACTTGTGGGGTATAAATTTGCTTAAAACAGACATTTTTAATGTTAAAATTAAAGTTGTTCTCTTGTTTAAAAAATTAAAACTAAAACAAACTAAAAGGGTTGAAATCAAAATGTAAAGATTTTGGAGTATTTAACTTAAAAGGTTTTAGCTCTTTTTTAGGAGCAATGATTAAAGCATAACCACCTTTATTATATCTATCCCAAATACTAAAAAATTGACTTTTAGAACTGATATATTCTCCATAACTTAGATCAAGCACTTGTAAATAATTACCTTTATGATTGATAATTATAACAAAATGTGGAAAGCGTGGATCATCTTCAATTTTTACAAGCATTGGAATATTTACAAGTTTATCCAAGTTTTCTCTATTGATTTGATATGAATTGCTTTCATAGCCTAGTTTTTTAACTGCATCGCTTAAATCTGCAAAGCTTACCATATCTGTATAAAGTTTTTGTCCACTCATGGTTTTTAATAAATCTAATTCTGTTAAATTATTATCATCAAGTGTATTGATAAGCGTAGCTAAAGATGAAGCCCCACAAGATTCTTCATAATTTTGCCTTACAACTTTTTCATTTTTGATTTCTTGGTAAGACTTAACTACCCATTCGGCTTTTGCACTCAAATTTAGTTGGGTATATTTTTGGTAGTTTTTTTATTAATTTTCTAAGAAAATTTATAAGTCTTGAAAAGTTTTTTAATAATTTCTTTAAGTTTTTTTGCTTGTATGATAGAAAGCTTGCCTTTTATATGGGCATGGTTATGGAGATTTTTTGCCAGTGTCGCAAGTGCTTCTTTAATGATACTTGCTGCACCACTTTCTTTACCTTACATTAAAGAACGCTTTAGAGGGCGTATAGGTGGTTTTGTGGTATAAGACTTGGTGCTGTTATTAGTGGCTTTACTTTACCCTTTATCGCTAGTATCAATATTGATTTGGTCTGGATTGTTTTAGGCAGTGTAGTTTTTTGTGCTTTTATCTTAAGTCTTTTTTCGCTTAGAACACTTAAAAAGCCTAAGCAAACAATACATAAAGATAATAAATTTAAAATTCCTTATGGATTAAGGCTTCTTATTATTTCATATATTCTTAATGCCATAGGGTATTTACCTCATACGCTTTTTTGGGTTGATTATCTTGTAAGAGACTTGAATTTTTCAACCCTACTTGCTGGCTCATCTTGGGCTTTCTTTGGTATAGGTGCAGCCTTAGGAAGTATAAGTAGTGGAATTTTAGCTGATAAAATTGGGATAAAAAATGCACACATTTTAATATTATTTTTCAAAGCCTTATCTTGTTTTATCGCAGCTTTTGCTAATGATTTGTTTTGGCTTAATTTTAGTATTTTTATTATGGGTTTTACAACAACTGGCAATGTAGCACTTACTAATGCCTTAGCATTAAAAATTGTTTCCAAAAAACATTTTCCTACAAGCTCAAGTTTTTTAACCCTTGCTTTTGGAATGTTTCAAGCTATTTTTTCTTTTCTTTTTGCTTATTTATTAAAATTCTTAGATGGCTATTTTTGGATATTTGTCTTTTGCGGGCTTTGTTTGATATTTAGCTTTCTTGTACTCTTACCTATAAAAATAAGCATTTTACGAAACTAACTTCAGTTATAAAGTTCCGCTTTACATTTAAAGCGGAATACAGGCAGGAGTAAAGATTTTAAAACAACTGTAAAAAACTATCTTTTTCCTTGCTCTTTTCTCACTTCAGTGATAGTTTTTCCGCCTAAGCCATAATTATCCATTTCAATTTCATCGATAATTACAACAGTAGAAGCTTTATTTTTATTTAAAACCTTGGCAAGTAAATCTGTAACACCTTGAATTAATTCTTGTTTTTGCTTGAGTGTAGGTTCGCCATTTTCTTTTGTGATTCTAATATTAACAAAAGGCATAATATGACTCCTTAATTCTAACTTTATTGATTATACCATATCTTCAAATTTTTAAAACTTTTGTATCCGTCCATAACATTTGGCACTTAAAGTATATTGTAACGGAGTTTTATAATTTAAAGCTGAATGTGGCAAGTTATGAATATTATTAGTCTTTAAAATAATAATAAAGTTTTTAAGCCTATACTATAGTGTATCCATCTTTTTAGAAGGTAAAGCTACAGCATAAGTTAGCTTTATTAATCCATATTCCTTGATTGATAAATAAAAAATAGTAGTTTTTACTAACTAAGAAAGTGTTAAATGTGTTTGAAATTGTGTATAAGTAAATTAAAATTTGGATATAATTGCAAATTTATAATAATATTGACAAGGATAAATCAAATATGATTGGAGATATGAATGAGCTTTTATTAAAAAGCGTTGAAGTATTGCCGCCTTTACCTGATACTGTAAGTAAGTTAAGAAAACATGTGAGCGAGGCTAATTCAAATATAGAAACTATGAAAGTTGCTGAAATTATTTCAAGTGATCCATTGATGACAGCTAAGCTTTTGCAATTAGCAAATTCTCCTTATTATGGTTTTACAAGAGAAATTACAACCATAAATCAAGTGATTGTTTTATTAGGCATTGGTAATATCATCAATATCGTTACTGCTGATTCCATTAGAGATAATTTTAAAATAGACGTTTCACCTTATGGTTTAGATACCCAAAATTTTTTAAAAACATGCAATGAAGAGGTAATTTTTATCACAAATTGGCTTAATGATGAAGATAAAAAACTTTCTCATCGTTTAGTTCCTTGTGCAATGCTTTTAAGGCTTGGTATTGTTATTTTTTCCAATTTTCTCATACAAAATCATAAGGATAACGATTTTTTAGCTTTTTTAAATAAAAATGAAAATCTTACTTTAGCAGAGAATGAATTTTTAGGCGTAGATCATATTTCTTTCTTGGGATTTTTGTTACATCGTTGGAATTTTGATGATGTTTTGATTGAAAGCATATGTTTTGTTCGCACTCCTCATGCTGCTCGCGAAGAAGTGAAAAAATCCGCTTATGCTTTAGCAATAACAGATCATCTTTTTGCTCCGCATGATGGTTCTTCTCCGTTTAAAGTAAAAGCTGCAGTTGCTTTACTTGAGGAGGCAAAAACTCAAGGAATTAATTTTGATTTAAATAATCTTTTATCCAAGCTTCCTAACAAAGCTAAGGAAAATTTAGGTAAAGAAGATTAAAGATCTTTTTTAAAGCTCTAAATTGTAGTGATGAAAAGTTTAATCTTACCTCCTAATGAATTTTTAGATCACTATATTTTAAACGCTGAATTTCATCGTTTTGCTGGAATTTCAAAAAATGCTTATAAATTTTGGAAAAATGTAGAAATAGGCAGATATCAAGGAACAAGAATTATATTTTTACATAGAAATTGCATTTTAGAAAAACATCAGCAAGCTTTAAGGCAATGCAGTGCTTTAAATGGTTTTGTATTGGCAAGTGCTTTTTGTTCTTTTACTGGATTAGCACCCTCTCATTTAGTGCAAAAAAATAATTCTTCTATTTATAAACTTTTAGATCTTAAAGAGATTTGTGGGATTAAATTTGTTAATCTAAGAAAATTTTATGATTTTTTAGGGCTAAATTATCATCAGCATATTTATATAGAAAAATGCCATTTTTTTAGCCCAGCTCCTTTTGAAAAGCGTATTAAAATTACTGAGAGTATGTGCGTTGGGTATTACTAAGATAAGAAAAGATCAATGCACATAATAAAGCTATGATAGCTAAAATAAAAACATAAAGTCCCAAAGAAAAACGCCAAAAATTATTTAAGTTATCTAAAGCAAAACTATGTAAGAAAAAAGCAAGTTGTGGAGTTAAACCTCCGGCTATAGCATAAGCAATATTATATGAAAAAGAAAGTCCTGAAAATTTAATTTTTGCATCAAATACTTCACTCATTATTAAAGGGCAAAAATTCATTACTCCACTAAAAAAACATACAAGCAAATATAAGCAAGCTACTAAGTTAAAATCAGTATTTTGTTTATATAGAGTACTAAAATAAAGCAAACTTGTAATTCCAAAAAGTATACTAAAAAATATACAAGATCTCATAATGCCTATTTTATCCGCTAGGATTCCACTTATAATACATCCTAAACAAATAAGTAAAATTCCACCTATTTGAAGATAGGTTTGTAAAGAAGTATTAATTTGAAGTATTTTTGCTATATAGCTAGGCATAAGTAAAATCATTACAACAATACAGCCCGTTAAAACCCAAGTAATCATCATAGAAAGAATAATTCCCATTTTAGCTTTTTTAAATACTTCTTTTAAGGGAAATTTTTCTAAAGCCTTGTCTTTTTTCATTTGTTCAAAAACAGGAGTTTCTCTTAAAAATTTTCTCAAATAGGCAGAAATAATCCCAAAAATTCCACCTAAAAAGAAAGGAATTCTCCAAGCCCATTCATGAAGCTCTTCTTGGGTATAAATTATATTCATAATTAAAAAGACTAAACTGCCTAATAAAATTCCGCCTACAACCGAAGCAGTTAAAATTCCCAAATAAGTTCTTTTTCGACCTTGCGGTGCATGTTCGTATACAAAAACCCAAGCTCCAGGGAGTTCTCCACCTATAGCTATACCTTGACAAATGCGTATAAAAATTAAAAGTACAATACAAATAAAACCTATGCTTTCATAATTTGGAATAAAAGCTAGAGTAAAAGTTGGAATAACCATCAGCAAAATACTAATCATAAACATTCTTTTTCGCCCAAATTTATCCCCAAAATGTGCCAGTATCACACCCCCTAAAGGACGTGCTAAATATCCAGCTGCAAATATTCCATAAGTATTAAACATTTGCCAAAAACTACTTAAATCTTTTGGAAAAAAGTTTGTTGAAATATAATTTGCAAAAAATACAAAAATGATAAAATCATAAAATTCTAAAGTTCCTCCTAATGAAGAAAGTCCTAAAACTTTTATATCCTTTTGATTAAGGGTTTTGCTCATTTTTAATCCATCTCATAAAAATCATCATCATTACTATCATCATCGTATTCATAATCATCATCATCATAATTATAATTTTTATGATGATTTTGTGGATATTCTTCATCTTCATAATCATCGTAATTTAAGTCTTCTTCATAAGCCATTATTTTCTCCTTAAATAAAAATGTAAAACTTATTTTATCTTAAATTTGTTTGGTTTTGCTATAATTTTTATAATTTTTAAAAGGTAAATTTATGAAATTAAGTCATTTAGATGAAAAAAATCATCCTAAAATCGTAGATGTAAGCGATAAAAACATTACTTCAAGAATAGCCACAGCTAGTGGTATGATATATATGAGCCAAGAAGCTTTTGATGTAATTAAAAATAATACTGCAAAAAAAGGTCCTGTTCTTCAAACGGCTATTATTGCAGCTATAATGGGAGTTAAAAAAACAAGTGAAATTATTCCTATGTGCCATCCTTTGATGCTTTCTAAGATTGAAACAGATATTGTGGAATTTGTTAAAGAATGTGCATTTAAGCTTATTGTAACCGTTAAGTGTGAAGGTAAAACAGGGGTTGAAATGGAAGCTTTAAGTGGGGTTAGTATAGGACTTTTAACTATATATGATATGATTAAGGCTATAGATAAATCGATGAGGATTACGGATATAGTGCTTGAAAGTAAAGAAGGGGGCAAAAGTGGTAAATTTGTGCGATCTTAAAAAAGAATCTCAAATCAATTATCCTACTTTTTGGGATTATAAGGTGATTTTTGAGGTGCATGTTAAAGCAAGTGAAATTTTTCAAGAAATTTTAGGTCAAAGAGAATATAAATTTGAACATTCTAATTCAAGTACGAGTGGAAAATATCAAAGTTATTTATTAAATGTTTGTGTTGACAGCAAAAAAGATCGTTTGGATGTATTTGATAAATTAAAAGCTAAAGCAAAATTTGTACTTTAAGAAAGAAGGAAAAATGAAAAATACTTTAATTATTTTTGAAAATTCTTTATCAAATCTTGGTAAAGATGAAGCAAGCGATTTACTTGAGGATTTAAGTTTTAATCTTGCATATAAGCAAATTTCACATAATCCTCATGAAACAAAAAAAGTTTTAAATTCTCTTTTGGTTGAATTTTTAACTATTTTGAAAAAACTTGATTTTTTTAATGATGAAAATGTTACAAAGGTTATCAAAGCTTTGGTCAAGGCGAGTATTGTAGATGCTCAAAATTCGCTTTATGAGTATATTAGCGAAGCTGAATTATTAAACAAACGGATTGAAAATCAAAAGAATTTGATTAAAAATCAAATCAGCGATAATTTTTTTGAATTTGAGAATATTTTACAAGAATGTTCTTTTTGTGATGAATTTAGCGGCGGTTTAAACGATGCTATTTTATTTGATATAGAAATGCTTGGAATTTTAAAAGAAACCGCTGAAAGTGCTTTTTTAACTACATTGGAAAAGGCTGAAGATATAGAACTTACAAGTAGTGAAATAGCTAAAAATCTCGTCTATAATGCCATTTGTGAAGCTCATTTTGAAAAAGAAAGAATTTTAAAAATTTCAAGTATTATTTTAAATACCGCTTTTGAAATAGCTAATGAATCTATGGCTTATGCAAAAGATCTTTGTTTGGGTGTGATTAAAGGTACAAGAGATGGTATTGTTTTAGCAATGGAAAAATTTAAAGCTTCATTAACTTATACAAATTTTGAAGAAGATCTTAGTTTAAAAAGCAAAGAATTAATAGGTATAGAAGATGATTTTATTGCTCTTTTAACAAAAGAAATTCAATTGCAAAATGATCCTTGTAAGAGTATAGTTGAGAATTTGCTAGAACATGAACTTGATAATCTTTTTGCTAAATTTAGACGTCTTGCAGGTGAAAGCAGAGAACAACTCATATTGGTTTTAAATGATATTAAGAAAAATCCAAAGATTAATGATTTTAACAAACTTACTCAAAGAAAATTAAATCGTTTTAAACAAGAAATTTTTGAATTAGAAAAAATTGCTAGTGAAAAATACAAAGATTTAAATTCCAAAAAAGCGAAAAAGCTCGGTGTAAGACTTTGGGAAAAAGCTAAAAATTTCATAAAAATTAAAAAATAAAAATATTTTAATTGAAAATATTTTAAAATTATAATTAATATTTAGGGAAGGATATACTATGCAATTATCAATTCGTAAAAAAATGCTTATATTAGGTATTTTTTGTTTTATCTCAATATTGATAACTTTTTTAAATTTTTATTTTAATAATTTAAAGGGAAGTCATTATACAAACCAAATAGTTCAATCTATGATTAGCGACGAAATCGATGAAAAACTTAAAGTTTTAACAAAATCAATGGCCATTGCTTTAGGAGATTTAACTAAAAATATTCACGATGAAAAAGAAAAAATAAAACTTATAGCCACTGCAATTGAAAATTTTAGATATGAAGATGATCAAAGTGGATATTTTTTTGTTTATAAAAAAACACTTAGTGTTGCACATCCTGTTAGAAAAGATTTAATTGGAAAAGATTTAGGCAATACAAAAGATAAGAATGGGGTTTTTTATGTAAGAGAATTATATCAAAAAGCTCTTGATAAAGGAGGTTTTGTTCATTATTATTTCACAAAACCACAGCCGGGGGGGGGGCTTATCGTAGAGGAAAAAACAGCTTATAGTTACTTAATTCCTTATACAGACGATATATGGATTTCTACGGCTGTCTATAAAGATACTTTAGATTCTTATGTTAACAAAAAATTAAGTGATTCTGCTTCGTTTTTTTTAAAAAATTTCATACAAACGGTTTTATTTTCTATATTGTTTATCGTTATTATTTTACCCTTTATCTTTATATTTTATAAAAATATTATCAATGGAATTCAAGGAATACAGACTAATATTAATTCATTCTTCGACTTCATCAACCATAAAACAAAAAATGTTTCTACTATAGAAGTAAAAAGCAATGATGAATTTGGACAAATGAGTAAAATAATCAATGAAAACATCCTTGCTACTAAA
>JACRSG010000014.1 GCA_014305285.1 Campylobacter jejuni
GAAACAAAATGGACTAAATTTATGAAACAAAATTATATGTTATTTTAATATTGTCTCAAAATGTGAGATAAAAAATGGATTTTTCTAGCAAAAAATCGTGATTTTTTTTATTTTTCTTGAGACAAAATAGAGTTTTAAATGTCAATCTCACCATATCTTTTTACAGGTATTTTTAAATTTGGAAAATTTTTATCCATAGTATAAATTGCACAACAACTTTCCTTTTCAGCACAAAAATATTGCAAATAGTCTTCAAAGTCTCCTTGATATTTATCATAATAATCACAAGCCATATTAATGACACTTGCACCAAAAGAAACGATTTCAAATTCTTTTTCTAATGAAATGGTTTTTATAAAATGAGTAAATTTACCTAAATTTTCTTTTTTAAGAATGTAGGCTACAGTAGAAATCATATCTTCAGAAAAAATTATTTTTATATCATTTGATATTAAAAAATAAATTAGTTGCTTAGCTTGTTGATTATTTTCTCTTGTTTCTTCAAAGAAATCAATAAAGATATTTGTATCTAAAAAAACCTTTTTCATATTTTACCTTCTTTTAAATCTTGATCTAGTTTTTCTCTTTTTAGCTCTTTGGCGGATTTTGTAGGGTGATATGCACCGCTAAACATTCCACCAAATTTTTCTATAAATAATCTAGCTTTTTGTTCCTTTTGGTTTTCATCAAATAAAGTAGGTTGTGTATCATTAGAGATTAAGGTTTTTTTATTTATGTTCGGTTCTTCTTTTTTATCGAAGCTATATTGATTATTTATAGAGTTATTTTTTTCTTCAATAACAACTTCCATATTTTTTTCTTTTGTTATTTCATTATATTCTTTATTTATTTCTTTTACTTGATATTGTTCTTGATTGTTTTTTATTTTATCAAAGCCTAGATATTCTGTTTCAGTGAGAATTTCTTTTGTTGCACTAAAATTTTTAAAATCAAAATCTGTAATTACCATTCGTCTTAATCTTTTTAATTCTCTAAAACTTCCTTTACCAACAATATTTGGATTTACAAGATAAGAATAGTTATCATAAACTTTATATTTTGTTTTTAATTTATCTGTATCGATAGGAAGTAAAACTCTTTTATTAATTAATCCATTAATTCCCCTTGAAATAGTAGATTTGCTTAATGAAGTTCTACCCATTATAGTTTTTCTAATATTTGAATTAATAGCAATAATATTCCCATAATCCATTTTAGTAATAACACCAAACAAAACGCTTTTTTCTGAAGGGTCAAGTTCAGTATTGACAAAATCTAAATTTTCTACAAAAAATTGAATAAAATCATCTTGCTTTTCAAATTTTTGAACTTTAAAATTTTCACTTTCTATTATTTCACCAGTTACACAATCAATTTTTTCTTTTTTTAAATTTAATAAACTTTTTTTTGTTTTATTTTCTGATAAATCAACAATGTTATTCATATAAGTTCCTTGTAATTTTTCTAACATTATAACATAAAAATTTAAAATGTTTCATAAAAATGAAACATTTTAAATAAAATGTTTCATTTTTATCCCATTTTTTTAAAACTTTACTAATTTGTTTCAAATTTGACATCATTTGTTTCAAATTTGACATCATTTGTTTCAAATTTGACATCATTTGTTTCAAATTTGAAACAAGTAAAAATACTAATAAAACACTATATTACAGATATTAGCAACACTTTTTATGTAAGCCTTCTCTTATTATTATTATATGAATAGTCAAAAAATATGTTCATCAAAAATTTGAAGAGACTAAGCGTCTCTTACTCTTCTTATCGCAATAGGGCGGGGTCAAGTTCGTTTGTCGCTCTAGGCGACTGCACACCCCGCACCCTATATTTACGCAAATCATAGCACCTTAACAGGTGCAATTTGCTATATACACCAAAAAGAAGTTATGATTTGAAAAGTAGAGTTTTCAAACTAAGATTTAATTGCTTTGATTATCGATAATATAAGCTTTTTACAAATAAAAATATTTCTTTTTAAGTTTAGAGTGTTTTTCTTTAAAACTTAAAGTAATGGTAAAATAGGTTTTTAATCATTTAAGTTTTTAGTTTTCTTAAACATTTTTATCCTGGTATAATAAGTAAATTATAACAAATCGTCTTCTTTAATATCTTTTCCAAATTTAGCGTCAAATACTTTTTTTGATTTTGTATCAATTTTTACTTTGATAGGTTCTTTATTTTTCGGAACTAAAGATTGAAGTTGATTATCTTCTTGTATTGTTTCTTTTTTCTTGATTTTGTTTTTAAATTCATCATTGAAATATTTATTGAATTGTTTATAAGTCATTTTAAAGTTTTTTTCTTTTAAAGCCTTATCATAAAGAAATTTAGATACTACACAGCCATTTTCAAATTCTTTTTTTAAATAGTTTATATTTGAATAAAATTCGATTTTAGCTTCACCTCTTTGCATTACATATCCTTTCAAATAGATTTTTCTAATATCATAAATTCGTATTGATTTGTTTTTTCTTTTTTAGATAATTCTTGATAGCCTAAATGTTTAAAAATTTCAATAGCTTGTTTGGAATATTTTATATCACATCGAACAATTATTTTATTGTTGGGAATAAGTTTTTCATAATATTTAATAAAATTTGTAGCTAACTTTTTGTTTCTAAATTCTTTTAAAATATAAATTATATTTATTTCATATATATTTGATTCTTTGCTTTTTCCACAAAATGCGAAACTTGCTTTTTCATTTGTGTTATTATCTTTAATAATAAAAATTTTTCCCGATGCACCATTATTTTTTATTATATCTTTTAATTTTTCAATAAATTTTATATTGTGAAAATGTTTTTCTTTAAATCCTAGAGTAAAACATTTTTTTATAAATTCTGTATCTTCAAATGTTGCATTTTCAATTTTTATATCCATGATTGTTTTCCTAAATATTTTTTGTATTATAGGGTATTTTAGGTTAATTTGAGTTTATTTAGGTTATTTTAGGTAAAGTTAATTTTATTACAATAGAATTACCTAAATTTAGTTATAATTACTTGGAGTAATAAGACAGGATATGCTTTTGCTATACAAAAGCAAAGTTTTATCGCTAAAGCTCTAAAATTAGGACGCCAAAATGAAAAAAACAAAACAGGTAAATATTAGACTGACTTTAGAAGAATATAACCTTTTAACAGAAAAAGCGCAAAATCACGGCTTAACACTTTCAAGATATTTGCGTGATTTATCAATGAATTATCCTATCACTTGCATTGTAGATCAAAAAGTCGCACATAATGTTTTAAATATTGCAGGAGATATAGGAAGATTAGGCGGACTTTTTAAGCATTGGCTAGTTAGAAATGAAGATAATAAAGCCAATTTTTCAAACAAAAGAACTTATAATGATATTGATGAGATTGTGGATCAAATTTTAGATTTGCAAATACTCTTAAAAGAACAAGCCAAAAGGATAATACAAAATGATAATCAAAAAGATTCCAAGCAAAAAACAGAATAAATCAAGTTTTAAAAATTTATCAAACTATATTTTAGACAAAGACAATAATAATGCAAAAGTATTGGTTGATTATATGCTTGATAAAAATAATGAAATGGATAAAGTGGAAGGTTACCATTTTACAAATTGTTCTTTTGATAATGATGAGGATAATATTAACGAGATTATCAACACTCAAAAGCTTAATACCACAACAAAGCAGGATAAGACCTTGCATTTAGCAGTTTCTTTTCAAGAAGACGAAAAACCTACTTTGGAAATTTTACAAGTGATTGAAGAGGAAATCGCAAAGTCTTTAGGAATGAGCGATCATCAAAGATTAAGTGTAATTCATTCTAATACAAATAATCTTCATATTCATATTGCGATTAATAAAGTTAATCCGCACACGCTAAAAGTTATTAATCCTTATAATGATGTAAGGATTTTACAAGAAACGGCGATGAAACTTGAAAAGAAATATAATTTGAAGTTGGATAACCATATTTCACAAAAAGACAAGCAAAACAATAAATATAATATCCATACTATGAATTGCAATTTTGAAACCTGGGTAAAAGAAAAGCTTTCTAAACAAGTAGATCTTATGTTAAAAGATGAAAAGACCACTTTTAAAGACATTAAACAACTTTTAGCTAAATATGATCTTGAATTTAGAGAAAGAAGAAAAGGTTTTGTTATTGCTTCTAAGAGTGAAAAATTGTTTTGCAAAGCAAGTAGTATCCATAGGGAATTATCTAAACAAGCTTTAGAGAAAAGATTTAAAGAATTAGATTTAAAACAAGAAAAAGAGAATACACAAAACATTGAAGAAGAAAAACAGGAAATAAAAGAGCAATACCAACGACCAAATAAAGAAACTTCTAAAGCATTGTGGGAAAAGTATTTAAGAATTGAAAATGAGAAAAAAGCAGAGCTTGACAAAGAACTTAGAATGTTAAAGCTTAGACGCAATGAATTTAAAACCTCAATACCATCAATGAAATTTAATAAAAACACTTTTGCACATGTTAAAAATCAAAGAATGATTTTTAAAAACAAACAAAAAGAGCTTTATCAAAAATATAAAAGAGTGTCTTATAGAGATTTTTTAATTAATGAATCCTTATCAGGAAACGAAGAGGCTACAAGGGCTTTGCGAAGATCTAAAACGAAAATTAATGAAAATGAAAACACGCTATCATCAGAGCAAGAAAAACCTAAAATCTTTGAAAATGTAGATTATATAACAAAAGAAGGTTATGCTGTATATAAAAGCGGTTTTAATAAAGCCATAGATAAAGGAGAAATGTTAAAAGTATCCCTTATTCAAAACGGCAAAGATGATAAAGAATTTCTTTTAAATTCTTTACTTATGGCGATTGATAGATTTGGAAATCATCTTAATATTACAGGAGATGAGAATTTTAAAAGAAATATTTTAGAAGTCGCAAATGATTATAATTTAAATGTGAGTTTTACAGATCCACAAATGCAAAAGATACAAGAAAGTAATAATGATAAACGCCAAGAAATGAAGTCTAGAAAGATTTTAAAAAATATTGTTGAGTTAAAAATCAAACTTATTAAAGATGAACCAGGCATAAAAGAAAATATTAAAGAAAAAGAATTAAAAGCTTTAAAAGCTATTCTTAAAAAAGTCTCGAATACTACACTTTCGGTATTTGAAGCAGAATTGAAAAAAATAGGTTTTAGTTCCGATGAAATCAATTCTATGGATATACAAAGCATTGATACTCAAATTGAAGGTTTTGTTGTAAATTCTATCAATAAAGAAGGGCTTATTGCAATGAATGAAGAAATAAAACAAGCTTTAATCGATGATAAAGAGATAAAAAAGTTTGAAAAATTCGAGCATTTATTTTTAAATACTAATAAAATAACAGATATTGCCAAGGGATTTTATACAAATAGAAAAATTGATGCTGATGAGTATGTAAAAAGATTTTCAATGCAAGAAAGCAAAATTAGTAAAGTGGCAAATGTTATTTCTATGTTAAGCGATAAGAATATTGACATAATGGAAAAGTATGCAAAAAAACTTGAAAAAGATTTAAAATATCAATACTTGAAAAAGGCAGAAGTTATTAAAAGTAATGATATTAATTTGAATAATTTTTAATATCACAATAATAATATTGTGATATTATTATAATATTAATTTAATATATATTTTGAGTATGAAAGAAACATAAAATATTCTGAAACTAAAAATGCTAAATTATAGATAAAAATAAACCTAAAATCAAAACTTTGAAAACTTGTTTTGATTACAGCGATGTGAGATTTTGCTATAAATATAGTCATTAGGTGTATGATTATAAATATAAATGCTTTGCCTATAAAATCTAAAAACATTTTTCTACTCCTTTCTAAAAATTTTAAATCTTACATAAGAATTTAAGCTCAAACCTATTGAATTAGCCTCTTGATTTAAGGTTTGATACTCTTCTTCTGTAAAATTGACCACAAGCTTTTTATTTCTTTTTGCATTGCTAGTTTTTGCAGTACTCGTTTCTCCTCGAGCCGAATTAACAAAGTCATTTTCATTTTTTGGTGTTTCTGAACTCAGTTTTTTAAATCCCATTATTATACTCCTAATTTTTCATTTGTTATTTTTAAAAGTTCTTGGTAAAAGTTTTCAAAGTCATTTAAAGCTTTGTCGTTTTTATCGCAAAATTCTTTCATGCTTTTACCTTCTATTACTGCTTTGCGATAAGCTTGTCTTTCATAGATTACGCTTTCAAGCATTATTACTCTATCTAATCCTTTTTCTTTTTTAGCTTCGTTAATGTATTCTTTTAAATTTTCTAATTCTTTTGCTAAAAAAGGATTAGGCGAAACCCTATTGACTAAAACCAATGCTAATAAATTAGGATTAATTTCAATCACTTCATTATAAATTTCTAGCATATGATCTAGCACATTAACATCGTATTGACTTGGAATTGTAGGAATTATAATGATATTTGATGAAAGTATAGCTTTTCGCATTTCTTTACTATCCCTGCCGCCTGTATCAACTATAATGCTATCAAAAGCATTTTTCATTCTTTTAATTTCATCGCCTAAACTAACACCTGTTTTTGAAACATTTGAAAATAAAGGTTCTAAGTTTGATTGACTTCTCATGTCTGAAAAAACTTCAGTTGATTTTTGCGGATCTGCGTCGATAAGTAAAACATTATCGCCATCTTCAGCCAATCTTGCGGAAAGATTTACTGCTAATGTAGTTTTACCACTACCGCCTTTTTCATTTACTACGGATATAATCATAATTAAACCTTGCTTTTAATTTATATTGAAATAATATCATAATAAGATTAATATAATATTAAAAAGATAATAAAATAATATTATATTGTTATCCCTATGATTAAACCAACAAGAAGAAAAATAATTTGACTAGCAATAGCGATAATCCAAAAATTAATATTTGTATTTTTCTTTTCTTTAGTGTCTTCTGTTTTTTCTTGCGATGGTTTAATTGTATTTTGATTTGTTTGTGCTTGTATTAAAATATCTTTTAAAGCTTCTTGGTTGCTTTTACTATATTCTCTTATCTCATTAAATATATTAAATTTATAGCTTTCTAAATCTGTTTTGTGTTTTGTGAAAAGCAGATCTATTTTTTCTAAAAAATTATCAAAAATGATTTCATTTGCACTAACAACCGCAAATATAGGATCATTTTCATCTAGGATTATATGGTGCTTTTTTGCAATTTCTTCAATAAGTTCTTTCTTATTCATTTTGTTTTCCTTTATAATATTATATTAATATTAAAATAATATCAATAACTTAACTTTTTTCACTTCATTTTGGAGTATATTTATTACTCCAAAATATCTACTATCATAACTTTTTATATTTTCACCCATTACAAAAAGTTCATTTTCTTTTAACTTGCATTTAAAAGGTTTAAATTCTAGTGGATTACCTTCGCTATCAAATGAAAAAATTTTAGAATCAGGCATAAGTGTTTTATTAATAAACACACCTTGTCTATTAACTTCTACAAAATCTCCATTTATTGCAACAATCTTTTTTAATAAAATTTCTTTCTTTTGTGGTATTTTTAAAAGCACAATATCGTTTTTGTTAAAAATGGAAGAGCTAATTTCTTTATATAAGCCCAAAGGCATTGATCTTGTATGGTTAAAATGAAAGCCACCAAAATAAAAAATAAGATATGAGAGGATTAGAAGAAATACAAAGGAAAAGGCAAATATTGCAATAGTTTTTCTCATAGCATTATAATGATATTCCTTTATTTTGCTCCAAATCCAAGTTTTGTCTAAAGTTTTTTAGGTTGCTTTTAATCACGGCTTCAAGTTTTCCATTGCGACATTCCATAGCTTCAATAGATGCTTCAATCATTTTTTCTTTAGATGTTAAATTTAAATCAAGTTTATAACCTGCATTTTTAGCCAACTCGTTTAAAAATATTCTTTGAGTTCTGCCGTTACCTTCTCTAAAAGGGTGTAAAGCATTTAAATCTGATATAAAATTTGCTAAATCTTTTGCAAAATGATTAAGATCTTTTGAGTTTTTTAGATAGTTATTTTTTGCGAGATTATCAAAAATCTTTTTAGCTTCCCCTTGAATATATTCAGCAGAACAAAACAAAGAATCTCCTTTAGACATAAAACCAGATAATCCTACTTCCATTCTATCTTTTCCAGCCCAATAAAACACATCTTGAAAAATATGTTTATGTATATTTTTTAAGTGCTGATAATCAAAATTACCTCTGATAGGATTGAGCGTAAGTTCTCTTTCTCTTAAACCAGTATAAAATCTCGATTCTTTATCAAATAATTTTTCATCTTTTATACCGAGTTTATTATCTGTAATTAATCTTTTAAAAAGTTCTTCATTGCTTTCTTTCATATTCTACAAATCCTTTTTCTTTATATTCAGCAATGATTTCATCAGCACTTAACTTTAAAGCACTTTGTTTTATCATAGCGATAATATCTAATTCATTCATGTAAATACTCTCTATCGCATGATTACTTATAACAGATTTTATACCTTCATAATCTTCCTTATTTACATCATCTTTATATTTTTTAAGTATCGCAAGGCTTTCTTCTAAGCTATGCACTTCGGGATATTGTTTTTGCATTTTTACTCCTTTATAATAATAAATATAATTATATCATAATAATATTAATATTAAATTAAATAAATATTATAATAATATCATAAAGATATTATTATAATATATTTCCTATTTGGATAAATGCTTTATCTTTGAAAATTTTAAGCCTTTGTTTCGACATTAAAGAAAAGTTTTTATCTTGCATAGCTTCACCAAAAGTTAAATTCTTGGAAGTGAGTTCTAACAAATCTTTGCCGAAAGTATCTTTACTTAAAGCATTAAGATAAATAATAGCTTTGATTTTTTCTTTGATAGCTTGATATTCTTTAGTTTCTTCAAACTCTAAATCATCTTTGATAATTGATCCGTGATATTCATTAACCCACACCACAAAAGAGCAATTAAAAGCTTGTGTGAGTTGTGTTAATCCCAAAATGGTATCATCTCTTGCTTGTCCGCCTACAATCGGAACATGCATAAAAACTTCTAAACTATTGCTTGTTAAAAAGTCTAAAACTTCATTTTCTTTAAGATAATCGATTAAAGGTATAAAAGTAGTTGCACCGCTATCAATAATATAGTTTTTAGCCTTTTTTTCAAAAGCTAATTCTACAATTTTATCAAAGGCACGGACATCAAATTTTCCTTCATCATCAATAAGTTGTAAGAATTTAGCTTTTAAAGCTTTTACATTGAGTAAAGTTGTATTGTTAGGATCTGTATCAATAGCGACGATACTTTCTCCTTTATCTAAAAAATATTGACATAGCAAAGAGCTTATAAAACTTTTACCTATACCACCTTTGCCATTTAAAACAAAATGTATTTTTGCCATTTTTATTCCTTTTGTATCATAAAATATCGCTGATTTGTTTATCCAGCATTACTTTTGACCTTGCAGAGAATGTGGGATCTTTAAAGTATAAAATTTGTTTTCCATAAATAGGTGCTTGACCTGCTATAAAAATTAACATATCACCAGGAGCGATTATCTTATCATCTTTATCTTTTTTAGCTGAAGGTAATCGCATGCACTCATCAGCTGTAATTAAAGGGCGTTGCACTTCTTGTATAGTTTCACTAACATTGCCAAGCATTACTGCAGTTCTTTTTCCAGAACTTGTAAGAGATTTTTTAATAATAGTTGTAATTCCGCCCATTTCAGATAAGAGTTTTGCGGTTTCGATTTTATTTGGTGCAAAGGCTATTCTTATGTGGCAGTTTGAAATAATTGTTTCTTTTTCACCATAAATAGAATAAAGTTGTTGTATATCTTGAATAGATCCGTAAAACTTCATTCCATATCCTGCCATATAAGCAAGATTTTCTTCAAGCACTCCTAATTTTCCAAACATAGTTAGCTCATCAGCTAACACTAGCATCTTATGCTTATACCTTTTTACATTTTCCCCATTTTTAAAGCTTAAGGAATCATCAGTTAAGGTTCTAAAGATTTGATTAACAAGCAAATTAAAAAATGGACGCAATCTATCTTTTTGTCCAGGAGGAATAATCAGATAAAGACTAACAGGGTTATCATGATTCATTAGATCTTTAATTTTAAAATCGCTTTTTGCTGTATTCTTTGCTAAGATAGGATCAATATAAAGATTTAAAGCTTCCGAAGCTGTTCCTATTACACCACTTAATTCTTGCGTAGCTTTATTTTTCATAGACCTTGCTACACTTTGTATAATTTCTTGTGTGTTTTTATCCATTGATTTAATATCGCAATTAACCATTTCTTCTAATAATTCATCTATACTTTGATTTGGATCATTAATAAATTTATAAATCTCTGTTAAGCTAGGAGTATCTTTACATTGATATCTTTTTAAGTGTAAAGCATAAAGTATAATTGATACTAAAAAATTTCCACCTTCACTTTTAAAATAAGATGTGCTACCTTGAGAAGGATTAGTAGGGGGAGTTTCGCCTTTGAAAATGAGATTAATTGCAATGTTTTGAGTGTCTTTAATCTCATGTAATGTTTCTAGCCGTATTTCTTCTAAAATATTAAACTTGACACCGCTATCATCAATGCAAGTAGGATCTAATTTTAATACTTTATTTTTGGCGTATTTTTGTCGCCAACCCGCAGTTAAAGCCCATAGCTCGCCTTTTATATCAAAAATAAGTGCAGATTCTTCCCAAGATAAAAGTGTAGGTAAAAGTAAGCTTACACCTTTACCACTTCTTGTAGGTGCAAAAAGCATTACATGTTCAGGACCATCGTGTCTTAAATAATGAAGTGTTTTTTTGTGCTCAAAACCACCGATATACACGCCTTTATCTTTATCAAATACGCCACTTTCTTTAACTTCTTCTAAAGTAGCCCAATGTGCCGATCCATGAAGATTTTCTATTGCTTTTGCTTTACGCAAAAAGGCGAGTTTCACCAAAATAAAAACAATAAAACAAAACGCAACACCTGCAAACATTAACATAAAAAATTTTTTGAAAAAATCAGGATAAAAAGAATAATAAGCATAACTCCAAGAAATCCACTTAAAAGGATTATAAAATCCATAAAGTGAAGTTTCACCTAAGCTAGGGGAGTAATTAAACGATTTTGCTAAATATTGCGTTGCAATTTGACTAATAATAGTAAATGTTAGGAAAATTCCAATAAGCCCCAACATATAAACTAAAGCTTGATTAGTTTGTTTTTTCATAAAGAAATTCCTATATCTTTTTTAGTTGAAATTTCTTTATTAATGCCTTTATTTTTATCTAGTGCTTTAGTAGTAGCTTTTTCAGCCATTAGCTGCTTTGCAATTTGTTCTTTTAATTGCTTTTTAATTTCTTCTAATCCCCTGCTTTTCATTAAATCATTAAAATCGCTTAAGCCTTTTTGTGATTCTTCATTTGTAAAATTTGGCAATACAACTTTTATTTCGGGATATTTTTTTTGTATGTCTAAAGCTGTTTCCTTGCCTACATTCTTATTGCCGTTTAATTCTTTTTTTATATCATTATCCCCTGCAATAATAATATTCATTTTAGGATATTTTTCTTTTATGCTTGTTACGATAATTTCTAAATTCCCGGCATCTACTCCCATTATAGTAGGGGATTTTGTAGCTTCATAAACACTAGCACTTGTTGCAAATCCTTCGCAAACATAAACTTCATTGACATTATCTAAATTTTTTGCACCAAGTAAGAAAAAATTGCCTTGCTTTTTTGCAGGGTATTCTATGCCTTGCTCTTTTTCTTCTGCTGTGCGTGTAGCTCCTATCATTTTATCACCATTAGCGAAAATCCTTTGTGTAGCCCAATATTTACCTTCAATATCTCTTAAAGGAATTAATAAATTACCGTTTTTATCTTGCTTAAGATAGAAATTTTTATCAAATCCTTTTTCTTTTAAATAAGGGTGTTCTGAATTAGCCCATTTTGCATTATTATATTCTTCTTCAAGTTTTAAAGCTGTTTTTTCATAAGCTTGTGCAAGTTCTTTTTCTCTTTGCTCTTTTAGTGCTTTATTGTGTTCTAAAGCATTTTGTAATTCTATTTCTTTATTTTTGGTGTTCTCTATAGAATTTACGCTTTTCCAATTTTCTTTTATACCAGTTTTATAATTTTGCACAAATCCCGCAGGGTGTCCGTTTAAAAATCCTACATAAGCTCCGCTTTTTTCTCTTCCTTTATCTCCTATAACACTAACTCGATGAAGTTTGCCGTCCATTATAGGTTGTCCTTCAATGTTGAGTTCATATTTTTCTAAAAAAGCTTTAAATTCATCATGCGTATTGCTATAGTTTGGTGCTAATGATGATTGATTTAACCATTGATTGAAATTTTTTAGATCTGTTCCCTTAGGAGCATACCACATTTTAGCTTCCTTATCCCATTTTGCACCTGCTTTTTTAGCACTTTCTTTCTCTTCAAATGGAACATATAGGTAAGTTTTTTTAGTTGCCAAGTTTAACTCCTTATCTTGTTTGAACTCTTGTTTTTGTATATTTGAATTTTTAAGTTCTATTTTTTGTTTTTGCTCCAAAGAAAGATTTTCAATAAAATTAACAATCTTTGTAGCGTCGGAGGTAGCTTTAAAAATTTCATTTGGTTTATCTTCTAAAATTTGCACCCAACTATCAATATATGATAAATGTTGTCCTGGCTCATAGTCTAAACCTATTTTTCCATTAAATAAAAAACTTGCAATCTCGGCTCTTAATTCTTCTTTGGCGTATTCTTTGGAACCAAAAGGATTTTTTAAATCTCTATCTAATCTACTTGAATGACCGCTCCAATGACCCAACTCATGTAATGCTGTTGCATAATAAGCACTTTCATTTAAAAAATTTTCTTTCGGTGGTAGTGTAATAGTATCATTTGTAGCATTATAAAAAGCTCTATTTCCTTGATGATGAATAATCGCTTTTGAATCGTCTAAAATTTTTTGTGCCTCTTTAATTATTTGAAAATTATCAATTTCTTGTTTTGGTTCTAGTTTTGGCATATTTTCGATTTGTTCAGCGTTAAAAACATAAGCGAAAAATACTTTAGGATTTTCTAATTTTATTTCGATTTGTTCTACTTCTCCTTTTTCATTTGTGATAACATTGCCTTCTTCATCTAATTTATCAACTATTTCGCTAAATTGCCAATATTGAATTAAAGTAGATTTTTCACCCTTTTTAACTTGTGCATTAATACTTTGTGCTTGTTTATAAGTAAGCCATCTAGGATCACTATAATTTTGTAGCATTAAATTAATACTATTTATGCCATTATAAGGCTTATTTGTAATAGGATTATAAGGCATGTTATTAGCTAAATCGATACCTTTCCAAGGTTTAATCCATGGTGCAGTTCCATTTTTTAAACTTTCTATAATTTTATCAGCTGTTTCTTGGATAAAGTCTTTGTTTTTCATAGAGTTATCCTTGATCTTCTATGCCTTCTTTGGCATCTTCTTCACTTAAAGCATTTTCTTCAAATGCACCTAATTCTTCAGCAGTTAGCGGATCAATTTCATAGCTGAAATTTGGTATTGTTTCTAATTCTTTAAAATCCTTCATAATTTTCTCCTTCTTCAATATTAGGTATTGTTTGTTTTTCTTTTTTTGGTGTTCTAAAATCTATCTCTTTTGCTTTTATTCGGTGTTTTGAGTAAATTTTTCCTTCATGCTCCCAAGTGTCTTGAGTTAGTTCTCCAACCACATCAACTGAAATGCCTTTTTTTAAATATGGGTGCATGGCATTAGCAAAAGAACCGAAAAGAGATACTTCGATATAAGTTGAATTCTCTATCTCTTTATATTTTCTATTATTTGCTAAAGTAAAAGTGCATATTATGCTACCTTGATTGCTGTGTCTTAATTCAGCGTCAGCTGTTAATCTTCCGCCTATTGTAATATTATTAATCATTATCTTGTTCCTCATCTTCTAAGTTATCAAATAAGCTTGGCTCATTATCATCAAATTGTGTAGGTTTATTCTCTTCCAAATTTTCATTTTCCATTTTTACTCCTTTTTTTGTGTTTGCAAATTGAAAAGATTATAAGCAATCTTAATTCTTGTATCTGATTTTCTTGCTTTTTCTTCTAAGTTATCTATCATTTTTGCCGTTGAATCGTATTTAGCTACATAGCCATTAGAAAATCCTTTTTTTAAATCTCCAGTATTATAAATACTTAATGCCTGATTTATACGCTCCTCCTTTGCTAAATTTTCATTTGTCATTTCATACGCCAAATAAAAAATATCACTACCCGCTTTAATATTTTTACATGGATCTAAAAGATCATCAATGCTATAATTTTTAAATGTAGGAGTTTTAAGATTATTTGAATTAAATTGCATTAAACCAATATCAACACTATAACCTTTGTTGATAAAGCTTTGCGTTAGTGTTTTTGCTTCATCTTTTGTTTTTGGAATGAAAGATCCTATTTTACTAATATTAATTGCAAATTGTTGATTATTACTTTCTACTTGAATAATCTTTTGTATGATTTGTGTTTCTACATTTGGATTTTTGCATTGTTCGATTAAAGCAATATCAATCATTTATCTAAGCTCCAAAGGTTCTAAAATAATATCCTTAGTTACAAATATATTAAATTTATATCCAGGACGAATTTTTAAAGTAGGGCTAACATTCATATTTTTTCTTATCATCTCACTTGCAACTTGTCCCATTTGTTGAATTGCTTGGGAAATAGCCTTATCCGAAGCGGTTTCTTTTTCACCATTTGTGCTTGAGTTATCAGATAATGCAATTCCTGCAGTTATTGAAGAAAGTAAAAATGCAGAACCAAAAATTCTAAAATAATGATTATCTACTTCATCTTCAAATCCTGTATATCCATCTTGTGAAGTTCCTTGCATACTATCGATATTTAATGTATCTCCATTTGGAAAAATAAGCTTATTCCAAGCTACTAAAAGCCTTGATTGTCCATAAATGATATTGCTTGAATAAGCTCCTACAACTTTAGTGCCTTGTGGGATTAAAAGATATTTACCTGTTGAAGTATCATAAACATTTTGTGTTACTTGTGCCAATATTTGACCTGGTAAATCGGAATTAACTCCTGTGATTAAAACAGCGGGAATGTTCCACCCTGCTTTAATTTCATAAGGACTTAATGGTTTTTGTTTCGAGTGTTTTAAATACCCATTGTCATTTTTTTGTGATAAAAATTGCTGACCTTGTGCATCTTTATTTGCATTGGTATCTAATCCACCTAATCCTGCACTTGTATTGACTTGATCATTTGGAATATTAGGGTAATCGGTTTGAGAAGGGGTAAAATGATTACCTATTGTTGGTTTTTCTTGAATTTCACTTTTAATCCCTAAAGAAGTTTGGCTGATTAAAGCTTTAAGTTGCATATCTTTTTTTAATCTTAATTCTCTTTCATCTATTTCGTTATTTTGTATAAGAATAGGTGTTTGTATAGGTTGAGGCTTGATTTCTTGCTGAACTTGTTGAGTGATAGGGATAGTATTATTAACAGGCTGTAAGGTTGAGTTTTGTTCTTTTATTTGTTTAGTTTGTGATAATTCATCAACATAAGAAGCAATATTTTCAATTTTACTTGTGCTTTGTGTTTCTTCTTTTGGTGCAGTTTGTGTAGCTTGCTTTTCTAAATTTTGTTTTCTTGATAAAGCTACATAAAATACGCTAAATAATATAATTACAGCAATAGTAAATAATATTATAATAGGGACTTTAGAAAGTCTTTTATTATTTTTTGGTAAAAATTTATTTGGTGAAGTATTAATTTCAAGCATAATTCAACCTTTAATTTTGCGGAGTAAAATTAAAACTTGTCATATTTATTTTTACAAGCTTGTTTTCAATGATTTTATAAATCACATTGATTTTACTTTCATTGATATTAAATATTGCAATTACATTTTCATTATCAATTTGCGAAATCTGATAGCTTAGAAAGGTTAAATTTTTTCTCGAATGATCGTTGCTAATTGCATAACCTTTATTTCTTAATGTATTTACAAAATAATCCGAAAATGCTTTATTGTCATTTATATCATTGAAATAAAATGTAGTTTTGTTAGGTAAATAATACGAAATGATAAATTGCGAAAAATCATCAGCGATTTTGTCGTAGTTTATTTTTGTTTCTTTAACCGAAAAGCTAGAGGTAAAATATTCTGAATTGACTTTTGCACATGAAGTTATAAATAAAGCGATTAACGCCAAAAATAAAATTCTCATTTATTATCCTTTTTATTTTTATTTTGGAGTGATAAATCGTAAAGCACATTATTGACTATATCTTGATTAGCCTTGTTAGAATGTTTTGTGATTGTAATTTTTTCTTGTTTTGAACCAATATTTGAGAGTAAAATTGCTTTATTAAAAAGTCTATCTACAATAAATGTATCATATTTTAAGCGATAATTTACAATTTGTTTTTCATTACTAGAATCTAAAACCATAAGTGCGGGTGCTTCATAGAATTTTAAATTTTTTGGCATTTGAATATAAGTTTTTATGCCGTCATTGTAAATTCTTAAAGGTTTAAAAGGTGCATTACCTTCAATACTATAACCAAAGTCTAAATTTTCAATATTGCTTGGAATTTCATCATCTTTTGTTTTATAGAAATTTTTAGCTTCAGATTTTGCTTTCATTTGGTTTTTATAATCTTCTAGTGTATGAATGATTTGATTTGTATAATTGAATGAAACTGCAGGCATAAATTTCTTAGCTTCAGATATTAAATTTAAGCGATAAACTCGTTTATTTGTCATTATGTTCATGGTTGTTTGTAGGTTTTTATCCGTAGGTTTAACGATAATATGAGAAACTAAATAAGGTTCTTCCCCACTAATACTTAAAGATATAGTCCATCTTATACTATCGCCTATTTGAACATCTTTAATCACTTCTCCAGGTTCTAAAGAAATATCAGTAAGTCTTAAAGGTGCAGTTACAATGCTTGGCATAGCTTCGCCATAAAGAAAAATTACTTCTCCATTATTTCCTTGTATAGTAGTGGTTTTTGAATTTATCCATTTTTGAGCTATTGCTAAATCTTTTTTTTCTTTTGGTGTAAGATTTGCAAAATCTCTTTCATTTAGGTTATTAGCAAATAAAGAAGTTGCTATTAAAGAACTTAGTAATATTATTTTTTTCATTTAATCTCCTTATAAAATTTTTGCAAAATTAAGATCTGTAATAAAAATCCCTAAAGGATTTTTTAAAATTTGTTCTTCAGTTGTAGGAACGATTTGTTTAATTTGGAATAATCCTCTATAAGTTTCCTTAGAAAGAATATCTTCATTTAAATTTGTAGTTGTTTCTTCCCATTCAACTTGCCAAGTATCAATATTTTGAGGGACAATATTTTTAATTTTAACTCGCACATTTTCTTTAGTTGCTCGTTCAAAAGGATTATTTTTACGATATTCTTCATTTAAAAAATTAAATGCTTTAGATTTTGGTTCTACATATGTGTAAGCATCAAATATAAATTTTCTTTGAGTTTGTGGATTCCCCCAAACAGAACGCCAAGAATAAATGAAAGTATTTAGACTATACTTTATGACATTTGGATTCTTTAAATCAATATTTTGAACCATGCCTACTTTAGCTGTATTTCCTAGTTTATCAACTTCTATAATATAAGGTATAAGTTTGTTTTGAGAGCCAATATAGCCTATAAAGAGAACACATACAAAGCACATAGCTAAGCTGATCATCGCTACAATTTGCCAGTTTTTAGCACGAGTGATATAATCGCCGTATCTTTCTAGCCATTCGGTTTTTGCATTAAGATAAGGATTGCTTGAAGTGTCAAACTCATTCTTTTCTATCTTTTGCTTTTGCCTAAAAATATTCATTATTTTTTTTACTCCTTTTTATGATATAATTAATTTATCCATTTGGTAGATGGACTAAAAGTTTCAGAACCTGTTTATTTGGTTTAAGCTCGGTTCTCTTATGAGAAATCGAGCTTTTTTGGCTATTTGGTTGAGTGTGTGGGTGGAAACCAAATAAACAGGAGTCCATAATGGAACTTTTGCAAGGACTTACCACCCTTGCATTGGTTTTATTATTGCATAGCATTAGGATTTACTCCTGATTGATAACTTTCTTCTTTTGGTGTTCCAGATGATATACCACCTTCACTTGCTTTTCCTTGTATATCTTTAAGTTTTTCTTGTAAGCGATTAGCCATTTGATGAGGCATTCTGCCTTTTGTAAGATTATCTCTTAAATGCTCTCCTCCAGAAGTTGCTAAATGTTTTGCTACGCCTTTAACTAGATCCATTCCACCTTTACCACCTTCTGCTAAATGCAACTCTTTAGCTGCGTTCATGGCACGAGTAACACCGACAGCTCCTACAGCTGCACCCGTAGCAGCCCCTGCTGCCATGGTGGCAACAGCCCTAAAACCTGCAGCAGCTCCTGCACTTTCTCCAACTACCATTAAATACAGCTTCTATAATACCAGGAATCATTTTTGTAATCATACAGAAGATGAGAGAGGTAACAAGAACAGCTAATGTAATTTCATATGATATTTCTTGATCCATTTCATTATATGTTTTTTCTATTATTGTAATACATAATCCCATCAAACCTTGTATCATAAAAAGTTCTATTCCAACTTTAATGGCTGTTGTTATAGGATTTAAGCCTATTTGTTTAAAATGGTTTAAACCACCTAACGCCAAAGCAAAATATATAATTACATTCATTAAGAAAAATTTGAGATATACGATAAGCAAATCAATCGCCATAAGCACAAAAGCTATTAAAATAATAATTCCAGAAATAACTTTAAAAAAACTTTCTCCAGGGCTTGTTACACTCATAGATTTTAAAATTATCATAACAATTTTAAAAGCATTTTGAATAATATTACTTGGATAAATATCAAGTCCGTTATTTACATTTGTAGCCAATTGCGAAAAGCTATTAAAAATGATTTGAAGCCAGTAATCTACATTAAATAAGAATATGAATATTCCAATATAGATGATTTTTTTAATAAGGGTAGCTAAAAACTCCCCAAATTCAAAACCGCTTAAAGCTTTTAAACCAAAAGTCCAAACCAAATCGATAACGACTAAAGTAAAAAATACCCATAAACAAGCGGTTTTAATAAGAGGAGTCCATGATAAAAGCCCGTTGCGTAATATATTTAGGACACCTTCTGCAGTTTCAGCTCCAAAAGCTAAATTTGGAATTAAAAAACAAAAAATTAAAATTAATCTTAATTTATTTCCATTTAAGGGCGTCTGTTTGATAGTTTTGATTTTTGCCAATTCCATAAGGAACGCGACTATCGGATTGCATTTCAACTGCCCATTTTGCGTTAGAACAATCTCTTTGTTGAGTTTCATTCATTTTCTCCATTTTTTTACACTCTGCTACTCTAGCCTTAGCTTCATCAATGTGTTTTTCATAGTATTCACTTGTTTTTGCTTCATCACCACAACCTATTAAAAAAGCTAAAGCACCTAAGCTTATTAATCCACCAAAAATAAAATGTTTCATTGTTATCTCCTTTTATAAAATTTTGAAACATAGTATTTTAACATTATTCTATTTCCATTTAAGGGCGTCTGTTTGATAGTTTTGATTTTTGCCAATTCCATAAGGAACGCGACTATCGGATTGCATTTGTTTTTCTAATTTAGTTTGCTCTAAAACATCTTTATTATTTTGTGATGCTAAATAATTTGTAAGCATATTATTTTGATTCATTAAAGTAACTCTTAATTTTCTTACTTCATCAATTTGATAAGTGATAAGATCATTAGTGGCTTGTATTGCTTGTAAATTTCCTTTAGAACCTTCTGAACGCTCTTTAAGTTTTGAAATAATAGTGTCTTCATTTTGTAAGTCTTGATATTGAAGCTCGAGCTGTTGTAATGTTCCTTTAAATGTATTTTGATTTGTTTGTGCAATTTGTTTATATCTATCAGAATAAAGTTCGTATCTTTCCTTTTCGTTTGTGGCGTTTGTAAGTTCATCACTATAACCTGTGAAATCTTTATAAGTATCTTCGAATTTTTTAGAAACATTGCCTATATCATAAGAAAGACCATTAACTTGATTCATCACATTATTAACTTGATAAAGAATTGTGCCTAGATTTTCCCAATCATATTTACCCAAGTTTTGTAAGTTTTGTTGTTGCATTTTTACCATTTGTATTTGTTGTTGTAATTGAGAATATATTTGCTCATATTGTTGAAGTTGCATTGCATAATCTTTTACTTGATTAGCAATAGCACTAAGATCAATTACAGGAATACCACCTGCAAAGGCATTATTAGTTCCTATAATTAAAGTTGCAATTATTGTTGAAGTGGCTTTTTTTACGCCAAATAAAGATTCTTTCATTTTGTATATTTTTGAAGTTTAAGTAGGTTTTAGTTAGAATACCCATTAAGGGTTAGCCGTAGGTCTGACCCCCTATGGCTAAATTTTACCCGTGAAAGTGGGTGATTTTATGTCCATGATTGACCGCGTAATCATTGTTATTATACTATTATGTATAATAATAGTCAAGGCTTATTAGCCTTGCCCCACTTGTTGGGGTTATGCGGTAACCTACCTCTTAAACTTCTACTTCTCCTTTCTTTTAAATTTTTAATGTTTATTTTGTATCGCCAAAAATTAAAATTTCATATTAATCCTTTTGTTATAAGATGAATTTTTTGTTCAAGATTAATTTTTTTGTTTTTATATGTTTCGACAATTTTATATGAAGCTAGTTCTTCAACTTTACAATTGTGTTCTTTTTCTATTTTTATAATAGATTTAAGAATATCTTCCCTATAAGGCGTATCAGGAATATTGTATTTACTATAATTTTCTAGTTTTGGTGTATTATCAAATGAATAATAACCTTGCTTTCTAATACTTGGTAAAACTTCTTTAATAACCCATTGTCTAAAAGGTTTCGCCTTTGGTTTATCGCTTCTCATCAAGACAAAATAAAGTTCAGGTTCATTTATTACAATAAATTTTTGTATTCCACCAAGAGTTTTAAAGGGGTGCCACTCAAAAACGCCCCCTTTATCGAACTCCTTATTTATAGAGTCTCTAACGCTATTTGTTTTTTTAATATTTAATATTTTGCAAATATCATTCAGGCAAAATAAAGGTTCATTATTTTTATCTCTAATTGTTCTTACTTGTCCCAATTCTTTATTTTCAAATAAAACAACTTTACTCATGCTATCTCCTTATAAGGTGTATTAGGAATCTTGTATTTACTATAATTTTCTAGTTTTGGAGTGCATTGATTTTTAACAATACTTTCCATTTCATTAAAAGCATTGATAAAAAGTATTTTCCATTGTAATGCTTTTTTTCCTGTAAATCCCATTGCTAAAAGTGAAAATCCATCACGAGATATTTGATAAGCTGGTCTAAGTTCACCTTTTTGATCTTTATATTTAACCAATCCAAAATTGGATGAGTTCAACAAATCTCCTATTTCTCGTAAATCATTTAAAATATTTTCAATATCTCTTAAAACATGAAAATGTTTTTTTCCAAAAACCTTAGCTACATCTAAGCTTGTACAAAATATTCGATTGTGTTTATTTTTAAAAACAACTTCTTGATTGTTGATATTTATTATATTTGTATCGTTCATATTTACTCCTTTCAATAAGTCCAGCATTCTTTAGTGAATGGGATTTTTTGGTAATATTCATAACAATTTCTATCCCCGCAAGTTTTAGAAATCATATATCTTTGATTATCTGGAAGGCTTTGATAAGCTTGTTGAGTTATAAGTTGTAATTTTGCACTTAGTTTCCATTCTAAAGAATTATAAAATTCGCCTGTGCATGTGTATTTAGGCATTTTATAGTCGGTATATTGATGATTTATTAGTGCGTAGCAAAAGCTAGGTATATTTGGATTAATCCTATAACTCATAATACCGAAAGTAGAATGACTTCTTTGTGTTTCTACTTGTGTGTTTAAATAATTTGGTGTGCATTGTCTAGGATCTGAACTTGGCAATACATCATCAACTAAATTTTTTAATACCAAATCTTCTACATTTGTATCATTTTGTATAGGGCAAAGGTTTAAAAAAGCTTTTCTTGCATCAATTGTTTTCCAGGGTTTTTTAAAGTGTATTGCAAAATATCTAGCTAACGAAGGACCGCATTCAGCAGGACGAGTTCCGCTACTTAAGCACAAAATCGCTTCACATGCCAATTTTGTATCCCCAGTTAAAACATCATCAGCAAAAATATTGCTTGATGTGATAACACTTAAACAAGTTATTCCAAAAATAAAATTTTTCATATTTGCTCCTTTTTTGAATTATCAAATCTTTTGTAGTTTATTTCTTTTTCTTCTAACCATTTATAAGCCCAATTCTCTTTATATTGTTGATAAAGTTGATTTACTCTTTTAACGCTTACTTTATCGCTAATACCTGTAAAGGCTAAATTAGTTTTTCCAAGTGCTAAATTAAAAAGTCTAGTTCCAAGTGGAGAAGTGTAATAATATTCTCTTTTTTGAATAGCATTAGTAATAATTCCTATTTGAACATCATTAAGTCCAAATATTTTATAAAAATCATAAGGGGCTAAAACATTTTCACTTCCTTTTTTATAAGCTTCGGGGTTTGGTAAAAATATTTTAGTAGGGCAATATTCTTGTAAAATATCTAAAATTCCACTTTTTGCACTATCACTTAAACTTTGTGTAGCCATTACAAGAGCTACATTTGCTTTTCTTAAAACTTTAAGCCAACTAATTATTTTATCTTTGAATGCTGGGTGATTTAATGCAATCCATGCTTCATCAATAATCAATAATGTAGGACTTCCATCTAATCCCTTTTCAATACGATTAAAAATATAAAGTAAAGTAGGAACTATGTATTGATCACCTAAGCTCATTAAATCTTCTATTTCAAAAGTTGTAACATTACTAAGACTTAATTTATCTTGTTCTGAATCAAATAAAAAACCACCTGTTCCAGAAATTGTGTAATAACTTAAAGCATCTCTTAAATCATTGTCTTGCAATGCTGATACAAATTCAGTTAAAGAAGTAGAATTTGTATTAGTATGAGAAATTAAAGCTTCATGTATTAATTTTTTGTGTTTTGGTGTAATATTGACATTTTGCAATTTTAAACAAGTTTCAATCCAAAATTCAGCCCATGCAATCTCAGATTCTGTTTTGATATTTGCCAAAGGAGCAAACGCCAAAGATGAGTTTTCTCCTGCAATATTATAATGAATTCCACCTGTTGCGAGTGTAGGAGCTAGTAAGCTTTGTCCTTTGTCAAATGCGTAAATTTTAGCATTTGGATATTTTTGCCAAGCAAGGAAAATATTTGCCAAAAGAGTTGATTTACCACTCCCAGGAGGACCAAAAATTAAAGTATGCCCTAAATCACTGACATGTAAATTTAACCTAAAAGGCGTATTGCCAGAAGTTACAACTTGCATCAGCGGAGGAGAATTTGGAGGAAATTTATCACTTGGATTATATTTTTCTCCTGCCCAAACAGACGCCAAAGGAATTAAATGTGTTAAGTTAAGGGTATTTAATATAGGACGGCGTAAATTTGGATAAACAAATCCAGGTAAAGTTCCCAAATAAGCTTCTACAGAATTAATTGTTTCAGTTCTTGATAAGAAACCTAAACCTTCTAAAACTCTTCTTATATCTTTTAATTTATATTCTAAATTTTCATTATCTCTATCGAAAACTACAATATTAGCAGTATAGTAACCATACCCTATCATACCGCTTTTTGATTCTGATAATGCAGAATCTAGTTCTTGTACCATAAGCACAGCATGATCATCTTGTTTTCTTGTAGGGCGATCTAATAATTGATCTAACCAACCTCTTGTTTTTTGTTGCCATTTTTTACGATATTTATTAAGTGATTTTTCAGCTTCATAATGATCTAAAAAAATAAATCTAGTATTAAATCTATAGTCAAAATTAAGCTCTGTAAGTGCATTTAAAATATTTGGATAACTTTCACTTGGAAAACCTTCAATAGCAATAATTCCTATGTATTGATTATCAATTCTTGGATACATTCCTGTTTCAAAATGTTTTCCGCCCAACAAACAATCCAAAAACATAGGGGCATTTGGTAATATTATTTTTTGTCTTTCACCACAAATACAAAAATTAATATATTCAAGCATATCATCTAAAATATATTCATTATTATATTCATCAGTAACTACCCTTGGTAGCATTCTTTCTATTTTGATATAATTGCTCAAACTATCTTCTAGTTTTTGAAAAGTAGTTTTAAAGTATTCCAATATTTTATCGCTTTGATTTTTATTAACATTTTCATCAATTATCATTAAATTAGTGATTTTACTTATATTTTTATGTGGAGGTAAATAAGTAAAAATCATTGTAAAAAGATTTTCAAAATGTTCTACATTTTCAAAATAATGTTTTCTTTCATTTTCAAGAATTTGTGCAATATTGCTTTTATAAAAAGTTTCACCATCAATATAATTTTCTGTTTTAATTCTTGAGCAATCAATATGAACCGCCCAGCCATTACCTAAAGTATTTAATATTGCATTAATTCTAGCACTTAAAGTATTTCTTTCACTTATAGTCATAGAACTAATATCTCCAGCACGATAATAAAATCCTGCTGTTAAACTCCCGTCCTTGTTAAGTAAAATACCTTCATCTATAAAACTTGCATAGTTTAGAATATCGGGAAATGCTTTTGCTTTACTTCTGAATTCTTTAAGTGCTAACATTTTAATCCTTTGAAAATGGTGTGCTTTGCGGATAGTAAAATTTTTTATACTTATTTTGGCGTATAAAAATTTGACGCATAAGAGGATCGCTTTTTGCCATTAATCTTAAAAGAAGACTGCAGATAAAAAACAATACAACTCCAACGATAGTAGTAACTATTGTTGCTCCTGTAAAAATTAGAGATGCAGAAATAAGACCTGTCATCATAATTAGTTCTCTATCTGCACCAAGCATTAAATTTGGTTTGTTTAATGCACTATAAATATCTACTCTATGTAACCCTTCCATTAAATTAATGCTCCGCTCGTTGTGAATAGTGACATAAAGCTATTAGCTCCTACAACTAAAGCGATTATAATTACAATATAGATTAAAGTTTTCAAAAACCCGCTAAGCTCTCCTCCCCAAATTAAACCAGCACCCGCACCAATTAACGCCAAAAGCGAAATAACAAAAGCTACTGGACCACTGATACTTTGTTTGATTGTTTCTAATGGACTTTCCCAAGGCAAACCCGCTCCAGTTGTTGAAGCTAAAGCGTATCCTAAACCTAACACCAAAAATAATAATAAAAATTTTTTCATTTAAACTCCTTGTGTAATATATTTGTCATTTTCATAATCAATTACTTTTATGATTTCTTTTATTTTTCTGCCCTCCTTAGTTTTTAATATAAAAACAATTAAATTCACAGCTTCAGCAATTAATTTACTCATCTTTGCACTTGTTGCTTCAGAGATTAATTGTTCCATTCTTGTAAGTCCCCCATTCGCAGAATTAGCATGGATTGTGGCTATTCCTCCAGGGTGTCCTGTATTCCAAGCTTTTAATAAGTCTAAAGCCTCTTTCCCTCTTGTTTCGCCTACTATAATTCTATCGGGACGAAGTCGCATTGTGGCTTTTAAAAGCCTAAGCATATCTACTTTATCCGTAGCTCTTAAAACTACTTTATTCTCACTCGCACATTGAAGTTCTGCAGTATCTTCAATAATTACAATTCTATGATCGGGTGTAATTTTAGAAATGCCGTCAATAATGGCATTTGAAAAAGTGGTTTTACCACTACCAGTTCCACCAACAACTAAAATATTTTGGCGTTCTTTAATAGCATTGATTAAAACTTCTTTTTGTTTTGGTGTAAGAATATTAGAATCTACATAATCATCAAGAGTAAATATTTTAACGGCTTTCTTTCTGATTGTAAAGGTTGGTTTTGCAACAATGGGAGGCAATAAGGCTTCAAATCTTGATCCATCAAGTGGCAATTCACATTCTAAAATAGGATTATCTGCATTTGTGGTTGTATCAAGAAGAGTAGAAACTGCGGTAATGATAGATTTTGCTTTAGCTTCTGAAAAATCGCCTAGACATATCATATCTTGACCTAGTTTTTCAAGCCAAAGTTTGCCGTCTGAATTTAGCATAAGTTCTATTGTTTCTTTATCTTCTAAATGAACTAAAATATCGCCAAATTCTCTTTTGATTTTTTCGTTTATTCTTGCTTGAAACTCAATATTACTCATTCAAGAGTCCTTTTGATTCAATTACAAGAGTTAAAAATTTTTCAGGATTTTTTTTGTATGAATTGTGGAGTTGTAAAAGTTTAAAAATTAAGAAAAGTTTAAGGTTACTCTGCTCTCTCTCTCTCTCTCTCTCTAGCCGTTAAGCAAAAATTAAGTTTATTTTTTCTCAAAAAATTCTCCAAAAATTAAAAACTAATACCGTTATTATATTATTTTTAATTTAATTGTCAAGGTTTTTGTTTCATAAAACTATCCAAAATGAAATCAATTGAAACAAAATGGACTAAATTTATGAAACAAAATTATATGTTATTTTAATATTGTCTCAAAATGTGAGATAAAAAATGGATTTTTCTAGC
>JACRSG010000015.1 GCA_014305285.1 Campylobacter jejuni
TCCCTCATTACTTGATCCTAAGAAATTAAATGATAAAAATGAAAAAATCAATTATCATAACATACCTGCTGAACTTGCCTGGGAAATGAATTTGCCTTTACCGGATAATTATGAGTTTGTGTGGCTTGGTGGACATGGAACTGGGACTGAAGCATTAAAAGTATTTTTATCTTACAATAAAATTATTATTCCAGATAATTTTTTGAACTATGAAACAGGATTACAAAGATATAGATATGCTCTTAATATCTTATTAAGTGATATTGATCATATGAAGGCTATACGCTTAAAAGATTATCATTTTAATGATTTTGAAAAATTTTGTAAACTGATTCAAAAAAAATGTAAATTTATTTTTCAAGTAAGAGATTATTTTGAAATATTTACTTGTTATATAAATCATAGAACTAGAAAATCTGATGCAATTTTAAATTTTGATCTGCAAACCGATTTAAATGATGTTTTTGATCGTTTTTATTATTTTTCAAGTGGAGAAAATCATCCGATTAGATTAAATCTAAAAAATTTTTTATCTTGGAATACATTACATCAAGAAATGGGATTTAGAACTTGCGTAATGGAATATTCAATGCTACAGAATTTTGATAATATTTTAGATATTCTTTATATTGATATGAAAAATATTATAGGGGTGGACACAAAAAACACAATTGAAAAAATATGTAATTTTATAAATATACCTTATAATCAAGAATGCAATTATTCTGAAAATGTTATAGGCGATTTAAAAATTATATTTCCACTGACTTTAAATTTTTCTGAAAACATAGAGTTATTAATTATAGATTCTCATTCTGTATTTGATATAAGCTATTATGAAGATATTACACTAAGAATAATTAATTCAAGCATCTTTAGAATTTTAATTAAATCATCTGACTTAAAATTAGTTAATGATACTGCAATAGGAGAGTTGAAATTATACTTTTACAATTTTAATGAAATATTAAATCAAAAATTATCTCAAGAAAAAAAGATTCGAATTAAAGAACAACAATATATCGATATTTATAAACATGATACCCCTAGAAGAAGAAAGTTGCAAAAAATGATGAGTTATGAATTAACCCACATCAAACAACATCGCCCAGATATAGTTGCTTCTTGGAAATACTATCAAGCATTTGAAAAAATGTGCAAAGAATTAGATGGATAAAATTGCTTGTGTAACTTTTTCTAAGGAATTTGCCTTAGGGGTTAAAAAATTATTTTTAAAACTATAGTTTTGTAGCTTCATTTTTAATTCATATAACAGATTATCTAAGTCCAAAGCTACAATTCCAAATCCATCTTTGTTATAATCAAAATAACCCTGAGTGTATATATGCTTAGAAAATAAATCATCTTTATCAAACTGATAATAAATCACAGGTTTTTTTAAAACAGCCATCTCAAAAGCCACGCTTGAATAATCTGTTATCATTAAGGATGATTTGCAAAAAAGCTTTTGTATACTCATTTCAGTAGAAGGTATTATAATATAATTTGGCAAATTAAAACCTTCCAAATAAGATCTAATTTGCGGATGAGGATTGAAAACTATTTTGTAATTATATTTTTCATGTAATTCTTGTAATTTTTCACTGTGCAAAAAAGAACCCCATCTATAAAAATACTCACTTTCATAAAATTTTGGATTAAATCTTCTTTTCATTAATTTTTTACTATAAGAACCTACTATATACTCTCTCCAAGTTGGCATGATGAGAATTTGTTTGGTATTTATTTGGTTATTTTTAAGCAAAGCATCCCATCTAGGAAATCCTGTTAGTTTCACCTCTTTAGGAGTAAATTTATAACGATTAAAATCTCCTGCTATAGAATCATATTCAGCTTGCATTCCAGTAATAAATAAATCAATTTTTCTTTGATTCAACCAAGAAGACAAATCATCTTTTGTAATCCCATGTTGTAAAAATACAAAATCTTTGGTCTTTAAAGTATTTTCCCCTAAGACTTCAAAAAAATATCTATCAATATGAGATGAAATGAGTTTATCAGCCTTAAAAGCCAAATATTTAAATTTAAAACTTTTTGGATCAACTAGTTTAAAACCTTCTTTTTTTAGTCTTTTAAAATCATGAGAATTTTTTCTAAGGACAAAAGCAATATTTTGCTTGGGATGATTTTTCATAACATAGCGATATAAATGTTCAGCATTATCATCAGCCCTAAAAGGCATATCAGCAAAAAGCCATAATGATTTATTCTTAGCTCTTCTTTTTTTTAACTTTTTAATCTCATAAAAAATGTCATAAAAAGTGCATTTTTTTTCTTGATAGATTATATCAACCTTTTTATCATTGATAAAACAAATCATATCTTTAGCATTCATAAAAAATTTAAGCCAAATTCTTCTTTCATAGATAAAAACTCGGTTTAAAAAATCATATTGTCTGATTTTTGAGCAAATCATTTCAGCTGACTTATCATCAAAAAGCATTTTAATTGCATCATTAACATTTGAAGTATAAAATTTAATCAAAATTTCATCATTTTTATCATCTATTTGCTCAATAAAAACTTTGTCAATAAGTACTTTTTCTTTTTTAAAACAATGTAAAAACCCCATTTTATATAAAAATAAAAAAGGACTGAAATTAAATTTTATTATATTCTCACTATCAATAAAATAAAAAATTTGATCAAGCAAATCAAGATATTTTTGAATTTTAGTTTGATCCATAAAAGATAATTTTTCTTGACGATTAACCCATTCTTGCACCTGCCAAAATATCTCATATAAAATAACATTTTGTATGAAAGTAGGAATTTTATCTTCCTTTGCTACGAAATTTAAAAGCTCTAAATATCCTTTTTCTAAAATTTCTAAATAGTAAATTTTATTTTCATTTTTTTTATCTAAAGTGGAACTTTTATCAAATCTTTTTCTATAAAAATATCTTGCATTTTTTAAAAATACAGATTTTAGATTTAAATTTTTAAATAAATAAATATTAATAAATTTTCCATCTTCATTTAAAGTCAAATTTTCATCAAAAAAAATATCTTTAAGATAATCACATTTTAGAAAACATGATGCAACCGAAAGTTGAATATTTTCATTTAATTTTATATTATCATAAACACTTTTGTGTTTTTTGAATTTAAAATTTAAAGCATGAGTATCTTTATATAAAATCTTTCTTTTTTCCCTATAAAAAATAATATTTGTAGCCACCATAGCTATATTATTTTGATTTTTTAAAAAACTATCTACCTCATAAAAATAATCCCTATCTAAAAAATCATCAGGATCAGTAAAGGTTACCCAAGGAATATTTAAATCATTTTCCTTTAAATATTTTAAACCCAAATTCCTCGCACTTGCTTGACCACCATTTTCTTTGTATAGATAGATAATATTTTTTGGGTATTTTTTTTGATATTTTTTAATGATATTAGCTGAATTATCAGTAGAACCATCATCAACGCAAATTAGATGAATATTATTTTTAAAATCTAGTCTTTGCTTCATTATAGACTTAAAAAAATCATCCAAATATTTTTCTACATTATAAACCGCTGAAATTATGACATATTTATTATAAGCTTTGTATTTTTTAAATTTAAATTGTTTTAGAAAATTTTGCAGGGAAATTAACAAACTTTTAAAGAAAAAAGATATATTTTTTTTATACTTTACTTTTAAAAACATATCAATGTCTAGCCTTTTTAACTCTTAAATCCTCAAAAAAACCCTTAGGATTAAAAAACAATTTTCTTGCCAAACGATAAAATTTAGTATGCGAAATCATAGCACCGAGACAATCAAAACCTGAAATTTTCATCAAAAAAGAAAAAGGCCTTATGCTCTTAAGCTCATACAAATAAGGTTTATAAACAAAAGATTTTAAAGGATAAAAGCTTTTGTCATGTTTTTGTGCCATCAGCATTTTTTCTTTATCAATGATGATTTGATAAAAAATTCCCTCATACTCAAAACTATAAAGCTCATGAATCAAATAATAAAGCATTTTATACAAATCACGCTTATCATTATTATTTTTACTTAAAAAGTCTAAGATGATTTTTTTTTCATCATCCCTTAAAGCTAAAAAATATTCTTTTACTTCAAAAAACCCTTGCTCGCTTAAATTTAAATCTTGTTTATAATCCAATTCTAACTTTCTTGTAAAAAACCAAGAATGTGGCAAAATCCCTTTTTGAAAATAAAAAATATCACAATAATTAATACGATCAAATTCTTGTTTTATACTTGCATCTAAAAATATTTTAGTGATTTTTTCTTGTCGTAAAAAATCCAACAAAAATTCATATTTTAGCTCTTTATCTATGAAAAAATCATTTACATTTTTATAGATAATTTCTCCAACATAGACACTAATATCTTTAAAATCATAGTTTTGTTCTTTAAAAAGTATTAAAACTTTTTCACCTTTGGCTTTAAAAATTTGTAAAGGCTTTAAATCGTGTTTTTTGATATTTTTTAAATGCTTATAAAAAAGCTGATGGTTCTTATCTTTATTTTGCATATAAGCGTTTTGATTAGGCTCTATATGATGAAAATGATACATATAAATGCCATAAAAACAAGTCTCATAACCAAGTAATGAAAACCAAGATCTAAAACCTTTAAAATCAAAAAAGTTCCAATTTCTAGCATCATAACTTAAATTAGCAGGCATTTTTTCAAAACTCACGCAAGCTTTTACAACTCTAGCAAAAAGATCAAAATCTTCATAACCGTGTCCGATAAAATTTTCATCATTTCCGCCCAATCTTAAAAACTGATGTTTATTTATCACAATACTTGAAGTAGAACTTGGGGCAAAAAATTTTACCCAAGTATTTTTTGCTGTGAATAAATCCTCTTGTATCAAAATATCCCAAAATTTCTCATCGTATTGTTTTAATTTTTCGTTAGCCTTTTTATTAAGATATACTACAGGTAAAACTATCAAAGCATTGATATTTTGAGCAATATTTTTAATTTTAATAAGATTTAAAATTTTTTCTAAAGATAATAAACTAATATAACAATCAACATCCAAGAACATTATAACTTTAGAATTTGCATAAACAGCACCTAAATTTCTACATCTTCCCTGGGAAAAATAATCTTTTTGATCTTCATCCCTTAAGTAAATATGGCCACTATTTTCTATGATTTGTTTTAAATTGTTTTTCAAAGATGAATATCCTTCAACAAAAATAAACTCTATATTCTCATTGCTTTGAAAAAATTTAGTTTTTTGAAGAACTCTTTCTTCTATATAATGACGTTCTTTGCTTAACCCAAAAGGAACAATAACGGATAACAAAGGCATAATTTCACACATTTCCTATCGCATAAAGCTGGATAATGCCTACAACTTTTTCTTCTTTTCCTACTATAATTTCTTTAATTTGATGTTTTAGCATGATCTCTTCTGCCTCACTTGCCATAGCATCAGCATCAACCACTTTAGGATTTGTACTCATGATTTCTTTGGCTTTAAAATCAAATCTTGGCTTATCACTTGTTTTTAAAGCACGACGTAAATCTCCATCAGTGATGATACCCACTAATTTGTCATTCTCAAAAACCACACAAAGTCCTAGTTTTCCGCTAGTCATCACATCAACAAGATCATTAAATTCAGTATCAGGATGCACTATGGGAAGATTACTTGAAACCATAAGATCTTTTACCTTGGTTAAAAGCTTGCGCCCCAAACTTCCTCCTGGATGAAAAAGTGCAAAATCATCAGGCTTGAAATTTCTTGCTTTCATCAAAGCAGCTGCTAAAGCATCTCCCATAACCAAAGTTGCCGTTGTTGAAGACATAGGAGCAAGCTGCAAAGGACAAGCTTCCTTTTCCACAGCTATATTTAAAAACACATCACCTTGTTTTACAAGAGTAGATTTTTCTTTACCACACATTACTATCAGTGGAATTTTACGCTTTTTTATAGCAGGAATGATTTTTAAAATTTCTTCAGTTTCTCCTGAGTTTGAGATAGCAATTAAAATATCTTCAGAAGTTAGCATTCCAAGATCTCCATGCAAAGCCTCTCCTGGATGGATGAAAAAACTTGGCGTTCCTGTACTTGCTAAAGTAGCTGCTATCTTAGCACCTATATGGCCTGATTTACCCATACCACTAACTATACAACGCCCTTTGGTATTTAGCATCAAATTCACGGCTTGATTAAAATTTTCATCTAAATTTTTAGCCAAATCCAAAATAGCTTGTGCTTCTTTTTCGAAAACTTCTTTAGCTATTTCAAGAGTATTCATATTTAAACCTTAAAGATTAAGCACAACATTGGTTGCGATAGCAATTTGATAAAGAATTTGAGTTAACATTGAAAAAATTTGCAAATTCTCGCTATCTACTTTTGGCAATACCAACACAGAATCACCTGGCTTCATATCTATACCGCTATGGTATTTTTCGGCTTTTCCATTGCTTCGTATCACCAAAACTTTTGAAGTATCCGCTCTTTCTCCATAACCTCCTGCAAGATTGATATAGTATCTTAAATCTTTTCCTTTATCATACACAAAAGCACCAGGTAAAGAAACTTCACCTTGAACTATGATGAGATTGTTCTTACTTGGCACATTGATAGTATCGCCATCTTCTAAAATAATCGAACTATAAGACTTTGGATTATCAATAACAATTTGACCCTTTGGCTGCACTTGCTTAGCTCTTTGAATAAATTCTAAAATCGTTTTTGCTTGTTGAGCTCTTATGGCTGCACCTTGAGCTGTAACAGAGCTGCTAGTTAATGCTAGAGTTTCAAGCTCTTTAAGCTGAGCATTGATAAGTTCTTTTTGAGTTCTAGCTACACTTTTTCTAAATACTTGTAAAGCTTGCATGTTTGATTGTGGATTAGCCTTAATTAGTTTAGAAATATCTTCTAAAGTCGTTCCTTTACTTACAACTAAAGTTTTTAAACCATTATGCTCACCATTTACACTTATGGTTATATTTTCAGAAATATACTCAGGGTGAAATTCTACTTCATCTCCAGTTTTAAGTAAAACTTTTGAAAATTGGATTTTATTATAAGCACTAACATTAAGTTTATGATCTTCACCATAACTTTTTACGATAGCATTAGTCACGATAGGTTTAGCCCCTGATACTCTAGCCAAATCAGATAAGGTTTTAATATCATTTGAAAGTTCAAAACGAAAAGGCCTTTGTACATCACCATTAACAAAAGCGTAATTTTGAACATTTCCTACTAAAATCACATCTCCACTTCTAAAAGGAAAAAGATCCATTTGCCCTTTTAGCAAAAAATCATATAAATCAATATTTTTTATCACGCTGTTATTACGCAAAATTTGAATATCTCTAAAACTTCCATATTCTAAATTTATACCCTCTGCTTTATCAAGATACTGTATCACTGAATCCGAACTAAGTCCTTGATAAAGTCCTGGAGCATTAACACTTCCTGTTACAAAAACACTGACATTTTGATAAGTATTCATATCTGCATAAACAAAAACATTATTTTTATAGATTTTATTAACACGTGCTTTTATAACACTTACAAGGGTGCTATTTTTCACACCTAGTAAATTTACAGCTCCTACTTTAGGGATAAAAATATTTCCTTGAGAATCCACAACTAAAACTTGCGAAAACTCAACAGCTCCCCAAATTTTAAGACTGATTTGATCACCAACTGCAATCTTATAATCTGGGTTATAAACTCTTTGATTATAATTTTTAAAATTTCCATTAAAAAGATGAGCACCAAATACTAAAATTTGATGAATTTTTGTAAGATTATTTTCTTTATTTGCCACATCATAATTTGAGCTTAAATTTTGATCTATACTAGTTGTAGTAGAACTTTGATTTTCTGCTGAAATGATTTGTGAGACATCTACAGCTCCAAAACATAAAATACAACTAAAAAATAAAACTAATATTTTTTTCATTTTAATACTTATGCTCCTCTATTACCATTTTAATAAATTTAACAATCCCAAAAATTAAAGATAATACAATAAATGCTGTTAAAATATCATAAATTCTTTCAGGGTATTTTGCACTTTCTGGAATATCTGGACTTTGGATGATTACAAGTTGTTTTATTTTTCTTAATGCTTCTATTCTAGCACTTTCATAAGCTTTTAAAGCCGCTTCATAAGCTTTTTGTGCAAAAGTAGCTTCTATAGTTAAATCTTGAAATTTGGCGGCCAAATCATTAAGCTTTTGAGAAGAATTATTAGCTGAAATTTTAGATTTTTCTCTTAAAAGTTGTTTTTTAATCGCTTCAATTTCTGCCTTAAGTGCTACTACTTCAGGAGCTGTATCATTCATATAGCTTTGTAAAGTTAAAAGTTTGGCTTCTTTTTGAGCTAAATTAGCCTCAATTTGTGCAACCAAACTTGCTTTAGTTTCAGCTTGCTTTAAAGGATTGAAAACTCCATATTTATTTTGAAAAGCAATCAGATCGTTTTGTGCTTTTTGATATCGTTCTTTGTATTTTTGTATTTCATTTTCAGCAAAAGCCATTTGTTCTCTAGCTGCTTTATGAGAAATTTCATTGATAAACTTTTCACTTTCTTGCATAATAGTTTGAGCAATCAAATGAGCTGATTTAGGCGTAAAACCTTCTACTTCAACCTGTAAAAGTTTAGTGGTTTCATCCGTATGCACCTTAACTCTTTCCTGATAGTATTTAAGATAAGACTCCATAGAACTTGAATCCCAAATTTTAAAAGGTAAATCTATATGTTGTTCTTGATAAAGGCTTTTAAGCTTGATTTTTTCATCTAAAATTTTCAACATATCACTTGATTCTATATAGCTTTTTAGATAGTTTAAATCTTCGTTTGCTGTAGAAGTGCTACTAAGCAAAGATAAAATTCCACTTGTTTGAGCACTTTCTCCACTTGTTGATCTAACATCTAAAATCATCGTGCTTACATATCTTGGTGCTGCAATCAATGTATAATAAATCACAACAAAAATCATTATAAACCAAACAATTTTAAAAGAATCAAATATGCTTAAATCCTTGATTTTTTCTAATAAAGTTTTATTTTCTTCCATTAAGCTTTTCCTTGATATACAGCTATTCCTTCATCTACGTCATCATAAACCGTAATTTGTCCATTTTTCATATAAATTATTTTATCACACCATTCTTTAATTTCAGCTACATTATGAGATACCATAATTACTTTTGATTTGCCTAATCTTTCTCTGTATAATTTCACACTTTTTTCCCTAAAAGCAGGATCTCCAACAGCTCCAGCTTCATCGATCAAATAATAATCAAAATCAAAAGCCATGCTAAGTCCAAAAGCTATCCTAGCACTCATTCCAGAAGAATAAGTCTTCATAGGCTCATCAAAAAATTTTCCTATTTCAGCAAAATCTTCTACGAATTTTACTTTTTCTTGAAGTTCTTTGCCTTTATAACCATACACCCTAGCTACAAATTTAGCATTATCTCTAGCCGTTAAAGAACCTTGAAAAGCTCCATTTAAACCCAAAGGCCAAGATAATTTTTTATTAGTAATTATTTTACCACTATCTGGAAGCTCTGCTCCGCTTAAAAGTCTCATGAGAGTGGACTTGCCTGCACCATTATACCCCATCAAACCTATGCTACAATTTTCAGGAAATTCAAAAGTAAAATTTTTAAAAACATAATGCCTCCCACCGCTAAATAAAGGATAAGATTTAGTTAGATTAATTAGCTTTATCATTCTTTTTTTGCCGCCGTTAAAGCTTGTCTATTGTAGTAATAGATAAAAAGTCCTATAAATAAAACAAGCAAAATCCAAAATATAGCATAAAAATAACTATATTCATCTTGTAAAGGATAATTCTCAAAAAAATTAAATCTTAAAAGTTCCATTATGTGAAGCAAAGGATTATAATAAAATATATCAAGTAAAGGACGAGGAGTTAGCCAAGTGGGAAATATAATCCCAGAACTCCAATAAAACACTATACTAAAATAAGCTAATAAAGTTCTTAAGGGCTCTGCAAAATGCCAAATAATAGCAAAACAAATTCCTAAAGCAAAAGCTGAACATACAAGCAAAAAAACACAAAATAAAACGCCAAGTAAATGAATGGGAAATATATTGAGTCTAAAGAACCATCCTGCAAAAAAAAGCACAGTGATAAAAATCACAAAATAAATACAAAATTCAAGTAAAGTTCTAGCAATGAAGACATGTATAGGCTTTACAGGCTTATAGGCAAAAAGAGCTAAATTTGCCTGAGTACCGTTCATAAGTTGAGTTACTATACTTCTAAACATAAAAAAAGGCATGATGCCTGAAATTAAAAACATAAAAATAGAGATTCCTTCAGGCATAACTTGATGATGATATTCCCTAATCACAGTTCCTATAATAGTCACCAAAAGCACAACACTCATAGGTTCTCCAACCACCCATATATACCCAAGATACCTATTTTTACCAAATCTAGTCTTTAACTCTCTAAAAAACAAAGCATAAATTACATTTAACATTTATTTTCTATACCTAAAAATTTTACATAAAATCATAACTCATTTTTTTAAACAAAATCATAAAAATTTATTTTTTACAAAATTCAAGCTTTTTACTACAATCTAAAGCATTGTTAGTAAATTTAAGCCAAAAAAGCTCTAAAGCATAAATTTTAGCGTTTTTATCAAGTTTAGCAAAGGGAAATTTAGAAAAATAAATTTTCATTTGCTCCTTGCTTGCCATTTTAAACTCGGCCTTAGCTTGCACACCTTTTAAAAAGGCTATTTTACTTTCTTTAGCTATATTAACCGCGATACTTGAATTTTTATTAGCTAATCTTATATGCTTAGTATCTTCATGAGAAGCGATAATAAAAGCTAAATTCTTCTCATCAAAAACATAAAAAGCACTAGCTGTATAAACACCTTTTTCATCAATCATAGCCCAAGATAAAAGCTGCTCATTTTTTATAAATTCTAAAATTCTTTCATCCATATTATAAAAATTATACTAAAAATATTTAAAAATAACCGATTTATAATTTTATAAATTATAAGGGGAAGAAATGCAAATTGATGCTAGCAAAAACCAAAGTTTTTCAATGGATTATACAACAAAAAGCGGCAAACATTTAGCCTTATCCATGTATGACAATCAAAGCATGAGTTATGCAAATAATGAAGAAGGTAAAACTCTTAATCTTAAGCATCAGTATGGCTTTAGCTTTACTTTTGAAGGCTCTAAACTCACACAAAATGATCTTGATGAGATTAAAAATGCCATGAAAGAAGTTGAACCTATGATCAAAGACTTTTTAGCCAATTCTAAAGTTGGAGAGTTGAAGCCAAAAGAAATTATAGAATCAGCTATGCAAATGGCAAATGTTCTACCAACACCAAATGATGAAAACCATCAAAATGCTATTATAAATAATTTTACAAATAAACTCAGTGATTTACTAAAACAAAATCAAACAGATAACAAAAATATCAACGCTTCTATGCTTGAAGATAGCAAAAAGCTACTCGATAAAGTTTTCGAGCAAATGAAAAAACAACTTGAAAAACAGCAAGAAAAAGCTAAGGAAAATCAAGGTAAAGCAGATGATAGTTTAAATCTTTACGCTTAAATCATATAATATTAAAAAATTATCAAGGAGTTTTTAAATGACAAATATCGAAATTTTAGAAAATATGCTCAAACTCCAACAAAAACTCAATGATGAAACAAACGGCTTAAATTGGGAAAATGGCTACACCAAAGAAGGAAAACTGATCAGTTGGAGGCGCTGTATTTATATGGAATGTGCAGAACTTATAGACTCTTTTGCATGGAAACATTGGAAAAATATCTCAAGTCCAACAAATTGGGAAAATGTGCGTATGGAAATTGTCGATATTTGGCATTTTATTTTAAGTCTTTTGCTTGAAGAATATCACGATAAAAATAATAGTGATTTTAAAACCATAGCCAATGAAGTAATTTCAATAGGGGTGTTTCAAGATTTTTGCAAAGAAGAAGAACATCCTAGTGAAAGCGACATGTATGGCATTTTAAACGATATAGAGCTTATTATCCATAAATGTAGTGGTTTTGGGTTTAATCTTGAAGAATTGCTTTCAATATATTTTACTTTAGCTATTAAATGCGGTCTTAATCTTGAAATTCTTTATAAAACCTACATAGGTAAAAATGTTTTAAATATCTTTAGACAAAACAATGGTTATAAAGATGGTAGCTATAAAAAAACTTGGAATGGTAAAGAAGACAATGAAGTTTTGGCTCAAATTTTAGAGCAAGATCTTGATTTTGATACCATTTATAAAAAACTAGAAGAATGCTATAAAAAGGCATAATTTGGATATTTTAAGACTTGCGATCAAGGATTTTTTCACTTGATCTTTAGCCTTGTACTTATGCTTTTTTAGGAATACTTGGCTTTTTGGCTTTACTTGATTGTTTTAATTCTTTAATTTAGCGTTGGAGAGGATTCTTTTTGAGCTTGGTTTTATGCTTTTCATTTTGTATAAATTTTTAATCACCATCATAAGTTTTTTATTTTCAGGTTTTATTGTAGTTTTTGCCTCGGTTTTTTTTAGCCCTTTTTATCACTTCTTTTCTTACTCCTTTCATCGCTAAAGAAATCAACCAAAAATATTACCAACACCATAAAAAAGATGAAATTTCTAACTTAAAAACTATCTTTGAAATTTTTAAAATATTTATAAGATTTATGGGATTTTTTTTGCTTTGTACTTTAGCTTTATTTTTACCTTATCAATATTTTTGTGTATTATCTTGCTTTTTATTATCTCTTTCATAAACTTTGTAATGATTGATGTTGCAAGCACGATTTTAGATAAAGAAAGTTTTAAAAACTTTCATTCTGATTTTTCGCCTTTAGAGTTTAAATTTAGCATTCTTTGTTTTTATCTACTCTCATCAAGTACCACTTTTAGGGCTTTTTTTACAAGTATTTTTTATAATTTTTCTCATACATTTAGGTTATCAAAGAATTTTAAAATTTAGAAGCTAAGGCTTGAAATATTGATTTGATGATTATACAAATAAGCTCTTAAAAGTCTTGGAATTTTAGCTATTCTACACTCTTCTTTGAAATTTTTAGGGAGTTTTTGACAAGTTTCATACTCAAAAACAATGGCTTGTTCGTTTTTATACACAAGTGCTATTTTACCCCCTAAAACACAATCACCCTTTAAAAGCTCCTTTCTTTGTGCTGCACTTAAAAGCAAACCTTTCATTTTCACCGCTCTAGCGATCAAACTTTCATTTTTAGAGCAAATAAGAAGTCCCTGAACTTCTTTTATATTTTCAAAATCATAAAGTTTTTTTCTATCTTCATTAAGATAAGAAAAGCTTCTTTTTAAACCCTGATGAAATTTACTCACAAAGATATTAGAGAAATTTTTTCTTATATAATTTCTAAAATATTTTTCATTTTCATTGCTCTCATCATTAAAATAAAAGATATCTTTTTCTTTTAAAAAAGATAGAATTTCATCTTTACTTATAAAAAGTAAAGGGCGTAAAAGTGTATAATTTGAGCGTTTTTCACACTCTTGCATACCTAAAATTTCAGCCAAACCTGCCCCACGAGAAAGTTGCATCAAAAACCATTCAAACCGATCATTTAAATGATGCGCTAAGATAAGATAATCATAATCTTGCTCAAGACAAATTTTTTCAAAAAAATCATAGCGAAAATCTCTGGCTTTTTTTTCAAAATTACTCTGAAATTTAGGTGCGTGTTCTATGAAAATTTTTTTATGAAATTTTAAAGCAAGTTCTTTAGCTTTTAACTCTTCTAAATCACTATTTTTTCTTGTTTTATAATTTATCATCACAAGATCAAAGTCAATTTTTTCTTGCATTAGAAGATAAAAAAGTGCACTAGAATCACTTCCATAAGAAAAAGCGAGTAAATTTTTACCCTTTTTTAAAAGGGCTAAAACTTCATCTTTAATTTGCATCTACTTTTCTTAAAGCCTTAGCAAGGAGCTTTTTATCAAGGTTTTGCAAAATTTCACATTCATAAATTTGACCCATTTCTAAATTTCCACATTCACTTTCATTGATAAGAATTTCCCCATCAATCTCTCTATCCCATCTTAAATCTTTAGCTGAGATGAAAAATTCTCCTTCACTACTTCCTCCGGTACAAACTACCAAACGCTTTTGCCCTACTTCTTTTTCAAAACTTTTTTCTATAACTTCATCAACAATTTTTTCTATGATTTTAAGCCTTTTATTGATCACTTTAAAAGGCACTTGCTCCATATCAAAAGCAGCCGTATCTTCCTCCTTAGAATACGCAAAAATACTCACTCTATCAAAACCAAAGTCCTTAACAAACTCACAAAGTTCTTCAAAATCTGATTCGCTTTCGCCTGGATGGCCTACAATAAAGCCTGTGCGTAAAAAGCTATCTGGTGCACTTTTCATTAAATTTAGCATTTCTTTAAGTCTTGTACTATTTGCCCCACGCTTCATGATTTTAAGCATATTATCGCTTATGTGTTGCAAAGGCATATCAAAATAATTTACAAAAATTTCAGAAGCTATAATGCGTTTAATCAAAGCTTCACTCGCACTCGTAGGATAAAGATATAAAATTCTAGCCGCTCTTATGCCTTTGATTTTTTCCATCTCATCGATTAAGCGTATAAGCCCATCTTTTTCTCCCTTATCCAACAAATAAGAACTCGTATCTTGAGCGATAAAAGAAAAGTCTTTATAACCTCTAGCTACTAAATCTTTAAGTTCAGTTATGATGCTGCTTATCTGGCGAGATTTTAACTTGCCCTTAAAACTTGGGATGGCACAAAAAGAGCATTTTTGGTTACAGCCTTCGGCGATTTTTATAAAAGCATGAGAATTTGAACCTGTGATAATGCGTTTGGAATTTTCACCCTGCAAATAAGTCGAATTTGAAAATAAATTGGTTTTTTTAAGTATCATTTCATCGATTCTTTCGTAATCACCCACACCTGTGAAAAGATCAACTTCTGGAAGCTCTTTCATAAGTTCTTCGCGGTAACGCTGCATCAAACAACCTGTAACCACCAAAAGAGAATCTTTTTTTCTTTGCTCGTGCAAATCTAAAATCGCATGAATGCTTTCTTTTTTTGCACTATCGATAAAACCACAAGTATTTACTATTAAAACATCAGCTTTGTTTGGTTCATCACAAAGCTCATAAGTGCTAAGATGTCCTAGCATGATCTCACTATCGACTAAATTTTTATTACAACCTAAAGACATAAGATAAAGTTTTGACATTTTTCCTACTTTTTTTGAATTTTTTGATAGAATAATTTTTTAAAATCATATCAAAATAATAATTAGGAAAAATTGATGAATGAGAAAAATGTAGTTTTACTAGGTGGAAGTAATTCTGTAATGACAAAGGGTTTGCAAAAAGGATTAAAACAAGGTATTGAAAAATTTAATACCACTGCCAACAAGAGACAAGAGAAATTAAAATTTTATAATTTAGCCTTTTGATTCTCAAAGATGTGCCTAGGCTCAAGAGGAAGTTTGGGAAAAAGGGATGAAATAAGCAATTTCTTTTATTTCTTGCAAAGTATAAGCAATCATAACAAAAGATTTTTTAATATAAAATTTGCTAAAATAATCCCTTAAAAATTAAGAAAGAAATTTTTTATGGATAATTACGAATTTAGTGAACTTTTAAAAACTTTAAAAAACAAAGTCGGCAACATAGCCTCCATCATCAAGCCTGAAAATATCCAAACAAGGCTTAAGGAAATCGAAGAACTTGAAAATTCTCTTTCTTTTTGGAGTGATGTTAAACAAGCAGGGATTATAAGTAAGGAAAAAACCAAAATCACCCATCTACTTAAAAATTATGAAAATGCCTTTAACGCCTTAAATGACGCAAGCGAACTCTTTGAACTAGCCAATAACGAAAATGATACAGAAACACTTCAAGCTTTATTTAATGACGCACCAAAGCTTGAAGATACCATTACAAGTCTTGAAATTTCAATGCTTTTAAGCGGAGAAAATGATGGTAAAAATGCCATTGTTTCCATTCACCCAGGTGCGGGCGGAACAGAAAGTAACGACTGGGCAAGCATGCTTTATAGGATGTATTTAAGATTCTGTGAAAGAGAAGGTTTTAAAGTTGAAACTCTAGACTTTCAAGAAGGCGAAGAAGCAGGACTTAAAGATGTGAGCTTTTTGGTTAAGGGTGAAAATGCTTATGGTTATTTAAAGGCTGAAAATGGCATTCATCGTTTGATAAGAACTTCTCCTTTTGATAGTGCAGGACGCCGCCATACAAGCTTTTCAAGTGTTATGGTAAGCCCTGAACTTGACGATGGTATAGAAATTGAAATCGAAGAAAAAGATATAAGAATAGACTATTACAGAGCAAGCGGTGCAGGTGGACAGCATGTCAATAAAACAGAATCAGCCGTGAGAATCACGCATTTTCCAACCGGCATAGTTGTACAATGTCAAAATGACAGAAGTCAGCACAAAAACAAAGCCACCGCTTTTAAAATGCTAAAATCTCGCCTTTATGAGCTTGAACTCATGAAACAACAAGATAGTGCTAATGCTGGAGAAAAAAGCGAGATAGGCTGGGGACATCAAATCCGATCTTATGTGCTTTTCCCTTATCAGCAAGTCAAAGACAATCGCATCACAGAGGCTTTTTCGCAAGTGGATAATATCCTTGATGGGGATATCAAAAAAATGATAGAAGGCGTTTTGATTGCCTTAAAAGCAGGATGATAAAAGGACTAAAATGATTTTAAAATTCGAAAATGGGGGGGGGCTATTATTAGTAAAAATATACAAAATGTAATCATAGCAGGAAATGGACCCAGCTTAAAAAATATCAACCACAAAAGACTGCCTAAAGAATATGATGTTTTTAGATGTAATCAGTTTTATTTTGAAGACAAGTATTATTTAGGAAAGAAGATTCAAACAGTATTTTTTAATCCTGGTGTCTTTTTACAACAGTATCACACTGCAAAACAACTTACGCTGAAAAATGAGTATGAAATAAAAAATATTTTTTGTTCTACATATAATTTACCTTTCATGGAAAGCAATGATTTTTTACATCAATTTTATGGTTTTTTCCCTGATGCAAAACTTGGATATGAAGTTATCGAAAATCTTAAAGAATTTTATGCTTATATAAAATATAATGAAATTTATTCAAATAAAAGAATTACTTCAGGTGTCTATATGTGTGCAAGTGCTATTGCATTAGGATATAAAAATATATATTTATGTGGCATTGATTTTTACGAAGGAGATGTTCTTTATCCTTTTGAAGCTATGAGTGCAAATATAAAAACAATTATTCCTGGAATAAAAGATTTCAAACCTTCAAATTGTCACTCTAAAGAATACGATATAGAAGTGTTAAAATTATTAAAATCGATATATAAAATTAATATCTACGCATTGTGTGAAAATTCTATTTTAGCAAATTATTTTCCTTTATCAAGCAATATTAATAACAATTTCACTTTAGAAAATAAGCATGATGATCATATAAATGATATTTTATTGCCGCCTGATACTCCTGGTGTATTTTTTTATAAAAATCAAGTTAAAAAAGAAATAACAGTATTAAAAAATCAAACCAATCCACTTTACATATTAAATTTCCACAATCGCTATGGAAAAGCCAAAACTCGTATTCAAAACCATCTATCCTATAAACTAGGACAAGCTTTGATTATCAATTCTAAAAGTGTATTAGCTTATTTATTTTTACCTTTTATAATATTAAGTATTGTGATTTCACATAAACAAGAACAAAAAG
>JACRSG010000016.1 GCA_014305285.1 Campylobacter jejuni
CTTTTTGTTCTTGTTTATGTGAAATCACAATACTTAATATTATAAAAGGTAAAAATAAATAAGCTAATACACTTTTAGAATTGATAATCAAAGCTTGTCCTAGTTTATAGGATAGATGGTTTTGAATTCTTGTTTTAGTCGTAGGGTGTTGGACTTGGAAATTTAATAGGCTTTCTTGTGATAAGGTAGATTTATCATTATAAAAACAATACTCATCAATAATTTCTTTATAAAAATATATAGGCGGAATAAGACGATCGCAACAATAATTTTTTTCCAAAATTATATTTTTATTTTTTAATTTTATAATCTTAGAATCTGATAGTTTTCTATAATAATTACCTTTACAGGAAGCTAACAACATAGATATAAAATTAACTTTACCATTTTTCTTAAGATTTGAAACAGTAATAAAAGTATTATTTTGAATTTGAAAATTTGTGTTGTATAAATCTTTGACGAACATATATGGAGGAGTATTGGTATTACTCGATATATAAGTTTTATTATTTGAAATCATTATATCTCCATAATCAAATGCATTATAATTCCAAGTATGAATAGCAATTGGAAAATAGCCTATGTAGTCGGTTTTAATTTTAATTTTGGTATTATGATTCATTTCATATATTTGCTCATTGTAGAAACTATTTTTAATACAGTATTTATTACCTACCGGTGTAAAAATTATAAATTTTGGATTATCATTTAATATATTTAAAGATTTAGGTTTTTTAAGAAAAGTATAGTTTTTTGCTATATTTTTTCCAAGTTCTCGCATAATAAAGTCAAAATCATGAGCACCATCTCTCAATATTTGAAAGCTATACAAATTAGACTTTATATAATATTCATGCATATCAATACAATTAAAGCCATAATAGTTGGATAAAAATCTATGGATATTTACTACAATATTTAAACAATCAGAATTAAGAAAATTTTGCGGCATAGGAGAAATAAAGGATATGATTTTTTTATTTAAAAAATATAATTCTTTATAAAGCCAATTTAAATTCCTATAACAAAGTTTTATTAAATTTAAATTATTATATTGAGCAACATCATGAGTATTAGATCCTGTAATTATTAAATCTGCTTTTTGAATAATTTGTCTATTTCTTATTATTTCATAAAGATTTTGAATTCCAGGAGTTGCTCCAAGAGATAAATTAACAACGTGACAACCAGAATCTCTTAAACCTTTTTGTATCCCATTTTTCATAGCAAAATGACTTTCTCCTAGCAATACAACATTAGTCATTTAATTTTTATCCCGAGATTTTTTATTTTTTAACTTTTGTTTTAATTGCAGTAGTTTCCAATAAAATTTGATATACCCCCCCCCATACCAATTTTTGTTAGCTTGGATTAAAGCTTCTCCTATTTTATAAGTAAAACTATTTTTTAATTTCAAAGCCTCATTATAATCAGAGTAAAAATGCAAAGGTAAACTAGGAAAATGTTTTTTTTCTTTTTTCCATATTTGAATAGTACGAATTAACTTAAATGGCATTAATATATAACCGATCAATGTTTTTGAATTACTTATCATTACTTTTCCTAATTGAAATGATAAAGAATTTTCTATCTTTATAACACCGTTATCAAGAATATGATAATGACCATTATTGCCATTGTTATTTCTAGAATATTTATATGCATTATCTGAAAGTGGTTTAAAATAGTTTTTAAGAAAAATAAAAAAATCTTCAAATTCCTGAATTTTTATCTTACTATAATTTTTATCATTTTTTAAATATTCCAAATCTTGCTTTAATTCTAATGAAATATTAGGCAATCTCATCCCTTTAAGGCATAAAGTTTCCGCATAAATCATAGGTAATAAGCCTTTGCAAATTCTAAGATTATGCACCAAAGAATGTTTCATTGCTGATTCGTGAGCAGCAAAAGGAGAATAATAAAACAATGGTGATGTCTCTAAATAAGGTCTATAATGATACCAATTTGCAAATGTTTCAATGGCAAATCTTCTACCAATGATATTTCCGATGCTAAACATTCCAGCAGGAATATGATCATCACAAACATCATTAAAATTAAGCTTTAAAAGATCGTCTATATTAGGAGCGCTTCCGCATGGTTCGCTATCATTTCGAATGATAGCAACAAAATCGTACTTTATATTATTTTTATATTCGTATTCTTGTGCCAATTGAAATGATTTCCAAACTCCATACTGCAAATATGAAGATCCATTTGCACTAAAAGGGTTATCTGAAGTACGGCTTTGTTCAAATTCTTTTTGATTTTCTGTATAAATAGTTTTAATACAAGGATATTCTAATTTAATATCCTCTAAATCATCTAATTTTAGAGGAGCCATATATTCTGTACATAATTTTGAAGTTACTCTTGGAAATAATTTCCACATATCATTATTATTTTTCAATTCATCTGGCATAATTTTTCTAATATCCTCATTTAATACTCTCCAAGCCCATGTAGGACCTCCAGCAAAACCGGACCATTGAGCATAATGTTCCCAAGTAAAAATAAAAACATCTGCATTTAATGGTCTGGCAAATTGCTCAAGAGTTTTTTCTAAAGTTTTCTTCCAATCACCTCTAAATAAACCATATAAGCATATGGCAATTCTAGGAGTAGGGGTTATTGCTATAGATTTATTAATAATATCTTTGGTTTTTTTGGTAAAAAGATCATAATATATTATCGAGCCATAATGAGAAGGAAAGTCTCTTTGCAAAGATGATAAAATACTATAAGGTAGTTTATTATACTCTAATGGAATAAAGAATTTTTCATCTTCTTTATTGTTTGAAACTAAAAAATAATCAATTATCTTTGCAATATAATAAGCTTTGCTTACTTCATATGCGGATTGATATAAAATAAAGTTAAAATTTTCCTCAATATTTGTTGCTGTAATGCTACCATATTTTAATTTACAATTAAATTCATATAATTTTACAAAAAAATGATCTGTGAACAAATTACTTAAATTAATATTTCCAATAATTAAATTATCGATATTTTTTAAGCAAAAAATCAATTGCTTTAAATTTATATCTTGTTTTAAAAAATAGCACTTTTCAATCAAAAGATTATCTTGCTCATCTTGAAATAAAAATATTATCTTGTTGAATTGTCCTGTTTGTATTAAAAAATCAACATATTCAACTTTAAGTTCCTTATAGTTTAAATAGTTTGTTTCATATATATATTCAGCTAAGTCAAACTTCCAATATTGTATCGCTTTTTTAATTTGTTGTTTAATACTACAAAGATTGTCTATCATTCACTACCTCATTAAAATTTTATAATTTGAATTTTATTATTAATATTCTCCAAAATATCTTTTTCTATTTCATCGTTATAAACACCAGCATTTAAAATCACTAAAGAATCATCTTGATCTTTTAAGATTTTTGGCGATTTTACCATAAATTTTGTTCCATAAAGTCTTTTTTCTTGTTTGCTTGGATTATTGTCTAAAATATTTATAATTTTTTCAGTATTTAAACCTTCAAAGATCAAATATTGCCCAAATAAATGTGCTCCAAAAAGATAAACTTTTTTGGTAGTATTTTCTAAAATTTCATTGAGATATAAAATTTTCTCTTGATAATATTTTTTCATATCTAAAAATAGTTTTTTATTTTTCTCATACTCATTTTTCAAAATTATATTTTGAGTATTGATACTTTCATCATTTATAACATGATAAAAAATGCTGTGTTCTTTAAAATACTGTTTTTGAATTATCTCAAACTTATGTTTTTGCAATAAAAACTCTAAAATATTTTCACTTAAAAATATGGTATGTTCAAAATTAAGGCAATTTGTAAATTTATTTTCAAGCCATTTTTGCATATTTGGCAAGGAAAATATCATCTTACCCCCCCCCATTAAAGCAGAAGAAATTTCTTCTAAAAATTCATGGGGATTATAAATATGCTCAAAAGTATGACTATGAACAATAGTATCAAAGCATCTATTATTAAAAATTTCTTTATGAAAAAATCCATCAATATAATCAACATTTTTATGTTTATTTTCCGAATTAGGCTCGACTATAGTCCATTTTATGTCGGCTAAACTTAAGCAATTTTGTGAAAGCTTTCCATGTCCTCCGCCTATCTCTAAAACACTTTTAGGGTTACTTTTTATGATAAATTCTGCAAATTCTCTATGATGCTCTTCCCAAAGAGCTCCAACAACCCCGGCATCATGTCCATTTGCATATAAAATCTCTAAAGGAATAAGATTTTTAAGTTGAATCACACCTTCTTTAGAAACAACCCATTCTTGCTCACAAATCAAATCTTCTTTTAAATCACTTTGAACGCAACCACAAAACAAAGGGAAATTATCTCTAGATAAAGCCTCTAATTCTGTATCATTTATAACACATTTTTGACGTTTAATTAAATTAGCGACCTTTATCATTATTTTTTATCCTTTCATACTCATCCGGCGTTCCGCAAAATACAATTTCATCTAATGAAATTTTATGATATTTTACAAGTAAGCCTTTGTTTATAAGATAATTATACATAGGAGCTATATATAATTCTCCCTTACTAAAATCATTTTCAGCTTTCATTTTATCAAAAATTTCTTTAAAATCTTTTGCTTTTTTAAAATAATAAAGCCCGCTGCTGCAAAGATTTGAAATTCTTTCTTTTTCTGCAGTTTTAATTACATTGTCATTTTCATCAGTTAAAACAAAACTCCATTGCTCCCCATCTGCTTCAAATACTTCTAAATAACCATCAATTTTACAAAAATCCAAAGTAGCAGGTAAAGAAAAATTTGGCCTAAAAGTATCAATGTTAAAAATCAAAATACTTTCATTATCTTTGTTTTTTGTTCTTTCTAATCCAAGTCTTACTGTGTGAGCTTGACCTAAAGTTTCTTGTTCTAACCTTATACTTTCATAAGATTTTATTTCTAGTTTTTCGCATTCTTCTTTTATAAAATTACTAGTATTCTCAATATCTCTATATATAAAAAGAAATTTAAAGTCTTTAAAATATTTTTTAAAACTATTTACAGCATGAAAAAACACACTATTTCCTTTTAAATCAAGCATATATTTAGGTTTATCATAGCCCACTCTTGTAAAACGACTACTTAGACCTGCCATAGGAAAGATTATAATCATTTGCTTTCCTTAAAAAATTTATCATAAAGTATAAAAGCATTTGCCAAAAATGCCATTTGTTTTTCTTTAAAATCATTATGCAAAGGCAACATAGATAAAAACAAATGCAAAGTCAAAGCTTTAACATTATCATCTATATCAAATATATTTAGAAATTCTTTTTGAATATCTAAAACATTTTTATCTTCTTCTATAAAAAACTCTATATTATCATCATCAAATTTACACTCAAAAAACCCTGCAATAATAAAATCATAAAGCCCAAAAACAGAATGAACTAATTTTGCAAAATCATATTTTTTATCCCCATAAGAAGTAATTTTTCCATTAAAATCAAATCCTCTTGGATCAAAGGTTTTTATATTACCAGCTCTAAAATCATACATAATATTTGAAAAACAAAAATCTCCATGTATCAATGAAAATTCATTCATATCGTCCATATAAAAATCTAGCTTATTTACTAAGGTTGAAATGCTTGAATAAGATTTTGAATTAATAACAATATTTTTATGCAAATTAATTCCGCTTTGTTTGCTAAATTCTTGCAATCTTTTTAAAGTTTTTTCTTTGCAATTAAAATTTATATCTTGATCATTACTTTTAAAAAAATGCAACTTATCTAAAAAATCTTTTAAAGACTTAAATATTCTTTTCCAAACATAGCTAGGTAATTTTCCAAAAACATACAATTCCGCTAAAGTATTATTGCAAAGATATTCTATTTCATAACTATCCTCATAAGTTATAACTTTAGGGATATAAATAAATAGTTCTTTAGGTAAGTTATCAAACCAATTAGCTTCTGCTTTTATTTTTTCGCACCAAGAAGAAGATTTTTTAATATAGCCATTTGAAATATTTATATTATTAAAACTTCTTTGTGTACTTACGGCTTTTTTGGAGTGAAAATAACTTGTTATAAGACCAAAATCAAGCCAAGTATCATTTTTTATAATATCAAAAGCATAAGTTTTAGAATAAGATTTCATGCCATCCACGAAAGAATAATTATTTTCAACTATACATTTTATCAAAAATTGAGAATGAGAAAAGCTATAAGCTCCTGCTAAAATCAAATCATCTTCTAATGTTTTTGACAATATATTAAATTCATCATTCAAATAAGCCCAATCATAATTTTCCTTAACTTTTACAATCTGTAAGGAATTGTCTTTAAATGCAAGTTCTTTGAAAAAAGTATCTCCGTGTAAAATATAAAGTTTTTCATTAAAAGTATAACAAACATTTAAACAATAAACTACGGATTCGCCTAAAGATAAATTATTTGGCACAAATAAAATTTCAACATTAAGTTCTTTTAATTTTTTCTCATCAAATTTACTTAACTCAAAATCATTGGGTAAAGATAAAAAAACTTTTTGATTAAAATTTTTAAAAAGCTCTATTTGATATTCATACAATCTTTTATTGCCAAGCGGTAGAAAAGATGGAGGGATTTTTCCAAATTCTAAAGTAAAATCAGAAGATGAATATTTTGCAGAAGTTATGAGTATCATTTATTGCCACCATCTTTATAAGGGTTTTCTTTTTTTAAAAGCTCTTTAATCTGCTCATAATTTAAATTTATAAATTCAGACGGACGAATAGCTTTATCATCGACATAAAATCCATCATATCCACACCAAGGTTTACCTATGATTATCTCATCATATGGCACATCGTGTTTTTGAAGCCAAGCGATGATTGTAGGCAAGGTATGAGTTTTAATTTTTTCAAGCTTACCATTAAATGTACGCATATTACGACTTGTAAAGATATTGATCTTAAAACCTTGTTTTTTATACTCTTTTAAAGTTTGGATTAAAATAACATTTGGTTTTTTATCAATATAATTTACATTTTCTTCATCAATTGTTAAAGTTCCATCTAAATCAATAAGTAAGGTTTTCATATTTCATAATCATAAAAATTCTAAATATTTTTTACGATTATATACAATAAATCTTATAATTTATTTATTGATCTAAAAATTTCCAAATCTTCAGGTGTTCCAATTCCATGCATTTGAGAAAAATCAATATTATAAATACCTATTTTAGCGCCATTTTTTATAGCATAATTATAAACAGGACAAGTATAAAATTCATTATTAACTCTATCATTTTCTATAATCATATCTATGACATTTTCAACAAATATCTTACCCTTTCCAAAAAAATAAATCCCAACTGTAGCCAATTCGCTAATAGCTTCTTTTTCTTTTACTTCTATTACCAAATCATTATTTAATTTTGCAAATGACCATTTTGGATTTTTTTCTTTGTCTATAAAGGTCAATATTGAACCATCTAAACTCCGATTTAAACTATCATTGATAAAATCAGCTATATTGATATCAACAATCTGATCAGAATTTGCTATCATTAGTGGCATGTTATTATTAATATATTTTCTTGCATAAAGCACAGTACAAGCTGTTCCTTCTGTAAGTTTATCGATAGCTATAAATTCAACATCAAAATCATTTTTGATTTCATCAACTAACTTTTTTTCTTTAATCAAATGTTCTTTTCTTGCTATTAAAATATATTTTGCATCTTTATATTTTAAATTTTCAAGTACTCTAACTATCATCGGTTTACCCAAAACATCGATAAAAGGTTTTGGCTTATCAAAACCAGCCTTTGCAAAACGACTTCCAAGCCCAGCCATAGGAATCACTATATTCATTGACATTCTCCCAAATATTTATCATTATTAACCCCTGGAAGTTTCACAACAACATTTATCGTATCTTCTAAGGCTTCAAAATCTGTAGCCTCTCCTGGATAAATCATTACTATATCCCCTTTAGAATATATCTTATCATTCATTCTTACTTTACCACTAATAATAACAGTGATTTCGGTTGCGATTTTATGATGATGCTTTTCTTCAGTATCACCTTTTTTATATTCTTTTACACCAACTTCCACATCATTAGTTTTAAAAATGCTTGGTTCAAAATTTCCGACAAACCAACCACGAATCATTTCGTCTAATTTATAATTTTTCATAATCAACCTTTCGGAATATCCAAATAAGCACGTAGCTCAACAATTTTTTCATCATGCCATTCTATGATATCCACACCTTCAAGTCTAGCCTCATCAAGCATTAAGATAAATTCTATAAAAGTTGTATTTTTATCTTGAAAAATATTTTTTGCACTAAAGCTTAACTCTTTACAATTTTTAAAAATATTTTCAATAGCTTTTAAACATTCTTCTTTGCCTTCTATTCTTTTTACAACTGGGTCTTCTAAAACAAAATTATCATTTAACAAATTTGCTACTTCTTTTATATCTTTTTTATTAAAAGCATTAATATATTTTTCGGTTAATTTTTTAAGCATTTTTAATCCTTTCATATTCGTTAATTTTCGCATGAGAATAAAAAGTAAAATAACGATTTTTATCAATTGATATATTTATAATTTTCTTATCTTGCAAAATCAATTCATTCAATGTTAAAGCAATAAAGTATTTTCCTTCATAATTAACATCTTTTTTAATCATATCAAAAGCTGATTTTATAAAATATTCAGCCTTATTAAAATAATAAAATCCTGCTATTGCGTTTTTACTTACAGGTTTTTTTTCAAAAGCTTCTAAGACAAAATTATTTTCATCACATTTGACATAAGCCCATCTTGGATGAACACTCTCAAAGCTTAAAACGCCTGCATCATTCAAAGATAAATCTGAAATAATTTCATTTAAATCGTACTCAAAAATTTGATCCATATTGACAATGAGCAAAGAATCATTTAAATTAATCTCATCAATAGCCATTAAAACAGAACAAACCATACCTCCTGTCTCATGTTTAAGAATGATAATTTTGCTTTGATTATGAGTTAAAACATTAATTGCATCGTCTAAATGATAACGCTTTACATCTTCTTCTTTGAGCATAAAAATAAAACGTTTATTCTTGACATTTTCGTAATTTTTAACAAAATGTTCTAACATAGTTTTTCCACAAATTTCAATAAATGGCTTTGGAAAACCGTCTTTTTCATTATCAAAAAAATAACTTTTACCTGCAATAGGAACAACTATATTTAACATTTCAATTCCTTTTCAAATTTAAAAATATGATTTTTAATATTTTCATAATTTACTTCATCAACTTCACCTACAATCATCACATTAGCTCCACTTGCCCTAGCTGCTCTTATGCCATTTTCATTATCTTCCACTATCACGCATTCTTTAGGATTTAATTTTAATCTTTCTATGGCCTTGATATACATTTCAGGATCAGGTTTTCCTTTTTTTACATCTTCATTGGAAATATAAAAATCTAAATAATTTTCAAGAGCTGATTTTTTCATCATTACTTCAATACTATTGCGTATAGAATTAGAACAAACTGCCATTTTATAACCTTCACATTTTAACTTTGATAAAGCATATTCATGATGAAATCTAGGCTTACATAAACTATAAACAATTTCCATGGTGTATTGCTGTTTTAATTCGTTTATAAAAGAATGTAGAGATTTGGGCAATCCTCTATCTAATGAAAGCATTTTTAATTTATCCTTGGTTGGCAAACCATCAAAAGTTGTTAAATGTTCATATCTGGTAATTTCCATACCAAAAAGTTTTAAAGCTCTATTTAAAGCTTCATAATGCCAATCTTTAGCCTCAATTAAAACCCCATCCATATCGAAAATAATAGCTTTTATCTTAGTCATTAAAGAACCTCCTTGCCTCATCAGGATAGTCGGTGCAAATCATTAATTTATCTCGTATTTGCAACTCTTTTTCTATTTGTTTATATTCTTGCCACTCTTTTTTATAATCTCTTTTATGAAGCTCTGGAGAAACTATACAAACTGATTTACCATTATCAATATGTTTTTTTATAATATTTTTATCTATCCAATGCCAATGAAATTCATCCATCCAAACACCGCAAGCTTTATCATAAAAACTAGGCTCTTTTTCATATTCACTTTGTCTAGTAAAGACATTAAAATTCAAATCAATATAAAATAAAGCATCAGGAATTGACATATCAAATACAAAATAATTTGTAATTTCATATTTTTCAATAAGCTGTTTAAGTAGAATTTGAAGACAATCAGCCTTTATATTTAAGGCTAGAGGTAAATTTGTATTATATTTTTTATAAAGTTTAAAAAAATCTTCTAATTTTAAACAATCTTCACTTGCCATATCATGTGATATGACTATACCCCCCCCCTATATCTCTTAAATCTGTTTCAAGACCGTATAAACTAATAAAACTTCGGTCAAAAGCTATAATAGAATTTTTTTCGTTATGATTATGCCAAAATCCCCTATGAGATATTATTATCACTTATCACTCCTTAGCTTTTGTTTTTAATAGTTATGATACCATATCTACTTCTTAAATTAGGTACATTTTTGCTTTAAAATTTAAAAACTCTCTAATAAAAACACCAATCATTTTCTTAATTACCAATATTATTTATTTATAAATTTTTAAGAAAGAATGCCAATACTCTTGATTGAATCTTAACTTCAACTTTTCTTCTCAAAAAATTACAATCCTCTACTTTTACTCTAATATTAACTATCGATCCAATTCCTTGCACATTTTTTCAAATTCTTGATAGTACTTCCAAGAAGCAACTATATCTGGGCGATGTTGTTTTAAACTTGTTAAATTATAATTAATAATTTTTAAATAAATATTTCTATATTTTTTATCTAAGCTTAAATAATGTAAAATATCTTTTTCGCACAATGGCTGATTGAGGTTTATATGCTTTTTAATTATATAAATTAATTGTAGGATTATCTTTTTTATCTTTATATAAAGTTTTTTATCAAAATCTAAGTTTTTATTGATATAAAAATGAATTTGATGGTTGTCAATATATATTTTTTTCTTAAAAAATAAATCACTTATATCATCTTTTTGACTATAATTTAATTCCTTAGCATTAATTTCTATCTCAAACTCATCAAAATCAAGAATCAAAGGAAAGTAATAAAGTAAAAATGTAGTTGCTAGTGATTTCTTTTCTTGATAAAATTGTTTATCAAGAATTGATGGTTTGGTAAAATTAAAATATACAGCAAGTTTTTCTAATGTATGAAAACATTTTTCTGGTTGGATATCATTCATATCCAAAAAGTATTTTTTTGAATTTTTGAAGTATTTTAAAAGAAATTCTTGTATTAGAATTTGATGCTGAAGTAAATATGGATCAAAATCTTTGATATTATATTTATTATATTTTCTTTTATATCCTTGAAGAATATCTATCATATCGTTGGTTATACTGGAAGCATTGATTTTTTTATCCTGTATATAATATTCAGATTTTATAATATTAGCATTTAAGATTGTTTTAATCATGGTAAAAGGATCTTTATAACTTATTAAAATTTTCTTTTTATTTGAGAAGCTAGAAAAAAATTTCTCTTCTTCAAATTTATTGGTAAATGTTCTGTATTCAGAAATTTGTACAGCATTATAAGAATTTGAATTTGAAATTAGCAGATGATAATTAAAAACAAACCTATCAAAACCATTTAAATATCCACACCATTTGACATTTACATTACATCTTTGAAAAAATAAAATTAGTGCAGCACATCCCATGGCATGTCCACCAAGCCACACAAACTCATAATTATCCGGTAAAGGCAAATTCATTTCCCAGGCAAGTTCAGCAGGTATGTTATGATAATTGATTTTTTCATTTTTATCATTTAATTTCTTAGGATCAAG
>JACRSG010000017.1 GCA_014305285.1 Campylobacter jejuni
AGGGCCTATAGCTCAGCTGGTTAGAGTGCACCCCTGATAAGGGTGAGGTCACAAGTTCAAGTCTTGTTAGGCCCACCATAAAAAAGATTTGAATAAAGAAATTTTAAAATCTAAAGCAAGTATATAATCCCCTATATTCAAAAAAATATCCATAATCATTTATATCAAAACCATGTGTTTATCAATTTTTTACATAGTTTTGATTATCGGGTTTATAAAATTTTTTCTAAACTTTGTTTAGCAATTTGAGTAATTTTATCCCATTTTTTTTCTAAAATTAATTCTTTAGGGCTTAACCAAGAGCCACCTATGCAAGAAACATTATTTAAGCTTAAATAATGTTTCATATTGTTTAAATTTATACCACCAGTCGGACAAAATTTCACCTCATGAAAAGGAGCGGCTAAAGACTTTAGCATTGCTATACCGCCAGAAGCTTCAGCTGGAAAAAATTTTAAATTTCGATAATTAAATTCAAGAGCTAGCATTATTTCGCTAGCTGTCGCTACTCCTGGAATTAAAGGTATATCTATATTTTGAGCCTCTTTTGCAAAAATAGGATTTAAACCAGGGCTTATGGCAAATTTTGCACCCGCATTTTTAACCTCTTCTAGCATCTTAGAATTTAAAATAGTTCCCGCACCTACTGTTATTTGAGGAAATTCATTTGATATAAGTCTTATAGCTTCAATTGCATTTGTTGTTCTTAGGGTAATTTCTAAAATTTTTATGCCTCCATCAAATAAAGCTTTAGCTAATTCAACGCTTGTTTTTAAATCGTAAATCGTAATTACTGGGATGATTTTACTAATTTCTAAAATTTCTTTTGTTTGCATTTTTTCTCCTTAACTAAAATATCCTCCAAAATTCATTGCTCCTGTTTCTGCACTTGAACTTTGTGTTCTAAAACCTGCAAAAAGTTCTCTACCATAACCAAAAGTTTCTTTATTTTTAATTTCAACAGCTTTTCTTTCTTGCCACTCTTTTTCATCAATTAAAACCTCAAGAAATCCATTTTTTGCATCAAGTAAAAGTAAATCTCCATTTTTGATTTTTGCTATATTTCCTCCAAGCAAAGCTTCAGGGCTCATATGTATGGCTGCTGGGACTTTTCCTGAAGCCCCTGACATTCTACCATCTGTGATGAGTGCTACTTTAAAGCCTTGATCTTGTAATATCCCTAAAGGTGGAGTAAGTTTGTGAAGTTCTGGCATGCCATTAGCTTTAGGTCCTTGATAAGGTATGACAGCTATAAAATCTTTTTGCAATTCTTTGTTTTGAAAACTTTGTAGAAATTCTTCTTGAGAATAAAAGACTAAAGCTGGAGCTTTTATGATTTGATGCTCTTCTTTTACAGATGAAATTTTAATAACCGCTCTACCTATATTTCCTCTTAAAATTTTAACACCACCATCATTAGAAAAAGGATTTTCTATGCCTCTTAATATATTTTCATTTTTACTGATTGTGACACCTTGTTTATAAACAATTTCATTATCAATTAAGAATGGATTTTGAGTATAGCTTTGCATACCTTTACCCATGATTGTATCTACATCATCATGCAATAATCCTTTTTTTAAAAGCTCATGAATAATAAAAGCTATACCTCCAGAAGCTTCAAATTGATTAACATCAGCCTTTCCATTGGGATAAACTCTTGCTAAAAGTGGAGTAATATTAGAAATAGCATCAAAATCATCCCAGTTTATGATAATACCTGCTGCTCTAGCAATAGCTATTAAGTGGATAGTATGATTAGTTGAACCACCAGTTGCCATAAGTCCTATGATAGCATTGACAATATTTTTTTCACTAAGCAACTTTCCTATACCTTTGATTTTATTTTTTACCATATGCGAAGCTGCTTTTTTTACTAATGCTTCTCTTAAAGTGGTATTTGGATTAATGAAGGCGGAATTGGGTAAATGTAAACCCATAAATTCTATTATCATTTGATTTGAATTAGCTGTACCATAAAAAGTACATGTGCCTACATCGTGATAAGACTGCATCTCACTTTCAAGTAGTTTATCGCGAGAGATTTTACCTTCAGCAAAAAGTTGCCTTGCTTTAGATTTTTCATCATTTGAAATTCCACTAGTCATAGGTCCAGAAGGTATAAAAATACTTGGTAAATATCCATAACTTAAGGCTCCTATCAAAAGACCTGGAACTATTTTATCGCAAACTCCAAGATAAAAAACTCCATCAAAAACATTATGAGAAAGTGCTATAGCTACACTCATAGCAATTACATCACGTGAAAATAAGCTAAGCTCCATACTATCATAACCTTGAGTGATACCATCACACATAGCTGGAGTTCCACCTGCAAATTGAGCAAAGGCATTATGTTTGAAAAGTTCTTTTTTGATTATATCGGGATAGTTTTTAAAAGGTTGATGTGCTGAAAGCATATCATTGTAAGCTGAAATTATAGCATAATTTAGTGCTTCGTTTTCTTGAATTCTTTCTTTTATATGTTTAGGAATACTTGCATAAGCATGGGCTAAATTAGCACAGCCTAAATCTTTTTTTCGAATTTTATCTTTATAGGTATAAATTCGTTCTAAATAAGCATTCCTTGTTTTTTTACTACGCTCTATAATTTTTTTTGTAATTTGTTCTAATTTATTTTGCACCATTATTTTTTTCCTTATTTCTAGGTTTAACTAGATAGAGTTTGTTATTATTTTAATAATTATGTTATATTGTAAATAAAAATTCTAAATAATAGCTTTATTTTCTTAAAGCTATTATTTCGATAATAAAAATTTATCTTTAAGGAAAAATTATGAAAAATTTTAATTTTGTTTTATTTGGTGCTACTGGGGATTTGGCTATGAGAAAAATTTTTCCATCATTATATCAAGCTTTTATAGATGGCTTAATACCTTCTCTTGATAAAATTATTGCTACAAGTAGAAGTGCTCTCAGCACAGAGCAGTTTATAGAAGAATTAAATAATCGTTCTAAAATACATATCAAAAATTACAATGATAATAAATGGGAAGAATTTACACAATTTATAACTTATTTAAGCATTAATCTAAATGAAGCAAAAGATTTTGAATTTTTACGAGAGAAAATTAATAAGAAGAGTCAAAATATTGTTATTTATTTTTCTATTTCTCCTGAGTTTTTTATGAAAGCGTGTAGAAATTTAGCACAGGTTCATCTTAATCAACCTAATGTTAAAATCATTTTAGAAAAACCTTTAGGTATGGATTTACAATCTTGTCAAGTCATCAATAATGAAATTGCTAAATATTATTCTGAAAATCAAATTTATAGAATTGATCATTATCTTGGAAAAGAAAGTATACAAAATCTTTTGATTTTAAGGTCTTATAATCCTATATTTACTTCTTTGTGGAGTAAGGATCATATCGACTATCTAGAGATTAGTGTTTTTGAGACTTTAGGGGTTGAAAGTAGAGGGGAATTTTATGATGATACTGGAGCTTTAAGAGACATGGTTCAAAATCATATTTTACAAATTCTTTCTTTGGTTGCTATGAAAATTCCAGAAAATTTTGATGCAGAAAGCATAAGACAAGCCAAGTTAGAACTCTTGAAAAGTTTAAAGCCTTTAAGCGATGATGATATTAAAAATAATGTGATTAGAGCTCAATATATTAAATCAGGAGAATTTAAGTCATATTTAAGCGAAGATAATGTTAAAAATGATAGTGAAACTGAAACTTTTGTTGCTATTAAGGTAGAGCTTTTGGATGAAAATTGGAAAGGCGTTCCTTTTTATATAAGAACAGGTAAAAGAATGGCTGATTCTTTTGCACAAATTATTGTGTATTTTAAAAATAAAGAGCATTTAAATTTAAATCCTAATAAGTTGATAATACGTTTGCAACCAGATAATCAAATTTCTTTAAATTTAAGAGTGAAAAAAATTGGAAAAACTATAGATTATGAAGAGAAAAATCTTATTTTAAATTTGAATAATCCTTCTATTATGCAACCTTATGAGAGATTAATTTTAGATGCTATAGAGGGTAACCAAACATTATTTAATCACAAAGAAGAACTTGAGGCAGCTTGGATGTGGATTGATCCTATTTTAAAAAATTGGAAAGCAAATAAAACACCTTTATACTATTATCTTGCAGGTAGTTGGGGGCCTAAAGAAGTTTTTGAGCTTATAAAAAAAGATAAACATGAATGGCATCATTTTTAAATGTTGATATATTTATAATTATATTTATTTTGTCATTATTGGGTTAAATGTGAAAATTTGAAACAATATATTTATATTTTTTTACAAATATAAATATTTTAATTATATCTATTAAGCAAAGCTTTGTTAAGCTTTAATATATCAATCATAAAAGGTATATTATATATGGCTTTTCAATTATATTATTTTGAAGATGCACGAGAGTGTAATTTCTCATTAGCTAAAGCTATTGTTTCATCAATTGAAAAACATTTGCTAATTAAGGATAAGGTTAATCTAGCTTTCTCCGGAGGGAAATCACCTATAAATTTTTTAGAAATATTAAGTCGAGAAAATTGTGCTTGGGAAAGATGTAATGTTTCTTTGGTTGATGAAAGAATTGTAAACTTAAATGATGAAAATAGCAATGCTAAATTAATTGCAACTTATTTTTTAAAAAATTTAGCAAAGAAATCTAATTTTCAACCTTATTTTGAAAATGTTAATATCTCTTTAGATGAGCTTATTGATAAAGCAAACAGTTATTATAAACAGCCTGATATCGCGATTTTAGGCATGGGACTTGATGGGCATACGGCTTCACTTTTTCCTGAAGCTAAAGAATTTGACGAAGCTTTAATAACAGAACAAAATATTATTTTAATTAGTCCAAAAAATGCACCCTATAAGAGATTGTCTATGTCTTTATTTGCACTTGAAAAATGCAAAGAATTATTTTTGTCTATAGCTACAGAAGAAAAATTAAAAGTTTTTCGTCAAGCTCTTAAAGAAATTAATCCAAAATTTCCTATTTCTTATATACTTCATTCAGGAAAGGTAATGTGCAATGTCTATTTCTCAAAATAAAAAATCTTATCCAAGACTTTTAGCTGATATTGGTGGAACGAATGCTCGTTTTGCGTTAGAGGTGCAAGCAAATATTATTAAAAACATAGAAATTTTTCCTTGTAATGATTATAATACTGTTGTAGATGCAGTTAACGTATATTTAAATAAAGTTGGAAATCCTACAATTAAATATGGTGCTTTTGCTATAGCAAATCCTGTAGTGGGAGATTGGGTGCAAATGACAAATCATCATTGGGCTTTTTCTATAGAAACTACAAGACAGGCTTTAAATTTAGAAGTATTGATTTTAATTAATGATTTTACAGCACAAGCCTATGCAATCTCTCGAATGTCTTCATCAGAACTTATACAAATAGGCGGAAATTTTTGTGCAATAAATGCCCCAAAGGCTGTTTTGGGGCCTGGAACTGGATTGGGTGTAAGCGGGCTTATACCATGCGGTAACGGGGATTATATTGCTTTATCTGGGGAAGGCGGGCATACTAGTTTTTCCCCTTTTGATGATACTGAAGTGATGATTTGGCAATATGCAAAGAAAAAATATGGACATGTATCAGCAGAGCGTTTTTTAAGTGGCTCTGGACTCGTTTTAATTTATGAAGCTTTAGCGGATAGAGAAGGGATTAAGAGTGTAAAAATATCACCTGAGCTTATTAGCGAGCAAGCTTTAAGCGGTAAATCTCCTTTGTGTCGTTTAACATTAGATATATTCTGTGCGATGTTAGGAACTATTTCTGCAGATTTAGCTTTGACTTTAGGTGCTAGAGGGGGAGTTTATCTTTGTGGTGGAATTATTCCTAGGTTTATTGATTATTTTAAAACTTCTCCTTTTAGAATACGTTTTGAAAATAAAGGGAGATTTGATGCTTATTTAGCAGTAATTCCTGTATATGTTGTTTTGGCAAAATATCCTGGAATTTTTGGTGTAGCTGTCGCACTGGAAAATCATTTGAAAGATTATTTTTCTAAAAAATAGGAGTTTACTATGAAATCTTTAACCCATTTATCATCTTATAAGGCTTTGAGTGCTCATTTTTCAACTATGAAAGATTTACACATGAGAGTTTTATTTAAAGAAGATAAGAATAGGGGTTTTAGATATTTTTTACAAAGTGGAGATTTAAAGCTTGATTATTCTAAAAATCGTATTAGTGATGAAACTTTAAAGCTTTTGTTTGATTTAGCTAATGAATGCTCTTTAAAAGACAAGATTAAGGCCATGTTTGAAGGAGAAAAAATCAACAATACTGAAAATAGAGCCGTTTTACATACAGCTTTAAGAAACAAAGCTAATCGCTCTGTTAATATTGATGATATGGATATTATGCCGAATGTTAGGGAAGTTTTAGCAAAAATGCAAAAATTTTCAGATTCTTTAAGAACAGGTTCTTGGCTTGGTTATACTAATCAAATCATTACAGATGTTGTAAATATAGGCATAGGAGGTTCAGATCTTGGGGCTTTAATGGTGTGTAAAGCTTTAAAAAACTATGCTCATCCAAGACTGCATATGCATTTTGTCTCTAATGTAGATGGAACTCAGCTTCAAGATGTTTTAGAAAAGGTACATCCTCAAAATACTTTATTTATAGTTGCTTCTAAAACCTTTTCCACTCAAGAGACTTTAACCAATGCTTTTACAGCTAGAAAATGGTTTTTAAAGCACGCTTTGGATGAAAAATATATAGCAAAACACTTTGTGGCTGTATCTACAAATAAAGAGGCTGTAAAAGAATTTGGCATAGATCTTGAAAATATGTTTGAATTTTGGAATTGGGTAGGAGGTCGTTATAGCCTTTGGTCGGCTATAGGTTTGGCTATTATGATTTATTTGGGCAAAGAAAATTTTTCCTCCTTGCTTGAAGGGGCTTATTTAATGGATGAACATTTTTATAATGAGCCTTTTGAGAAAAATATGCCTGTAATCATGGCTTTGATAGGTATTTGGTATATTAATTTCTTTGATGCAGGCAGTCATATTATAGCTCCTTATGATTCTGTTTTAAGGTATTTTCCCAAATTTATACAACAGCTTGATATGGAAAGTAATGGCAAACAGGTTAGAAAAAATGGAAAAAAAGTGGATTATGATACAGGTCCTATTATTTGGGGTGATACAGGTATAAATGCTCAACATGCTTTTTTTCAACTTTTACATCAAGGAACGCATTTAAGTCCTATTGATCTTATTGCTTCCTTAAGCAAAAAAGGAAATTTACCAGATCATCATGAAATTTTACTCAGTAATGTTTTTGCTCAAGCAGAAGCTTTTATGCGAGGTAAAACTCTAGAAGAGGTTCAAGAGGAAATGGCTAAAAAGGGTTTAAAAGAAGATCAAATTCAAAAGCTTGCTCCTCATAGAGTTTTTTCAGGCAATAGACCTAGTAATATACTTTTACTTGATGAAATTCATCCAAGAAGCATAGGATCTTTAGTGGCTTTATATGAACATAAAATTTTTGTTCAAGGGGTTGTTTGGGATATTAATAGTTTTGATCAGTGGGGAGTAGAGCTTGGTAAAGAGCTTGCTAAAACCATTTTATCAGAATTAAAAGGAGGAAAAACTCAAGAACATGATAGTTCTACAAATCATTTAATACAAATTTATAAAAATTTTAATTCAATTTAAAAGGAGGAAATATGCAAGCAAAATCAAATAATTTTGCATTGGCAACCTTAACGGCATTATTTTTTGTTATGGGTTTTATTACGGTGTTAAATGACATTTTAATACCCCATCTTAAAGTTATTTTTGAGCTTAACTATTTTGAAGCAGCTTTAGTACAATTTTGTTTTTTTGGTGCTTACTTTATAACAGGTGGTCTTTTTGGAAAACTTTTAGAAAAAGTAGGTTATCCTATAGGAGTGATTTTAGGATTTGTTTTAACTGCTATAGGTTGTATTTTATTCTATCCAGCTGCTTCTACAGCTTCTTATCCTATATTTTTAGGGGCTTTGTTTGTTTTAGCTAGCGGGGTGGTTCTTTTACAAACCGCAGGAAATCCTTTTGTAACCTTACTTGCTCCAGGAAAAGAAGCAACAGTTTTAACTTTGGTTCAAGCTTTTAATTCTTTAGGAACAACTTTAGGACCACTTTTTGGTGCTGCTTTTATACTCTCAGGAACGGTTGAATATGTGAGCAAGACTCAAGAAGCACAATCAGTTCAAATTCCTTACTTGATTATAGCAGGAGTTTTGATTCTTTTAGCAGTTGTGGTGTATTTGCTTAAGCTTCCAGATGTGAGAGAAAGAGCTGAAAAAATAAGTGAAGAGAATCATGATGAAAAAAGGAGTATTTTTGAATATCCTCATCTTGTTTTAGGTGCTGCAGGCATATTCTTTTATGTTGGAGCTGAAGTGGCCATTGGTTCATTTTTGATTTTAACCATGAAAGAATTTGCTGGTATAGAAGAGATAGCAGGTGCGAAACATATAGCTTTTTATTGGGGTGGAGCTATGGTAGGAAGATTTATAGGAAGTGCTATCATGGCTAAAATTGCTCCAAACAAATGTTTAGCTTTTAATGCTATTGTAAGTTTATGTTTAATTATTATAGCTATTTTGTTAGGTGGAAGAGTTGCTATGATAGCGTTAATTGCGATAGGATTTTTTAATTCTATTATGTTCCCAACTATTTTTTCTTTGGCGACAAAAAATTTAGGCAAATTTACAAGTCAAGCTTCTGGTCTTATTTGTATGGCTATAGTTGGTGGAGCTCTTATACCACCTATTCAAGGATTGGTCGCTGATTATTCTAATTTACTTATATCTTATATAGTACCTATGTTATGTTATTTTTATATTCTATTTTTTGCACTTAAAGGATATAAAACTTGATATTTTTTACCAAAGTGGAAAATCCACTTTGGTTTTTCATCTTTCCTTAAGCTTTTTCATGTATAATTTCGACTTTAACTTCTTAAAAAATATAATATTTAAGAGTAATGTTCTTTTTAATTATCATTGTTAAGAGTCACAAAGCAAGTTTTAATAAAAACAATTTTACAGGACTTGTTAAAGGATAAAACCTATTTATCTTTTTCTTTAACTTATATCTTTTAACTATCTTT
>JACRSG010000018.1 GCA_014305285.1 Campylobacter jejuni
GTAGCTCAAATTGATCAAACAACTAAAGATAATGTTGAAATTGCTAATGAATCAGCTATTATTTCTAATACAGTCAGTCATATAGCTAATAATATCTTAGAAGATGTTAAGAAGAAGAGGTTTTAATCTTAGACAACTAGCTTTTTAGCTAGTTGTCTCTTAAATTTACTTATGGATTTAAAATTTGATTTTTACTCTTACATAAATTCTGCCAATTTGAAATACCTTTGATTTCAAGACATTGTTTTAAACTTTCTTTTTGAGCTTGTATATTTTGCATTCTTTCATATTATGCTAGGTTGATTTTTGAAATTTCATCTTGAATTTTTAAACTTTCATCTAAAGTTTGTATGATCAAGGTAAAATACTTATGATCTATGTCTTCTTCTTTGTGGCTTTTTAGGTATTTATCTAGCACAGCATAGCCGCCTATTTTAAACTCATAAATTTCAGGACTTACTTTATTAAAATACAAACTTTCGTTTATGAAAAGTTCTTTTGTGTCTTTGTTGTATTTGATTTTTTGTATTTTGAAATTTTTATTTTTAATGTCTTTAAACAAGGCTTCACCTACATTAAAATCTAACTCATCATTTTTTAATAAATGTAAATTTACAAGTTTTAAGCCTAGTTTGCTTAAATTTTTAAAAGTATTTTTATCTTTTGTAAAAGGAATTTTTGGAAAATCAATTTTTAAAAAATCAAGATATTTTTCTCTATAAAATTTATGAAAAAGCACCGCATAGATATAGCCTAGTATGTTTTGTGGTGAGAATTTTTCTTTATAAAACTCATCTATGAAAGCTCTAAAGCTTTCTTTGAAATTTTCTATTTTTGAGGTGAAATTTTCTTCGTTAAAATTTGGATTTTCTTTTTTTAGGAATTTTTTACTTCTAGTTGTAGGGTAAAGATAAAGTGGAGAAATATAGCTACCACTACCCACTAAATGTAAATCTATGATTTTGCTACTAATAAAAATATTATCAATATTATTTAATTTTGTTCCTCTGTCGCAAATTAATCCTATATTTTCATTTTCTAAAAAATGCTCCATTGTTTCAATTCTAGGTCTTTCCACTTTTTTTATATCATAATAAATTTTTTGTGTATCAAAAGGTCTGTATGCTATTTCTTTGATATTTTTCTTATCAAATTCATTATAATAATCATGAATTTGCTGTTTTAATTTTTCAGTATTGGTCGATATTAATATAGCATCTTTAGCACTAACAATCCCTACGCTTGATACCATAAACATATCTTTTACACTTATGCCTTTGTTGTATTCTTCTAATAAATCATTATTTTGTGGTAAGAAAAGATAAAAAGGCTCGTTGTTTTTTACCAAAGTCCATTTTATAGAATTGAAGTCATTTTCATATAAAAATTCGTATTTATCTTTTCTTTTGCCGTATAAATCATGATAATAAATCTTTGTATTTTTAGCTTTTGAATTTTGTTTTATAAAGATATTTATACTTACTCCTTGCATGATATCAAAGACATTATCATCTTTGCTTCCATCAGGAGCTTTTTCTTTTTTTCTAGTATCACCGTGTAAATTTAGTATATAAATTTTATCAAAGCTTTGCATTAAAGAATATCTCATACCTCTAAAAGTAGGATTGTCTAAAAAGCTATTATTTGAGATAAAAGCAAAAATTCCACTTTCTTGAGAGTCGATTTTGCTTTGGGCAAAGCGTATGAATTTTACATAATCATCTAAAAGCCATTTTGGATTTTTTTCATTTTCTAGTTTGTGTTTTTCATATATGGCTTTAAAAGTGTTTGTATTTTGCTTAGTTTTTTCTTGAAAATATAAATTTATATATTTTTTTTGTTCTTTGCTAAGATTTGCTTTACTTGGTTCTAAACCATAGCTTATTTTGATCTCATCTTCGTATAAGCCTTTGTTGCTACTTGCTCCACTATAAGGCGGATTGCCTGTGATGATTAGAATTTGTTCTTCTTTTATTTTTTGTGCTTTTTTAAATTCTCTTGTTAGATCAATAAGAGTAAAAAGCGTGTTTTGATCATTTTGTTCTTTGGATATGCTTTTAAAATATAAAGTATTTGTTAGTGCTATTTTAAGACTTTCATCATCATTTAATGGAGAGTTAAATTCTTCTTTAAAACTTTGAGAAATTTTTAAATGTGCTATGGTATAAGGGGCTATTAAAAATTCAAAACCACAAAATTTATCTATTAAAGCTTTTGGGTTGTAATTGGCACTATTTTTATTTATAGGTTCTAAGGCTTTTCTAAAAGCTTCAAGTAAAAAAGTTCCAGTGCCTGTGGCAAAATCAAGCAAGGTTATGTTTTTGTCTAAAGCTTCGCTTAGTCCTTTTTTGTGATTGAAATCTTGTTTTAAAATTTTATCTATAGCATTTATGATGAAAATTACTACAGGTGCAGGAGTATAATACACTCCCCTTACTTCTCTAAGCTTTGGATCATAGCTTGCTAAAAATGTTTCATAAAAATGCAAATAAGGATCTTTGTGAGTAGATAAAATATTGCGATTAAATAGATCTTTTTCACTAGTTTTGTTTAGTTCTTTTATAATGCTTGTAATGTCTATGTGATTTATAATGTTTATAATTTCTTCTAAAAGCCATTTTATACTTTCTAAATTTTCAAAACTATCATCTAAAAATCCGCTCATAGAACGGATTAATGGAAACGATTTTGGTATGAATTTTTTAGCATTATTTAGATCTATTTCTTTTGTGGTATCATTATTTAACTTGGCTAAAAATAAACTATAAGTTAAAGTTTGTGCAAAAGAATCACAAAATTCTTCATAGCTTAGTTCTTTGTAAAGTGTTTCTTTAAACGTATTAAATAAACTTAATAAAGTTTCATTTTTGCTTGATGATAAAAGCTCATCTTTTAAAATTTTTGTTCTTAAACTTAGATAATTTGCAAATTCTAAGGCAGAATTTATGGGATTTGGAATTTTAGAAAAAAATATGCTAAAAAGTTCATTTAATTCTTGTGTTTTATTATCTAATAAAGATTGATTTTTAATAACGCTTTTGATTTCATCAAGGGAACAAATTTTTACTTCTTTGCAAATAATGATTTCATTTTTATCATTTAAATTTAATAATATAAATCTCAAATAATCCGTAAGAATGATATTTGGACTGAGTTTGGTGTATTTTAAAATTTGATTACTTTGGATTATAGTATCAAGGTTTGCATCAACTCTTTTATTTTCTATATAACCTAGTGTTAAAAAATCTTTTGTGATTAAAAAATCAGGTGCACCATTTCCTTCTTTGTCGTTGTTTGGTTCTTGTTTTATGTGAATTTTATCTTGTTTATCTTGAGTATCTTTTATAGTTAATAATAAATTTTCTAAAGCCGTACGATGAGTATGTTCTTTATCATTTATAGAAATATCTTTGATTTTTTCTAAATAAATTTTTAGCATTAATTTTTCTTTCAATATGCAACCTTGAAAGCTAAAGTTTTTCCCGCCATAAATGGTACTACATCGCCGTATTTTTGGGGAATTTGCCATGTATTTTTTTCTAAGGTGATGATTTTTTCTTTTTCAAATTTAAGGTTATAAATTTTACAAGCATTATCGCTTAAAAATTTTTGCAAATTTTCTTCAGAACTGTTTTGCCTAAATAATTCAGCCAAAACAGGTAAAATCACTGGAGCACTAAATACACCTGCAGCACAACCGCAACACTCTTTGGCATCTCTTGGGTGAGGTGCGCTATCACTTCCAAACATAGCCTTTTCATAACCACTAAAAGCAAGCTCGCAAAGAGCTTCTTTATCTTCATAACGCTTGGCTATGGGTTTGCAAAAAAGATGAGGATTCATTTTACCTCCGATAAGGTCATCCAAAGTGATGATTAAATGATGTAAAGTGATCGTCGCATATAAATTTTCATAATCTTTTAAAAGTTCGCATAAAGTTTTAGTCGTAATATGCTCCATAACGATTTTAAGGCGTGGAAAATGTTTGGCTAATTTTTCGTAAATTTTAGCAAAATTACTTTCCCTATCCATTACAAAATCGTTTGTTTCACCATGCACTAGCAAAGGAATATTTAAATCACTCATAGCCTCTAAGGTAGGTTTTAAATACTCTATATCAAAACTTGAAACTCCACTATTTGAATTTGTTGTAATTCCTGCTGGATAAAGCTTAATACCAAAAATCTCATCTTTAGCACTTTGAAGAAATTTCTCATCATAATTTTTAAAAAAAAGCGTCGTCAAAGGAGTAAAATTTTCATCTTTGCAAGCTTTAATTATACGTGTCTTATAAGCTTTTAAATCTTCTAAATTGCAAAGCGGAGGAATTAAATTTGGCATAATCACAGCTGCACAAAAATCTCTTGCACTCAAAGGCGCAATAAGCTCTAACATTTGATTATCTCTTAAATGCAAATGCATATCTAAAGGATTTTTAATTATCATTTTTGCCTCCTATATTTAGCTGATAAAATCCATTTTTAAGACGCTTAAAAAGTTTTTTTTCTTCTAAAAATTTAAAAGTAGCGATGATAGTGGGTTTACTTTGATTTAATTTTTCTTCAAGTTCACTAATTTTGATCATAATAAAACCATTTTCATCAGCATTTTCGCATAAAAATTTTAACAATTCAAAACGCTTTTTTCCTAAAATTTCTCGTATTAAATTTTCAAAGTTCATAAGTAAATACTATATAAAATAAAGCCCCAAACAAAAAGAGCCAAAAGTACACTAAAGAACACTGCCGCACTAGCACAATCTTTAGCGATTTTTGCCTTTTCACGCCATTCATTGGTAATCAAATCAACACAAGCTTCAATAGCTGAATTTAAAGATTCTATAATTAAGATAAGTATTAAAACACTTACTAATAATAAATGCTCTAAAAAATTAACTTTTAAGAAAAAACTAAAAACTATCGCAGGGATAATAATACAAAGTTCAATTCTAAACGCCATTTCATTTTTAAATAAGGCAAAAATCCCTTCTAAAGCATATCTTGCGTTATTTAAAAAATGATATTTGGGTTTCATGGGTTTGCCTTAAGTTTAGGATTTAATAAATCATATTCTGGCTCATAAACACTTGTTTTTACATCAAAATATCCTAAAAGAGTGCTAAAAAGATTATCTTGAGAAAGTTTTAAACCTTTATGCTCTTTAGCTAAATTCATTAATTTTTCATCATTACTCCAAAAAATAGCAGGAATATGAGTTTGATAACTTGGTGCTATAGCATAAGGCATACCATGAAGATAAATATTATTTTCACCTAAACTTTCACCATGATCTGAAAGATAAAACAAAGAGCTTTCATAATCTTTTTGTTCTTTTAATAGTTTTATAATCTCACTTAAAAGATAGTCTGTATAAAGCAAAGTATTGTCATAAGTATTGACTAAAGCTTCGCTATCACATTTTGAAAGTTCATTGGTATCACAAGTTGGAGTGAATTTTTTAAATTCGCTTGGATAGCGTTTATAATAAGTTGGCCCATGAGAACCTTGCAAATGAAGAACTATTATATTTTGTTCACTTAAATGATTTAATTTTTCTTTAAAAGGAGCAAGTAAATTTTCATCCAAATCACTAGGAAGTTTTTGACTTTGACCAAGTCTATCGCAAACCCCTTTGCAACCACCTGAATTATTGTCTATCCAAATGGTATTAACTCCGCTCTTATGAAGTATATCCATCGCATTTTCTTGAAATTCTGAACTTGAATAATTTTCACGTTTAGAAATAGAAAACATACAAGGCAAACTTACCGCTGTTGCTGTTCCACACGATGAGAAATTATCAAAAAAAACTACATTATCTTTTTTGGTATAAGAATTGGTGTCATTTTTAGTATATCCACCCAAAGAGTAATTTGCCGATCTAGCAGTTTCTCCTACTACCAGAATTAGAAGTTTTTTAGTATGATTATTTTCTCTATAAGCATCATTAGCTATGGTTTTAAATTCTGGCTTGGCTTTTACAAAACGAACATAATAGCGATATACAGCATAAATTTGATAAAAAGGAGTATTATACATTCTTATTTCATTATAGTTTCTAAAAAATGGTATAAATGTTTTACTCATAGAAAATAAAACTATTAAAGCAATAAACAAACCTAATCCAATATTGATAATTTTAATTTTTATATGGAATTTAAAACTATCATAATAATCAATTTTTACTTTAACAACATAAAAAACCAACAATAAAGCTAAAACAACAAATAAGATTAATTTTAAATTTAACAAATCTTTTATTTCTTTGATATCTGTTTGAGCAACATTTTGTATCATATCAGAATCTATAAGCACCCCATAAAAACTAATGAAGTAAACGCTTAAAAAAGATGATATTATAAATAATATAGAGAAAAATTTAGTAAAAAACTTTACAAAAAGCAAAGAGCAAATTACATGAACAAGGGCAAAATAAACCACAATAAAAACAAAAGTTATAAACCAATTTTGCGTATTTTTTTCATACACAAAATAAAATAAATTAAAATTCAACAATACAATCATCAAAGAATTAAAAAAAGTGAACTGAAACCAAGTTAATCTAAGCATATAAATCCCACCTTCAAATTTAAAACTTTAATTTTATTGAGTTTTTTTAAATAGATTGTAGTTTTAAATCTTTTTATGCTATGATTTAAACTTTTGATGAAAAATTTTAAGGAAAATTAATGAAACTACTTTCATGGAATGTTAATGGCTTAAGAGCCATTTGTGATAAAAACGCACTCGATTGGATAGCACAAGAAAAAATTGATTTTATAGGTTTTCAAGAAATCAAAGCACATGAAGATAAATTTCCTAAAAAAATTTATGAATATCCTTTTAAACATATGTATTTTAATTCTGCTAAAAGAGCGGGGTATTCTGGAGTAATGAGCCTTTGTAATTTTGATAGCGAAGTAAAAAAATGTGAATTTTTTGATGATGAAGAAGGCAGAGTTTTAGAACATCGCTTTAAAAACATCGCGCTTTTTAATATCTATTTTCCAAATGGACAAAAAGATGAAGAGCGTTTAAATTTTAAGATGAAATTTTATGCAGATTTTTTAGCGTATCTAGAAAAGCTTTTAAAAGATGGATATGAAATTATCATTTGCGGTGATGTCAATACCGCTCATAAAGAAATAGATCTTACTCATCCAAAAGCTAATGCAAATACTTCAGGCTTTTTACCTATAGAAAGAGCTTGGATTGATGATTTATTAAAACTTGGCTTTATAGATACCTTTAGAGAAATTAATGGCGAAATCAAAGAAAAATACTCGTGGTGGAGCTATAGAATGAAAGCAAGAGAAAGAAATGTAGGTTGGAGAATTGATTATTTTTTTATCTCAAAGGGTTTGAAAGATAAACTTAAAAATGCTTTTATAAGAGATGATATTTTTGGCTCTGATCACGCACCAGTTGGTATAGAAATAAACCTATAACTAACCTTTTAAGGTTAGTTATATTAAATTAAAACCTCTTCTTCTTAACATCTTCTAAGATATTATTAGCTATATGACTGACTGTATTAGAAATAATAGCTGATTCATTAGCAATTTCAACATTATCTTTAGTTGTTTGATCAATTTGAGCTA
>JACRSG010000019.1 GCA_014305285.1 Campylobacter jejuni
CAAATTTAGCTTTACCCCCTTTAGAAACTTATCCTGATTATAATGAAGCTTTAAAAGAAAAAGAATGTTTTACTTATAAACTAGGAGAAGAATTTATAAAAGCCAGTAAAAATTGGTATGGGGGGGGGTATATCAAATTGATTTTCAAAGATGTGCCTAGACTCAAGAGGGAATTTAAGAGGAAAAAGCAATGAAAACCGTAGGTGTAGTTATCCCAATCTATAATGTAGAAAAATATTTAAAAGAATGTTTAGACAGTGTTATCAATCAAACTTATAAAAATTTACAAGTTGTACTTGTAAATGATGGAAGCACAGATGAAAACTCACTCAATATAGCCAAAGAATATACTTTAAAAGATGAAAGATTTATACTTTTTGATAAAGAAAATGGGGGGCAAAGTACCGCAAGAAATGTAGGTATAGAATATTTTTCTGGTGATTTTTGTTTCAATATCATTAACAAAGAATTGCAAATTGATAAACATCAGCTGGTAGAATTTTCTATAACAAATAATCATTCTCGCGCCATTGGCAAAATTTACAAAAGTTCTAATTATTTTACAAATAAAGAAGAAATGATCAATTTTAAAAATCCAAACATTGATTTTATTGTATTTTTAGATCCTGATGATTATTGGACATTAGATTGCATTGAAGAGTGTGTTAAAAGATCAGATAATATGGATATAGTTTGGTTTGATTATCAGATGTTTTATGATAATATTGAAGAAAAACAATATAAACATAAAACAAATTTAACCAAATCTCAAATGCAAATTTATGAGTATTATAAACCCGAGAAAATTACATCCATGCAATGGCTTGAGAGATGTTTAAAAATTCAAGCCGATCTTCCTTTCTGGTGTGTGTGGGGGGGGGTATATTCTTTCGCTTATTTGCAAAAAATAAAATTAAAATTTTTAGATGGTTTAATTCATGAGGATGTGCATTTTGGAATATTGCTTTTTGCTCAAGCTGAACATATATATGTATGTCCAAAAGTTTTATATTATTATCGTATCCGTAAAGAATCTACAAGCTCTTATGATAAAGTTGCAACCAAGGCTAATATACCACCTTATATTCAAGATTTGTATCAGGTATTTAATGCCAATATGAAAAGTACTAAAGAGTATCATGCAAAAAGCAGTATTTTTTTAAATGCTTGGCATATTAGAGAATTTATTGCTAATAAGTATGATAAAGAAAAGGGGAAATTACTAGAAGAAGCTTTTTTTATGTTTTTATATTTTTGGTATTTTGATTTTGTGGAGTTAAAACATGATCCTAGAGGAATTAAAGAACTTTTTAAGGAGCATAAGCCTATTTACGAGTGTAATCATAAACGTTATCCTGAATTTGACTTTTTTTGTAAATATGGTTTAGTAAGATATAGAATTCAAAAACAGCTTTCTTATAGAATAGGTTATGTTCTTACTCATAGCAAAATTTATAATTTTTATTTAATTCCTTTTAGATTGGTTTTAGAATTTATTAAATTGAAAATGGAGAAAAATAAAAAAAAGTTGCCTAAATTAAATAAATACCCTGATTTTAATGATACTAAACGACTTAAAAATCATCTTTCTTATCAGATGGGTGAAGCTTTAATTGAGTCAATAAAACAATGGTATTTAGGTAAACCTTTAATTTTACCTTTTACTTGGTATGCAATATACAAAAAAAAGAAAATAAAGAAGCCCGAGTATAAAAAACAAGTTGCTAAGAAACCTTATTTTATGTTTCCTGATCATACTTTGCTTAATATTTCTAAACATAAAAAAGCCATGCAGAGTTCTTTAAGTATTTATTCTAAATTTAAGGATGCTTCTAGAGCTATAAACACTGATATGATTTTTGATTATGCTTTTTGTACTTCTAAAGATCGATGGTCTTGGTGGATGGTTGATTTACTCGATACTTATTTTTTGGAAAAAATTAGAATTTTAAATGTTAAGAATACTTTTTTAAGATCTAGTATGCGTGATATCAAAATTTATGTTTCAATCGATAATACACAATGGACGCTTATTCCTAAAAAATTTTATATATGGAAATATAATAATTTTGAATGTGATGTTATTATTTCTAATAGAATTGAAGCAAGATATATAAAAATACTTTTAAAAAGAAAGGTTCTTAGTTTGAGTAAAGTTGAAGTATTTAAAAGAAGAAAAAAAGGTTATATTATATCTTCTAAACCCGATGGATTAGGTATGAGGATAGCTAGTATTTTAGTAGGTATGTATTTAGCTAAAAAAATGAATTTCGAATTTGGATTTTTGTGGCATAACTCTATAGATTTAGCTTTCATGGGGATTACACAATCTTGTAAAGATGAAAAATTAAATTATTTAGGTAATTGTATGGATGAGGTTGATATTGTATTTGGTGAAGGTTTTATTAAGCAATATTTTTTACCATCAGAAGGATTAGAATATAGCCATGGTAATGCTATAAGAAAAGATAAAAGAACTTTTGAATATCTAGCCGATCAAGAAAATTTTGAGAAGGAATGGGGGTGGTATTCTACAGATGTTTTGCCAAACTTATGGATTGAAGATTGTGAAGAGAGTGAGTGTTTGCATGAAATACAACAAATTTATACTACAATTAATTTTTCAAAACAATATCAAGATATTTTAACTAAGGTTCAAGATGATATTGCGAAATTGCAAGCTAAATTTATTGCTTTGCATATTAGAGGGGGGGATATTATTTTTTCAAACATAAGAAAAGCCCCTAGTTTTACTCCTATTATAGAAAGACTTTTTCCTTATGAGATCGCTTTGGAGATTGCCATAAGAGAATTGGATAAAAATAATAATATTGTAGTCTTTGGGCAAGATTTAAATGCCAATAAAGAATTGGTGAATTATCTAAAGTCTTTTAAGCAATACAATCATTTAAAAATTCTTGATATCAGTTCATTTATAGATCCTAATTATACTGAAATGCAAAGAGCCTTTTTTGAAATTAATTTTATGTCTAAAGCCGAAAAAATTTATTCAGCCAAAGAATCAGTTTTCTCAAAATTAGCGATGATGATTTCTGGAAGCAATAAGTTAATATCATTTCATGATATTTTTTCAAAAGATGAGCAATTGGAATTGATAATTCAAAATACGAATAAATTATCTTTACACTTTTTGCAAAAAGCTATGTCTTCATTTCGATTATTTCAGCTTTCAAGAGAATTAAATTTACCCTTAGAAAATCAAATTAAATATCTTGATGAGGCTTTAAAATTAGATAATGATAATGATGGATATAGAATTTATAAAATGCAATGCTTGTTTATGCAACAAGATTATAATCAGATTAATGAAAATATTAAAATAATTTTGCAGAACCGTTATGAGTCTTTTTTTCAAACCTTATTGTCGCATTCTTTAGGAGCCTTTAATGATTGTTATCAAGATTATCTTAATTTCAATGATGAAAAATATCCATATATTTTTATCGTAGGATTTAAAATTTCTAGTTTCTTGGGCGATATTAAAAGAGCTCAATATTTAAAATTGATCTTGCTAAAAAATAAAAATAATATTGAAAAAGCCTTATTATCGAGATATTTAACCAATGATTGTTTTAGTGCTGTAGGTTATGTTAAATCAGATATTAGATATCAATTAGGTAGTGCTTTAATTAAAATGGAAATTATAAAAACATTTCAAATTTTATACAGAGAAAAAAAACAAAATAAACTTCTTAGAGAACATCCTATTAAAAATTTAAATTTAAAATCTTGCACAGATTATTATGAATCTCTAGAATGTAAAAAACATCTTTCTTATCAACTAGGAGATTTGATACTTAAAACTCATCAATCTTGGTATAAAGGGGCTTATTTTATTTTGCCTTATAAAATATATATGCTTTATAAGAATTTTAAACACAAAAAAGGAAAATAATGGCAATAGAATTTGATATACAAGAATCAAAAATTTTAAAAGGTGTATATATTATAACTCCTAATAAATTTAGGGATTTAAGAGGTGAAATTTGGACAGCTTTTACAAGCGAGGCTATGGATAAGCTTTTGCCAAATGGATTAAAATTTATACATGATAAATTCATACATTCTAAACATAATGTTATCCGCGGTATCCATGGCGATGCAAAAACTTATAAGTTAGCCACTTGCGTTTATGGAGAAGTGCATCAAGTTGTAGTTGATTGCAGGAAGGATTCTCCAACCTATTTAAAACATGAAAGATTTGTCATAAATCAAGATAATCAACAAATCATCTTAGTACCAGCAGGTTTTGGAAATGCTCATTATGTCAGTAGTGAAGGTGCAGTTTATTATTATAAATGTGCTTATTTAGGAGATTATGTGGATGCGCCTGATCAATTTACTTATGCTTGGAATGATGAGAGAATTGGTATAGATTGGCCAACAAATTCTCCCATCCTTTCAGAGCGTGATATTTTAGCGATGAGTAAGGATAAATAATGCAAAAAGATTCTAAAATTTATATAGCAGGACATGGTGGCACTTTAGGAAAAACTCTTTATAATACACTCATAGATGAGGGCTTTAATAATATTATTGTAAAAACAAGAAAAGAATTAGATTTAGTAGATCAAAAAGCGGTGGCTGGTTTTTTTGCAAAAGAAAAACCAGATTATGTTTTTTTATGTGCTGCTAAGCTTGATACTTTAGGACTTTTTACTCCAGCTGATGTAATTTATGAAAATAGTGTACTTCAAGCAAATATCATTCATTCATCTTATCAAAATAATGTTAAAAAGCTTATTTTTTACGGTTCTGCTTGGGCTTATCCTCAAAAAGCTATCAATCCCATTAAAGAAGAAAGCTTATTAGATGGAAAGTTAGATTTAAAAGCTGTTGCATATGGTTTGCCAAAAATTATAGGAACAAAAATGTGCGAAAGTTATAATTTGCAATATGGAACAAATTTTATCACTTTGTATCTTGCAAATTTGTATGGAGAGACAACCGAGTTTGATTTACAGAAAGCAAAAGTTTTACCCGCCTTACTTCGCAAATTTCATTTAGCAAAACTTTTAGATGAAAATAAAATTGATGAGGTTTTAAAGGATTTACAAATGAATTCCTTAGAGCAAGCAATGGAATATTTACAAGAATTTGGCGTAAGTAAAGATAGTGTAGAAATTTGGGGTGGTGGTAGTGTAATTAGGGAATTTATTCATGCAAAAGATTTAGCCGATGCTTCTATTCATGTGATGAAAAATATAGATTTTAAAGATATTGTTTCATCTAATGAACCGCATCTTAATGTAGGAAGTGGGGAATTTTTAAGTATCAAAGAACTTGCTTTTTTGATTAAAAATATTGTTGGATTTAAGGGTGAAATTGTGTTGAATAATACAAAACCAGATTCTACAATGGATAGAATGTTAGATAGTTCAAGATTGCAAAATTTAGGCTGGAAGGCAAAAATTAAGCTTGAAGATGGTGTCAAAATGATGTATGAGTGGTATTTAAAAGATAAGACAATAGGATAATCATGAAAAAAACAGCATTAATTACAGGGTTTACAGGACAAGTTGGCTCGCAAATGGCAGATTTTTTGCTTGCAAATACAGATTATGAAGTTATAGGAATGATGCGTTGGCAAGAACCTATGGATAATATTTATCATTTAAGTGACAGGATTAATAAAAAAGATAGAATTAACATTTTTTATGCAGATTTAAGTGATTACTCTAGTCTTCAAAAGCTTTTTGAGAGTCAAAGACCTGATGTGATTTTTCATCTAGGGGCTCAGTCTTACCCAAAAACTTCTTTTGATATACCTATAGAAACATTACAAACAAATATCATAGGCACAGCAAATATTTTAGAAAACATTAGAATTTTAAAGGCAAAAGATGGATATGATCCGGTGGTGCATATTTGCTCTTCAAGTGAAGTTTATGGCAAGGCAAAAGCAGGTGTTAAACTTAACGAAGAAACAGCCTTTCACGGTGCAAGTCCTTATAGTATAAGTAAAATTGGAGCTGATTATTTAGGGAGATTTTATGGCGAAGCTTATGGGATTCGTACCTTTGTTACAAGAATGGGAACGCATAGTGGTCCAAGACGCTCTGATGTTTTCTTTGAAAGCACGGTTGCAAAGCAAATTGCACTTATTGAAGCGGGTTATCAAGAGCCTGTTATCAAGGTTGGAAATCTTTCAAGTGTAAGAACTTTTCAAGATTGTCGTGATGCTATAAGGGCTTATTATCTACTTTCACTTGAGAGCGAAAAAGGCAATGTTCCTTGTGGAGAAGCTTTTAATATAGCAGGAGAAGAGGCTTTTAAGCTCCCTGAAGTTATAGACATATTGCTAAATTTTAGTGATATGGGGGGGGGGTATTGAGGTAAGACAAGATGAAGATAGGATGCGTCCTATTGATGCTGACTATCAAATGTTTGATAATAGTAAAATAAAGAGTTTTATCGATTGGAAAGCTGAAATTCCTGTTAGACAA
>JACRSG010000020.1 GCA_014305285.1 Campylobacter jejuni
AAAAAAACAATGCAAAAAAACCACAAATCAAAAAACCACAAACCCGTTTTTTTCGCGACGCAAGGAGCCGATAAAAAACCCTTTTGTGAAATTTAGCGAAAAAGGCAAGCCTTGTAGCGTAGCGAAAGGCGTTTTCGCTAAATGAACAAAATAGCGTAAAAAGTCGCACGGCGTTTGAGTGCGACGCTAAGCCCCTTAAAATTCCCCCTATTTTCCCCCTTGCGATAAAAATAGCCAAACCGCTTGTTTTTGAAGCGTAGCGTAAAAAACACGGGGATGATTAAGGGGGTAAAAAGGGGGAATGCAAAGGGGGAATTAGGGGGAAAAGGGGCGTTTTACGCGTTATAAAAAACAGCTTTTTTCTTTAGGCTTTTGCGAAGCTACTGCGGAAAATCTTTTCCGCGTCCGCGAAGCAAAAAAGATCAAAAGAAAAAAGCGTCACCACATAAAATAAAAGCCTAAATTTAGCTTTTCGCTAAAAGCTAAATTCTTTAGGCTTTCACCTTGCAATAAAAGGGCTTGGCGTTTTTTCGCGAAACAGTACCGAAAAACGCAATAAAGCCCTACAATGCAATGTAGGCACGAAATCGCTAAAATTTAACACTGCGATGAGTGCCATACCAAAATGAAAAGAACGGCGATTAAAACTGAAATTTCATTATTAAAATTACAACGCTGGGAAACTCCATTGAAAACATTGCAATGCTGGAATTTTAATTATTTTTTATTGCTAAATTTAGATTAAAATTAAAACTTATATTAAACTTAAAATTATTTTTTTATTCTTAAATTTAATGAAAAAAAATATATACAACAGGGCGTCCTTTTTTGTGAAATTTTCTTTGCAAGAACTGATTTTAACATAACTTTAAAATTTAAATTATAGGGGTTCCATTTTTAATTTTTAATTCTTTTCACCTGAAAAGAAATTTTTTATCTTTTTTTGATACAATGTTTTTATGAATTTTGCATATCTTAGAATTTCGACTGATGGTAAGAAACAAAAGAACTCTTTTGAAATGCAATTAAAAGCGATTAAAGCTAAATTTGAAATCCATGAAATTGTGAAAGAAACAATAAGCGGATCTGCGGAATTTAGCAAAAGAATAGCTTTAATTAAAATGCTTGAAAATTTAAAGCAAGGTGATAATGTTATCGTTTTTCGCCTTGATAGGCTTTCAAGGGATTTGCTAAAATCAGGCTGGATCAAATATGAAATTTTAAGACGCGGTGGAAATTTAATTAGCCTTGATAATAAAGACGATGATATAAACGAAAATTTAAAATTTCAAATTTTAAGCGTTTTTGCAAACTACGAAAAAGAACTGATACGCTTTCGCATTAAAAATACGCTAAATTTGAAAAAGGAACGCGGTGAGGCTCTTGGTGGAAAGTATCCGCCCTTTGGGTATGAGTTTAAATTTGAAAATGGCGTAAAAAAACTAAAGGAAGTACATCACGAGCAAATTTTAATTAAAAAAATTTACAAACTACGAAAAAAACCGGTGAAAGATATCGTAAAAATTGTAAATTTAGAAAGCGATAGAAAGTTAAGTTATAAACTTATACAAAGCGTTTTAAAACGCTTTTAATTTAACTGATTGTGGGGGGGGGGGAGATGATTCACTACTTTTATTTTAAAAAACACGGAAACTGCACTAAAATTTTATTACGAAAAAAAAAGACAATTTTTGACAAAGCAAAACAGACTTATATATCGAAAAAATCGGACATCTTGATAACCGGTATAAACGCATCTGGAAAAAGCAAAAGGCTAAATTCTTTTTTAAAAAATGCTAAAGATCTTTGGAAAAAAGATCATATGATCTTTTTTTCCGCGACAGATAGTCTTGCTGAAATTTTTCATCGAAATTTAGATAACGATGATGAAACCAAAAGGCTAATTTATGGTACCCATGACGCAAATTTAAATTTAGAAAATTTGGATACTTCAAAAAATTATCTAAAAATAATTGCACTTGTCGAGAAGTCTAAAAATTCAACTTTGATCATCGATGATTTGGATAAACTTACAGGAAAAAAGCTTGAAATGACAAAAGAACTCATGCGAAATTGTAAGCGTTTTATAGTCACTGCCAAAGATGAAAATTCCATAAATAAGACGGTTGGGGGAATTTTAAAGGCACGACGCAAAAAACTTGAGATAATATCTTTAAGCTCTAAAGCTTCGCTAGACGCGACAAATGCCCTTTTTGTCATCTTTGTTTTAGCCCTTTTTGCGACAGGACTGTATGAACTAGCACTTTTGGTAACTGCTGGAAGAATTGCTATGCGTGGTATGCAAAAATGAAAATTTTAAATTTCATTTTGTTTTTTTTCATAGCCCCTCTTTTTGCCGACTATAACGCTTCTAAAATTACAAAAACGGATTTAGAAAATTTGCAAAAAATGGACGCTTTTGTCTATGAAAAAAGCACCGCACGACAAAATTTCAATATTGACGAAATTGTAAATTTCGTTTGGGAACATAGAGCGATTAAAATTCAACCGCTTTTAGAACGCTTTAATTTAAGTTTCTTGGGCTTTGCTGGCGAGAAAAGTAGAAATTTATATCAAGATAATTCGGATAAATACGAGAATTTAAGACCTTACGCTTACATCGGATTTCAAGCTGAGTTTAAGATTATCGATCCAAAAGAGGCGAGACTAAAAAAAGAAGAAATTCGCAAACAAAGGGTTTTAATCGCTAAATTCGTTCGAGATTTTCAAGCCAAAAAACTTGAAATTTTGCATTTGCAAGGTGAAATTCAAATTTTACAGGAAAAGGAGAATCGCTTAAAGATCCGCGTTAATGAAGCGGTTGCAAATTTTGATGAGCGGTTAGAGAATTTAGAAACCTTGCACGCAAAAACCGCGAAACTTGATTTAGCACAGCTTGAGTTTAGCGAGCTTAAATTTAACTTACTTGATTTTGTAAAAGATGAATTTAAGCCAAATTTAGAAAGGCTTTTAAAATGACTTGGAAGAGCCATATCGCCATAGCCACTGCGATTTCTTTACCATTCTCGCCTTTCGGGATGCCTTTAGCCATGATTGGAAGTACTGCGCCTGACTGGATAGAATGGATTTTGAAATTTTTTGGCATTCATGTAAAACATCGGGGGGAAACTCATTTTTTAATCATTCCACTTTTTTTGATAGCTTTTTCTTTCATTCTTGATTTTAATAATCTTCTTTTTTGGTTTGGCATGGGTTATCTTAGCCATTGGATAGCCGACGCTCTTACGATCTCAGGCGTTCCGATTTCTCCGCTTGATAAAAATAAATTCACGCTTTTTGGTGGAAGAATTAAAACAGGCGAGCCTTTTGAATACATACTTTCTTTCGGGCTTTTAGCAATTTCTCTTTTAATTGCAAAACCTTCGATTGATTTTTTTATTAGAGATGATGATCCAAATTATTTTAACGTTTATTACACAGATTATAAAAAACTTAATAAACAAAAAATCATTGATAATAAAGAATATTTACAACATCGGTTTAGGTTTTTTTGATGAAAAGTTTTGTTAGATTTGAATTTGTTTTTGTGATTTTAATTATTGCATTTATTTATTTTCTTTCAAAATTTAGCCAAATTTCGCTTTAAAACTTTTTTTAATGGTTTTATACCTTTTTTTTGAGAAAATCGATTTAAGACGCGTTTTTGTGCTTTTATACACTATTTAAAAATCAAATTGAAATTTAAATTTAAAATACTCTCATCGCTAATCAGCTTAGCAAATCGCACCTTATCAGGTGCTATGATTTGCGTGAATGGGGTGCGGGGGCGTGAAGTTGCTCTAGAAGCAACGAACGGACAAGCCACCGCCAAATTTATATTATCAAAAATATTTTTAAGCAAAAACAATGTGAAAAAGTCAACTCTTTTGATTTATAAAAACTATTATAAAAACTATTATAGGGCTGTGAAAAAGTCGTTCAAACTCCTATAAAATAGATGTTTCACAAAATAATTTATCGCTTTTATAATCTAATTTATCGCTTTTATAATCTAATTTATCGCTTTTATAATCCAATTTAAGTTTTATATAAGAAATTAATTGAATAGCTATATATCCATATTTTTAACTACAAATTTTATTTTTTTTATCGTTTAAGGTTAAATCCATAAAAAATATAGAAATGCCTAAATTTCACATTTTAAATGAATTTCTTGTGAAATTCTTAAAACATGCCTGTGAAACACTTAAAATCTTAAAAATTATAAATGCCTATTTTTCCATTTTAACGACAATAAAGTATTTTTATAGCTTTAAAATTTTTTTTGTCGGTAAAATTAATATATAGTTATTTAAAACATTTTGTTTTAAATTAGCAAAAAATAAACCGACTTTTAAACCTTAAAAGGTTGGTTTAAGTAAAAAAACGATAATATAATTTCAAAAAGTCGGAAAAAGGAGAAAAATGACACCAAGGGAATTTAGAAAACGACAACTCGAAAAGCTAGAACAACGAAAAATACAAACTCATCAAAAGATAAGTAACGATTTTATTGATAATACAATCAGCAAAAATAATTTAGTGTGTTTAAAAGTTATGTTTTATTTGGCTTCTGTTCTTGAAAAAGAGGATTTATCCGCACTTTCTGATGAAAATTTAGTAAGCGTTCTAGTGAATACAAAGCAAATGCTTGAGTATATAGGTTCAAATGTCAAGGATATTAGAAACAATTTAAAACAAATGCAAGAGACCAACATTAGCTTTATAGATGAAAAAGAAAACATTGTGGAAGGTATGAACTTACTGCCTTTGTTTAAAATTGAATATGGCAAAAATCGCACTGAAATTCATCTTTTTAAGCGTATAGCAAATATGATTGTGGGTGTAAGCAAAAATTATACTTTTCTCAACACAAAACTTTTAATGGATATTAAAAACAAAAACACTCTCAGGATGGCACCGCTTTTATATGAAATCAATAGTTACGATAAGCACATAGGAAAAAGAAAAAGAATGGATTTAGATGCTTTAAATGATTTTTTTGGAACAGCCTATAAGACTATAAATGATATTGAAAGAAAAATTCTCCAACCTGTAAAAAAAGAACTTGATTTGGTCTCAAAACTTAGCTTTACATACCAGGTAAATTTTGACACGCTAAACAAAGTTGGACGACCTAGAGCTTTAGCTGTAACAATAGATTTAAAAGATAATCAAGGAAATTTATTTGCTAATTAAAGGAGTAAAAATGCAAAAACAATACCCTGAAGTGCATAGCTTAGATGAAAGTCCAAGTTTAAATTTTGAATGAAATTTTTTTGCTTTTTTTTACACGCCTTGCCGTGTAAAAAAACAATGCAAAAAAACCACAAATCAAAAAACCACAAACCCGTTTTTTTCGCGACGCAAGGAGCCGATAAAAAACCCTTTTGTGAAATTTAGCGAAAAAGGCAAGCCTTGTAGCGTAGCGAAA
>JACRSG010000021.1 GCA_014305285.1 Campylobacter jejuni
CATCAGGTGCAGCAGAGCTTCCACCTAGACTTGCACTGACTGAAACAGCAGTATCTTGATTTATGCTATAAGTAGAACCGCCACTAATTGTAGGAATTGATCTGATTTCTGAATTTTTTACACCATTAATTTTTTGCTCGGTTTGAAATCTTTGCTCTGCTCCTAAATCTAAAGTAATTTTAGGACTTAGAATAATAGATAAATCCCCGCCCACATAAATACTATTTCCATACTCTATTTTAAGGGTTTTAAATTTTCTTGATTGATTATAACCAAATCCTGTATAAATACTATAAACTACAGGATCGCTATATCCCCTTAAACTAGCTTGTAAGCTTTGTGATTTTAGATAAAAGTTTTTGGTTTGATTGATTGCTTTTTCTCTTTGAACGACTGCAGTTTGAAAGGTAATTTGTGGAATTAAATCTGCAATGCTATCGCCTGTATAAATAAAACCTAGCCATAAACTATCAAAACCTATTCTGTTTTTACTAGAATACTCATTTGTAAAAAAGTTTGTATATTCAGCTCTTGCATAACTTCCGCCCCCTGAAATAAGTATGTCAAACTTAGGTGTTATGGTATAAATGAAAGTTTGAGTTAAAAACACTTGCTTTGTATCATTCCAAATTGTAGGATCTCCGCCTATTGTTATATTAGGATAAAGAGAATACGAGTTTGCATTTCCTGTGCTAAGCAAAGAAAAGCTTGTAATGCTTCTTAAGCCTATTTGCTTTTTAAATAAACTGTCTATATTTAGTTCATCACTAGCAAAAACACAATTAACTAAAACCATAAATGTTAAGAAAATTTTTTTCATTGTCAATCCTTACATTTTAAATAATCAGCTCAAGTTAATTTTAAAATTTAATCCTTGATATTGAAAAGTTTATTATTCTAAGATAAAATATTTTAAAATCTTTAAATATTTTTACTTGCTTAATATAATTTAAGATAAAAATGAAAATTTGTTACAAAAGCAAACAAACCGAGAATAAAATTTTAAGTATTTAAAGAAAATTCACTTAACTTTCAAAGCAAGATTAAACTTTTGCTAGAATAAGTCGATAGTAGTTTTAAAGAACTTACAAAAAGAATTTATGAAAGGATTTTCAATGAAAAAGATTTTTGCTTTATTAGCTTTAACTTCTTTACTGACTAGTTCTGTTTTTGCTGAGGATTTTTTAGCTAAAGTTAGCAATGGTGTTTTAAGTGATAATTCTCAAGGGGTTAAAGCTCTTAATTTAGATGAGATGAAACAAGTTAAGGGTGGGTATCAAGTTGTGTTCTTACACAATGGAACTCAATGGAATCCAGCAGATGAACTATATGCCATAGCAAAATACACTGAAGGAGAATTGCAATATATGGCAAACTACCTTCAAGGCAATGCAAACGCTCCACAAGGGCTTTGTGGTATAGATCAAACATCTTGCTCAAATCCTAGTAAAAATAGATTTACGGCATTTTTACAAGTAACACAAAATTCTCTCTCTATCCTTCCTGTATATACAGTTAAAAGACAAGTAAAAGTTTCTGATTTAGGAAAACCTTATGTTCTTTTCACTTATGGAGTTGGAGCATATGATACACAAACTCAGCAAATGTATAAATTTAATTCTAGCTCAATGTTAAATAATAATATGATTATTAAAGAAATGGCAAACAAATACAAAGGGCAAATGGAGTCTGCTCTTGGAGGGGGGGGGGTATGCAAGATGATTACTTTAAGTTCTTTTAATAGATATTTTGGAAATAATCCTCTACAGACACTTACTAAAATTAGAGATGAAAGTATTGAAAATGGAAATCCTGGGCTTACAAAAGAAGCAAGAGAAAAACTTGGTAATAGTTTTATAAATGTGTACAAGGATTATGTAAAACTAAGCGATAAAGTAGAATTGGTTGAAGGATCAATAGAAGATAAACTTAGGAAAAATGAATTTTCAGAATCTGAGGTTAAAAGCTTATTTAAATGGATAGATGAAAATACAAAATCACCCCATTGGATGGAAGTTGATGGGGTGAGTTATGATGAAGCTTATACTAAACTCTTTCATACAAGCAAAAATATAGATGAATTTAAAACAAAATATCTTGAGCTTCAACAAAAATATTTAGTCGATTTTAGAAATATTAATTCATCGCAAAAAAATTCAGAAGAAAACAAAGAAGAAACTTTCAAACCTATACAAGCAGAAAGTAAAAACAAAGAAACTTACAAAGATGATAGCACAAGAAACGAGCTTGTAAAAAAACTGTTAGAAGGTAAATTTAACACTAGTAAAGAATTAGAACTTCTTTTTGGTGTGAAATTTAGTGATGATGATGCAGGGGAATTTAATAAAATTCTTTCTTTAAATTCTGCACCAAAAAGTATAGATATTAAAGCTTAAAACATTAAAAACTTTAATTTAAATATAATCAATTAAAAAGATTTTTATAGTTTTGAACTTCTTTAGCATTCATTACTCTTTGCTTGTCTAAGTAAAAAAGTTCTTCAGCTTTATCTTTTAGCTTTTCTAAACTTTATATGTCTTTAAAATTTTTAACTCTAAAGCCTACAAATTTATCATCGCTTTTTCTTTTTGCAATTATAAAAATTTTATCTTCTTTCTAAGAAGTCACAATTATTTCGCCGTATCTTTCATCATAAATAGATTTTCCTATGTAAGTGCTAAATTTCTAGCCTAGTAAAAAATTTCTCTTGCTTAGCTTTTTCCTGTGCTATACGTTTATTGTTGTTTTTATAGTCAAATATAAATTCTAAAAGTTTTAATTTTAAATAAGACTATATTAGATTTAGCATTTATATCTTTTTCGGCTTGTTTTTTAAAACAAAGCGATTAAAATCATACCATTCATAAAAACTTTTGTCCTTCTTCATAGTTGATAAATTTAAAAAGTGTCATAGCCTGAAATATTCTTTTTCCTTTCATCGTTTTTTTGTCAAGTAATTTAAAGTCTTCAATATAAACTTTTTTCGCCATATTATTAATTAAATTTTTTATACTAGACAATTCATTCTTGTAGGTGTTATTCTCATTTTATCTTTATTTTTAGAGATGATTCTTCTATAGTAGAAACACTAGGAAGTTTTAAATTTCTTTCTTCACAAAAAGACTTTAATAAATAATATAATCTTTCTTTAGCTTCCATTGGGATAAATATTCCTAAGTCTTTTAATCTCTAAAGTAATTTATAAATCAAATGAACTTTTTCTTGTATTTTTTGATTTGGTGGATTTTGGATTTAAGGCATTTAAATTATCATTGTTTTTGTGATAAATTTCTTGCTATCTAAAAAGTATTTTTCTACTTATATTAAAAGTTTCTAAAGTAGTTTTTAAACCCTGATGTTTATAAAAGATATAATTTTTATTCTTTGTTTTACTGCTTTATGTTTTATTTCAAAAATATAATCTATGTTCTTAATTTAGCAAATCCTTTTATACCTCTAAATAAGTAATCTCCATACTCCTTGATTGATAAATAAAAGATAGTAAGAAAGTGTTAAATGTGTTTGGAATTGTGTAAATGCTATATTTTTAACTCCATCTGGAACTTCGGATATTTCAAATTTTAAATCTTATAATAACACTTTATATTTAGGTGGAGAGTTGAATTTCTTCAAAGATGTAAATATCGATTCTCTAGTTCTGTCTTTCATGAAATAAATCAAAAAGGCAAAATAATCGCTCAAGTTCTGCCGCATCAAGAAGATTTTTATAAAAACAGATGTCAAACAGAAGTGGTAAATAACTTTGAAAATTTTACTTTTATTTTGCCAAATAAAATAAAAAATCCTATCTTGGTTATGGAAAAACTTATCAATCTTCCTGTAAATGGAAGTATAGAAATTCTTATTAAAAACAAAATGGAAGAGTTGGCTAAAAGTGCATTGAAGGAAGTTTCAGATGATGCAAAATAATGTATATCAACATACTTTAAAGGAAGGTAACATGAAAAAGATGAGTAAACATATAGTTTTATCATTTGCGGTGAGTTCTTTGCTCTTTTCTCAAGTTTATGCTTTATCACAAGGAAGTAAATTCACTCATGGTTCAAGTGGGGCTATTCATACCTCTGGAAATACTGTAACGATTATAGAAAAAGGCAAAATCATATTATCCAATGGGGTAGTGGTTTTAATATAGCTCAGAGAGAAAGTGTAAATTTTACAACTTCTGGCAAAAATTACTTAAATGTTGTTTATCAAAAAGATGCTTCTAAGATAGGTGGAGCTTTAAATGGTGGAATAATAATATCTTTTTAGTTAATTCTATGGGAGTTTTGATCGGTAAAACAGGAACTATCACTGCGGGAAAATTTGTAGCTAGTACGACGCCTTTAAAAGATTCAGATGTTTAAAATTTTATTTCTCAAGGAGTAAGTTTTTCTCCAGCATTTGATGTAAGCAAACAAGGAAATATTATAAATATTGGAAAGATTAATACAGATAATCTTGTTTTAATAGGTAATAAAGTTGAAATAGGTATAGGACGGAGTTAGCAGGACAAGATGGACAAAATAATGCTAAAACAGCCCATTTAACGGACAAAATATAAATCATTATATGAATGCTAATGAATGGAAGCTTTTTGCTGATGGTTGGAATAGTGATGTACTCAATCGAAATATTTTTAAAGATGGTTTAACTACAATTTGCCTTATGATCGATATTGATTTTTCATATTTAACTAATAATGGAAAGTAAATAGCTATCGATTCTGTTGGTGCCAATAAATATGCCTTTAGCGGTAATTTTGATGGTGGAAATTATACTTTAACAAAAGTGGATCAAGAGTTTGTAAATTTGTGGAAAATCCCCCCCCCCATCTTCTTCCTAAACCCAACAAATATTTACATTATTTAATTCCCTTTTAAGTTTAATGAGTTATAATTTCATTTCCTTTTTTCGAAAAAAGGGCTTAAAATCTTTTAAATTATAAAGTTTCA
>JACRSG010000002.1 GCA_014305285.1 Campylobacter jejuni
AGAAAGTATCAAAGAACAAACTGCAGGTATCACTCAAATCAATGACAGTGTAGCTCAAATTGATCAAACAACTAAAGATAATGTTGAAATTGCTAATGAATCAGCTATTATTTCTAATACAGTCAGTCATATAGCTAATAATATCTTAGAAGATGTTAAGAAGAAGAGGTTTTAAAGCTTATTTTTGATTTTTCTTAATTTAAAGAATTTATCTCATTTTAATCTTTCAGGATGGGATAAATTCTATGTATAAAAATTAAATTCTATTTTAAATTCAAATTTGTTATTATTTTTGTAAATTTTTATAGAATGTGGATAGATGAAAAAAATTATTTTTATGGGTACTCCATCTTACGCAACTTGTATTTTAAAAGCACTAGTAGAAAATGAAAATTTTAAACTTGTAGCACTTTTTACCCAGCCTGATAAAGCTGTAGGTAGAAAGCAAATTTTAACTCCAAGTGATACTAAGGCTTTTTTAAGTCAAAACTATCCTAATATTCCTATTTTTACTCCAAGTTCTTTAAAAGATGAAAATATTATAAGACAAATTAAGGATTTAAATCCCGATTTTATTGTGGTTGCCGCCTATGGAAAAATTTTACCTAAAGCCATTTTGGATTTAGCACCTTGCGTAAATTTGCATGCTTCTTTACTTCCAAAATACCGTGGTGCCAGTCCGATTCAAAGTGCGATTTTAAATAAAGATGAAAAAAGTGGAGTTTGCACCATGTTCATGGAAGAAGGGCTTGATACAGGTGCTATACTTGAAAGTTTAGAATGTGATATAAAAGATAAAAATTCAAGTGAAGTTTTTGAACTTTTAGCAAATTTGGCTGCTAAACTCATCATCTCTACTCTTTTAAATTTTGATAAAATCACCCCAAAAAAACAAGATGAAAGTCTAGCAACGCTTTGTAGAAAAATCAAAAAAGAAGATGGGCTTGTAAATTTACAAAATGCAAGAGAGCTTTATCAAAAATATCTAGCTTTTACTCCTTGGCCTGGAGTTTTCTTAGAAAATGGACTTAAATTTTTAGAACTTGAACTTGTGGACGAATTAAAACAAAACGCTAAGATGGGTGAAATTTTAGAATTAGAAAAAGAAAGTTTTTTGCTTGCTTGTAAAGAAGGGGTTTTGCGTATTAAAAAACTTCAAGAAAGTGGAAAAAAAGCTCTTGATGGCAGGACTTATTTAAATGGAAAAAGGCTTAAAAGTGAAGATAGCTTGTGTTGAAAGTATAGATTCAACTCATCTTTTTTTATGTGATCAAATACGCAATGGAAAGATTGATGGAAATTTTGCTATTTATGCTTTAGAACAAACAAATGGAGTTGGAAGTAGGGAAAATTCTTGGCAAAGCTCTAAAGGAAATTTACATCTTTCTTTTTGTATTAAAGAAGGAGATTTGCCAAAAGATTTGCCTTTGGCTTCTGTGAGTATTTATTTTGCTTATTTGCTTAAAGAAGTTTTACAAGAAAAAGGTTCTAAAATTTGGCTTAAATGGCCTAATGATTTATATTTAGATGATAAAAAAGCCGGAGGAGTTATAAGTGCTAAAATTTCAAATTTTATTATAGGTGGTATAGGTTTAAATCTTAAATTTGCACCCCAAAATACAGTTTTTTGTGATATAGAAATTTCGCTTAAAGATTTAGTGAATGAGTTTTTGCAAAAAGTAGAAGAAAAAATTTTATGGAAGAATATTTTTAGCAAGTATATGTTAGAATTCGAAAAATCAAGAAAATTTAGCGTCCATCATGAAGGTAAAGTTTTTTCGCTTGAAAATTCTTTTTTGTATGAAGATGGTTCAATTTTACTAGGTGATAAAAGGGTGTATAGTTTAAGATGAGCGAAATTATTACAATAGCAAATCAGAAAGGTGGGGTAGGAAAGACTACAACAGCAGTAAATTTAGCCGCTTCTTTGGCTGTGGCTGAAAAAAAAGTACTTTTGATTGATGTTGATCCACAAGCTAATGCGACTACAGGGCTTGGTTTTAATCGTAATAATTATGAGTATAATATTTACCATGTTTTTATAGGAAGAAAAAAGCTTTCCGATATTATTTTAAAAACAGAATTGCCACAACTTCATTTAGCTCCTTCAAATATAGGTCTTGTAGGTATAGAGCAAGAGCTTGCTAAAGGTGAAAATAATGAGAAAAAAATGTTGCTTAAAAATCAAATTCAAGAAGTGATTGACGAGTATGATTTTATCATTATTGATTCTCCACCTGCTCTTGGAAGTATTACTATAAATGCTTTTGCAGCAAGCGATAGTGTAATTATCCCTATACAGTGTGAATTTTATGCACTTGAAGGTGTAGCTATGGTTTTAAATACAATTAAAATTATCAAAAAAACTATTAATTCTAAACTTAGGGTTCGTGGATTTTTACCGACAATGTATAGCTCTCAAAATAATCTTTCTAAAGATGTTGTAGATGATTTGAAACAAAATTTTAAAAAACAACTTTTTACTATTAACGGAAACGAAGATGATTTTATTGTGATCCCTCGCAATGTAAAACTTGCAGAAAGTCCAAGTTTTGGAAAGCCTATAATCCTTTATGATATTAAATCACCAGGTTCTGTTGCCTATCAAAATTTGGCGTATTCTATATTAGGATAATTATAATGGGGTTAAATAAAGATAGGGGTTTAAGCAGTTTAATCAGTGATATGGATACTGTTTACAGTAAAGAATTGGGTTTTGATAAAAATCAAAGCACTATGATAGAAATTGATCAAATTTCACCTAATCCATTCCAGCCAAGAAAGAATTTTGATCAAGAAGCCTTAGATGAGCTTGCCAATTCTATCAAAGAATTTGGACTTATTCAGCCTATTATTGTATTTAAAAAAAATAATAAATTTGTTTTAGTTGCTGGAGAACGTCGCTTAAGAGCAGTGAAAGCATTAGGGAAAAAAGAAATTTTAGCTTTTATTGCTGATATTGATGAGAATAAGCTTAGAGAATTGGCTCTTATTGAAAATATACAAAGAGAGAATTTAAATCCTATTGAGCTTGCTAATTCTTATAAGGATTTGATGCAAGTTCATAAAATTACTCAAGAGAATTTAGCAGAACTTATTCATAAGTCTCGCACTCAAATAACAAATACTTTAAGACTTTTGAATTTAGATATTAAAACCCAAGAGTTGATTGCTTCTGGAAAAATCTCTCAAGGTCATGCTAAAGTTTTGGTTGGTTTAGATCAAAAAGATGAAAAAATGTTAGTTGATAGCATAATAGGTCAAAAGCTTAATGTTAGAGATACTGAAAAAATAGTTAAAAAAATAAAAAATAATGAAAATTTGCCTAATCAAGAATTTGAAGATGAAATAAAAAAATTAAAACAAATACTAAATCGTTTTGGATTTGACTGCAAAAATAAAAATAATGATTTTGTAATTCATTTAGAAAATATTGATGAAATTAAAAAATTAATCAAAATGCTTGAGAAGCTTTAACCAAAATCTTAGCTTTTTTATGGTAAAATAGTTCTTCGGAAATTCTAACCAAGGAGAATTATGTTTGAAGATATACATCCTTCCATAATGCTTGCTACTATGGCTATTTTTTTAGCTATGATAGTTATTTTAAATAGTATGCTGTATAAGCCACTTTTAAAATTTATGGATGAAAGAAATGATTCTATAAAAAATGATGAGAATAAAGTAAAAGAAAATTCTCAAAAAGTTTTAGGTGTAAATGATGAATTAGAAGCTATTCATATTAACACTAGAGAAGAAATTCAAAAAATTAAACAAAGTGCTATAGCTGCTGCCAAAGAAGAGGCAGAGCAAATTCTTAGAAGCAAGAAAGAAGAATTAGAAAGAAAAATGGCTAGCTTTTATGCAGACTTAGCTGTTCAAAAACAAGAGTTGCAAGAACATTTAAATATGCATTTATCTGAGCTCAAGCAAGCTTTGCAAAATAATATAAAGAAAATTTAAGAGGAGAGAAATGAGTAAGTTATTCTTTATTATATTTTTGCTACCTTTATATGCTTTTGGTGCGTCAAATGGTAGTGGAGAATATGATATTATTCCAAGGACTATTAATTTTCTAATTTTTGTGGCTATATTGTATTATTTTCTTGCAACTCCATTTAAAAATTTTTACAAAAACCGTATTGTAAAAATTTCTTCTAAACTTGATGAAATTCAAAAAAAACTTTTAGAAAGTAAGGCTAAGAAATTAGATACGATGAAAAGACTTGAAGAAGCTAAAGCAAATGCCGCCGCCGCTTTAGCCACAGCAAAAAAAGAAGCTGAAATTTTAGTTCAAAATATTAAGAAAGAGACTCAAGATGAATTGGATTTACTTCAAAAACATTTTGAAGAGCAGAAAGATTATGAATTTAGAAAAATGGAAAAAGAATTAGTATCAAATACTTTAAATGAAATTTTTTCCGATCCAAATATGACATTAAAACAGAGTGAAATAATAGAACTTATGATGAAGAAGGTATCTTAAATATGGAAAATATAATTGCAAAAAGATATGCAAAAGCGATAGCTTCAAGAGCTGATATAAATGATTTTTATCAGAATTTGTGTATTTTAAATTCTGCTTTTGTTTTGCCAAAATTTAAAAATATTATAGAATCCAATGAGATTAAAAAAGAAAGAAAAATGGAATTTCTTGATTCTCTTTTTGATATTAAAAATTCTAGTTTTAAAAATTTTTTAAGACTTTTGATTAAAAATTCAAGATTAGAATGCATTCCTCAAATAGTTAAAGAACTTGAAAGACAAAAAGCTTTTAAAGAAAATATTTTTGTTGGTATTGTATATTCTAAAGAAAAATTAAGTCAAGAAAATCTTAAAGATCTTGAAGCAAAACTTAACAAAAAATTTAATGCAAATATTAAATTAAACAATAAAATCAGTCAAGATGATACTGTTAAAATAGAATTAGAAGAATTAGGTTATGAACTTTCTTTTTCTATGAAAGCTCTTCAAAATAAGCTAAACGAATATATATTGAAAATTATCTAAGGAGAAAAAGTAAATGAAATTTAAAGCTGATGAGATCAGTTCAATAATTAAAGAAAGAATTGAAAATTTTGATTTAAATCTTGAAATTGAAGAAACGGGAAAGATTATTTCTATAGCTGATGGTGTTGCTAAGGTATATGGACTTAAGAATATTATGGCTGGAGAAATGGTAGAATTTGAAAATGGTGATAAAGGAATGGCCTTAAACCTTGAAGAGTCGAGTGTAGGTATTGTCATACTTGGAAAAGGAAAAGATTTAAAAGAAGGTGCTTCTGTAAAAAGACTTAAGAAATTGCTTAAAGTTCCAGTAGGTGAGGTTTTAATTGGTCGTGTTGTAAATGCTCTAGGTGAACCAATTGATGCTAAAGGTGTGATTAATACTAATGAATACCGTTTTGTGGAAGAAAAAGCAAAAGGTATTATGGCTAGAAAAAGTGTTCATGAGCCTTTGCATACAGGAATTAAAGCTATTGATGCACTTGTGCCAATTGGTCGCGGTCAAAGAGAGCTCATCATAGGCGATAGACAAACAGGTAAAACTACTGTTGCTGTTGATACTATTATATCTCAAAGAGGTCAAGGCGTTATCTGTATATATGTTGCAATTGGTCAAAAACAAAGTACAGTGGCACAAGTGGTTAAAAGACTAGAAGAACATGGTGCTATGGAATATACTATTGTTGTAAATGCTGGTGCTTCAGATCCTGCGGCTTTACAATATTTAGCTCCATATACTGGCGTAACCATGGGTGAATTTTTTAGAGATAATGCAAAACATGCTTTAATTGTTTATGATGATTTGAGTAAGCACGCTGTAGCTTATCGCGAAATGTCTTTAATTTTACGTCGTCCTCCAGGTCGTGAAGCTTATCCAGGGGATGTTTTTTATCTTCATTCAAGATTGCTTGAAAGAGCAAGTAAACTAAATGATGAATTAGGTGCTGGTTCTTTGACAGCATTACCAATAATCGAAACACAAGCAGGAGATGTTTCTGCTTATATTCCAACTAATGTTATTTCAATTACTGATGGACAAATTTTCTTAGAAACTGATTTATTTAACTCAGGAATTCGCCCCGCAATTAATGTTGGTTTATCGGTATCTCGTGTAGGTGGAGCTGCTCAAATAAAAGCTACAAAACAAGTTTCAGGTACATTAAGACTTGATCTTGCTCAATATAGAGAACTTCAGGCTTTTGCACAATTTGCAAGTGATTTGGATGAGGCAAGTAGAAAACAACTTGAACGTGGACAAAGAATGGTTGAGCTCTTAAAACAACCACCTTATTCTCCTCTTAGTGTTGAAAAACAAGTAGTTTTAATTTTTGCAGGAACCAAAGGTTTCTTAGATGATATTGCTGTTTCTAGGATTAAAGAATTTGAAGATGGGATTTATCCTTTTATTGAGGCAAAACATCCAGATATTTTTGAGCAAATTCGTTCTAAAAAAGCTTTAGATTCTGAATTGGAAGAAAAACTAGCTAAAGCCATTAATGAGTTTAAAGTAAATCATTTATAAGGTCTTTTATGTCTAATTTAAAAGAAATTAAAAGAAAAATTAAAAGTGTTCATAACACTCAAAAGACTACAAATGCTATGAAACTAGTTTCTACTGCTAAGTTAAAAAAAGCAGAAGAAGCAGCTAAAAGATCAAAAATTTATGCACAAAAAATCGATGAAATTTTGAGTGAAATTTCATTTCATATCAATAAAATTGCTCATAATGAAGATGATGTACGTTTATCTTTGTTTCATAAAAAAGAACAAATTAAAACCGTAGATTTAATATTTATCACTGCAGATAAAGGCTTGTGCGGTGGTTTTAATATTAAGACTTTAAAAACAGTCAGTGAAATGCTAAAAAAATATGAAGCAAAAAATATTAATATCCGTCTTAGAGCTATAGGTAAAACTGGAATTGAATATTTTAATTTTCAAAAAATAGAATTGTTAGAGAAATATTTCCATCTTAGTTCTAGTCCTGATTATGAGAAAGCATGTGAAGTAATTCATGCTGCTGTAGATGATTTTTTAAATGGAAATACAGATGAAGTGATTTTAGTTCATAATGGTTATAAAAATATGATTACCCAAGAACTTAAAATTAATCATCTTATTCCAGTTGAGTCAAAGAGTATTGAACAGACTCATAATTCTCTTTTAGAGCTTGAACCGGAAGGAACCGAGCTTTTAGAAGATTTAATGAAAACATATTTTGAGTATAATATGTATTATGCGTTAATTGATTCTTTGGCGGCAGAACATAGTGCAAGAATGCAAGCTATGGATAATGCAACTAATAATGCAAAAACAAGAGTAAAACAACTAAATTTAGCTTATAATAAAGCAAGACAAGAGTCTATTACCACTGAGCTTATAGAAATTATCAGTGGTGTTGAATCAATGAAATAGTAAATTTTAAGGAGAAGATAAATAATGCAAGGATTTATTTCACAGGTATTAGGTCCGGTTGTTGATGTAGATTTTAACGACTATTTACCTCAAATTAACGAAGCAATTGTTGTAAATTTTGAAAGCGAAGGAAAAAAACATAAACTTGTTTTAGAAGTAGCAGCTCATTTAGGAGATAATAGAGTTAGAACTATTGCTATGGATATGACAGATGGTTTGGTAAGGGGCTTAAAAGCTGAGGCTTTGGGTGATCCTATTAGTGTTCCTGTTGGTGAGAAAGTTTTAGGAAGAATTTTCAATGTTACTGGAGATTTGATCGATGAAGGTGAAGAAATTTCTTTTGATAAAAAATGGGCAATTCATAGAGATCCACCAGCTTTTGAAGATCAAAGCACAAAAAGTGAGATTTTTGAAACAGGGATTAAAGTTGTAGATTTACTTGCTCCTTATGCAAAAGGTGGTAAAGTAGGTCTTTTTGGTGGTGCAGGTGTTGGTAAAACTGTTATTATTATGGAGCTTATTCACAATGTTGCATTTAAGCATAGCGGCTATTCTGTATTTGCAGGTGTGGGTGAGAGAACTCGTGAAGGAAATGACCTTTATAATGAAATGAAAGAAAGTAATGTTTTAGACAAAGTTGCTCTATGTTATGGACAAATGAATGAACCACCAGGGGCAAGAAATCGTATTGCTTTAACAGGTTTAACAATGGCTGAGTATTTTAGAGATGAAATGGGTCTTGATGTGCTTATGTTTATTGATAATATCTTTAGATTTTCACAATCAGGTTCTGAAATGTCAGCACTTTTAGGAAGAATTCCATCAGCTGTTGGTTATCAACCAACCCTAGCAAGTGAAATGGGTAAATTCCAAGAAAGAATTACTTCAACTAAAAAAGGTTCAATTACTTCAGTTCAAGCTGTTTATGTTCCAGCTGATGACTTAACCGACCCAGCCCCAGCAACTGTTTTTGCTCACTTAGATGCTACAACAGTTTTGAATAGGGCTATTGCTGAAAAGGGTATTTATCCTGCGGTAGATCCGCTTGATTCAACTTCAAGAATGCTTGATCCAAATATCATTGGAGAAGAACATTATAAAGTCGCTCGTGGTGTTCAATCAGTGCTTCAAAAATATAAAGACTTACAAGATATCATCGCAATTTTAGGTATGGATGAGCTTAGCGAAGAGGATAAACTTGTGGTTGAAAGAGCAAGAAAGATTGAAAAATTCTTATCACAACCATTTTTTGTTGCAGAAGTTTTCACAGGTAGCCCAGGAAAATATATAAGCCTTGAAGATACAATAGCAGGATTTAAAGGAATTTTAGAAGGTAAATATGATCATTTACCAGAAAATGCTTTCTATATGGTTGGAAATATAGATGAAGCTATTGCAAAAGCGGATAAATTAAAAGGTTAATTTATGAACGATTTGATTAATTTCGAGATAATTACGCCTTTGGGTGTAATCTATCAAGGAGAAGTAAAATCTGTTACTTTACCAGGTAGTGAAGGAGAATTTGGTGTACTTAAAGGACATGCTGCTTTGGTTTCTTCTTTAAAATCTGGAGTAATTGATATTGAAAAAGCTGATTTAAATCATGAATTAATTGCTATTGATGCTGGACATGCAAAGGTAAATGAAGATAAGATTTGTGTGTTAGCAAAAGGTGCGGTTTGGGTTTGTGGAAGTGATGAAAGTGAGATTGAAAAAAATCTTGCTCAAGCAAAAGATTTGATTAAATCTATGAGTTCTGATAATGCAGCTTTAGCAGCAACTTTTTCAAAACTTGATAATGCAAGGATGCATTAATGAATTTTGAAGCTATATTTCATTTTTTCAATAGTTCAAGTATTATTACTTATATAGTTTTATTATGGCTTTCTTTATATTTTATTTTAGCATTTAGTATTTTGTTTGCTAAATTAACTTATTTAGCTACATGGAGAAATAAAGAAAAAGAAAGTTTAGAAACTTTGCTCTTAGGTGAGAAAGATTTAAGTCGTACTGATTCGATTTTAAGAAAATGCAGTGATGTAACTTCAAATCATTTAGAAATCTATAAAAATTTAGCAAGTCGCCGTGCTTCTGCTGGACTTACTTGGCTTAGTATTATTGCTTCAACTTCGCCTTTTATAGGTCTTTTTGGGACAGTTATTTCTATACTTGAAACTTTTAGTGGACTTGGAACTCAAAATTCTTTAAGTATCATAGCTCCTAAAATCAGCGAGGCTTTAGTTGCTACAGGTTGTGGTATTTTAGTAGCAATTCCTGCTTATACATTTCATCTGATCATTAAAAGAAAAGCTTTTGAACTTTTAAGCATCATTGATAGCGAGATTAAAGCCATAAGTTCGAGTAAATAAGGTTTAAAAATGCCATTTGATGATGAAAAACCTGAACTCAATATCACACCTTTAGTAGATATTATGCTTGTATTGCTTGCGATTTTAATGGTAACAGCTCCAAGCATTACTTATGAAGAAAAAATTAATCTTCCACAAGGTAGTCAAAAAAATACCAGCACTCCAACTGTTAAGAGTTTAATTATTAGTATTAATGCAAAAAAAGAAATTTTTTTAAATCAAGAAAAATACGATTTTATAAGTTTTGCTGACAATCTTGCTCAAAGAAAAGCACAATTTAATACCGAAGATCCGGTTTTTATACGCGCTGATAAAAGCTTAAAATATGACGATGTTATTTCAGTCTTAAGAAGTGTAAAAAATTTAGGATTTAATAAAGTTGCTTTACAAACTGAATAATCATGAAAAATTATGGTTTGAGTAATTTAAATTCATTTTTACTTGCTTTAGCAATATATATTAGTATAGTAATTCTTGTTTTTTTTAGACTTGTAAGCGAGGTTGAACCTGCTATACAATATACTGATATAAAAGATAGTTTTGTGGATATTGAACTTGCTGAACCATCAAAACAAGTTATTACTCAAAGTAACACTCCTAAAGAAATACAAAAACCAACAGAGCAAGTTGATATAGAAAAGCTTTTTGCTCAGACTACAAATAAAACAGTTAAAACCGAAGATATTGACCAAAAGGCAAGCAATTTTAATGAGCTTTTTGGAAATATCAAAGAAATACAAGAAGAAAAAACTACAAAAATTCAATCAAGTGCTAAATCAGGAATTTCTAGTGCCCCAAAACCTCAAGCTTCTGAACTTGTAAAACAACTTAATGATAGTTTGCTTCAAGAAGAAAGTTCAACACAAGGTGAAAGCACAAAGGCACAAAAGATTGGAATTTATGATGAATTTTTAGGGAAAGTTGTGCGTATTATCACTCAAAGATGGACTCAGTATTATCCAAATAGTGAAAAAATTTCTGTTAAGGTAAAAATTTTTATTGATGAAAATGGAAAATTTGGCTATACTTCAGTTGAAAAAAGTGGGAATCCTTTATATGATGCTAAAGTGACTGAATTTCTAGAAAGCCAAAAAGGTAAATTTATTACTTATCCTCCGCAAAATAAAAATATAAACATTACCATGAATTTAAGAGATGAAGCAAAAGTTAAAAATGATTAGGAGAAAAAAATGAAAAAAATTTTAGCAATTTTTTTAGTCTTTTTGGGAAGTCTTTGGGCAGAAGATCCAGTGATTGATGTTGTTAATTCTGGTGTAGTTTTGCCAAAGATTATCGTTAAAGACAATTCAAATTTAAGTGATGAAAATTTAAAGAAAAGCTTTTATAATATCATCGTGAACGATTTGAAAGTAAGTTCAAACTTTGAAGTTGTTGCTAATGCAACTGAGACAAGTAATTATACTTTTGAATATGCTTTAAATAAAAATGGTAACACTTTGAGTTTAAATGTAAAAATAAAAGCCGGTGGTTCTGATAAGTCAGAGCAAACTTATACCTTAAATGGTTTAGAGCAATATCCATTTTTGGCACATAAAAGTATTAAGGCTTCTGTAAATGCTTTAGGACTTGCACCTGTTGATTGGATGGATCATAAAATTTTGATTGCGAAAAATTCTAGCTCTAAAAAAAGTCAAATTATTATGGCTGATTATACTTTAACTTATCAAAAGGTTATTGTTGATGGTGGGCTTAATTTATTTCCAAAATGGGGAAATAAAGAACAAACTCTATTTTATTATACAGCTTATGATCATGATAAGCCAACTTTATACCGTTATGATTTAAATACCAATAAAGCTAGTAAAGTTTTATCAAGTGGCGGTATGGTTGTAGCAAGTGATGTAAGTGCAGGTGGAAGTAAACTACTTGTTACCATGGCTCCAAAAGATCAGCCTGATGTTTACTTATATGACTTAAATACCAAAAATCTAACACAATTAACTAATTATTCTGGTATTGATGTTAATGGAAATTTTATTGGGTCAGATGATAGTAAAGTGGTATTTGTAAGCGATCGTTTAGGATATCCTAATATTTTTATGCAAGATTTAAATAGTAATAGCACTGAACAAGTTGTTTTTCATGGTAGAAACAATTCAGCCGTCTCTACTTATAAAGATTTTTTGGTCTATTCAAGTCGTGAACCAAATCAAGCAGGCGTTTTTAATATTTATTTGATGTCAATTAATAGTGATTATATTCGTCAACTTACAGCAAATGGAAAAAATTTATTTCCAAGATTTTCTAGTGACGGTGGAAGTATAGTATTTATCAAATATTTAGGTGCACAAAGTGCTTTAGGCGTTATTCGTGTAAATGCAAATAAGACTTTTTATTTTCCTCTTAGAGTTGGAAAAATTCAATCAATTGATTGGTAAAAATTTCAATTTTAGGTTAAAATTAATTAAAAATTAGATATAATAGTAGGAATTTATTAACTTTGAAAGGTCGTAAATGAAAAAAATTCTTTTTACTTCAATTGCAGCTCTTGCAGTTGTTATTAGTGGTTGTAGCACAAAAAGCACTAGTGTAAGCGGTGATAGTAGTGTTGATTCAAATCGTGGTTCAGGTGGAAGTGATGGTTGGGATATTGATTCAAAAATTTCTCAACTTAATGATACTTTAAATAAAGTATATTTTGATTTTGATAAATTCAATATTCGTCCTGATATGCAAAATGTTGTAGGTACAAATGCTAATATCTTTAACACTGAAGTAAGCGGTGTAAGCATTACCGTTGAAGGAAACTGCGATGAGTGGGGAACCGATGAATATAATCAAGCTCTAGGTTTAAAAAGAGCAAAAGCTGTAAAAGAAGCTTTAATTGCTAAAGGTGTAAATGCTGATAGAATTGCTGTTAAAAGCTATGGAGAAACAAATCCTGTATGCACTGAAAAAACTAAAGCTTGCGATGCACAAAATAGACGTGCTGAATTTAAATTATCAAGATAATTAATGAAAAAAATATTCACAGTAGCTCTTCTTGGAGCTACTTTACTTTATGCAGAAAGCTCAGCTTTTGGTGCAGGAGATATAACAAGCAATTCTTCTTATGGTTTAACTTCAAATGAAAAATTATTTAAAGAAAAGTTAGATAGTTTAAATAATGAAAATATACAAACAAATGCTAGAATTAATGAAATTAATGAAAGAATCGAGGGTTTGCAAAGCACTTTAGAAGGTATAAATTCTCAATATGCTAAATCAAATTCTAGATTAAGTCAAGTTGAAGAGAATAATCAAAATATTGAAAATAATTTCACGGGTGAAATTCAAAAATTAAAAGCTTATGTTGAAGAAAGTAAAAAAATTCAAGAAGCTAATAATAAGCAAGTAAAAAAAGTTTTAGCTGAACTTAGTTCTTTGGTAGATGCCATTAATGCAAATTATGTTTCTAAAAATGAATTAAATGATGCAAATTTAAGTGTTAAAACCACTACTCCTGATATTGTTTCAACTATAGATTCAAATAATACTATTGAAAACAATAATACTCAAAATACCCAAGATGATAAAGCAAAGCAAATTGATGAATCTTGGAAAAAGAAAAAAAATAATGAAATTTTAGAATTAGCGATAAAAGATGTTGATAAAAATGCTTTTGAAGATTCCAAAGCAAAATTAAATTTTCTCATAACAAAGCAGTATAAACCTGCAAGAGCAAATTTTTGGTTAGGGGAAATCGAGTATAAACAAAAAAATTATAACAATGCTATTGTTTATTATAAAAAAAGTTCTTCTTTGAGTACAAAAGGAGATTATTTCCCAAAACTTTTATATCATACTGCAATTTCACTGGATAAAACAGGTGAGACAAAAACAGCAAATGGTTTTTATAAAGCTTTAAAAACCAATTATCCAAATTCACCCGAAGCAAAAGCTTCACCCAATAGAAAATAAATTAAGGAGATAAAATGGCTATAGAAAAAAATAGTGTAGTTTCAATGTTTTATGAGTTAAAAGATGCAAATACAAATGAAGTTTTAGAATCAAATTTATATTCTCAACCTATTTCTTTTATTTTGGGAAAAGGTCAGATTTTAGAAAGCTTGGAAGAAGAAGTGATGAAACTTGATTGTCCAAGTAATGCTGATGTAGTGATTAAAAAAGAAAAAGGTTTGGGTGAGTATGATGAAAACGCGGTTCAGGCTTTACCAAAAGAGCAATTTGCAGGCATTGATTTAAAAGCGGGAATGGAGCTTTTTGGTGAAGGTGAAAATGGCGAAACTGTTCGTGTAACTGTAAAAGAAATCGGCGAAAATGATGTAACGATTGATTATAATCACCCTTATGCAGGTCGTGATTTGCTTTTTTCTTTAAATATCGTAGATGCTAGAGCTGCGAGTGAAGATGAAATTCTTACAGGTATTATTGCAGGAAGCCATAGTTGTGGTTGTGGAAGTGGACACGATCATCATCACGGACACGGTGGCGGTGGTTGCTGTGGCGGTGGTTGCGGTTGTCATTAATGAATACTGCATTTATATTTCCAGGTCAAGGCTCACAAAGTCTTGGCATGGGAAAAGATTTTTATGAAAACTCTATAAAAGCCAAAGAACTCCTTCAAAATGCAAGTGATTTTTGTAAGATTGATTTTAAACATTTGCTTTTTGAAGAAAATGAAAAACTCAATCAAAGCGAATTTACTCAACCCGCCATCGTTTTGAATTCCTTAATGGCTTATAGTGTTTTACTTGAAAAAAAACCTGACTTAAGTTCAAAATTTGCTTTAGGACATTCTTTAGGAGAATTTTCAGCCTTAGCCGTCATTGGTGCTTTTGATTTTTTAGAATCTCTTTCTTTGGTCAATAAAAGAGGGCTTTTCATGCAAGAAGATTGTGCAAAAGTTGAAGCAGGTATGATGGTTGTTTTAGGACTTGATGATGAAAAGGTTGAAGAGCTTTGCCAAAAAGCACAAAAAGAAAACAAGCAAATTTTCGCTGCAAATTATAACTGCGATGGGCAAATCGTCGTAGCAGGATTAAAACTTGATTTAATAAGTTATGAAAGTGTATTTAAAGAAGCAGGAGCTAAAAGAGCTATGCTTTTAAACATGAATGTGGCAAGTCATTGTCCTCTTTTGGAAAATGCTTCAGCAAAACTTTGTGTGGAGCTTGAAAAGGTATTAAAATCCAATTTTAAAGCCGTGCTTTCTAATGCAAACGCTAAAATTTACACAAGTAAAGAAGAAGCCCTAAAGCTTTTAAAAGCACAACTTATCTCTCCTGTGCTTTATAAACAAAGCATTAAAGCATGTGAAAATGAAGTGGATTATTTCATAGAATTTGGCACAAGCGTGCTTAAGGGTTTGAACAAAAAAATCACTTCAAAAGAAACTTATGCTTTAACAAATATGAATGATATTGATGAATTTTTAAAGGTTACATGATGAAAATAGCAATTTTAGGAGCCATGAGTGAAGAAATCACTCCTTTACTTGAAACGCTTAAAGATTATACGAAAATAGAACACGCTAATAATACTTATTATTTTGCAAAGTACAAAAACCATGAACTTGTTTTAGCGTATTCTAAAATCGGCAAGGTAAATTCTACTCTTAGTGCTAGTGTGATGATAGAAAAATTTGGTGCACAAGTGTTACTTTTTACGGGTGTTGCAGGTGCTTTTAATCCTGAGCTTGAAATCGGCGATTTGCTTTATGCAACAAAATTAGCCCAATACGATCTTGATATTACCGCTTTTGGACACCCTTTGGGTTTTGTTCCAGGTAATGAAATTTTTATCAAAACTGATGAGAAATTAAACAATCTTGCTTTAGAAGTTGCTAAGGAATTAAACGTCAAACTTCGTGCAGGTATTATTGCAACGGGTGATGAGTTTATTTGTGATGAAACAAAAAAAGCAAAAATTAGAGAAATTTTCAATGCCGATGCTTGTGAAATGGAAGGTGCAAGTGTGGCTTTGGTTTGCGATGCTTTAAAGGTGCCTTGTTTTATTTTAAGAGCTATGAGTGATAAAGCAGGGGAAAAGGCTGAATTCGATTTTGATGAGTTTGTGATCAATTCAGCTAAAATTTCAGCCAATTTTGTGCTTAAAATGTGTGAGAAATTATGATAAATCTTAGTAAAAAACTTATACGTCAAGTTGCACAAGCTAATGCTAAATTTGAACTTATTAAAGATGGAGATAGAGTTCTTTTAGGGCTTAGTGGCGGGAAAGATTCTTTAGCTTTAGCTCATCTTTTAAATCGTATGCAAGCACACACTCCTTTTAAATTTGAACTTGAAGCGGTAACTTTAAGTTATGGCATGGGCGAGGATTATTCCCATCTTCATGCACATTGTGAAGAACACGGTATTAAACACAGTGTGCTTGATTCAAATATTTATGAAGTTTCAGGTGATACTATAAGAGAAAATTCAAGTTTTTGTAGTTATTTTTCAAGAATGCGTCGCGGGGCTTTATATACTTACGCTCTTGAAAAAGGTTTTAATAAGCTTGCTATAGCCCATCATTTAGATGATGCAGCAGAAAGCTTTTTTATGAATTTTATTCATAACGGAGCTTTAAGAACCTTAGCACCTATTTATCAAAGCAAGCGTGGTGTAACTGTGATACGCCCTTTGATTTTTGTGCGTGAAAGACAGCTTAGGGATAATGCTATGCAGAATGAACTTAGCGTGATAGGAAATGAATTTTGTCCTGGTATGAAACTAAGCGAAAAAAATGTAAAATTTCCACATGCTAGAGAAGAAGCCAAGCAGCTTTTAGCAAATTTAGAAAAAGATCATCCTAAGCTTTTTACAAGTTTAAAAACCGCTTTTGCCAATCTACATACGGAGAGTTTTTGGCTTCAAAAGGCATAAAAGCATGAAAAAAGCCTTTGTTTTAGTGGATTATCAAAATGATTTTATTGATGGAAGTTTAGGTTTTGATAAGGCTTTAAAAATCAAAGAAAATATTCTTAAAGCCTTAAATCAAATCGATTTTAATACCACACATTTACTTTTAACCTATGATACACACGATGAACATTATTTACAAAGCAAAGAAGGTTTAAATTTACCTGTAAAACATTGTATTAAAGAGAGTTTGGGTTGGCAAATGCCAAAAGAATTTGAACCTTTTTTGCAAAAAGCTCATAAAATTTTTTATAAAAATACTTTTTGTAGCTTAGAACTAGCTAATTTCATACAAAAAAGTGATTATGAAGAACTTCATTTTGCAGGACTTGTTTCTCATATTTGCGTGTTTTCTAATATCATTTTATGTTTTGGCGCTAAGCCTAATTCAAGGATTATTTTCCACCAAAATTTAAGTGCAAGTTTTGATGAAAAATTAGAAAATTCTGCTTTTGATATACTTAGAGCTTATGGTGTTGAAATTGTTTAATGCAAGGCTTTATACTCCATACTCAAAAAGTTAAAGATGAGGATTTGATTGTCTATATTTTAAGTTCTAAAATGCTTATTAAAGCTTATCGTTTTTATGGGCTTAGACATTCTAGTATTTTAAGCGGTTATGAAATCGACTTTGCTTTAGAAGAAAATCCTAGTTTTTTGCCAAGACTTAAAGATGTGTTGCACTTGGGATTTTTGTGGATCATGCAAAGAGATAAAATGCTCATTTGGCAAGAGTTTATCCGTCTTTTATATAGACACTTAAAAGATGTGGAAGAGCTTGATAGTTTTTATTTTGATTTACTTCAAGAGTGTGTGAAAAGGTTTGAAAAACAAAATCCAAAGCGTGTTATTGTTGATGCTTATTTAAAAATTTTGGAATTTGAAGGAAGATTGCATAAAGAATTTTTTTGTTTTGCCTGTGATGAGAAAATCAAAAATTCCATTACTTTACTAAGGGCTTTTTTGCCTTCACATTCTCAATGTGCTTTAGGGTTTGAGTTTGAAGAGAAAAAACTAAAACAATTTTATAGCAGTAAAAATTGTGCGATTTTTGATGATGAAGAAATAGAAAATTTATACCATTTGATTAAGGAAGGTTTATGATATTAAGTGATGAAAAATGTGATTTTTTAGAATCTATAGCAAGTTTTTTAAGTCCTAAAGATGTGGAGCTTATTTTTGTAGATAGTAAAGAAATGCAAGAGATTAACTTAGAGCAAAGAAAACAAGATAAAACCACTGACGTGCTTTCTTTTCCACTTGAAAATATCGATGAGAACTTACCTTTGGGTTCTGTGGTGATCAATGTGGATTTGGTAAAAGAGAAGGCCAAAGAATTAGGGCATAGCTATGAAGAAGAAATAAGCTTGCTTTTTATTCACGCTATGCTCCATTTGCTAGGCTTTGATCATGAAAATGATAATGGAGAAATGAGAGAAAAAGAGAAAGAACTTATAGAACATTTTAATTTACCTAAAGGTTTGATTATAAGGAATTTAGGATAACTCCACCCCAAAACAGAACAGATCTTGCTTATATTATTTTAATATATTTAGACTGAAGGCAGAAAAATCTAAATCAAAGAATTAATATGAGTATCTTTAGTATCAATGATAACTCAAACTATAGTTCTATACTTTCTTTTGCTAATGCTTTTTTAAAACAAAATGCTAGTAAGTTAAATGAAATTCAAAGTGCAAATTCACAAACCCTAGCAAGAAGTGAAACATTAAATTCTACTAATACAACAAATACTAGCAATAACACTAAGCAAAAGCTAATGGCTGGAAAGTAAGCAGTGAAAGTATAAATTCTTTTGCTGATTCTATAATGAATAGATTAAATAATCTTTTGGACAAACTAAGGTTTAGAAAAAATTTTCGATTTTTTCTCGCATTATTTTAATATCATTGATATGATTGACTTCATCTCTAAAGGCTGAAGCGTCTTTGTGCCCTTTAGAATACTCATGTAAATGCTTGCGAAATATGCTTACGCCTTGATCTTTGTAGTGTTTGATCATTTCATCAAAATGTGCTAAAATGATTTCTTTTTTGAGTTTTTCATCTACGCTTTTGCCGCTTTTGATTTCATAAAATATCCAAGGATTTCCCACGCTTGCACGCCCTATCATAAGTCCATCACATTTTGTGATTTCATAAACTTCTTTAGCGTTTTGAGCATTAATATCGCCATTTGCAATCACAGGAATACCAACACTTGCTTTAGCACTAGCAATGGATTCATAATCTGCTTTTCCGCTATAAAGTTGCTTTCTTGTGCGTCCATGAATGCTTACAAAATCCACCCCTAAGCTTTCACAAATTTTAGCCATTTTTTCAGGATATTTTTCATTAAATCCTAGTCGAAATTTCACACTTGTAAGGCTTTTTTTATTGTTTTCCTTAATCACTCCTACAAGACTTTTAAAAAGCTCTAAATTTTCTAGCAAAGCACTGCCAGCACATTGTTTAACAACTTTATTTACAGGACAACCGCAATTAAAATCAATCCCATCTACAAAATCCATTTCATTTAGCATTTGCACTGCTTTTTTAAGTACTTCTTTATCTGCACCTGCAATTTGCACTATATAAGGATTTTCTAACTCGGCTCTTTCTAGCATATGTAAAGTTTTAAAACTTTCATAAACTAAGGCATTAGAGCTTATCATTTCGCTTATGGTAATATCAGCACCAAATTTTTTTACCACATTACGAAAAGGCAGATCAGAAAAACCTGCCATAGGAGCTAAAAATAAAGGTTTTTTGCTAAAATCTATCATTGTATAAGTTGGTTTAGATTGATTTTGATATTTTTTTCACGCAAGGCTAAAAAAGCTTTAAAATCATTAAATTTCTTATCATCATTGTGAATTTGTTCTCTTAACTCATCTAAAAGTCCAAATTCAGCTAAAAGATATAAATATGCTCTTAAAGCTTCGCTTTTTTCATTTTTAATTTTGCTAAAAATTCCTAAAATCGCATCAGGGTTTAAAAGCTTGATGCTTAATTTTGCCGCATTAAGATAGTCTTTTTCGTTTAATATATTGTGCGAAAGTAAAACTTCGTATTCTGCCACACTAAGTTCTAAATTTCCTTCTTTAAAACGCTTGATTAATATAAGAATTTGAGAAGGTTTTTTAGGGATTTTTACATTTTTAATTTGCTCATAACTAGCTTTTTCTATAAGGGTGTTAAAAGCAATTTCTTCAAATTCATCTTTGATTTCATTAAGGTTTTTAAGTTTGGTATAGGCGTAATTTACATCGTTTTTGAGATGATTTTTTTCATTTTGCAAATATAAAGCATTGTTATTTTCGAGTTTAAATTTGCTAAGGTTAAAAAATTCGTTTTTATTTAAACCATCAATAAGATCTAAAATTTCATTGATTTTATTTGAGTGTGGAATTTTTTCATGTGTTTTTATGGTTTTAAAAAGTTGTGCTACAGTTCTAAATTCTTTCGTTTGAAAAGTGGTTTTAAGATCCTTTTCAAGGAGTAAATCTTGAGTATAAGCTTCAAATTTGGCTGCATCTTTAAAAAAATGTTTAAATTTTAAATAACGCAAAAATCCATAAAATGCTATGTGTAAAACGGCTAAAATCATATAAATAAATAAAGGAATAATAAGCCATATCATAATAGGCAGTTCAAAGGTATAAGTGCTGATATTTAGAGTATAGTTTCCTAGTTCTAAATGCCAAGCAAAGGCAAAAATAAGTGCTATATAAATAAAACTTGCAAGTAAGAAGAGTTTAATTTTCATGTTTTTTTCCTTGTTCTGCAATTTGACGGCAAGTGATGCAATATCTTGCATGAGGTTTGACTTTTAGTCTTTGAGAGTCGATTTCATCATCGCAAGATTCGCAAATTCCATAAGTGCCATTTTTGATTTTATCTAAAGACTCCTCGATTTCTATAAGTTCTTCTTTGAGATTGGTGCTGATAGCAAAGTCAATTTGAGAGCCTGTTTCTATAACAGAAAAATCTACGCTATCGCTTGGAACGCTATTGTGAAGAGCTTCAATTTCATTTGAATTGCTTTGTAAATTTTCTAAGATAGCTTTTTTTCTTTCTTCTAAAATATTTTTGAAATTTTGTATTTCATTTTTTTTCATTTTAAAACTTTCTATTTGTGATAAGGGTGATTGTTGTTGATGCAAAACGCACGATAAATTTGTTCTAAAAGTAAGGTTTTAACAAATTGATGCGTTAAAGTAAGTTTACTTAACGATAGACTAAAATCTAAACTCCGATTAAATTCTTCTCTTAAACCATAAGCACCGCCTATAAAAAAAGTTAATTCATTTTTATCTTGAATAAATTTTGCAAATTCTATACTTGTAAGATCTTTTCCTCTTTCATCAAGAGCGATACAATAGCCTTTTTTATAAGGTATGAAAGCTTCTTCGTAGCTTTTTTTTGCTTCTATGGCACTTAAATTTTGAGCCAAGGCTATTTTTTTATTAAAAACATTTATTTCTTTTAAAGTGGCATATTTGGAGATAAGTTTAGAGTATTTCTCACTCCAAGTTTTAAATTCATCACTTTTTTGAATACAAAAGATATTAACTTGCAAATTATTTTCCACTAAGAAATTTTAGTACATCGCTAAGATATTGTTTTTGTTCTCCCCTTTCAACTATGGCATCTATAAGTCCATGTTCTAACAAGAACTCTGCTTTTTGAAAACCTTCAGGTAAATCTGCTCCTATGGTTTGTTTGATAACTCTTGCACCAGCAAAACCTATTAAAGCTTCAGGTTCGGCAATGATTAAATCTCCAAGCCAAGCAAAAGAAGCACTTACCCCACCCATAGTAGGATCGGTTAAAATGCTAATATAGGGAAGTTTTTCTTTGCTAAGAAGTTTAAGTGCGGCACTGGTTTTGCTCATTTGCATTAAAGAATAAGTACTTTCTTGCATTCTAGCTCCACCACTTGCGCTTACAATTGCAAGAGGGGTTTTGCTTGTGATAGCTCTTTGTATAGCTCTAACGATTTTTTCTCCTTCAACAGAACCTAAAGATCCACCCATAAAAGAAAAATCAAATACAACAAGTTGGGTTTTTAAACCATTGATTTCACATTCTCCACTGATAACAGAGCTTTTTCTGCCTGTTTTACTTTCACTTTCACTAAGGCGTTTTTTATAGGACTTACTATCAACAAATTTTAAAGGATCTATAGCTTCTAAATTTGCATCATGCTCAATAAAACTGCCTTCATCACTTAAAAGTTTAATACGTTCATTGGCTGAAATTCTCATGTGATAATTACATTTAGGACAAACATTAAAACAAGATTCTATTTCTTTATAATACATCAAAGCATGACAACTTTGGCATTTTACCCAGTGATTTGGAGCTTCCTTAATGCTAGGTTGCTGTCTTCTTATTTTTGAAAAAATATCTGCAAAATTCATATATTCACCTAATTATTTTTTAAAAATTCTAAGATTATATCAAAAATTTTCTTGTCTTGGCTTAGGAGAAGGAAATTTTCATTTTTTTCTATATATAAATTTTGATGAATTATTAAAGCAGCTGCTGTATCAAAAATTCGTGTTTTCCCAAGAATTAATATAAAACTAAAATACGAAGCATAAGCAAGACTTAAGGCTGTTGCACCCAAAGAGCGAAATTTTAATTGATTTTTTGTTAAAAAATCGAGAAGTTCTGGATGAAATGAAATTTTTTCAACTATACCTATTTTAGGAAATAAATTAGGTGTTAAGGGTGAGTATTTTGGATTGGAAAGATTAGATTTAAAAGCTTGATTGTTATTAAAAGCAAAAATTTCTTGACTGACAAGATTACAAACAAAAGCACTTTTTGCCTGATTTTTTTCCATAAGAGCTACAGAAGTTCCATAAAATGGTATTTTAGAAACAAAATTTGAACTTCCATCTAAAGGATCAAGAATCATTTGTTTTGGACTGGCTTTTCCGATCAAGCCACTTTCTTCAGAAAAAATTTGTCCAAAACAACTAAGATATTTTATGAAAATTTGTTCACATTTTAAGTCAAGATCATAACCTTGATTTTCATCATAACCTAATTTAGAGCAAAGTTTAAGATCGTTTTGTGGGATATTGTTTAGATACTTGCGTATTTGTAAATTTGCATTCAAGCAAGCATCTAAAAATTCTTTCATTAAAAGCGTGTTCCAAGATTAAATTCAAAACTATTAGTATCATCGCCTTTTTTGTCATTAAGAGGTTTGGCAAATACAAGTTGTAAAGGTCCAATAGGTGTAATCCATTCGATGCCTATACCTGTGCTCATTCTTTTTATTTCATCTAAATTTTTACGTCCTATCATACCATAATCAAAAAACACACTACCACGAAGTTTGACTCTATCAATCAAAGGAAAACTAAATTCTACAGAATTGGCAAAAGCTATGGTTCCACCTACTTCATCTCCCCATTGGTTTTTAGGACTTACCGTTCTGCTTTCAAAACCGCGTATCGTTCTAATACCACCCAAATAAATTCTTTGGTTAATTGGTAAATAACCTTCATCCCATACTTTATAAAAGCTTGCTTTATAGCGATAAATAAGATCATATCCTATATAGTCTTGCAAACCTTGATAAAAGTTAAAATTAGAGCTTGAGGAGATAAATTCTTGATCTCCACCAAGTCCAGCGTATTCTAAACTAGTTGAAGCAATGATACCTGATCGTGGCAGATAATAATCATCTGTATTGTTAAAGGCGATTGCTGGAGTTACAGAGCTTTTAATACTTTTGCCAAGTTCATATCCTGTTCTTAAAAGAGTTGGACTTAAGTGATAAATATCGCTTTGTTCAAGATTATAAGTTAAACTTACATTGTAGTATCTTGCAAATTGACGTCCAACTGTTATATCAAAACCGTAATTTTTTTCTGAATAATTATCCCATTCATAGTCATTTGAATAAAGTGTTCCGCCTAGACTATATTGACTATCAAGAACGCGTGGATTTATGAGACTAATTCTTCCTGATAAAGTATCGTCACTTTTATCTACGCTTACAGAGCTTTTTATCCCTGAGCCAAAGATATTTGTATCTGATAAAGAAGCATTAAGCAAAATACCATCGCTTGATCCATAGCCAATACCTCCAGAAATAGCACCTGTAGAAGCTTCTTTAACATCAACAATCAAATCAATATGTGTATCATCAACTTTTTCTTCTTTGATATTTACATCGTCAAAATAAGAAGTTCTTTTTAAAGCATTTTTTGACTCGCTTAAGTCTGTTCTATTGTATAAATTGCCTTCTGTTATATATAATTCTCGGCGTATGACGCGATCTACAGTGCGTGAATTTCCTGAAATAATAACATTTCTTATATAAACTTTATCATGAGGGATTACTTTAAATACAACGGTAGCTTCTTGAGTTTGATCATTTTTTTGAATATCAGGATAGACTTCTACAAACGCATAACCTAAATCAGCACTTTGTGTTTCTATGGTTTTAACATCTTTTCTAATGTCTTCGATATTGATAGTTTTACCAGCACTTGATCTTAAATTTTTTAGGGTTTGTGTATTTTGCTTATCATCAAATAAAGGATTTTCTATGCTTATGCTTTTAATTTTATAAGGCTTTCCTTCTTTGATAAAATAAGTCAAATTTGCTTGATAAGTATCTGTGTAGGTTTTAAGATAAGGAGAGGATACTTGAACATCTAAATATCCTTTTTTCATATATTCATCAGCAATTCTTAAACTATCGTTACTAAGTTCAAAAACTTTTAATTTTCCATCATTGCGTCCCCACATCCATCCCATAAATTCTTTTTCTTTGTTAACAACAGCAGGTTCTATATCCGAGTATGAAAATTTCTTGGCTCCACTTAAATGAACATTATCAATAATAATATTTTCACCACGATTTACTATAAATTCAAGCTCTAGTCCATCGGTATTTTCTAAAGTCTTTTTTTTGTATTCCACAATAGTATCAAAATAACTTTTTGCTTCATAATAGGCTTTAATGCGTTCAATAGCTTCTTTTATACTTCCTTCATCAAGTAGTGTACCTCTTTTAATTCCTAAAATACTTTCAACTTGTTTTCTATCATTTGAAGCTATACCTGTTATACTAACCTTTGCTATAGTTGGTTTTTCAGTAACTATAATTTCCAAAATTCCATTGTTGTTCTCTACTGCAATGCTTTCAAAATAATTTTGTTTATAAAGATTAAGAATAGCAGTGTTGATTTTTACAGGATTTATTTCCTCGCCTATTTTAAGTCCCGTGATATTTATAGCACTTGTATTTGATAAATGATTTAATCCGATAAATTTAATATCCTTAATGGTTACTGCATTGGCCATAGCAACTAAAGCACAAATACTAATAAGATGTTTTTTCATTGATTTTTTTACCTAAAGCCTTATTAAAAGCTGTATAATAGCAAAAAAAATTTAACAAAAAAACTAAGGTAAAAGGTATGAAAATAACAATTATAGGACTTGGACTTATGGGTGGATCTTTAGGGCTTTGTCTGAAAGAAAATAAGCTTATTTCTTGTGTTTATGGTATAGATTTAAGCAAAAAAAATGAAAAAGATGCCCTGCAATTAGGTCTTATTCATGAGCTTATAGAATTTAAAGATTTAGCTTTATGTGATATGATTTTTATTGCAACTCCTGTTAATGCTATTATAGAAATTTTGCAAAAATTAGTTGATTTACCTTCTAATGTAACAATTATAGAGCTTGGAAGTACAAAAAGAAAAATTATAGAAAGTTTGCCTAAGAATTTAATCAAACAAACTCTTTTTGCTCATCCTATGACAGGAACTGAAAATTCAGGTCCAAAAGCAGCTTTTAAAGAGCTTTATAAGGATGCGGTATGTGTTCTTTGTGATAGTGAAATAGCTGATGATTTGCATCAAAAAAGAGCGGTAGAAATTTTTTCTCACCTAGGTATGAAAATTGTCTTTATGGATAGTAAAGCCCATGATCATCATGCTGCTATTATTTCTCATTTACCTCATGTTATAAGCTTTTCTTTGGCAAATTTTGTAATGAAAGAAGAGGATAAAAGAAATATTGTTCATTTAGCCGGAGGATCTTTTAAGGGTATGAGCAGAATCGCCAAATCATCTCCACAAATGTGGGAAAGTATTTTTTTACAAAATAAAGATAATTTATTAAGTTCTATTGATCTTTTTCAACAAGAATTAGAGAAATGTAAACAAATGTTACAATTAGATAAAAACGATGAATTAAGAGAATGGATGAAACAGGCTAATACTCTAAGAGAAATTTTATAAAAAATTTGTTAGATATTTACTGAAAATATAATAGAATTTATACCAAAAACAACAAAAACATTGAAAAATTTTTAAGGAAGGTTATGGCAAAAAGAAAAGGCAAAACTTATTTATCTGTTTTAATTTTAGTTTTAATAGTAATTTTGATTTTTTTTATTTCAAAATTAAGTATTTTTGAAAAAAATCCTCCTCAAATTTTAATGCCAGATGTTGTATATACTGATCTTAAAAAACCTATTTTAGTGCATGTTAAAGATGAAAGTTCTATTAAAAATGTACAAATTATATTACATAAAGACGACAATACTAGTGCAATGGTTATAGCAGATGAAAAGATTTCTAATTTAAAAGATATTACCTTGCAAGTCCCTTTGCCAAAATTTGGTTACAAAGAAAATGTAAAATCTTTTGTTTTGGAGGTGATAGCTAAAGATTCTAGTTTTTGGAATTTTTTTAGCGGCAATGAAGCAAGAAAACAAATTGCGGTATTAGTAGATAATACGGCTCCAAAAATTAATATCATAAGCAATTCTTATCAAATCGAGCAAGGCGGTACGGGGGCTGTTGTTTTTAAGGCTGATGATCCCAATTTAGATAAGGTGTATATAGAGACAAATAAAGGTAAAATCTTTAAAGCCACGCCTTATGTAAAAGAGGGGTATTATGCGGCTTTGATTGCTTGGGATGCAAGAGATAATGAATTTCGCGCATTTGTTATTGCTACGGATAAAGCGGGCAATATTGCAAAAGAACGCATAAGATATTATTTTGTTAACCGTAAATATCGTGTTTCAAATATAAATCTTACGGATAAATTTTTAGATGGAAAGATTGAGAATTTAGTGAATCAATACGCTCCAAAAAATAATAATTTCAATCGTTATGAAAAATTTAAGTTTGTCAATGAAACTTTAAGAAATAGTAATGAAGAACTTATCCATGAAATCACTTCAAAAGTACCTGAGAAAAAAATTGATAATTTTGATTTGGATTTATTTTTACCTGTTAAAAATGGTATGAAAGTAGCGGATTTTGCTGATCATAGATATTATTCTTATAATGGGCAACTTGTGAGTGATTCTTATCATATGGGGCTTGATCTAGCAAGCGTAGCGCAAGCTCCTATTATAAGCAATAACGCAGGTAAGGTTGTTTTTGCTGCTGAGAATGGGATTTATGGTTTAAATTTAATTGTTTATCATGGTTTTGGTGTTTATAGTCTTTACGGACATTGTTCTTCTAAAAATGTTGATTTGGATGAAATGATTAATAAACAAAGTATTATAGGTAAAACAGGAACAAGTGGTTTAGCCTTAGGCGATCATTTGCATTTTGGAGTTTTGGTTCAAGGAGTTGAAACTCGTCCTGAACAATGGCAAGATAAAAAATGGATAGAAAATAATATTTACAATGTTTTAAACAATGGTAAAAAGATAATTTTAGGAAAAAATTAATGAAGCAATTAACTTTAGCAAAAACTGTCAAAGGTGTAGGTATAGGACTTCATAAGGCCGAACCTATAGAAATTACTTTAGAGCCTTTAGAAGCAGATAGTGGTATAGTATTTTTTAGGAGCGATCTTAATGCAAGTTATAAGGCAAGTCCTGAAAATGTGATCAATACTCAAATGGCAACCGTTTTGGGAGATGATCGTGGATTTATTTCTACAATAGAGCATTTAATGAGTGCGATTAATGCTTATGGAATCGATAATGTACGTATAGTTTTAAATGCAAATGAAGCTCCTGTTATGGATGGATCGAGTATTAGTTTTTGTATGATGCTTGATGAAGCAGGGGTAAAAGAACTTGATGCCCCTAAAAAAATTATGGTGATTAAAAAGCCTATAGAAGTAAGAGATGGCAATAAATTTGTGCGTTTAACTCCTACTAAAGAACCTCATATTAATTATACAATTAAATTTGACAATGCTGTTATAGGCGAACAAAGTTACAATTTTGAATTCAGCAAAAAAAACTATATAGAAAATATAGCAAGAGCTAGAACTTTTGGTTTTTTAAAAGATGTTCAAGCTCTTAGGAGTATGAATTTAGCACTAGGCGGAAGTTTAGAAAATACTATAGTGGTAGATGAAAATCGTATTTTAAATCCTGAAGGTTTGCGTTTTAAAGATGAGTTTGTAAGACATAAAATTTTAGACGCAATTGGGGATTTAACCTTGCTTGGATATCGTGTTTTTGGGGATTATACTTCATATGCTGGAAGCCATCATTTAAATCATTTGCTTACTAAAGAAGTTTTAAAAGATAAAGATGCTTATGAAATTGTAAGCCTTGAAAAAACAACCCAAAAAGCTTATGAAAAGGTATTTGCATAAAAACCTCTCTTTTACTTAATGCCTTATCTAAGCCTTTAATGATCGGAATTTATCAAGATGATAAACTTGTAAAAACTTATAAAAGTGAAGAAAAAGCGAGTGAATTTTTACCAAAAATTTTAGATAAATTGCTTAAAGAATATGATTTTACAAGTTTAATTTATACTAATGGTCCAGGTTCTTATATGGGGATTAAAATTTCTTATGTGAGTTTGAGTACTTTGAGTATAGTAAAAAATATTCCTTTATTTGCGGTGAGTGCTTTTGAATTAAATGACTATAAACCTATAAGTGCAAATAAAAACTTTTGTTTTGTATATAAAGAAGGTGAAATTTGTTTAGAGCAAAATATCTCAGCAGAGTTTTTTTTACCAAAAAATTTACAAGAGCTTAAACTAAATAATGATAATCTTCCCTTTTATTTTTTAGATGCAATTTAGGATGAAATTTGAAAATTTTAGTTCCCGCTACGAGTGCGAATTTAGGGCCAGGTTTTGATTGTTTAGGACTTAGTTTAAAGCTTTTTAATGAAACTCGAATCCAAAAATCAGGTGTTTTTAGCATTAGTATTGGAGGTGAGGGCAGTGATAATATTTTTCTTAAAAAAAATAATATATTTGTAAATATTTTTTATGAAATTTATGAAAAACTAAGCGGAAAAAAAGATAATTTTCGTTTTATTTTTCAAAATAATATTCCCCTTTCAAGAGGGTTAGGAAGCTCTTCGGCAGTGATTGTTGGAGCTATTGCTAGTGCTTATTATATGAGTGGATTTAAGGTAGAAAAAGAACGCATTTTAGATGAAGCTTTAATCTATGAAAACCATCCAGATAATATCGCTCCAGCTACTCTTGGCGGTTTTGTATGTTCTTTGGTTGAAAAAAATAAAATTTATAGCATTAAAAAAGACGTTAATAAAGATTTAGCCGCTGTAGTTGTGATCCCAAATTTGGCAATGAGTACAGAACAATCACGCCAAGCTTTGGCGAAAAATTTAAGTTTTAATGATGCCGTTTTTAATCTTTCTCATGCTTCATTTTTAACCGCTTGTTTTTTGGAGAAAAAATATGAATTTTTAAAATTTGCAAGTCAAGATAAGCTCCATGAAATCAATCGTATGAAAAACTTACCCGAGCTTTTTGAAGTACAAAAATTTGCTTTAGAAAATAAAGCTTTGATGAGCACGCTTTCAGGTTCAGGCTCGAGTTTTTTTTCTTTAGCTTTTAAAGATGATGCTTTGGGTTTAGCAAAGAAAATGCAAACGAAATTTAAAGATTTTCGTGTGCAATATTTAGAATTTGACGATAATGGCTTTGAAATTTGCTAAAAAATATAAAAATAAAGATATAATTTTGAAAAAACATATACCAATTAGAATGTGCATAGTGTGTAAAAACCGCTTTAAGCAAAATGTGTTATTTAGATTTAAAGTTGTTTTAGGAGATATTATGCCTAAAGCAGAACATGGAAGAAGCGGATATTTATGTCAAAATTGTATTGAAAAAGAAGATAAAATCTTACAAAAAGCATTTTCTAAAATATGTAAAAATTTAAACACCAAAATTACTCAGCAAGGACTTAAGGAGATATTTTTAAATGGCAAAGATTAGAATTCATGAAATCGCAAAAGAATTAGGTTATGATAGTAAGGAAATTATTGAAAAAGCAAATGAATTAGGGCTAGGAATTAAGACAGCATCAAATGCTGTAGAACCTGAGATTGCGGCAGCTATTTATGAGTATATACAAACAAGAGAAATTCCAGAAGCTTTTAAGAAAAATATCAAAACTCCTACGACAAAAAAGCCTAAAAAAGAAAATGCAAAAGGACAAGAAAAGCTAAATGAATCTGAAAAAAAAGAAGTAAAAAAAGAAGTAAAAATTGAAAAAGAAAATGCAAAAGGACAAGAAAAACAAGAAATTATTGATACTCATAAGCGACAAAGCCTTGCTAGTGCAACTTTAGCCAAAAGACGCGGACTTGTTATTGTTAAAAAGAAAAAAGACGAAGAAGAAATAAAAAATTCAAACGATATATCTATCAATAATGAAGAGCGTTTAAGTCTAAAAACCATGTTTTCAAACGCTGATGAGAGTTTAAAGAAAAAGAAAAAAGAAAAAAAATCTTTTGTTGTGAGTAAAAAAGAAAGCACTGAAAAAATGAATTTTTTAGATGAACATGATTTTGGTGATATTTCTTTAGATGATGAAGATGAGGTGGTATTGCCTGATTTTAGTGTAAAAGAACAAGAAAAACCACAAAATATCAACAAAAAACAACCTAATTTTATAAGACAAGCTGTTGGAAATTCTGCGGGTTTTGGACTTGAAGGTGGAATTCAAAGAAGAAGTCGTAAAAAACCACCTAAAAAGATTGAAAAAAAGGAAGTAGAAGAAGTAAGTAGCGTTTCTATCTCTAAAGAAATTCGTGTGTATGAATTTGCAGATAAGATAGGAAAAAGCACTAGTGAAGTGATTTCAAAACTTTTCATGCTTGGAATGATGACAACAAAAAATGATTTCTTGGATGAAGATGCGATTGAAATTTTGGCTGCAGAGTTTGGTATAGAGATTAATATTATCAATGAGGTTGATGAGTTTGATTATGTAAAAGACTATGAAGAAGAGACTGATGAAAAAGATTTAGTGACTAGAGCACCTGTGATTACCATTATGGGGCATGTTGATCATGGTAAAACTTCTTTGCTAGATTATATTAGAAAATCACGCGTTGCAAGTAGAGAAGCAGGGGGTATTACCCAACATGTGGGTGCTTATATGGTAGAGAAAAATGGGCGTAAAATTACCTTTATAGATACTCCAGGTCACGAAGCTTTTACTGCTATGCGTGCAAGGGGTGCGAGTATTACTGATATTGTAATCATCGTTGTAGCTGCAGATGATGGGGTAAAACCACAAACCAAAGAAGCGATCAATCATGCTAAAGCGGCAGGTGTGCCTATTATCATCGCGATGAATAAGATGGATAAAGAAGCAGCAAATCCTGATATGGTAAAAACTCAGCTTGCAGAAATGGAAATCATGCCGGTAGAATGGGGTGGATCTTATGAATTTGTAGGAGTTTCGGCTAAGACAGGAATGGGGATTGAAGATTTACTTGAAATCGTGCTTTTACAAGCTGATATTTTAGAACTTAAAGCCAATCCAAAAAGCTTTGCTAAAGCAAGCATTATAGAAAGCTCTGTACAAAAAGGGCGTGGTGCGGTGGCTACTATCATCGTGCAAAATGGAACACTTACAGCAGGAAGTACTGTGGTTGCAGGCGAGGCTTATGGAAAAGTGCGTGCGATGAGTGATGATAAAGGTAAAGCCTTAAAAGAAATCAAACCAGGTGAATGTGGGGTTATCGTAGGGCTTAGTGAAGTAGTGGATGCGGGTGAAATTTTAATCGCAGTAAAAACCGATAAAGAAGCGAGAGAATACGCTAATAAACGTCATGAATACAACCGCCAAAAAGAACTTAGCAAATCCACTAAAGTTAGTATTGATGAGCTTGGAGCTAAGATCAAAGAAGGCAATCTAAAAGTCTTGCCTGTTATCTTAAAAGCTGATGTGCAAGGATCTTTAGAAGCCTTAAAAGCAAGTTTAGAAAAACTTAGAAATGATGAGATTAAAGTTAATATCATACACAGTGGCGTAGGAGGGATCACACAAAGTGATATAGAACTCGCAAATGCGAGTGAAAACTCTATCGTATTAGGTTTTAATATACGCCCAACAGGGGAAGTTAAAGAGTGTGCTAAAGATAAAGGCGTAGAAATTAAAACTTATAATGTGATCTATAATCTTTTAGATGATGTAAAAGCCTTACTTGGTGGTATGATGAGTCCGATTATTTCTGAAGAGCAATTAGGACAAGCAGAGATTAGACAAGTGATCAATGTGCCAAAAATTGGGCAAATTGCAGGTTGTATGGTAACTGAAGGGGTGATTAACCGTGGGGCTAAAATTCGCCTTATCCGTGATGGAGTTGTAGTTTATGAAGGAAATGTAAACTCACTTAAACGCTTTAAGGATGATGTTAAAGAAGTGGCAAAAGGTTATGAATGTGGCGTAGGTATAGAAGGGTGTGATGATATGAGAGTGGGCGATTATATAGAAAGCTATAAAGAAGTAGAGGAACAAGCAAGTCTATGAACCCAAGTGAGATTAAAAAACTACGCACTGAAAGCATCTTAAAAGAGCTGATTCCTGAAGCTTTGGCAAATTTAGATGATGAAAATTTGAAAAATCTTTGTGTGGTTGATGTGGAGTGTAAAAAGGGTAGATACGATGCTTTTGTGTATCTTGATAAAATGTTTTTTAATACCCATGAGCAAGAAAAAATTTTATTTTCTTTGAAAAAGGCAAGCAGGACTTTGCAAAATTACTGCATGAGTGAGCAGGGCTGGTATAGGTGTCCTAATTTTCATTTTAAATTTGATGATAGGCTTGAGTATCAAAACCACATGGACGCACTTTTTGAAAAAATAAAAAAGGAAAAAAATGAATCTTGAAGCCCTTTGCAAAGAAGCAAGACTTAGTTTTTATGATGATGAACTAGTGAGTGAAAATGGTAAAAAAATTTATAGAATTTATGTACAAAAAGAAGGCGGGGTAAATTTAGATGATTGTGCAAGACTTAGTGAAATTTTATCCCCTATTTTTGATGTAGAACCACCTGTAAATGGGGAGTATTTTTTAGAAGTATCAAGCTGCGGACTTGAAAGAAAATTAAACAAATTAGATCATTTTGCAAAAAGTATAAATGAACTCGTAAAAATTACTACAAATGAAAAAGAAAAAATCGAGGCAAAAATCATCGCTGTAGAGGATGAAAATATCACTTTAGAAAATTTAGAAAATAAAGAAAAAATTACTATAAATTTTAATGATATAAAAAAAGCTAGAACCTTTGTGGAGTGGTAAAGTTAAAATTATAATTTTTCTAGCAATTCTAATGTAAGTTGCGATGAACCAAATACCCCATCTATATTTTGTAGAAATTTGTTTTGTTCATATATTTCATCTGATACAATTAAATATACTCCATAATTACGAATAGTTTTAGCTTTTTCTTCTCCTAAATCTAGTCCTAAAGTTATTTCAATCATAACATTTATCTTGCTCATTTGGCTTGTTTTTATAAATTGTTTATATCTTTCTCTTAAAGTTCTTTTTGCTCCTATTCCATATGATTTTCCATTAAAATTAAAGAAGAAATCAAATTCTGTAGAGCTATCGTTTTCATCATGCTTTTTGGTTATTGTTTCCTGATTTATTCCTATAGATTGTAATTTTTGTAGTATTCTATTTTCATAATTATTACCACTATAACTTATGATAGATTGATTAATACTTTCATTGAAAATAAGCATAAAAATTTGATTTGGTTCTAAACCATGTTTTCTTAATTCTTGAGAAAGTTGACAAATGCTTAAAAAATATTCTTTATTTATATTATCATGAAAGAATTGATTATTGTCTATATGATTAAAAAATGTTAATGCCAATAAAGCTCCATTAACTCTAGTTGAATATGGATTATATTGTTATTTTATCATATTCTAAAGATAATGGATCTAATTTTAATAATAACTCAATATTGCTCATTTGTTTTATTTTAGCTAATTCTAGTAAGAAATTTTTAATTGAGTAAATTTTTAAAGCAAATATAAATACATTAAAATCTATAATATTTCTAATTTCGTAAATAATTTGTTCTAAATAACTCCACTGGTTTATACCGTTTTTAGTATTTAAATTAATATATTGTTTTAGTTCATATAAAGAATTTTTATTTTTTGATATGTGAGATAAAATGTTTATTATCTGTATATCTGAAAAATTAATTTTAACTAGATATTTCATAAAAAAGTAAAATTTTAAGTTAATATCAAATTTTTTATCATTTATTGACATTATATAACTCCCTGTGAATTAATTTAGCAATATTTTCAATTACAGGAATAGCTACACTATTACCAAATTGTTTATAGCTTTGATTATCGCTTGTTGTTATTTTAAAACTATTAGGAAAGCCTTGTAATCTAGCAGCTTCTCTTGGAGTAAGCTTTCTTGGATTTTTATTTTTTTGTTCAATTAATATTTCAGAACCATCTTTATAATATCTAGCACTAATAGTGCTAGTATAATCTGAATTATGATTAAATAGAGAATAACCAAATCCATTACCTTTTTTTTGTGTTCTAATTTTCTACGTTGATGACCAGCCCATAATTTATCTGAGATAGTATATTTTTCATCTACATTTTTTTCTAAAATGTCTCCTAGCTTGGATTTTATTTTGATATTTTTTAACTCATTAAAGTTAAATGATATATTTTTAAATTTATTTTTTAAAAAAGCTACAATATATATTCTTTCTCTATTTTGTGGTATTCCAAAATTTCTAGCATTTAATACTTCTGAAAAAACATCATAGCCCATATCTTCTAAAGTATTTTTTACAACAGAAAAAGTCTTTCCTTTGTCATGATTTTTGAAGCCTTTAACATTTTCCAAAAAAACAATTTCTGGCTTGTGTTTTTTCACTATGCGTGCAACATCAAAAAATAATGTTCCTCTAATATCATTAAAGCCTTTCCTATACCCAGCAATAGAAAAAGCTTGACATGGAAATCCTGCTAATAATATATTGTGTTTTGGAATATTATTTTCATTTATTTGTGTTATATCTCCATGTGGTAGCTCATTAAAATTGCAAAAATATGTTTGACAAGCAAATTTATCTATGTCTGAAGAAAAAACAAATTCTAGTTTTTCTTGAAATATATTTTTAAAGCCTATACGTATTCCGCCAATTCCGGCAAATAAATCAATAGCTTTTAATTTTTTTGTGTTATTAACCATGTTATCCTTGTATGTTTACAATAATAATTAAGGTGTATATTATACTATGTTAAAACTAGAAAAAGATTAATTAAGATATCAATTGCCTTGCTTTTTCCTATGGAGAAAATTTTTGAAGATTATGTAGCTTATATGCTAAAAAAAGTAAATTCAACTCAAGATATTAAACTCCAAAACAATGGAAAGTGTTTAATCTCAAAAAATGATGAAAATTGTTTCATGTTAAAGCCTGATTTATATATAAAAAATAAAATGATCTTAGATACCAAATGGAAAATTCCAAATGATAGTGAAGATGAGAAAAAACAGGGTATAGCACAAAGCGATTTGTATCAAATGTTTGCTTATGCTTGCAAATTTAAAATTTATGATATTAAACTTGTGTATCCTTTATGTGAAAAAACTCAAGATTTACAAAGAAAAATCGCAGAAAAATTTTTTGTTTTTAAGGCGAGCGAACATTTGTATTTTAAAGAACAAGGGCAAAAGGATATAAAAGTCCAAGTATTTTTTGCACCTTTACCTTTTTAAAAATTTCCCTATCAAATGCACTAAAAAACCAAAGCAAGCTACAGTTATAATGCAAGCACCGCTTGAGAGATTAAGATAATAGCTAAGTATAAGTCCTAAAATGCAAAAAATCATACTTAAAAAACTTGCCAAAATCATGATAAAGCCAAGTCTTTTGGTGAAATTTTCAGCAATAAAGCTTGGGATACTAAGTAAAGCCATAACCAAAATAAGCCCTACAAGTCGTATGGAAATAACTATACAAAAAGCCATAAGAGCCATTAAAAGATAATGAAAAAAACTTGCATTGATACCACGAACTTTTGCAAATTCAGCATCAAAGCTTAATGCTTCAAATTGTCTGTAAAATAAAACGATCAAAAGTATCACCACACCATCAATCAAAGCCATAAGCCATAAATCTTGCGTTCCTACAGCCAAAATACTTCCAAAAAGATAAGCCATTAAATCCGTGTTATAACTAGGGCTTAAATCGATTAAAATAATCCCAACAGCCATTCCAAAAGCCCAGATTACAGCGATAATGCTATCACTTCTGTGTTCATAGCGTTTGGCTAAAAAAGCTACTAAAAAAGCTAAAAATAAAGTAAATATTCCCGTGCTTAATAAAATAGGCAAAGAAAAATAAAAAGCTATGCCTATACCACCAAAAGCCCCATGTGTTATGCCTCCAGCCATAGAAAAAAGGCGATTTATCATCACCAAAGTACCTATGATCCCGCAGGCTATACTGACTAAAATCGCTCCTAGTAAAGCGTTTTGAAAAAAGGTGAAATTTAAAATTTCAAGCATTATTTTCCTTTGAAAATTTTAAACAAAAATTTTCTTTTTTAAATTCTGTTTTTTTCAAATTTCTTCTTGTAAATTCTTGTTCGCATAGTTTTTTACTATCGCAATTTTCTTCATCGCAAAAACAAGTATTTAAACTCATTTCTACATCGCAAAAATGAGAGTGATTTTCGTATAAATGTTTTAAAAATGAACTTTTTTCTTTTTCTTTGGTATTAGTATGTAAGAAAAGTTCTTTATTTAAATGTGCAATTTTATCACTATAAGCTAACACAAGGTTGATATCATGACAAATGAGTAAAATTCCCATGCCTTTTTGGTGCAAAGAACTTAAAAGTTCAAAAATTTGTATAGCGGACTTGTTATCAACGCTTGCAGTAGGTTCATCTAAAATAAGCATTTTACATTCACTAGCTAAGGCTCTTGCGATAAAAACACGTTGTCTTTGCCCTCCGCTTAGAGAATCAATCGTTTTGTTCCAAAATTTTTCCATTCCTACGCTTTTTAAAGCTTGCACAGCTTTTTCTTTATCTTTTTTGCCATAAAAACCAAAAATTTTTTTACTTACAAGTCCCATAAGAACGATTTCAAGTACTCTTGGGCAAAAATTAGGATTGGTTAGAGTGTGTTGAGGAACATAGCCTATTTCTTTTCTTTGAAGAGCTTTGAAATGGATTTCATTTTGGGATTTTAAAAGTCCTAAGATAAGTTTTACAAGTGTTGATTTCCCTGCACCATTTGGACCTATGATAGAGAGAAAGTCTTTATTGTCATAGCTAAGATTGATGTTTTTTAAGATGATTTCATTATCATAAGCGTAGTTTAGATTAGAAAGTTCAAAAAAAACCATCAAAAGCCTGATTATAAATTATGAGAAAAGGCGTCAGCAGTTTTTAAAAGTTCATTTTCCCAATCATAAGATAAATGATCTATTTTGTAAATTTTTGCATCACATTCTTTAGCAAGTGTTTTTGCTGCATTTTCAGGAAAACCATTTTGAACAAAAATGACTTTTAGATTTTTATTTTTCATTAGAGTAATGAGGTTTTGTAAATCTTTGCTTTTTGGCTCCTTGCCCAAAATTTCTACAGGGATTTGCGTAAGATTATAGCGTTTTGCAAAATATGTCCAAGAAGGATGATAAACTACAAATTCTCTATTTTTTAATTTTTCTAATTTTGATGCAATTTGTAAATTTAAACTATCTAATTCTGCTAAAAATTTATCTAAATTTTGTTTATATAAATTTTTATTTTGCGGATATTTTTGAATCAAAGCATCATAAATATTTAAAGCCATAGTTTGGACTAAAATAGGATCTAGCCAAGTATGAGGATCAAAGTGTTGATGTTCGTGAGAGTGCTCATGTGTGTTATGGGTTTGAATTAAAGCTATGTTTTTTTGCATATTTACAACTTGAAGTTTTGGAAAATTTTGTTTAAATTTATCTGTAAAAACTTTTTCAAATTCTAAACCTATAGTGAAATAAATATCACTTTTTTCAAGTTTTTTCATAGTGCTTGGTTTAAATTCAAAATTATGTTCATTGTTATTTGGAGGCAAAATAACATTGATATCTAGAGTATCTGCGGCTATTTTTTTAACAAAAAATGCTTGAGGTGCTATACTAACGCTAACTAAATTGCTGCTAGTATTTTGATCTTGTTCTAAATTTTTAGCTTGTGCGAAGGTATAAGATATCCCTAAAGTTAAGATCAATAATATAATTTTTTTCAAAATATTTCCTTATGATTAAATTTTTATAAATTATACAATATTAAACTTAATAATATGCAACTACAAATTTGCCTTGTTTTACATATTCTAAAGCTCTTTACAAAGAAAGCATTATTAAATCAGCTCTCCTGTTCTAAATGCGTATAAAACACATGGAGACTATAAATTTTTTACTTATGAATTAGACGGTAAAGAAAGACTTGGAACTTGTACTCGAGTCTTTGCTTCTTATACTGCTTGCATTACTGAAACTGCTAATATTATAAATGAGCCTATTTATAAAATTGCATTTACTCAAGCTATTGTTGTCATTATTGTGGTAGTATTCAGCGTTATTTTCCTTTATTTCATCGTATCAAAATATCTTTCCCCACTTACAGCTATCCAAACAGGTTTAACTTCATTCTTCAACTTCATCAACCATAAAACAAATATTATCTCTAATACAGTCAGTGATATAGCTAATAATATCTTAGAAGATGTTAAGAAGAAGAGGTTTTAACCTTAGACAACTAGCTTTTTAGCTAGTTGTCTCTTAAATTTACTTATGGATTTAAAATTTGATTTTTACTCTTACATAAATTCTGCCAATTTGAAATACCTTTGATTTCAAGACATTGTTTTAAACTTTCTTTTTGAGCTTGTATATTTTGCATTCTTTCATAAGTTAAGGCTTGGATATATAAAGCTCTTGCCCTATCTTCATCTGAAAGCTTTAATTTAAGCAAATCTGTTAAAACAGCTAAACTTTCTTCATTTTTATTAATTTTAGCTAAAACATCAAGATATGTAAATTCTAAATTAGGACTAAAAAGATTTATGCCTTTAAAATTTTGATAGTCAATAGCCTTAGGTGCGTAAGTTAAAATCGTTGTTTGCATATTATGGTCATTAGCATAAGAAAGTAAAGCATCATAGGCTTCTACCATGCTAAAATTCATTGGAAAACTTTCTAAAATTTGCAAAATTTTAATGGCTTGATTATAGTCATTTAAACGTAATAAAGATAAAAATTGCAAATAATAAGCCTTAAAATTCTCATCATCACTTTTTAAAATTCTAGAATTAGCTATATCTTTAGAAATGTTAATCACTTGAGGATATTGTTTATTGTCAAAAAGAATAGATGCTTTTTGAAGACCATAAAATGTAGAATCTTCATTATAATTTTTATCTATATAATCAAGTGCTTGTTCAACATTAGAAGTTCTGATAAGACAAGCTAACATTTGTTTTTTATTGTCAATTTTCTGACCTATATCATAAGCACTAAAACGCATAAAAATATTTGCAGCATTGATACAATTATCAGCTTTTATCGCATTTGTTAAATCATTAATGGCCGCTTTCTCTAAAAATTGAGTAGCATTTGGAATTTTTTTACTTTCTATGAGATCTTTATAAGCTAAAATAGCACTAAAATTTCCCTCTTTATAATAAAGTGCAACATCTTCATCCAAAGCTTTATTTGCAATATTCTCATCTTTATTTGCATATTGCTTCATTAAATCTGTGTAACGCTGATGCAAAAAGCTTGCATTATTATCACCTAAAGCAAAGAACACCTCATCACTTGCTTGTTTGATTTCATCTAAATACTTACCATATAAATAATCATCCATATACAAATCAAGATATTTTTTAGCATCACTAGATCTATTAGTATGTGATAAAACCAAGGCCAAATCTTTTAAAGTTTCTTCATAATTTAAATCAAGTTTGGACATTTTAGCAAAAGCATCTTCATAAATACTTGCACTTATATCAAATTGTCCTTTTTGATTAAATAATTTAGCAAGCTCCAAAGATCTTGGAATATCTTTTCCAAAATATTCAGGATTGGCTTTTAAAATGATGTTAATATACTCTATAGCTTTATTTATTTGCCCATTTAAAAGCAAATTCTTTGCCAAACTCATAGCTGCTCTTGCGGCTAAATCTAAATTTTTTGTATTAAAATAAGTATTTTCATAAATATTTACAGCTTTTTCTTTTTCATTTAAATTATAAATATAATCCGCATAATCAAGTTTTGATAACTGAGTAAAATAATTATTAGGTTGTTCATTATCCAAAATCGACATTGTATACTCCACATCAGCACGCTGAGCTAAAGAGATATAAGTTCTTAACATTATATGTAAAACTTCTGAAAAACTTTTATCACTTGTAAAAGTACGCGTCCAATTTTTAGCATCATCAATCATCTTTTCTAAAATTTGTTGATCACGCATGCTTGGATCTTGAGTGTAAAGTTTATTTTCAGCTCTTAATTTATATAATATAAATTCGCTAGTAAAAATACTGCCACGATATCTATTGATAGCATTTTGTGCATCAATCACCACTTGATTATAATTAGCCTTATCGTATTCTTTTTTGATGCGTAAATAAGTATTAATATCCGCACTTTGAGGGATAACAACAGGATCAGAATTTAAATCCAAAGCTCCAACGTAAGGTAAGCTCTCATGTGGAAAATTGATATTAAAATCAAGTCCATCATAGTCTTTAACAGGTACTAGTTCGGGTGTAAAAATAAAAGTAAAAGCTCTACTTTTATGTGAACTTGATGAACTGAGTTCTTTATCTATATAAATATTTTGAGAAGTGTCAAACATTCTTGCTTGTATTTTTGGCAAAAGGATCATTTTAATTTTTTGAGCTTCTTGTATAAATTTTAAATCAAAAGCAGAAAAACTCTGATCTTTTAATTTATTATCAACCATACCTGCAATATCACATTCAAAATGAACTTTTGCTTCGCTAATAAATTTTTGACATGTAAATTCTAAATCATTGCTTGCATGTAAAACCGCAAAAGCTTGATTATTTTCGCGACCTGTGTTTAAAACAAGCTCAAAAGCAAAAGCATTTAAAAAACTTAATAAAATTAAAAATAATATTCTCATAAAATAATTATAGCAAAACTCTTATAACATTAACAATATAGCAAAAGTGCTTACACAAACACAAAAAGCTAAAATAAAATTTTGTATAAAACTAAACTTAATATTATGAACCCTATCATTTTTCATAAATAAAGCGTGAATTAAAATTTTTAAATACGCATAAAGCATAATAACAGAAGATAAGGCTACAAAAAGTGCCAAATACCAATATCCATTTAAAATTGCTGTATTTAAAATCATAAATTTACCCAAAAATACTCCAAAAGGTGGAATACCTGCTAAAGAAAGCACGCTAATACTCAAACAAAAAGCAATTAAAGGTTTTTTAACCAAAAGCCCATTTAAACTCTCATAAGAATTATTCTCATAATTGCTTAAAATCATAAATACAGCATAATTTGCAAAAGCAAATAAAGTCCAATATCCAAAAATAGCAAGCAAAATTCCATCAAAATTTTGTTCTTTTAATAAAGGAATGCAAGCCACCAAAACCAAAGAAGAATGAACCACAGAGCTATAGGCAAACATTTTTTTGATATTGTTTTGACTTAGAGCCGCGAAAGCACCTATAAACATAGAAAAAATCGCTAAAATTATTATGATATATTCAAAACCTGTATTATTTAAAAAATCAAACAAACGAATAATCACAACCAACATGGCAACTTTTGGCACAACTGAAATAAAAGCAACCAAATTTGTATGCGCCGCATAATACACATCTTTAAGCCAAAAATGAAAAGGTGCCAAAGAAAGCTTGATCGCACAAAGAATAAAAATCATCACTCCAGCACCCAAAAACATGGGGTCTTTTTGAAACTCATTTTTTAATGCTAAATTAGCAGATAAATCTAAAGTTCCTGTTTTTAAATAAATAAAAGCTACAGCCATAACAAAAAACCCAGCTCCTACAGCCGCTACACTAAAGTATTTTATCGCACTTGAAATAGCATTATCACTTCCACGCATTGCTATTAAAGTATAAAGTGGTAAAGAAGAACTTTCAAGTCCTATAAAAATAAGTACTAAATTTGAACTTGAAACCATCAAAAGCAAAGATGCAATCATAAATAAAAATAAAGCATAAAATTCACCCTGATTTTCTTCTTTTTGCATTAAAAGATATAAAAATGAAAAACACAAAATCACTAAAGAAGCATAAAATGAAACAATATCATTATTTAAAGTAGCCAAAAAAGCCTTTGATTCTAAGCCTTGAGCATTTGCATTATTTAAAATCAAAAAAGCACTTACAATTAAAGATAAAGAGCTTATACCGATATAAAACGATCGATGAAATTTCCAAAAACCAGAACAAAGCAAAAGAACTATTGCAGTTGCAATTAAAAATAAAAATGGATAAGATAAGCTTATATTTAAAAGTTCTAAATTTAAAAAATTATTTAACATTTGCCTCTCCTATTTTGGATAAAAAATCTAAAGTATTTTGCTCAACAGCTCTAATATTCATTATTTTTATAAGATTATCCACATCTTTTTGTATCGGCTTTAAAAGTATATTTGGCATAAGCCCTAGTCCAAAAATCATTACTATAATGCACACAAGCGCTACTATTTCTCTAAGGCGTAAAGAAAAACTCTCTATAAAGCTTTGTTTTTGCATGAAAAATATTTTTCTAAATACTGCGAACATATAAATCGCTCCTAAAATAATCACCAAACCTGCCAACAAAGCATAAAACAAATTAATCTTTGCTATACCAAGAAGAATTAAAAACTCTCCCACAAAAGAAACAGTTAAAGGCAAAGAAACGCTTGCGAGTAAAATCAACATAAAGAAAATTGAAAATAAAGGTGCTTTTTTAGCCAAAGAATGATAAAAAGTAATATCATAAGTATGATATCTTTGATATAAAAGCTCAACCATTAAAAATAAAGCTCCCGTTACAATACCGTGTGCAAACATATAAAAAACCGCACCACTAATACCCAAAGCATTTAAAGAAAAAATTCCCAAAATCATCACACCAAGATGTGAAATAGAACTATAAGCAATCAATTCTTTAATATTTTCTGATCTATAGGTAATTAAAGCATTATAAATAATACTCACTATACATAAAGCTATAATCAAAGGCATAAAATACACACTCGCATCTGGAAAAAGCGGTAAACAAAAAAGTAAAAATCCAAAAGGAGCCATTTTAAAAACCACAAGCATTACAGAAACAAGCACAGGAGAATTTGCATAAACCTTAGGTGCCCAAGTATGAAGTGGAAATAAGGGGGCTTTAATAGCAAAAGCAATAAAAAACGCTCCAAAAAGTAAAAGTTGCTCTGTGAAATTTACTGCTGAGGCATTATTTTTCCAAATTTCTAAGTCAAAAGTGAAAATATTTAAAAGTTGATAATTTAAATAAGCTTGACAAATCAATGCTACAAGCATTAAAATTGAACCTGCAAAAGCATAGATAAAAAATTTCACCCCTGCTCTAAAATCTTTACCATAAACCCCCATAATATAAAGCAAAGGCAAAAGAGAAAATTCCCAAAAAACATAAAATAACAAACCATCTTTTGCACTAAAAAGCCCCATAATAGCAAATTCTAAAAAGAATATACAAGATACAAGAGCTTTTTGTTCTAGCTTTAAAAATAAAAAGCTTAAAAATATCATCAAAGAACTTAAAAGCATCAATACAAGCGCGATACTATCTACTCCTATATGAAAACTAAAAAATTTTAAAATTTTAAAAGAGAGATTATAATCAAAGCTTATTCCTTGCAAAAAATCCACAAAAATATCCAAATTTAAAGCCAAAATCATAAAACTTACAACAACGCTAAAAACCTTAACTCCTCCACGATTTAAAAGCAAAATCACAAAAGCAGCAATTAAAGGAAAAAATATCAAACAATTTAGCATTTTACACCATCCATACCGAAATCAACAAAATCACAAAAGCTGCCACCAAAAATCTAAGCATTAAATTTAAGCTGTTTGGCATAATCATTTTTTGTGAAATACTTTGAGAATAAAAAGCAATTTTTTCAACTATTCTATCAAAAATATAAAGATCACAATGTTTTAAAATCGCACATAAACTTTCATATTTTGAAACGATAAATTGATGATAAAACCTAGGAATAAAATAATCATTACTTAAAAGTTTGTGAATTTTATTTTCTTCAATACTTTCTTTAAACCAAGAATTTTTATAAGCAAAAATAGCCAAAATTACACCCAAAATGGCTGCCACACTCGCACAAATCATAACAATTTGATTTTGTGCATCAATAAAAACTAATTTTGTGCTTAGATATTCAAAAAAACTATGTTCGAAAAATCCTACAACAATAGCTAAAACCATCAAAGGACTCATAGCCAAAAGTGCAATTTTACTTGCTTCATGTGGATGTTCATTATGTCTTGCAGGGGTAAAAAATACCAACATTAAAAGTCTAAAACTATAAAATGCTGTTAAAAAAGCTGCGATTAAAAGTACTAAAAAAATACCATGATGAAAAGAAATGAAAGAATATCCTAAAATCAAATCTTTAGAGAAAAATCCTGCAAAAGGATAAATTCCTGCTAAAGCTAAAGATCCTATACACATAAAAATAGCTGTAAATTTTAAAGGTTTAAAAAGTCCCCCCATTTTTTTAATGTCTAATTTATCATTCATAGCATGCATTACATTTCCAGCACCTAAGAAAAGTAAAGATTTAAAAAAAGCATGTGTAGCTAAATGAAATAAAGCTATACCATAAGCCCCAAGTCCTGCAGCCACAAACATATATCCAAGTTGCGATAAGGTAGAATAAGCAATAATACGTTTTAAATCCCTAGCTACCAAAGCCATAGAAGCTGCAAAAATCGCTACAAAAGCTCCAAGTAAGGCAATAATATAAGAAACTTCAGGAGCTAAATCATAAAGCGTACTCGCACGAATTACCAAATAAACCCCCGCTGTTACCATGGTTGCTGCATGAATTAACGCAGAAACAGGAGTTGGTCCTGCCATAGCATCGGCAAGCCAAGTGTGAAAAGGAAATTGTGCAGATTTTCCCATAGCTCCTATAAATAAACAAGTTGCGATTAAAATTAAAGCGTTGCGATCTAGGCTTTGTGCCATGGAAAAAACTTCATCGTATTTTAAAGTTCCCGCTTGTAAATAAAGCCAAAAAATTCCTAAAAGCATACCCAAATCCGCAATACGATTCATAATAAAAGCTTCATTAGCAGCAAAAGAATAAGTATTATTTTTATACCAAAAACCTATAAGTAACCAAGAACAAAGCCCTACACCTTCCCAACCTACGAAAAGTCCTAAGAAATTATCACTCATAACTAAAAAAAGCATAGAAAAGACAAAAAGTCCCAAATAAGCAAAAAATTTATTAAAACCTTCATCATAAGCCATATAAAAAATACTATAAAAATGCACACAAGTAGCTACAATACCTACAACACTCATCATAGTAAGCGAAATGGCATCTATATCAAAGCCAAAATTTACTCCAGCAAACCATTCAAACAAACTCACATTAAAAGCTTTATTGCAAAAAAGCAAATATAAAGAACAAAAAGTACTTAAAGCAACTAAAAGCGAACAAATTATCCCTACAAATTGTTTTTTCTCGCTCAAAGCAAAACAACTTGCAAATAAAAAAGCTATAAAAGGACTAAAAAGAGAAATCAAAGCTAAATTGTGCATACTAAGCCTCCACTTCTTTTAAGCTTTTTAGCTCTAAAGTGCCTTTTCTTCTATACCAAAGCACACACAAAGCTATACCAACAGCTACTTCACAAGCTGCCACACCCATAATAAAAAGTGCAAAAACCTGTCCATTTAAGTCATTGTGCATTTTAGAAGCTGTTACTAGAGCTAAATTAGCACTATTTAATAAAATTTCACTCGAAATAAAAAGCATAATGAGATTTTGTCTTTTTAAAATCCCTATAAGCCCTATGACAAACATTAAAATGGCTACGAAAAAATACTTTTCTATCATTGTTTTTCCTTTGTAAGCTCTTTATGAGTAAGAGTGATAGCACAAACTAAAGCAATCAAAAGCAAAATAGCTATAAACTCAAAAGCTAAAAGATATTTTGAAAAAATCACTAAAGCCAATTGTCTATTATAATCAAACAAAGCAGGATCGTTTAAAGGTAAATCCGTACTGACATTTTGATATTTAAAACCTATAAGCATAGCCAAAAGCAAAATGGCACTTAAAACCACCAAAGTAAAAAAACTTTTTTTAGCTTTAAGTTGTTCTTTAAATTCTTTAGAAGCATCAAAAAACATCATCGCAAAACTATAAAGCCCAAGCACTGCTCCACTATAAACAATAATTTGTATCACCCCCAAAAACTCTGCATCAAGCAAAAAATAAAATCCTGATAAAAACACCATTCCACCCGCTAAAGCCGAAAGAGAATAAAGCATATTTTTACTTAAAACCGCAATGCCAAAAAAGCCTAAAACCACTACACTAAAAAATACAAAAGCCAAATTCTCTATCATTTGTTTTCTCCTTGCTCTTGTGTGTTTTGATTTTCTAAAGCTTTTTCTTGCATCACATCATAATAATTTGGTGTCTTTACCACTAATAAATCAGCATCCTTTCTAAGACTTCCCGCCCCTTCAAATTCAACTTGATTTTTAAGCTTATCAATAGGAGTTAAAAAATCTTGCTTATGACCAAAATAGGATCTTTGCTCAGCTGCATTTTCATACTCTACTCCATGCACTATAGCAAGTTCAGGGCAAACCTCAGCACAAAAACCACAATAAATACAACGCCCTAAATTAATACTATAATTTATTACTTTTTTACGCCCATTTTCATCTAAAGAAGTTTCCATTCTGATACAATTGCTAATGCAAATTTTTTCACAAAGCCCACAACCTATACATCTTTCATTTTCGCTTTCTATAAAACGCATCAAACGATGAACAGCACGGTAACGATCGTCAAGTTTTACCTTTTCAAAAGGATATTTAATCGTGGCACTATTATTTCTCTTAAGCAATTCTCTCATCATCACAAAAAGCCCTACAAAAAGCTCTAACTTAACACTTCTACGCAGAGCTTGTGAAATTTTCTCCCAAGTGCTAACAGGAGTTTTTCTTTTCTCATCTACTAAATAATAATTTTTCATATCAAATTCCTATAAAAGAGCTGCTAAAGCAGTAATTAAAAGATTTAAAACCGCTAAAGGGATTAAGATCAAATAGCACATTTTCATCACTTGATCTGGACGCAATTGCGGAAAAGCCGCTCTTGCCCAAAAATACCAAAAGAAAATAAAACTTGATTTTACTATCATCATAATCCAGCCAGGAATAATCCAAAAGCTATTAAAGCCCCCTAAAAACAAAAGAGTTACCAAAATAGCTCCAGTTATCATAGAAGCATATTCACCTATGAAAAACATACCCCATCTTAAACCCGAGTACTCCGTTCCATAGCCCGCTACAATTTCAGCATCATTTTCTGTCAAACAAAGCGGAGTTCTATTAGTCTCTATAAATAAAGCGATTATAAAAAGCACAAAAGCTAAAGGTTGTTTAAAAATAAGCCAAGAAAAAAACCCATCGCTTTGATAATTGTTAATATCCACCAAAGAAAAAGAACCCACAAGCATTACAATAGCAATCAAAGCCAAAGCTCCTACACTTTCATAGGAAATAATCGCTACAAGTCCTCTTGCAGCTCCTAAAATCGACCATTTATTATTACTTGCAAGTCCGCCCAAAAACACTGCATAAAAGCAAAGTCCTGAAGTACCGATTACAAAAAGCAAAGCTACATTGATATCTGCTACTATAGGCTGAATTACCCTTCCAAACAAAGTAAATTCAGGTAACATAGGAATAGCTGCTAAAGAAACAAAAGCACAAATAGCAGAAATCAAAGGTGCTATAGCAAAAATAAATTTTTGTGAATTTGAAGGGATAATATCTTCTTTAGTAAAAAGTTTTATCATATCAGCTACAAGTTGAATAAGCCCAAAAGGCCCTACCATATCAGGCCCTATGCGTCTTTGAAAATAGGCTAAAACCTTTCTTTCAGCATAAGTTGCAAGACCTGCTAAACTCGCAAATATTGCAATAATAATAATACATTTAATCAAAGCTTCTAAAGCAAAAAAAGCAAAATTACTCATGGTTTGCTCCTAATTTTTCTAAATTCGCTACAACAAATCTCTCATCAAAAAAGCTTAGCGTGTCAAGTTTTTCATCAAAATACGGCAAGAAAGCTCCATTTTTTATGTCTTTATCTATACGCACACTAAGGCTTAATTCCTTATCTTTTATTTTAAGCTTTACAAGATCTTTATCTTTTAAATTTTTCTCTTTAGCTAAATTTTCACTTACACCTAAAAAAATCGCTTCATTAATCGCACTAGCACGATTTGAAAATCTGCCAAATTGATAGCTAGGATTAGCACTATAAAGTAAAATTTCATCTTCTTTTAAGCTTAAATTTTCAAAATTTGGAGAGATGAATTCTTTTTTAGCTTCTTGTTTAAAGTATTCTAAATTAAGCTCATATCCTCTTTTACACTCGCCTGCATTGGTATAAAAATTTTCTAAATGATCAAAATCAATCGGGGAAAAACCTTTATCTATAGGAAGCCTCTTGGTATAGTTTATGGTATATTCCTCATCAAAACCTAAAGCATTAGCTAAATCATTTAAAAAATATCCCTTAAATTCTAAAGCAGCATTAGTTGGTACCACTCTTTTATCGTAATTTAAAAAACTTCCTTCTTGCTGATTTAAACTCGCACTAGCTAAATTAGCATGTTCTTCATAAGAAAAAGTAAAATCACCCTTTTCATTATAGCCTAAAGTCTTGCCTTCTTGTGCATTTTTATCTAAATCACAAATCATAGCTACGCCTAAGGTATTTGTATGCGTAGGATTTAAAAAGACTTTAAAAGGCGTGGTACTTTGGATCAAAGCAAGTAATTTAGCAAGCTTTTTCGCATTTTTGTGAAAATAAAAATCACTCCCTATAATAAGAGTAAAATTTGCTTTTTTAAGCAATAAATCTTCTAATTTATCTTCATCTATGCCTAAATTTTTAGCAAAAACAGAACGTTGTACTTCTATAATTTTTTTCACTTTTTTAGGTACGACTTTTTTTACTTCTTTTTGGATTTCATTGCCTTCTTCGTCTTTTTCCATAACTTGTTCTACAATTTCTTCGTTGATACTTTCTTCTATTTCTTTATTTTCACTAACAAAAAACTCTGCTAAATTGGTTTTAATACCTTCATCTTGACTGAATTTTTGAAGTAAAAAATATAAAATTTGCTCTTCATCGCCACTTTTATGAGTGTGTGAAATAAAATTTTTAGAATATTTTGCTATACCCACATCCTCCATAGGATGCAAATAAAGCCCTGAGCCTTTATTCATCACTAAAGCGTTATTGATTTTATAACTAAGCGTTGGAGCATCATATCTTAAAAGCATTCCAGCAACAACCAAAAAATCACTTTTTGTTATATCTTGGGTATTGGCACTATAAAACTCTCCAGAATTAGCGATAAATTCTTGTAAAAATTCTTTAAATTTCAAAGCTTCTTCATTGATTAAAGAAAGATTAAATTTCTTTTTTAAATTTTGTAAAATCAAAGCTTCTTCATTGGTAATAAAACTATTAAATTTAATGTTTTTAATTTCATTTTTCTCAAAAAGCTCCACAAGTTCTTCAAAGGCTTTTTCATCTTTATCTGCTTCATTTTGTGTATCAAAAGCAAATCTTGCAGCCTTATTTAAACTCGCAAAGGCAAAATCATTACTCACACGGTAAATTTTTTCTTTTTGATTGCTAATACCACTTTGCTTAATATCATAATACATCAGCTCACAATCACTTGAATGCGGATTTGAAGCAGGGATTCTTTTAAGCTCCCAAATATTTGAAGTGTATTGAAATTTCGAACCTATCAAAGCTCCTGTTGGACACACGCTTGTACATTCTCCGCAAAATGAACAATCAAGCGTATCACCATTTGTAGGACCTATCAAACTTTTTTGGAATTTAGTCCAAATCGCATAAGCATCTTTTCCCATGCTCTCTTTAAAGCTATTATCCACACTATCGCCGCCACGAGGAACAGTTTTTAAAGCACTTTCACCTATCTTATCCTTACAAACTGTAATACAACGCTCACACACTATGCAAAGTGCGGGATCGTAATTAATCATTCCCCAATGTTTATGAGGTTTATGCGTGTCTTTAATCCAATGTTTTTGAACATTTACACGGCTTTTATGGGTGAAATTTTGCAATTCACACTCACCTGATTTATCGCAAACTCCACATTCTAAAGGATGATTGATGCAATAAGCTTGCATGATCTCATTTCTTTCATCCCAAAGATTTTGCAAATCACTTTCTACAACCATACCCTCTTTTGCTTTAGTATTGCAAGAATATACCTTTTTACCATCAGTCTCAACCATACACATACGACAAGCCAAAGTAGGACTACAGCCTGAAAGATAGCAAATCGCTGGGATAAAAATATCATTTCTTCTTGCTATATTTAAAATATATTCGCCTTCTTCAAAGGCGCAATCTATACCATTAATCTTAACTGTCATTTTGCTTCCTTTATGCGAATTGGAGTAAAATCAAAACCATTATTTTCATAATTTAAAAAAGCTATAGTGCCTTGTAAATTTTCATCCAAACAAAGCTTGATTTTAAGGCTAAAATCTTTAGTCAAAATTTCAACTTCACTTTGATCTTTGCATTTTGCAATTTGTAAAAATTGCTTTGAACAATGTAAATTTTTATCTTGTAAATTTGCTCTAAAAAGCACTAAACCATCATAATTATCTAGTTCTTTTAAAGTACTTAAGGTTGCTTTTTTAAAATCGCATTCCTTTTCATCGCTATCTAAAATCTTTAGCCCATATTTTACACTTAAAAAATTCAAAAAATATTTAATATTTTCACTATCTTTATAAGAATGGATATTTTTATCTATGATTAAATACTTAGCCTCTTTTAAAAAAGCAAGCACTTCTGCCGCTTCTTCCTCTCCAAAACAAGACTCAGCACTTAAATATCCTTCATCTAAATCACAAAATTGTCCTTCATCGCTTAATTTACAAAGCAAAGCCAAAACAAAACTTAAACTTGCAATTTCACATTTGTAAAATTTAGTTTTTAAATTTTTATCTTCCAAACAAGAAATATTAATGCTATTTACGCCTATTTTTTCACATAAATTTTCGTTTTTAAGGCTTGGCATATCTAAAAAACAAAGAGCATTATCATAAATCATACTCTCTCCTTTTTTATAACAATAGTCCAATCCACTTGATTAAATTTCAAAGAATTTAAAAGCTCGCAACCTTGCTCTTTTACAAAAGAGAAACTTTTTTCAACAGGAGAAAAATCGCTGATTTCAAAAAGTACCACCAAAACCTCACCTTGTTTTGCTTCTTTTATGATTTGTGCTAAATCTTCAAAAAGCTCTTTGCTTTTTCTTAAATCTACTCTTCTCATCGATCTATCTCACCTAAAACTATATTTACATTACCCATAATGGCTACAACATCAGCCAGATAAGTACCCACAAGCATTTCTTCAAAAAACGCACAATGCCAATAACTAGGCGTTCTAGCCTTTAAACGATAAGGTCTTCCTGTACCATCACTATGGATAAAAAAGCCGAGCTCGCCTTTTGGACTTTCAGTAGGTACATAAACTTCGCCTTTAGGAGGTTTTAAACCTTGAGTGATTAGAACAAAATGCTGCATTAAAGAATAATTCTGCGTTAAAATTTGTTCCTTTGAAGCGCTTACATACTCAGGATGCGTAGCTAAAATTTCAGGCGGAGTATCTTTATAAAGCGTAGCACATTGTCTAAGGATTTTCAAACTTTCACGAAATTCTTGCATATAAACTTTATACCTTGCATAAGAATCTCCTTGTGTAGCATAAGGTACACCAAATTCGACTTCATTATAAAGTAAATAAGGCTCTTCTTTGCGTATATCGTATTTTATACCGCTCCCTCTTAGCATCACACCTGTACAACCCCAATTTAAGGCTTGCTCTTTAGTAACTACACCTACATTTTCAGTTCTTAAACGCCAAATTCTATTATCATCTAAAAGATCTTCATAATCTTTTAAATCATTTGGAAATTTATCGCAAAATGCAAGCATTTCTTCTAAATAATTCTCAGGTAAATCAAGCATCACCCCGCCTATTCTCATAGAAGAATGCGTAAGTCTTGCCCCGCAATATTTTTCTATCAAATCCAAAACATACTCACGTTCTCTAAAACAATACAAAAACACACTCATCGCACCAATATCAAGTGCATGAGTAGCAAGCCAAAGCAAATGTGATGCAATGCGATTTAATTCTAAAAGTATCATGCGTATCACTGCAGCACGGCGTGGAATGTCTAAACCACAAAGCTTTTCAACCGCTGCACAATAAGCATAATTATTCGCTGAAGCTGCGATATAGTCCATTCTATCAGTAGTAGGAATAAACTCTTGATAAATCATATTTTCAGCCATTTTTTCCATACCACGATGCATATAACCTATACAAGGACGCGCTTTTACAATTTGCTCTCCATCAAGCTCTAAAATAAGGCGTAAATTTCCATGTGCTGAAGGGTGTTGAGGGCCTAAATTGATAATCATTTTTGAGTCTTCTTGCTCAAAACCTATATTTTCATAATAAGGTTTTAACTTGCTAGGAATTTGCATTTTAACGCCTTTTCTCTAAAATTTTTGCTTCATCACGTTTTACTTTTTTTACAAAAGCCACGCCTTCATCTTCTTGGTATTCTTGTTTAAAGGAAATTTCCTTCTTTTGGCCACATTTTGGCACTTCATGATAAAGTCTTGCAAAATTTAATGTATCTTTATCATCAACAAAACCAGAATCTCTTTGTTCTTCGCCCACTACTTCACGATATTCTTTGCCAAAAATTTTATCAATCTCATACCATCTTGCAAATTCATCGCCCTTTAAAGGATAAGTTTTTAAAAGCGGATGTCCAAACCAATCATCAGGCATTAAAATACGTTTTAAATTTGGATGATTTATGATAAAAATTCCAAACATATCATAAATTTCTCTCTCACTCCAATTTGCCCCTTTAAAAACATGAGCCACACTTTGCAAACGCTCTTTTGCACCTACAAAAGTTTTTATTCTCACTCTTAATTTTTTTTCTAAATTTAAAAGCTGATAAAACACTTCAAAACTATTTTTATCTGCTATAAAATCAATAGCACTTGCTTCTGTAAAACTTAAATAACCTAAAGTTTTAAGCATTTGCAAGGTTTTAACATTGTCTTCTTTTTCAATTTCTATTACCCAAAAATCAAGCTCTACAAAGGAATTTAAAATTTCTACTTGAGTTTTTAAAACTTCAAAATCATCTTTAAAAATACTTTCATTAACATCAGATTTTACAGTATGTGGCGCGTGATAAAATCTATCTTTGTAATAATTTTGAGTTTGAGCATTTTTTTTATCGCTATACTTTCTCATTATACCAACCTTTTAGGTGCGATTTTACGACTTGCTTTTTCTTTGCGGATCTTTTTTTGCAAAATCATCAAAGCAAACTGAAAACTTTCTGGACGTGGAGCACAGCCTGGCACATAAATATCTACAGGTATAATTCTATCCACTCCTTGAACGGTAGAATAAGTATTAAACATACCCCCTGTATTAGCACAACTTCCCATAGAAATCACCCATTTAGGATCAGGCATTTGATCATAAAGTCTTCTTGTAAATTCAGCGTGCTTTTTACACAAAGTTCCTGCAATAATCATCACTTCACTATGGCGTGGTGAAGCTCTAAAAATCGTTCCAAATCTATCAAAATCATATCTTGAACCTCCAGCTGCCATCATCTCAATTGCACAACAGGCGAGTCCATAAGATAAAGCCCATAAAGAATTACTTCTACCCCATTGAACTAGTTTATCAACACTTGTTAAAACTACGGGCAAACCACTTGCATAATTTACTTGATGCTCTGCCATGCAAACGCTCCTTTTTTATAAGCATATAAAAATCCAACTCCTAAAAGTACAATAAAAACAAAAACTTCTAAAAGCCCAAACCAACCTAAATCTTTAAAAATCAAAGCCCAAGGAAATAAAAACACCACTTCTATATCCAAAAGTATAAAGATTAAGGCGATGATGAAAAATTGAGAGTTAATTTTGTTAGCTTGTTTAACAGGAATAGGACCACATTCATAGATCCCAAGCCCTAATTTTTTGCGATTCTTTGCGGCAAAATTATTACCGATTTTTGAAGCTAAAAAAACCAGTCCAAAAAAAATAATACTAGCAAGCACTAGCATTAAAAAAACACCAAAATAAGGATGCGAAGCATCTATATGAGACATTTATTCTCCTTTTTTAAAGCACTTTAATCACTCCACAACAAAAATTAAATTTACACTTTTCTTTATTTTACTCTAAACTTTCTATATTGAAACTTATATTAAAAAATATTTTTTAAAGTTTTAATTTTTTATGATTAAATTTATAAAAAAGATCACTTTGATGGGTTATAAATATATAAGAAATATTATTTTTTTGCTGATAGTCATATAAAAAAGTTAAAATTTCTTTAGAGGTTTTAATATCAAGTGCGGAAGTAATTTCATCTAAAATTAACAATTTAGGATTTAAAACCAAAGCACGGATAAGCCCTACACGCATCGCTTCTCCTCCACTTAACTCATAAGGTTTTTGTTTTAAAATTTGTTTTTTTAAACTAAAAAAATCAAAAAATTCTAAAATCAAGTCATCATTCTTTTGTAAATTAAAATTTTCCAAACCATCTTGTATAAGATTTTTGATTTTTTTATAAGGGTTTAAAGCCATTTTTTGATCTTGAAAACAATACTGAATTTCCTTTCTTAAAAGCCTTTGTTTGTTTTTATCAAGCTTGTGTAAGTTAAGATTTTCATACCACACCTCACCCTTACTTGGATCTTCCAAAAAACAAAGAATTCTAGCCAATGTGCTTTTACCTGCACCACTTTTACCCAAAATCATTAAATTGTCATTTTCATTTAAAGAAAAATTGACATTATCAAAAATAATATATCTTTCTTTTTTTAAATACCAATGCTTTTTAAGCTCATAAAACTTACTTAAATTACAAACTTTAAGCATTACAATACCTTAAAAACTCATCTAAACTATACAAATTTGAACTATTTTTTTCTAGTATAAGAATTTCATCTGCTAAAGAATTCGCTAAATTTAAATCATGAGTGATGCAAACTAAGGCTGTGTTATTTTTTAATTCTTCTAAAATCGATATAATCTTAGAAGCGTTTTCTTTATCCAAAGAAGCTGTGATTTCATCACAAATTAAAATTTGGGGTTGATTTAATAATGCCAAAGCTAGGCTCACCCTTCTTGCCATACCCAAACTTAATTCATTAACATAAGAATGCCACAAACGATCAAGATTTTCAAATCCTAATTTTTGAAAATAAGAAAAAGCGTAATCTTTTCTTTCTTTTTGTTTTAATTTTGTATGAGTTTTTAAAACAAGATGACATAAATTTCCAATATCCAAATAAGGATAAAGACTAAGCTCTGCATCTTGCAAAACAAGTGCTGCCTTAGAACGAAAATCTCTAAGTTCTTCTTTGTTAAAATTAAAAATACAAGAATTATGAAAACTTAATTCATCAAAACTTATTGTGAAATTAGAATCTAAAAGTCTTACCAAAGCTTTTCCTAACAAACTTTTGCCCACTCCACTTTGTCCTAGTATCATTAAAGTTTTACCTGTTTTTATATCTAAATTAATATCCTTAAGCAATAAATTATTTTTCAAACTGATATTTAAATTTCTTACCTTCAAGATCTTATACCCCAAATTTTTTGTAAAAAATTACCCAACCATAAAAGAGGCAAAAACAACAAAAGCAAGCTTAAAAGTGGAAAAAGTATCATCCACCAAGCGCCTATAAAAACTGCTTTTGAAGACTCACTCAAAAGAGTACCTAAAGTTGGAATTTCAAATCCTAAACCCAGTCCAAAAAAACTCAAAGTGGCTTCTGTGGCTATAGCATGAACGATATTAAATATAAAAAGTGTAAAAATCAGTGTTTTTAAAGCAGGTATTAAATCTTTAAAAAAAGCTCTAAATTTAGTTCTTCCAAGCACTATATTTGCTTTGTAAAAATCTAAATTTTCAAGTCTTTTTAATTCACTTTCTATAATTCTTGCTATGAAACACCAATGAATTAAAGCGATTAAAAAAATCATCAAAAACACATCAGAAGTTATCATACTTTGAAAAAACATCATAAGTAAAAAAGCAGGCAAGGCTAAAAAAAACTCTAAAATACGCATCCAAAAAACATAAAAAAAACATCGTGCCAAAAACAAATAACAAAAAGCAAAGATAATAGACAATAAAGATCCACCAACACCTATAATCAAAGAATTTCTCAAAGCAAAAAGCAAACGAGAAAACAAATCCCTGCCTAAAAAATCAGTCCCTAAAATATAAGTAAAATTAGGAGCTTGATGCAAATTTTCTAAATGAGTGCTTAAAATATCAAAGGGGGCTAAAAAAGGTGCAAACAAGGCACATAAAAACAAAAAAATTAAAGGTGCAAGAATGATAAGAAATTTAAACAAAATCAAGCCTTCTTAATCTAGGATTTAAAATCCTAGCTACAATATCACTTAAAAATGTAAAAAATGCTGCAAGCAAAACGCTAAAAAATATAAGTGCAAGTACAACAGGATAATCTTTAAAAATAATACCTTTAAAAAGCAAAGATCCAAGTCCCTCGTAAGCAAAGACACTTTCTACCACATAAGTCCCCATCATAAAACTTAAAGCACTCCCACCAAAATAAGCCACAATAGGACTTAAAGAATATTTCAAAACTAAAAAATAAATATCTTTCTCCCTTAAAGCTCTAGCGTATAAATTTTGAATAAAAATTTGAGAAAAACTTTCATTGATAAAATTTCTAGCAATCCTTAAAAATAACGCCAAATGTGATAAAACGAGCACCAAAACAGGCAAAATCAAATGCTCTAAACGATTTAAAAAATGATCTTCAAAGCCTATATCACTACTTCCCATGACAGGCAAAATTTTCCAAAAAATTCCAAAAATCAAAACAAACAATAAAGCCAAAACAAAAGGAGGTAAAGCAAAAAAATTAAAAGCTAAAAAAGTAATGATTTTATCTATAAAACTTTCTTTATAATAATATCCCAAAAGTGCCAAAAAAACACTGAGTAAAAATAAAAGCATTAAGGCGCTAAAACCCAAAATCAAAGTATTAAAAATTCTTTCTTTGATAAGCTTTAAAACACTTTCTCCGCTTAAAAAAGAAACTCCTAAATCCCCTTTTAAAGCCTTAAAAAGCCAAATTTTATACTGCTCTAGCAAAGGCTTATCAAGCCCTAAATTTTGTTCTATTCTTTGAACCAATTCTTTACTTTGTGAATTAACTCCATTAGCATAAGCTATACCGCCTTTGCTAAAATAAAGTAAAACAAAACATAAAAAAGTGCTAAAAAATGCTATGAAAATACTAAAAACTAAGCGTTTTAGCACTATTTACTCCACTCATAAACATTCCAAGTAAAACCTACTCCATGATGACCTAAAGTCCTTGATTTGATACCTTTTAAATCTTTATTATAAACCAAAGCAAAATCAAGATAGGCCAAGAAAATAAAAGGGGGATTTTCATACAAAGCATCTATAAAATCTTTATAATATTTTTTTCTTTCTTCTAAATTTGAAGTATTTCTTGCTTTTTGCAAGGCTATATCCACTTTTTTATCATGATAATGTCCAAAATTCCAACCCTCATCATTTAAAGCACTATCTTGCGAACTTTCAAATACCCTAAAAGTGTGAAAATCAGGATCTAAAGGACTTCCCCACCCTATTAAAAAACTATCTACTTTAGAATAATCAAAACTTCCAGCAGGTTTAGCCACCACCTTGCTTACAACTCCTATTTTTCTAAATTCGCTTTGCAAAATTCCAGCTAAACTTACCCTTAAAGGATCATTGCTCATCGCCCAAATTTCAAATTCTAAAATTTTCCCATCTTTTTCAAAATTTCCATCTTTATTTTTCTTAAAACCTGCACTCACAAGCAAATCCTCGGCTTTTTTAGGATCATATTTGTAAATTTTAAAATTCTTAGAATTTGCCCAAGAAAGCTCTAAAGGGTGATTGGCTACAAAAGCATAATCATGTAAAAGATTTTTTACTATACTTTCTTTATCGACTGCGTAATTTAAAGCTTGTCTTACTTTTAAATCTTTTAAAAATTCATTATCAAAATTAAACATTAAAGCCCTATAATCAGTCGATTTTTCACGCAAAATTGCAAAATTTTCATCATTTTTAAAAATATTTAGCAAAGAAACATCGATTAAAGCTGCGTCTATCTTGCCATTTTTAAGCTCAGCACTAGCTATGGAAGGATCAAAAATGTGTTTTATAATAAGTCTTGGAGTTTTTACCTTATCAAGATAAAAATGTTCATTGGCTTTAAATTCAACATATTCCCCTTTTTTCCATTTTACAAATTTATAAGGACCTGTACCTATAGGATTTTGATTAAAAGAGCTTGTGTTTAAATTCTCATTTTCAAGCAAATGTTTAGGAAGCATTCCTATGCTTAAAGCATCTAAAAATGCAGGATAAGGTTTAAAGAGTGTGATTTTTACATGAGAAGGATTTAAAATTTCCACACTTTTAATGTCTTCAAAATTGATATAAATAGAAGAATTGTTTTTAGGATTTTTAAAGGCTTCAAGGCTGAATTTCACATCATCAGCACTAAATTTGACTCCATCATGCCATAAAACATCATCTCTTAAAAAAATATCATAAACAAGCCCGTCTTTACTAATATCCCAAGACTTAGCCAAATCAGGTTTTAAACTCATATTTTCATCAAAACGCGTAAGCCCTGAAAATACAAGATTAATCACTGCATCATGATCCTCACTATAAGCAGGATTTATCCTTGCGATTTCATTTTCAACTGCTATAATAAGTGTATCTTTTGGAATTTTAGCCTCAAGATTGAAAAACAATAAAAATAGTAAAACAAACCATCTAAGCACTTGTAACTCCTCAAATTTAAAATTTTAAAGAATTATAAAATAAAAAATAAGAAGCCACAAGCCCTATGGGGGGATAATTTGCTTTAAATTATGGAGTTTTATTTATCAATTAAATTGCTTCACTGCATTCATCCAATAAATACGCTATATGCTGCCAAGATATACCCGTAGCATCGCTTAATCCTATCTCGCAAGTGCTTGATGTACTAAACCCGCGCTTAATATTTGTTTTGGCATAAAATTTTTTAAAGCCTTTTGTAGCACTAATATTTAATTGAGGCTTGAAAAAGCCCTTGTATCCAGCAAACCCACAACAATAGGTATCATTATCTATTAATACTTTTCCATTCGTACATAGCTTTGCAAGCTTAATTATATTTTCATTTAAACCAAGCTTTCTAGCAGCACACATGATATATAATCCTACATTCTCATTGATTTTATCAATGCGTAACTTAGGAGCAATAAATTTTAATAAATACTCGCTTAAATCATAAATTTCATACTTTGAATGATCACTAATTAACTTAGCACTACAAGCACTATGATCTAACACTATGGGTGAGTCTATATTGCTTAAAAAGTCATTGATTTTTTGTATATTTTTATCTTGAATATCTTGAAAATTCTCATAAGCCTTACCACAACATAAATCATTGGGTGCATAAATAATGCCTATATTTGCTTTTTTACACAAGCTCTCAAATACTTCTTGCAAACTTCTTTTATCATGCATTTTTTCATTTGGTTTAAAGCTTTTATTAAGACAGCTTGTAAAATAAACCACATTGCAAACTCTTTTATGACTTTTTAGCTCATAATCATTCACCTTAGGCAAATACGCCCTAGTTCTTGGTATAATGCTAAGAAAATTGCTTGCTTTTTCAAGCTTATTATCAAGACTTAAATTATCAAATTTATTTGCGATACTTAATGAAAATTTAGCAATTTTTAGAGTTTTTTCATGATTTTTATATGCTAGATTTCCTAAAATTTTAGATATAAATCCTATATTATTTTTTCTATATTTTAATGAAAAATCAGCAAAATTAATCCCCAAAGGACATGAAAAAGAGCACACCCCACAAGCAGCACAAGAGCTGTCTACTAAATGATTGTAATATTTTTTAATATCCTTTAATTTTGCTTTTGACTCATCATCATTTAAGCTTTCAAGGCGTTTAATCTCTCGTAAGATCGCAATTCTTTGTCTTGGAGTAATTGTATATTCATTTGATGGACAAAATCTTTCGCAAAATCCACATTCCATACAGGTATTTAATTTCTCATCAATCCAACTGACTTGTTTGATATTTTTCTTATAAATATCTTTATCATCGCTAATGATTACATCAGGATTAAATAAACTATCCTTATCAAAGATACTTTTGATTTTTTTATTGATCAAATAAGCTTGCTTACCCCACTCTACCTCCACAAAAGGTGCCACCATACGCCCTGTGCCGTGTTCAGCTTTTATACTTCCACCATAAGAAGCTACTATATTAGACATTTCTTTAACTAGATTTGAAAAATTATCAAATTCAAGCTTATTGTTTAAATCCGGTGTGATAATAAAATGGATATTGCCTGCTAATGCATGGCCAAAAATGATTCCATTATCACCAAAGCCATATTTATAAAACAATTCTTGAATGCTTTTAATTCCATCGGCTAAATCCTCGATATTAAAACACACATCTTCAGTAATTACCGTTGAACCTGCCTTTCTAAGACTAGCTGCTATAGGCAAGAGTGCTTTTCTAATCTTCCACCATAAATCATATTCGGCCTTATTCTTGCTAAAATATGACTTATAAGCCAGTTTGGAAATTTCTTTTATTTTATTTATATTTTCATCAAGCTTAAGCTCATTACTATGCTCACTTTGGATCAATACACAAGTATTGCCCTCTTTAATATCAGCTAAAATATCTCTTAACTCATCATAAGTTGATGCAGCTTTTAAACTTGCATAGTCCATTATTTCAGCAGAACTTACAAAATCAACTTTAGCAAATTCTTTTATAGTGTTTGCAGCATTATTGATATTATCAAAAAACAATAAAGCACAGGCCTTAAATTCCAAATCATCCAAAACAGCAAGCTTAACTTCGCTTACAAATCCCAAAGTCCCTTCAGAGCCAATAAGCAAGTGTGCTAAAATATCTATTTCATCATCATAATCAACAAAGGCATTAAGGCTATAACCTGTGGTGTTTTTGATTTTAAATTTTTTGATTATTAAATCTTTTAATTCTTTATTGGCATTAATCTCTTCTTTGATCTCTCTAAGTTCATTAATTAATTTTTTATTTTCATCTTTAAATCGAGCCACGCTTAAAGCATCGCTGGTATCAAGCATACTACCATTTGCCAAAATCACCCTAATACTTCTTAAGGTTTTATAGCTATTATCCTTAGTTCCACAGCACATTCCGCTTGAATTGTTATTTATAATCCCTCCAATTAAAGCTGAATTTATAGTAGCTGGATCAGGTCCTATTTTTTTCTTCAAAAAAGCAAGACTTTCATTAGCATGAATGCCTACTACACCGCATCCTAAAGTAATTTCGTTAGCGTCTTTGTTAATTTTTATTTTTTTAAAGGCAAATTTAATCACTACAAGTACTCCATCACAAGAGCTTTGTCCACTTAAACTTGTACCTGCTGCTCTAAATGTTATAGGAGTTTTATAAGTATTTGCTAATTGAATAATTTGCTTAATTTCATCTTCATTTTTAGCAATAATCACTATTTTTGGAATATAAAAATAACACGACGCATCAATGCCATAAGCATAGCATCTAGCATAATCATTAAAAATTCTATCCTTAAAAATATACTTAGCCTCATTATAAAAAGCTTTAAAATTTGCCATAGTCCCTCTTTTTAATTTATTATCAATTATATAATTTAATAATTTAAAGATAATTTTAAATTTATATTTTTGAGCATAATTTTAACACAAGTCAATTTTTTTCTCCTTTTTAAGATATATAATATCTCTTTTACATGAAAAAGGAGAAATTATGACAAAAGAACAAATACAAATCATCAAAGATTGTGTGCCTATTTTGCAAAAAAATGGAGAGGATTTAACCAATGAGTTTTATAAAATAATGTTTAATGATTATCCTGAGGTAAAACCTATGTTTAATATGGAAAAACAAATTTCAGGAGAACAACCAAAAGCTTTAGCGATGGCGATTTTAATGGCAGCTAAAAATATAGAAAATTTAGAAAATATGAGAAACTTTGTTGATAAAGTTGCCATAACTCATGTTAATTTAGGGGTTAAAGAAGAGCATTATCCTATAGTTGGAGCTTGCCTTTTAAAAGCTATTAAAAATCTTTTAAATCCTGACGAAGCTACTCTTAAAGTTTGGGAAGTTGCTTATGGAAAAATTGCTGAATTTTATATCAATATAAAAAAGCTCTATGAAAAATAATATAAGCCCATTTTGGGCTTTAATCAAATTTTTCTACTAAATTTTTAGCTAATTCCTTTATATTCTCACCCTTTAATTCGCTGATTTCACCATTTTGAGCTAAAAAAATTCTATCAGCACTATCAAAATATGCATCATCATGTGTGATAGCAAAGATTGTTTTACCTTGCTCTTTTAGTAAAGGTAAAAGTTTTTTATAAAAAAATCTTCTAAAAACAGGATCTTGATCAGCCGCCCATTCATCAAGCACTAAAATATCCCTTTCTTCAAGTAAGGCTATAAGCATAGCTAAACGCTTTTTTTGCCCTGTAGAAAGTTTGGTTAAGGTCAGTTCATTATCTTTAACACTTGTTTTATCTTTAAGCTCTAAAAACTCTAACCAAAAAGCAATTTTTTCTTCGCTTGCAAAATTTTCTTTATTTAAGGTTTTAGTAAAAAGATGAAAATCGCTAAAAACAGCAGAAATAAGAGATCTATACTCATCTAAATTTTTATCATCTATAAGCGTATCATCAACATAAATTCCGCCTTTGCTTGGCTTAAAAAGTCCTGTCAAAAGCATACAAAAAGTGGATTTACCACTTCCATTTTTACCTATTAAAAATACCAATTCACCTTTTTTAAGTTCTATATTTACAGGATTTAAATGAAAATTTTCTTCATAAGCAAATTGAGTATTTCTGAAAGAAATTTTTTTCCATTCACTGATATAATGTGTTTTTTTAAAACCTTCTATATAGTCATCTAATTCCAATTTTGCGATCTTATCCAAAGCAATTTTTGCCAAAAGCAAAGTAGGAAAAGACCCTATCATAGATACTAAAGGGGTTCGTAAAAACAAAATAGAAAGAGCTATAGTTGTAGCATCTGCAACACTTGCCCATTCAAATTTTAAAGCTAAGTAAAACTCTACACCCACTAAAGCCAAAAGAGTTACATTTGTCCAGTTGTTTGAGAGGTTGTTAAAAAGATTGCCTAAAGTACTATTTTTCTTTTTCAATCTTGCATTATTTTCAAATTCATCTTCATAATAAAGCTTGGCTCTATCACGATTGATCAAAAGTTCTTTATGTCCATCTAGTATATTTTGGTAATTATTTTGCAAAGCATCATCATTTTCCCTTGCCTTTCGAAAATACTGATATACTTTCATCATTAAAAAATTATTAGTAATAAAAATAACCATAATCCATACCACACACAAAGCAAAAATTTGTGGTGAAAGATAACATAAATAAACACTAGTGCATAAAATCAATATACTTGATTGTAAAAAATCAGGCAATCTTAAAATCCCAAAAGATATATTTCTCACATCACTTCCCAAAGAAGCTAAAATTCTTGCCTTACCTACTTTAGCTACTTTTAACAAAGGGGTATCTAAGATCTGCTTTACTACGTGCCTTTGCATTTTAAAAATAAAATTTTGTCCAAAAATACTAAGTCCAAGTTCAACTATAGTAGAACTTATAAAAAATATCAAAAGCAGGGCAATAAAATAAAAAATAGGAATATTTTGTGCATTTTTAAGCAAATAATCATTAATAAAAACAAGAGTTAAAACTCCAACAGCACTTGTGATAAAAGAAAAAAGCAAAAAAGAAATCAACTTTAATTTATTTTGCTTAAGCAATCCTATAATAAAAGGCATTTAAAACTCCAAAATTTTAATTATAACATTTTAAGAGTGATTATCAAATTTTATTTTTTACCATAAAAACAGCACAAATAGCCAATAATGCTAAAAAAATCATATATATACTCATACCATATAAAAATGGATTTTCATTTTTACTCGCGAGTGTATTAAGCCAAAAAACGAGTTGCGGAGTAATACCACCTGAAATTGCATAAGCGATATTATAAGAAAAAGAAATTCCTGAAAATCTTATTTTAGCTCTAAAAACTTCACTCATTAAAACAGGTGCAAACACATTAATCCCGCCTAAAAAACAAACAATCGAATATAAAATACACACTAAAATCAAATTTTTAAGTTCATATAAAGCATAAAAATATAAAAAAGAAAAAAATACAAAAGTTAAAGAAAAGAAAATGCAAATCTTAAATAAACCAAATTTATCTACAAGATAACCCATAAAAGCACCGCCTAAAGCTATTCCTAAAATTCCTAATATCTGCAAATAACTTCCTTCAAGTCCACTTAAATTTAAAATACTAGGCATAAATTTAGGCATTAATAAAACAAGCACAATAACACAACCTGTTAAAACCCAAGTCATCATCATTGATGAAAATAAATTTTTTACAATATCCTTTTCTTTAAATAAATCTTTAAGCGGAAAAGAACTAAGCGATGATTCTTTTTTCATTTGTTTAAAAATAGGAGTTTCTTGCAAAAATCTACGCAAATAAATAGAAATAATCCCAAAAATCCCACCCACAAAAAAAGCAATACGCCATGCATAAGCAGCAATTTCTTCTATACTAAAAAAAGCATTAATGATTAAAAATACCATACTTCCTAGCAAAATTCCTAAAGCCATAGCTGAATTTAAACAGCTTAAAAAGAAAGCTTTTTGTTTTTCTTGGCAATGTTCTCTTACAAAAACCCAAGCTCCAGGCAATTCTCCACCTATAGCTATGCCTTGAAAAATTCTTATAAGTATCAATAAAACAGGAGCTAAAAACCCAAGAGTTTCATAACCTGGAATAAAAGCTAAGGTAAAAGTAGGAAGAACCATTAGTAAAATACTTAACATAAACATATTTTTACGCCCAAATTTATCTCCAAAATGTGCCATAACTATACCGCCTAAAGGACGTGCTAAATATCCAGCTGCAAATGCTCCATAAGTATTTAATAAAGCCCAAAATTCACTCATATCTTTAGGAAAAAATACACTAGCTATATATTCAGCAAAAAAGATAAAAATAATAAAATCGTAAAATTCTAAAGTTCCTCCTAATGAAGAAAGTCCTAAGATCTTAATTTCTTTTGTTCCAAATTTTAATTTTCTCATTGTTTAATTACCTTAAATTTTAAAAACATTGTTTTTATTATACTATAATCATTTCCAAAATATCATCTAAAATTTTAAGGATAAATATGTTTAATTTTATAACCACTCTTTTAAAAACCAATCTCTATTTTTTAGAAGAAAAAACCACAAGTAAAAATTCAAATCAAATCCATATAATCTCTCTTAAACAATCCGATGATGAATTTTTAAATTTATTATTTTCTTTTTTAGTGCCACAAAGCGATGAAGATAAGAATTTTATAGAAAAAACTCGCACAAAAATCAAAAGAAATGAGCATAATATTGTCCTGATAAAAAATCCAAATTTTAATGCTTTAATAGACACAGGGTTTTTAGATACTATTGACACATTAAAAGAAAAATTACATATCCACAAAACTGATTTCAAAGATATCACTCATATTATCTTAACACACGCACATCCTGACCATATAGGTGTTTTAATGAGCGAAGAAAATCTTTTTCCAAAAGCTAAAATTTTAATCGATAAAAAAGAATATGATTTTTGGATCAAAAGCGATAAACAAGAAATTAAAAACACCTTGCTTAAACTTAAAAATATAGAATTTATTGATCACTCTAAAGACTTGATTTTTCGAAATTCAGGCATTAAAGCCATACCTGCTTATGGACACACCCCAGGACAAAATGCTATCATAATTGATGATAAAATAGTCTTTTGGGGAGATTTGCTTCATCTTTATGATATACAAATCCCAAAACCTAAAATCGCTATAAAATTTGATATAGATCAAAACGAGGCTATACAAACAAGAGAAAAACTACTTAAAGAATTTAAAGAAAGAAAACTCAAAGTTATAGGGACTCATGTACCTTTTATCGAGCCTAGATTTTTAGATTAATTACTAAAAATTAAGTAAAAATTTTAATAATTTTTGCTAAAATTATACCCTTTTTATTTTACGAAAGGAGAAAATTTTGGCAAAAGATGATGTAATTGAAATTGATGGCACCGTACTTGAAGCATTACCTAATGCAAATTTCAAGGTTGAACTTGACAACAAACATGTAATTTTATGTCATATTGCAGGAAAAATGCGTATGCATTATATAAGAATAATGCCAGGTGATAAAGTAAAAGTAGAACTTACACCTTATAGTCTTGATAAAGGACGTATAACTTTCAGATATAAATAATTCTAAGTTATTTAAAAGCTAATTTTAGATAGAATTAGAGTTTTTGCGACAAATTACATCGAACTATATGAAGAAGTATTTTTAAAATCCACCACTTATTTTGAAAATAGTTGGTTATTCATAAAACCTGATGTAGTCGTAAATAAAGTGGAATTCATTCAAGGAGACTCTCATGAAAGTGAGACCATCGGTTAAAAAGATGTGCGACAAATGTAAAGTAGTTCGCCGTAAAGGCGTGGTTCGCATTATTTGCGAAAATCCAAAACATAAACAAAGACAAGGATAAACATGGCTCGTATTGCAGGTGTGGATTTACCAAAGAAAAAAAGAATTGAGTATGGACTAACCTATATTTATGGTATAGGACTTTTTACTTCAAGAAAAATTCTAGATAAAGTAGGAATTTCTTATGATAAAAGAGTTCATGAGTTAAGTGAAGATGAAGCAGCAGCTATCCGTAAAGAAATTCAAGAAAGCTATATGGTTGAAGGGGATTTAAGAAAACAAGTTGCTATGGATATCAAAGCACTTATGGATTTAGGAAGCTTTAGAGGTTTAAGACACAGAAAAGGCTTACCAGTTCGCGGACAAAAAACAAAAACAAACGCAAGAACTAGAAAAGGTAAGAGAAAAACTGTTGGTGCAAAATCATAAGGATCAATCATGGCAAAAAGAAAAATCGTAAAGAAAAAAGTAGTTAAAAAAAATATAGCAAAAGGTATTGTTTATATTAGTGCAACTTTTAACAATACTATGGTTACAGTAACTGATGAAATGGGAAATGCTATCGCTTGGAGTAGTGCGGGTGGTTTAGGATTTAAAGGTTCTAAAAAATCAACTCCTTATGCAGCACAACAAGCAGTAGAAGACGCTTTAAATAAAGCAAAAGAACACGGAATTAAAGAAGTAGGCATTAAAGTACAAGGACCAGGAAGCGGTAGAGAAACTGCTGTTAAGAGTGTAGGTGCTATGGAAGGAATCAAAGTAACTTTCTTAAAAGATATCACTCCATTAGCTCACAATGGTTGCAGACCGCCTAAGCGTCGTCGTGTCTAAGATAAGAAAAATTTAGGAGAATATTATGGCAAGATATAGAGGACCCGTAGAAAAATTAGAAAGACGCTTTGGTGTTAGCTTAGCATTAAAAGGAGAAAGAAGACTAGCTGGCAAAAGTGCACTAGATAAACGCCCTTATGCACCAGGACAACACGGAGCAAGAAAAGGTAAAATTAGCGAGTATGGACTTCAATTAAGAGAAAAACAAAAAGCTAAATTTATGTACGGGGTAAGCGAAAAGCAATTCCGTCGTTTATTTGCTGAAGCGGCAAAAAAAGAAGGAAATACAGGGGTATTGCTTATCCAACTTTTAGAACAAAGATTAGACAATGTAGTATATAGAATGGGTTTTGCTACAACACGTCGTTTTGCAAGACAACTTGTAACACATGGGCATGTTTTAGTAAATGGTAAAAGAGTTGACATTCCTAGCTTTAGAGTAGAGGCAGGTGCTAAAATCGAAATCATCGAAAAAAGCAAAAACAATCCACAAATAACAAGAGCTATCGAACTTACAGCACAAACTGGAATCGTCGCTTGGGTTGACGTCGAAAAAGATAAGAAATTTGGAATTTTCACAAGAAAACCTGAAAGAGAAGAAGTTGTCATTCCAGTTGAGGAAAGATTCGTCGTTGAGCTTTACTCTAAGTAATAGGGGCTAAATATGAGAAATATTACAACATCTGCTTATACGCCAACAGAATTTACAATAGAAAACATTAGTGATACTGTGGCTAAAATCAGTGCTTGGCCTTTTGAGATCGGCTATGGAATCACCCTAGCCCATCCTTTGCGCCGTTTACTTTATACTAGCACCATAGGATATGCTCCAACTGCGATTCATATTAATGGTGTGGCTCATGAATTTGATAGCATGCGTGGCATGCTTGAAGATGTAGCGCTTTTTATCATTAATCTAAAAAAACTACGCTTTAAAATTAAAGGCGATTCAAATAAAGAAATAGTAGAATTTAGCTTTAAAGGCTCAAAAGAAATTTACGGCAAAGATCTAAATAATGATCAAGTAAAAGTAGTCAATAAAGACGCCTATCTAGCAACAATCAACGAAGATGCTGAACTCAAATTCACATTGATCGTTGAAAAAGGTATAGGCTATGTACCAAGCGAAGAAATTAAAGAGCTTTTAAATGATCCTAAATTTATAGCTTTAGATGCTTTCTTTACACCTGTAAGAGAAGCAACTTATGATATTGAAAAAGTTTTATTTGAAGATAATCCTGATTATGAAAAAGTGGTTTTAACCGTAACAACTGATGGACAAATCACTCCAAATGAAGCTTTTCAAAATGCTCTAGAAGCTATGTATAAACAATTATCAGTATTTGATAAAATCACCAATGTTAGAAGCGTAATTAAAAATCAAGCGACAAGCAATGAGTTAGAAAATACTAAATTATTGCAAAACATTACAGATTTAAATTTAAGCGCTAGAAGCTATAATTGTCTTGAAAAAGCAGGAGTAGTTTACATAGGTGAGCTTGCTTTGATGAGTGTAAGTGAACTTGCAGGACTTAAAAATTTAGGTAAAAAATCTCTTGATGAAATTAAAAACATCATGGAAAGCATAGGTTTTCCTGTAGGAACTTCTAAACTTAGTGATAATAAAGAAATACTTAAAAATAAAATCGCAGAATTAAAAGCACAAAACGAAGGATAAAGAATGAGACATAAACATGGATATAGAAAACTTGGCAGAACTTCATCTCATCGTGCTGCCTTATTAAAAAATTTAACTGTAGCTTTAGTAAATAGCGGAAAAATCGAAACTACTCTACCAAAAGCTAAAGAATTAAGAGCTTATGTAGAAAGATTGATTACTAGAGCAAGGCTTGGAGATTTTAACGCTCATAGAGCAGTTTTTGCCTCATTACAAGATAAAAATGCTACCAATAAATTAGTAACTGAAATTGCTCCAAAATTCAAAGACCGTAATGGTGGATATACAAGAATCATCAAAACAAGAATTCGCCGTGGCGATGCTGCTGAAATGGCTTTCATTGAATTTGTAGCCTAATCAAATCCTAGCTTTTGCTAGGATTAATACTTTATTAAATACCCTAAAAATAAAAAGTTTTAAATAATTATTTTAAATAAAATTAAATTTATTTATTTTTCAAAACCCTTGCTAAAAATTCAACTACATTATGTTAATATAAGTTTTTAATTTTTAATTTCAAGGATATGTTATGCAAGAAAACACTCGTTTACGTATTGCGATACAAAAATCAGGAAGACTTTCAAAAGAATCCACAGAGCTTCTTTTAGAATGTGGTGTTAAAATGCATATGCATGAACAAAGTTTGATCGCTTTTTCTACAAATTTACCTATAGATATTTTACGTGTTAGAGATGATGATATTCCAGGACTTATTTTTGATGGAATTGTAGATTTAGGCATTATAGGGGAAAATGTTTTAGAGGAAAATGAACTTGAACGTCAGTCTTTAGGAGAAAATCCAAGCTATAAGCTTTTAAAAAAGCTAGATTTTGGTTTTTGTCGTCTTTCTCTTGCCTTGCCTCAAGAAAAAAAATTCCAAAGTTTGAAAGATTTTGAAGGTTTAAGAATAGCTACTTCTTATCCGCAACTTTTAAAGCGTTTTATGAAAGAAAATGGGATTAATTATAAAAATTGTATGCTTACAGGTTCTGTTGAAGTAGCCCCTAGGGCAAATTTAGCGGATGGAATTTGCGATCTTGTTTCAAGTGGAGCAACTTTACAAGCAAATAATCTTAAAGAAGTTAAAGTAATTTATAAATCTCGAGCTTGTTTGATTCAAAAAGAAAATGCTTTAAGCAAAGAAAAACAAGCTTTAGTGGATAAAATTATGTTGCGTGTGGCAGGAGTAATGCAAGCAAAAGAGTCTAAATACATTATGCTTCATGCTCCAAAAGAAAAGCTTGATAAAATTCAAGCCCTACTTCCAGGAGTTGAAAGACCAACTATCTTACCTTTAGCACACGATGAAAAAAATGTGGCTTTACATATGGTAAGTAAAGAAAATCTTTTTTGGGAAACCATGGAAACTTTAAAAGAAGAAGGTGCGAGTTCGATTTTGGTTCTGCCTATAGAAAAAATGTTAAAGTGAGTAAAAATGCGAATTTTAGTATATGATAATTTAGATGAAAAACAAAAAGAAGAAGCGTTAAAACGCCCTGCTATAAGTGCGAAAGATGAAATTTCAAAAATAGTAAGCTCTATCATTAAAGAAGTGCAAGAAAAAGGCGATGAAGCTTTGATAGAACAAGCTTTAAAATTTGATAAGGCTGAAATTTCAAAGATTAAAGTCACTCAAGAAGAAATCACTCAAGCAAGCCATCGTTTAGCCAAAGATTTACAAGAAGCTATTTTAGTAGCTTATGAAAATATCAAAAAATTTCACGAAGCTCAAATTCCGCATCAAATCGCTCTTGAAACCACAAAAGGCGTTAAATGTGAAGTTTTAACACGCCCTATAGAAAAAGTAGGACTTTATATACCAGGGGGTTTAGCGCCTTTGTTTTCAACGGTTTTAATGCTAGCTATTCCTGCAAAAATTGCAGCTTGTGAAAAAATCGTTCTAGCAAGTCCTGCAAAAATCAATGATGCTGTGCTTTTTTGTGCTAAGCTTTGCGGTGTGGATGAAATTTATCAAATGGGTGGTGCAGGAGCTATAGCGGCTTTGGCTTATGGTACGCAAAGTGTTTTAAAGGTGGATAAAATTTTTGGCCCAGGAAATGCTTTTGTAACCGAAGCAAAACGCCAAGTAAGTAGTGATATAAACGGAGCAGCTATTGATATGCAAGCAGGACCTAGCGAAGTTTTAATAATAGCTGATGATTTGGCTAATGAAAAATTTGTAGCTAGCGACTTGCTTTCACAAGCTGAACATGGTGCAGATTCTCAAGTGATTTTAGTGTGTTTAAGTCAAAACTTTGCTAAAAAAGCAAGTGATGAAGTCCAAAGTCAATTAGAACTTTTGCCTCGCAAAGAACTTGCAAGCAAAAGCATTGCTAATTCACGCATTATCATAGCTAAAGATTTAAATCAAGCCTTAGAAATTTCAAATCTTTACGCCCCTGAACATTTGATCATACAAACTCAAAATCCACGTGAACTTTTAAAAGGCGTAAAACATGCAGGATCGGTATTTTTAGGAGCTTATTCTCCAGAGTCTATGGGTGATTATGCAAGTGGGACTAATCATGTTTTACCTACTTATGGGCTTACTAAAACGCATTCTAGTTTAGGTTTGGCAGATTTTAGCAAAAGAATGACCGTTCAAGAGTTAAGTAAAGAAGGCTTTTTAGCTTTAGGTAAAAGTGTTGAAATTTTAGCACAAAATGAGCATTTAGATGCACACAAAAACGCAGTAACTTTTCGTTTAGAGAGCTTAAAATGAGTCAAAAAATCCTTTTTGTAGATAGAGATGGCACTTTAATAGAAGAGCCAAAAAGCGATTTTCAAATCGATACTCTTGAAAAATTGCGTTTTGAAAAAGATGCTATTCCTACTCTTTTAAAACTAAAAAAATTTGGATTTAAATTTGTTATGGTAAGCAATCAAGACGGTCTTGGAACACCAAGTTTTCCAAAGGAAAATTTTGAAATCGCTCATGAAAAAATGCTTGATATTTTAAAAAGTTGCGGTATAGAATTTCAAGATATTTTTATTTGTCCGCATTTTGAAAATGAAAATTGTGCTTGTAGAAAACCTAAAACCGCTATGTTAGAAGAGTATATCAAACACGAACTTTACGATAAAGAGCAAAGTTTTGTTATAGGAGATCGTGATAGTGATATTGTTTTGGCTTCAAATTTAGGCGTGCATGGTTTAAAATACGGCGAACTTTCTTGGAAAGAAATAGAAAATGAAATTTTAAGTTCTTTTAGAAGTGCGAGTTATCAAAGAACCACTAAAGAAACAGATATAAAAGTCAAAGTGTGCTTAAATGGGGGTAAAGCTAACGTTAAAACAGGTATTGATTTTTTTGATCACATGTTAGAGCAAATCGCTGTGCATGGAGGCATAGGGCTTGAAATTTCTTGCAAAGGGGATTTAGAAATCGATGAGCATCATAGCGTTGAAGATGTAGCCTTAGCACTTGGAGCTTGTATCAAAAAAGCCTTAGGGGATAAAATCGGCATTGCAAGATATGGCTTTACTTTACCTATGGATGAATGTTTGGCAAGTTGTGCGATGGATTTTTGCAATCGTCCCCATTTAGTCTATAAAGCCAAATTTAAAAAATCTCATTTAGGAGCTTTGAGCACAGAAATGATCGAACACTTTTTTTATTCTCTAAGCTATGCTATGGGCGTGAGTTTGCATTTAAAAGTTAAAGGTAAAAATGAACATCATAAAGCCGAAGGGCTTTTTAAGGCCTTTGCTAAAGCTTTGAAAATGGCAGTGAAAATAGAAAGTGAAAATTTAGCCAGCTCTAAAGGAGTGATATGACTTATCAAAATTTTAAAAGTAAGCTTGACACTAAAATTTTTGGTGAAGATTTAAATTATGAAATTCTACTTACAGTACTAAATAACCCTAAACGCTATATAGGATTATTTAGGATTACAAATGCTAAAACAAAATTAATACAAAATATAACTCAAAGTTGTGAAATTAAATTTGGTGATTTTATAGAAGAGATTTTAAGTGAATATATTATTGAAATGGGATATAAAGCACTCGATAAAAATATAGGTTTTGATGAAGAAAACAATAAACTTAGTGCTGATCAAGTTTTCAATGATGAACATAATATTTACCTTATTGAACAAAAAATTAGAGATGATCATGATAGTACAAAAAAACGAGGACAATATACAAATTTAATTAAAAAAATCAAAGCTTTAAAACAAAAATTCCCAAATTACCACATTATTGCTTGTATGTGGTTTAGCGATGATAGTTTAAAGAAAAATAAAAAATTTTATGAAGAACAAATTAACAACAATACAGATGAAAAAGTTGACATTTTTATTTTCTATGGAAAAGAATTGTTTGAAAATCTTTTTCAAAGAATAGATATTTACAATGAACTTATTTCACATCTTAAGAAAAACAAACAAGAAAGAAATAAGGATATTTTAAATGTTCCAGATTTTGATATAAGCGAAGAAATAAAAAATGCACTTTTAAAAACTAAGAAAAATTATCCAAAATTAATACAAAAGCTACTTTCCAACAAAGAAGAATTTGTAGAACTTAGAAAAGAACTTTTTCCAACAGGCAAAAACTTAAAAGGTTTATAATAATGCAAAAAGATATTATTTTACAAGGTAATTGTTTAGAAATTTTAAAAACCATTCCGGATAAAAGCATTGATTTGATTTTTGCAGACCCACCTTATTTTATGCAAACACAAGGTGAACTTTTAAGAACCAATGGTGAAGTTTTTAGTGGTGTAAATGATGATTGGGATAAATTTGAATCTTTAAAAGCCTATGATGATTTTTGTAAAATTTGGCTTAGCGAATGTAGACGAATTTTAAAAGACGATGCAAGTATTTGGGTTATAGGATCTTTTCAAAATATTTTTAGACTAGGATATATAATGCAAAATTTAGGTTTTTGGATTCTAAATGATATTATTTGGAACAAACCAAATCCTGTTCCAAATTTTAAAGGGACGAGATTTTGCAATTCCCATGAAACCCTTATTTGGTGTTCTAAGCATAAAAATTCAAAATATACTTTTAATTATAAAACTATGAAATTTTTAAATAACAACAAACAAGAAAAGTCAGTTTGGAATATAGGAATTTGCATAGGGAATGAAAGATTAAAAGGGATAGATGGTAAAAAAATTCACTCTACTCAAAAACCTGAAATTTTGCTTGAAAAAATTATTCTTTCAAGTACAAAAAAGGAGGATTTAATTTTAGATCCTTTTTTTGGCACAGGAACTACAGGAGCTATTGCTAAAAAACTAGGAAGACATTATATAGGCATAGAGCAAGATCCAATTTACACCAAAATAGCCGAATTTAGAATTAGACAAATAAATATAATTGACAATGAAATTACTAGAAACGAACTCGAAATAAAACCCCCAAAAGTAAGTTTAGAAGAGCTTTTAAATGCTGGATTTTTAAGTGAAAATGAAAAATTCTATGATAAAAATAAAAATTATATTTGTTATTTAGTCAATGGTAATAAAGTAAGCGATGAGAACGAAATTTTAAGCATACATAAAATGGCAGCAAAATATTTAAACAAAGAAAATCATAATGGCTGGAGTTATTTTTATATTTTTAAGAATAAAAATTTTATAAGTATCGATTCTTTAAGATATGAGTATCAAGATTTTATAAATCCTAAAGGAGTGATATGAAAATCATCATCATCGATACAGCCTGTGCGAATTTGGCATCTTTGAAATTTTGTCTGGATAGATTAGGTTTTAATGCAACTATCAGCAAAGATTTAAAAGAACTTGAAAGTGCGGATAAACTTTTTTTACCTGGAGTGGGTACCGCAAAAGAAGCGATGAAAAATTTAGAACAATTTAATCTTATTGATTTTATTAAAAATACTAAAAAACCTTTGCTTGGTATTTGTTTGGGTATGCAAATTTTAGGAAAATTTTCTGAAGAATTGAATCAAGAAACTTTAAAACTCATAGATTTTACAACCCAAAAATTTAAAACCAAAGAAGGCTTTACTTTTCCACATATGGGATGGAATGAAATTCATAGCTCTCATGCTTTGTTTAAAGGTTTAAAAGGGGCTTATTTTTATTTTGTGCATAGTTATTGTGTAGGACTTGGAGAGTACACTATAGCAGATTGCGAGTATTCGCAAAAATTTAGTGCAAGTATAATGAAAGATAATTTTTACGGAGTGCAATTTCACCCCGAAAGAAGCAGTGAGGCAGGGGAAATTTTAATTTCAAATTTTATTAAGGATATAGGATGACTCAAATCATACCCGCACTTGATCTTATAGATGGGGAAGTAGTGCGTCTTGTAAAAGGGGATTACGAACAAAAAAAAGTATATAAATACAATCCCTTAGAGAAATTTAAAGAATATGAAAAAGCAGGATCAAAAGAACTTCATCTTGTAGATCTTACAGGTGCAAAAGATCCTAGCAAAAGACAACTTGCTTTGATAGAAAAATTAGCCAAAGAACTCAGTGTCAATTTGCAAGTAGGTGGAGGCATACGCTCTAAAGAAGAGGTTAAGGCTTTGCTTGATTGTGGAGTAAAAAGAGTAGTTATAGGATCTATAGCAATTAAAGATGCGACTTTATGTCTTGAAATTTTAAAAGAATTTGGTAGTGAAGCTATAGTTTTAGCCTTAGATACGATTTTAAAAGAAGATTATGTTGTGGCTGTAAATGCTTGGCAAGAAGCAAGCGATAAAAAGCTTATGGAAGTTTTAGATTTTTATAGCAATAAAGGCTTAAAACACATACTTTGCACAGATATTTCAAAAGATGGCACCATGCAAGGAGTAAATGTAAGACTTTACAAACTTATCCATGAAATTTTTCCTCATATTTGCATTCAGGCAAGTGGTGGAGTAGCAAGCTTAAAAGACCTTGAAAACTTAAAAGGAATTTGTAGCGGGGTTATCGTAGGAAAAGCTTTATTAGACGGAGTTTTTAGTGTAGAAGAAGGGATAAGATGTCTAGCAAATTAAGCTACAAAGAACTTGCTTTAGAAATTTTAAAACAAAGCGATAAGCCTTTAAGTGCTAATGAAATTTGGGAAAAAGCTCTTGATAAAGGCTTAGATAAAAAGCTTTCTAGTATAGGGCAAACTCCAATTGCTACTTTAGGAGCTAGAATATATGTGGATATAAAAGAATTACAACACAATTCTTTATTTATTAAAGCTTCCCAAAAACCCAGAACTTTTTGGTTAAAAGAAAGAGAAAATGAACTTTTAAAGCTTGATGATAAAAATGAAATTACCAATGAAAAACAAGAAAAAAATAAATTTCATGAAAGAGATTTACACCCCTTGCTTGTAAAATTTTTATATGAAAATTTAGATTTTAATTTAAATTGCAAAACAATTTATCACGAACAAAGCAAAAAGAGTAAAGGCGGGGAAGATAAGTGGAATTATCCTGATATTGTAGGGGTTTATTTTCCTTATGATGACTATGAAAAAGAAACCATAACACTTTTAGAAAATATCAAACAAAATAGTTATAAGCTTTTTTCTTTTGAACTTAAAATTGCTTTAAATTTTTCAAATTTAAAAGAATGCTATTTTCAAGCTGTAAGTAATTCTAGCTGGGCAAATGAAGGGTATTTAGTTATTTTAAAAGAAATCGATAGTGAAGTTTTAAGCGAGTTAAGACGCTTAAATCAAAGTTTTGGCATAGGAGTGATAAAACTTGAAAAAGATATTTCAAATTCTCAAATTTTACTTAGTGCAAAAGAAAGAAAACTTGATATTCAAACCCTAAATATGCTGATTAACAAAAATCCAAATTTTAAAGAATTTATAGATGATATAAACAAACAAATTAAAGTGGGTAAAGAAGCAAAAATTCAAGCTAATTTTGATGAAATCAAAAGTGATGAAGAAATAAAAAAATATCTTAAAGAAAAATGTATTTTGGAGAAATAAATGCTTACAAAACGCATAATTGCATGTTTAGATGTCAAAGATGGCAGAGTAGTAAAAGGAACACAATTTAAAAACCATAAAGATATGGGAGATATCATAGAACTTGCTAGGTATTATTCTCAAAATGGCATTGATGAGCTTGTTTTCTACGATATTGCTGCAAGTGCTAGAAAAGAACGCATATCAAGAGAATGGGTAAGTGAAGTAGCAAAAAATATCAATATTCCTTTTTGTGTTGCAGGAGGTATTAAAAGCGAAGAAGATGCAGCTGAACTTTTAGCTAATGGAGCAGATAAAATTTCTATCAATTCCCCTGCTTTAAATGATCCAAGCTTAATCACACGCCTTGCTAAAAGCTTTGGCGTGCAATGCGTAGTAGTAGGGATTGATAGTTTCAAAGATGAAAATGAAAATTTAAAAGTATTTCAATACACAGGCGATGAAAAAACAAGCAAGCATAGTGGAAAAAGCACTTTAGAATGGATTAAAGAAGTGCAAAATCTGGGTGCAGGCGAAATTGTTTTAAATATGATGAATCAAGACGGTGTTAAAAATGGCTATGATTTAGAACAATTAGAAGCTGTATATAAAATTTGTAAAGTGCCTTTGATCGCAAGCGGTGGAGCGGGAAAAATGGAGCATTTTTTAGAAGCTTTTAAACTAGGTATAGACGGAGCTTTGGCTGCTTCTGTTTTTCATCAAAAACTTATAGACATTAAAGAATTAAAAATTTATCTTAAAAATCAAGGCTTAAGTATAAGGATATAATATGCAAAATTTCAAAGAACTTAATGAAAAAATCGCTTGGCAAAAAGTGGATCATCTTTTACCTGTCATCATCCAAGATGCAAAAACTTGCGAAGTTTTAATGCTAGGCTTTATGAGTAATGAAGCCTTAGAAAAAAGCTTAGAAAGTGGTAAAGTAGTCTTTTTTTCACGCACAAAACAGCGTCTTTGGATGAAGGGTGAAGAAAGTGGAAATTTCTTAAATATCGTAGATTTAAGCTTAGATTGTGATAATGACACGCTTTTAATTTTAGTAAATCCTGTAGGGTCTACTTGTCATACAGGCGATATTTCTTGTTTTGAAAAAATTTCTAAAAATGCGGATTTTGTTTTTCTAGCCAGACTTGAAAAACTTATCAATGCACGCAAAAATGCCGATGAAAATACTTCTTATACAGCAAAACTTTTCAAAAGTGGTACAAAACGCATCGCACAAAAAGTTGGTGAAGAAGGTGTAGAAACAGCTTTGGCAGCGACAGTAAAAGACAAAGAAGAGCTTATTTGTGAAGCAGCGGATTTAATGTATCATTTAAGTGTTTTACTTGCAGATGCAAATCTTAGTTTCTCAGATGTGATTTTAAAATTAAAAGAAAGACATAAAGCTTAAAACTTTATGTTAATAAATTTGCATCAATGCAAGGCTTCGTTAAGTTTGATTGCTTTTTTATTTAAAGCCACTATCATTGCACCGCTTATAGAATCTTGACGGAAATGTAGCCCATTTAAACCTTTAAGCTCTATACCTTTATAAATTTCTTTATCAAAATTAAAATAAGGATTAAGCTTAGCAAGTTCTTCAGCATCTTTGAGTAAAAATTTCGTTCCTTCTAGCACTGCAATACCTGCATCAACTATACAATTATCCCCTAAAGGAATTCCTGTCACTGAATTAGCCCCTAAAAGACAAGCCTTGCCTACGCTTATAGCATTGCCACTTGTTCCACTTAAAACACCTAAAATCGAAGCTCCGCCACCTACATCAGAACCTTCTCCTACTATAGCACTTGAACTAATACGCCCTTCAACCATACAAGCTCCTGTTGTACCTGCATTAAAATTCACATAACTTGCTCCTGGCATGATGGTTGTTCCCGCTGCTAAAGACGCACCCATTCTTACTTTGGAACTTTCTAAAATTCTTGTATTATCCTCAGGGATAATATGTGCTAAAAACCTTGGAAATTTATCAACAAAATCAATTTTTGGGTATTGATTGCTCATTTTTAAACGCATTTCATTTGCTCTTAAATACTGAAGTTCGATAGGTTTATCATCACTCCAAGCTACATTGTTTAAAAGTCCAAAAGCTCCATTTAGATTGATACTTCTTAAAGGTACTTTTTTAGTAGAAAGCAAATAAAGCTTTAGATAAACACTTTCTACACTTAAAGGTTCTTTATCTTCAAAAAGACAAACAAAAGCAAACTCATCGTCTTTAAATTTATCTTTGATAATCTTTAATAAATCAATATTCTGATGCCCCTCTTCTTCTAAAAAAGGTTTAAAACAAGAAAGTGCAAAATCAATATCTTCTAATTTCAAAGTTTGTACAAATTCACTCGCATTAAAATCAATCTCCACACCCCTTTGCATAAAAGCTTCAAGCATGATTGCCGCTGATCCAAAATTTTGCTCGTAATTAATCAAAGCAAAGTTTGCTTGCAAGATTTTATTTTTATTCAGCTGTCCTCTATCAAGCCTTGCTATACCAAAAGCTTTAGGTTTTTTATAGCCACTTTTTTGCTCAATTTGTTTGATTAAAAGTAAAAAATCTTCTTTAGTATTAATCATTTTCTTTTCCTTATCCACTTAATTTTTAATGCGAACACGCACTTTTTCCATTCATCACAGGTTGTATAGCAGAATTATCCGCACCACCTTCATTATTAATCTTTTCTATAAAACTCCAAATTTTTTCAGCTGCCATTAAATAACGCTTTGAACTCACACTTTCAGGATGATAAAAGCTAACAGGCTTACCTTCATCCCCGCCTTCTCTTATTATCATTTCTATAGGAATTTGTGCTAAAACTTCACTTTTATAAGCTTTTGCCATATCTTCAGCTGTTCCTTTACCAAAAATATCATATTCTTTGCCATTATCAGGGCATAAAAATCCACTCATATTTTCAATCACACCTGCTATAGGAATGTGAAGCTTATTAAACATATCCAAAGCTCTTTTGCTATCGTCTAAAGATACGGTTTGAGGCGTGCTTACACAAACTCCTGCGGTAATAGGAATACTTTGTGCAGAAGTAATTTGCGCATCGCCTGTTCCTGGAGGCATATCCAAAAACAACACATCAAGTTCAGGCCAAATCACATCAGCTAAAAGTTGCTCGATTGCTTTCATAATCATAGCTCCACGCCACATAAGCCCTTGACCTTCTTCGATCAAAACCCCCATACTCATCATATAAATACCATGACTTAAAATAGGTTTTAATCTCTGTCCCACTACTTCAGGCTGAGTTTTGGTTTCACCTAGCATTCTTGGAATATTTGGCCCATAAATATCTGCATCTAAAATCCCCACTCTTTTTCCCATTTTAGCCATAGAAATTGCTAAATTTACTGTAGTTGTAGATTTACCCACCCCACCTTTTCCACTTGAAACCATGATGAAATTTTTTACTTGTGGAGTGATATTTTTTCCGCTTCTTGAATTGCTTTTTTCTTCAGGAATTTTTGGAGTGATAATATTAAGTTCAATATTTTTTAAAGCCAAACTCGATAAAACTTCGGTAGCATTTTTACGAATTTCATTGGCTACTTCAGGATTTGCTGAAACGATTTCTATATCAATCAATACACCATCATCTTGAATTTTAATATCTTTTACAAAGTTAAAACTCACTATATCCTTTTCAAAACCAGGATATTTTACAGTTTTTAATTTCTCTAAAATTTGTTCTTTCATGTTTTTTCCTTGTCTTTTAAAAAATCAATTTTACTAATAAAATCATAAAATTTAGCTTTTTATAAGTGTATAATATGGTAACATTATAAAAACCAACAATATGAAAAAGAGGAATGAAAAAATGAGTGAAATTAGCCTCGTTATGTTAGCAGCTGGGAATTCTACTCGTTTTAACACAAAAGTAAAAAAACAATTTTTACGACTTGGAAATGACCCTCTTTGGCTTTATACAACAAAAAATTTAAGCTCTTTTTATCCTTTTAAAAAAATAGTTGTTACCTCTAGCAATATCGCTTATATGAAAAAATTTACTAAAAACTATGAATTCATAGAAGGTGGTGATACCAGAGCAGAATCTTTAAAAAAAGCCTTAGGACTCATAGATAGCGAATTTGTTATGGTAAGTGATGCAGCAAGGGTGTTAGTGAGTAAAAATTTGTTTGATCGTTTGATTGAAAATTTAGATAAAGCAGATTGCATCACTCCAGCTTTAAAAGTTGCAGATACAACACTGTTTGACAATAAAGCCTTACAAAGAGAAAAAATCAAACTCATTCAAACCCCGCAAATTTCTAAAACCAAACTGCTTAAAAAAGCCTTGGATCAAAACCTAGAATTTACAGATGATAGCACAGCTATAGCTGCAATGGGTGGAAAAATTTGGTTTGTTGAAGGTGAAGAAAATGCAAGAAAACTAACCTTTAAAGAAGATCTTAAAAAGCTTGATTTACCTAAACCTGGCTTTGAAATTTTTACTGGCAATGGTTTTGATGTGCATGAATTTGGAGAGAATCGCCCTTTGCTTTTAGCAGGAGTGCAAATTCATCCTACCATGGGGCTTAAAGCACACAGCGATGGAGATGTTTTAGCTCACTCTTTAACCGATGCGATTTTAGGTGCTGCAGGACTTGGAGATATAGGAGAGCTTTATCCTGATACTGATATGAAATTTAAAAATGCCAACTCCATGGAGCTTTTAAAACAAGCTTATGATAAAGTCAAAGAAATAGGTTTTGAACTCATTAATATAGACATTTGCGTCATGACACAAAGCCCTAAACTTAAAGACTTTAAACAAGCTATGCAAAGCAATATAGCTCATACTTTAGATTTAGATGAATTTAGAATCAATGTTAAAGCCACAACAACAGAAAAATTAGGTTTTATCGGAAGAAAAGAAGGTATGGCAGTGCTTAGTAGTGTAAATTTAAAATATTTTGATTGGACAAGATTATGAAAGTTTTAATTATTGAAAATGAAATTTATCTAGCACAAAGCATTAGCATTAAACTAAGTGATGCTGGATATAGCTGTGAAATTATTGGCTCATTTGATGAATACAATGGTGAAAAATATTATGATATTATACTACTTTCTACAAATACTAATAATTTTTTAAAAGCCGTAGGTCAGTTTAAACATAGTGTTATTATTTTGCTTATTTCTTACATAAGCACAGATACAGTTTCAAATCCTTTGAAATTAGGTGCTAGTGATTATATTCAAAAACCCTTTATGATAGAAGAGCTGATTAGAAAAATAAAGCATTATCAGGATTTTAGAAAACTTTCAATCCTTAATAAAGCTTATCAAAGCTATATCAAATCAAGATTAGAAACAATCAAAATTCCAGAGTATAATTATAAAAAATTAAAACTTCCATTGATATTGAAATCCAACAAGCAAAGTAGTGCCGATGCTTTTGTTTTTAATTATGCAAATGAATGCGATATTACTCTTTCTTTTATTGATTTAACATCTACGAATTCAGTTGAAAAAGTTATGAAACTTCCTACAGAAAACAATCTTTTATTTTTAAGCAATTTTCAAGCATTAAAAGCAGCAAAAAAGGAAAAACTCCTAGATTTTATACAAAACAAAACTGTTATTTTGCATACCAATTCAAATACAGATGATTTAAAAATAAGCTGCATTAATTTAAATGATAATGAAAAAAATATCGATAGCAATGAAATTTTAACCATAGATGAGTATGTAAAATATGTTATTATAAATTACCAAAATATATTTCCTGATACTGATCTTTCAAAAAAATTAGGCATTTCGCGTAAATCTTTATGGGAAAAAAGGAAGAAATATGAAATCAGCAAGAAAAAATAAAAACATTATCATAGATCAAAACGAATTTGGAATCTTATCGCTTATTAAAGAAGGTTTATTAGGCACTTGCACTCATTTAATGAATGAAAAAGAAGTCAATGAAATCATTAAATCAGGAAAATTCAAAGGAGAAAGTTTTCCCTATCCCTTAAGCTTTGCACCAAAAAATGCTGAAGAAATACTAGATAATATAAAATCTGGCGATAGAATCGATCTCATACTAGATGAAAAAATAGTAGGACATATAGATTTTAAAAGCCAATTTAAAAATAGTAAAAATTTTTCTGATATTTTCAGTCCTAACACTTGCTCTTTGAAAGACATGGGAACAACTTGCATAAGCGGAAAAATAGAAATTTATAATTCTCAAATTAAAAAAATAAAAGAAAATTTTCAACAAATCAAAAACAATCTTAATGCACAAAAAATTACTGCTATAGTTTCAAGTTTCGACCCTTTACATCGTGCTCATGAAAGAATGTTTCGTTGGACTATTGATAAAGCAGATTTAGTTGTAATTTTTCTTGTAGAATCTTTTGATACAAATGGATTTGAATTTGAACTTAAAGAATCTTATTTGAAAAAATTTATTCAAAATTATCTTCCGCCGGATAGAATTTTCATTTTTCCATTAAAAAATATTAATATCTTTCACGCTCATTTAAATCCTGGCTTAGAAAGCATTATCGCAAAAAGTCTAGGTTGTACTAAACTAGTAGTAGGACAAAATCATACAGGACTTGGAATGTTTTATGATGATAATCAACCAAAAACCATACTTGATGATTTTTCCAAGGATTATGGCATAGAAGTGATTGTTTTGCCTGAATTTGTATTTTGCGATCAATGTCGTATGATTGTTAGCACAAGATCTTGCCCTCATGGTTGTCATCACCATTTACACTACAATTCTCAGTCTTTAAAAGATTTACTAAGAGCGGGCATCATTCCTCCAGCAGTTTTCATGCGCAAGGAAGTATCTAGTGTTATTTTAACTTCTCTTTTTCCAAACAGGTTAAAAAATATGCAAAAAATTTATAATGAGCTTTTTCCAACCGATGGAATTTTAGAATACAAAAATGATGAAGAATTTTATCAAAAACTTTTAGAAATTCATCAAATGTCTTATATGGTGTAGCAAGATGCAAAAATTATTTTTAACTTTTTTTTACTCAGGTTCTATAAAAAAAGCAAGTGGGACTTTTGGTACTATTGCTGCTTTAATCCCTGCTTTTTTTATACTTAAATATATTGGGATTAATACTTTGTTTTTACTAAGTATTTTAATTTTTGCTGGAAGCATTCGTGTTATAGATGATTATGAGAACAAAACAGGAATTCACGATGACAAGCACATAGTTATCGATGAAGTTGCTGGGGTTTTTCTTGCTTGTGCTATTGCAGCAAGTGTTGAGAACTCAATAGTCAATTTTATTTTGACTTTTGTTTTATTTAGATTCTTTGACATTACAAAACCTTCTATTATCGGTAAGATAGATAAAAAAGTCAAAGGCGGACTAGGTGTAATGCTTGATGATATGCTAGCAGGATTCTTTGCTGGACTCTTAAGCGCGGTAATTTACGGATTTTTACTTAAATTTAACTTAGTTTTTTGGGATATAAATTTAAAAGATTTATTTTGAAATTTTGCTTAAATTAATTAAATTTTAAATTTTATTCTTATATAATTTAGTCTTTAATTTCAAAAAAGGAAAATATAAATGGCAAACCATAAATCTGCTGAAAAAAGAGCAAGACAAACCATTAAAAAAACAGAAAGAAATAAATTCTATAGAACAAGACTTAAAAATATAACTAAAGCTGTAAGAGAAGCTGCAGCAAATGGAGATAAAAATGCGGCAAATGAAGCTTTAAAAGTAGCTAATAAAAGTATTCATGCTATGGTAAGTCGCGGTTTCATTAAAAAACAAACTGCTTCTCGCCGTGTAAGCCGCTTAGCCCTTTTAGTAAATAAAATCGCATAATTTTCTATAGTTTTTAATGTTAGCTAACAAACTAAATCCTTTTTTAAAACGCTTTGAAGAGTTAAATTCTCTTCTTACCAGTTCTGATATACTCAACGATATCAGCAAAATGACTACACTCTCTAAAGAACAAAAAAATTTAGAACCTATCGTTTTAAAAGCTAAAGAGTATTTAAAAACTTTAGACAATATAGAAGAAAATAAATCTTTGCTAAACGATCCAGAACTTGGAGAACTTGCAAAAGAAGAACTAAAAAACTTAGAAGAACTAAAACCAAAACTTGAAGAAGAGATTAAAATTTTACTCCTTCCTAAAGATCTCAATGATGAAAAAAATATTTTTCTTGAAATTCGTGCAGGTACAGGTGGCGATGAAGCATCTTTATTTGTAGGAGATCTTGTAAAAGCTTATGCAAGATATGCTGAAAATCGTGGCTATAAACTTGAGATTGTAAGCTCTAGTGAAGGAAGTGTAGGTGGATTTAAAGAAATTATCATGCTTGTTAAAGGAACAGGGGCTTACTCAAGACTTAAATATGAAGGTGGAACGCACCGTGTTCAGCGCGTTCCACAAACAGAATCCCAAGGACGTGTGCATACTTCTGCTATCACTGTAGCTGTAATGCCAGAAGTTGATGATATAGAAATCGAAATCAATCCAAACGATCTTAAAGTTGATGTGATGCGATCTTCAGGACATGGTGGACAAAGTGTAAATACTACTGATTCAGCTGTTCGTATCACTCATATCCCTACGGGCATAGTCGTTGTCAATCAAGATGGAAAAAGCCAACACAAAAACAAAGAAAGTGCGATGAAAGTCCTAAAAGCAAGGCTTTATGAAATGCAAGAAAGCGAAAGACTAGCAAAAGAAAGCGAAACAAGAAAATCTCAAGTGGGAAGTGGGGATAGAAGCGAACGCATTCGCACTTATAATTTTCCACAAAACCGCATTAGCGATCATAGAATAAATCTTACTTTATATCGCTTAGATGCCATTATGCAAGATGGACTTTTTGATGAAATCATAGAACCTTTAATCACTCATCATCAAGCCCAAGCTTTACAAGAACAAAATTTATAAGATTTTTCTATAAATTAATGCTTATGTGGGAATTTATGTGGATTTCCACTAGCACCTACATGTGTGATATTTCCATTTTCTATATCATAAGCTTGACCAAAACCTTTTACAAAACGTCCTTTTTTAAATTCAAGTTTTACTAAATGAAAATCAAGCATCTTGCGTATAGTTTTAATGCCTCCTTCTCCTCCAGTTTGTTTTTCAAACTCATCATAAATTTGATCAAATCTTTCACCTCGCTCTAAAAAACTTGCATTTGCTCTATAGCGTAATCTTTTGCGAAGTATAACAGAAGCAGCTTTACTCTCATCCTCTAAAAACATTATTTCTATATTGTTTGGATTTACTTTGATGTTGTTAAAATGTTCGCTTACTTCACTTATATAAATATAATTTCCCCATTGCGTGCTTACAAAAGGTGCATACGAGCAAACAACTTCTCCATTTGCATTTAAAGTTGCCAAAGCTACAGAATTAAAACTTAGCATAAATTCATTTAATTCTTTTTCTACGCCACTAAAATTTTGCTCGCTCTTTGCACTCATGCAAAGAGATATTATAGTGTCTTTAATCGTGTTTTCATCGGCTTTTTTAGGAAATTCTACTCGTAAATTTTCCTTATCATTATAAACAAGATCTAAGCCATTAAAATCAACACTTTTTAGAAAAACATCTTGCACTTGCTCAATACCACCAAATTTTTTACAAAGATCAACTAAATTTGATTTATGATGATCATTCATATGAGAAATAATGCTTTGAAAATTCATTTTTATCCTTTCTCAGTTTTAAAATAAAATATTAAAAAAATGGTATCAATTATCAAATTAAAAAGTACTTAAAATATAAATTATCTATAATTTAACAAAAATTTATACTAAATTAAGTTAATAGAAGATAAATTTCGTTCTAAATTATTATGATATAAATTATCATTATTTATTTTATTTAAAAAGGAGAAAAATTTGATTTTGCACCTTAAAAAGCTTTTTAAGTTATCTTTATTATTGCTAATAACCAATTTAAATGCACAAGAATCAAATAAAACTATCAAATTACAAAAAATTGTCGTTAGTGCAACAGGTTTTGAACAAGATGCGGACTCAAATTTACGCAATGTAATCAGCATAGAAGGTAAGGATCTACAAAATAAAGGTTATGTTTCCTTAGAACAAGCCTTAGAGAGAATTTCGGGCATTAGTTTTGTAAATTTTGGACTTGGACGCAATATAGACATGCGTGGACAAGGAGATAAATCCAATATAGCTGTAAAAATTATGATCGATGGGCGTGCTATTAATGTTCTTGATAATTCTCATGGCGTAACCCCGCTAGAAAGTATCGATTTAGATAATGTAGAACGCATAGAAATCATACCAGGCGGTGGATCTGTGCTTTATGGAAGTGGGACTAGAGGAGGGGTGATTAATATCATTACAAAAAAACAAAAATCAGATGCTTTTGCTATAAATTTAAAAAGCAGTGCTTATGATCATGGTAGATTGGGTGGAAATTTAGGTATCAATGGTGCCAAACAAATAAATCAAAATTTAGCATTTAGCTTTAATATACAAAGTTTTAACCTTAGTGGATATCAAGAAGGTTTTAATGAAAAAGGTTATTTTATCAATACAAAAACCTATGTTGATATCAATGATAATAGTGATTTAACTTTGGGCTATAATTATTTTAAAAGCAAAAATACCAGCAGTGGCTATCTAACAAAAACACAAGCTCAAAGCGATCCAACTCAAAAAGGCAATAGTGATAATATCACGCAAATCAATCGCCCTGAAATTTCTTTGGATTATCATTACTATTTTGATGATATATATGAATTTAACCTAGAAGCTTTTTGGCAAAATCAAAAGATCAATTATCTAAAAGATGAAATTTCTATGATGGGAACTACAGCTTATCAAAATGGAAGTGGCTTTGAAGACACACTTACAGGGATAAGTTTAAAAAACAAGCTAAATTACGCAAATAATTCTTATTTTATTTTTGGTTATGAATTTGCAAATCATGATGCAAAAAGAAAAAGTTTGGTGTATTATAGCGTTCCAAATGTTATAAATTATCACAGGATGACAACTTTAATGAATATGACCAAACAAAGCCATTCTATTTTCGCTCTTGATTCTCATAATTTTAATGAGTTTTTTACTCTATCCAGTGGAGCTAGATATGAATTTAGCACTTATAATACCAATAGATCTTATAGAAATGAAATGAGTATGAACAGAGGAGCAAATCCTACAATCATAGACCAAACAACCCTTTTTGATACCGATAAAAACACCCATAATTTTGCTTTTGAAATCACTCCGAACTTTAAGTATTCTGACACAGGTAATCTTTATTTTAAATACGAAAGAGGTTTTGTTTCTCCTACGCCTGCTCAGTTTGTCAATCGCAACAACAGCACTAACAATGGAATACCACCCTATTATTCATCAAACCTAAAAGCTGAAATTTTTGATACTTTTGAACTAGGTATTGATGATTTTTGGTGGGATTTTTATGGCTTTAATCTAACTTTATTTTACACCCTAAGCAAAGATGAAATTTCTTATCTTGGAAACCCTCATTCTACTAGTGGATCTTGGTGGAAATATTATAATATAGATCAAACTCGCCGTTTAGGAGCAGAATTAAGTCTAAATCAAAATTTTTTAAATGATGATTTAATCTTTAGAGAAAGTCTAACTTATCTTGATGCTAAAATTTCTAAAGGTGTTAATGATGGTATGAGAATTCCTTATGTTTCAAAAATCAAAGCCACAGCTGGGCTTGAATACGCTTGGAATAAAAATTTCTCAAATTTTATTGATTTAACCTATTTTTCTAGAGCAAAAGATGGTGGAACTATAAATGAAAATACAGGAAAAATGTCTAAAAATTCTTGGATAAGGGATTATTTTTTAACTGATATTGGTATGAAATATAGTTATAAAAAATTACAAATTTTAGCAGGAATTCGCAATCTTTTTGATAAAAGATACTACACCTATCAAGACAGTATAAATGATCAATACCTAGTTGGAAATGGCAGAAACTACTATGTTGAATTCCGATACGCATTCTAAAATTTTAGTGATTATAGGGCTTTTAATAGCCTATATAATCGCTTCTTTTACAGCACTTTGCTTAGGAGATGAGAATTTAAACCCAAAAGAACTTTTTTCATATCTCTTTAGCCAAGATGAAATTTTAAGACAAATCATCATAGATGGACGATTACCACGCATTATAATGGCGATTTTAATCGGTATGCTTCTTGCTAGTAGTGGGGCTATCACTCAAAATGTATTTTCAAATCCTATAGCCGATCCTTATATCATAGGCATAGCTTCTGCGGCAACCTTTGGAGCGGTTTTGGCGTATTTGTTAAAATTGAACGATTATTATTATGGAATTTTAGGTTTTGTTTGCTCTGCCTTTTTTGCACTAGGGGTTTTTAAAATTTCTTCTAAAGCCTCTATAGCGACTTTACTCATTATCGGCATAGCAGCTTCATCTTTTTTAGGAGCTTTTACTTCTTTTTTCACCTATCTTATAGGTGAGAATTCTTTTAAAATAGTCGCTTGGCTTATGGGAAATATAGGCAATGCTTCTTGGTTTCGTGTGGGAATTTTAATCTTGCCTTTGATTTTTTGTTTGTTTTATTTTTACGCTCATAAAAACGAATTAAACATACTTTTAAGCGGAGATGATGAAGCTAGAAATCTAGGGGTAAATGCTCAAAAATTAAAGATAAATTTACTCATTGTCTCATCCTTGGCTGTATCTTTTGCGGTTGCTTTTAGCGGACTTATAGGCTTTGTTGGACTCATCATTCCTCATACTATAAGACTTTTGCTTAAAAATTATGATAATGCCTTAGTTATCCCTTTATGTACAGCATTTGGGGGATTATTTTTACTTATTTGTGATACTTTAGCAAGAACTCTTTTAGCCCCTGTGCAAATTCCGATTGGAATCCTAACTGCATTTTTTGGAGCTCCTATTTTTTTATACTTAGCTTTAAGTGCTAGGAGATTTTTATAATGCTAAAAATACAAGATTTAAGCTTTTCTTATCACCAAAAAGATTTACTAAAAAACATTCATTTAGAGCTTAAAAACCAAGCTTTTATAGGAATTTTAGGACCAAATGGCTCAGGCAAAAGTACTCTTTTAAAACTTATACTTAAAAATTTAAGTCCAAATAAAGGAGAAATAAGTCTTTTTAACATAAATATCAAGGATTTTTCTCTTAAAGATTTTGCCAAAATTTGCGGCTTCGTGCCTCAAAAATCAGAATTAAACACTCCTTTAAAAGTCATCGATGTGCTTTTAATGAGCAAATATGCGAATTTAAAATACGCTTTTAGTTCTTATTCTAAAGAAGATATTTTAGAAATTAAAGAATTTGCTAAGGATTTAAGACTTGAAAATTTTCTAGAAAGAAGCATACTTTCTTTAAGTGGGGGTGAATTTCAAAGAATGCTTTTAGCAAGAGCTTTACTTAAAAAGCCAAAAATTCTTTTTTTAGATGAACCCACTTCAGCCCTTGATTTAAACTATGCTATAGAGCTTTTAAGCCTTTGTGAAAAATTAGTTAAAGAAAAAAATATAGCTGTTGTTGCTATCTTGCATGATTTAAATTTAGCTTCTATGTTTTGTGATAAAATCCTTTTTTTAAAAGAAGGGGAAGTAAGGTATTTTGGAACAGGCAAAGAACTTTTCACTCAAGAAATTTTAAAAGAAATTTATGATTTAAACTGCGAGATTATTTATAAAAATTCTAAACCTTATATTTTAGCTTTAAAGGAGAAAAAATGAAAAAAATTTTAATTATTATGAGTTTGTTTTTAATCGCACTAAACGCAAAAGAACGCCTTGTAGTTCTTGATCCTGCAAGCATAGAAACCCTTTTTATGCTTAAGGCTGAAGATCAAATCATAGGCATTGCCAATTTGCAACACTCAAATATCTATCCCAAAGATCAAACCTCAAAACTTACAAGTGTAGGCACTTTTTCAAATCCTTCGCTTGAAAAAATAGTAACATTAAAACCAAGTTTGGTGATCTTAAGCTCTTATTCTTTAAATTTAGAAGAAGGACTTAAAAATTTTGGTATCAAAAGTATCAATTTAAAAGCTGAGCGTTTAGAAGATATAACAAAAAATATCACAACCTTAGGCCAAATCACCAAAAAAGAAAAAGAAGCAGAGCTTTTAAAACAAGAATTTACCCAAAATTTAAAAAAATTAAGTGATAAACCTTTAAATAAAAGTGCGATTTATCTCTATTCTAGCAACCCTTTAATGGCCTTTAATGATAATTCTTTAATGGCTGATATTTTAAGACTTATAGGAATTAAAAATTTAAGCCCACAAAACCCAATTTCAAGACCTGTTATATCAGCAGAATACATACTTAAACAAAATCCGGACATACTCATTCTTGGAATGGGTGCCAAAAATAATCTTTTAGATACAAATGCTTTATTGAAAAATACCAAAGCGATTAAAACAGGAAGTATTTATTTTAACAAAGATACACCTATGTTATTACGTCTTAGTCCTAAGATAATAGATAGAATTCAAGAATTTAAAACAAAGCTAGAAAATAACAATTTTTAATCACTCAATCTTGCTTTAAAAAATTCGCAAGTTTGACAAAGTTTTTCTATGCGTTTATCTTCTTCAAAAGCTTTTTTTATCATCTTTATACGCGGTGATTTAAGAATCTTATCAAAGTTATTTTCAAAAACATTTCCTAAGTTAATATCTGCTTTAGTATCCAAACAGCAAGGCACTAAACTTCCATCACTTAAAATCCCAATTTGTTCTTTTAAAGCATGGCATTTTCCTTTTTTATAAAGGGGCTCATCTTTTAAATTTGGCCATTTAAAAAGTTTATTTTGATGGAGTAAAATATGTCTTTGCAAGCGATTTTTACTTAAGCCTGCATCGATCTTAACTTCAAATTCTTTAGCTAAAAACTCATAAATTTTTAAATTTGACCTAGGTGCTTTAAAATTAGTGTCTAAATTCCAAAGTCTTAGATTGATAAAAGAAAGGCTTTTTTGCTCTAAATGCTTTTTGCAAAGTTCTAAAATAGGCTTAAAATACTGCTCTAGAGAAATTTTGCTTTGATTTAAAAAAGACATTAAAGAAATATTGATTTGATGAATATTCTCATACCTTAACAATAAAGCTTGATTTTTAGAATTGAGATAAAAGCCACTTGTAGTGATTTCAAGTTTCATAGCTTTATCTTTTGCGATTTTTAGGTAATTCTCTAAATTAGACAAAAGCAAAGGATCACCCAAAAGATGAAAGGTAAAAAGCTTAGCTTTGATAGAAATTTCATGGGCTAAGTTTTGAAATTTTTCTTCACTCATTACCCCGCGAATTCCTTTTTGAGAAGGACAAAAATCACATTTTAAACCACAAATATCACTTAATTCTATATATATTTTTTTAAATTTCATTATATTTCCTAGTAAACATTTTACCAAAATTTATGAAATTTATTAAAATATGTAACATTTTTATCAATATTTTTATCTTTTTTATTGCTCTTCTTTATTTTTAAATATATTAAACAAAAATCACATTATACTTAAATAAAAATCTAAAATTAAGGAAAGGTTTATGCAAGAGCTTACTCGCACGAAAAAAATTCGCTCTATTATTGCTGCAAGTAGTGGAAATTTAGTAGAGTGGTTTGACTTTTATATCTATGCTTTTACAGCAACTTATTTTGCTCATACTTTTTCAACTTCAGATAATCCTGTTATCCAGCAAATCAATGCCTTTGGGGTTTTTGCGGCAGGATTTTTTATGCGTCCTATAGGCTCTTGGCTCTTTGGCTCTTTGGCTGATAAAGTAGGTCGTAAAAAATCTATGGTTATATCAGTGGTTTTAATGGCCTTAGGCTCTTTTATGATAGCAGTCTTGCCAAGCAAAGATACAGTGGGTGATCTTGCTATTATCTTGCTTTTAATAGCAAGACTCATACAAGGTCTTAGTGTAGGCGGGGAGTATGGTATAGCAGCCACTTATCTTTCAGAACTTGCCACAGAAGGAAAACGCGGTTTTTACTCATCTTTTCAGTATGTAACCCTAATAGGTGGTCAACTTCTAGCTGTTGCAAGCATTAGTATAATGTTTTTATTTTTTAGCATTGATGATATGAAAGATTATGCTTGGAGAATACTTTTTATAATAGGTGGAATTTTAGCACTAGGCTCGCTTTTTGTAAGAAAAATGATGAATGAAAGCGCTACAAAACTTCACCAGTATGAAGATCGTGGTACTTTAAAAGCGTTATGCAAATCTTGGAAACCTTTTTTAATAGTGCTTGGAGTTACTTCTGGAGGTTCTTTGGCTTTTTATACTATTACAACTTATACTAAAACTTTTATGGAAAATACCGGCATGGATAAAATGCTTGTTAATAATCTTTTCTTAGGTGCTTTATTTATACTAATGATCATTCAACCTCTTTTTGGATATATAGGAGATAAAATAGGTCATAAACGATCTTTAATTATATTTTGTGTTTTGGCATTGCTAGGAATTTATCCTATTTTTTCACTTATAGCCAATAACGCACAAAATAATTCTTCTTTGACATTTATATTAGTGGTATTATTGTTTGTTATTTTAAGTTTTTATACTTCAGTAGCTGGAATTTTTAAAGCCAAACTTTTTCCTGAACATGTAAGAGCTTTAGGAACAGGTTTGGGTTATGCTATTTCAAATGCTGTTTTTGGGGGATCTGCTCCTTGGGTTGCTTTACAATATAAAAATGCAGGTATAGAAAATGGCTTTTTTATATATATAGCTATTTTTACAATCATCATGCTTATAGCTACTTTATGCCTACCTAAAAAATCAGAGCTTAATTAATTTTAACACTTTTAAAGAAAGTACTGAAAGTGCAGTACTTTCTAACTCTTTTAAGGTTTTAAATTGATAATTTTTATTTTCATTGTTTAAAATTTGATGATAAACCTTGATATTAAGTTTATACTTGGTATAGCCGTGCTTAAACTCACCTACAAAACTCATATCTTTAGAAAGTTTATACTCTCCTTCTTTAAAAAAAGGAAAATTATACATACCCTTATAAAGCTTATCTTGGCTTTGCTGTATGGCAAATTTTTTACTAAATTCAAACAAAAAAAGATTTAAATTTACACTCTCATAAAGCATTTTTTTAGCTCTTGGATAAAGCTCTGTGTTGAATTTGCCTTGACAAAAATCATACAAAGGACAAATTCCACACTTTGCATTTTTGCTCACGCAAACCAAAGCTCCTATATCAAGTAAGGCTTGGTTGTGATCAAAGGCATGATTTAGATTTAAAAGCTCTTTGGCTCTTTTTTCAAGTTCTTTCATGCTTGGATTTTCCAAAGCAAAAAGACGAGAAAGCACACGGCGTATATTGCCATCAACAAAAGAAACCTTTTGATCATAACCAAAACAAGCTATAGCTCCTGCTGTATAAACTCCTATACCACTTAATTTTTTTAGATCTCCAACTTCTTTGGGTAATTTAGCCTCAAATTTATCCACACATTCTAAGGCTGCCTTTTTTAAATTTCTAGCACGAGTGTAGTAGCCAAGCCCTTGCCAAGCCTTTAAAAGCTCATCTTCATTGGCTCTAGCTAAACTTTGTAAAGTAGGAAATTTTTTCAAAAATGGAAAATAAAACCTTTCTAAAACTGATTTAACTTGAGTTTGCTGGAGCATAATTTCACTGATATAAACCCCATAAGCTCTATCAATATGCTTTAAACTTTCATTGCAATTTTGACTTTGCAAATTACGCCAAGGCAAAGTTTTACGTCCATTTTTTTCATACCAAAGAAGTAAATTTTCTTGCAGTTTTTCAAGCTCTTTTTTTTGCATAAATCAGAGTATAGCAAAAATTTTAAAATTTTTTGCTAAAATTAGCCCAAATTAAATTATTAAGGATGCAAATGTTAGCTTTTTTTAAAGGTTTAGGCGTAGGTTTTTTATGTTTATTACTTTTTGTTGCGGGAGTAGTTTTTAATGTAGAATTTTTAGGCAAAAAAGACTCTAATCATGATTTATATTTTTCAAGAAATATAGAAGTAAGCCATACGCTAAAGCCCGATATTTTATATGCAAATATTAATTTTTGGGCAAATGAAAATTTAAGTTCAAAAATCATATTAGATAATAGCGAAAAAGCCGAAATCGCAAATACTTTCAATCAAATTTTAGAACGCTCGAAAAAAGAAAATTTTTGTAGCGATGGGAGTTTTTCTTTAGAGCCTAATTTTTCCTATAAAGATGGCATACAAACTCCAAAAGGTCAAAAACTTGATGCGAATTTAGAATGCGAATTTAAAGAAAGCCAACTTGCAGATTTTAACAAGCTTTTAAATGATATCAATTCTATCATAGCTAAAAATAATTTCATCAGCGTTTCAACACCAGTCATACAAACAAAATTTTCAAAAGATATACTAAACAACAACAAAGAAAATCTCTACAAAGAGCTTTTAAAAACATCATACGAATATGAAAAAACTTACTCTTTAGATCTTAATAAAACTTGTGTATTGAAAAATTTACAAGTCAATACAAATGCCAATATCACACCCAGAATGCTAAATGCAAAATCTGATAATATAGAACTTTTATCTCCAATTATCAGCGAAAAAGAACAAATTTTAAGTGCAAAAGCTTTATTTATTTGCAAATAACTTAAGGCAAAATAAACTCCTTTTAAGTTTATTTTGCTATAATTTTACCTTCAATTCTTTCAGAAATTTATGCGGGAATAGCTCAGGGGTAGAGCACAACCTTGCCAAGGTTGGGGTCGCGAGTTCGAATCTCGTTTCCCGCTCCATAATCACCCGCCCGGGTGGTGGAATTGGTAGACACAAGGGACTTAAAATCCCTCGGAATTTTTCTTCCGTGCCGGTTCAAGTCCGGCCTCGGGCACCACTTTTTCAATATTATCAGGGCGACATAGCCAAGCGGTAAGGCATGGGCCTGCAAAGCCTTGATCTCCGGTTCGAATCCGGATGTCGCCTCCAAAAGGCAAAACTTTACTTTATCGGGAGATGGCTGAGTGGTCGAAAGCGGCGGTCTTGAAAACCGTTGAGGGTCACACCTCCAGGGGTTCGAATCCCTTTCTCCCGGCCACCAAAACTTTCTAGTTTATCAAGCTTATATCATTCCTGAAATTACAAAAGGTGCTACAAATGAAAAATAATACTTCAATCTTGTTATTTTTATCCTAAAAAACTTAGAAAAACTATGGCTAATAAATTAAAAATAAGAAATACAAATGGAAAATTTAGAATTGATTATTTTAAAACAAAAATATAAAATTTCAAAAATATGTCAAATTTTAAAATACAAGGTGGGCAAATGAAAGAATTTTATATGAATTTAGCCTTAAATGAGGCTTGGAGACATCAGTTTTTAACCTATCCAAATCCGGCCGTAGGCTGTGTAATCTTAGATAAAAATGGCAAAATTTTAGCCATAAAAGCTCATGAAAAAGCTGGCTTTGCTCATGCAGAACTCAATGCCATAGCTCATGCTTTTAAAAGCTTAAGGCCTGAAATTTCATTACCCAAAGAATCAAACGCTTTACATGAGTTTATTTGCAAAAACCACAGAAATATTTTTAAAGATAGCATAGCTTTTGTCACACTTGAACCTTGCTCTCATCAAGGAAAAACGCCTCCTTGTGCAAAACTTTTTAGCAAGCTGGGTTTTAAAAAAGTTTTTATCAGCGTTAAAGATGAAAATAAAATCGCAAGCGGTGGAGCTGAGTTTTTAAAAAAACAAGGTATAGAAGTCGAAATTGACATACTTCAAGAAGAAGGAAAAAAACTTTTAAAACCTTTTTTAAAATGGCAAAAAGGGCAATTTAAACTTTTTAAATTAGCTCTTTCTATGAACGGCTCACCTTTTGGCAAAATCGTAAGCAATGAACTAAGCCGCACTTATGCACATAAAATTAGAGCGGTGATTGACTTACTTGTAATCGGTGGAGAAACCATAAGAAAAGATCACCCTATACTAGATGCTAGACTTTGTAAAGCAAAAGCACCCAATCTTTGCATCTTAAGCCGTCAAAATATAGATAATTTTGATAAAAATATCCCTTTATTTAAAGTGCCAAATCGCCAAATTTATACTCAAATTCCAAGTGAAGCTAAATTTTTAATGTATGAGGGTGGAGAAAATTTTCTCAAAATTTTTAAAGATGAAATAGATATGTTTTTGATTTTCCAAAGTTCAAGTTTAAATGATGAAAAAAATGTTACAATACCTTTAAATTTCAAGCCACTTTATAGGAATTTTTTAGGGAGCGATATTTATGGCATTTATGAGCTTTAGCGGATTTTTTTATGCAAGAAATGATTTAAGATTATTTAAAATAGAAAAGAAAAATGAATTAAAATCTTTTTTTTACAAGGACTACACCTTATCAAGCTGCAAAGATGATTTAAATTTAAACAATGAAATCTTTTTTTATAAAAGTTTAAAAGAAGGTTTATTTAAAGAAAATGATAAAATTTTAGTTTTAAATTTAGGCAAAAAGATCATACTTTTTAGAAATTTCACTCAAAATTATGATAATTTTAACGAAGCAAAATTAAAACAAATATTGCTTTTATTTTTTTATTGTTTAGCGAGTGTATTTTTTGCAAGTTTGGCTATGATTAATGAATTTGGGGTTATAGATCTTGTTTTTTTAATGATTTGCTTATTGCTTTTAGTGATGGAAGTGATCAATCTTGTCTTGCTTTTTAAGCAAATTCGTATTCTTAAAAGTTATTCCAAGGAAGAAATGAAAGAATTTTTAACTCAAAGGATGAAAAAAATACACTAAAGTGTAAAAACACTTTAGCATACTGTTTTTAAATTTGTAGCAAGACCACCTAAAGAAGTTTCTTTGTATTTATAATTCATATCTTTTCCTGTTTCATACATGGTTTCTACAACCTCATCAAGGCTTATCATAGGAATAGATTTGCGTGTCATTGCCATTCTAGCAGCACTTATAGCCTTAATGGCTCCAAAGGCATTTCTTTCTATGCAAGGAATTTGCACAAGTCCTGCAACTGGATCACAAGTTAGACCTAAGTGATGTTCCATTGCCATTTCAGCAGCATTACATGCTTTAAAAGCATTAGCTCCTAAAACTGTCGCCATAGCCGCAGCTGCCATAGAACTGGCACTGCCAATTTCTGCTTGACAACCTGCTTCTGCTCCACTAATGCTTGCATTTTTCTTATAAAAAGAACCTATAAGCATTGCTGTTAATAAAAACTCTATAGCTTTTTCATCACTAAAACCTATAGTATGATTTTTAAGATAAAGCATAACAGCAGGGATAACAGCACATGCTCCATTTGTCGGTGCGGTTACAACTTTTGCCCCGCTAGCATTTTCTTCAGCAATCGCAATAGCATATAAAGAAATAAAATCTATAATGCCCATAGGATCAGCTGTCATCGCTACTCTTTCTTTAAGTCCTTTGGCTCTACGCTTTAAATGAAGTTTTCCAGGCAAATAATCTTCATTTGGATGTGTGCCATTATAATACACTTCTTGCATCACTTCCCAAATTTCAAGACAATAAGCACGAATTTCCTCTTTAGTGTGAAATTGTAATTCATAACGATAAGAAAGCTCTGCTAAATCCCAATCTCTTTTATCGCAAAGTTCTAAAGCTTCTTTTGCATTATTAAGCTCTATATCTAGTTTTTTCTTTTTATTTTGTTTGGAATTTTTACCTTTTTTTTGTGCAGCTGTCAAAACAAAACCTCCGCCTACAGAATAATAAGTTTCCTCATCAACTAACATACCTTTGCAATCATAAGCTTTAATCTTCATACCATTCTCATGCAAAGGTAAAAAATCTTTGGAAAATATCAAATCTTTTTCATAATTAAAACTAAGTTTTTTCTCGCCACAAAAATCAATTTGAGCATTTTCAATAGCATTTTTATTTACTTCATCTTGTATTGCCGCGCTTAAATTTTTAGCTTCTAAGCCATTTAACCCCCAAATTACAGCCCTATCGCTTAAGTGTCCCTTGCCTGTTAACGACAAAGAACCGTAAAGAGTAACTTCAACTCTATCAATTTCATCAAGCTTTTTAGCAACTTTTTTACAAAATAAATTTCCAGCAAGCATAGGCCCTAAAGTATGAGAAGAAGAAGGACCAACACCTATTTTAAAAATGCTTAAATTACTCATTTTTTATCCTTAATTTATAAAAGATCATGAATTGCAGCAGAAATTGCAACTATCCCCATTACCAAAATAAAAAGATCTAAAAATTTATTACGAAATCTTGCCAAAATATCAAAACGATAAATACAATAAAGTGGCATTAAGAAAAGCAAAATAGCCAAAACAGGACCGCCAATAGCCTCGATAATTCCTATAACACTTGGATTTTTATATGCAATAAACCAAGCGATAGCAAAAGTAATGATCGCTGTTAAAGTTTGAGCTAATTTACCTTGAATTTTACCATTGCTTGCTTTATATAAAATACCATTTAAGCCTTCTTGAGAACCAAGATAATGCCCTAAGAAACTTTTGCTAATAGCCACAAGTGCAACGATAGGTCCAACATAAGCTAGTAAAGAAACTTCAGGAAATTTATTTGCTATAAAAGTAAGAATATTGATATTTTGTTCTTTTGCTGATGCAAAATCTTCTGGCGTAAAGGTTAAAGCACAAGAAAAAACAAAAAACATTACAACAAAAACCATAAGAATAATTGCTAAAGAAATAATTTTTCTAGCACGAGGTTCAGCATAATCACCATATTCTTTTTTACAATAACAAGCAAGTGAAGAAATGATAGGAGAGTGATTAAAGCTAAAAACCATCACAGGAATCACAAGCCATAAAGTAACCCAAAAATTACTCATTGAGACTACAGAAAAATCAACATTTGTAAATAATGATGAATTCCATTGCGGAATTAAAAGCAATGAAAAAATAAATAAAAATATAATGAAAGGAAAAACAAGAAAGCTCATTGCTTTTGTTACAACATTTTCACCAAGAATAGAAATCAAAACCAAAACTCCAACAATTAAAAAACTCACCCACCAACGAGCAGCATGAGTAAGATCTGCATTGAAATTAAACTGATTGATTAAGAACTCAAGCAAAGTTGTTGTGAGATTAGCACTATAAACTAATAAAATAGGCAAAATAGCGAAAAAATACAAAAGTGTAATTAAAAATCCACCACCCTTGCCAAAATAACTTTCTGCAACAAAAGTAATATCATCTTTTGGATTAGAACTTGAAAGCACAAAGCGACACAAATTTCTATGAGCTAAGTAAGTCATAGGAAAAGCTAAAACAAGTATAACTAACAAAGGTATCAATCCACCAAGCCCAGCACTAATAGGTAACAAAAGTACGCCAGCTCCAATAGCTGTTCCAAAAAGAGATAAAACCCACCTTGTATCGTAACTGGTCCATTTAGGAGTATTCATTATTCTTCCTTAAATTTAAGATTACATCTCTTTTATTTTAGCAAAATATTTATAAACAATTATTTCTTGAAAAAATATTTTAAATCTTTGGAAGACTATGCTTCCAAATTTTTGCATCAAATTTTCTAAGGGGTTAAATTTTAAAAGTTAATCTAATTTTTGACCTAGGACATTTCCTTGCATATCTGTATAAACTTTCATGTTATTATTAAACTTAAATTTATAACCATTAATTTCTTTATCTATTTCAAGAATTTGAGCATTTGGTTGAGTTGCACTCACTTTTTTCATAATACTAGGCAAGATAGTATGTGGTAAAGCCTTGTATTTTCCATCAATCTCTTTCCAATCTCCATTGATCATAAAATCAATTTCAGTTCCATCATTTAAAATTACATCATAAGAATCTATATCTTTTTTCACTAAACCAATTTGAGCGGTTTTAAAGTTTTTAGAAATAAATTCTTTGGCATTATTTGGAAGTTCGCTAGCAGGAACAACCATATCTTTAGCTAAAAGCACCGTAGCACCCAACAAAGCAAGTAAAGTTAATTTTGTTTTCATACATTTCTCCTTTTTTATCTTGGTTAGCGAAAGTTTAACTCAAAACTGTGAAGTGAATGTGAAACCTAAAAAATAATTTTCAAGCTTTCGTTCTCAACACTTATATCTTGACTTTTTATAAATTTTATTTCTTTTCCATCTTCGAATTTTAAAATATCTTTATCTTTTAAATGAATATCATAAATTAAAATATGCTATCATATTAAGTTTTATCTTCATAAAATAATGCTTTTTAACTCCAAAAAATCAAAATCAACTTCATCAAGAACAAAAGTAAAATTGTGATTTAAATCTATAGTCATGCTCAAACCCTATATAAATTTTTATAAATTATAGACCTAATAAAAATAAAAACTATAAACAAGAATTTTTTAAAAATTATGATAATTGATATTAATTATAAATTTATTTTTTATATAGTATAATTTATTAAGATTTATAAGTATATTTTTGGAGAAAAATGTGGAATTTCTAAAAGATTACATCGACTTAATTATCTTTTTAATTCTTGGAATTATGGCATTTATAGCTTTTTGGTGTGTCATAGAGAGAATGCTATTTTTTAAAAAAATTAATTTTAAAAATTATGAGAATCAAGAGCAATTTGATGACGCAATTAGTGAAAATTTAACCACTATATATATCATTTATTCTAATGCCCCTTATATAGGACTCTTAGGCACTGTAATAGGCATCATGGTTACATTTTACGAAATGGGTTTGGCAGGTAATATAGATGTCAAATCTATAGTCGTAGGACTTTCTTTGGCTCTTAAAGCTACAGCTTTGGGACTTTTGGTTGCTATTCCTGCTTTAATGGCTTATAATGCTTTACTTAGAAAAGTTTCTCTCTTAAGTAATGCTTATAAGGCAAATAAAAATGCTTAAACTACCAAAAAATGAAGGTTTAAATATAGTTCCATTTATAGACATTATGCTTGTTTTACTTGCTATAGTGCTTAGTATTTCAACCTTTATTGCACATGGAAAAATTCAAATCTCGCTTCCTTCAAGTGAAAACGCTGCCAATATAAGCGACAATGAAAAAAAACTTCTTATAACCATAGACGAAAAAAATACTTTTTATTTAAATGATAAATTGGCCGATTTAAATGAAGTTAAAAATGCTATTTTTTCACTTGATAAAAAAACCGTAGTAGAACTAAAAAGCGACAAAAATGCTAAATTTGAAAGCTTTGTAAAAATTATAGATTTTTTAAAAGCCAAAGAACATGGAAATTTTCATATTATTACTGAGAAAAACAAATGAAAACTTTATTTTTAAATCATAAATACCAAGCTTCTTATATAACTTTTATAATCTTCATACCTTTGCTTTTTGTCATTTTTCACTCAAATGATTTTTTTAAAATGGAAATTAAAAACGAAGATTCTTTTTCTTTGGCAATAAAACAATTTACCCAAACTAATCCAACAAACGAGACTAAGCCAATAGAATCTACTATAGAACCTATCAAACCAAAACCTCAACCAAAAATTATTAAAAAACTCCTGAAAAAAAGTAAAAAAACACCTCCACAGCTAATACCAAATAAAACCCCTATAGCACCAACTCAAGAAGTTAAAACTTTTGCAAAAACAACCAATACAAATGTCAATCCCAAGATCACCCAATTAACACAAGGAAAAGATAATCATCCTGTATTAAAAGAAATCCAAAAAGCCATACAACAAGCACAATTTTATCCAAGGCAAGCAAAAAAAATGCGTATGCAAGGAACTGTAAAAGTGGAATTTTTATGGAAAGAAAACAAAACTTTAACAGATTTAAAAATCATCGAAAGTTCAGGATATGATTTACTAGATCAAAGTGCCCTAGAAAGCATACGCAAAGCTTCAGCTTTTTTTCCTTCTTATGAAAGCGATTTAAGAATAATTTTACCTATAAATTATAGCTTAAGCTAATTTATCTATAATACTCAAACTCCCATAATCCATTTCTTTTTGCAAATCTGAATTTAAATTTTTACTCAAATCATCTAAATCTTTTTGCTTTAACTGCTCGTATTCATCAGGATATTTCTGCTTTAATTCCAAAAGTTCTTGCATATTTAAAGCACTAAGCCCTTGTTCTAAAGCTTTGTCCTTAAGATTAGAAAATCCTCTGCTTTAATTCTTCTTGCTTTAGACTCTCATAATCTTTTTTAGCAATACTTGCTCTTTTAGAATAAATCGCCACATCATTTAACCCTATAATCTGCACATCCTTAGCAATTTTCATAGCTTTTCCTTAATTAGGTTTTAAATGCCAAGCTGCCAAACGACACATAGTGGCTTGATAATGGGGCAATCTATCGCAATATCTTAATTTATTATAATAAGCATTCCATTATTAACATCTGGTATCACAATCAGAACTCGCAAAAGAAACATTTGCAAATATTAAACTACAAAATATTACAAGAATTACCTTTTTCATTAAATCTTCTCCTTTATTTTGATTTTTAATATCATTAAGTTATAGCTAAAAATTTACAAAAATCAATAAAAACAGATAATTAACAAATAAATTTGTTACTTTTATCTACACTTTTTCATCCACGAATAGGGCTTCATTGTTGCTTATTTGCACCATTAAATCCTTTTTTAAATCTTGCTCTAAATTCCTTAAAGATTTATTTTGAAGTTCTTCAAAAATTTGTGGATTACTTGCTTTAAGTTTTGTTTGTTCATCTGCACTTAGAGTGCTTAGTCCTTTTTCTTTAGCGATTTGAAGTAAATCTTTATCGTCTTTTTCATCCTTTTTCTTTTTGACTTTTACCTCATCATTTTTATCGATTTTTTGTGGATCTGTGATTTTAGTAGCATCCGCACTTCCGCCCGATGCATTTTTTATATCTCTTAAAATTTCTGTTAAACTCTCTTCTTTCACATCAAATTCATCGACGTTTCCGTCAAAATTCACATCTTTTTCTATGGCAAAATTAAGCCTAGTTTGCAAATTTGCATTTTGACTTAATTCATCTTTGCCTTTAAAGCCTAAATTTTGCATACTTTCAAATAAGGTGTTTTTATGAAATTTCACATTGATAGGATTTGATTCTTTATTGTTTAATGAATTTGAATTAAAAAACTCACTGCTTATTTTTTCAAACCAATTAGCAATAAATTCATTAGCTTCGCCATTAAGCCTTATAGCTCCATCATCTCTAGTGATATAATTCGTATAAGAACCAAAATGACTTTGTAAATTTTTATAATTTTCATCACTGATTTTTAAAGCCATAAGTTCACCTTGTTTGTTTTCAAAAACCACTTTAAAACCTGAAATTTGATTATCTGAAATATCATTTACTTTGACTTTTTCTTCCTCTTTTTTTAATTCTAAAATTTCTTTACGATTTGTAACATCTTTGGAACTTTGCAAAGAAATATTAAAATCATTCACTGATAATTCATTCATAATAATTCCTTAGAAATTTTAAGATCCAAGCATTTATTTTAGATTTATTTTATTTGCAAGCTGCAAATAAACCTAAACGACACATCTGACTTTGGTATTAGGTAGGCAAAGAATTGCATCGTTTCAATCTTATCTCATAATCAACGCAAGAATTTCTAACCTGTGAGTTTTTATTATTCTCAGTTTTGCCATAAGCAAAAGAATTAACAAAACAAGCAACTAGTGCAATAAAAAGTAATTTTCTCATAGTAAATCTCCAAAAAATAAAAATATTTTATAATCACAATCTTAAAATTATTTGATACAATTACAAATTTGATATCGACAAAAAATCAAATTTATTTATACTAAAAAAATTAAATTTAAAAAAGGAATACAAATGAAAGCATTAGCTCTTTTTAGCGGTGGGCTTGATAGTATGCTTGCAATGAAACTCATCACTATACAAGGTATAGAAGTAAAAGCTCTAAATATCAACATAGGTTTTGGAAGTACAAGTGATAAAAGCGAAATCATGAAAAGGCGTGCGGCAATGGTAGGTGCGGATTTTGAAATGATAGATGTAAGAAATTCCTATCTTCAAGAAGTGCTTTTTAATCCACAATATGGCTATGGCAAACATTTTAATCCTTGTATAGATTGTCATGCTTTTATGTTTAAAACTGCTCTTGCTATGTTAAAAGAAGAAAATGCAAGTTTTATCATCACAGGAGAAGTCTTAGGACAACGCCCTATGAGTCAAAGAAGTGATGCAATGGCAAAGGTTAAAAAACTTGCTCTTGATGAAGAAGATCTGATCTTGCGTCCTATGTGTGCAAAAAACTTACCTCTAACCAAACCCGAAAGAGAAGGTTGGGTAGATAGAGAAAAACTCGAAGGTATTAGCGGAAGAAGTCGCAAAAGACAACTTAAACTTGCCGAAATTTTTGGCTTAGAAGACTTTGAAAGCCCAGGAGGAGGCTGTTTGCTAACTCTTGATAGTTTTGCTAAAAAAATTCGAGATTTCATAGAATTTGACAAAGATATGCAGGTTAATGACGCACAGCTTTTAAAATATGGTCGTCATTTAAGATTGCCGCATGGAGCTAAAATGATCATAGGTAGAAATGAACTAGAAAATGAACTTTTAAGAAATTTAAAAACATCTAAATACGAGGTAATAGAACTTGGAGATTTAATCGGAGCTTACTCTTTAGTAGATGAAAAAATTTCAGAAAAAGACTTAGAACTTGCCTTAAAAATAGCCTTAACCTATACTAAACACGAAGCAAAAAAAAGCTATGAACTTAAATTTAAAAATCAAGTTTATACAAGCATAGCTTTTGAAAACAAGGCTGATATTAATCAATTTTTTATAAGTTAAAGTATAAAGTATTTAGGAAAATAAGCGATATAGTATTTGAATCTTTTCAAAATATTGCAATCAAGCCCATGAAAATGGGCTTTTTTTATTTTAATCCATAAGCATTTTTTAAGTTGTTTAAATTCGCACTCGCATTCAAAAGTAAACAGTCGGCCAAAACTAAACGCACCATAGCACTAGCTACAACACTTCCTCTAACACCTACACAAGGATCATGTCTACCTTTGAGTTCAAATTCTAAATTATTGCCAAATTTGTCTATACTTTCTTGCTTAGCAAAAATAGAAGGAGTAGGCTTAAAATAAGATTTTAAAATAAGATTTTCCCCATTTGAAATTCCTCCTAAAATTCCTCCGCTATGATTGCTTAAAAACTTGCCATCTTTTAAAGCATCATTATTACACGATCCACGCATTTTACTTGCATTAATACCTTTACCTATTTCAACTGCTTTAACAGCATTGATTCCCATTAAAGCATGAGCTAATTTAGAATCTAACTTATCATAAAGAACTTCTCCAAGCCCCACAAGCATACCACTAACTTTTGTAAAAACAGCAGCACCTACACTATCTTTTGAATTTCTAGCATTTAAAATTTCATTTTTAAAGTCACTTTCTAGTTTTGGATCAAGACAAAAAATTTCACTTTTCTTGGCAAATTCAAAATCAAATTCTTCTTCTTTCAAATTTGATACAAAAGTTCCCACTCCAAAAACACCACTTTGAACACAAATGCCAAATTCACGTAAAAGCATGGCCGCAACTGCACCACCGGCTACTCTAGCAACACTTTCCCTAGCACTTGATCTACCCCCACCTCTATGATCTCTTATGCCATATTTATAAAAATAAGTAAAATCCGCATGAGCAGGACGAAATAGATCTTTTAAATTATCATAATCTTTAGAATGAGCATTTTCATTAAAAACTACTATACTTATGGGATGACCCGTTGTATATCCTTCAAAAACTCCGCTTAAAACCTGAGCTTTATCACCTTCTTTTCTTGGCGTTGCAAATTTACTTCCACCTTTGCGTTTATCAAGCTCATTTTGCAAAAATTCTTCATCAAATTTAACTCCAGCAGGCATTCCATCAATAATACATCCAACAGCCACGCCATGAGACTCACCAAAGCTTGTAAATTTCAATCTCGTACCAAAGGTATTCACTATAAAGCTCCTAATTTTTTAAGTGCAATTTTTGCTGCCATTTGCTGTGCTTTTTTTTTACTTCCTGCAATAGCTCTTGCAAGTTCTTTGCCATCAAGCATTAAAGCGATTTCAAATTGCTTTAAATGATCAGGACCAAAAGCACGCACTGTTTGATACTGCGGAGTTTGTCCGATTTTTCCTTGTGTAATCTCTTGTAATTTTGTTTTATAATCTTTTATAAGAATTTTTGCATCAATTTGAGGGAAATTTTTTTCTATAAGCCTTAAGGCAATAGTTTTTGCGAACTCAAACCCAGCTTCTAAATGTATAGCACCTATAATGGCTTCTAACGCATCTGAAAGTATAGAAGGTTTTTCTTTTCCCCCATTATTTTCCTCAGCAACACTCATGAAAATAAAATCACCCAAATTTAACCTATTTGCAATTTTTGCAAAAGACTTTTCATTCACTAAAGCCGCTCTAAGCTTAGATAAATCCCCTTCAGTATCTTTGGCAAATTTATGAAAAAGATATTCACCCACAACTAAATCAAGCACAGCATCACCTAAAAATTCCAAGCGTTCATTGTTGTAAGATTTTTTAAAACTTTTATGGGTTAAAGCATGTATAAGAAGATTTTTATCTTTAAATTCATAAGTTAAATTCTGCTCTAGTTTTTCAATGTTTTTCATCATTTTCCCTTGCAATTTTCAAAGCAGCTTCACGTGCTAATGTATCACACCTTTCATTTTCCAAATGTCCATTATGCGCTTTTATCCAAAAAGCCTTAATCTTATGAGATTTTGCCACTTTAATATACTCCTTCCATAAATCTATATTTTTTTTACCCTTAAAATCCTTTTTTACCCATCCTTCTAGCCATTCATTAATGCTTTGAACCATTAGGTTAGAATCTGTAAAAAGCGAAATTTCACAAGGCTCTTTTAAAGCCTTTAAAGACTCAATAATTGCCATTAGCTCCATTCTATTGTTAGTGGTATTAACCTCGGCTCCAAAACCTTCCTTTTGATGCTCCTTATACCGCAAAATATAAGCCCATCCACCAAAACCTGGATTGTTAAGACAAGAGCCATCTGTATAAATTTCAATGTGTTTCATTGTTTTTCACTTCATAAATAATTTTACAAGTATTAAACTCATAACAAACAGGACAATGATAAAAAAACAAAGGCATTACATTTTTACACTCAGAACAACGATATGAAAATTCTAATCCTGCATTAAAAGAATTATCTTTTAAAATTTTTAACATTTTAAAATTAGAATTTTTAAAAACAAACTGATGTGTATCGTGCTTTGAAATTTTACCCAAAGCATAAAAGAATTCTAAAAAATCTTGATTTTCTAAATTAAACGCTTCATTTTCCCTATAAAGCAAATCACAAATATCAAAAAAATTTTGCCCTAAAAACATATGATATTTTTCAAAAATCAAACGCCCCAACATAGGATTATCTTCTATTTTAAATTCTAAAAGTTTTTTCTTTTTTTCTTCATCAGTGATATTAAAAGTACAAAGTTCTAAAGCTTTGATAAAATCATGTTCTTTTTGCACCTCTTCATTAAGTTCAAAAAGACATTCTAAAAGTTCTAAATTTTCTTTATAAGAACGAAGTTTTAAATAAACAATTTTTAAAAGTTTTAAGGCTTGTATATTTCTTGGACGCAGTTTTAAAGCTTGCAATAAAACTTCTTTCGCACGCTCCAAAAATCCTGCCTTGAAATAAACTTTTGCTAAAGAAAGAAAAATAAATTCTCTTTCTTGTTTATCTTTACATTTTTCAAGAGCGATCAAATAAATTTGAGTTGCTTTTTCAAATTCCCCGCTTTTAGTAAAAATTTCAGCCAAAAAACTTAAATTTCCAAAACTCAAGCTATTATTTCTTAACAACTCTTTATGAGCGTTATCCATTTCAAATTTTTTTATAAATTTTTCAAGCTTTTGTTCTTCATCTTTGCTAGCAAATATTTTCCAAACATAATTTGCAACAGCTACAACAAATACTAAAATGGTTAAAATTATAAGCCCTACTAAAGGGTCTCTGTATTCTACAAAGAAAAAATCCATAGTCTCGCTCTAAAAATTTTATGCCAAATTATAGCCAAATCTTTGTATAATTTTAACAAGGTTTGTAAAATGATAACTAAAGAAAGTATAGAAAATTTATCCCAAAGACTTAATATTGTTGATATTATAGAAAATTATATTGAAGTAAAAAAACAAGGCTCTAGTTTTGTGTGCATCTGTCCTTTCCATGCAGATAAAAACCCGTCTATGCATATCAACCCTACCAAAGGTTTTTATCATTGTTTTGCTTGCAAAGCTGGTGGAGATGCTTTTAAATTTGTGATGGATTATGAAAAATTAAGTTTTGCTGATGCAGTTGAAAAAGTTGCAAGCCTTAGTAATTTTACCTTAAGCTATACAAAAGAAAAACAAGAAAATAAAAAAGAACTAAAATCTATACTACCAAGCTTAAATGCATATTTTAAAGATAAGCTCAAATACCACAAAGAAGCTTTAACCTATCTTTACCAAAGAGCTTTAAATGACAAAGATATAGCTAAATTCGAATTAGGTTTTGCAGGAGCAAGTGAAGATAGTATAAGATTATTGCAAAATCAAAAAATTCCTTTAGAAGATGCTATGAGTGTTGGAGCTTTAAAAAAAGATGAAAATAATGAATTTTACGCAAGTTTTATATGGCGTATAACCTTTCCAATCTACGATCATAAAGATGTCTTAGTAGGGTTTGGAGGGCGTACTTTAAATCCCAATGTACCGGCAAAATATGTCAATTCACCCCAAAATATACTTTTTGATAAAAGTAGAATTTTTTATGCTTTTAACATCGCTAAAGAAAATATAGGCAAAAAAAAAGAAATAATAGTATGTGAAGGCTATATGGATGCAATAGCTTTTCACAAAGCAGGGTTTGATAATGCTGTAGCAGTTCTTGGAACGGCATTAACTGAACATCATCTACCCTTAATCCGCCGTTATGATGCAAAAGTGATTTTATGTTTTGATAATGACGAAGCAGGATTAAAAGCTGCAACACGATCTGCATTTTTATTAAGCACAAATAAAATAGACGGCAAAGTGGCAATTTTGCAAGGTGGAAAAGATCCTGCCGAGCTCGTAGCAAAAAATGAAAGTGCAAAACTTCACGATATACTCGATGAAGGAATAGAACTTGGTGAATTTTATATCAGACGCTTAATATCTACTCATTCCATAATTTCTGCTCTTGATAAACAAAAAGCTTTAGAAACTATACAAAAATTCACCTTTAATCTTGAACCTTTAGTGGCAAATTCTTATACTAAGCTAGTTTCCAATTTATTAAAAGTGGATGAAAAATTTATCATCTTATCACAAAATTCAAAAAAACCCATACAAACCCCTTTAATTTCTCAAAATAAATACAATTTTCATAAAGAAAAAATTCACATTGCAGAATTAGAACTTATAGCTTTTTTAAAACAACATCCAGATAGATGTAGCGATTTTAAGCAAATAAGTGATAGTGTTTGTTTTAAGCATAAAATTTTATTGGATAAAATTTTAGAAAAAAAGGGTTATGAAGATAGTGATAATAGAGAATTTGAAAGTAAAAATATTCGAAAAAATTTAAACTATAGCGAATTCTTGCTAGGTATTTGCAAGGTTAATTTAGCTTTTTTAAACAACATAAAAATTAAAAATTCTACACTTGGATTTAAAAAACAACTTTTTACGCTTATTGATAAAAATTTAAATCTTTTAATTAAAAATTTAAATACCGAAGAATTAAATAATTTTTTAAAAGAATATTTAAGCTTCTTAAAACATGAAAAAAACGAAGAAATTTTACAACAATCATTTAAAAACCTAAGTGGAATTTTTAGTAAAAAAAACTTTACAGCTTGTGATTTAGGATTGAGCACACAAGATAATGATGAACCTTTTTAATTTATTTAAATTTCAAGCCTTAATTTACCTTTTTTTAAACACAATCACGCTAAAGTATATAAAAATTTTTAAGGATAAATTATGATGCCTTTTAGCGATGAAGAGCTTATAAATCCTGTTAAAGCAAGTTTAGAAAAGAATTTGCCTATGCTTGAACGCGATGGCGGAGGGCTTGAATTTTTAGGAATTAAAAATGGGATCGTTTATATCCATTTAATAGGAGCTTGTAAAGGCTGTGCATCGAGTGGAACAACGCTAAAATACGGTCTTGAAAGGCAACTTAAGATCGATATTCATCCAGAAATCACTATAATTAATTTAAATGGTGGAGCAGACGAATTTGCAAAATTATAAAAAACTTGGAATTGAACATTTTTACAAAAAAGATTTTAAAACTGCAAAAATGTATTTTTCTATGGCTTATGAAAAACGCAAAAATAAACGCTTGCTAAATTTTATCTGTCTTTGCGATCTTGCTTTAAAATCTCCTAAAGAAGCTTCTTTACTTTTTGATTTTTATATAGAGCATTACAAAATCTCTAGTATTGATAAAGACTTAGAAGAGATTTTAAGCACGATTGAATTTAAAAAGCAAGAAAACGAATTTGAAGATGGGTATGCATTAAATTATCAAGATTTTTTAAAAAGTGAAGAAGAACTCGGTTTTCAAAAAAGCTTTGAAAATATCATTCATAGCACTAAATTAATCATTGATAATCGTGATGATTTTTTAGATTTTTTGGAAAAATTACTTGATAATGGCTATAAAGATATGACTTTAAATTACATAGAAAATGTTATGCCTCATTTTTGGGCAAATGATAGATTTATCAAACTCCAAGAAAAACTCATGGGATTTAAAAGTGAAATTAAAACTTGAAAATTCATTCATTACAGATAACACCTTAGAGTGTGAAAAAGAATGCTTTTTTTTACAAACCACACAAAATGCTAAATTTCACGCTCAAGCCTTAGAAAAAGGTGCAAAAATCATTGATGTAAAGGAGTGTAAAAAACTTTTAAAAATCGATGAAAAGATTCAAATCATAGGAATCACAGGAACCAATGGCAAAACCACAACCGCAGCAGCGATTTATTCTATCTTGCTTGATTTAGGTTATAAATGTGGGCTTTGTGGAACAAGAGGAGCTTTTATCAATGATGAACAGATCGATGAAAAATCCTTAACCACTTCCCCTATTCTTAAAACCTTAGAATACCTACAAATAGCCACTCAAAAAAAATGTGATTTTTTCATCATGGAAGTAAGCTCACACGCCCTTGTTCAAAACCGCATCGAAGGCTTAAAATTTGCTGCTAAAATTTTTACCAATATCACTCAAGATCATTTAGATTTTCACAGTACTTTTGAAAATTACAAAGAAGCAAAAGAACTTTTTTTTACAGATGGAAGTTTAAAATTTATCAACAAAGATGCTTTAGCTATTAAATTTAATGTGCACAATGCTTTTACTTACGGCATTGAAAATCCTGCTTTATATCAAATCAAGGCTTATTCTTTGGAAGAAGGCATTAGTGCTATTGCAATGAATAAAAATCAAACTTTTCATATAGACTCACCCTTACTAGGACTTTTTAATCTTTATAATCTTCTGGTTGCTAGTGCTTGCGTAAATGAACTTGTAAAGCCTGATTTAAAAGATTTAGAAAAAGCTATCAGTGGATTTGGCGGGGTTTGTGGCAGGATAGAACAAGTAGCAAAAGGTGTGATTGTGGATTTTGCTCATACGCCTGATGGCATTGAAAAAGTGCTTGACACTCTTAAAAATAAAAAACTTATCGTTGTTTTTGGAGCAGGTGGAGATAGAGACAAAACCAAACGCCCTTTAATGGGAAAAATCGTCGAACATTTTGCAAAAATTGCTATCATTACAAGCGATAACCCACGCGGTGAAGAACCAAAAACTATCATGGAAGAAATTTTATCAGGCTTTGATAAAAAAGAAAAAGTTTTAATGATAGAAGATAGAAAAGAAGCTATAAAAAAAGCTTTAGAGCTAAAAGAAAATGACGATTTAGTCGTTATTTTAGGCAAAGGCGATGAAACTACCCAAGAAATTAAAGGAGTAAAACATCCTTTTAGCGATAAAGTAGTTGTCAATGAAATTTTAAACAATCAAGGATAATCAATGTTTGAAAATATGGATTTTTCTAAAATGGGCGAACTTTTAAATCAAGTTCAAGAAAAAGCAAAAAATATAGAACTAGAACTTGCAAATCGTGAATTTAGTGCCAAAAGCGGAGCAGGACTTGTTAAAGTAAGTGCTAATGGAAAGGGTGAGATTATCGATGTTAGCATTGATGATTCTTTACTTGAAGATAAAGAATCCTTACAAATTTTACTTATTTCTGCAATCAATGATGTTTTGGCTATGGTTGCACAAAATCGCTCAAGCATGGCAAATAATGTTTTAGGTGGTTTTGGAGGTATGAAATTATGAAAAAAATTTTAATCATTTGTATGCTTTTTACTTTATCTTTTGGTATAGAAAGACCTAAATTTGAAGATTTTTTAGCAGGTTATGAAAGAAATAAGGCAAGCATGCTCAACTATGAAGGAATGCCGGCTTTTGCACTCAGTGAAAATTTACTTGCTGTTTTAAAACAGCCTAATACCAAGCTTAACAAATATGTAAAATATGATCCATTTTTAAATTTATATCTTGTAAGAACTGACTTTAGCTTAATCCCTACTCCTATGGGTGATGAAGAAAAACTTACTCGCAATGACTGGGTTGGAATTTGGGATCCTAATAAACCTTATATAGGACATATTAAGTATTTAGCTCAAAATATTGATGAAAAAGATCAACTTGATTTTAATTCTAAAATAGGACTTTTAGGGACTCCATGTTGTGAAATGATGGGAATTGCTTTAAATAATAGCTCTTTTATAGGCAATCGTTATTTAAAACATTTTATGAAATACAATGATGTTTATTGGGGAGATATTGGCGTTGATTTTGTTGTTCGAGAAAATCAAATTTATGTTAATAATGTAAGAAAAAATTCACAATTTTTAATCAATGATCAAATTATAAACGTTGATGGTTTGCCTGCCAATGATTTAAGAAAACTCAATGAAAAAATTCTTTTTGCAGATCGCGGAAGTACTCTTTATTTCGAAGTATTACGTGATAATATGGATTTAAACATTTCTACCGAAGTTTTTGCAAAAGATTTGAGCAAATTTAACCTTCCAGATTCTAAACCAAAACCAAAAATTACAAATTTCACAAGCAATCTTGGTTTAACGGTTAATACCAGTCTTATTGTAACCAAAATAGATCCAAAATCAAAAGCATCAAATGCAGGATTTATGGTAGGAGATAAAATTTTACGCGTTAATAATATTATTTTAAATAATTTTAAAGAATTGCAAAATATTTTAAGTGCTGGTAATGACTTTAGCATCTTAATTGAACGCAAAAGCACTAAATTACCTTTATCAAATTTCAACAATGAATTAGATGGAAATGCCAACTCAGGCGCCGATGGTAAATTTCAATTTTTCATAAGGCTTACTAAGTGAATTTAAAAGAACTTTTCATCCACCACTTAGAAAAAAATCTACCCAAAGTTGAAAGCTTTCATCCTTTTTTTAATGAAGCTTTAGCACTTATGTTAAAAGCAGGGGGGAAACATTTTCGAGCGCAATTGCTTTTAAGCGTAGTTCAAAGTAATAAACCTGAACTTTTAAATCAAACTTTGGATGTAGCTTTGGCTTTGGAATTTATCCATACTTATTCACTTATACATGATGATTTGCCCGCTATGGATAATGCGAACTTTAGACGAGGAATTCCAACCTTGCATAAAAGCTACGATGAAACTACAGCCATCTTAGTGGGTGATGCTTTAAATACTGAAGCTTTTTTAGTTCTAAGTCATGCTCATTTAAAAGATGAAATTAAAATCAAACTCATCAAAACTCTTGCTTTTAATGCAGGACTCAATGGAATGATTATAGGACAAGCTATTGATTGTTTTTTTGAAGACAAAAGACTGAGTTTAAATGAACTTGAGTTTTTACATACACATAAAACCGCAAGATTGATCGCTGCGGCTTTAAAAATGGGTTGTGAAATTTGCGAACTTAACAACGAAGAAAGCAATCAAATTTACAAACTTGGTTTAAAACTGGGACTGATTTTTCAAATCAATGATGATATTATCGATGTAACTGCAAGTCAAGAACAAAGCGGAAAACCTACTAACAATGATACTCATAAAAATTCTTTTGTCAATTTGCTTGGACTTGAACAAGCCATAAAAACAAAAGAAAATCTTCTTAGTGAATGCCAACAAGACTTAGAAAAACTTAATGAAAAACTCGCACAAATGATACAAAATTTAATAATTCAATACTTATAAAGGCAAAAAATGGACATTCAAATTTTACAAGAACAGGCAAATACTCTAAGATTTTTAAGTGCAGATATGGTACAAAAAGCAAACTCGGGACACCCTGGTGCACCTTTGGGTTTGGCAGATATTTTAAGTGTTTTAAGTTATCATTTAAAACATAATCCTAAAAATCCAACTTGGTTAAACCGAGATAGACTTGTATTTTCAGGTGGACATGCAAGTGCTTTGCTTTATAGTTTTTTACATTTAAGCGGCTATGATTTAAGTTTAGAAGATCTTAAAAATTTCCGCCAACTTCATTCTAAAACCCCAGGACATCCTGAAATTTCAACTCTTGGAGTAGAAATCGCTACAGGCCCTTTAGGACAAGGCATTGCAAATGCTGTAGGTTTTGCTATGGCGGCAAAAAAAGCACAAAATTTACTAGGTAGTGATTTGATCAATCATAAAATTTATTGTCTTTGTGGGGATGGGGATTTACAAGAAGGCATCTCTTATGAAGCTTGCTCTTTGGCAGGACTTCATAAGCTTGATAATTTCATACTCATTTATGATAGCAACAATATCTCCATAGAAGGCGATATAGGTTTAGCCTTTAACGAAAATGTAAAAATGCGTTTTGAAGCACAAGGATTTGAAGTTTTAAGTATAAATGGACACGATTATGAAGAAATCAATAAAGGCCTAGAACAAGCTAAAAAATCCACAAAACCTTGCCTTATCATTGCAAAAACAACCATAGCAAAGGGTGCAGGAGAGCTTGAAGGCAGTCATAAAAGCCACGGCACACCTTTAGGTGAAGAAGTGATCAAAAAAGCCAAAGAACAAGCAGGCTTTGATCCAAATATCAGTTTTTATATCCCACAAGCAAGTAAAATCCGCTTTGAAAGTGCTGCAGAACTTGGAGATTTAGAAGAAGCAAAATGGAAAGATAAACTTGAAAAAAGTAGTAAAAAAGAACTTTTAGAAAGATTATTAAATCCTGATTTTAGCAAGATAGCTTATCCTGATTTTAAAGGAAAAGATCTTGCCACAAGAGATAGCAATGGAGAAATTTTAAATGTTTTAGCTAAAAATTTAGAAGGATTTTTGGGCGGAAGTGCGGATTTAGGCCCCTCAAACAAAACAGAACTTCACGGAATGGGAGACTTTGTAGAAGGTAAAAATATCCATTTTGGTATCAGAGAACATGCTATGGCAGCAATTAACAATGCTTTCGCAAGATATGGAATTTTCTTATCATTTTCGGCAACTTTTTTCATCTTTAGCGAGTATTTAAAACCTGCCGCAAGAATAGCAGCTCTAATGAAAATCAAACATTTTTTCATTTTCACTCATGATAGCATAGGCGTTGGAGAAGATGGACCAACACACCAACCTATAGAACAACTTAGTACCTTTAGAGCTATGCCAAATTTTTTAACTTTTAGACCTGCTGATGGAGTAGAAAATGTTAAAGCTTGGCAAATAGCCCTAAATGCCGATATTCCAAGTGCTTTTGTGCTTTCACGTCAAAAACTCAAAGCTCTGAATGAGCCTATTTTTGGAGATGTAAAAAATGGAGCATATTTACTCAAAGAAAGCAAAGGTGCTAAATTTACACTTCTAGCAAGTGGAAGTGAAGTTTGGCTTTGTCTAGAAAGTGCAAACGAACTTGAAAAACAAGGTTTTGCTTGTAATGTTGTTTCCATGCCTTGTTTTGAGCTTTTTGAAAAACAGAATAAAGCTTATCAAGAAAGATTATTAAAAGGTAAAGTTATAGGCGTTGAAGCAGCACATTCTAATGAACTTTATAAATTTTGCCACAAAGTGTATGGTATAGAAAGTTTTGGAGAAAGCGGTAAAGACAAAGATGTGTTTGAACACTTTGGCTTTAATGTTTCAAAGCTTGTAAATTTTATCCTTAGCAAATAAAATGAATACAAATTTCAAATTTCAAAATAATACTCTTTTTATCTTTGGAATTTGGGATAAAACAAGCATTTATAAGTTAAAAATAAAAGATTTTTTAACTTTGATTCAAGGTAAGGAAGTGATTTTTGATTTTAAAGATATAAAAGAAATTGATACTGCTGGAGTGAGATTTTTCCTTGCTTTGGAAAATGATCTTAAAGATAAAAATATTAAAATCACTAAACAAGGTTTAAATTCACGCTTTCAAACCCTTTTTGAACTTTGCGAAAAAAACTACCAAAGATTAAGCAAAACAAAAAAATCGCATAAAAATTTCAGTGAATACTTTATCGATCTTGGAAAATTAAGTTTAGAACTTTTAAAAATTTTAAGAAAATTTATCAATTTTACAGGAGCTTTTTTCACGAGTCTTTTTTTATGCCTTCAAAATCCCAAAAATTTTCGCTTTATTGCTTTTTTATATCATATAGAAAATTCCGCTTTTAAAGCCTTACCTATAGTTATTTTAACTGCTCTTTTAGTAGGAGTGGTTCTAGCCTATCAAGCCGCTTATCAACTCGCACAATTTGGAGCCAATATTTTCATAGTGGATTTAATGGGAATTTCAGCCACTAGAGAACTTGCACCCTTAATAGCCGCCATAGTGATCGCAGGAAGAAGTGCAAGCTCTTATACCGCGCAAATTGGAGTAATGAAAATCACTGATGAAATTGCAGCTATGAATACTATGGGTTTTCGTTCTTTTGAATTTATTATTATTCCACGTGTTATGGCTTTAGTCTTGGCTATGCCTTTAATCGTTGCCATTAGCGATGCGATCAGTATTATAGGTGGGATGATGGTTGCAAAATTAAATCTTGATATTTCCTTTGCTGAATTTTTAAGACGCTTTAGAGAAGCTGTAGATATAAAACATATCTTTATAGGACTTGTAAAAGCGCCGATTTTTGGATTTTTGATAGGGCTTATTGCTTGTTTTCGTGGTTTTGAAGTAAAAAACACTACACAAAGTATAGGAATTTATACTACAAAAAGCGTTGTAAATGCTATTTTTTGGGTGATAGCTTTTGATGCTTTATTCTCTGTTATTTTAACTTCTGCAGGAATTTAAATGGTCATCAAAGCACAAAATATCATCACAAAATTTGAAGAAAAAATCGTCCATGATGGTGTAAGTTTTGAAATCAAAAAAAACGAAATTTTTGGTATTTTAGGAGGTAGTGGAAGTGGAAAATCCGTCCTTTTGAAACAAATGCTTATGCTTGAACATTTTGATGGTGGAGAATATGAAATTTTAGGCTATAAACTTAAAAATATCAATGAAGAAGATGCACTTACTTTGCGTAAAAAATGGGGTGTGGTTTTTCAGTTTGCTGCACTTTTTAGTTTTTTTAATGTTTATGAAAATATCTCCATTCCTTTAAAAGAATACACTCATTTAGATGAAAATAGCATACAAGAACTGGTTTTAATGAAACTAAAAATGGTGGGTTTAAATGAAAGTGTTTTAAAACAATTTCCAAGCGAACTTAGTGGCGGTATGCAAAAAAGAGTAGCAATTGCTAGAGCTTTAGCACTTGATAGTAAATTACTTTTTTTAGATGAACCCACTTCAGGGCTTGACCCTTATAGTAGTCGTGAATTTGACGATTTAGTTTTGGAATTAAAAAAAAGTTTTGATTTAAATATCATTTTGGTTACGCATGATAAAGAAAGTATGAAAAATTTACTCGATCGCTTTATCATTTTAGAAAATAAAAAAGTTGGATTTTGCGGTACTTATGAAGAATTACGCCTACAAAATGAACGACTTTTTAAAAGATTTATGGAGTAAAAGTGGAAAATAGAGCAAATTATTTTTTTGTAGGACTTTTTGTTTTTGGAGTGTTTTTTGCAAGTCTTGGTTTCATACTTTGGCTTGGTGGATACTCTAAAGAAGAAAGTTTTAAGTATTATGAAATTCACACACAAGAATCCGTTGCAGGACTTGGCCTAAAAGCCCCTGTAAGGCTTTTAGGTGTGGAAGTGGGTAGCGTAGAAGAAATAAGCATTTACAATCAAAATGAACTCGGCGTTAACATACGCATCAAAGTCAAAAACAGCACCCCTATAAAAGAAGATACTTTTGCTACTTTGCAACTTCAAGGTATCACAGGGCTTAAATTTGTTCAACTTCAAGGCGGAAGTAAAAATAGCAAAGATCTAGTATCTATCCACGGAAAACTTCCAGTTATTCCCTTTAAAGAAAGTTTTCTAGCAACCATAGATAGACAAAGTGAACATATTTTTTCTTTGGTTAAAACAGCTGATGATAAATCAAAAGAACTTTTAAGTGAAAAAAATCTTAAAAATCTAGAAATCTTTTTGCAAAATCTAGCAGAACTGAGTGCAAATTTAAACGCTAACTCTAAAAATTTAAGCCTTAATCTTTCAAATGCAAGTTTAAAAATAGGAAAAATGGCTGATAATATAAGCCTTGGTGTGCAAAATTTCAACTCCAGTCTTAAAGACATAAAAGAAAGTACAATGATTTTAAAAAATTTCATAAAAAAAGCTGATGAAAAATTAAACACTTATGATGATATTAAAATATCTTTGATGCAAAATTTAGAGCTTTTTAAACGAGTTTTAATTGAAAGCAATATTCTAATAGAAAATTTACAAAACAGCCCTGCTGATTTGATTTTTAAAGAAACCAAACCTAAACTAGGACCAGGAGAAAAATAATGCTAAAGCAATTATTCTATATTTTGACTTTTATTTTTATACTATGCGGATGCTCTTTAAGACATGAAACCATCAATAAAAATGAAAATATCATATTAAAAGATGAAGGAATACACCCAAATATTTTTTTTAAAAAAACCGGTAAAATTCTTAAAATTCGCAATACAAATGCACCTTTGTATTTAAACTCGCGAGCTATTGTTTATATAGATAATGGTTTTAGCAACAAATACGTGCATTATTTCTGGGGGGATTTACCAAGCAATCTTTATTCTTCTTTGATTTTGTCAAAATTTGAACAAAGCAATATTTTTACAACCTTACTTTCTTCAACAAGCTCTTTAAATGCAGATTATGTCCTTGAAAGCAGAATTAACTCTTTTGAGCAAATTCTTAACAACAATGAAAACTACGCTCAAATTTCTATAAGCGTAAATTTCATAAATCTTGAAAACAATCAAATAATAGCCCACAAAATTTTCAATACTAAAGAAAAAATAGAAAAAAAAGATATCCGCTCTACTTATAATGCTTTTCAAAAAGCCTTAAATAAAATTGGCAATGAGATTGTTTTTTGGATAAATTCCAACTTATACTAATTTAGGAACACTTTTTGCTTTTTAATATTTAGCAATATTTTTGAAAGGTAAACAATGAAAAGTGATTTAGATATATTTAAAAAACACTTCGGTGAAATTCAAGGGGTGAATGAATTTAAAGCAAATCAAATTTGCTCTCAAATCAATGATGCAAATGATTTTATAGGAGCACTTCAAGTACTTGATATGTCTTTAAAAAAAATAGAAAAAAGCATTCTAGAAAGAATAGATGAAAATTCAGATGATATGCAAAAAAGAACTCTTGATGCCACAGCATCACAACTTATACAAAACTGCTCTTTCATGGGAACAACCCTTTTTGGAAATATTTTCAATGTTTATGTCGATAAAAAACTTTTTGAATTTGAAATTGCTAATCCACTTTTAATTCTTCAAACAAGTAATTACGAAGGTGTATTGGCCTATATACAAGATAAAAGAGATGACATAAAAATCATTCTATCAGAGTTAGCAAGCGCAATCACTATGGGTGAAACCATGGATAATACTGGAATTTATAATTCTACAATGGGTTTCAAAAATTTATTTAAATAAGAATAGTAATCGTTTATTCTCTTTAAACTAAAATAAATATTTAGATAATTTAACAATTTTTATTAAATTATCTAAACCGTATTTATATTTTAGTTTAATACAATGCGACATTTTATTCTAAATAACAGTTAATCTGCGATAAAATATTATTTTTATAATTTAATATCATATCATAGAAAGAATTTCGGCACGCCCATTAATCACAGCAACACAATGTTCATAATGAGCTGTATTAAGCCCATCAATACTTCCAGCATCCCATTTTCCGTTATAATGCTTTGGTGTTCCATCTTTTTGGCATATCATAGGCTCTATGCAAAACACCATTCCATTTTTAATTTTAGGGCCACTTTTTGCACTCGCACCTTTTTCTAAATAGTTTAAAATTTCAGGCTCTCCATGAGGTTTGCGCCCTATGCCATGTCCGCAATACCCACGAAGTGGGACAAAACCTCTTGCATGGATAAATTCACCTAAAGCAGCTGAAAGCTCCTTAAAACGCATTCCATCACGAATAATATCTATAGCATGATATAAAGCATCCTTAGCACAAGAGATCAAAGCTTGATCAGTGACTGAAACTTCTCCTATAGCAATAGTTCTTGCTGCATCCCCATAGTACCCATCAATCAAGCTTCCCACATCAAGACCTAAAATATCACCCTCTTTAATCATTTTATCATCTGGAATTCCATGGATACAAACTTGATTTAAAGATATGCAAATGGCACCTGGAAAACCATAAAGCCCCTTAAATGATGGCTTAGCACCAAGACTTAAAATATAATCTTCTGCCATTTTATCGATTTGTTTTAGGCTCATTCCTATTTTAATTTCATTCTCTAAAAAATTTAAAGTTTTTGCTACAATTTGATTTGCTATTCTTAATTTTTCTATTTCATCTGGTTTTTTTAATTCTATCATTTTATTTCCTTATAAATTTAGCCAAATTTTAGCAGTATTTTTTAAAGATTCAATATCACTTGAAGCATAAAAATGTAATTTTGTTTTGTGATTTCTTAAACCTATATTTTCCCTTTCTTTAAGAAATTCAACTATAGCATCTCCTGAATGAATTAATTTTGTTTTATCACCAAAATACTTACTTAAAGAACGACCTAGCAAAGGGAAATGAGTGCAAGCAAGTATCAAAGCATCTGGAGTTGTAATATTTTTAAAATAATATTCCATAGCACTTTGTAAAAAATCCCCTTCAAAAATACCTTCTTCAACCATAGGTACAAAAAGCCCTGTAGCTAAAGCATTTATATTTGTATATCCTTGGGATAACAAACGCTTTTGGTATTCTTCTGATTTAATTGTTGCTTTTGTAGCAATGACTAAAATTTCTTTATTTTTATCATGCAAAGCCTTTATCGTTGCCTCAACTCCTGCATCAACTACACCATATACTGGAAAATGCACCTTTGCTCTTAAAACATCTAAAGCATAAGCACTAGCAGTATTGCATGCAATGATAAGCATATCAATTTGAAATTGTTCAAAAAATTTCAATGCTTCAAGACAGAACTTTATAATGGTATCTTTATCTTTTACTCCATAAGGAACTCTTGCGGTATCTCCATAATAGATAATTTCATCAAAAAGTCTAGCTTCATAAAGAGATTTTAAAACACTAAGCCCCCCTACTCCGCTATCAAATACACCTATTTTCACTTTAATACCTTCTTGCTCCTATATAACGAGCCTTCCAATAAGAGTTATTTAGCTCGACTTCTTTTACTCCACCTTTAGTAGATAAATGTATAAATTTTCCCTTATTCATATAAATACCAACATGCATACCATTTGGCCCTCTGCCTGTCTTAAAAAACACCAAATCTCCTGTTTGCAATTTTGATTTAGAGATTTTTCTCCCAGAACCTAATTGAGTTTTTGTGGTGCGAGGTATGCGTATATTAAGCTGAGCTAATGCACTTTGTGTAAATCCTGAACAATCAGCACCTTTTTTACTAGTTCCACCTAAGACATAAGGAGTTTTTTTCCATTCATTTGCTATAGTCTTGAGTTTTGCTTCTTTATTTGTATTATAAATCGGACGAGTATAGTTTAGATTCTGATAAAAACTACATCCGCCTAGAAAAAATATAATCGTAATAATAGAAAAAATATGCCTCATCAATCCCCTTAAGATCGAATAGCAAAGAATTTAAGATAAATAAAACCCCAAATTCCAGAACAAAATGAAGCTATAAGAATAGCTAAATTATCTGCATAATTAAAAATATCACTGACTTCATACGCCAAGCCATCGATAAACAAGCTCATTGTAAAACCAATGCCTGTAAGTATACAAACCCCATAAAGTTGTTTCAAATTTGAACCTTGAGGCAAGGCTGCAAATTTAAAGCGGATTGCCAAATAAGAAAACAAAAATACACCCACTTGTTTACCGACAAAAAGCCCCAAGAAAATACCTATACTCACACCTGAAAAAATTGCTCCTATATCAATATTGGATAAATTTATCCCAGCATTAGCAAAAGCAAATAAAGGCAAGATAACAAAAGCAAGCCAAAATTTTAGACTTTCATAGATTTCTTCTAAAAATGCTTCTCCATTTTTAGTTTGCATCGGTATAAAAAATGCTGTTATGATTCCGGCCAAAGTTGCATGCACACCACTTTTTAAAACACTAATCCAAAGAATAACTGAGCAAATAAAATAAAAAGACTTTCTTGTTATTCCTAAAAGATTTAAAATAAGCATTACCAAAATAGCAATTCCTGCAACGACAAAAGCAACTATTGATAATTTTGTCGTATAAAAAATAGCTATAATTAAAATAGCACCCACATCATCAAAAATAGCCAAAGAAAGTAAGAAAATTTTTAAACTTGATGGAATATGCTTACCACACATCATTAAAATCGCTAAAGCAAACGCTGTATCTGTAGCTGTAGGTATAGCCCAACCTTTTAAGGTATAAGCATCTCCCATATTTACCAAAGCAAACAACATCGCAGGTATAAGTATACCCCCTAAAGCAGCCATAAAAGGTAAAACAATATTTTTAGGATTTTTAAAATCCCCATGCAAAAATTCCTTCTTAAGCTCAAGTCCTATAGCAAAGAAAAATATCGATATAAGTCCATCATTTATCCAGAGTAAAAAAGGTTTATTAAGCTCAAATTCACCTATACTAAATCCAACTTTTAAATTTAGAAATTCTCGATAATGTCCACTAAAAGATCCATTTTGCACAAGCAAAGCAAACAAAGTGCAAACTATAAGCAAAACACCACCAAAAGCCTCGTTTAAAACTAAAGTTTTTAATTTATGCACTATATTCATTTAACAATCTTAAGATAAATAAAACCAACAACGGCACTTAAAAAACTAGCTATTAAAATAGCAAGTTTATCCGCATGTTCAAAAATATCACTATTTTTATAAGCCAAGCCATCGATAAACAAACTCATCGTAAAACCAATGCCTGTTAAAATACATATACCATAAAATTTTCCATATTTAATATTTTCAGGTAGTTTTGCGAGCTTAAGTTTTATAGCAATAAAACAAAAAGTAAAAACACCTAGTTGCTTTCCTAAAAATAATCCTAGAATAATTCCAAGACTTACATGCGAAAATACCGAACCAAGATGCATACCTCTGATATCAATTCCAGCATTGGCAAAAGCAAATAAAGGCAAGATAAAATAAACCACCCAAGGATTTAAATCCTTAAGAATTTCATGCAAATAAGGTTTTTTATTTTTTGCATCAAGCGGTATAAATAAAGAAATGATCACACCAGCCAAAGTCGCATGTACTCCACTTTTAAGCATAGCTATCCACAACACAACACCTACCAACACATACAAAGAAAGATGAGTGATGTGATAATAATTTAACAAAAGCAGGGCAAATATACAAAACAAACAAATAATAATCGCTAAAGCTGAAAGCTGATCTGTATAAAATAAAGCAATAATAACAATAGCACCCAAATCATCAAAAATAGCCAAAGAGAGCAAAAAAAGCTTTAAACTTGTAGGAATTTTATTTCCCAAAAGCATCAAAATACCCACTGCAAAAGCTATATCAGTTGCTGTAGGTATTGCCCAACCTTTCATAGCAAAATCATGGAAATAATTAATAGCAGTAAAAATTAAAGCAGGGGTAATCATACCTCCTAAAGCTCCAAATATAGGCAAAGATACAGCTCTTATATTTTTAAGCTGTCCGCGTAAAATTTCATATTTTAACTCAAGTCCTATGCATAGAAAAAATATAGCTATTAAACCATCATTTATCCATAAATCCAACGACTTTGAAATTTGAAAATGATCAAATCCTACTGTAAAATTAGCATGAAAAAAATCTGTATAAATAACACTTAAAGAAGAATTTTTACATAATAAAGCTAAAAATGTAAAAAATATAAGCAAAATACCAGGGAAAGTTTCACTTAAAACCATCTTCTTTATCATTTGCATCCTTACTCCTAAATAATATTATAAAAATTTAATACGATAAATAAAATGGTAATATAACGAAAAAATACTAAAGAAATAATTATTTAAAAAACAAGCCCAAGATACCAACAAGTTCTTAAGCTTGTTCTTAAGATATTTAGGCGTAAATATCCAAGCCACTAGAGCTAGAAACTTGTGGAGCAAAGGCTTGAGAGACACCTTCCATACCTTCGATGAGCTCGCTCATCAATGCCTCGTTTGTATCCATAGATTTTTTCAAAACTGAAGTATTAACAGCGGTCATTAAATTAGCATTAGAAACATCTAAAACCATATCGTCCTCCTTTTAGATTGAGTCTTAAAGACTTTATTTAATTCGGATGATATTTTTAAAACTTAATATTTTTTACTAAACTTTTTAAAATTTTCTAAGAAAACCAAGGTCTAAAATTAAAAATCATAAATTTTTAACACTATTAAGCAATAACCAAAATACAAATGATTCATACTTTTAGAAACAAAATGTAGGTGAATAAAAAATTGATTTTAATAAATTTAAGTTTTAATTTATTTTATGTGATTTATAATGAACTATACTTTGAAATTATAACTTAAGGTAACTTAAAGAGAAAAAATGAAAAAAGTTATCTTGAGTTTAGTAATCATTGCTTCATTATCTAGCGTTGCTTTAGCTTCAAATCATAGTTATCATAGTAAGAAAAATCTTAGCAATTCACAACAAGAATATGGAAGATAGAATTTTAACTTTCGAAAATTTTCATAATTGCCAAACAATATATCAACCTATTTACCAACGAAGTTTTTTGTAAATGGACAGGATATTGTTAATACTTGTCATGATTTGGTAGATACCAAAGTAAAATATCGAGATAAACCTGCATTAGAAGAAGCGATTGCTAAACAGCAAGATACAAAAAAGTAGAAGCTCAAGCTGAAAAGGAAGAAGATATTATCAATCTCATTTAAGGCAGATAAACAAGAAAAACAACTGATGAAATTATCGCTGAATAAAAAAATTGGGTTGATAAAAATTGATAATCACAAAAATAAGATATATTTAAATATATCTTAAATACAATTAATAAAAATATTATTAATACAAAAACTTATTTTAGTTCTATTTAAGATTTTTATATTATACTAGCCGTTATTTATTTTTGATAATAAATATTATTTTTATCAAAAACCAAGGATAATAATAATGAAAATTTTTAAAATTATATTTTTAATTATAAGTATTTTTTTAGCAAGCTCAGCTTTTGCTAGAGTAGATGATTATATTAATGAAGCAAATCTTATCAAAGACATGCTAAAACAAAGCATAGAAACTTATAAAAAGGGCGATAATCTAAGTGCCAAAAAGCTTAGCGAAGATGCATATTTTCAACATTTTGAAAATATGGAAGGTCCTATAGGAAGAAATCTAGGAAGAAAAGCCATCACTATGGAGCGTAAATTTGTAAATTTGCGTCGTATGTATAAAGATGAAGCTCCTTTAACACAAATTAATGCTTTAATTGATAGTCTTTATTATGATCTTGATGAAGTAGCCCCGATTTTACAAAATGGATATCGTTTAAAAGCAGAAGCAAGCGACACAAACTACGATAAAACTAAAGCTGAAAAATCAAGCCTAGAAGCTAACGCCAAACGCGAAGCTGATGCAGAAGCTTTAATCGCACAAATGATGGGCATGGATAAAAAAGATTTAGTACAAAGCTCTTTAACCACCCAAGCTCCTACACCTACAAACAACAACACAAGCAAACTTACAGATGATAATACAAGTGCTGATTTACAAGCTGCTGCTGCAATGGATGCAAGATTGCAATTTATACTAGATAATATCTCTACAAAATTTTCACAGGCTGCTAATGCTTTTAAAGAAAAAAACTACCAAGCCAGTAAAGATTTTTTAAATGATGCTTTGTTTAGTGATTATCGCAATACCAAAGTAGAAATTTTGGTAAATAAATTTACCAAAACAGGAAACGATCAAAAAATTCAACAAGCCATACGCACCCTTATACGCCAAATCAATGATACAAAAATAGATGAAAAAGGCTTAAGAGATGGTCTAGATAATATAGAAGAACAAATTTTTGATGTTTTCTTACAAATTCCAAATTCAGAACTTTCAAGTTTGCAAATTTCAGGTTTTAACGATGAAACAAAGGGCAAGGATTATACCAAAGTTTCTAATGATATCAAACTTGCTTTAAGTGGAATTTTAAAAAATTATGATGGCTTTAGTGCTTCTATAGTAGATGATTTGCAAGGAATTTATCTAGATATTTTTGAAGCAAGTGGTATGGAAAATAAAATTGGTGCTGTAGATAGTGGCTTAAAACTTAAAATAGAAAGTTTATTTTCCAAAGGCGTAGCACTGATTAAAGCAAGTGCAGATAAAAAAGAGCTTGAAGCCACTTTTAATGACTTAGAACAACTCATAACAAGCAGTGTGGATAAAATTCAAGATTCTACTCCTTATTCGCTATTTATATGGGCTTTAGGTATTATTTTGCGTGAAGGCTTAGAAGCTTTGATTATTGTTGTAGCCATTGTTTCTTATCTTGTGCAAAGTGGCAACAAAAATCGTCTAAATATCGCCTATAGTGCTCTTTTTACAGGAGTGATTTTAAGTTTTGTTACCGCTTTTGGAGTTTCTTGGCTTTTTAAAGAAAATGCAGGTCAAAGCAGAGAACTTATAGAAGGTATCACCATGCTTATAGCTGTGTTTTTACTCTTTTATGTGGGTTTTTGGCTACTTTCAAACGCACAGAATAAAAAATGGACAAGCTATATCAAACAAAGTGCTATAGATGCTATATCAAATAACAGTGCAAAAACCCTTTGGATCACAGTATTTTTAGCTGTCTATAGAGAAGGTGCAGAAACCGTGCTTTTTTATCAAGCCTTGCTTTTTGATGCTAAAACAAGCACTGACTTTGGTGCTGTTTTTGGTGGGCTTGGACTTGGAATTTTAATACTTATTGTTTTATATTTTCTTTTAAAAGCAGGAGCCATTCGCATACCTGTAAAACAATTTTTCTATATCACTTCTTATATTATTTTTTACATGGTTTTTGTTTTTACAGGCAAAGGCATAGCTGAACTCATAGAAGGAAAAGTCATTATCCCTAGTCTTATACCTATGAATTTTGAACCGATTTTATGGCTTGGAATTTATCCTTACTATGAAACCTTAATCCCTCAATTTATAGTTTTAATTATGCTAATTATTGGCATTTTAATAACAAAACAAATTTCAAAAAAAGGAGTAAAATCATGATAAAAAAAGTTTTATCAGGAGTTGCTGCAGCTGCGGTTATTAGTACAAATTTATTTGCAGGCGAAGTGCCAATCGGTGATCCAAAAGAACTTAATGGCATGGAAATAGCTGCTGTTTATTTGCAACCTATTGAAATGGAGCCAAGAGGTATTGATCTAGCTGCGTCTTTAGCAGATATCCACTTAGAAGCTGACATTCACGCACTTAAAAACAATCCAAATGGTTTTCCAGAAGGTTTTTGGATGCCTTATTTAACCATAGCTTATGAGCTTAAAAATACTGATACAGGTGCGATTAAACGCGGAACTTTGATGCCTATGGTGGCTGATGATGGTCCTCACTATGGTGCAAATATCGCCATGGAAAAAGATAAAAAAGGTGGCTTTGGTGTAGGAAATTATGAATTAACTTTTTATATCTCAAATCCAGAAAAACAAGGCTTTGGACGCCATGTTGATGAAGAAACAGGTGTGGGTAAGTGGTTTGAACCTTTTAAAGTAGATTATAAATTCAAATACACAGGCACACCAAAATGATTTTACACTCGGTCTTTCCGAGTGTTTAAATATTTTTATTTTTATTTGAAAAATTAAAATAACAATGTTTAAAGAGTAAATTATGAGTATATATTTTGTGCATTTTCTTATCGGTGTTTTGCCGCTAAGTATTTTAATGGCCTTTATCACTCCTGATAAAAAGTATATTTTTAAAAGTTTTTTAGTAGTTTTTTTGGGCTTTTTATTTGGATATTTTGCCTTTTTTATCGCGACACAATTTTTAAAAACCGAAAATTTAATCTTTAATTTTGATTTTGTTTTTATAAGCTTATTGCTAGCAAGCTTTATATTTTATTTTTGGAAAAAAATTGAAATTTTAAATTTTATTTTATTGGGAATTTTAAGTTTTTGCACCGCTTTGCATTATTATTTTTTAAGTCAAGATTTTCCTATTTTTACTAGCTCTTTAATCGATAGCGAAGGTATAAGTTCTTTAGGTTTTATTGCTTTAGCCTTGCTTGTTTGTATTTTGATTTTCTTCTTTTTAAAATGGCAAAAAAATTTTAATCAAATAACAAGCTTTATACTTTTTTTACTACTTATCTTTATAGAAAGCGATAAAGCTCTGGCTAATATCTTGCTTACTTTGATGCGAAATTCCATCATAGAAACTCATGCTTTTTTGGTGAGTTTTGTAGGAAAAAGTAATTATTTTGGTGTTTTTGGAATTTATGTTTATTTATCCTTCATCACTTTTTTAGCATTCTTAAGCTTAAAAATTCGCAAAAAAAATATAAGCAAAAAACAAATTTTAGATATAAATTATCGCAAAAACGAAGCTAAAACAAGTCTTATTAATCGCTATTTTTCCAGTGTTTTTATCTCCTGTGTTATAAGTTTTTGCATTGTTTTATACTTTTTTATGGTAAGCTCTAAGCCTTTAACCATAGATGAGCCTAAAGAAATTTTACCCGATAAGAAGGGTAAATTTATCTTTGATATAGCTCTTTTAAGGGATAACAAACTCCACCGCTTTGCTTATATCAGTGCTGAAGGCAAAGTGATAAGGTTTTTTCTTATCAACAAAAGAGAAGATAAGGATTCTCCTGTAGCTGTTTTTGATGCTTGTATGATTTGTGGAGATATGGGCTATATCAAAAAAGAGGGGCAGCTTATTTGCATTTCTTGCAATGTGCGTATTTTCTTGCCAAGTGTAGGTAAAAGCGGGGGTTGCAATCCTATCCCACTCAAATACGAATACGATGGTAAAAAAATCACCATAGATGTTAAAGATGTAATAGCAGGATCTAATTATTTTAGTCAAATCAAAGAAATTGAAGTGCAAGATCCTGTATCAAAAACAAAGGTTATAAACACCCAAGCTCCTTTTTCTTATAGCTATAAAGGGATTACTTATTATTTTTCAAATCAAAATAATTATGAAGAATTTAAAAAAGATCCTATGAAATATATAGAAGAAAACGAAGCCCAATTTTTAATCCAAAGGAGAAATGATGTTGGCTAAAATGATTTTTAACTCTATATTTAAAAACAAAATTCAAAAATTTTTAGCCTTTCTTACTTGTTTTTTAGCCACGCTTTTGCTCTCTACTATGCTAAATATTACCCTAAGTATAGGTGATGAAGTAACTAAACAACTTAAAAGTTATGGCTCTAATATCCTTGTTTTACCCAAAGGCTCAAGTCTTAGTATAGAAATAGGCAATGAACTTTATGAACCCTTAAAAAACAAAAACTACCTAGAAGAAAAAAATTTATATATGATTAAAGACATTTATTGGCGTAACAACATCACCGCACTTGCTCCTTTTTTAGAAGGTAAAATCGCAATTGAAAATTCACAGCAAAAAGCACTTATTTATGGTACTTATTTTCAAAAAGCCATAAAAATTAAAAATGATGATGATTTTATCACAGGTATAAAAAGTCTTTATCCTTATTTAGCAGTGCAAGGAGAATGGGCAAAAGATGATAGCAATGAAATCATGCTAGGCGAAGACTTTGCTAAAAACAATAAATTAAAATTAGGAGATACTATCAAACTCATAGGAGAAAACAATCAAAGCAAAGAAGCAAAAATCGTAGGCATTTTACTTCATGCCAATCCTAAAATGTCAAATAAAATCATCGCTCCTTTAAATTTAGCTCAAGATTTACTCAACAAACAAGGGCTTTACTCAAGTGCAGAAGTAAGAGCTTTTACTATACCTGAATCAGCCCTTTCTGAGAAAGTGCGTCGTATGGGTGAAGAAAAATTAGATCAGTTAGAATATGATAAATGGTATTGCTCAGCCTATGTAGGCTCAATCGCTAGTCAAATTAGCGATGGCTTACCAGGAGCTGATGCAAAAGCTCTAAATGCTATAAGCGATGCTCAAAGCTTAGTGGTTAAAAAGATCCAATCCTTAATGGGCATTACTTGCATTATTTGTCTTATTGTTGCAAGTATTGCGATTTCAAGTCTAATGAGTTCTGAAATTCATCGCAGAAAAAAAGAAATAGGACTTTTAAAAGTACTTGGTGCTAATACTTTTCAAATTTATCTCATCTTTGCTAGTGAAAATTTAATCGTAGCTTTATTTGCTGCTTTATTTGGCTTTATTTTTGGCACAGCACTTTCTCAAATCATCAGTCTTAGTATTTTTGGATATTTTATTGATATAGCCTTTATAGCTTTACCTTTAAGCTTTATTTTTGCAGGACTTATTGCCTTACTTGGTTGCTTGCTTCCTATAAAAAATATCACACAACTTTCAGCTGCAGGAGTGCTTTATGGTAGATAAGTTTTTCCTTAATGAGCTTTTTAAAAGCATTAGCTTTTCTTATCAAAGACTTTTTATTATAGTTTTAAGTGTTTTTATAGGAGCACTTACTTGCTCAGCTTTTTTAAATATTTATTTTGATATTGACACCAAACTTTCTAAAGAATTAAAAGCTTATGGAGCAAATGTAATGATAAGCCCTAAGCAGGATGAAAATTTTATTTCCAATGCTGATTATGAAAAAATAAAAGAAAAGTTAAAAGCTAGGGCTTTAACTCCTTTTTTGTATGATTTTTTAAATTTAGGCAGTACAAGTGGAGTGGTTTTAGGCACTGATTTTAGAGCCTTAAAAATCACTAAACCTTTTTTAGAAGTTAAAGAAGGAAGCTTTTCTCTAAATGATTTTGATGAAAATTCAGCCTTTTTAGGAGTTAATTTAGCCAAGCAACTAGGCCTAAAAACAGGCAACGAACTTCAAATTTATAATCCAAATAACGGAAAAAGCATAAAACTTACCATAAAAGGCATACTTTCAAGCAATGATGAATTTGACAGTATTGTTTTAGCTCCTTTAAGTGTAATACAAAATTTAAGCGATAAAGCAGGTATTAATTACGCTAATGCTGTAGTTTATGGAAATTTTGATGAAGTCAAAGCTAAAACCCGAGTAATTAGCAATGAAATCATCGATGCAAAACCTATATCTTCAGTATCCTTAAGTGAAGGTTTAGTGCTTGGAAAAATCAAGGCTTTAATGTTTTTAATCATACTTGTAGTATTGATCATAGTTACTACTAGTGTTAATACGACTTTAAGCTCTATTATATTTTCTCGCAAAAAAGAAATCGCGCTGCGTTTAGCCTTGGGTGCGAAAAAAAGTGAAATTTTTAAACTCTTTGCTAGCGAATGCTTTATAGTAAGTTTTTTTGCTAGTTTAATCGGGGCTTTTTGTGGAATATTTTTAGCTAATGTCTTTGGTTATTTGATTTTTAATTCTAGTATTGATTTTAGATTTATAGCTGTTTTTATAGCTTTAGTCATTTCTTTGATTTTTGCTTTTTTGGCTGCATTTTTTCCTATAAAAAGAGCATTAAAAATCAATGTGTGTGAAAATTTGAAAGGTGAATGATGAAAAAAGAACTTATTAAAATAAATAACTTAAATAAAGAATTTGGCAAAGTTAAAGCCTTAAACAATATCAATTTAAGCGTCTATGAAGGAGAATGGCTTGCCATCATGGGTCCATCAGGAAGTGGAAAATCAACACTTTTAAACATACTATCACTCATGGATACTCCAAGCTCTGGGGAGTATATCTTAGATAATGAAAACCTAGAACAAATGGATGAAGAACAAAAAATCACTTTGCGTCGTGAAAAAATAGGACTTATCTTTCAACAATTTCATCTTATCCCCTATCTTAATGCCCTAGAAAATGTTATGCTTTCTCAGTACTATCACTCAAGCGTAGATGAAGAAGACACTAAAATAGTTCTTGAAAAAGTAGGACTTTCACACAGACTCACTCATTTACCTAGCCAATTAAGCGGTGGAGAACAACAAAGAGTTTGCATAGCAAGAGCTTTGATCAACAACCCAGAGCTTTTACTCGCAGATGAACCTACAGGAAATTTAGATGAAGCCAATGAAAAAATCGTTCTTGAAATCTTGCAAAAATTAAAAAATGAAGGCAAAACCATAGTTTTAATCACACACAATCCTGATTTGGCTAAATTCGCAGATCGAACTCTTATCTTACAACATGGGGTATTAAAATGAAAAAAAGCCTTTTAATCTTAAGTATTTTGTTTTTGCTCAATGCTTGTTCTTTTGAAAATTCAAAAGATACTGGAAAAGTTGGAGAAAAAAGCGCTGAAATTTCAGCTAAAGATACTTTAGGAAAAGCCGTGAAACTTGCTGATGATAATACAAGTTTAAAAGTCTTAGTCTTTTTTCAAAATGGCTGCCCTTCTTGCTTAAAAGAACTCCCTTCTTTAGATGAATTCATACAAAATCACCCCAATAAAATCAGTGTTTATGCTATAAATTCCATCGATAATGCCAATGTGGTTAAGGTTTTAGCCGAACAATTTGACTTTAAAAATGTAAAAGTTTTAAAAGACGATCTTAAAATCACCAATGATCGTTACGCTGTGTTTGCAACCCCTACTACCATCATCATTAAAGATGGGATGATAAAAGATAGAATTTTAGGAGAAAAACCATGGGAATTTTTCGAATCCAAGCTTATTTCTTTGCTTTAATCATAGCTTTATTTTTTGTAGCTTGTGATAGTGGAGAAAATTTTAAAGCTTTAAATAGCGATAAAACCTATAATTTTGCCTACAATGGTTTTGAAAAAAGCCTAAAACTAAATGATAAAGCACAAAATTTTGCCTTAGTATTTTTCACAAAAGATTGCGGAGTTTGCAAAGAACAAATTCCTATTTTACAGAATTTAGCTAAAAATTATGATTTTAATATCTTTGTAGTTTTAGGCGATGCAAACGATGCAAATGATGCGAAAGCTTGGGCTGACGAAAAAGGTTTATCTAATTTAGCAATGTTTTATGAAAAAAGAGCTGCTAAATACCTTTCAAGTGCTATTGGGGAAATATATGGAGTACCTGTGCTTAGTTTTTTCAAAGAAGGAAAAATGGATGAAAAATTTATAGGCTTAACTCCATATAGCATACTTGAAAAAGAAATCAAAAAAGTAAAAAGCTAAATTTTATTTTAAAACTTTTTATCTCCTTTTTCTACCTTTCTTAAAACTTCATCGATTGAATCTTGGAGTTTAGAATTTAGCTTTTTATATTCTTTTATAAAAGTTTTTGTGCGTATAAGCTTATATTTGGCTAAAGCCCTCTTTAAACTCATTAACGCTATAAGCTTTTAATTTGCCTTTTTTATAAGCTTCTTTTGTCTCTTCAAGTTCTCTTAAAAGCTTTTTTCAAATTGTAACATTTTCATTAATCCACTTATTTTTTACTGCATATTTAATATAGGGCTTAGCACTTCTTTAATGGCTTTATTATATGTTTTTGGTTCTAGTCCTTTATTTTTCATTTCATTATAAAATTCTTGCACCTTGTAAAGCGTAAGCTCGTCTAAGTGTATATTTCCTAATGGCTCTAAGATATGATTATTGAAAATGCTTATTAGATTTCTAGTCCCTTGTATTGTTCGTTTAAGTCTTTTATATTGTAGTTAGTCTTTATAAATACTTCAAAAAGATTTTTTATTAAAATGCTAAAGTTTAAAGCATATCCAACGCTAAAAAGTTTTTTAAACTCATTTTCATATTCTTTAGCTCTTGCAAATGCTATTCTTATATTCGTTTTCATTCCGAGCAGGGTGCAAAGGAATAGTAAAAATGTGTTGCTTTTCTTTGCCTCCGTTTTGCATTCTAAATAAAAAGGTCTTGATTTTATCTTTATGTCTTTTTAAATGCATCTGTTTTGCTATGGATATATTATAATCCTTTCTATCAATCGCCATTTTTAACCTTATTATTTTTGTATTATAGCATATTTCAAATCCTTACAAGCTTAATAAAATTACTATAAATTACCTTTTTTACCGCTAAACTTAAACGGATGAAAAGGACTATTTTATAGCTATCCTTTCATTCGATTACTATTAAAAGTTACCTGCTAAAAGGTTACCTTTTTGAAATAATTCGAAATGATACAATATGACTTCAAAGGCTTCAGCGTAATTTAAGTAAAATCTCTCAAAGTATGGTAAAATGAGGTTTAGAATGGTGCGGATGAAAGGATTTGAACCTTCACGCATTGCTGCACCAGATCCTAAGTCTGGCGTGTCTGCCAATTTCACCACATCCGCTAAAGTGGTACGCCCAAGAGGATTCGAACCTCTGACCTACGGCTTAGAAGGCCGTTGCTCTATCCAGCTGAGCTATGAACGCATGTAAAATCTTGGTGGTGCGCCCGATAGGAATTGAACCCATAACCTACAGATCCGAAGTCTGTCGCTCTATCCAGTTGAGCTACGAACGCTTAGTGGGGTGAGTGATGGGAATTGAACCCACGACCCTCAGGACCACAATCTGATGCTCTAACCGACTGAGCTACACTCACCATTTTGTATAAATTTATAAAAAATGGTCGGGGTGAAAGGATTCGAACCTTCGGCCCCTTGGTCCCAAACCAAGTGCGCTAACCAGACTGCGCTACACCCCGAATAAATAAAAGGAAATATTTTATCACAAAATAATTTTAAAGTCAAGGATTTTCATCTCTTATTCTTAAAAAAACCGGAAAGCGAGGCAAGGAATTTTTGGTCAATCCATTAAATTTATAAGTCACAATACTACCAATTTTTGGAGGATTTTTTCTATCTTCATCCTTTAAACCACTGCCTATTTTAATGATTTGTCCATTTGGCATTTTACAAAGTAGAGCACCTACTTGATTTTCAAACTTACCCTTGCCCTTACGAAATCCTACTAACTCACACTCTTCGTCATCATAGGGTTTTAATTTCATAGCATTTTTACTTCTGCCTTTTTCATAAGGACTTAAATTTTTGCGTATGACAATACCTTCACCTTGATTTTTTATAATGCTTTCGTAAAATTGATTTAAATTATTTTGACTTTCAACTGGAATTTGAGGAATAATTTTTATATAGGCACTAGGATATTTTTTCAAATACTCTTCTAAAACAGCCAAACGATTTTTAAGAGTGCAAGTAGAAATTTGAAATTCTTCGCAAGCATTTGGCACATCAAAAATATTATAAGTTACTTCCTTCCATAAGGTCAAATTGCTATTGCCACTACGAATTAAAGCCGAAATTTCATCAAATTTATTTCTTGCTATCCAAAGCTCCCCATCAATAGCAAAAGGAGGGAAATTTTTTGTAAAAAAGTCAGGAGTTTTTATTTTGTAATTTTGGCGAGTTTTTAGATATTTTCCATCCCAAATTCCACGCACACCATCAAGTTTTTCGCTCATCAAATAAGCATTAAAATCTTTAGAGTTAAAATCTTGCTTATTGAATTTGCTAAGAAGCAAAATCTCATCAGCAAAAACTAAACAAGCACAACATATTAAAAAAATAAATCTCATCAAAGCAGATTAATCATACATCCAGTTGCATCTTTTTGAATATTATAATTATAAATTCCATCAAGATATATTACAAGTCGATAATATCCTTTATGAGATCCAAAGTCTATGCGTTTAAAAATAGAATTGCTAAGGCGTATATTTTTTGTAGGGCTAATCATTTTAGATCTAAAATCTATAACGATTTTACTCGGATTTCCTACTGAAAAATCTGTAATCATTTCATCGGTAGTGTTAAGCTTTATTTTATTTTTATAAACCGCGTAAGAAATAAAATCATAAATCTTTGCAACCTGTAAAGGTATTTCAACATTGACTGTTGAGTTTGATTCTTGTTTAGAGCTATTTTTTTCAGGTATGGTAACTGAAACATCAAGTACTTTTGAAGGATCAGGGCTTTTAAATCTTGATATAGTATAAGTATCATGCCAATCAATACTTTTATTAACATCTAAATCAATGTTATCTTCACTTCCATCTAAATTAATATAATTAAAAGTGATGCTTTTTAAAATTCTTGCACTAGAATTAAATTTAACTTCCTCTTTTTGAAATTCAGGTGGAGCAACCAAAGTTATATTTTGATCTGTTTTAAAAGGATTTTCATCAGCATATAAAAGAGAGGTAAAAATAAAAAATATTGCTAAAATTCTAGTTTTCATTTGGGTATAATCCTTTTAATTCAAAATAATCTTTTTGTGCTTTAGCATTTTGTTCTTTAAGTAAAATAATCTTTTTATTAAGCTCTTCTTTAGTATTTTCTAAGCTTAGTAAAGTATCTAAAGAATACTGCCCAAAAAACATATTGCCAAAATAAATCGCTCCAATTATAACAAGAAAAGTCCAAAAAATCATTTTTATAACATGCGTATAAAAACTCTTTTTTCTTGTGCTTTCATCGTATTCTTTAAGTAAATCGCTCAGAGCTTTTCTCCTAAGTATTCATCGCTTTCAAGTTCAATTTCAAGCAAGCGATTGTATTTCGCAGTTCTTTCGCCTCTTGCTAGAGCTCCTGTTTTGATTTGTCCTGTATTCAAAGCTACAGCAAAATCTGCTATAAAAGCATCTTCGCTTTCGCCACTTCTATGACTCATCACGCATTTATAGTTATTTCTTTGTGCTAAACGCACAGCTCTCATAGTTTGAGTAATAGTTCCGATTTGATTTGGTTTGATAAGCACAGCATTTGCCATTTTTTTGATGATACCTTCTCGTAAAATATCTTCGTTGGTTACAAACAAATCATCGCCTACAAGCTGAATTTTATTGCCCAATTTTTCAGTAAGCTTAATCCAACCTTCAAAGTCATTTTCAGCTAAGCCATCTTCGATACTGCAAATTGGATATTTCGTACAAATCTCTACATAGTGCTCGATTAAATCTTGGCTTGAAAAAACTTTGCCTTCCATGTGATATTTACCATCTTTGAAAAATTCTGTACTTGCTACATCAAGAGCGATTTTTACACGATTTTCATAACCTGCTTTTTTGATACAAGTCATTAAAAGATCGATAGGTTCTGTGTTGTTCGCTAAATTTGAAGCAAAACCGCCTTCATCGCCTAAAGCAGTAGAATATCCAGAATTTGCGAGTTCTTTTTTTAATATCGCATAAATTTCACAAACTGAACGCAAAGCTTCTTTAAAACTAGTAAAACCAAAAGGCATAATCATAAATTCTTGAAAATCTACATTGTTGTTTGCATGAGCACCGCCATTTATAATATTACACATTGGCACAGGTAAAATGCTTGCATTTGCACCACCTAAGTAACGATATAAAGGCATTCCTAAAGCAGCAGCAGCAGCACGAGCTGTTGCCATAGATACTCCTAAAGTCGCATTTGCACCTAAATTTGAGTAATTATTTGTTCCATCAAGTTCACGCAAAGTATCATCAAGTTGAGTTTGATTAAAAGCATCTAGTCCTAAAATTTCATCTGCAATGGTTTCATTGACATTTGCAACAGCTTTTAAAACACCTTTTCCCAAAAATCTTTCATCATTATCACGCAATTCTAAAGCTTCTTTTGAGCCCGTGCTTGCACCACTTGGAACTATGGCTGCACCTACACTTCCATCACTTAGCGTAACTTCAGCTTTTACGGTTGGATTTCCTCTACTATCAAGAACTTCATAGGCTCTAACATCTTCAATTGCTAACATTATTCTTCTCCTTCATCATCTTCACTACCGCTAATCATACCTTCTATTCCCATAGAATTTTGAATCGCTTTTGTGATTTCGTCTGCAATTTCAGAGTTTTCTTTTAAGAAGGCCTTTGAGTTTTCTCTACCTTGTCCAAGTTTTTTATCTTTATAAGAAAACCACGCACCACTTTTATCTACAATATCAAGCTTTACACCATAATCAATCAATTCACCTTCACGGCTTAAACCCTCTCCAAACATCACGTCAAATTCAGCTTGTCTGAATGGAGGGGCAACTTTATTTTTCACTACTTTTACTTTAACGCGGTTTCCTATAGGTTCTTCGTTTTGTTTTAAGGTTGCTACTTTTCTAACATCTAAACGCACAGAAGCATAAAATTTTAACGCATTTCCACCTGTTGTGGTTTCAGGAGTGCCATAACCCATAGCACCAATTTTCATACGAATTTGGTTGATAAAAATTACTGTGGTATTCATTTTATGAACTATACCTGTAAGTTTTCTTAGAGCTTGAGACATAAGTCTTGCTTGAAGCCCTACATGTTGATCGCCCATATCGCCTTCAATTTCCGCCTTTGGAGTAAGTGCTGCAACGCTATCTACTACGATAAGATCTACTGCACCACTTCTTGCTATGGTTTCTACAATTTCTAAAGCTTGTTCGCCAAAATCAGGCTGAGAAACATACAAATCATCTGTGTTTACACCTAAATTTTTGGCATATTTTACATCAAGTGCATGCTCTGCATCGATAAAAGCACAAACTCCACCTGCTTTTTGGCATTCTGCGATAATGTGTAAAGTTAGAGTGGTTTTACCTGAACTCTCAGGTCCATAAATTTCTATAATTCTTCCTTTTGGAACTCCGCCTATACCTAAAGCAAGATCAAGTCCAACTGAACCTGTACCTATGCTATCGATTTGCTCAACTTCTTTATCCCCTAGTCTTAAGATGGTTCCTTTTCCAAAGGTTTTATCTAAACTTTTTAGGGCAGCATCTAGAGATTTTCTTTTATTATCATCCATAACTTTCCTTAAAAATTCTAAATTTTTAGTTAGAATTCTAACAAAATAAAATTAAATAATGATTTATTTTGCTAGAATTAAAGCAAAGATTTAAAGGAAGCATAGATGAAAAAAATTACTGTTGCACATTCTCCTGATGCTGATGATATTTTTATGTATATGGCGATTAAATTTGGGTGGATAGGGAACGATTTTGCTTATGAAAATACAGCTTTAGATATACAAACTTTAAATGAATTTGCCTTGAAAAATGAATTTGATACTACGGCTATTTCTTTTGGGCTTTATCCTTTAATCGCTTCTGAATACGCGCTTTTACGCACAGCAGTGAGTTTTGGCGAGGGTTATGGGCCAAAGCTCATCAAGAAAAAAGACACGCATTTAAAAAGAAATTTTAAGGTCGCTTTAAGTGGAGCAAATACTACCAATGCTTTGATTTTTCGTATGAAATACCCCAAAGCAAGAATTGTTTATAAGAATTTTTTAGACATTGAAAATGTAGTTTTAAGTGGTGAAGTAGATGCAGGGGTTTTGATCCATGAAAGCATTCTAGAATTTGATCAAAGTCTTTGCGTAGAAGCAGAACTTTGGGATATATGGCTTGAATTTGCTAGAGAAAATTTACCTTTGCCTTTAGGTGGAATGGCTTTACGTCGTTCTTTGCCTTTAAGCGATGCGATTAAAATTGAAAGGGATTTAACCAATGCTGTAAAAATTGCTGATGCAAATCGTAAAATTTTAGCCCCTATGCTTATGGAAAGAAAACTAATCCGCGTTAATGAAGAAAAACTTGATACTTATCTTAATTTATACGCCAATAAAAACTCCATTAGCATGAATCAAACTCAACTTTTAGCTGTGGATACGCTTTTTAAACTGGGATATGATTATAAATTTTATGATAAAATCATACATGTAAATGATTATCTTATCCCTAGTGAATACGAAGAAGCTAGAAATTCTTAAAAAGGATAAAAATGGATGAAAGTACCTTAGTTGCTCTTGGAGTGCAAACTTTTAAAATCACGCTTTTACTTTCTTTGCCCATGCTTTTAGCGGGGCTTATTGCAGGGCTTGTGATCAGTATTTTTCAAGCAACTACGCAGATTAACGAAATGACACTTTCTTTTGTTCCTAAAATCATCTTGGTTGTAATCATTTTAATCTTTTTAATGCCTTGGATGACTACAACTATGATTGACTTTACTGAAAATATACTAAATCAAATTCCAACTTTTATCAAATGATCATCGATTTTAAAAAATACTCTTCTGTGCGTATAGGAAATGAATTTGAAGTTTTAGTTTTGGATCAAATTTGTGATTTTGATGGTTTTTTAATAGGTGGTGCAAACAACCTTTTAGTCAACCCCAAGCCTAAAAATATAGGAATTTTAGGAGAAGGTTTTGATTTTATACAAATTTTAGATCAAAATAAAGATTTCATACATCTTCGCATAGGCTGTAAAACAAAATCAAGCAAAATGTATCGCTTTGCCAAGGAAAACAATCTTAATGGTTTTGAGTATTTAAGCAAAATTCCTGGCACTTTAGGTGGACTTTTAAAGATGAATGCAGGACTTAAAGGAGAGTGCATCAGTCAAAATTTAATCAAAATTGCCACTTCTCAAGGCGAAATTCTAAGAGAAAATATAAATTTTGATTATCGTTTTTGCCCTTTAAATATGCCTTTTTTTTGGGCTGAATTTAAACTAAACTTTGGTTTTAATACCCTTAAAGATAAAGCTTTAAAAAATGCAAGGAATAATCAACCTAGTGGAGCAAGTTTTGGTTCTATTTTTAAAAATCCAAAAAACGACTTTGCAGGACGCCTTATTGAAGCTGTAGGCCTTAAAGGCTTTAACAAAGGAGATGCTATGTTAAGCGATAAACACGCAAATTTTTTAATCAATAAAAAAAACGCAAGTTTTGAAGATGCATTTTTTCTTATCGAATTGGCTAGAAAAAAAGTCTTTGAAGAATTTGGCATAAACTTAGAAAATGAAGTAATTATTATCTAAGTTTTTCAATCTATCTTTAAATTAATTGATAGTTAATTTTAATTTTTTTATTTCATTATCTATAACATTGGCTAACATTTTTGGCATTTGATTTACAATATCTTGATAATTTTGTTTTGCATCTTGAGCTTTTAAAGTCAAATTTAATTCTGCATTTTTTGCTGCAAGAATTTTTCCGTTGCTTGTAGAAATAATTTTAAAATTAATATTAGCCACACCCTCTTTACTAGTTGTGATAAAATAATTTGTGATATTTACATAAAAATCTTGTAAATTTACTACCACAACATAATCTGTAAATTTAGCATACATTTTAGCCTTATCCTTTTCTTGTGTTAAAAAAGGACTTACATTTATAAGTTTTGCATCCTTAGGGCTAAAATATAATAAAGTTTTAGGACTTTGATAAATACCATTTGCAGCAGAATTAACCCAATTAAGCTTCAAGCTTTGAATCAAATTTTTAGCAAATAATGTAGAAAATTCCTTATCACTCACCCTAAAACCATCTAAAAAATAACCAAAATTTTTCCTAGAAGTTAACACGATAGCAAAATCAATATCTTTATCTTTGCTGATTTGTGATTTTTTTTCAATCAAAGTAGAACTATCAAATAATGCTTTTTGTTGATTTAGATTTGCAACATTTTGATTAAGATCTATTACTTCAAAACTATCCGCACTTTTTTCAATTTTAATAACCTTTTTCTGAGAAAAATTATTTGCTAAAAGATTAGAACTTAAAAACAAACTTAAAAACAAAACGAAACAATACCTCATTTTAATCCTTATAAACTATTTAAAATATGAAATCATACTCTTTAATTTTATAAAAAATCTTTTAAAAAATTCCTAGATGAAACACAAATAAAAGGGCTGGATTTATAATTTAAAGGATGATATAAAATATATTTTTTAGAAAAATCTCCCATAAATCCTCCATTTTGATTAATCAAAAAATCCCCTGCTACAATATCCCAAATATTAAGCTTTTCAAATCTCTTATAAACTCCTGCCTTAGCCTCTAAAATAGCACAAAATTTCAATCCAGAGCCTATATTAATAGCTTCTAATTGATGCTCTTGTGTAAAATCTTCATCTTCTTTGTTAAGATGATTAACACTCAATAAGGCTTTATATTTATTTTTCTCGTATTCTTGCTGATCAATTTGCAAAAGTTTATCATTTTTATAAACCTTAGTTTTTGCATGAGTATAAAATATATCACCTTTTGATGGATTTTGTATAAGCGATAAAATGGGGCGATTATCATGAACCAAACTTATCATAACACAAAATTCATCACTGCCTTTTAAAAACCCACTTGTTCCATCAAGAGGATCAATAAGCCAAAAAGTTTTTAGTTCTTTGCACTCTTCTTTGCTAAGTAATTTTTCTTCTGATAAAATTTTAATATCCGTAGAACCTAAAATATCATTTAGAATTTTATTAGAAGCAAGATCTGCTGATGTAAGCGGGCTTTTATCTTCTTTTTCCCAAGTTTTGAAATTTTTTCTCTCTTCTAAAATAGCTTTAGAAGCTTGATTGCTAGCATTTATAGCAATTTGTAAAAATTTATCAAGATTAAGCATGATTATAAGACTTTCTATAAGATTTTTTAAAATTATAAAAGAGATTATTTTGTGGAATTTTTAATTTCCACAAAAATTTAATTAAATTTTACTAGTTTCACCCAAATAAAGTTGTCTTGGACGGACTATTTTAAGACTTTCTTGCTCTTTTTGTTCTATCCACTGAGCTATCCATCCTGGGGTGCGTCCTATAACAAATAAAGTAGCAAACATTTCATTTGGAATGCCTAAAGCTTTTAAAATAAGTCCGCTATGAAAATCAACATTTGGATATAATCCTCTTTGAACAAAATAATCATCACTTAAAGCGATCTCTTCTATACGCGTTGCTACTTTGATAAGATTGGTATCGATACCCAACTCATCAATAAGTTGATCACGAAGTTTTTTAAGCACTTTTGCCCTCGGATCAAAATTTTTATAAACCCTATGTCCAAAACCCATCAAACGGAAAGGATCGTTTTTATCTTTAGCTCTTTTAATAAATTCATCTACCCTATCAACACTACCTATTTGTTCAAGCATTCTAATAACAGCTTCATTAGCTCCACCATGTGCATCTCCCCAAAGTGCACCAATACCTGCTGCTATACAAGCATAAGGATGAGCGTGAGTTGAACCTGCAGCACGAACTGTTGAAGTTGAAGCATTTTGCTCATGATCTGCATGAAGCATAAAAACCGTATCAAGTGCTTTTACCTCTATAGGTTTAAGCTCCACATGATCATAAGGATAGGTTCTTAACATATATAAGAAATTTTCTGTAAAACCGCGATCTAAATTTGGATAAGCCATAGGAAAGCCATGTTTATATCTATAAGCGGTGGCCACTATAGTAGGAATTTTAGCTACTATTCTAGCTGCCATTTCCATATATTCTTCTTTTACATTCATATTTAAATGATCAGGATAAAAGGCACTAAGCGATGAAACAGCACCTTGTAAAACTGCCATAGGATGAGCATTATCAGGAAAAGAATCAAAAAGACGATGCATGCCTTCATGAATAAAAGAACGCTTTTTCATTTCATAACGAAATGCTTCAAGACGCGTGACATCGGGTAATTCTTTATAAAGTAAAAGATGAACCACATCTAAATAAAGTTTGTTTTCAGCAAGCCACTCTATAGGATAACCACGGTGCATTAAAATTCCGTTTTCTCCATCAATATAAGTGATTTTTGATTTACAAGTAGCCGTGGAAGTCAAACCCTCATCATAAGAAAACATTCCTGTTTGTTTATAAAAACTTGACATATCCACAACGCTTGGGCCAGTTGTACCATCATATATAGGGAATTCATAGCTTCTTCCATTTCTATTATCGGTTATAGTAACGGAATTTGACATTTTCGCTCCTTTTATTGTTACTTTTATTAATTCTAACAAAAAAGGGTGTTTATGAGTTTTTTATTATTAAATTTTTAAGATTTTATTTGCTTTTTTGAGTAAAAAAGTAACTTTCATTTTTTAGAATTAGAAAGAAATTCAATCATACTCATAACAATAATAGCCTCAAATAACGCTGTTAAAATAAGTGCTGAATAAAGCTTCTCACCAATAACCTTACCCGAATAACCCAAAATGGCTGTTGCTATAAGCAGGGTTAAAGGCATAGAATGGCTAAGGCCAAATAAAATCATATTTTTAAAACCAATTCTTTTTAAAAAAACACTTGCGCATAAAATTCTTAAACCCACCATAACAAACATAAGTAAAAATGCTTGTAAAACAATTTTATAATCTAAAATCATTTTAAGATCAAAGGTTGAGCCTATATGGATAAAAAAAATAGGAATCAAAAACCCATGTCCAAAAGTAGAAAGCTTGTGCTCAAGATCTTTTTTATGATCAAAAAAAGTTGCTATAAAAGAGCCTGCTATAAAAGAGCCTAAAACGATTTCAAGTTTTGTAATAACCATAGCGACAATGATTAATATAAAAATCGCTATACAAAATCTTATATCTTTTTCATTTTTATCTTCCCATGGCATAAGTACAACTTTAAGCTGAGGATACCACCAAAAAAGTACGCCAAGCATTTTAAATCCAAGCAAACAAAGTCCCAAAAAGATATTAAGATATAAAATACTTTGTGCCACATCAATAATACCTATTCCTTCACGCAAAAAAGCTCCCGCTATAGTCAAAAGCACAATAGAAATCACCTCAGCTAAAGTAGCTACTATCATAGCAATATTTAGCCAATAACACTCTTTTCCAAAATCCTTAAAAAGTAAAGACAAAAGCCCTACACTCATCACAGGTATAATGATAACAAATACTAAAGAAAGTCCAAAAATCCATACTATAAAAAAAGATAAAGCATAAAGTAAAAGAATATAAAAAAAGCTTTTTTTGGCAATTTCTTTATCCATATTAAAAAAAGCTCTTAAATTTACCTCCATACCCGCTATAAACATTAGATAATAAAAACCTATATTTGCTAAAAGTGCAAAATTTTCACTTTTTCCTATAAAACCAAAATACGCTATTATCGCCCCTAAAATGATTTCAGTAGCTGAAAGGGGTAAGCGTAAAATTTTTGCAATATGCGGAGAAAAAAGTAAACATAAAGCTATAACAATAAGAATTTTTAGATCGATTAAACCTTGCGGATCAATGACACTCTGATGCAAAAATAAATCCCATTTCTTTTAATTTTACTATATCTTGACTTGGTTCTTCGCCTTTAGTGGTTAAATAATCCCCTATAACAATAGCCCCTGCACCTGCTTGAAAAATTTCATACTGTCTTTCCCGCAATACCACTTCACGTCCACCTGCTACCATCACCACACTTTGCGGCAAAGCTTCTTTCGTGTCACGCACGATTTTTAAGGCTTCATCAGCACTAAGTCTTGGAACTTGTAGTTTTAAATTTTCATTTGCTATAAAAAAATTAATAGGCGTTGAAAAAGGTTGTAATTCTTGTAAAGATTTTCTAAAACTTAACCTATCTTCTTCACTCTCACCCATGCCATAAATTCCACCGCAGCAAAGCATAAGCCCTGCTTCTTTGGCGTTTAAATTGGTTTGAAATCTGCTTTCCCAAGTATGAGTGGTACAAATTTGTGGAAAAAATTCCTTAGAACTTTCAAGATTGTGATTATAAGAAAAAATCCCTGCTTTTTTAAGTTCTTTAAGTTGTTCCACGCTTGCCATACCATTGCAGGCAATTAAAAGCAAATTAGGCACTTCTTTTTGCACAGCTTTAGCAGCCTCACAAACATATTCAAGCTTTTCATCATCAAGCCCAAGTCCTGCCGTAACCAAACAAAAACCCAAGGCTTCATTTTTTTTTGCCATTTTTGCTTCTAAAACAATTTGTGAAAGTTCTTTACGACGATATTTTTGAATATCTGTTTTTACATGAGCACTTTGGGTGCAGTATTTACAGTCTTCCGAACAATTTCCACTCGCTATATTTGAAATAGCACAAAGCATAATTTGCATTTTAATCCTTCATTTCTTTTTTGATTTTACATTTTAAGCATTCTAAAAATGTGCCTTTTTTAAGCTCTTTTATCACTAAAGCTTCGCCACACTCTTCACATTTTTCTTCACTTGGTTTATATTTACTTATAAAATTACATTTTGGATAAGCACTGCAACCATAAAATTTACCGCGTTTTGAAAAGCGTTCTACGATTTCACCTTTTTGACAACTTGGACAAGTAATACCTGTGCTATTTATCTTAGCCTTTGCAGCTGTATTTTCGGTTTCGTTTTTGCTTTCGTTTTTTAAATTTCTTGAATACTTACATTTTGGGAAATTTAAACACGCTATAAATTCTCCAAAACGCCCTTTTCTAATAGCAAGTTCTCCACCACAATCAGGACAACTTTCGCCCAGTTTTGTGACAGTTTTTTGACTAGCAATTTTGGTTTTTCCTTCTTCGATTTTTCTCATAAAAGGATAATAAAATTCTTTTAAAGTTTGTTGCCAATCCGCTTTATCTTCGGCAATTTCATCTAGGATATTTTCAAGATTTGAAGTAAATTTGCTATCCACTATATCGCTAAAATTTTTTTCAAGCACTTCGGTTACATTAAAAGCAACCTCGCTTGGAATGAGTTGTTTTTTGTCTATTTTTACATAATCTCGACTTGTAAGTATAGAAATAGTTGGAGCATAAGTAGAAGGGCGACCTATGCCTAAACTTTCAAGTTTTTTCACAAGTCCTGCTTCGGAATACCTTGAAGGCGGTTCGGTAAAATGCGAGTTCATTTCTAAATTTTGCACTTTTAAGCTTTCGCCTATTTTAAGATTTGGTAAAATTTTATCCTTATCCATATCGCCATAGACTTTATAATATCCATCAAAAAGGATTTTTCTACCGCTTATCTTAAAAACTGCTCTGTCATTTTTTACAAATACATTTTGAGTTTGAGAGATAGCAGGATTCATCTGACAGGCTAAAAAGCGATTATAAATGAGTGTGTAAAGTTTTAACTCATCTTTGTCTAAAAATTTAGCTGCAATTTCTGGAGTAAAACTTAAATTTGTAGGGCGTATAGCTTCATGAGCTTCTTGAGCACCTCTAGCCTTTGTAGTATATACATTTGCTTTGCTTGGAAGATAGTCTTTGCCAAAATTTGCCTGTATGAATTTTCTTACATTTTCTACAGATTCTTTGGCTAAATTTAAACTATCTGTTCTCATATAGGTAATAACCCCCATCACGCCTTCATGAGTATTTACTCCTTCATAGAGTTTTTGAGCTATTATCATAGTTTTTTTAGGGTTAAAACCAAGGCGATTGCTTGCGCTTTGTTGCAAGGTTGAAGTCATAAAAGGAGGTGGTGGAGCAATTTTTCTTTCTTTAGTTTCAATATCAGCTATGCTATAAGCTTCATTTTTACAAGCTTCTAGGATAAGTTTGGCACGATCTTTATTGGTAATAGTAAGTTTTTCTATCTTAGCTTTATCAAACTCAACAAGCTCCACATCTAAATCCTTTTGAAAAATCATATCTATACTAAAGTATTCTAGTGGTACAAAGGCACGAATTTCTTTTTCACGATCGACTATGATCTTTAAAGCTGCGCTTTGCACACGCCCTGCACTAAGCCCTCTTTGAATTTTTTGTCCTAATAAAGGACTGAGTTTATATCCTACAATGCGATCTAAAAGGCGTCTGGTTTGTTGAGCATTTACAGAGTGCATATCTAATTTTCTTGGATTTTTTAAAGCATTTTCTATAGTGCTTTTAGTGATCTCGTGAAAAACAATGCGTGGTAAGGTGTTTTCATCTTTTCCTATAGCTTTTGCAATATGATAAGCTATAGCCTCTCCTTCTCTATCCTCATCCGTTGCAAGATAGACTTCTTTGGCATCTTTAGCTTTGCTTTTAAGTTCTTTAACTAAGGCACTATGATCACTTGTAATTCTATACTCTGGAATAAATTCATCATCTTCTATTTTAATCCCAAAGCTTGATTTAGGTAAATCTCTAATATGTCCTTTAGAAGCGATAACTTCGTAATCTTTTCCCAAAAAATTTCCTATGGTTTTAGCTTTTGCAGGAGATTCTACTATGATTAAATTTTTCTTCATTTTGCACCCTTGTTAAATAAAAAGCTGAATTTAGCTAAAAATATTTAAAATTCTACTTATAAAATATATTTTAATTAGGCTAAAATATATTTAAAAAAAACTATCATAACAAAATAAATAAAATATAATTTTAAGTAATTTTAAATATAAACCATAATTTTTGGAGTATAATAAAATAAAAAAAGGCAAAAATTATGAATAGCAAAGCTTATAAATTTCATCCAAATGACACGAAAATGGATAAAAAAATAATTCAAATTACTGAAAAGTCCGGATTTAAAGTAGCTGTGTTTTCTATGGCTGCTATGACTATGCTAGGAAGCGTAGTCATTTCATCTGCTCTACCTGCTATCAACAGACATTTTGAAGAACTTTTAACCCAAAGTGGTGCTACTCTTTCTTCAAGTTTCACACTAGCTCATCTTGATATACTCGTTCGCTTAGTTTTAACCATCCCTGCTATTTTTGTTGTCATTTTATCTCCATTTGCTGGTATTTTAATGGATAAATTTGGCAAATTAAAATTTATTCTTCCGGCGATGGTGATTTGGACTATTTCTGGGGTAAGTGGCTTTTTCTTAAATGATATTTATGCTATACTGACTTCAAGAGCTATTTTTGGTATGGCAACTGCTTTTATAATGACAGGTGCTTCAGCCTTGCTTGGGGATTATTATAGTCGTGGTGGCTTTAATCGCAGAGAAAATGCTTTAAGTCTTCAAGGATTTTTTTGTGCGGTAGGGGGTGCTGTTTTTATTTCTATTGCTGGGTTTGTTTCGAGTTATTCTTGGCGTTATCCTTTTTTGGTATATGGACTTGGAATTTTAATTATCTTAATGGCTATCATTTATCTTTTTGAACCTAGAAAATTTAAATTCTATAATCATACAAAAATAGAAGCAAAAACAAATTATTGGCAATTTTTCCCTATCTATTTTATAGGTTTTTTTATCATGGTAGTTTATTATATTTCACCCACTCAACTTCCTTACTATATAGAGGAACATTTAGGATTGGATCCTAAATATATAGGGATTTCGATGTCTGTATCTGCACTATGTTATGGTTTTTTCTCTCTGAGCTATAGATATATTATAAAATTCTTAAGTATTAAAGCTATCTATGTTTTAACTCTTTTTATCGTATCTTGTTCTTTTTTGCTGCTTTTTTTAGTAGATAGTTTTTTCATAGTTTTAATCGCCTTAGCTTTGCTTGGAATGGGCGGAGGTATTATGCTTGTAAATAACACGGCTTATCTTTTTTCAATCTGTCCTGAAAATGCTCGCGCTAGGGCTTATGGAATTTTAGCAAGTTGTATATTTTTAGGACAATTCTTAAGTCCTATTATCTCTCAACCTATCGTTAGACAAATGGGTCTTGTAGATGCTTTTTTAATATGGTCAATAGTAATTTTTATAGTATGCATTGTGTTTTTATTTCTAAAGCAAAAACCTAGGATAAATTAGCAAGAAAAATCTCTTGCTAATTTTATTACAAACCTACTGTACTTAAAGTTTGGTATTTACTCATATAAATTTGAGCTTCAATTTTTCTCATCGTATCAAGAGCTACTTGAACTACAATAAGTACGGAAGTACCACCAAAATGAAAAGGCACACCCATAAATTTCACCAAAACCCAAGGCAAGGTCGCAACAAGTCCTAAATAAATAGAACCTGATAAAGTTAAACGAGAAGCCACGTCATTAAGATAATTTGAAGTTCCTTCGCCTGGACGAATTCCAGGGATAAAACCACCTTGTTTTTTCAAATTTTCTGCTATATCTTTAGCATTAAATACAATAGAAGCATAAAAATAAGCAAAGAAAATTACAAACAAGAAAGTTAAAACATGAAACAAATAACCATTTGGATTTAAAAAGTCATTAATGGCTTGCAAATAAGGATTTATGCTTGTTTGCAAAATTGTTGTTGGAAACATCAAAATCGCACTAGCAAAAATTGGTGGAATAACCCCACTAAGATTTAATTTAATAGGAATATAATTCATAATGCGTTTGTTTTGATTTTGCATTACAACTTTACGAGAATAAGAAATAGGAATTCTTCTTTCTCCAAGTTCTACATAAATAATCACACCTATGGTGATTAAAATCAAAGCAAAAATCGCAAAAGCAGTTAAGAAATTCATCTCGCCTGAATTGATTTGTCCTACAGTTCCTGAAATCGCTCTTGGAATACCTGAAACAATACCTGCAAAAATGATTAAAGAAATACCATTTCCTACACCTCTTTGTGTGATTTGTTCGCCAAGCCACATTAAAAGCATAGTTCCTGCAAGCATAGAAATAGCACAAAGTGCGATAAACATATTTAAATCTTCCACCATTATAGCCCCTGCTCCACCACGACCGTGCAAGCTCTGCAAACCTATAGCAACGCCTATGCTTTGAACTAAAGTAATCACAATAGTTGCATAACGGATAATTTGCATATATTTTTGCATACTATCACGCTCTTTTTTCATCTTACCGATATTTGGAAAAGTTGCTGCAAGAAGCTCCATAATAATAGAGGCAGTAATATAAGGCATAATACCTAAAGAAATGATAGAAAAGCGTTCAGCCGCTCCACCACTAAAAACATTAAATAAACCCAAAGCATTGTTTTGATTGTTATTGAAAAATTCTGCAATCACATCAGCATTGACGCCAGGAACTGGCACATAAGCCAGAACCCTATAAGCAAACAAAAATGCTAAGGTGATTAAAATCTTATTCGTCAATGCTCTATTCATTATTTTGATCCGGTGACGCTAATATTCTCGTCTTTGATTTTTGATGCTAAGTCTTTTGCACTTGCACCAATTAATTTGATTTTATTCACAGATTTTGAAATTTTGTGAACACTTTTAATGCTCTCAAATGTAATTTCACTAAGCTCTTTTACAGCTGTGATTTTTTCAACATTGATCACATAAGGTTTTTGAATTTTAGAAGTAAAACCTACTTTTGGTAGTCTTCTTTGAAGTGGTTGTTGACCCCCTTCAAAACCTCTTTTTTCATTATAACCTTTTCTAGCAGTTTGACCTTTGCCCCCTTTGGTAGCAGTCTTACCCATGCCAGAACCTTGACCACGGCCAATTCTTTTAGTTTTATGCGTTGAACCCGCTGCTTTTGTTAAATTCATCTTCTTATCCTTTTAACATTGTTAGAGCTTTGATTGTAGCACGAACCACATTAGCTGAATTATTTGAACCCAAAGACTTGGTTAAGATGTCTTTAATACCTGCAAGTTCCACGATAGGGCGTGTAGAACCACCTGCGATAACTCCTGTACCTTCGCTAGCTGGTTTAAGTAAAATTCTACTTGCGTTGTATTTCACCTCTACATCGTGAGCGATAGTTGAGCCTTTAGTTTTAACTTCAACGATATTTTTAAACGCATCGTCAACAGCTTTACGGATGGCATCTGGAACTTCCTTAGCCTTACCATAACCAACACCTACTAAACCTTTGCGGTTTCCAACGATAACTAAAGCAGTAAATCTAAATCTTCTACCACCTTTAACAACCTTAGTAACTCTGCCGATATCGACGATTACTTCTTCAAATTCTTCTCTATTATATTTTTCCATCGATTTACCCCTTATAGCCTAATGCCATTTTCTCTTAAAGATTCAGCCAATGCTGCGATAACACCATGATATACATAACCATTTCTATCAAAAACAGCTTGTTCTATCTTTTTAGCTTTTAAAGTTTTAGCAAATTCAGCAGCGATTTTTTTAGCACCTTCTTTATTTGCTTTAACGCCAAGTTTGCGTCCATCAACTGCTGCTAAAGTTACAGCTTTTGCATCATCAATCGCTTGGATATATAGAGTTCTGTTCGATTTAAATACAGAAATTCTTGGAAAATTCTCACAACCTGAGATTTTCGCTCTAATTCTTTTTTTTCTTTTGATTCTTAAAGTTAGTTTTCTTTTTAATATATTTGCTCTCATATTCTACCCTTACTTCTTAGATGTCTTACCAGCTTTGCGGATAATGCGTTCATCAGAATACTTAACGCCTTTTCCTTTATATGGCTCTGGTGGTCTAAATTCACGAATTTGAGCAGCAACTTGACCTACAACTTGTTTATCACTTCCTTTAACTGCAATAGTATTTTTATCAACTACAATTTCAATTCCTTCTGGAATATCATAGTTAATAGGATGAGAAAAACCAAGGCTTAGTTCTAAAACTTTACCTTTTAAAGCTGCTTTATAACCAACTCCATTGATTTCAAGAGTTTTTGAAAAACCTTGAGTTAAACCTACAACGATATTGTAAGCTAACGCTCTATAAGTTCCCCAAAAAGCTCTACTTTGTCTGTCTTCACCTTTTGGAAAAAAAAGAATATTATTATCTTTAATCTCAACATTTACATTTGCTTTAGTATCAAGTTCTTTTGCCAAATTTCCTTTTTTAAATTTAAGCAAATTTCCTTCTAATTTTACTTCTACTCCTGTTGGAATAGCAATCGGTTGTTTACCTATACGAGACATATTTTTCCTTTTTATTTGTCTAGGATATTTCTACTTTTTTAAAAGAATGGATACCCAATGCCATAAAAAGCAGATTTTTACCAAATAGTACATAAAATTTCGCCGCCAACACCTGCTTTATAAGCTTCATCATTAGCTAAAACTCCATGACTTGTGCTAACTACGATAGTACCATAACCATTTTTAAAACGTTTAATTTCATCTTTACCTTTATAAACACGACGACCAGGCTTAGAAATTCTTTTAAGCTCATTGATAACACTCTTACCTTTTTCATCGTATTTTAAAACCACGTTGATAAATTTCTTTTTATCTGCTTCAACAACATTAAAACTCTCAATATAGCCTTTAGCTTGAAAAATTCCAACTAAAGCTTCTACAACTTTAGAATGTAAAAGCTTGGTTGTTTCAAGCTTTCTCATTCCTGCATTTCTGATACGAGTGAGTGAATCTGAAATAATATCATTTATCATATTTTATCCTTACCAACTTGCTTTCTTAAGACCTGGAATTAAACCTTCGTTACCCATTTTTCTTAAGCAAACTCTACAAATTCCAAAATCCCTATAAACCGAATGCGGACGCCCGCAAATTTGGCATCTTGTATAGCCTCTAACTTTAAATTTAGGCTTGCGTGCTGCTTTTGCAATCATTGATTTTTTAGCCATCTTACTTTCCTTTTGCAAATGGCACACCGATAAGTTCTAATAACTTTTGTGCCTCTTTGTCATTTTGTGCTGTTGTAACTATAGAAATGTTCATACCGTGAGTTCTTAAAATTTTATCATATTCTACTTCTGGGAACATCAACTGCTCATCAAGACCGAAGTTGTAGTTTCCGCGTCCATCAAAACCATCTCCACTTAAACCTCTAAAGTCTTTTACTCTTGGTAAAGCGATAGAAATCAATTTATCAAGAAAAGCATACATATTTTCTTTTCTTAATGTTACCATTACACCTATAGGAAAACCTTCACGAACTTTAAATCCTGCAACTGATTTTTTAGCCTTAGTAATTACAGCCTTTTGTCCTGCAATTAAAGAAATAGTGTCTGCAACATTTTGCAATACTTTTTGATCTTTAGCTAACTCACCAGCACCCACGCTGATAACTACTTTTTCGATCACAGGGATAAGCATAGGATTTTTAATATCAAATTCTTTAACCAATGCAGGTTTAATGCTTTGATTGTATTTTTCTTTTAATCTCATCATCGCTTACTCCTGAACTTTTGCCACATTGGAAATATCCATTGGCATTTCTTTATTAATAAAACCACCATTTGGGTTTTTCTCGCTAGGCTTAATAGCTTTTTTAGCAATTTTACATCCTTCAACTACCACTTTAAGTGTTTTTGGATATACTGCTAAAACTTTACCTGTTTTACCTTTATCATCGCCTGTGATGACCTTAACATTATCACCTTTTTTGATTTTTAATTTAACCGCCATTATAATACCTCCGGTGCTAGTGAAACGATTTTCATAAAGCCACCATATCTAACTTCTCTGCCCACTGGCCCAAAGATACGAGTTCCGATAGGCTCTCTTTTGTTATCAAGAATAACGGCAGCGTTTTCATCAAAACGAATCAAAGAACCATTATCTCTATGAATTTCTTTTTTAGTTCTAACGATAACTGCTTTTACCACTTGACCTTTTTTAACTTTTCCATTTGGTAAAGCTTTTTTAACAGATGCAACGATTACATCACCTACAGTAGCATATCTTCTTTTGCTACCCCCTAAAACCTTGATACACATTAATTCTTTTGCACCGCTATTATCAGCAACTGCAAGTCTAGTAAAACTTTGAATCATTACTCAACTCCTGCAGCTAATACAGATTTTAAGCGAAATGATTTTCTTTTTGAAAATGGTCTGCATTCTACTGCAACAACAGTATCGCCCACTTTAACTTCATTTCTCTCATCATGAATTAGATATTTTTTAAAGCGTTTAATAATTTTTCTATATCTTGGATGAACCACTTTTCTTTCAACCAAAACACTCGCGGTTTTTTCACCAGCGATTTTAACAACAACGCCTTGAATTTCTCTTTTAAATGCCATTTTCTATCCTTATCTTAAAGCGTTAATTGCTGTATTTATTCTAGCAATGTCTTTTTTTACTTGGCTAATCTCTTTTGGATTAGTAAGTTGCATTGTTTTTAGCTTTTGTTTTAAAGTGAATAAAAGCACCTTTTTTTCTTTTAGCATTGTTGCAAGCTCAGCTGCTGTTTTATCTTTAATCTCAGTATATTTCATTTTGGCTCTCTCTTGTAACAAACTTAGTTTTAAATGGAAGTTTATGCATAGCTAAAGTCAATGCTTCTCTTGCCATTTCTTCGCTTACTCCTGCCATTTCATAAACAATACGGCCTGGCTTGATATTCATTACCCATTCTTCAACGCCACCTTTACCTTTACCCATACGAGTTTCTAAAGGTTTTTTTGTCAAAGGCTTATCTGGGAAAACTCTAATCCAAGTTTTTCCTTGTCTTTTAACAAAACGAGTTAAAGCGATACGTGCTGCTTCGATTTGGCGTGAGTTAATGCGTCCTGCTTCAGTTGCTTTTAATGCAAATTCACCAAAAGTAAATTCTGTTCCACGATTAGCATAACCTCTGTTACGCCCTTTCATCATTTTGCGATATTTAGTTCTTTTTGGCATTAACATGATTATTTACCCCTTCTTGTGCGTCTTAGCTTTTTAGCTTGAACACTTTCTTCAGTTTTTTCAGGTTGCATACCTTTGTGCAATACTTCACCTTTAAAGATCCATACTTTAACCCCTATATTTCCATAAGTAGTTCTAGCTTCTGCAAAACCATAGTCGATTTTTGCTCTTAAAGTATGAAGCGGAACGCGTCCTTCAAGATACCATTCTGTTCTTGCCATTTCAGCACCGCCTAAACGACCAGAAACTGAAACTTTAATCCCTTTAGCACCTGCTTTTTGCGCACCTTGGATTACTTTTTTCATTGCTCTTCTAAAAGCGATTCTTTTTTCAAGTTGAGTTGCAACACTTTCAGCAGCAAGTTGAGCTGAAGCTCCTGCTTTTCTTTCTTCTTTGATATTGATATTTACATCTTTGCCGATTAAATCTTGCAATTCTTTTCTTAAATTATCAACATCACTACCTTTTTTACCGATGATGATGCCTGGTCTTGCAGCAACTACAGTAACGCGAAGTTTTTTAGCAGTTCTTTCTACTAAAATTTGGCTGACTCCTGCATAATAAAGTTTTCTTTTTAAGAAAGCTCTGATTTTGTAATCTTCGCCAATATTTTCTACTACATTTGCTTTAGTTGGAAACCATCTTGATTCCCAGTTTCTATTGATTCCTAGTCTTAGACCAATTGGATTAACTTTTTGTCCCATTAGCTTTCCTTTTTCACTCTTGCTTTTTTAGTGCTTGTTGTTTTTTTAACTGGAGTTTTTTTAGCTACTGTTTTTTTCTCTCCAGCTTTCACTTCCGCTTTCGCCACTTCTACTAAAATATGTGAAGTTGGTTTTCTAATACGACTTGCACTTCCCCTAGCTCTTGGTCTAAATCTTTTTAATACCGCAGCTGCATCAACACGACAACTTTTTACAATCACTTCGTTTGCTTCAAAGCCACCATTTGCTACTGCACTTGAAATTGCATTTGCAATATATTTTGCACCTTTATTTGGCATAAATTTTAAACTAGCCATAGCTAATTCTGCATTCATCCCTTGAACTTCTCTAGCAATCAATCTTGCTTTAGTTGGAGATAATCTTACGAATTTAATTAATGCTTTACTCATATCTTATCCCTTACTTACCAATTTTCTTTTGTACAGAGCCTTTATGCCCTTTAAACGTGCGTGTTGGAGCAAATTCACCAAGCTTATAACCGATGTGATTTTCAGTGATATAAACTGGAATGAAACTTTTACCATTATGAACATTAAATGTAAGTCCTATCATATCAGGAGTAATTGTGCTTCTTCTTGACCAAGTTTTAATTGGTTTGTTATCATTAGCCTTTTTAGCAGCGATGACTTTTTTCATTACATGATCATCAACAAAAGGACCTTTTTTTAGTGATCTAGCCATCTTACTTTCCTTTTCTTCTTGAAATTATTAGCTTATCGCTAGCTTTTTTACGACGAGTTTTCGCACCTTTAGTTGGTTTACCCCATGGAGTTACTGGATGACGGCCTGAATTTTTCTTACCTTCACCCCCACCGTGCGGGTGATCTACTGGGTTCATAGCAGAACCACGAGTTTGTGGACGGATACCTCTATGGCGATTTCTACCTGCTTTACCGATAGTTACGTTAGCCCATTCTTCATTTCCAACTTCGCCGATACTTGCCATACATTCAGCTAAAACTTGTCTCATTTCGCCACTTGCAAGTCTTAAGATAACGTATTTTTCTTCTTTACCCATAAGTTGTGCGTAAGCACCTGCAGAACGGATCATTTGACCGCCTTTGCCTGGTTTTAACTCAACATTATGAACGATAGTACCCACAGGAATGTTTTTAAGTTTCATTGCATTACCTGGTTTGATATCAAGTCCGCTTTCAGCAGCCGCAACGATATCACCAACGCTTAATCCACGTGGTTGAAGAATATATCTTTTTTCACCATCTTTATAAGCAATCAAAGCAATTCTACAATTTCTGTATGGATCATACTCGATCGCTTCTACCTTACCTTCTATACCGAATTTACGACGTTTAAAATCGATAATTCTATAAAGTTTTTTAGTGCCCGCTTCTTTATGACGACTTGTAATTCTTCCACAACTGTTGCGACCTGCATGTGCTGGAAGTTTAACAAGTAGTGAGCGTACGCTTGGTTTAGCTGTAATATCTTCAGAACTTAAACCTGTGATATACCTTCTACTTGGAGTATATGGTTTATAAGTTTTAATTGCCATCTTAAGCCTCCGTATTTTCTAAGCTAACACCTTCAGGTAGCTTAACATAGAATTTTTTATAATCGTTTCTTTGACCTAAACGACCTCTAAAACGCTTAACTTTTCCATCCATTCTTAAAGAATTGATACTTTTTGGAGTTACACCGAAATACTCTTTTAAAACCGCTTTTAAGCTTGTTTTAGTCATTTTTGGTGAAGTTTGAATAACTACGACACCTTGCTCTTGCAAATTCAAACTTTTTTCTGTGTAAAGTATAGTCTTTATATCAGTAATATCTGCCATAATTATCCCTCTTTTGTAATAGATTCTAACGCTGATTTTTCTATAATAACAGCATTAAATACAGATACTAAATAAGCATTTACTTCAGTTACATCAACTACATAGCAATTTGCTAAATTTCTGTAAGCTAAAAGTGTTCTTTCATCTAGTAAATCTTTAACGATTAAAGCATCTTTCACGCCAAGTTTTTTAATCACAGCGTTTGCATCTTTTGTTTTACCACTTTCAATAGCTAAAGAATCAGCAGTAAATAATGCACCTTGAGCTGCTTTATCTGCTAAAGCTCTTTCAAGTGCCAATCTTTTTTGTTTTTTATTTACTTTTTGGAAGTAGTTTCTTTCATTTGTTGGACCAAAAGCAACCGCACCACCTACCCAAACATTAGTTCTAGTTGAACCCGCTCTAGCACCGCCACGACCTTTTTGTCTCCAAGGTTTTTTACCACCACCACTTACATCGCTTCTACCTTTAGTATGAGCTGTATTTGCTCTTAAACTTGCAAGGTAAGATTTTACATATAAGTAAAGATTGTGTGAATTTACTTCCGCATATTTTGAAGGTAAATCAAGTTCACCTGCTTTTTCTAATTTGTCATTTAAAACAACTACTTTACTCATTTTGCAATCCTTATTTTACCCATAGCACCATTATAACCCGGTACTGCACCTTTAACTACTAAAATTTTGTTTTCAGCATCATAAGATACAACTTCGTTTTTAACAGTTACTCTAGTATTTCCATAATGTCCCGCCATTTTCATACCTGGTTGAACACGACCCGGCCATTCTCTATTACCGATAGATCCGTGGCGTCTATGAAATCTTGAACCATGACTTGCTGGACCCCCTGCGAAGTTATGTCTTTTCATAACACCGCTATAACCTCTACCTTTAGTGTTAAAACTTACTTTTAAAATTTTTGCTTCATTTAATGGAGTTTCATCTAAATCTCCTGCTTCAGTGTTTGCCACTTCTAAAGTCGCAAATCTATTGTATTCTGCAGAAAGATTGTATTTTTTTTGTTGTCCTACGACACATTTATTACTTGCTTTACCTTTTGGATACGCTACTAAAGCCTTTCCGCCTTCAACTTCACATACTTTTACATTTACAACTCTTAGTAGAGTTACAGCGATACTTGGATTAGTAATTATTCTGCTCATTCCGATTTTTTCTACAATATATTCCATATTTTATCCTTACTTACCCATAGCTCTTACTTCAACGCTTACTTCTGGTGCTAAATCGAGCTTGGTTAAAGAATCAACTGTATCTGGAGTCGCTGCTACGATATCTAGCATACGCGTGTGAATTCTTATTTCAAACTGCTCACGAGAATCTTTGTTAATGTGTGGAGATTTTAAAACTGTATAGCGTTTGATTTTAGTAGGCATTGGTATCGGACCTCTGATATCTGCACCTGTTCTTTTGACAGCTTCTACAATTGCTGCAACTGTTCTGTCTAGTACTCGATGGTCATAAGCTTTTAGCTTAAGCCTAATTCTTTCCATAATATTTCCTTTAAAAAGAACTCGTTAGTTAAAAACTAACCCAATTTATAAAAATTGAAATGAGAGTATATAAAATCTTGTTTTCAAAGTCAAGGAATTTGATAAAAATTTTTATATTATTTTCCTTTTAAGAAGGATAAAAATAGAATTTTTTAGAATTTAAAAATTATCATTATTTTTTAAATTTTGTATACAATACTCAATATCTTATTTCATTAAATTTCAAAAAATCTCTTAATTTTTCATATTCCCGATTTTCTAAATAACGATGTTTTCCCGCCTTTAACATGCCAAGATCTAAAGCTCCAAAAGCAACACGCTTAAGATCCATGACTTCAAGGTCAAAATGCCCAAAAAAACGTCTAAGCTCTCTATTTTTACCCTCATTTATAACTACTCTAAGTTTAGTATAGCCTCCGCTTGATCCAAAAATTTCAAAGTCTATAAAAGGAGTAAAACTCATAGAGGTGATTTTAGTTTTTGCGTGTGCGCCTTTTTTTTCGTTTTTAATCTCAAGTCCATTTTGCATGGCTTCGATGACTTGTTTGCTCACCACACCTTTAACTTTAAGATAGTATTCTCTTTCTAAATCGCTATGCATTAAAGCATTGGCAATCACAGGCGAATCCGTAAGTAAAAGCAAGCCCTCGCTTGCATAATCCAGCCTGCCTACACTAAGCCAAGTGCTAAATTGTCTTGGCAAGGTATCGTATATAATTTTTCTTCCACGATCATCTTTTTTACTGACAATTTCGCCTTTTTGTTTATGATAGATTATCACGCTAAATTGCGTTCTTTTTTGTATTCTTTTACCCTTAACAAAGACTTTATCATCAAATTTAACTTCATCGCTTAAAAGAGCAATTTTGTTGTTTATTTTCACTAAGTTTTGTTTGATAAGCTCATCAGCTTCACGGCGTGAATAACGGGTATTGTGGGATATAAATTTATTAATTCTCATTTGATCTTCCTTAAAAAGGGCATTTTTGCCCTTTTTTACATTACAAATATAGTTGGAACTATGGTTGGGTATTTTTTAATCTTTCTAAAGATATGTTTTCTTAAAACTTGGCGGATTTGATTTTCTAAAAATCTTGGATCATTGAGTACTTCATCTTTAACATTGATAAAAAATTGCCCTAAAACTTCAGCCATATCTTTGCTAAAAGCATGATCGTGTTTATCGGCTACAAGTCCATAGCTAAATACCCTTGGTTTGTTGATCAGTGTTTTTGTAGCTTTGTCAATTTGTGCGATAATAACTACTATACCACTATCTGCAAGTTTTTGACGATCTATAACCACATCATCGGCAATTTGTTTGTTGATTTGATTATCTACAAAAACTTTACCTGTTTTTACAGTTTTTATGCGTTTGACATATTTTTGACAGAGCTCTACTTGATCGCCATCACTCATAAGATAGATATTTCTTTCAGGGATACCACACTTCATAGCTGTTTCTTTATGTTTCGTGATGTGATTGTATTCTCCATGAACTGGTAAGAAAAATTTAGGCTTAGTAAGGGTTAGCATAAGTTTTTGCTCTTCTATGCTAGCGTGTCCGCTTACATGAATTTCGCTAAATTCTTGATACGCTACTTTAGCTCCTGCTTTTAAAAGATAGTCAAGCACCGCAGAAACGCTTGCTTCATTTCCTGGTATAGCTTTGGCTGAAATGATCACTTGATCTGTAGGTTTGATCTTTATAAATTTATGCTCATCTGTTGCCATTCTATAAAGTGCACTCATGGTTTCACCTTGACTTCCTGTAGTTACGATAAGCACTTCATTGTCTTTGTATTTGCTTACTTCATCAGCATCGATGAAAATTTTTCTATCGAGTTTGATATAGCCTAATTCCATAGTGGTATAAAGATTTCTTTCCATAGAACGACCGATAACACAAACTTTTCTGCCGTATTTTAAACCATAAGTGATAGCCTGATAAACACGGTGAATATTAGAACTAAAAGTACTCATAATCACCCTACCCTTAGTGCGTGCAAAGATTTGATCAAAAGTTGACCCTACAGAGCTTTCGCTTTTTGTATAACCTTCTTTATAAGAATTTGTACTATCACTTAAAAGACATAAGACCCCTTCTTCTCCATAATGTGCTAAACGCCCTAAGTCTGTAGGATAGCCATCGATTGGAGTTTGATCGATTTTAAAATCACCCGTGTGGATAATAGTTCCTGCTTTTGTCTTGATCGCAAGTGCTGAAGCATCAATGATAGAATGCGTGATATGTATCCACTCTATATCAAATTCGCCTATCTCATAAACACGGCGTTTTTCTACAGGGCGAAACCATTTGCGTTCTGCCTTTAAGCCATGTTCTTCAAATTTGTTTGAAATCATTCCTAAAGCCAAAGGTGTAGCGTAGATAGGAAATTGAAATTCTTTAAAGAAATAAGGCACTGCACCGATATGATCTTCGTGTGCATGAGTGATCACTATACCACGAATTTTATCTTTGATTTTTCTCACATAATCAAAATCAGGGATGATAATGTCCACCCCATGCATGGTTCCATCTGGAAAACTCATACCTATATCTACTATAATTGCGTCTTTATTAGTTTCAAAAACGCTAATATTTCCACCAATTTCCCCTAATCCTCCTAAAGGAGTGATGCGGATTTTATGCTCGCTAGAATTATTATACTTTAAAGGGTGTAAGCGGTTTTCATGTGAAACACGGTTAGCTTCTATACACTCTGCAAGAGCGATTTGCCAATCTTCATTACCTGTGAGTTTTGAAGGAAGATTCCGACTTTTTTTCTTTTTTTTCTCAGTTTTATTCTCTGAGTTTTCAGAATTTTCCTTGTTAGAATTTTGATTAGCTACTGCAGTATCATTTTCATTTTGTAAAGAATCAGCTAATTTTTTTCTACGATTTTTATATTTATAGCGTTTATTATTTTTTGAATTTGAGTTTGGATTTTGTTCGTTTTTATTTATTTCTTTGTTTTCGTCCATATTCATCCTTTAATTTGTCATAAATTTTAAGGTATGAATCAACGCAAATTTCATGTGGTCTGATGTTTTCTTTTAAGTCAAGAATGCTTAAAATTTCTAAAACTTTTGCTTTGTGTATTTTTAAATTTCCTAAGAGTTGTTTTCTAGGAGCTTTAAAACAGTCTTTTAGAAAATTTTTGAAATTTTCTATTTCACAAAGTTCATAAAAATCCTTAGTTTTAATCAAACTCATCACCGCTGACATAACTTTTGGCGGCGGATTAAAACACTGTGGATCAACATCAAAAAGTATTTTTCTTTCGCAAATCATTGCACTTAAAATGCCCAAAGAAGAAAACTCACTATTTCCTTCTTTAGCGCAGAATTTTTCAGCCATTTCTTTTTGCACCATCACAATAAGCCCTAAACAATTTTTATCTTCTAAAGTCTTTAATATAATGTGACTTGCAACATAATAAGGCAAATTTGCAACCAGAAAATATGGTTTTTCATCAAGACTAGGGTTAAAAACCTCGCTTACGTCTTGATGGATCAAGTTAAATTTTCCACATTCAAGTTCTTTTTGAAATTTCTTTTTTAAAACAGGTATGAGATCATTATCGATTTCATAAGCTTTTACTTGAGAAATTTTTAAAAGTTCTTGCGTTAAATCACCTAAGCCAGGCCCAATCTCAATGATATTGTTCATCTCTTTGGGTATGGCTTGGATGATTTTTGCTAATACACTTTTATCGATTAAAAAATTTTGTCCGTATTGTTTTTTTGCTTTAACCATAAGAAATAATTTTATCTAAAAATTCTTAATTAAGTCTTTTTAGATAAAATTATTTCTTGTAAAATTTTATAAGGATCAAAATGATTATTTGTGCGGGTGGAAGTGAAAATTTTTCTTTTGCAAAAGCCATAGGTATAGGTTTAATAGAATCAGCTTTTCATTTAAGTCAACTTTGCTTAAAAGAAAAACCATCAAAACTCATATTTATAGGAACTTGCGGGCTTTATGATAAGGGAGAAATTTTAGAAATTTATAAAAGTTCGCATGCTTTTAATATAGAATTTTCTAAAATTTCACATGCTTTTTATACTCCTGCAAAATATGAAATTTACTTAGAAAAAGAAAATGTTTCTCGTGAAACAATCAAGATCAATTCTTCGAACTATATCTGTCAAAATTCAAAAGCAGCAAAAGAATTTGCAAAATTAGGTTTTTTTGCAGAAAATATGGAAGTCTTTTCTGTTTTAAGTGTGGCTAAAAATTTGGATATTGATGCGGAATGTATTTTATGTGCGACAAATTTTTGCAATGAAAATGCTCATGAAGATTTCATAAAAAACCATGAAAAGGCAAAAGAAAAATTAGAAGAATACTTGAAAAAATATCATTATATTTAAAAATTCAAAAAGGAAAATGATTTTGAAAAAACTTGTTAATATTTTAGATTTTTTACCTGAAGAATTAGAAGAAAAAATCAAACCTATGTTTCGCGTGAAACAAATTTATCAATGGATTTATCAAAAATATGTCAATAATTTTTCCGATATGTCAAGTTTGCCAAAAGATTTGCGTTTAGAACTTGCACAAAATTTTCACTTTTCTCCTGTAAAATGCGTTAAAAATGAGCAAAGTAAAGATGGAAGTATAAAATATCTTTTTGAACTCATCGATGGTTTAAGAGTAGAAAGTGTGCTTTTACCTATGAAAGAAGAAAAAATAGATGCAGAAGGCAAAAGAATTTCTCATGCGAGATATACCATATGCGTTTCTTCTCAAGTGGGTTGCAAAAGTGGCTGTAGTTTTTGTCTTACCGCTAAGGGTGGTTTGAAAAGAAATTTAAGCACAGGGGAAATAGTCGGACAAATTTTATGGATCAAAAAACAAAACAATATCCCTTATGAACGCCGTGTAAATATAGTATATATGGGTATGGGAGAGCCTTTAGATAATCTTAAAAATGTTTCTAAAGCGGTAAAAATTCTAGCACAAAATGATGGACTTGCTATAAGTCCTCGCCGTCAAACCATCAGCACCAGCGGTTTAGCAAAACAAATCAAAGAATTAGGTCAAATGAATTTAGGTGTTTTACTTGCTATTTCTCTTCATGCGGTTAATGACAAACTTCGAACCAAACTTATGCCTATTAATAAAGCTTATAATATCACTACAATTATGGATGCAGTACGTGAATTTCCTATAGATCAAAGAAAAAGAGTGATGTTTGAATATCTTTTGATCGATGGTATTAATGATAAGCTTGAACACGCCAAAGAATTAGTCAAACTTTTAAATGGTATTAAAGCTAAAGTGAATTTAATACTCTTTAATCCACATGAAAGAAGTGTATATAAACGCCCTAGTTTAGAAAATGCTATTAAATTTCAAGATTTACTCAGTAACAAAGGTGTAACTTGCACTATAAGAGAAAGTAAAGGACTTGATATTTCGGCTGCTTGTGGACAGCTTAAAGAAAGGGCAAAAGAACAATGACAACGCTAGATATTTTCGAAATCATTTTTATAACAACTGTTGTGATTATAGGTTTTGGTGGAATTATTTTTGTAGTAACAAAAGAAAAAAAATAGTTATTATACTTAAATGGTGTCAAGGGGGAGACTTGAACTCCCGACCTCCGGCTTATGAGACCAGCGCTCTAACCAGCTGAGCTACCCTGACTAAAAATAAAAATATAATTATACTACTTTTTACTAAAAATTTTCTGATTTTTTTAAAAAATAATTTTATTTTCAATATTTAAAAAATTTCTTTATTTTTAAAGCTTTTATAGATATAATAAATGCTTTATTTCATAGACAGGTGTCCGAGTGGTTGAAGGAGCACGCCTGGAACGCGTGTAAAGTGCAAGCTTTCGAGGGTTCAAATCCCTTCCTGTCTGCCATCAAATAAACTTTAAGGCAAACTAAGCTATAATATAAACTTCATTTGGGGCATTAGCTCAGCTGGGAGAGCACAACGCTGGCAGCGTTGGGGTCAGCGGTTCGAACCCGCTATGCTCCACCATATGGTTCCGTAGCTCAGCTGGTAGAGCACTACCTTGACATGGTAGTGGCCGTTGGTTCAAGTCCAATCGGAGCCACCATTACACTCTTTCCTTATACAAAGGATTATCATGCAAAATACAATCATACAAAAAGCTATCCATAAAGATTTAAATTTTATACTTGAAATCGCAAAAGATGCTTTAAATGCTATGAAAGCTATGAATTTTCACAATGAGAATTATCCCAATGAAATAGTTTTTCAAGAAGATATACAAGCGAACAAGAACTTTATGTATTTAAAGAAAATGATGAAATTTTAGGCTTTATCTGTATCAATGAAAAATTTGAACCTGAATTTTACAAATCAAGTTATTTTTAACAAAAATTATGACGATAAAGCCTTTTATCTGCACCGTTTAGCCGTCAAACAAAACGCAAAAGGTAAAGGCCTAACACAAAAACTTTTAAATTTTTGTGGAAATTTTAATATACCTTAACTACCAAAATCCTTTTTTAGCTTATAAAAAATTCTAAACCAAAAAGCTTTTTGAGTTTTTCTCATAAGCTTTAATTTGTGCTTCATGTTTTAAAGTCAAAGCTATATTATCAAGTCCTTCTAAAAGACAAGTTCTGTGAAAGTCATCCAAATCAAAAGAAAAAATCTTATCTTTAAAAAATACTCTTTTTTCTAACAAAGAAATTTCTATATTTTTATCTTGGGATTTTTTTAACTCCTCAACTATTTCTAAAACCTCATCTTTATCAAGCTCTATGGTAAGCAAACCGTTTCCTAAGGCATTATTTTTAAAAATATCCGCAAAAGAAGGCGCGATAATAGCTCTAATACCATAATCAACCAAAGCCCAAGGTGCATGCTCTCTTGAAGAACCGCTGCCAAAATTTTCAAAACTCACCAAAATAGAACTATTTTGATATTCTTCTTTGTTGAGATTAAAATCCATATTTAAAACACTTTCTTTATCATCTAAATAACGCAAATCATGAAACAAATGCTTGCCAAAACCTTGCTTAGACACTGCAAGTAAAAATTGCTTAGGGATAATTTGATCGGTGTCTATGTTTGCATATTCTAAAGGACAAGCTATGCCTTTATGTATAATAAATTTTTGCATATTAAACTCCTAAATACTTTCTATTATCGCAAATAACGCCTTCTATGGCACAAGCTGCCGCACTTGCAGGACTCATCAAATGAGTGATAGAACCTTTACCTTGTCTGCCCACAAAGTTACGATTTGAAGTTGAGGCAACCCTTTGGCCTGAATTTGCTTTATCATCATTCATACCAAGACACATAGAACACCCTGCATATCTCCACTCACACCCTGCCTCGATAAAAATCTTATCAAGTCCTAAATTTTCGGCTTCTTTTCTCACTTGCATTGAACCAGGCACGATTAAAGCTTTAACATTTTTATGAATTTTACGCCCTTTTAAGATATCAGCGGCTATTTTAAGATCTTCTAAACGCCCATTTGTACAAGATCCTATAAATACAATGTCGATTTTTACCCCTTCTAAAAATTGACCTTGCTCTAAATTTACATAAGATAAAGCATCAAGCAAAGATTTTTGCTCACTTTGATTTTTAAAATCACTTATTTTTGGAATTTTTTCATCTATACCAATCACTTGCGAAGGATTTGTTCCATAGCTAATTTGTGGTTTTATCTTACTTGCATCTAAAGTAATACTCGCATCATATTTTGCCCCTTGATCACTTCTTAAACTCTTCCAATACTCACGATACTTTTGAAATTCTTCTCCTTTAGGTGCAAATTCCTTTCCTTTGATATACTCAAAAGTGATCTCATCAGGAGCTATCATACCTACTTTAGCTCCAAATTCTATAGCCATATTGCAAAGAGTCATTCTAGCTTCCATACTTAAATTTCTTATAAGTTCTCCACAAAATTCTATAGCATAACCCGTGCCTTTTGCTGTGCCGTATTGTGCGATCAAATACAAAATCAAATCCTTAGCATAAACGCCTTTTTGAAACTGCCCTTTACATTCAATTTTCATAGTTTTAAGTTTGGCTTGTTTTAAAGTTTGTGTTGCCATGATATGCTCTACTTCGCTCGTGCCTATACCAAAGGCTAAAGCTCCAAAAGCTCCATGCGTTGCCGTATGAGAATCCCCACAAACTAAAGTAACCCCAGGTAAAGTAAAGCCAAGCTCAGGACTTACTATATGAACTATGCCTTGATTTTTATCTCCAAGTCCTAAAAGCCTTACTCCAAATTCTTTAGTATTTTGCATCAAAGTTGTAATTTGCTCTTTTGCCATATCAGAACAAGCATTTAAATCCACACTTTTAGTTGAAACATCATGATCTATAGTAGCTAAAGTTAAATCCGATCTTGCCATTTTACGCTTAGCCATTTTAAGCCCTGAAAATGCTTGAGGGCTTGTTACTTCATGGATTAAATGTCTATCGATATAAAGTATAGGAAGTTCGTTTTCACCTTCATAAACCACATGAGTATCAAAGACTTTTTCGTATAAAGTTTTAGCCATTGTTATTCTCCTTTAAAATTTCTAAAATACAATCCCCCATTTCATCGGTGTTTAAATAAGACTTAGCATTTAAATCCTTAGTCATTTTTCCTCGTGCCAATGCTAAAGATATAGCATTTTCTATATCCTGTGCGGCTTGTTCTTCTTTAAAACTATACTTTAACATCAAAGCCGCACTTAAAATTTGAGCTATGGGATTAGCTATATTTAAATGAGCTATATCAGGTGCACTTCCACCTGCTGGCTCATAAAGTCCAAAACCTTTATCGTTTAAACTTGCTGAACTTAACAAACCCAAAGATCCATTAATAGCAGCCAACTCATCACTCAAAATGTCGCCAAAAAGATTTGAGCAAAGCATAACATCAAAAATACTAGGATTTTTTACAATCTGCATCGCAGCATTATCCACATACATGTACTCTAAGTTTATATCTTTATAATCTTTTGCAACATTTGCCACCACTTCTCGCCACAAAATAGAACTTGCTAAAACATTTGCCTTGTCGATTAAATGCACTTTTTTCTTTCTTATTCTTGCATTTTCAAAAGCGATATGAGCTATCCTCTCTATCTCTTTTTTAGTGTAAATTTCAGTATCATACGCACTTTCTTTGCCTAAATCTTGCTTACCAAAATAAATCCCACCTGTAAGCTCTCTAACACATAAAATATCCACTCCTTTTTGGATAATCTCATCCTTTAAAGGTGAAGTATGAGTTAAACTTTCATAAATTTTACAAGGACGCAAATTTGCAAACAAATTAAAATGCTTTCTTAAAGGTAAAAGCGAGGCTCTTTCAGGTCTTTGATCTATGGGTAAATTATCCCATTTAGGCCCACCCACAGAACCAAATAAAATCGCATCGCTTTGCTCACAAAGCTTTAAAGTTTCATCACTTAAAGCCACTCCATAAGCATCTATACTTGCGCCGCCTATTTTAGCTTCGTTAAATTCAAAACTAAAATTATATTGTTGTGTGATAAAAGTTAAAATTTTTAAAGCCTCTTTCATCACCAAAGGTCCTATGCCATCTCCTGCTAAGACAGCTATTTTATAAGTTTTCATGCCATTTTCCTTTCTTCTACTTTTAAAGAGCGATAAATCGCATTATAAGCGCTCAAAAAAGCTTGTGCTGAAGCCTCTATCACATCTGTTGAAAGTCCTTTTCCATGGAATTTTCTCCCTTTAAATTCCAAATCCACATCCACTTGCCCTTGTGCATCAACTCCTGAACTTTTTGCATTGATACTATAAGCTTTTAGCACAGGCTTTAAATTCGTTATCCTGGCAATGCAATTAAAAACTGCTTCAACAGGACCATTTCCTGTGCAAGCTTCAGTTTTTAGCTCTTCTTTGATACGCATGCAAACACAAGCGGTTGGGATATTGCCACTAATCACACTTAATTTTTCAAGCACAAATTCGTTTTCTTCTTCATTTTCATAACTTAAAAACATCAAAGCTTCTAAATCATAATCATACACTTGACCCTTTTTATCCGCAAGGCGTAAAAAACGCTCATAAACATCATCTAAATTATAAGTATTTTCATCATAGCCTAAATTTTCAAGGCAAGTTTTTATCATAGCCCTTCCACTTCTTGCTGTCATTAACATACGATTTTCATGAATTCCTATAGCACTAGGGCTTATGATCTCGTAAGTTTGCCTATTTTTAAGCACTCCATCTTGATGAATGCCTGAACTATGAGAAAACGCATTACTACCCACTATAGCCTTATGTGACGGTATGCTTTCATTGGTGATAGCTGAAACTAATTTTGAAATTTTAGAGATATTTTCACATTTAATATCAGTATAAAAACCTTTTAAATAATCTTTTCTAGTTTTTATCGCCATCACCACTTCTTCTAAAGCACAATTGCCCGCCCTTTCACCAAGTCCATTTATAGTGCACTCTATCTGTCTTGCACCTTGTAAAATAGCACTTAAGCTATTGCCCGTTGCCATACCTAAATCATTGTGACAATGCACAGAAATGATAGCTTTGTCTATATTTGGCACTTTGTTCAATAAAATTTTGATGATATTAGCAAATTCACTTGGCAAGGTATAGCCTACAGTATCGGGGATATTTATAGTTTTAGCACCTGCTTTTATGGCATTTTCTACCATAAAACAAAGATTATCTATAGGAGTTCTTCCTGCATCTTCACATGAAAATTCCACATCATCAGTATAAGATCTTGCTCTTATAATCGCTCTTTTTGCCATAGATAAAATTTCATCAAAATCTTTTTTTAATTTATCCTGTATATGCAAAGTCGAAGTGGCTATAAAGGTATGAATTCTAAAATGCTCTGCCACTTTTAAAGCTTCATAAGCTACATCTATATCTTTATCCAATGCCCTAGAAAGTGCACAAATGGTTGAGTTTTTAACCTTAGAAGCGATATTTTGCACGGCTTTAAAATCTCCTTGCGAAGACACCGGAAAACCTGCTTCTATCACATCTACACCTAAATTTTCAAGTGCTAAAGCGATTTGTAATTTTTGATTGATACCTAAAGAGCTGCCTAAAGCTTGTTCTCCATCACGCAAAGTGGTATCAAAGATTATGATTTTATTATCTTTCATGATTTAATCCTTTAAAATTAAACAAACTGAATGAATTTTAAAAATTCAAAAACTTAACAACAATGATAAAAAATTAAAAATGATTAAAAATAAAATTGAGTTTTAGAGTGAGAGTTGCAGTAACAGATTAAAAGTATTGTCTTTACTTTTTTGTTGAGCTGAATTTGAAATTTCAAAAATTTGTTTCATCTTTTCCTCCTTTGTTAAAATTAATTCTTAAATATATCATATTTTAGTAAATGTGTTTGTACAATTCTTAAATTAAGAAAATTATTGATATAATTGTAATTTTAAGTAACAAAAAGGATGTTGATGTTAAAAGAACTCTTAGAGATTAAAAAAGAAATGGAACCAGTTATTCACGAAGCTAATGTGAAATTAAATGTCCTAGCTCGTGAAGTTATAGTCCGAAAAAAAGAATACGAAATTTATGGCCCTATGGTAGATCGTGTTTATCTTGATAATGCCATTTATGTTAAAGTTATGTCAAGTGGACGCGATGCAAAAACAGACAATGTGGCTATAAAAAATGGTTTTTACATGGTTTTTGTCGCCCCTGAAAAAGAAAGTACAAAAGATATCAAAAACAAACTCAAAGTAGCTTATGAAGGACTTGATAAAAAATTCATCGCTACACTTATACGCTCTTGTCAACGCTTTAAAGAGATTATAAACAAAACTCAAGCCACACTCTCTAAAGCTTCTAAAATGAATGTAGTAGTAAAAACAAATTTAGGGGAAGCAAGTGCTGCTTTAAAATTTAACATCACTATAGAATATACTAAAGAAAACCAAAAACTCACTCGTGAAAATTCAAAATCAGCAGGAAGTTTCAGAGATACTAAAACTTATATCAATCTTGTAGTAGAAAAAAACACAGATTCTCAAATTTGTGAAAAACTACTTGATGATGTTGAAAAATACTTTATCGGTGGAGGTTGATCACTCACCGATAAATTTTATTTTCATAATTTTGTGCAACTCATCCATCAAAAGAACCCGCTCCTGCAGCTAAAAAAGCTACATTTCTCATTTTACTACTTTTACTTTGGAACCATCATATCACTACGACATTCTATCACCGTATGCACATTACCACGCGGGTTAAAATCCCCTACAACTTTGATCCATTTTGGTTTTAATTTTTCTTTTAAAGTATTATAAATTTCATTGATACTTGCTTCATGTGAAACATTTCTATACATAAAAGTATTGATATAAAGTTTTATCGCCTTAAGCTCAACCACAAATTGATCAGGCATATATTCAAGATAAATCGTCGCAAAGTCAGGATAACCCGAACGCGGACAAAAACACATAAATTCAGGCAAAGTGATTTTTATAACATAGTCATTTTTCGCATCATTAGGCCAAATTTCCATATTTTCTACATCAAATTCTTTGATTTCTTTTTCCCCATAACGCATGGACTTTCCTTGATTAAAAATTTTTAGCAAATTATATAAAAAATTGCTTTTAGAGTAATTGAAAAATAAACATTTTTAGCAAATTACATAAAGCGGATATTTACAATGTTATTTTTTCCCAAAAGCTGCAAAAGCAGATGAAATTTACACTCATATAAAAACACAACAGGTATTATACTATAGGATACTAATGAAGCAGTTTTAGCAATTTTGAGCGATGTCAAAGACGTAGTAAGCGTATATCATCATACCCCTACTACAAGAAATTAAACCATCAAAGTACAAAAGGTGTGCTTTGATATACATCATAATTGAGCCAATTTACAAAAATGGTATTTGCATTTGAACGCCAATTGTATTTTATATTGCCTTTTTTATCATAATAATTTTTAGCTTTTTGTATGAAATTATCTCTTACATATTCTTGATGTAAAGTCTCTTTAAAATACTCCAAATGGCCTAAAATAAAAATATTCTTTTCATCTCTTAACAAAGCTGAACCAATTTTTTTATTTTTAAGCAAAACTTTCAAATTCCCTTGTTTTTGCAACTCTGAAATTTGCTCTTCATCCATACTAGAATGTCTTGAATGAGGCATTAAAACCTTTTCATCTAAATTCATCAAAAGCAAGTCAGGCGAAACCTTGTCATGTTTATAAATTCCAAAAATTTTCTTATCTAAAGCAATTTTATCTACACCATGAAAATACTTTAAAGCAGCCATAGCACCCCAACAAATATACATAGAACTTGTTACATTTTGCTGTAAAAAATCAAAAATTTCTAGCAATTCTTCCCAGTAAGCAACCTTTTCAAAATCCATTTGCTCCACAGGAGCTCCCGTAACGATAGCACCGTCAAATTTATGTTTTTTAATTTCTTCAATACCCTTATAAAATTTTTCTAAATGAGTAAAAGGAGTGTTTTTACCCACATAGCTAGTCGTAGCTAAAAGTGTGATATTGACTTGTAAAGGAGAATTTGCAAGTAAACTTAAAATTTGATTTTCTGTTTCAATTTTTTTTGGCATAAGATTGATGATCAAAATCTCTTGCGGACGGATATCTTGATGTTGTGCCCTCTTTGATCCCATGATAAAAGCATGCTCTTTTAAGAACTCATAAGCGGGTATATTTTCTGGAATAATAAGTGGCATTTTTTCTCCTTTATTTTTTAATAAGCTTGATTCTCCATTCTGCATCGCTTAAAAGTTCAAAATCAACGATCTCATGTCCTTCTTCAGCAGCCCATTGTGGGATTGTTTCTGTAGCTTGTGTACAATCAAAAAGAATTTCTAATTCTTCACCGCTTTTTAAAGTTTGAACCAAACTCTTTGTTTCAACGAGTGGAAAGGGACAAACCTTTCCTCTAGTATCTAAAGTTACCATATCTTATCCTTATATTTTTTGCCTTACCTTACGCGTAGGCAATATAATTGTATAAAAAGTAGCTATATAAGCACCTATTAAGAAAAATACCGTAGCAACCCAACCTTTATATGAAAAAAGTGATGTTTCTACCAATCCATTGCCTATAGTACAACCTCCAGCAAGAGAAGCTCCAATTCCCATTAAAATTCCCCCTATACTCGCATAAGCTAAGGTTTTTTTATCCGGGAGACGAAATCTAAATTCCCCTGATAATTTAGCACCCAAAAAAGCCCCAAGTGCGATTCCAAGAACTAAAAAAACTCCCCAATCAATCAACTCAACATTGCCTGTGCTAAAGTATTGTACAAGATTTGCTGAAGGAGTTGTAATCCCTAAACCATGATTTCTTCCACTCCAACTCGAAAGAGGCCAAGCCAAAATAGCAATCAATCCCACCAAAACAGCCGTAACAAAAGGATGCCATGATTTTTCAAACAATATATGTGAAATTCCTTGCCTTCTAGGCTTTAATCTTGCGACTTTAAGGCGTGGCTTGCGTAATTCTCTCATCACAAAAAAGCCAACAACCAAATTCAATATGATCACCAAAAACCAAGGAGAAATTCCCAAACTTTGATAAAGAGTTCCATCAGAAATTTTAAAAGTGTTTAAATTTTCTTGCAAGGGTAAAAGAACTCCATATTTTACAATACTTGCACTAAAAGCATAAAACAATAAAGCTGCGATAGAACCGATCAAGCCCTCCCCTGCTCTATACCAAGTTCCTGTAGCACATCCTCCTGCTATCACCATGCCAAATCCAAAAATAATCCCACCAATAATCGTTGAGAGCCAATAAAACTCTTCAGACTTAACCGAAATATATCCTAAAGAATGAAGAGTCCAAACACCTATACTTTGTAATGCAACGACGATAAAAAGTGCTATAAAAATTGTAAATTTTTTACTTAAAAATACATCCCTATAAGCTCCTACAACGCAAAATCGTCCCCTTTGTAAAACAAAGCCCAATAAAAAACCTACTATGATTCCACTTAACATAAAAACGCTCTTTAACTTTCTATAGCTTGTTTTAAATCCGCTATCAAATCATCGCTATTTTCAAGCCCTATGCTTAAACGCACAGTAGTTTTCTTAATGCCTGCTTTTTGAAGTTCTTCTTCGCTTAGTTGCGAATGAGTCGTAGAAGCAGGATGAATGATCAAAGATTTACTATCACCTAAATTTGCAGCAAGTAAGAAAAGTTGAGTTTTATCACAAATTCTTCTAGCATGCTCATAATCCTTAGCTTCAAAGCTTAAAAGTCCACTAGCAAAATTTTTATCAAAATATTTTTTAAATAAATTATGATAAGCATTGCTTGCTAAAGTAGGATAATTTACACCCTTGATATCAGGATGAGAATTTAAAAAATTCGCAACTTTTTCAGCATTTTGACTGTGTTTTTCTATACGTAATGCTAAAGTTTCAAGTCCTTGCAAAAGCAACCAAGCATTTTGAGGTGCTAAGCTGGCTCCTAAATCTCTAAGCCAAGTGATGATGATTTTAATGCTAAAAATTGGCAAATCAAGTGTATTTAAATTCAGTCCATGATAACTCGGATCAGGAGTGTTAAAAGCTTTATATCTATCGTTATTTTTAAGCAAGTCATTTAAATCTTTTCTTTCTATAAGCGCTCCACCTAAAGCACTGCCTTGACCGCTTACATATTTGCTTAAACTATGCACGATTATATCTACACCATATTTAAAAGGTTGAAGTAAAAAAGGAGTGGCAACGGTATTATCACAAATGCTAACGATTTTATGTTTTTTGGCTATAGAGGTTATTTTTTCTATATCAGCTATGGCAATTTGAGGATTTGAAAGACTTTCGAAAAAAATCGCTTTTGTATTATTGTCTATAATTTTTTCTAAACTATCTATATCATCGATATCAAATTCTTTAGCTTCTATGCCAAAATTTTTAAGTGTATGAGAAATCAAATTTTGAGTTCCACCATAAATTTTGTTCGAATACACGACATTATCCCCGAAACTTGCTAAATTTACAAGGGCATAAAAACAAGCTGCCATACCACTAGCAACAGGAATTCCAAAAGCCCCGCCCTCGATATTAGCAAGTCTTTGTCCTAAAACATCGCTTGTAGGATTGCCTATCCTTGTGTAGATATTGCCAAGTTCTTGAAGATTAAATCTCGCTGCAGCTTGATCTAAATTTTCAAAATTATACGCAGTGTTTTGATATATAGGCACACTGATACTTCTTTGGGTATCAAAATTATAAGCTCCGTGTAATGCTAAAGTTTCTTTATTCAAATTCATTTTTTATCCTTTTTTGTCAATTAAAAAATACTAAAAAGCTTTTTATTCAGCTTTAAACAAAATTGTTTAGAAAATTAAATTTATAGAATAGGGTATTTATACGAGTAGATTAAGCGTGCCAAGCACGCATACAGAAAGAAGAAAACATAAAATTGAAGTGAATACAAGACATTTTTTCTCCTTTCTAAAAATTATTGATTATTGTATCTTGAAAAAATAAAATTAAAATTAAGAAATTTGTTAATGGTTTAAAAATTTTATTGCAACTCACCCTAGCAAGAGTGAGCTAGCAATAAATTGAAGGCAGTTCAAGCCTAAGTCTAGTATTACAAGACTACCAAGATAGGCTTGTAAAGCGAGGCTTGCTCCTTAAAGGAGCAAAAAAACAATATTTTATAGAATGCTAAGCTTAAATTATTGTTTAAGCTGGATCAAGGTTTGAAGCATTTGATCACTGGTTGAAATGGTTTTTGAATTTGCTTGATAACCCCTTTGGATGATAATAAGCTCTGTTAAAGAACGACTTAAATCCACATTCGACATTTCAAGTGCTGAGGTTTTCATCTCTCCACGTCCACCTGTTCCAGCTTCACCTACTACGATATTACCACTATTTGCAGTGACTTTAAAAAGATTTCCACCGATTTCTTCAAGACCTGAGTTGTTTGCTACTGAAGCCATTGCGATTTTTGCCACTGCAAAGGTTTTACCATTGGTAAATTCTCCTAAGATATTTCCTTTATCATCCACACGGATTGCATCAGGTTTTAAGTTACCTGAAGTATAACCATCGGTTGCTTGAGAAGTTAGAGTTGAAGCTGAATTTGAGCTTACAAGACCGTCATTGCTTCCGCTTGTTCCAAAGGAAAGTTTGATTTGTTGATTGGGTGCGGCACCATTGTTGGGTGAAAAATTTATCGTTCTTGGCGTGTAGTTTGATAAAGATCCATCGTTGTTAAATCTTGCACTACCCACGATAATATTGTTTGGACCTTCGCCTGTAGTGTTGATCTCTGCAGGTTCTGGCACACGGATAATCATTTGCCATTCATTGCCCCCATCTTGAGTGGTGCTTTGCTTAACAAACTGCACTTCTAAAGTGTGTTTTGAACCTAAAGAATCATAAATTTCAAGCCCCGCTGAAAAAGCAGAAAGTTTTAAAAGCTCACTTTGTTTGACTTGATTTCCTGCAGGAAAAGAACCATCAAGACCTTTAAAAATCTTTGTAAAAGCATCATTAGTACTTACAGTGCCTCTCTTATCTGTATAAGCAGTGACATTAAAATTCATATTATGAGGATTAAAATTCAATGGTCCTTGTACCCCATTACCACCTGCAGCCGTAAGTGTTGGACTTTGTGAAGTTTGATTAGCATTTGTAAGAGAAAAAGCTCCTGAAGAATTGACTACAACTTTAACATTTTCATTGACATCCGCTACAGCAAAACTTCCACTTCCATCATAATCCACCCCATATCTAGCATCTCTTTGTAAAAGCTCTCTTAAATCTTCAGTAGTGTGAAAAGTCCTTGCATTCGTATTTAACAAAGAACCACTTACGACTGCATTATAATAATTTTGCGAACCCACAGTAGCAGCGTCTGTACCATTCCAAACAGTAGGATTACCTGTACCTTGCACATAATTAAAACCTCCATCAGGATTATACATAGGAGAAAGAGTTTGAGGAGAAGAATTATAAATATATTTATGTGCTGTTATTATTTGTGCATTCGATGTACCCGTAAGAGTAGCAGTATTTGGATTATTTTGTGGATTAAATGTAAGCTGTGTAGCTGTCCATAAAGAACTTCCATTTCTATTAATAGTCGGCATATTATTACCATTATTATTATTAAATGTGAAATTTTGAGTGTTGTTATCAAATATAGCATTCCAAAGCTCTCCTGCAGTATTATCAGTATTTACTGTAAGATCGATATTTTTCATATTATCTGTTGTGCCATCGGAATTATCATTGATAAAATCAATTCCACTACCATCAGCATTTTTTACAGCTCTAACTCCTGTTCCATCTCTTGTATCATTGGGAGCGGTAAAGGTATTGATATAAGCTATAGCGTCATCTATACTTGATATAGTATCACTTTCTATGTTTACACCATTTAAAACTATGCTTAATTTTGTTTTTTGAGTATCATATCCCCAAAAGGCTGCCGTTTGATTTTGCTTTAAATTTGGATCAAAAGCATTTGCACCTGCTTTATTTGTAGAGTATTTTGCATCCGCATAAGACACCCAAATGCCTTGTCCATCTCTTAAATTTAAGCCTTGTCCATTTGCATTAAATAAAGAAGCCGCATCCACACCTTTTTCAGTTACTTCAACTGAGTTTTTAGAAGTGGTATAAAACTGAGTCGTTCCTGTATCGTTTTCATTTTTTTCTTCACTAGTTTTTAGATTATATCCATGAACAGAATCAAGTGCATATAAAGGAGTGCTTGCCGTGCCTATATTTAAACCACTATTCAAATTTGCCTTGATAGCCACTTCTGTGGATTGTGCTGCAGGGATATGCATACCTGGATCGATGAAAATGTTTTGTGGAGTTCTTGAACTGTCTATGCTTTGAGTATCCCAGTTGATATTCCATCCTTGAACCACAAAGCCAGCATTATTAACAAAATTTCCATAAGCATCAAGCTTAAAATCCCCATCCCTTGTAAGATAATTTGTAAGCCCACCATCATCACTCACCATAAAAAAACCATCGCCATTTATAGCCACATCGGTGTTTTTATTTGTAGTTTGCACTGAACCTTGAGAATGAATTCTAGTTGTAGAATTCACTGAAGCACCAAGACCGATTTGAAGTGGATTTGATCCGCCTCTTCCATCGGTTGGAGAAGTAGCGATTTTGACTGTTTGAGAAAACATGGTTCCAAAATCTGCACGAGAGTATTTAAAACCATTGGTATTAACATTTGAAATGTTATTACCTTCAACATCCATCGCAACTTGATGTGTTTGTAGTCCGCTTACACCAGACCAAAGTGATCTCATCATCTTAAATCCTTTATAAAATATTGCTTTAAAAATTTAACGCTTTATTTAAAAATTTTTGCGTTCATGTGAAGTTTATAAGCAAGTTCTGTTCCAACTTTTGAAATTTTTTAGGAAATTTTTAAAAAATTATAGAAAAAATTTAAAGGTATTTTGGGAGTTTATGGAGCTTTGGATTTTTTGTAACGAAAATTACCAAAATTACACTCTAGTTCTTAAATTTGCCGCATGAGTTAAAGCCACTGCAATAGCATCGGTGATATCTAAAGGTTTGATATCTTTACTAAGTCCTAAAAGTCTTTTTACCATAAAAGCAACTTGTTCTTTGCTTGCTTTGGCTTTTCCTGTAACGGCTTTTTTCACTTGTAAGGGAGTGTATTCTGCAAAGTCTCCATGAATTTGAAGAATTTTCAAAGATAGGGCTCCGCGAAATTGTGCCAGTTTTAAAACGGTTTTTGGATTGTAAGCAAAAAAAATATCTTCTATGACTACTTCATCAAAAGAATGATTTTTAAAAATCAAGTCCAAACCCTCACAAAGCTCTGTGATTTGATACTGCAAGGTGCTTGGCTTTATCTTTATAAGCCCTGCTTCCATGAGAATGTTTTTTCCTTTGTTGGCTTCTATGATAGCATAACCACAATTTCTCGAACCTGGATCTATACCTAAAATTTTCAAATTCATACCCTTTGAAAAATAAATACAAAAACGGATTTTAACCTTTTTTTATGAAATTTAAGATAAAATTTATACATTATGCAAAATTTAAAGAGAGATTATGAATCCAAGCCAAATACTTGAAAATTTAAAAAAAGAATTAAGCGAAAACGAATACGAAAACTATCTATCCAATTTAAAATTCAACGAAAAACAAAGCAAAGCAGATCTTTTGGTTTTTAACGCTCCAAATGAACTCATGGCTAAATTCATACAAACCAAATACGGCAAAAAAATCGCACATTTTTATGAAGTGCAAAGCGGAAATAAAGCCATCATAAACATACAAGCACAAAGTGCTAAACAAAGCAACAAAAGCGCAAAAATCGACATAGCCCATATAAAAGCCCAAAGCACGATTTTAAATCCTTCTTTTACTTTTGAAAGTTTTGTTGTGGGGGATTCTAACAAATACGCCTATGGAGCATGCAAAGCCATCATACACAAAGACAAGCTTGGAAAACTTTATAATCCTATCTTTGTTTATGGGCCTACAGGACTTGGAAAAACCCATTTACTTCAAGCGGTTGGAAACGCGAGTTTAGAAATGGGAAAAAAAGTCATTTACGCTACAAGTGAAAATTTTATCAACGATTTTACTTCAAATTTAAAAAATGGTTCTTTGGATAAATTTCATGAAAAGTATAGAAACTGCGATGTTTTACTTATAGATGATGTGCAGTTTTTAGGAAAAACCGATAAAATTCAAGAAGAATTTTTCTTTATATTTAATGAAATCAAAAATAACGATGGACAAATCATCATGACTTCAGACAATCCACCCAATATGCTAAAAGGCATAACCGAACGCTTAAAAAGTCGTTTTGCACATGGGATCATAGCTGATATAACTCCACCTCAACTGGACACAAAAATAGCCATCATAAGAAAAAAATGTGAATTTAATGATATCAATCTTTCTAATGATATCATAAACTATATCGCCACTTCTTTAGGGGATAATATAAGAGAAATTGAAGGTATCATCATAAGTTTAAATGCTTATGCAACCATACTAGGACAAGAAATCACACTCGAACTTGCCAAAAGTGTGATGAAAGATCACATCAAAGAAAAGAAAGAAAATATCACTATAGATGACATTTTATCTTTGGTGTGTAAAGAATTTAACATCAAACCAAGCGATGTGAAATCCAATAAAAAAACTCAAAATATAGTCACAGCAAGACGCATTGTGATTTACCTAGCTAGGACACTTACGGCTTTGACTATGCCACAACTTGCGAATTATTTTGAAATGAAAGATCATACGGCCATTTCACATAATGTTAAAAAAATCACAGAAATGATAGAAAATGATGCTTCTTTAAAAGCAAAAATCGAAGAACTTAAAAACAAAATTCTTGTTAAAAGTCAAAGTTAGGTGAAAAAATGTGAAAAATAAAATCTAGAGTGTGAAAAAAAGAAATTAAGCAAAGTATGATAAAATACAAATTTGATTATTTTGCTTTGAAGAATTTCACAATTTCAACAAGCTTATTATTACAACGAATTTAAAATTAAAATAAACCAAGGAGAAAAAATGAAGTTAAGTATCAATAAAAATACTTTAGAATCTGCAGTGATTTTATGTAATGCTTATGTAGAAAAAAAAGACTCAAGCACCATTACTTCTCATCTTTTTTTTCATGCTAATGAAGATAAACTCCTTATTAGAGCGAGTGATTATGAAATAGGTATTAGCTATAAGATAAAAAAAATCCGCGTAGAATCAAGTGGTTTTGCTACTGCAAATGCAAAAAGTATTACAGATGTTATTAAAAGCTTAAACAATGAAGAAGTTATTTTAGAAACCATTGATAATTTCTTATTTATAAGACAAAAAAGTACAAAATATAAACTTCCTATGTTTAATCATGAAGACTTTCCAAATTTCCCAAACACAGAAGGAAAAAATCAATTTGACATTGATTCAAGTGATTTAAGTCGTTCTCTTAAAAAGATATTACCAAGTATTGATACAAATAACCCAAAATACTCTTTAAATGGTGCATTTTTAGACATAAAAACAGATAAAATTAACTTCGTAGGAACTGATACAAAACGCCTTGCAATTTATACTCTAGAAAAAGCAAATAATCAAGAATTTAGCTTTAGTATCCCTAAAAAAGCTATCATGGAAATGCAAAAACTTTTCTATGAAAAAATAGAAATTTTTTATGATCAAAATATGCTTATCGCTAAAAATGAAAATTTTGAATTCTTTACAAAACTTATCAATGATAAATTTCCAGATTATGAAAAAGTCATACCAAAAACTTTCAAACAAGAACTTAGCTTTTCAACCGAAGATTTTATAGATAGTCTTAAAAAAATTAACGTTGTAACTGAAAAAATGAAACTTCATTTTAATAAAGATAAAATCATCTTTGAAGGCATAAGTTTAGACAATATGGAAGCAAAAACAGAGCTTGAAATTCAAACAGGAGTAAGTGAAGAATTTAACCTCACTATAAAAATAAAATATTTACTTGATTTCTTAACTTCTATAGAAGAAGAAAAATTTACTTTAAGCGTAAATGAACCTAATTCAGCATTTATAGTCAAATCTCAAGGACTATCAATGATTATCATGCCTATGATTTTATAATAAAACAAGTAAAAATAAAGGAAAAATATGCAAGAAAATTACGGTGCGAGTAATATTAAAGTCCTAAAAGGCTTAGAAGCCGTTAGAAAACGCCCAGGTATGTATATAGGAGATACAAACATAGGCGGACTTCATCATATGATTTATGAAGTTGTAGATAATTCTATCGATGAAGCTATGGCAGGGCATTGTAATACTATAGATGTAGAAATCACTACTGAAGGAAGCTGTATAGTTAGTGATAATGGTCGTGGTATCCCTGTTGATATACACCCAACTGAAAATATGCCAACTTTAACTGTTGTTTTAACTGTCCTTCATGCAGGGGGAAAATTCGATAAAGATACTTATAAAGTTTCAGGCGGTTTGCACGGTGTTGGAGTTTCAGTTGTAAATGCACTTTCTAAAAAACTTGTAGCTACAGTTGAAAGAAATGGAGAAATCTATCGTCAAGAATTTTCAGAAGGTAAAGTTATCAGTGAATTTGGTGTGATAGGAAAAAGTAAAAAAACAGGAACAACTATAGAATTTTGGCCTGATGATCAAATTTTTGAAGTGACTGAATTTGACTATGAAATTTTGGCTAAAAGATTTCGTGAACTTGCATACTTAAATCCAAAAATCACTATAAATTTCAAAGATAACCGTGTAGGCAAACATGAAAGTTTTCATTTTGAAGGTGGAATTTCCCAGTTTGTTACAGATTTAAATAAAAAAGAAGCTTTAACTAAAGCAATTTTCTTTAGTGTAGATGAAGAAGATGTAAATGTTGAAGTAGCCTTGCTTTACAATGATACTTATAGTGAAAATTTACTTTCTTTTGTCAATAATATCAAAACTCCAGATGGTGGAACACACGAAGCAGGTTTTAGAATGGGTTTAACTCGTGTGATAAGTAACTATATAGAAGCTAATGCAAGTGCTAGAGAAAAGGATAATAAAATCACGGGTGAAGATGTGCGTGAAGGTTTGATCGCTGTTGTGAGTGTAAAAGTACCTGAACCACAATTTGAAGGACAAACCAAAGGAAAACTAGGATCAAGTTATGTGCGTCCTATAGTTTCAAAAGCAAGCTTTGAGTATTTGACTAAATATTTTGAAGAAAATCCTATCGAAGCTAAAGCTATAATGAATAAAGCTTTAATGGCAGCACGCGGTAGAGAAGCAGCGAAAAAAGCTAGAGAATTAACGCGTAAAAAAGAAAGTCTTAGTGTAGGAACTTTACCAGGAAAATTAGCGGATTGTCAAAGTAAAGATCCAAGTGAAAGTGAAATTTATCTTGTGGAAGGGGATTCTGCAGGAGGTTCTGCAAAACAAGGCAGAGAAAGATCTTTTCAAGCTATATTGCCTTTGCGTGGTAAAATTTTAAATGTTGAAAAAGCAAGACTGGATAAAATTTTAAAATCCGAACAAATTCAAAATATGATTACCGCTTTTGGTTGTGGTATAGGTGAAGATTTTGATCTTTCAAAACTTAGATATCATAAAATCATCATCATGACAGACGCTGATGTTGATGGATCACATATACAAACCTTGCTTTTAACTTTCTTCTTCCGTTTTATGAATGAACTTGTAACAAATGGATATATTTATCTAGCACAACCGCCTTTATATCTTTATAAAAAAGCTAAAAAACAAATTTATTTAAAAGATGAAAAAGCTTTAAGTGAATACCTTATAGAAACGGGAATAGAAGGTTTAAACTATGAAGGTATAGGAACGAATGATTTAAAAGACTTTTTAAAAATCGTTGCAGCTTATCGTGCGATTTTAAAAGATCTTGAAAAACGTTTTAATGTGATTTCTGTGATACGCTATATGATAGAAAATTCAACTTTAGTTAAAGCAAATAATGAAGAATTATTTAGTGTAATCAAGGAATTCTTAGAAACGCAAGGACACAATATCTTAAATCATCATATCAATGAAAATGAAATTCGAGCTTTTGTTCAAACTCAAAACGGCTTGGAAGAACTTGTGATCAATGAAGAACTTTTCACTCATCCCTTATATGAAGAGGCGAGTTATGTTTTTGACAAGATTAAAAATAGAGGTTTAGAATTTAATAAAGACATTTTAGAAGTTCTTGAAGATGTTCAAACCAATGCTAAAAAAGGTGCTACTATACAACGCTATAAAGGTTTAGGGGAAATGAATCCTGATCAACTTTGGGAAACTACAATGGATCCAAGCGTAAGAAGACTTTTAAAAATTACTATTGAAGATGCACAAAGTGCAAATGATACCTTTAATCTTTTTATGGGTGATGAGGTTGAACCAAGACGTGATTATATCCAAGTACACGCTAAAGATGTAAAACATTTGGATATTTAAAATTTCTCATACTTAAATTCACAATTTTTATAATTAAAGGAGTTTATGCTGTATTACATAAACTCCTTTAAAAATTTTTATTTATCAATGCACTAAAGCTTCACTTACTCCTATACCGCTTTGTGCTCTAAAATCTTGTGCTTCAAAACCTTCTTTATCTTTTTTAGCTCTCTTAGAATTATCAAGCTTTGATATGATATAAATTAATACAAAGGTTAAAGGCATTGAAAATAAAGCAGGGTGATCATAAGGAAAAATAGCCTCACTAAAACCAAAACTTTTTACCCATACACTAGGACTTAAAATTACAAGAGCAAGAACGACTATAAGTCCTATAAGTCCGCCCCAAAAAGCACCTTTAGTGGTGAGATTTTTCCAATAAATGCAGAGTAAAAGTATAGGAAAATTCACACTTGCAGCGATAGCAAAAGCAAGCCCTACTGTAAAAGCAACATTTTGTTTTTCAAAAACAATGCCTAGTAAAATAGCAAAAATTCCTATAGCTATAGTTGCAATTTTTGTTATTCTCATCTCACTTTTGTGATCTATCTTGCCATCTTTAATTACATTAAGATATAAATCGTGGCTTATTGCTCCAGCTCCTGAAATCGCAAGTCCTGCAACTACTGCTAAAATGGTTGCAAAAGCTACAGCTGAAATAAATCCTAAGAATACATCTCCACCCAAAACATCAGCTAAAGTTACAGCAACCATATTGGTAGATCCATTAAAACTTCCATTTGCATTGGTAAATTGCGGATTACCAAGTAAAAGTGCTATAGCACCAAAGCCTATGATGAAAGTCAGTATATAAAAGTACCCTATAAATCCTGTAGCCCAAAATACCGATTTTCTAGCTTCTTTAGCATCTTTTACAGTAAAAAATCGCATAAGTATATGAGGCAAACCCGCAGTTCCAAACATAAGAGCTAGACCCAAAGAAAGAGCTGAGACAGTATCAGGCAAAAAAGTCCCTGGTTTCATTATATTTTCGCCTTTTGGATGATTAGAAATAGCTAAATCAAAATAATATTTTAAGTCAAATTTTGTAAGATATAAAATCATAACAGCCATAAAAGTAGTTCCTGCTAGAAGTAAAATGGCTTTGATAATCTGCACCCAAGTGGTTGCGTGCATACCTCCAAAAGCTACATAACAAATCATTAAAATTCCTACTAAAATAACTGCAAAAGCGTAAGGCAAACCAAAAAGCAATTGTATCAATTGTCCTGCTCCTACCATTTGAGCAATAAGATAAAATATAATAACACTTAAAGCAGAAATAGCTGATATAACCCGTATAGGCTTAGCTTCTAAACGATAAGCTGTGATATCTGCGAAGGTAAATTTGCCAAGATTTCTAAATTTTTCTGCAATTAAAAACAAAACAATAGGCCAACCTACTAAAAAGCCTATAGAATAAATCAGTCCATCAAAACCATTGGTAAAAACCAAAGCAGTAATTCCAAGAAAGCTTGCTGCACTCATAAAATCACCTGCTATAGCCATACCATTTTGCATACCCGTGATATTTCCCCCTGCAGTATAAAACCCACTCTTGGATTTGGATTTTTTGTTAGAATAATAGGTGATAAACAAAGTAGCTAAAACAAAAACTAGAAACATGCTAACGGCAGTTATATTTATAGATTTTTGATGAACTTCTCCCAAATCAAAACCAGCACTCAAAGCCAAATTAAAGATTAAACTTAAAAATATAAAGACTTTCATACTAGCTCCTTATAATTGATTTGTCCATTTTTTAGTGCATCAAGCAATCCTTCATTTTTTAAGCTTTCAATCGCTTCTTCTTGCTCTTTATCAAGAAAACAATTGGCAATGAAAGTGTAAATTCCTGTAGAAATAATGCACAATAAAATAAGTCCTATGCCTAACATGATACCAAGAGTTATAGAACTAGGACCGAGCTTATATCCCAAAATATCGGGTGTAAGTCCTATGCCTAACACAAAGACATAATAGCAAACAAGTATGATTAAAGACAAAGTAAGAGATATTTTGTTTCTAAAAGAAACAAAATTTTTAAATCTCAAAATAACCTTTTTTTGGTTCACATTTAAATTCATGGGTACTCCTTTATTTAATGTTTATAGTTTAATGTAATAAAAATTTGATGATTTTAAGCTTTTTTATTTTAAAAATTTATGTATTAATAGGATTTTTATCTTAAAATATGAAGAAAAGTAACATATTTTTGTCCTATTTGTTTGGAGCTTGGTTTTAGCACAGAACTTATTATATTTATCTTAGGAGTAGCAGGAGTTTTAGGGGATGCAGGAAGTCCAGCCAGTGAAACAACCGTGTTTTTATAATTTTTACAAATCTATTAAAATATTTTTTAATTTATTTATTTTTAAGATAAAAATTATATCGATTTTAAAAAAATGTATGCTATACTCCTTATAAAGCTAACAAAATTTAAATCAGTCTTATAAGGAGAGCAAAATGGATTTAGAAAATATCCTAGAAAATAATCAAAGCATAGGTTTATATCACCCAAAGAATGAACACGATGCCTGTGGTATCGCTGCAGTTGCTAATATACGCGGTATTGCTTCTTATAAGGTTATTTGTGATGCTTTAGAAATTTTGATGAATCTTGAACATCGAGGTGGTGCAGGAGCTGAAGAAAATTCAGGCGATGGGGCGGGGATTTTGATCCAAATTCCACATGATTTTTTTAAAACTCAAGAATTGGGTTTTAAACTTCCTAAAAAGGGTGATTATGGTATAGCACAGATATTTTTATCACCCAATACTGATGCAAAAGAAGAAGCAAAAAAGATATTTTTACAAGGTTTAAAGGATAAAAAACTTGAATTTTTAGGTTTTAGAGAAGTGCCTTTTAATCCTAGTGATATAGGCGCAAGTGCTTTAAAAGCTATGCCTTATTTTTTACAAGCCTTTGTAAAAAAACCAAGTAAAATAAGTGCAGGACTTGAGTTTGAAAGAGTGCTTTATAGTACGCGTCGCCTTATAGAAAAAAGAGCTATTAATGTGCCAAAATTTTATTTTTCAAGTTTTTCTTCACGTACTATAGTTTATAAAGGAATGCTTCTTTCAACTCAATTAAGTGATTTTTATCTTGATTTTAAAGATGTCAATATGAAATCAGCCATTGCTTTGGTGCATTCTCGCTTTTCGACTAATACCTTCCCAAGTTGGGAAAGAGCTCATCCAAACCGCTATATGGTGCATAATGGAGAGATTAATACCATACGCGGAAATGTTGATAGCATAAGAGCTAGAGAAGGTTTGATGCAAAGTGAGTATTTTGAAAATTTAGATGAAATTTTTCCTATCATAGCTAAGCCTAGCAGTGATTCTGCAATGTTTGATAATACTTTAGAATTTTTAGCCCTAAATGGTCGCACTTTAGAAGAAGCTTTTATGATGATGGTGCCAGAACCTTGGCATAAAAATCAAAATATGGAAAGTAAAAAGCGTGCTTTTTATGAGTATCATTCTTTATTGATGGAGCCTTGGGATGGGCCTGCTGCTATAGTTTTTACTGATGGAGTGATTATGGGGGCGAGTTTGGATAGAAATGGTTTTCGTCCTTCAAGGTATTATCTTACAAAAGATGATATGCTCATACTTTCAAGTGAAACAGGGGCTCTAAAATTAGATGAAAAAAATATCAAAGCCAAAAAACGCTTAGAACCTGGAAAACTTTTGCTTGTTGATACAGCAAGAGGTAGGGTTATAGCTGATAATGAAATCAAAGAGCATTATGCTAATGCTAAGCCTTATAAAAAATGGCTTAAAAATTTAGTTGAACTTGAAAAACAAAAAAGCGGAGTTTATCAACATCAGTTTTTAAAAGAAGATGAGGTTTTAAAACTTCAAAAAGCTTTTGGTTGGAGTTATGATGAGCTTAAAATGAGTGTGGCTGCTATGGCTCAAAATGGTAAAGAAGCTATAGCGGCAATGGGTGTAGATACTCCTTTGGCTATACTTTCTAAAACTTATCAACCTTTGTATAATTATTTTAAACAACTTTTTGCACAAGTCACTAACCCTCCCCTTGATGCTATAAGAGAAGAGATTGTGACCTCTACCAGGATTTATCTAGGAAGCGAAGGCAATTTATTAAAACCCGATGAAAACAATGCAAAACGCGTAAAAATAGCTCTGCCTGTGATAAGCAACGAAGAACTTTTTGAAGTTAAGGCTTTAAATAAATTTCAAGTTAAAGAATTTTCTATACTTTATGATTATTCTAAAAAAACTTTAGAAAAGGCTTTAGATGAACTTTGTGTTAAGATAGAAGATGAGGTTAAAAAAGGTGCTTCTATTATCATTTTAAGTGATAAAGGAGTGGATGAAAAAAACGCTTATATCCCTGCTTTGCTTGCTGTTTCTGGAGTGCATAATCATCTAGTAAGAAAAAATTTAAGAACGCATACAAGTCTTATCATCGAAAGTGGCGAACCTAGAGAAATTCATCATTTTGCATGTCTTTTAGGTTATGGTGCGACTGTTATTAATCCTTATTTGGTTTATGAGAGCATACAAAAACTCATTACTAATAAAGATTTAAATTTAAGTTATGAAAAGGCGGTAGAAAATTTCATCAAGGCAAGTTCAAGTGGTATAGTCAAAATTGCTTCTAAAATGGGAGTTTCTACCTTGCAAAGTTATAATGGCTCTGCGCTTTTTGAATGTTTGGGTTTAAGCTCTAAGGTGATTGATAAATACTTCACTTCTACAACTTCACGCATTGAAGGTATGGATTTAGAAGATTTTGAAAAGGAACTCATTGCTTTACACAAACACGCTTTTAATGATACACATAAGGCTTTAGATTCTAAAGGAATTTATGGTTTTAGAAGTGCCAAAGAAGAACATTTAATCGATCCTCTTGTGATTTTTAATCTTCAGCAAGCTTGTCGTAACAAAGATTACAAAAGCTTTAAAAAATACTCGGCTTTAGTAGATGAAAAACAAGTTAATTTGCGTTCTTTGATGGAATTTGATTTTAGTGAAGCTATTAGCATAGATAAGGTTGAAAGCGTAGAAAGTATAGTTAAACGCTTTAGGACAGGGGCTATGAGTTATGGTTCTATTTCTAAAGAAGCACACGAGTGTTTAGCACAGGCTATGAATAAAATAGGGGCTAAATCAAATTCAGGTGAAGGCGGCGAGGATGAAGAACGCTATGAAATCAAAGAGGGTGTGGATAAAAACTCAGCCATTAAACAAGTAGCAAGCGGGCGTTTTGGCGTGGATTTAAACTACTTAAGTCACGCAAAAGAAATTCAAATCAAAGTCGCTCAAGGTGCAAAACCAGGTGAAGGCGGACAATTAATGGGCTTTAAAGTCTATCCTTGGATAGCTAAGGCTAGACATTCTACCGCAGGCGTGACGCTTATTTCCCCACCTCCTCATCATGATATTTATTCTATAGAAGATTTAGCTCAACTCATTTATGACTTAAAAAATGCTAACAAAGACGCTAAAATTTCAGTGAAACTTGTAAGCGAAAATGGTATAGGAACGGTTGCTGCAGGTGTGGCTAAGGCAGGAGCGAATTTAATCCTTGTTTCAGGTTATGATGGAGGCACAGGTGCAAGTCCTAGAACTTCTATACCGCATGCAGGAATTCCTTGGGAGTTAGGTTTGGCTGAAACGCATCAAACTTTGATTTTAAATAAGCTTAGAGATAGGGTAAGGTTAGAAACTGATGGAAAGCTTATGAATGGACGCGATTTAGCCATAGCAGCACTTTTAGGAGCTGAAGAATTTGGCTTTGCAACTGCACCTTTGATTGTTTTAGGTTGTACGATGATGAGAGTTTGCCATCTAAATACCTGTCCTTTTGGTATAGCCACTCAAGATACAGAACTTAGGGATCGTTTCAAAGGTAAAATAGATGATGTGATTAATTTCATGTATTTTATAGCTGAGGAACTTAGAGAATACATGGCAAGGCTTGGTTTTGAACGCCTTGATGATATGATAGGTCGTGTGGATAAACTCCGCCAAAAAAGTGTGCAAGGTAAAGCAGGAAAGCTAAATTTAGATAAAATTTTAAAATCCTTGCCTACTTACAATAAAACTGCTGTGCATTTTAACGACTATAAAGACAATAAGCTTGAAAAAACGATTGATTATAGAATTTTACTTCCACTTTGTAAAAATGCTGTGGAGAAAAAAGAGCCTATCAAGCTTTCTTTAGAAGTAGGAAACCAAAGTCGTACTTTTGCAACCATGCTTTCAAGTGAAATTTTAAAAACTTATGGAAAAGATGCTTTAGATGAAGATAGTATCCATATCAAAGCTATAGGTAATGCGGGCAATAGCTTTGGAGCGTTTTTATTAAAGGGTATTAAACTTGAGATTATAGGCGATAGCAATGATTATTTAGGCAAGGGTTTAAGTGGTGGTAAAATCATAGCAAAAATTTCAAATGAAGCCACTTTTTCACCTGAAGAAAATATTATCGCAGGAAATGCTTGTTTATACGGAGCTACAAAAGGTGAAGTGTATTTAGATGGTATAGCAGGGGAAAGATTTTGTGTAAGAAATTCAGGGGTTTTAGCTGTGGTTTTAGGAACAGGTGTGCATGGTTGTGAATATATGACAGGTGGGCAAGTTGTAGTTCTTGGAGATGTGGGTGCGAATTTTGGTGCAGGTATGAGCGGGGGCGTTGTTTATATCTTTGGAAGACACAATGAAGCTCATGTAAATACTGAGCTTGTGGATATTAAAGATCTTAATGCCAAGGATGAAAAAGAATTAAAAGCCGTGATAGAAAAACATATCGCTTATACAGATTCTAAAAAGGCTAAAGATATATTAGAAAAATTTGATAAAAAAGACTTTTTTAAAGTCATGCCAAGAGATTATGAAAAGATGTTAAAAATGCTTGATCTTTGTAAAAATGAAAAAGATCCCAATTTAGCAGCATTTTTGAAAATCACACAAAAATAAGGAGTAAAAAATGGGAAATGTAAGAGGTTTTTTAGACTTTAAAAGAATGGATTTTAAAAAAATTGCTCCTAAAGAAAGGGTTTTAAATTACAAAGAATTTACAAAATTTTTAGATAAAAAAGAACAAGAAATTCAAGGCGGGCGTTGTATGGATTGTGGTGTGGCTTTTTGTCATACGGGTGTGATGAGTGAAGGAAAAGATGTGGGCTGTCCTTTAAACAATCTCATTCCTGAATGGAACGATCTTATTTATCGTTCTTTATGGGAAGAAGCTTATGAAAGACTTGATATTACTAATCCTTTTCCTGAATTTACTGGTCGTGTTTGCCCTGCTCCTTGCGAGGATTCTTGTGTGTGTGCGATAAATGGTACAAGTGTGAGTATCAAAAATAATGAATTATCCATTATAGAAAATGCTTTTAAAGAAAATTTAGTAAGAGTAAATAAACCTAAACAATACAATGGCAAAAAAATCGCTATCATAGGAAGTGGGCCTGCTGGGCTTGCTTGTGCCAATACTTTAAATTCACTAGGCTATAAAGTAAGTGTTTTTGAAAGAAGCGATAAAATAGGTGGACTTTTGATGTATGGTATCCCTGATATGAAGCTTGATAAAAGTATAGTCGATAGACGCGTTAATTTACTCAAAGAAAGTGGGATAGAATTTAAGGTCAATGAAAATATAGACAGTAAAGATAAGGTTTCAAAACTTCTAAAAAAATTTGATGCTTTGGTACTTTGTACAGGAGCAAGCAAGCCTATAGATCTTGATATAGAAGGTAGAAAGCTAAAAGGGGTTGAATTTGCTCTTGATTTTTTAACACAAAATACCAAAACCTTGTTAAAAACAGGCAAGGGTGCAGATACAGCCAAAGGTAAAAATGTCTTGGTTATAGGAAGCGGGGATACAAGTGTTGATTGTATTGCTGTGGCGACAAGACAAGGAGCTAAATCCATAGTGCGTTTTGAAAGAAGTCCAAAAAGACCTTTGCAAAGAAGCCAAAACAATCCTTGGCCTTTAAAAGCTGATATTTTTACTACTGATTATGGTTTAGAAGAAGCCATTGCTGTATATGGTAAAGATCCTAGAGAATATCAAAAAATGACAAAGAAATTTTTAGGAAAAACTTATGTGGAAGGCGTTGAAGCAAATGATTTAAAACGCGAGTTTAAAGAAGGCAAGGCTATAAATGTTGAAATTTCAAATTCTAAAAAAATTTATAAAGCGGATTTAGTACTTTTAGCTATGGGCTTTAGTGGATGCGAAGAAGCTATCGCTAAAAATTTTGGAGTGAAATTAGATGAGAAAAACAATATAAGCACGGAAAATTTCCAAACTACTCATAAAAAAATCTTTGCTTGTGGAGACGCTAGAAAAGGACAATCTTTAGTTGTTTGGGCTATAAAAGATGGTGTAGAATGTGCTTTGAGTTTGCATCAAAATTTAGCAAAATAATCATAAAAGTTTAAAACTTTTTCGGTGGAGTTTGCAAATTCCAAATTTAGCTATAAGTTCTTTGTGGGCTTTTGTGCCATAGGCTTTGTTTTTTTCAAATTCATAACAAGGAAAGTCTTTAGCCAAGAAATTCATCACCCTATCTTTACTAACTTTTGCAAGTATGCTAGCTGCACTTACTTGCAAAATGCTAGCATCGGCTTTGATTTGTGTTTTTATCCCATTTATACCTAGGTTGGTGTTTCCATCATATAAGAAGTTATTTTCTGTTTTAAAATGCTTTTTTATAAGCTTTAAGCCTGTTTTTAAACAAGTGCTTAAGCCTAGTGTGTCGATTTGTTCTGAAGAAAAAGCAAGTATGAGATAGTTTGAATTTTTGATGATGATTTCATAAAGTTCTTCACGTTTTTTTTCACTTAGTTTTTTAGAATCACACAACCCATCAAGTTTTTTGTTCAGTTTGCAAGCTGCTATCATCATAGGACCTGCTAAAGCACCGCGTCCTGCTTCATCAATACCGATTAAATTTTTATCAAATTCGTTTAAAAGTTCTTTTGCGTCAAATAAAGTTTTCAAATTTTTCTAAAAAGAAGGGCAAAAAATGCCCTTTTATTCTACCGTGATATCATTTTTGATTTTTTCAAAAAGCTTATCACCTATACCTTTAACTTTTTTAAGATCATCAATGCTTGTAAAATTTGCTTCTTTGCGGTATTCTAAAATCGCTTTAGCCTTAGCTTCGCCAATACCATTTAAATTTTTTAATTCTTTTAGTGTTGCAGTGTTGATATTTATAGCGCCAAAGAGAAAAGTCATTAAAGCAAAAAATAAAAATAGTAATTTTTTCATTTTCTTATCCTTTTATTAAAAAATAATTATAATATTATCTTAAAAAAGGATAAGAATTTCTTAACTTAACCCAAAAATTCGCGTTTAAAATACTCTTTTGGTGCTTTACATAAAGGACAGGCTGCTGGAGCTTTTTTGCCTTCATCTTCGGCGATTTTTGCAAAATTTGGATATATAGTTGTGTGCTCATAATTTTCACCTTCTGCAGCACTTACTAGATTTTTAGTAGTCATTTCTAAAGGTTTGTCATCAACGATTTCATGATAAGCTTTAAATTCTGCTCTTGCATGCCATTTTTCATTTTCAGCTGCTTCTCTAAAATGTCTAGCAACCGCATGCCAACCTTCTTCTTCAGCCACATCAGCAAATAAATCGTATTTGTTTCTTGCTATAGATTTACCTGCAAAAGCTTTGATCAAATTTGCTGCAGTTAAATCCGTAGTGATACATTTCATTTCTTCACCACCACAACCAAGCTTACCGCCACCCACATTTTGAACTTCTACTTCATTGCCACATTTTTGGCATTTATAGGTTTCATATTGTCTCATATTGTAAAAAATATTTTTATCAATTAATAATTTTTATCATTTATGAAAATATATATCAAAATAAATTTCACAAAAATTAAGCTTTGCTAAATATAATGTTTAAAAAATTATTATCAGGAGTTACAATGAGAAGCGATGCGATAAAAAAAGGACATTTAAAAGCACCTAATCGTTCTTTACTTCGTGCTTGTGGTTTAAAAGATGAAGATTTTAATAAACCTTTCATAGGTGTAGCAAATAGCTATATAGACATAATTCCAGGGCATTATTTTTTAAATGATTATGCTAAAATCATTAAAGATGAGATACGCAAAAATGGTTGCGTGCCTTTTGAGTTTAATACCATAGGCGTAGATGATGGTATAGCTATGGGGCATGAAGGTATGCTTTATTCTTTACCAAGTCGTGAAATCATCGCAAATTCCATTGAAACAGTGATGAATGCTCATCAACTTGATGCTTTAATCTGCATTCCAAACTGCGATAAAATCACTCCTGGTATGTTAATGGGGGCTTTAAGGGTAAATGTTCCAACCATTTTTGTAAGTGGTGGGCCTATGGCTTCAGGACTAACTAAAAAAGGAGAAAGGATTAGTCTTAGTTCTGTTTTTGAAGCTGTAGGAGCTTATCAAGCCAAAAAAATTAGCGAAGAAGAATTTAAAGATATAGAATGTTCAGCCTGTCCAAGTGGTGGATCTTGCTCAGGAATGTTTACAGCAAATTCTATGAATACCTTATGCGAAGCTATGGGTATAGCACTAGAAGGCAATGGAACCATCTTAGCTTTAAGCAAAGAAAGAGAAGAGCTTTTAAGAAAAGCAGCACGTCGTATTTGTGAAATCGCCTTAGATGAGCGTTTTAAAATTCGCAATATCATCACTCAAAAAGCCGTGCGTAATGCCATGGTAGTAGATATGGCAATGGGTGGAAGTAGCAACACTGTTTTACACATGCTTGCGATTTCACGTGAAGCAGGTGTGGCACTAGATATTAAAGATTTAAATTTCATCTCAAGTAAAGTCGCACACATAGCAAAAATAGCCCCATCGCTAAATAGTGTTTATATGGATGATATCCATAAAGCAGGGGGTGTGAGTGCGGTTATGGCTGAAATTTCAAGCAGAGAAGGGCATATTTTAGAACTTGATGCGTTTACTATCACAGGAGAAAGTCTCAAAGAGCGTTTAAAAAATGCCAAAATCAAAGATGAAAATATCATTCGTAAAATAGATAATGCTTACTCGAAAGTAGGTGGACTCGCTATTTTGTTTGGAAATTTAGCTGAGCAAGGTTGTGTTATAAAAACCGCAGGAATAGTTGGAGAAAGAAAATTTAAAGGCAAAGCTGTTTGTTTTAATTCTCAAGATGAAGCTATAAAAGGCATCATTAAAGGCAAGGTGCAAAAAGGAAATGTTTGTGTGATACGCTATGAAGGTCCAAAAGGTGGTCCTGGTATGCAAGAAATGTTAAGTCCTACTTCACTTTTAATGGGCATGGGTTTAGGTGCTGATGTGGCTTTAATCACCGATGGGCGTTTTAGTGGTGCTACAAGGGGTTTAAGCATAGGTCATATTTCCCCTGAAGCAGCTGAAGGTGGGCTTATAGGACTTTTAAAAGATGGAGATGAAATAGAAATCGATGTAGATACTTATACCATCCATGCAAATTTAAGCGAAGAAGAAATCGCTAAACGCAAAAAAGAATTTGTATTGCCTCAAAAAGAAGTATCTTCAAGATGGCTTAGAATGTATCAAAAACTTGTTAGCAATGCTAGTAAAGGTGCGGTTTTGGATATGGAATGAAAGGAAACCTTTCATTCTTCTATTTCTTTGGTTATACGATTTCTTATGCCTCTACGAACGATTTCCATACTCCAAAGCCAAACAATATGGCTAAAATTCAGATAAGTGTTCATCCAAAGGAATTTCAGAAAGTGGTGGAATTTCCGCAATTAAAGGCATTTGCATACCTGAAAACGTATAAGTCCAATCAGTAGGCAAGTCTAATTGTTTTAGAAAAATTTTAGGTGGAGTAACGCGTTCTAACACATCTACTGGCCAAAAAATATTAGGATTTCTTGGAGGAAAAGGTTACTTCCCAACCCCATTTAACAATAGCTCTAAAATACCTGCTAATACACCTAAAAGCTAAAGCATAGTGCTTTTGAAAGCATTTATTCATACATAACTCCTTTATATTTTATGCAAAAATAAAATTTGAATTTATAGTATTTATTTAAAATATATTAAAAATAGGAGTATAAAAATTTTATTTAAATTTTAAAATACTCTCTTAAACTTTCACAAATTTCAAAAAAATTCACCCCATCTATAGTAGGATTTTCTTTAAAAAACTCATGCATCTCTAAAAAACCACTTTCAAGTTCTTTAGACTTTACACCATAGCTTATACTAAGTCCTGATTCTATATAGGCAGCGATTTTATCGCAGTATTTAAGTGCCTTACCATCTATAGCACCAAATTCATTTTTATTAAAAGAGTTTAAACTTCCGCTGCAAAGCTCGATTTTAGCATTTTTATAAGTACGGTTTTCAAATTCATTTTTTACAAAATTTAATTCATCGTTTCTACCTTCTCTAATGCCTAAAATATAAGAAAATTCAGCCCTTAAACCCTCAGGTACAAAAGGTAAAATTCCTTCATTGATAAGTTTCATTTCATAATCATTTATGATATCATGAAGTCCATCAATGCCGTATTTTACAGGGCTTATAATATCACGCGTTAAAGATTCTGGCAAATCATGAAATAAAGCACAATAAAAATTATTTTCAAGTCTTTTATCGCAAGCCTTGATTTTTAGTGAGTAAAAATACCCTAAAATCGCCACCACAAGCATATGCCCTAAAACCGCAGTTTCAGGTATGCGTGGAGTTTGAGCCCAACGCTTTTGAAAGCGAAGTCTTCCACTAAGATCGATGATTTTGGCTATTTTTTGATTTAAAGCGATTTTTCTAGCTCCTATAAGCTCATAGTAATCTTCTAATTCTTCTTCAACTTTATTCTTTATTTCATCAATATCATTTAAAAAAGCTGAAGTTTGATAAACTATGTTAAATTCCCATCTTGTAGCAAAATACGAAGCCGCTTTTAAGATAAGCCTTTCTTTAGCGTAAGCACTGCCGTTTAAATACGCTTCAAAACGCTTTAAAAACTCTCCTTCTTCTATATCTTCTATCATAGGTTCGATTTTACTTAAAACCCAAGCATTGACTTCAGCTTTTTTTTGACGCACTATTTCATGATACACGTCAGGGCGTATATCTGTTACTACCACACGACTTAAAAACTCAAAAATTCCCCCTTCTATAATCACTTTCATATCCACATCTTTTTCCATTTTAGCGATAAAATATGCGATGATGAATTTATGAGCTTGTTTGTCAAGTTCCACTAAATTTGTCATTCTTGGATAATCATTCCAACGACTGATAGAAGCGGCTTTAAAAATGTGTTCTATGAGTTTTATGTTTATCATGCTTTTACCTTTTTTACAATTTAAATTTAAAAATTTTCGTTAAAATTGCGAAATTATAGCAAATTTAAGGATAAAAATGGGTAAAAAAGCACTTTGTATCATAAGTGGTGGTATGGATAGTACTCTGTGTGCTTATCTAGCCAAAAAAGAAGGTTATAAAATCATTGCTTTGCATTTTGACTATGAACAACGCACTCAAGAAAAAGAAAGGGAATGCTTTAAGCAAATTTGCAAGGCTTTAAAAGTAGAAAAATCTTATATTTTAGATGCGGGTTTTATCAAAGATATAGGAGGCAATGCCTTAACCGATAAAAGTATAGACATTCCTAAAAATGAGCTTTATATAAGCGATACTCCACCTATCACTTATGTGCCTTTTCGCAATGGAATTTTTTTAAGTATAGCAGGATCTTTGGCTGAAAAGGAAAATTGTGAGAGTATTTTTATAGGTGTAGTAGAAGAGGATGGCAGTGGTTATCCTGACTGCACTGATGAGTTTGTACAAAAGGCACAAGAATTTATCAATGAAGGCACGAGTAAGAATTTTAAAGTTTGTATAAAAACTCCGCTTGTTAGACTAAACAAAGCTCAAATTGTAAAACTAGCTTTAAAAGAAAATGTGCCTTTAGAGCTTACTTGGTCTTGTTATGAGAGTGAAGATGAGGCTTGTGGAGAGTGTGATAGCTGTTTGCTTCGTTTAAGAGGTTTTGAAAAAGCAGGTTTTAAAGATAAGATTAAATATAAGTCCTAGTTTAGAGTATAAAGTTTGTTTACTCCATCTTGATAACAACCATCTGTATTCCAAATGATGTATTTTGGATTTAAGCTAAATCTTACAGGATCGCCTTGTCCTACATAAGGAGGAACACCTGTGCTAACAAAAGCTTGGAAAACATTTGATGCTACGATGATGGTGCTGATTAAAACCTTGATCTAAATCCCTATGAGCGTGGTTACCATAGTGAGAAAAAGACTGATAAAGCCTTACTGCTGTCATGATTAAAAGAGCAGCAAGATATTTGTCTTTCTTACCATAACGAACAATAAAAACCGCTAGTTCTACTTGAAAAACATAAATTAAAAATAAATTTTTTATTAAAATTTCGTGTTAATTTAAATTAACACGAAAAAAGTTACTGAAAGCTACTTAATTTTTCAGAAAGCTTAGAAGCATCGTTTAGAACATTTTGAGAGATGTTATTGATTTCATATGATAAATCTTTAACAGAATTCGCAAGTTCGTTAACCTTATTTATATTTGTTCCTAGGATAAGCATTTTATCTTTTACTTCCATGCTTTTATCTTTCATGGTTTGGGTTGATTCTATAGAGCTTTCTAATTTATGCATGGAATTTACAAGTTCTTGTTGTAAATCATTGGTTTTTGAAGAGGTTTCTTTCATGGAGTCATGTATAAGATCCATTAAGGCTTTGTTGTCATCAATTTGCTGGACTATAGTATTAACAGTAGCATTGATGTTTAAAAGAGATTTGCTTGTTTTATCAGCAAGCTGTCTAATTTCATCGGCTACAACGGCAAAACCACGTCCATGTTCGCCTGCTCTTGCAGCTTCAATAGCTGCATTTAGAGCAAGCAAATTAGTTTGATCAGCTATGTCTTTAATGGAATTCGTGATTTCTATAATATTATCCGCACTTTGGGTTAGATTATCCATATTGACTACTATGTTTTGTTCTTTTTCATTGTTTTCATTTATTAAATTTATAAGTTTAGATAGGGTAAGTTCTACCTTATCCATCAGTATGTGCATATCTTGCATATTTTCTATACTTTCTTGTGCTAAATTTCCTGCAAGATTGATATGACCATCTAAAATATGAGTGATTTCTTTAACTTCTTGAATTTGTTCATGTTGAGAATTAGAACTGTTTTCAAGCATCATAGAGTTGTTTTTGAGTTTTTGTGAATTTTGATGACTTGATTTGGCATTTTCTATGGCTTCTATGATCGAGTTTTGAACGGTGGATATAAATGAATTAATGTATTGAGCACTTTGTCCAAGTTCGCTTTTTGGATTTATGTTTAAACGAGAATGTAGATTGGCTTCTTTACTAGCTAAATTAGCACTTAGTTTTTCTAAAGCATGAATTGGCATGATGACTTTTTTAAGTGTTAATAAAATAAAAAATACAAATAATACAAGAGTAATTCCAAACACTGCTAAAGAGATGTAAAATTTAAATAAATTAGATTGTTCTACAGAATTTTGGGTAAAAGTGTTAAGTTGTTTTAACTCTTTCATAAGGGAGTTATTCTCATAAATAGAAGAATTCTCTTGCATAATAGAAATCTGTTTTACAATCATTTTATAGTGTTTTAAAAAAAGTTGTAAATTTTCACTTTTTGTATCGTTTTTGATTTCTTTCATAAGATTGTTGAGTTGGTTGAGCGTTGTTTTTTGTAAAATATTTTCGGTTGAAAGAATGCTTAACATGGAGCTCATTGTTTTATAGTTGTTTTTATTTGTTTCATGGTTTTGTTCTAATTCTTCAAAGTAATTTTTAGCTAATTCAAATAAATAAAGTTTTGAATTTACTGCTATGGAATTTGCGGATTTGAAATAATTAAGCTCGATTACTTTTGCATTAAAAATTTCTTCTGCTTTGCTTATATCAATACCCCCTCCCCCGCCAAAAAAAGTTTTAAGTTTTTTAAAGTTTTCTTGCATTTTTTTTATTGCCTGAACACTTGGATCGTAGTTGATAAAATTAAAACTATTTTGAAAAACAGAATTGATTTTTTCATCTGAAATTTGTAGTTGCTGAACTGTGTTTATCAAGTCTTTATTATCTTTAAATGAAGAATAGTTATCAAAAATAATACCTAACAAAACAAGAATGAAAGCTAAAACTAGCGTAGATAAAATAATAAATTTTATCAAAAATGAACTTTTTTTATTTGTCATGATACTCTCCTGTTAAGCTTTCTAAGAACGCGACTATATTATCAACTGTTTGTTGATCTAAAAATTTTCCTAGTTGATAGTAAGCCATGAACTGAACACAAGCATCTAAAGTAGGTATAGTTCCATCGTGAAAATAAGGTCCAGTTTTGGCTATATTTCTTAGACTTGGAACTTTAAATACCATTTTATCAGCTTCTCTTTTTGTGATTTCGTAGCGTCCTAAATCTTCTTGGTTTGGGTATTCTTGAAAAATACCGATTTTTTGAAACATATTTCCACCTATATTTTGACCTTGATGACAGGAGATACAGCCATTAGCTTTAAAATCTTCATAACCTTTTTTAGCTTGAGCTGAAATAGCATTTTGATCTCCGCTAAGATAGCGATCAAAAGGAGAATTTGGAGTGATTAAGGTTTTTTCAAATTCAGCAACCGCAAGAGTTATATTTTCTACTGTAATTTCTCCATAAAGTTTTTTAAAAGCTTTTACATAATTTTTATTTGAATTAACTTTTTGTAAAAGAATTTCAGGACTTAGCCCCATTTCTTTTGGATTGAAAAAAGGCACTTTAGCTTGTTCTACTAAATCTTTGGCTCTACCATTCCAAAATTGCACAAAATTAAATACGGAGTTAAAGGTTGTAGGAGTGTTAAAGGGTTTATCAAGTTGATTATCAACTCCTATTGAAAATTCAAGTCCATCAACGCCGTGTTGATCAAGTCTATGGCAAGTATTACACGAAACTTTTCCATCTTTAGATAAACTTTTATCCATATAAAGACTTTTTCCAAGTTTAGCTTTTTCTTTATCATAAGAGATGGAATTTGGAATAGGGGTTATCATATCTACTGCAAAGACTATATTTGCATAAGATAAACATAAAATCATTATTATTTTTTTCATGATAAATTTCTACCTTAATTTTAAGTTTTCAAAATGCCATTATAGTGCAATTTTAGTAAATTATTTAATCGATATTTTTTATTTTATTGCAAAGTTCTCCTAAATTTTCTATAACACAACGCACTTTATCTCCTGATTTTAGAAAAGTAGGTGGATTTAGTCCCATGCCTACTCCACTAGGAGTTCCCATAGATATAATGCTTCCAGCTTTTAAAACCATGCCTGCGCTAAGTTCTTCTAAGACATAAGCAATATCAAAAATAAACAATTGGGTGTTAGAGTTTTGGCGTAGTTCATCATTGACATAGCTTTGAAGTTGGAGTTTAGGAGGATAAGAAATTTCATCTACACTTGTGATATAAGGTCCCATTACAGTGCTACCTTCAAGACTTTTTGCTCGGTAGAATTGTTTGTGGCGTTTTTGAAGTTCACGAGCAGAAATTTCATTGATAATAGTATAGCCAAAGATATAATCTTTTGCATGTTTAGCTTTGATTTTATAAGCATCTTTGCTTAAAATAAATGCAAGCTCACACTCATAATCAAGCTGAGAAGTTACATCGGCATGCAGAGGTATATCTCCAAAAGGTGGTGTAGCTTGATTACAGCGTTTTCCAAAATATACAGGATATTCTCTTTCTTCAAATTTTTCACCCTTAAATTTGGCAGATTCTTTGGCATGATCTAAAAAATTAATCCCAAGGCATATAATATCTTGGCGAGGTTCTATAATAGGAGCTAGATAATTTTCTTTTGAAATTTCATAAGCTATCTTAGAATCCAAGTCTGTAAGTTTGTGTTTAAATTTGTCAAAATGGATGATAAATTCATTCATATCATTAATTTCAATGCCAAGATCAGTAAAACTTACAATTTTTCCACTAGAATTTAGCACTCCTAGACTAGGTTTTTGACCCTGTATAAAATTAACAAATTTCATTGGAAAACCTCGTTTTTTTATTTAATTATACTTAAAGTTTTAGTAAGGATTATTTTTTTATTTTAAAATTTAGTAAAAAAGTGATTGATTGTAGCATAGTGAAACATCATTTTATTTTATAGAATTGTTGAAAATTTTTTTATATTTATTTTTTGAGTTGATATCAAAATTTTGATTTTTGTATTGAAATTTTAAACGATAAGAATGCAAACACAAACGCAAAGCACCTGTAAGTTTTAAGCGTTCTTTAGGGCTTAATTTTTCATCTAAAATATTTTCGATTTGTTCTTTGCTAAGCCCATAAAGCGGATCGCCTAAAATGGTATGATTTTTATAGTGCAAATGTACTCTGATTTGGTGTTGTCTGCCTGTTAAGGGTTTGCAAAGTAAAAGAGTGGCATTGATTTTAGGAAAGTATTTTAAAATTTCAAATTCAGTGATGGCTTGTTTTCCTTCTTTGCAAATTTGCATTCTTGTTTTTACATCATCATAGTTTTTGGCTAATTTTATAGTTTTATCAACTATAAAATTTTCTTCTATTTTTCCACGAGCTAGAGCAAGATATTCTTTTTGAACCAGTTTTTTTTTAAACAAACTTTTAAGATCAATTTGAGCTTTTTTATTTTTAGCCACAAGTATAATTCCACTTGTTTCTTTATCAAGCCTATGTGCCACGCAAGCTTCTTTTCCCCAAAGATGCCAAATTTCATCACTAAGGCTGTATTTACAATGTCTACCATTTGGATGGCTTAAGATCCCACTTTCTTTTTCAAGCACAGCAAAGTCTTCATTTTCAAAGACAATTTCTACTCCTTTGGGATTATTTTCATAGACTATAAGCTCTACTAAACCATTTAAAATTTTATTCTTTTCTTTTACTAAAATTCCATCACAAAAAAGCCTTTTTTTGTCTATGAGTTTTTGTGCTTCATTTATGCTAATTTTTAAATTTTCCATAAGGACTTGAAACGCTTTTTTTCCATTGTTTGAGAGTTTTATTTTTGTGTAAGCCAAACTTAACCTTCCTCTAAATTTTTTTTAGATAAAATTTCATTTCTTTTTTTAAAAATTATAGCTAAAAAGGTTTCAAAGATGGTTGAAAGATATAGCAGAGAAATCATGGCTAAAAAATGGGACATGCAAGCAAAATACGATGCATGGTTAAAAGTAGAATTAGCTGCTGTAAAAACTTGGAATAAACTTGGTCTCATTAATGACACAGACTGTGAAAAAATTCTTAAAAACGCAAAATTTGATATTGCAAGAATAAATGAAATAGAAAAAACTACAAAACACGATGTTATAGCTTTTCTTACAAGTGTAAGTGAAGGTTTGGGAGAAGAGAGTCGTTTTGTGCATTATGCAATGACAAGTTCTGATTGTATAGATACTGCTGTTGCTTTGCAGATAAAAGAGAGTTTAGAGCTTATTTTAGAAGATGTTTCTTTGCTTTTAGAAGCCATCAAAAAACGTGCTTTGGAACATAAAGATACCTTAATGATAGGAAGAAGCCATGGAATTCATGGAGAGCCTATTACTTTTGGTTTGGTACTAGCTATTTGGTATGATGAAATTTTGCATGCAAAAGGGCTTTTAGAACATGCAAAAGAAGTGATAAGCTATGGAAAAATCAGTGGTGCAATGGGAAATTTTGCTCATGCTCCTTTAGAATTTGAAGAAGAGGTTTGTAAAGATTTAGGTCTTAAAGCCGCTCCTGTTTCAAATCAAGTGATCCAAAGAGATCGTTATGCTCAAGTTATCTCTGCTATTGCGATTTTAGCTTCAAGTTGTGAGCAAATCGCTGTAGCGATAAGACATTTCCAAAGAACTGAAGTTTATGAGGCTGAGGAGTATTTTAGTGTAGGACAAAAGGGAAGTTCAGCTATGCCACATAAAAGAAATCCTGTTTTAAGTGAAAATATCACAGGGCTTTGTCGTGTGCTTAGATCTTTTGTAACTCCAGCCTTGGAAAATGTTGCACTTTGGCATGAAAGAGATATATCTCATTCAAGTGTTGAAAGATTTATTTTGCCTGATGCTTTTATCACGGCTGATTTTATGCTTATGCGTCTTACAAATTTGATTGATAAACTTTTGGTTTATCCTGAAAATATGATGAAAAATTTAAATCTTACAGGGGGGCTTGTATTTTCAGGGAGGGTGCTTTTAGAGCTTCCATTTAAAGGTATTAGTCGTGAAGAGGCTTATAAAATAGTCCAAAGAAATGCTATGAAAGTTTGGGTAGATTTGCAAAATGGTAAGGCTGCTATCAATGAAAAAAATGAAAGTTTGTTTTTGTTGGCACTTTTAGGAGATGAGGATTTAAGAAAGAGTTTGAGTGAAGAGGATATAAGAAAATGTTTCGATTATAACTACTATACAAAAAATGTTGATGCAATTTTTAAAAGAACATTTAAATAAAAAGCAAGGAAGGCAATGAAAGTTATTAAAAGAAATGGTCGTACAGAAGAATTGGATGTTTCTAAGATAAAAAAATGTACCTCTGATGCTGTAAAAGATTTAGAAGGTGTGAATTTAAGTGAACTCGAACTTGATGCAAAGATTCAATTTCGTGATGGAATTTCAACTGAAGAAATTCAAAAAACTTTAATTAAAACTGCAGTAGATAAGATAGATATTGATTGTCCAAATTGGACCTTTGTTGCCGCTAGACTTTTTTTATTTGATTTGTATAAAAAAGTTAATGGCATGAATCGCTATAGTCATTTGCGTGAATATTTTCAAAGGGGTGAAAAAGAAGGAAGAATTTTACTTGGTCTTAAAGAAAAATACGATTTAGATGATTTAAATGCTTATATTAAACCTGAACGCGATATGCAGTTTACTTATCTTGGTGTTAAAACTTTATATGATAGATACTTGATTAAAGATAGTAAAGGTATGCCTATAGAGCTTCCTCAGCAAATGTTTATGGCCATTGCAATGTTTTTAGCACAGAATGAATTTAATCCTCAAGAATGGGCAAAGAAATTTTATGATCTAATTTCTAAATTTGAACTCATGCTTGCAACTCCAACTTTATCCAATGCAAGAACAACGCGCCACCAACTTAGCTCTTGTTATATAGGATCAACCCCTGATAATATTGAAGGTATTTTTGATTCTTATCAAGAAATGGCTTTACTTTCTAAATTTGGTGGCGGTATAGGTTGGGATTGGTCTAAAGTACGTGCTATGGGTGGAAGTATAGATGGGCATAAAAACGCTGCAGGAGGGATTATACCTTTCTTAAAAATTACTAATGATATTGCCGTGGCTGTAGATCAACTAGGCACTAGAAAAGGGGCTATCGCAGTTTATATAGAACCTTGGCACATGGATATAAGCGATTTTATTGATTTGCGTAAAAATTCAGGCGAAGAAAGACGCCGGACTCATGAACTTTTTCCTGCTTTATGGATCAATGATCTTTTTATGAAAAGAGTAAGAGCTAATGATCAATGGACTCTTTTTGATTCTGCAGATACGGCGGATTTGTGTGATTTATATGGTGAGTCTTTTGAAAAACGCTATGAAGAATATGAAAAAGATGAAAGCATTACCAAAGAAATTGTGGAAGCTAAAGAGCTTTGGAAGAAAATTTTGCTAAATTATTTTGAAACAGGTTTGCCATTTTTATGTTTTAAGGATAGTGCTAACAGAGCAAATCCAAATGCTCATGTAGGAATTATTAGAAGTTCAAATTTGTGTACTGAAATTTTTCAAAATACCGAGCCAAATTATTATCAAATCAAAGTGGTTTTTGAAAATGGAGATGAGGTTCATTTTGATGAAGAACAAAAGGTTGTTGTTGATGGGGGATATGAAAAATCAGCTAAAAAAATCTCAACTTTAGATAGCATTGATGGTAATAAAGTTTATATAGTAGAAAAATATAAAAATGATGGAAAAACAGCCGTTTGCAATCTGGCAAGTATAAATCTTAGCAAAGTATATACTAAAGAAGATATAGAGCGTGTTGTTCCAACGGCTATTCGTATGCTTGATAATGTGATTGATTTAAATTTTTATCCTCATAGAAAGGTAAAAGATACAAATTTAAAATCTCGTGCCATAGGCCTTGGTGTTATGGGTGAAGCGCAAATGCTTGCTGAAGCTAAGATTCACTGGGGAAGTGATGAGCATTTAAATAAAATTGATGAGATTATGGAACAAATTAGCTTTGAGGCTATTAATGCGAGTTCAAATTTAGCTCTTGAAAAGGGTTCTTATGAAGATTTTGAAGGATCAAATTGGAGCAAGGGGATTTTTCCTATCGATGTAGCAAGTCCTAAAGCCAAAGCTTTAACTTTGAGAGAAGGTTTATTTGATCAAAGTGAATGTGACTGGGCTAAACTTAGAGAAAAAGTTAAAAAAGATGGTATGAGAAATGGTTATTTGATGGCCATTGCACCTACTTCTTCTATTTCTATCTTGGTGGGTACTACGCAAACTATTGAACCTGTTTATAAAAGAAAGTGGTTTGAACAAAATTTAAGCGGTATGATACCTGTGGTTGTGCCAAATTTAAGCCTTGATACTTGGCAATACTATACTCCAGCCTATGAACTTGATCAAAAAATTCTTGTAAAAGCTGCTGCTGTGCGTGGTAAGTGGATTGATCAAGGACAAAGTTTAAATATCTTTTTATCACTTGATAAAGCAAGTGGAGGGTATTTAAATGAAATTTATCAACTTGCTTGGGAGCTTGGAGTAAAATCTACTTATTACCTAAGAAGCGAAAGTCCTGATAGTGAAAAAGTCAATGTTGCAGATCGTAGCATAGAATGTGAAGGTTGCCAATAAATACTAAAACCCAATGAAAAGCATTGGGTTTTAAAAGATTAAGAATTGTAAATTTCTTTATCTAGAGCTTTTAGATTTTTTGCAGTACAAAGTGCCGAAGTCATAGCTCCTGAGACATTGCTTGCTGTTCTTGCCATATCTATAATAGGATCTATGGCTAAAATCAAACTTAGCATGACAAAATTATTGCCAAATCCAATCCCTGCTAACATAATAGAAGCTGCCATAGTTGCACTTCCAGGTACTCCAGCTATACCTAAGGATCCAATAACAGCTACTAAAACTATCATTAAAGCAAATGTAAAATCAATATGTGTATGTGTAGCAAAAGCTACAAAAACTGCTGCTAAAGCCGGAAAATATCCTGCACACCCATTAAGTCCTGTTGTTGTACCTATAGATGCTACAAAATTAGCTATAGCAGGATTAACTCCGAATTTATTTTGCAAAGTTGAAGTGGTCATAGGTAAAGTACCTAAAGAAGATCTTGAACTAAATGCAAATAACCATACAGGAAAGGCCTTTTTTGCATATTTTATAGGGTTTAATCCTTGTGAAGCAAGAAGTAAAAAATGCACCCCAAACATTACAAACATAGCTATATAAATAAGCATTATAAAAAGTCCAGCTGTTTTGATAGCTTCAAAACCATTGCTTAAAAGCACATTAGCCGTCATGCAAACTACAGCATAAGGCATAAATCTAATAACTGTAGCAGTCATGTTCATCATAACATTATAAAAGGTTAGGATAAAATTATGAAAACTTTTAAAGGCTTGTTCATACTTTTCTTTTTTAGAAATTTTTTTAGCATTAATTCCTATAAAAAAAGAAAAAATGACAATAGCTATAATATTTTCTTTATTAATGGCTGTAACGATATTGCTAGGTATTAGCTCTAGTATAATATTTGAAAAAGTTTGAATTTCGCGAATTTGTTTATCTCCTTCATGTATAGCAAAATTACTTCCTAAATCAAAACCATAACCTAAACATATACCTAAGGTTGCAGCTATGGCTGTGCTAAAGAGTATCCAAAAAAGACTTATTCCAAGCAAGGAAGATATTTTGATGTTTTTATCAATTTCTATAATTACTTTTATAATACAAATGCTTACAAGGGGAACAACTAGCATTTTTATAAAAGCTACAAAAACAGAACTTACAAATGCAAACCAATGTTTTGTTTCACTATACCAAAGAATATTACTTGCTTCTTTAGCATCTGGAAAGTTTGCTAAATATTGTAAAGCAAAACCAAACCCTAAACCCATTAAAAGTGCAAATAGCATGCGAAGAGAAAAATTGATTTTGATATCCCGCATTTTTTTCAATGCGTAAAAAACAACACAAAGTATAGCAAGAATAGCTATAGTATGAGCTTGTGAAAGCATTAGAAAATCTTGAAAAAATTGTTTATCCATAAAAGTCCTTATAAGAAACTATAATCAAGCACAAAGTGTATGAAAATATACTTGCATAAAACTTGATTTTATAAATGGTAGCACAAAAATATTTTAAATAAGATAAAATTAGTATGATTTATTCTATATCTTTATGTAAACAATGTTCAAATATAAATTTGTGTTCTTGTGGCAAGGCTTCAAATAAAGCATTTGCTAAATTTCTAATCTCCCAAAGAGCCGATTTTGAACTACGTAAAGAAATGAAATTTTGTAAACTTCTTGCATTAATTGTTAGTGTAAGTTCGGTTTTATAGCTTTCTGGTAAGCAGTATTTGGCTATATCTAAACTGATGCTTTTTTGTAAAATAGTGCGTAAATTTTCTAAGGCTTTAATGCTTGCATTATCAACCTCTTCGTTGCCACAAAGCACAAGATAACGACTTGCGTTTTCAAAATCTCCTATTTTAAATTCATCTTCATTGCGAAGTTCTTTTAAGGTATAACGCGTGCTTTTTACGCTAGGACTAGTGTGACGGTGTCTTGCGACTTCTTGCAAACAAGCTCTTGAAATTCCTTGTATATAAAAAGTATAGCTTAGATGCTCTAAGGTTGAAGCGTGTTTGAATTTATTGCCCACGCGATCGATAAGTTCTTTATCTTTTTCGCCACCGCAATCGCCTTTTTCAAAGCTTTGCCAACAAGTTCTTGTTGCATGAGAACAAACAGATAATGGAGTGTGAAAAAGTAAAGTGATTTGCATGTTTATTCCTTTTTTTGATAAAAATATTTTTTATAATTCTTGCATTTTTTACTTAAAATTCTAATGAAATAAAAAGTTTTATCAAGCTATAATTAGATAAAAAATAAGGCTTATTATCAATGAAACAAACAAAATATATTTTTGTAACAGGTGGAGTTTTAAGTTCTTTAGGTAAAGGAATAGCCGCTGCTTCTATTGCAACACTTTTAAAAAATTCAGGGCTTAAAGTGAGTATTTTAAAAGCTGATCCTTATATCAATGTTGATCCAGGCACTATGAGTCCTTTTGAACATGGAGAAGTTTTTGTAACCGATGATGGAGCAGAAACGGATCTTGATTTGGGGCATTATGAGCGTTTTTTGGATGAGAGTTTATCTCAAGATAATAACTTTACTACAGGACGCGTTTATCAAAGTGTGATTGAAAAAGAAAGGCGTGGAGAATATCTTGGCAAAACCATTCAAGTTATTCCGCATATAGTAGGAGAAATCAAAGATCGCATTAAAAAAGCAGGAGAAGACAAAGATATACTTATCGTTGAAATAGGCGGAACTGTTGGAGATATAGAAGGCTTACCTTTTTTAGAAGCCATTCGTGCTTTGCGTTTGGAAGTGGGTAAAAATAATGCTATGAATATTCATCTTACTCTAGTACCTTTTATCAAAGCTGCAGGGGAGTTAAAAACAAAGCCAACTCAACACAGTGTAGGCGAGTTAAGACGCATAGGTATTAGTCCTGATATGATTATTTGTCGTAGTGAAAAAGCTCTTGATAGGGATTTAAAAGACAAAATTGCTATTTCTTGTGGAGTGGAAAAAAATTGTGTGATAGAAAGTGTTGATGCGGCTAGTATTTATCAAATCCCACTTAATTTTTTAAAGCAAGATATTTTAAGCCCTGTTGCTGAAATTTTGGATTTGAAAAATTTAAAACCTAATATGGAAAATTGGGATTCTTTGGTAAAAAGAGTTATAGCACCAAGTAATGAAGTTAAAATTGCTTTTGTAGGTAAATACGTGGATTTAAAAGAAAGTTATAAAAGCCTTACGGAAGCTATTATACACGCAGGTGCAGCACTAGATACTAAAGTAGAGTTAAAATGGGTAGGTAGTGAAAAACTTGAAAATATGGAAAGTGCTGAAGTGTTTAAAGATGTGAGTGGAATTCTAGTTGCTGGGGGATTTGGATATCGTGGTGTAGAAGGTAAGATGAAAGCCATTCAATACGCCAGAGAAAATAAAATTCCTTTTTTAGGAATTTGTTTAGGTATGCAGCTTGCTTTGGTAGAATTTGCTAGAAATGTATTAAAACTTAAAGATGCAAATTCAAGTGAATTTGATGAGAAATGTCAAAATCCTGTGGTTTATTTGATTGATGAATTTATGGATACAAATGGAGAAAAACAAATTCGCACTGCAAAAACTCCTTTAGGCGGAACCATGCGTTTGGGAGCTTATAAATGCGATATCAAGGAAAAATCTCTTTTGGCCAAGGTTTATAATGAAGCAAAAAGTGTAAAAGAACGCCATCGCCATCGCTATGAAGCAAATCCAAAATATAGAGCAGATTTTGAAAAATATGATTTGATTGTAAGTGGCGAAAGCAAAGGATTGATCGAAGCAGTTGAGCTTAATTCCCATCCTTTTTTCTTGGCTGTGCAGTTTCATCCAGAATTTACATCGAGGCTTGAGCATGTTAATCCTGTGATTTGCGGTTTTATCAAGGCGGCTATAAAGTATGAAGATAATTAATAAAAATGAAATTAAAAAAATTTTGGCTTTACGCTTTGAAAAAGATTTGCATACCAAGCTTTGTGATTTACCCTTACCATGCTGTTTAAAGGATGCGTATAAAGCAGCTAATCGTATCAAAGAAGCTGTGGAAAAAAATGAGAAAGTCGCTATAGTAGGGGATTATGATGTCGATGGAATTATTTCTTGTGTTATTATGGCAGAATTTTTCGATGATATAGGTTTTGATTATATAATAAGAATTCCAAATCGTTTTAAAGATGGATATGGGTTAAACGCTGAGATTATCAATGAGCTTGATGTAAATTTAATAATAACAGTAGATAATGGAATAGCTGCTCTTGAAGCAGCTAGACTCTGTAAAGAAAAAAATATAGATTTAATTATCACTGATCACCATATGCCTCAAGATGTTTTGCCTGATGCTTTTGCTATTATCAATCCAAAGCAAAAAGATTGTGATTTTCCAGAAATTGAAATTTGTGGAGCTCAAGTGGCATGGTATTTGATAGCGGCTTTAAAAGAAGTTTGCAAACTGAAATACGATATGAGTAAATTTTTAGAACTTTTAGCGATTGCAATTATCGCAGATATGATGGAGCTTAGAGATCTAAACCGTGCTTTAGTAAGGCGTGGTATAGATCATATTAATAAATCCAAAAGAGCTGCTTTTAGGGCTATTAAGCATTATTATCAAAAGGATAAATTTGCTCTTGATAATATAGGATTTTTAATTGCTCCGCTTATAAATAGTGCTGGAAGAATGGATGATGCAAGTATTTCTTATGAATTTTTACACACTAAAGATTTTAACAAAGCTTTAGAATATCTAGAGCAAATTGTTAGTTTTAATGAAAGTCGTAAAGATGAAGAAAAACAGCTTTTTGAAGATAGTTTAAATCAAATCGATGAAAATGATTCTTGTATTGTGGTATCGGGTTTAAATTGGCATGAAGGGGTTTTAGGGATTGTGGCAAGTCGTTTAGCTAAACATTTTAATAAACCTGCTTTTGTATTTTCTCAAAATGAAGAACACTTAAAAGGTAGTGCAAGAAGTGTTGGCAAGATTGATATTTTAGCTTTAATTTCTAAGACAAACTCTATATTAAGCAATTATGGTGGTCATAAAGGTGCCGCTGGAATCAGTTTGAACTCTGAAAATTTTGAACAATTTAAAAATAAAATCAAAAAAGAATGTTCACAAATTTCTGAAAGTGAATTTTTGGATACGGATGAAATTTTAGGAATTTTAGAACCTAGCGAAATTGATTTTGAAATGCTTGAAATTTTAGAATCTTTTGAACCTTTTGGACATAAAAATCCACGACCTTTTTTTGTCTTAGAAAATCTTTGTGTAAAAAATAAAAAACTTCTAGGTAAAGATGAAAAACACTTAAAGCTTATTTTAACCAAGGAAAATAAAACCATAGAGGCTTTATTTTTTAATTTTGATAGAGAGCCAGAATTAAATCAAAATATTTCTTTACTTGGAAGTATTTCCAAGAATGAATTTAGAGGATTTGTAGCTCCACAATTTGTTATTAAAGAAATTTTATAAAAATTTATAGAATTTTTATTTGTTAATATTATATAAGTTTCATTAATGAAACGAATTTTAACAAACAAGGTGAGAATTGTGAAAAAGTTACTAATGTGTGTATTAGTATTTTTATCTATAGGAGCATGTATGGTGGAAGCTAAACCAAAGATTGCTATTTTAGCAACAGGTGGAACGATAGCAGGTTCTATTGATAGTGCTGTTGCCACAACAGGTTATACAGTCGGAGTTGTTGGCGTAGATGTTTTAATCAAAGCAGTTCCACAAATTCAAGATTTAGCTAATATTAGCGGGGAGCAAATAGCAAATATTGATAGTTCAAATATGCGTGATGAAATTTGGCTAAAGCTTGCTAAAGAAATTAATAAGCTTTTTGCCGAAGGGGTAGATGGTGTGGTTATAACTCATGGTACTGACACCATGGAAGAAACTGCTTATTTTTTAAATTTAACCATTAAAAGTGATAAGCCTGTAGTTTTAGTTGGTGCTATGCGTCCATCAACTGCTATAAGTGCAGATGGGCCAAAAAATCTTTACAATGCTGTAGCATTAGCTGCTGATAAAGAAGCTAAGGGCAAGGGTGTTATGGTGGCTATGAATGATAAAATTTTAAGTGCTAGAGGCGTGGTAAAAACTCATAGTTTAAATGTTGATGCTTTCTCTTCTCCTGATTTTGGGGATTTGGGTTATATAATAGATGGTAAAGTCTTTTTCTATAATAATATTGCTAAAGCACACACAAAAAATGTTCCTTTTGATGTAAGCAAACTCACAAGTTTACCAAAAGTAGACATTCTTTATACCTATTCAAATGATGGTAGTGGTGTCGCTGCAAAAGCTTTATTTGAACATGAAACTAAGGGTATAGTTGTTGCAGGAAGTGGTGCAGGAAGTGTACATGAAGATCAAAAAAATGTTTTAAAAGAGCTTATAAAAAAAGGACTTAATGTTGTTGTAAGTTCAAGGGTTGTGGCAGGGCGTGTTGCTGTAAGTAATTCAGATAAGAAATTAGGTTTTGTTAGTGCTGAAGATTTAAACCCTCAAAAAGCAAGAGTTTTGCTTATGTTAGCACTTACAAAAACAAGTGATCCTAAAAAAATTCAAGAGTATTTTTTAAAATATTAAAATTTTTAAATATTTCTAAACTTAGGGAATTTATCTTCCCTAAGTCATGCCTTTCAATACTATAGTCGTATGTATTCTTAATATTTTTTATTATCATTAAACTTTAAAAGTATATTTTAGCTCCCCATCTTCTTCCTAAACCCAACAAATATTTACATTATTTAATTCCCTTTTAAGTTTAATGAGTTATAATTTCATTTCCTTTTTTCGAAAAAAGGGCTTAAAATCTTTTAAATTATAAAGTTTCAC
>JACRSG010000022.1 GCA_014305285.1 Campylobacter jejuni
GGGGGGGGGTATTGAGGTAAGACAAGATGAAGATAGGATGCGTCCTATTGATGCTGACTATCAAATGTTTGATAATAGTAAAATAAAGAGTTTTATCGATTGGAAAGCTGAAATTCCTGTTAGACAAATGCTTAAAGATTTGTTAAATCATTGGAGAAATGAAATTAAGAAGGGTAGAATTCCTTTAAATCGATAAAACCATCGATTTAAAGGAAAAATATGTCAAAAAAAGCTTTAATTACAGGCGGTGCAGGTTATATAGGTTCGGTTTTAACACCGATTTTACTCGAAAAAGGTTATGAAGTTTGTGTGATTGATAATTTGATGTTTGATCAAATTTCACTTTTGCCTTGTTCTCATAATAAAAATTTCACTTTTATAAAGGGTGATGCTATGGATGAAAATCTCATTAAACAAGAGGTGGTAAAAGCTGATATTATTATCCCTTTAGCTGCTTTAGTTGGAGCTCCACTTTGTAAAAGAAATCCAAAATTAGCCAAAATGATTAATTATGAAGCCGTAAAAATGATAAGTGATTTTGCAAGTCCTTCTCAAATATTTATTTACCCTAATACAAACAGCGGTTATGGTATAGGAGAAAAAGATGCAATGTGCACTGAAGAATCTCCTTTACGCCCTATCTCAGAATATGGAATCGATAAAGTTTATGCGGAGCAATACTTGCTTGATAAAGGAAATTGTGTAACTTTTCGTTTGGCTACTGTTTTTGGAATTTCACCTAGAATGAGACTTGATTTACTTGTTAATGATTTTACCTATCGTGCGTATAAAGATAAATTTATAGTGCTTTTTGAAGAGCATTTTAGACGCAATTATATTCATGTTCGCGATGTGGTTAAAGGATTTATCCATGGGATTGAGAATTATGATAAGATGAAAGGTCAAGCTTATAATATGGGATTAAGCTCTGCAAATTTGACCAAAAGACAGCTTGCTGAAACGATTAAAAAGTATGTTCCTGATTTTTATATCCATTCGGCAAGTATAGGTGAAGATCCAGATAAAAGAGATTATTTGGTTTCAAATGCTAAATTAGAGGCTACAGGTTGGAAACCAGATAATACTTTAGAAGATGGTATTGAAGAGCTATTAAGAGCATTTAAAATGATGAAAGTTAATCGCTTTGCAAATGTTTAAATGATATTCATAGAAGTTAAGTATATTTTGCTATAATTTATTATAAAAATTATAGCAAAATAAGTAGTAATTTGATGAAAACTATACGCACGCAAACTCCCCTTCGTCTCGGTTTAGCAGGTGGAGGGACTGATATCAATTTATATTGCGATAAATACACAGGTTATGTTTTAAATGCAACTATATCTTTATACATACATTGTACTTTGATCGAAAGAGAAGATGGAAAAATTATATTTGATTCTCCTGATACAAATTCTTACTCTGAGTATGAAAGTAAAGAATTCTTAAAAAATGATGGAAAATTAGATATTTTTAAAAGCATTTACAATCGCATTGTAAAAGATTTTACAAAAAAGCCTTTGAGTTTTTCTTTGCATACTTATTCGGATGTTCCAAGTGGTAGCGGACTTGGTGGAAGCTCAACTTTAGTTGTAGGGGTTATAAAAGCTTTTGCAGAATGGCTTAATCTCCCCTTAGGAGAATATGAAATCGCTAAACTTGCTTACGAGATAGAAAGAGAAGATTTAGGTATAGTAGGCGGAGCACAAGATCAATATGCCGCAACTTTTGGTGGATTTAATTTTATGGAATTTTATGATAATAAAAGAGTTATTGTTAATCCTTTGCGTATTAAAAACTGGATTGCAAGTGAGCTTGAATCTAGAACTGTGCTTTATTTTACAAATATCACAAGAGAGGCAAAAGATATAGAAGAGCATAAAAAAGGAAAATTAGGAGATGAAAAATCTCTTGAAGCCATGCATGCGATAAAACAAGATGCTATAAAGATGAAAGAAGCTTTATTTAAGGCCGATTTTGAAACTTTAGCACAAATTTTAGGTAAGTCTTGGCAGTCAAAAAAAATCATTTCTGAAATCGTTAGTAATGATGAGCTTGAAAGAATTTATAAACTAGCTATAGATAATGGGGCTTATAGTGGTAAAACTAGTGGAGCTGGGGCAGGTGGATTTATGTTTTTCTTCGTAGATCCTACTAAAAAATACAACTTAATCAAAGCTTTAAGAAAAGAACAAGGTTATGTGCAAGATTTTTCATTTACAAAAGAGGGGGTTAAATCATGGAGAATTTAAATTCTTATATAAAAGAACATTTTCAAGAATCGATTTTATTAAAAGAGCAAATTTTAAAAGATGAAAATTTAATAACTCTTATTAAAAATGCTTCATTAGAAGTTATAAAAGCTTATAAAAATGGTAATAAAACTTTATTGGCAGGAAATGGCGGTAGTGCGGCAGATGCACAGCATATAGCGGGAGAATTTGTGAGTAGATTTTACTTTGATAGACCGGGTATTGCAAGTATTGCACTTACGACAGATACAAGTATATTAACAGCTATTGGAAATGATTATGGTTATGAAAATTTGTTTGCTAGACAAGTGCAAGCACAAGGTGTTAAAGGAGATGTTTTTATAGGTATTTCAACAAGTGGAAATAGTAAAAATATCTTAAAAGCTTTAGAGCTTTGCAAACAAAAGGAAATCATAAGCATAGGTTTAAGTGGAGCTAGCGGAGGAGCGATGAACGGGCTTTGTGATTATTGTATCAAAGTGCCTTCAACTTGCACGCCAAGAATTCAAGAAGTGCATATTTTAATAGGACATATTATTTGCGCTATCGTTGAAGAAGAGCTTTTTGGTAAGGGTTTTTCTTGCAAGCAATAATACTTTGCGGCGGCTTAGGAACAAGGCTTAAAAGCATCATAAAAGACATTCCAAAACCTATGGCACCGATAAATGATAAACCCTTTTTAGAATTTATTTTTAAGTATCTTAAAAAGCAAGGTATAAAAGAAGTTATCTTAGCACTATCATACAAGTATGAAGTAATACAAGAATATTTTAAAGATGAGTTTTTGGATATAAAAATAAAATACAGTATAGAAAAAGAGGCTTTAGGAACGGGTGGAGCTATAAAAGAGGCTTTGAGATTTATAAAAAATGAAGCTTATGTTGTAAATGGAGATACATTGTTTGAGATAGATTTAAGTAAATTAAAGTTAAATGGAAGTAAAATTTGCCTTGCTTTAAAGCAAATGAATGACTTTGATAGATACGGCACGGTAAATCTTGATGGGCAAGGTTTTGTGATTTCTTTTGAGGAAAAAGTATTTAAAAAGCAAGGTTTAATCAATGGTGGAATTTATCTTTTAAATAAAGATATTTTTAAGGATTTTACTTTGCAAGGAAAATTTTCTTTTGAGGAATTTTTACAAGAAAATTATGAAAAACTAAAGGCTAGGGCTGAAATTTTTGATAATTATTTTATAGATATCGGTATACCTGAGGATTATAGATTTTTTTATAATTCTCAGGTATGATTCTTATATTATTTTTAACTCTTTTTCTGTGGCAACAATATCCCCTTTATATCCTTTTTCTCTTAAAGATTTTATAATTTCTTCTTCATATAAAGGTGCTGCTATGATAATAATTTCAAGGTCTTTAAAATTTTCTATATTGGGTTCTTGGATAATAATTGAAGAGTTTTGCAAAAACATCCCCTGCTTTCTTGTGTCAAGATCAAAACATTTTTTGATTTTTTCAGGATTATCAATAAAAGTTGTAATAGTATTTCCATGGGCTCCAGATCCATAAATTGCGATATTTTTATAATCATGCAAAAGATTGTTTAATTTTCTTATATTTTCTTGAAAGGAGGTATAAATGTTTTTATCAAAAAGTTTAAAATTTAATTTATTGGATATATTTGTGTTTTTTTTAAAAAATAATCCCATATGTTGTTTTCTATAAAGAAAAATTTCATCTATAAATTCGCAACCCAAAAATTGTAAAGCATTAATTAAAACATTTTTTTGATAATATCCGCAGTGATCATTAAAAATTTCATAAAATCTTCCATATTCAATAAATTCTTCAATATTTGGAACTTCTATGTATAGAATACTATTATTTTCAAGTAGTTTAACTACATCTTTTAAAAAATCTAGAGGTGTATTAATATGTTCTAGTAGATGTCTAAATACAATGAAATCAATTTTATATTCTAGTTTATCTTTCAAAATATTAAAATTAAAAAATCCGTGTATATGTTTAAGATTATTTATATTTTCCATTTCTAAAGAAACTAAAGATGGATCAATAGTATACATAAATTTTACATCATGTATGAGAGCATTTACCATATCTCCACTGCCTGGAGCAACTTCTAAACAAATGCTATTTTTATTAATATACTTTAAACATTTATCTTTAATCGTTTTTATATTATTACTCATGGCTTTTGAGACTATTTTGCGCGAAAAATAGCCTTCACTTTGATATTCTTTAGAGATTTTATTTAAATCAAATGTAGAATTATATGTATATCCGCAATCTTGACACTGTGTAAAAGTTATAGTATTGCTACCTTTACAATACCCCCCCCCC
>JACRSG010000023.1 GCA_014305285.1 Campylobacter jejuni
TTCCATCGGTACAATCATTATATCCTATAACACCTCTTTGTATTGCAGGTAATATGCTTTCTAATGAAGCTCTTAAAGTAATGGCTTCATTTTTTACTCTTATAAAAGCCCAAGGATTTAAAGGAGATTTCGGATTTTTTGATTCTGGATCAAAATCAAAATAGCCTTTATGTTTTTCATTGTAGATTTTTTTATTTAAGTTTAAAAAATACTCGTTATCAAATTTTAATTTTTTATCAATTTTAAGCAATCTTAAAAAAGCTATAATTTTATAAAATAAAGTCATTTTTTATCCATGAATATTTTTTGCTTATTTATAGTAAATAAAATATTATCTTTCAATAGCCTATAAAATTGTTCGGAACTATTTAAAATTTCTAGTCTTTTATTTGTAGTATTAGTATATTTACTAGTGTTTAAAATAGCTTCTAATATATCCTTTTCCTTTGCACTTGCTCTTGTTGTTCCATGAATATCAGTTCTGCCATCTTGTCTTGAACCAACTAAAATTCCATTTACATTCAGATATAGAGCTTCCTTGAGTATACAACTTGAATTACCTATGATAAAATCAGCATTTTTTAGTAAACTTATAAAATACTCAAATCTTAAAGAAGGAAAAATTTTAAATCTTTCGTTATTTTTAAGTCTTTCATAATTTTGCAAAATTAACTCAAACCCTAAATCATTGTTTGGATAAATAACTATATAATTTTTCTCACTTTTTATAAGAGCATTTACGAATTCTTCACTTTGCTTATGCAAAGAGTTTATTTCGGTTGTAACTGGATGAAATATAGCTATGGCGTAATTTTTAAATTTTATATCATAATATTTTTTTGTTTCATCTAAAGATATAATATTGTTTAGCAATTCCAAATCAGGAGAACCTATAATAAATATAGATTTCTCATCTTCACCCATTTGTATTAATCTTTTCTTTGCTATTTCATCGTTTACTAAATGAATATGAGCTAATTTGCTAATTGCATGTCTTAAACTCTCATCTATGGTTCCTGAAAGCTCTCCGCCTTCTATATGTGCCACCAAGATATTATTTAAACTTCCTACTATAGCAGCAGCCAAAGGCTCTACTCTATCACCATGCACTACTATCAAATCAGGTTCTATCTCGTGTATAAATTTAGAAAAACCATCTATTGTTGATGATAAGGCCTTATCCATTTGATAATACTTATCATGGTTTATATATTTATATATATTTTTAAAACCACATTTTTCTATTTCCATATAAGTAGAGCCAAACTTTTTACTCATATGCATACCGGTTACAAATATAAATAATTCAAATTCATTTGAATTTTCAACTTTCATCATGAGTGATTTTATTTTAGAAAAATCAGCTCTAGTTCCGCTAACAAAAACTATTTTTTTCATTTAAAATCATCCCAAGTTAGTTGTGTATTATTTTTTATATCTTTTTTTGCTTTTTTGCCTAAAATATTTTCAAATTCAGCTGCACTAATTCCACCAAGTCCAGGTCTTTTAACCCAAATATTATCCATAGACAAAACTTCGCCTTTTTTAATATCTTTAATGCTAACTACACTTGCAAAGGCAAAATCAATTGTAACTTGTTCTTCGTTTGCTGCTTTTTTGCTTTCATTGCTTCCTCTCATTGTAGCCATTTGCTCGCTTTGGATAATAAGCTCTTTTAAAGCCTTTGTATCCATAGAACAAACTATATCAGGGCCGCTTCTATCCATGCTGTCAGTAAAATGTCTTTCAAGCACACAAGCTCCAAGTGCAACCGCACCTAAACACGCAAGATTATCGGTAGTGTGGTCGCTTAAACCTACCATACAAGAAAATTCTTTTTTTAATTCAAGCATAGCGTTTAATCTTACAAGATTATGTGGGGTTGGGTAAAGATTGGTTGTGTGCATTAAAACAAAGGAAATTTCATTATCTAATAAGATTTTTACAGTTGGTTTTATACTTTCAATGCTATTCATTCCGGTGCTAACTATCATAGGCTTTTTAAAGGCTGCTATGTGTTTAATAAGCGGATAATTATTACACTCGCCCGAACCAATCTTAAAAGCACTAACTCCCATATCTTCTAAGCGGTTTGCACCTGCACGAGAAAAGGGTGTGCTAAGATAAACAAGTCCTAATTTTTCTGTGTATTCTTTAAGTGCTAATTCATCTTTATAATCTAAAGCACATTTTTGCATAATCTCATAAATGCTTATTTTCGCATTGCCTGGAATTACTTTTTTAGCGGCTTCGCTCATCTCATCTTCGACGATATGAGTTTGATGCTTTATAATCTTAGCACCTGCACTAAAAGCTGCATTCACCATAATTTTAGCCAGTTCTAAACTGCCGTTATGATTAATACCTATTTCAGGTATGACTAAGGGTGCTTTTTCTTCGTTTATGATTATATTTTGTATTTTTATTTCTTTCATTTATTTATTTTCCTTTATAATAATGCTTTATATCGCTGGGTAATCTTAATAGATCTTTTAAGAATTTATAATAAATATTTTCTTTAAGTTTAAGCTTATTTGGAAGATTAAGATTTTTTGAGAAATCATTATAAGCTTGTTTAGACGGTATGAGTATATCTTTAGTATAGTTGTTTTTTTCTTGTATGATAAAATTTGAATTTAAATTTGGTGCTAACTCTATAAAATTGGCTAAAAGGCTGCTATGACATAAGCAATATAGCTTTATTCCGTAAGTTTTTTCTAGAAATTTTAAAGCTTTTAGGTCTGTATTTTTACTATGTCTGATATGGTGTGAATTATCATTTTTAAAATTAGGAGCCAGTTTTAAAAGATTTTTTTGTTTGGTATCAAAAGCATAAGATGATCCATTTTGATAAAAGTCAATTCCTGAAAGATAAATTTCTTTGTATCCTAGAGCTATAGCTACTGCACACATATAGACTCCTGAGGTGATTCTTTGATTAAAATAAATTTCATGAAATTTAAAATAAGCATTAAATTCTTTAAGCTGTTTAAAAAAATCATATCCTAAATGAGAATCAGGAAAATAATCGTAAAAAGTTTTTACAAAATTTTCATTTTCTAGATTAGGTAGATTAAAATTAGAGCACATGATTAGTTCCACCTCATATTCTTGATTTTGGATTAAATGTTTTAAAGTGTAGTATTGTTCAAAAAAAAGACTAGGATTATAAAATACTGCTTTGCATTTTTTACCAAGATAGTATTTATCTTCAAAATAAAATTGATTGCATCTAAATACATCAAAATCATTTGGCAATCTTGAGTAATCAATCGCTTTTAAACTTGGCCCATTTCCAGCAATAATAACTTTTTTCATAATTATTTTCCATCAAAATTTATTTTAATGATTTTATCAAAATAAAATTTATGTTATAATTAAACCTTAATGTAATAAGGAGTGAGTATGTCTAAAATTTCAATAATACTTCCAACTTACAATGTAGAACAATATATAGAAAGAGCATTAGATAGTTGTATAAATCAAACTTTTAAAGATATAGAAATCATTGTAGTGAATGATTGTGGAAGTGATAAAAGTATAGATATAGCTAAAGAATACACTAAAAAAGATGAAAGAGTTAAAATAATTCATAATAAAGAAAATTTGAAACTTTTAAGAGCAAGATATGAAGGTGTAAAAGTAGCAAGCTCTCCTTATGTAATGTTTTTAGATCCTGATGATTATTTGGAACTGAATGCTTGTGAAGAGTGTATTAAAATTTTGGATATGGGGGGGTAAAATTGATTTATTGTGTTTTGAAGCTTTTATTAGCAATGTAAAAAAATCAATAAAAAAATTAAATATAGAACAAAGACAATACAATAACAAAGAATTTACAATGCAAATACTTAAAACTAAAAATCCATTTTGGACAATGTGGGCTAAGATAATTAAAAAAGATATTTATCGAAAAGCTTTCAACATGTTAAATCTCAAAAAAGAAATCAAGATAAATATGGCGGAAGACGCTTTGTTATACTATCCTTTGATAAATATTTCAAATACTATATTTTACTTAGAACAACCTTTGTATACCCAGTATGTAAACAGTAATTCTATGACAAACAATATTAATT
>JACRSG010000024.1:0-2500 GCA_014305285.1 Campylobacter jejuni
AATGTTCTTTTTAATTATCATTGTTAAGAGTCACAAAGCAAGTTTTAATAAAAACAATTTTACAGGACTTGTTAAAGGATAAAACCTATTTATCTTTTTCTTTAACTTATATCTTTTAACTATCTTTGTTTATATAATAAAGAGAATATTAGATTTAAAATTTATAAATTAAAGAAAAGTTTCAAACTCACAACTTAGTTTAGACTAAATTATTTAGTTTTATATTAAGTGTTTGAATGCTTTCCGTCTTAAGATAAAGAAGTCTTATCATAAAAACTTTAACAAGGAAGTGATGCGTTTTAGAATCAATATAAAAGGTAAAAAGGTAAGCTACTAAGAGCGAATGGTGGATGCCTTGACTGGTAAAGGCGATGAAGGACGTACTAGACTGCGATAAGCTACGGGGAGCTGTCAAGAAGCTTTGATCCGTAGATTTCCGAATGGGGCAACCTAATGTATAGAGATATGCATTACCTATATAGGAGCGAACGAGGGGAATTGAAACATCTTAGTACCCTCAGGAAAAGAAATCAATAGAGATTGCGTCAGTAGCGGCGAGCGAAAGCGCAAGAGGGCAAACCCAGTGCTTGCACTGGGGGTTGTAGGACTGCAATGTGCAAGAGGTGAGTTTAGCAGAACATTCTGGAAAGTATAGCCATAGAGGGTGATAGTCCCGTATGCGAAAAACAAACCTTAGCTAGCAGTATCCTGAGTAGGGCGGGACACGAGGAATCCTGTCTGAATCCGGGTCGACCACGATCCAACCCTAAATACTAATACCAGATCGATAGTGCACAAGTACCGTGAGGGAAAGGTGAAAAGAACTGAGGTGATCAGAGTGAAATAGAACCTGAAACCATTTGCTTACAATCATTCAGAGCACTATGTAGCAATACAGTGTGATGGACTGCCTTTTGCATAATGAGCCTGCGAGTTGTGGTGTCTGGCAAGGTTAAGCAAACACGAAGCCGTAGCGAAAGCGAGTCTGAATAGGGCGCTTAGTCAGATGCTGCAGACCCGAAACGAAGTGATCTATCCATGAGCAAGTTGAAGCTAGTGTAAGAACTAGTGGAGGACTGAACCCATAGGCGTTGAAAAGCCCCGGGATGACTTGTGGATAGGGGTGAAAGGCCAATCAAACTTCGTGATAGCTGGTTCTCTCCGAAATATATTTAGGTATAGCGTTGTGTCGTAATATAAGGGGGTAGAGCACTGAATGGGCTAGGGCATACACCAATGTACCAAACCCTATCAAACTCCGAATACCTTATATGTAATCACAGCAGTCAGGCGGCGAGTGATAAAATCCGTCGTCAAGAGGGAAACAACCCAGACTACCAGCTAAGGTCCCTAAATCTTACTTAAGTGGAAAACGATGTGAAGTTACTTAAACAACCAGGAGGTTGGCTTAGAAGCAGCCATCCTTTAAAGAAAGCGTAATAGCTCACTGGTCTAGTGATTTTGCGCGGAAAATATAACGGGGCTAAAGTAAGTACCGAAGCTGTAGACTTAGTTTACTAAGTGGTAGGAGAGCGTTCTATTTGCGTCGAAGGTATACCGGTAAGGAGTGCTGGAGCGAATAGAAGTGAGCATGCAGGCATGAGTAGCGATAATTAATGTGAGAATCATTAACGCCGTAAACCCAAGGTTTCCTACGCGATGCTCGTCATCGTAGGGTTAGTCGGGTCCTAAGTCGAGTCCGAAAGGGGTAGACGATGGCAAATTGGTTAATATTCCAATACCAACATTAGTGTGCGATGGAAGGACGCTTAGGGCTAAGGGGGCTAGCGGATGGAAGTGCTAGTCTAAGGTTGTAGGAGGTTATACAGGCAAATCCGTATAACAATACTCCGAGAACTCAAAGGCTTTTTGAAGTCTTCGGATGGATAGAAGAACCCCTGATGCCGTCGAGCCAAGAAAAGTTTCTAAGTTTAGCTAATGTTGCCCGTACCGTAAACCGACACAGGTGGGTGGGATGAGTATTCTAAGGCGCGTGGAAGAACTCTCTTTAAGGAACTCTGCAAAATAGCACCGTATCTTCGGTATAAGGTGTGGTTCGCTTTGTATTAGGATTTACTCCGAAAGCGAAGAAACTTACAACAAAGAGTCCCTCCCGACTGTTTACCAAAAACACAGCACTCTGCTAACTCGTAAGAGGATGTATAGGGTGTGACGCCTGCCCGGTGCTCGAAGGTTAATTGATGGGGTTAGCATTAGCGAAGCTCTTGATCGAAGCCCGAGTAAACGGCGGCCGTAACTATAACGGTCCTAAGGTAGCGAAATTCCTTGTCGGTTAAATACCGACCTGCATGAATGGCGTAACGAGATGGGAGCTGTCTCAAAGAGGGATCCAGTGAAATTGTAGTGGAGGTGAAAATTCCTCCTACCCGCGGCAAGACGGAAAGACCCCGTGGACCTTTACTACAGCTTGACACTGCTATTTGGATAAGAATGTGCAGGATAGGTGGGAGGCTTTGAGTATATGACGCCAGTTGTATAT
>JACRSG010000025.1 GCA_014305285.1 Campylobacter jejuni
CAATAGGAATTCTAGAACCAACGATTTTATTGATGCAAAAATAAACTATAGCCAATATGATAAGTAATATAAAAAAAGAAATGATAATAAAAATAATTTCTAGCTTCTTTAAAGGTGCTAAAACTGTATTTTTAGGAGCGGTTACAACCATACTCCAATAACTTGAATCATTTGCACTGCTAAAAGATGAAACGGATGCATAGCTTAAATCTCCAGTTGAAGCAACATAATCATCTATTACAACGGTTTTATGTTCTTTGACTGCATTATTAACTAATTCCGCTGAAGGATGTTTATTTATATCGCTTAATGTTTTTAAAATAGCATTAGGATTTTTATCAATGGTGATAATTCCTTTATCAGTCATCAATAATCTTAAACCTCCTTCAAGAAAATTTAATCTTGGATCAAGTATAGTTTTAGAAATTTCAGAAAAATCTAAAGTATATCCAGTAACTCCAATCAATTTGCCTTTATTATTAAAAATAGGCATTCCAAAATTAATACCTAGAAAATCTTTTCCACCATAGTTAAGTTTAGTTGGTGGTCCAACAAATAAATTATCTTTATCTTCATATTTGGCGTCTTTTTCCACTTCTTGTATAATCTTTAAATTGTTAAAATTATTGGGTGTTTGAACTACATCTATCCCTCCCTCCGCTGATTTTCCAGTGGTTTGATCAAAATAAATCATAGCAAAAGTTTTACCATCAGGACTTATGTATTTTTTATCAATTCCCTGAGTATTAGCTAGTACTGAAGTGTCTTTTAAATACAAAAATGTATAAGTCGAATACAAACTACTATCGAGTAAATTTTTCATCAAGATTTTAATCAAATCAGCATCAACCTGATTATGCTGAAACATTTCATTTAAGGAAGTTGCAGTTCCTTTTGTAAGTACAACAGTTTCATTTAAAATACCTCTTATATAATTTGTATATCTTTTTGAAGCTAAAAATATTGAATCTTTAGCCTCTTTTTCCATATTTTCAGAAATATATATGGAGACTGTTGAAACCAATACAATTATACCTAAAATTATCCCTATAGCTACAGATAAAACAAGCTTGGTGCCTATATTTAAAGAGCGAAAATTCATGCCTTTTCCTTTTTTCTAAATACTTGTAAAAATTATAAAAAGTGGTATAATACTCTATAATATTTTAAAATGTTATTAAAAATTTTTAGTATTTTTTACCATACATTAATTTTTAAAATATAAAATCAGTGTAAAATATTATAATTATGTACATGTAAGAATAATGAATGCAATTTACATTTGAACAAATTTTTATGGCAATGCTATTGACTCTTTTTGCAGGTTTTTCTACGGCTATAGGTTCTATCATAGCCTTTTTTTCTCGAAAAGATGATTTAAGGATACTTTCTTTAGGACTTGGTTTTTCAGCTGGAGTAATGATATACATTTCTTTTATGGAAATTTTGCCCACTGCACTTAAAGATTTTAAAAATCACTATAACTCACATTGGGCTGAGCTTTTAGGATTGACTTGTTTTTTTGGTGGAATTTTAATATCTTTATTGATTGACAAACTTATCCCTGAAGATATTAATCCTCACGAGCCTAAAGAGGATTTAAGCGAGTTAAAAATTTGTCCCTTGCCTCAAAGAGGGCAAAATCCTCCAAAATTTCATCCTGGAGAAAAATTACAGCAAATCAATACTAAAGCTTTAAAACGCACGGGAATTTTTACAGCTTTAGCTATTGCTATACATAATTTTCCAGAAGGTTTTGCTACTTTTATTTCAAGTCTTGATAATCTTACTTTAGGCATGGCTATAGCTATAGCTGTAGCCATACACAATATCCCTGAAGGTTTGGCTGTGAGTTTGCCAATTTATCATGCTACAGGAGAGAAGAAAAAAGCTTTTATTTATTCAGCTCTTTCAGGTTTTGCAGAACCTTTAGGTGCTTTTATTGGAGTTTTGATTTTATTGCCTTTTATAGGCGATCTTACCTTAGCTGTAAGTTTTGCCATGATTGCAGGAGTTATGATTTTTATATCTCTTGATGAGCTTTTACCTGCTGCAAAAACTTATGATAAGGCTCATGATAGTCTATATGGACTTATAGCAGGAATGGCGATAATGGCTTTAAGTTTAAATTTGCTTGGACAATAGAAAACCCTGAAAATAAATCACAGAAGGTGCTTTAGGATTTGCATAACCGTCGATTTTTAGCAACACCTTATTATTTTCAGATTTTAAGACTTCAAAAGGATTTGTAGGCAAAAGTCGTCCTATAATTTTAGTATCATCTTTAATTAAAAAATAAGAATACTATACTAACTTTTTTATAGAAAAATTAAGTATTTTATAGCTATAATCCGCAAATTAAGAAATATATAAGAAAGGAAGAAGATAATGTTAAAATCTATAGGAACTAAATTGACACTTTCAGTAATTGTAAGTGTTACAGTTAGTTTAATTTTTATGATTATTATTATATCATATAAAGTTTCTCAAAATATCGAAAAAGAAGCAGAAAATGCCTTGAACATAGCTTCAAAAAGATATGTAAATTACATGCAAGCCACTCTCAATGAACCTTTTTTATTGTCTAAAATTTTAGGTTTTAGTATCCAAAAAATTATAGATGATAATGGAAACATTGATATTAATATATTAGAAGATTTAACTAAAAAAACATTGGATTCAAGTATGCATACCACTTATGCTTTTTTGTATATTAAAGATCTTTCAATCTTATCAGGCAATAAAGAAAAATATACTCAGAATGGAAATTTATCCATTATTTATAACGATTCAACTCCAGGGATTGTTGGGGGTATTAAAACATTAACGCAAAATAAAAATATATATAATAATGCTCCAGTGATTTCAAAAATTGAAAATAATGTGCATAATGGACAGCAAAAAGTTATTTTTGGTTCAGTTAAACATTTAGATTATGGAAATGGGAAATTTTTAGGCATTAATTTAGGAATACCCATTTTTAATCAAAAAGGTTCTTTTGCTGGAATTGTTGGTTTTTCTTTAGAACTCTCTCAGATGGCTAAAACCTTATTAGATCCTTCTTTAAATTTCCATGAAGGGGATTTAAGATTGCTGCTTACAGATGATGGAACATTTATTGTACACTCAGATCCTAATGCAATTTTACAAAAAATCAATGATTATAACCACTCTCCTTCTGTAATTCCAGTTTTAAATGCAATTAAAGAGCATAAAAATATTTTAGTTGATAATTTTTTTACTCTAGAAGGTTTAACTAGTTATGCTTCAGTTGCTTCCTTTAGTACATTAGAAGATTCAAGTTATTGGAGTATACTTGTAACAACCCCTAGAACTTCAGTTTTAGCACCTTTATATCAACTTGAATTCATTATAATTATTGTTACGGTTATATTTTTAATTATAATTTCAGCTGTTGTATATATGAGTATAAAATATATGATCAGTGCAAAAATTAATTCAA
>JACRSG010000026.1 GCA_014305285.1 Campylobacter jejuni
GAATAAAATGGAACAGGGAGAGTGAGAATTAATATTTACTTCTGAATTCGTTTAGAATTTTATAAGCAGGACTTCCTGCATAAGCCCAAATATTTGTGCCTGAACCATATTTACTTGAAAAATATTGTAAATAATAATCTTTTTGATTATTTACATAGCGGTATTTGGCTACGATATAGCCATCTTTCGAATAGCCAAGTTGTTTGCTTATTTCTCCATGTTTGTAACCACTATAATCATTGTCATTTAAAACAATATATCCATAAGAACTTAAAGAACCTGCATAATAATCAAAAGCACTATCTCTTTGAAACCGATACCCACCCTTAACCTCTTTCATCTCATCAAGGCTAAGGACTTTAACACCTGCACTATTATCACTAATTGCTCCATTGCTTATTTTAGCAAGAATATCCTCTGCAAAAGCAGAACTTGACAATAAAGCACCTAAAGCTACAACACTCAATAGTTTTTTAAACATTTTAGCTCCTTGTTTTAAAATGTAATATAATTCATTTTATCATAATAAATGCCCTAAATCAAATTTAATCAAAAATCTTTGAATTTCGAAATAGAATATTTTGGATTTTAATATCAAAATATTAAAATCCTTAATTAAAAGCCTAAACCCTAGTTTGTCCCAAAAGATTATTAAGTCTATCCATTATAGAATCAGCGTAGGAATCAATAGTGCTAGGTTTTGCTTTCCAGCCATTAGCAAGAGCTTGTTTAATCTCAGCATCTAAAGCCCAATTACCCATAGCAGATTCTTTAGGAATGTTATTTTCATACATATAAAGTTGCCCTTCTAATTTTCCATTTTTACTAGCTAGATATTTAAATAGACTTGCAAAATCTACTTTGCCTGTCATAATATCACCTATATCTACACTAGTAGTTGAAAAACTCTCTTTAGCCATAGCTGTATTGTAAGCTTCTACTTTTGGATTAAGTGTGGTTTTTAGACTCTCAACAGGTTGTCCACCTTGAGATTTTAAAAAACTCATAAACAAAGTTTCTTTAGAATAGCTTCCATCTTCATTTTGTGGATAAACTGACATATCAGGATTAAACTGCCAATCTTCACCTTTAGAAACATTTTTGATTTCTTCTAAGGATAAACCTAAAGTTTTAGGCAATAATCCATCAATCATATATCCAGAATCAGCCCAAAGATCATTAGCTTCTTTTGCTTGTTCAGGGGTTTTATAAATATTTGAAATTAAAGAATTTGAAAAATCTTTTAAACCTGTAATATTCATTCTATTGCTTGGATCATTAAAGTCCATCCATTGCGTTCCACTTACACCATAACCACTAGGCATAGAATTTATATCTGCTTCACTAAAACTTGTTTTATCATTTGGAAAACTTTGACCTAAAGCATTAGAAAAAAGATTATAATATTGTTTTATGGTTTCAGCCATATCTATATTGGTATAATACTCGCTTACGCCTAAGTATTCTTTTGTACTTGAAACAACAGGATCATTTTCAGCAGCTTTTTTAATCTCATCCAAAGTAGATTTATGTATCTTAAAATCTTCAGGTAATCCTGCAGCTTTATTAAAATCACTTCCCATATAGCCATCTTTATCTACACTATAACCATAGGCTGTATTAGTGTTTAAATCTGCTTGTTTATATTTTAGAGTATAAATAGAGTTTTTAAATTCACTTGATATATCATAATTAGGAGAATTTGTTTTACTACTTATACTAAAATTAGTATTATTGCTAGTATTTGTTGTATTAATAGAATTTAATACTTCACTTCTTGCTAGAGTTTGTGAATTTGCACTTTGAATTTCATTTAATTTACTAGCATTTTGTTTTAAAAAAGTATTAGCAAAACTTATTTTAGAATTTTCTTTACTTTCTTTATTAGCTTTTGCTTGTGAAAGTATAGAACCATAGTTTGAGTTATCATTGATGCTAAAGATACTCATATTAATTCCTTGATTTAGATTTTTYTGCCTTCAAYCTAAATATATATTAAAATAATATAAGCAAGATCTGTTCCACTTTGGAATAAAATGGAACAGAGGAGTGGTTAGTATTGATTTTTAATATGCTTTAGAAAAAGATAGTAAAAAGTGCCAAATTGTGGATGGATACAGCATATACATTCCTAAAAAGTTTTTTGATATAATATCAAAAACAATTAAGGATATGTATATGAAAACCATCGGCGTAGTAATCCCGATATACAATGTAGAAAAATACCTAAAAGAATGTTTAGATAGTGTAATTAATCAAACCTATACTAACTTAGAAATCATACTGGTAAATGATGGTAGTACAGATGAAAACTCACTCAACATAGCAAAAGAATATACTCTAAAAGATAAAAGAATAACTCTTTTTGATAAAAAAAATGGTGGTTTAAGTAGTGCTAGAAATGTAGGTATAGAATTTTTTAGTGGCGAATATGAAACGCAATGTATTGAAAATAAAAATGAATTAAATGTTTTTAAGATTGTTGGTAACAACCCTCAAAATATTTATAAAATTTATAAATATAAAAATGTTTTAATGGATGATAAACTAGAAATTCCAATGATTGATTATATTATCTTTTTGGATTCTGATGATTATTGGGGGGGGGTAAACTGCATAGAAGAATGTGTGCCTAGAATGGATGGGGTAGATGTGCTGTGGTTTGATAGTATCGAATATCATGACATAGAAAAAATCCATCTTAAACACCATAGTCGCCTAAAGAATGTAGATATAAATAAAGAGTGTAAAATAAATCCTATAGAGTGGCTTGAGCATTTAAAACGAACAAAAATTAAAGATTTTGCTTTTGCGTGGAGCGGTATGATTAGTTTTGATTATATAAAAGATAAAAAATTAAAATTTAAAGATGGTATTTTTGCTGAAGATCATCTATTTGGAATTTTACTTTTTTCTCAAGCTAAGAATATTTATGTTTATCCTAAAGTATTTTATTATTATAGAATTCGTGCTAATTCTTTGACAAATCACGATAAAAAAATTACCAAAGACAATATACTTCCATATTTTAAAGATATATTTATTGCATTTGAAGAGAATGCAGCTTTAGCAAAAGAGTATTTTAAATATGCTAGTTGGGTACAAACGAGTTTAGAATTGGTACGATTTATAGAAAATTATCATGATAAAAAAATCTCTTCATTATTAAAAGATACCATTTTGTATTTTTATATCAAAAATGCATTTAAAGTTAAAAAATTTGATAAAGATCCTTTATATGCTAAAGAGAAATTACAACTATTAAAACCTTATAAAATTTCAAAAATAAGATATAAAATTATGACATTTTTGATATCTTTACGAAGTTAAACTATATAAAAATTTTTTCCATTTGAATTGATATTTTTATTATAAAATATTTATTTTATAATAAATAATATTCATATTTCTTTTGTTAAAATTTTGCTCATATTGTGATAAT
>JACRSG010000027.1 GCA_014305285.1 Campylobacter jejuni
TAGGTCCTTTACTAACCCAATTTGAACTCAATCTTGCTARAATTTATGTTTTAAATCCTAAAACTAAAGAAGATGCTTTTAATAAAAATATTCTTTGGATAAAAGAACATTTAGAATTTATGGAATTCGTTTATGGACATATCAAAGCACAAGAAAACGCTTTGATTAAAAATATACTTCCTTTAGAAGAAAAACTTAAAGAAAGAAGATTAGATAAATGGATGCAAAGGGTGAGAAGGTGAGAGAAGAAAGTAATTTTAACAAAAATTTAAAAGCTTTAAGCGGTTTTGAGTACAACAACTTACGCAAAAAACTTGAGAATCTAAAAGAACTTAGAGAATTTGCCTTTATCCAAGGAAAAGATAATCTTGATATCAATATCATAAAAAAAAGAAATTTAAAAAAAATGTATCAAGATCCCATCAAAGATCTTGAAAAAAATTTAGAATATTTTAAAGATTTTGCACGCTATCCCGTGCTTTTTTTTTATGGTTTTGGAAATGGAATTTTATATAAAATTTTACTTCAAAATCAAGCACTTAAAAAAATAATCATCTTTGAAAAAGAATTAGAACTTATCTTTTTGGCTTTAAATTTCATAGATTTTAGCAAAGATTTAAGCTTAGGGCGACTCATTATTTTGCATCATGATGATATTAATCTTCCTAAAATGGATAAAGTTTTTCGTTTGATAGGGGATTTGTTTTATCGTGCTTATAATCTACACATTGCTAATGATTTTTATGAACACTATAAAGAAGATATTTTAAAACTGAATAAACTCAACATGCAAATCATCAAAAATCATAATCTTATGCGTGGCAATGATCCAAAAGATGCTCTTCAAGGTATAGAACAATTTGTTTATAATCTTCCTTCAATGATCACTCATCCTAGTTATAAAGAATTGCTTTCTAAAAGAAAGAATTTAAGTGATACAGCTATCATTGTTTCTACAGGCCCTTCTCTTACTAAACAACTTCCTTTGTTAAAGAAATATGCTAATAAAGCTACGATTTTTTGTGCGGATTCTTCTTATCCTATTTTAGCTAAACACGGTATAAAGCCTGATTATGTTTGTATGTTAGAACGCGATGAAATAGTAGCTGAATGTTTTAATAATGATTTTAAAGATTTTGATAAAGACATTATTTTTCTAGTAGCTTCTTTGGTGCATAAAAAAACCCTTTCTTATCTTGAAAAAAATAAAAGAAAGTATATTTTAATCATAAAAGGTCAGCCTTTTGCGAGATGCTTGGGACTAGACGATTATGGATATATTAACGCAGGCATGAGTGTATCTCATATGGCTTATGAACTGGCTGAAAATTTAGGACATAACAACATCATTCTCATAGGTCAGGATTTAGCTTATGCCAAAGATGGGCAAACACATTCTCAAGGTTTCATCCATGCTAATTTACACAATGGAGACTATGAAAGGGACTTAGATAGATTTAGCACTACAGCTTATGGAGGAAATGGAAAAGTTCAAAGTTCTGAAATTTGGACACTTTTTAGACAAATTTTTGAAAATTTCATTGCTTTTAGCAAAAGCAAAACTTATAATTGCACCGAAGGAGGTGCTAGGATAGAAAGTGCTATAGAAAAGCCTTTCAAAGAACTTTGTGAAGATTTACTCGAAAATAAAAAAGATAAAAAATTTAAAAAACTACAAGTTTTAAATACCAAAGAACAAGTAAAACTCGGATTAAAAATCTATCAAAAAATTAAAAAAAATATGAATTTATCCTTAAATTTTAAAAAAGAGTGTAAAAAAGTTCAAAAACAAATTCATAGTCTTACTCATGGAAAAAACAAGTTTTCTCTTGAACAAATAAACCAAAATATAGACAAAATCAAAGAAAAACTTTCAAATAAAAAATATCTCTTTTTACAAGAAATTTTAGGTCCTACTTTACATCATGAACAAAGCATATTAACGCCTTTATATCTTAAAGATATCAAAGATGAGTCCGATAAACAAAATAAACTTTTTGCTTGGGTTTATGCACACGAAGCTTTGATAGAAAATATCATAGAACTTTTAGAAGTTCAAGATAAAAGAATTAAAATTGCCATTTTGCCTATACAAGACTTTTTAGAAAAGAAAAAAGCGCTTTAAAAATCTTAGATGCATTAAAGCATCTAAGAAATCATTGAAGAAGTTTTAAAACATTTTGCTGCACTGCATTAGCCTGTGCCATAGCATAAGAACCACTTTGAGCTAAGATATTTGCTTTAGAATAGTTTGCACTCTCACTTGCAAAGTCTACATCTCTTATAGTTGATTCAGCTGCTTTAACATTGACTTGAGTTACGGTGATATTGTTTATAGTCGATGTAACTTGATTTTGCACCGAACCAATGTCGGCTCTGATTTGATCAAGATTTGTTGTAGCCGTTTCAGCTATATCCATCACCGCCATAGCGCCTTTAAGTGTGGTTACACCCG
>JACRSG010000028.1 GCA_014305285.1 Campylobacter jejuni
CCCCATCTTCTTCCTAAACCCAACAAATATTTACATTATTTAATTCCCTTTTAAGTTTAATGAGTTATAATTTCATTTCCTTTTTTCGAAAAAAGGGCTTAAAATCTTTTAAATTATAAAGTTTCACTAGCTTAGTAGATTTTATAAAATAACTTTATTTTAGATTTTAGGTTTTTAAGTTGTTAAATAATTTAAGTTTTTAACTTTCTTAAAATTTTTTAATTTAAAACTAAAAGCTTTTTTATAAATCTTGTTTTTTAATTTAAAAAACTTTTCTTTTAAAAATGATTTTTTGTTTTGTTCTTTTAAATTAGTATTGTTATTCAAATCTTATTAGTCAATCTTTGAAATCTAAATAAGTGATCGATTGAGCCAGAAAGATTTAGGCATAAGAAATTATGTAAAATCTATTCAATCTAATAATTATAAAAAGATTAAAAACTTTATCTTTTTAATCTTCCATAACTTTTTCTTTGAAGAAAAAGATTAAACTGTCTATAATTTTTATGGAGAGTTTGATCCTGGCTCAGAGTGAACGCTGGCGGCGTGCCTAATACATGCAAGTCGAACGATGAAGCTTCTAGCTTGCTAGAAGTGGATTAGTGGCGCACGGGTGAGTAAGGTATAGTTAATCTGCCCTACACAAGAGGACAACAGTTGGAAACGACTGCTAATACTCTATACTCCTGCTTAACACAAGTTGAGTAGGGAAAGTTTTTCGGTGTAGGATGAGACTATATAGTATCAGCTAGTTGGTGAGGTAATGGCTCACCAAGGCTATGACGCTTAACTGATCTGAGAGGATGATCAGTCACACTGGAACTGAGACACGGTCCAGACTCCTACGGGAGGCAGCAGTAGGGAATATTGCGCAATGGGGGAAACCCTGACGCAGCAACGCCGCGTGGAGGATGACACTTTTCGGAGCGTAAACTCCTTTTCTTAGGGAAGAATTCTGACGGTACCTAAGGAATAAGCACCGGCTAACTCCGTGCCAGCAGCCGCGGTAATACGGAGGGTGCAAGCGTTACTCGGAATCACTGGGCGTAAAGGGCGCGTAGGCGGATTATCAAGTCTCTTGTGAAATCTAATGGCTTAACCATTAAACTGCTTGGGAAACTGATAGTCTAGAGTGAGGGAGAGGCAGATGGAATTGGTGGTGTAGGGGTAAAATCCGTAGATATCACCAAGAATACCCATTGCGAAGGCGATTTGCTGGAACTCAACTGACGCTAAGGCGCGAAAGCGTGGGGAGCAAACAGGATTAGATACCCTGGTAGTCCACGCCTTAAACGATGTACACTAGTTGTTGAGGTGCTAGTTATCTCAGTAATGCAGCTAACGCATTAAGTGTACCGCCTGGGGAGTACGGTCGCAAGATTAAAACTCAAAGGAATAGACGGGGACCCGCACAAGCGGTGGAGCATGTGGTTTAATTCGAAGATACGCGAAGAACCTTACCTGGGCTTGATATCCTAAGAACCTTATAGAGATATGAGGGTGCTAGCTTGCTAGAACTTAGAGACAGGTGCTGCACGGCTGTCGTCAGCTCGTGTCGTGAGATGTTGGGTTAAGTCCCGCAACGAGCGCAACCCACGTATTTAGTTGCTAACGGTTCGGCCGAGCACTCTAAATAGACTGCCTTCGTAAGGAGGAGGAAGGTGTGGACGACGTCAAGTCATCATGGCCCTTATGCCCAGGGCGACACACGTGCTACAATGGCATATACAATGAGATGCAATACCGCGAGGTGGAGCAAATCTATAAAATATGTCCCAGTTCGGATTGTTCTCTGCAACTCGAGAGCATGAAGCCGGAATCGCTAGTAATCGTAGATCAGCCATGCTACGGTGAATACGTTCCCGGGTCTTGTACTCACCGCCCGTCACACCATGGGAGTTGATTTCACTCGAAGCCGGAATACTAAACTAGTTACCGTCCACAGTGGAATCAGCGACTGGGGTGAAGTCGTAACAAGGTAACCGTAGGAGAACCTGCGGTTGGATCACCTCCTTTCTAGAGTACAAAGTAATAAGTCTCACAACTATTACTTCAATATATAAACTCAATTGATTCTTGTTTAGATTTCAAAGATTGATGATAAAGCTAATTGTTTATGGGGAATTAGCTCAGCTGGGAGAGCGCCTGCTTTGCACGCAGGAGGTCAGCGGTTCGATCCCGCTATTCTCCACCATTTATTAAGGGCCTATAGCTCAGCTGGTTAGAGTGCACCCCTGATAAGGGTGAGGTCACAAGTTCAAGTCTTGTTAGGCCCACCATAAAAAAGATTTGAATAAAGAAATTTTAAAATCTAAAGCAAGTATATAA
>JACRSG010000029.1 GCA_014305285.1 Campylobacter jejuni
CAGATTTAAACACTAATACAGCCTATGGTTATAGTGTAGATAAAGATGGCTATATGGGAAGTGATTTTAATAAAGCTGCAGGATTACCTGAAGATTTTAAGATACATAAATCTACTTTGGATGAGATAGAGAGATTTAATCAACATGGTATGGCTGATGAAACTAGTGGTAATTATTATGATAGTTTTGATATGGTTTCTATTGTTAAATCCTATTATAATAGTTTTAATCAAGTAATAAGTGCATTTCCAAATGATAAAACAAGTTTTAGCGAAGCTGATTTAGAGCAATTACCAAAAGGACTAAATTATGGTCGTAATGAAAACAAAGAAAAAATTGTAAAAAATATATTTAATGCGGAACAATTTCACGAAGCACAAGCGATTAAGTATTCTACTATGAATTTGGGTATGAACCTTATGAAACTTGACTTTTCTCCGCAAAGCATGGAGCAAGGACCTTCAAATGAAGGTGAATTTAATCCTGATATGTCAGTTTATCCACAAAATGAAGATGGGAATTATTCTAAAGAAGCTTTATTTATGAGTTTTTTAAAATCCTATCCGCCTTTTCCATCTCCAAATCAAGTTGTTTTTAGTCCTGAAGCAAAAGTTCGTGAAGCAAAACTTGAGCTAGAAAAAAAATCAAATCCTTCTTTTAGTGTTTCTTTAGATGACATCATGACAGGTAAGGTTGATTTTGCAAGTTTATTAAAAGGTTATGCGCAAGAGGGTTGGCTTGATGCAGATATATATGCAATGGAAAAAGGAGTTGCTTGGCAAAATACAAGTATAGGCTATGGTGGAGCTTGGTTTGATAATCAGTTTAATCAAGCAAAGGCTAATGGCTGGAAAGCAAGCAGTGAAAGTATAAATTCTTATGTTGGATCTATAATGGATAGACTTAATAATCTTATAGGACAAACTAGGGTTTAGGCTTTTAATTAAGGATTTTAATATTTTAATATTAAAATCCAAAAGGTTCAATTTCAAAATTTAAAGATTTGGGTAAATTGAGTTTGTAATCTTTGAGTTGTTTTTTAGGATTAACAATTAAAGCAAATCCACCTTTATTGTATCTATCCCAAACACTAAAAAATTGACTTTTAGAACTGATATATTCTCCATAACTTGGATCAAGTATTTGTAAATAATTACCTTTATGATTTATAATCACCACAAAATGTGGAAAGCGTGGATCATCTTCAATTTTAACTAAAATAGGAACAGATATAATATTCTCTAAAATCTTTCTATCGACTTTATAAGACTTGCTTTCATATCCAAGCTTTTTAACTGCATCGCTTAAATCTGCAAAGCTTACCATATCTGTATAAAGTTTTTGTCCACTCATGGTTTTTAATAAATCTAATTCTGTTAAATTATTATCATCAAGTGTATTAATAAGCGTAGCCAAAGAAGCAGCACCACAAGATTCTTCATAATTTTGCCTTACAACTTTTTCATTTTTGATTTCTTGGTAAGACTTAACTACAAATTCTGCCTTTAAAAACAAAGGCAAAAGAGCAACCATTAATGCTATTTTTAGAATTTTTTCCATAGATTGATACCAAAAATTGCATCAGGTGCAGCAGAGCTTCCACCTAGACTTGCACTGACTGAAACAGCAGTATCTTGATTTATGCTATAAGTAGAACCGCCACTAATTGTAGGAATTGATCTGATTTCTGAATTTTTTACACCATT
>JACRSG010000030.1 GCA_014305285.1 Campylobacter jejuni
CATTTATACTAATTGGCTATCTAACTCTTCACACATTTTTTCAAATTCTTGATAGTATTTCCAAGAAGCAACTATATCTGGGCGATGTTGTTTGATACAAGCTAACTCTTGATCAAAAATTTTTTTAAGACTTAACATTAAATCTCGATCTTTCTTTATGTATATTAAAATATCAATTTCATTTATCTTTTTATTTTCAAATTCATCTATTTTTTTTTCCAAAGCACAAATAAATTCTTTAATATAATTTTTTACTTCTAAGAATAATAACATGTTTTGCTTTAAAATCTTAATTTCTTTATCTTCAATATCGATATAAATATTATCATATTTTAAATCAAAATCGCAAAAATCTTTAATTCTATTTCGGTTTTTCCTTATATTTTTTTGATATGTAGTAATAATAATTTTTAAATTATTACTTATATTTAAAATAAATGGCAATAAAGCGTTAATTGGATGATAAATTGTTTGATTGTAGCTTTTTTGATTTTTGTTTAAATTAAAACCAAATTGTTTTGCAAAATAAGACATAGTTTGATTAATTCTATTCTTGGTAATATCGTTAATATCAATAAAATATAATTCTTTGGTGCAATGTTTTAAAGATTTTAGAATAGAATTTTGAAAAAAATTTGAAGCTTCAAATCCTCTAGATTTCAAATATGGTTTAATATTTTCTAAAACAGGTATGTTACTTGAACATTGTTCACCTACAACAGTTCCATTATCTTTTATATATTTCCAAAAATAAATATTTTTAAATAAAAAATCAAAGTTTTTATCTTTTAAAGTAATATTTATTCCTTGTTGATTATCATAGAATGTCCTTATTCCATTAATTGCATGTTTAATAACACCAATTGGATCTCTTGTAAAAAATAAAACAGGCACTTTTTTAGTTATTGAATAAAAAAATTTATTTAAATCTTTAAAATGATACTCACTAATTATAATAATACAATAGAAGTATTGATTTTTAATTAAAGAATAATAATTACATACATATCTATCAAAACCAGAATTTGCCCAACAAAGTTGTTGGTAGTAAATTTTATTTTTAGCGTAAAAATTTTCCATAGCATTTCTACCTGATCCATGCGGCGATATATTAAGAAACTCATAATTATCCGGTAAAGGCAAATTCATTTCCCAGGCAAGTTCAGCAGGTATGTTATGATAATTGATTTTTTCATTTTTATCATTTAATTTCTTAGGATCAAGTAATGAGGGATAAGGATGG
>JACRSG010000031.1 GCA_014305285.1 Campylobacter jejuni
GATAAATATATTAATAAATTAATTATAACTCATTTATACTAATTGGCTATCTAACTCTTCACACATTTTTTCAAATTCTTGATAGTATTTCCAAGAAGCAACTATATCTGGGCGATGTTGTTTGATATGAATAAGTTCTTTATCTAATTTGTTTTTATATTTCATCAAAACATCACGATTTATTCTCATAAAATTTAAAATTTCACATTCATTAATTATTTTTTTTCTTTCTTCTTTATAAAACTCCTCTAAATTAAATATAAATTTTTTAAAATAGTTTATTACTTTAATATTTATATCCTGATTGCAATGCAAGTATTTAGCATTGGTTTTCCTTAAATATATATTGACTCCGACATCTTGCAATAAAAATAAACTATCTATAAAATATTTTGTATAGTCCAAATATTCATCTGAAGATAATTTATATTTTGTAACTTCAAATTCTATTCTATTTCCTTCATACTCTATGTAAAATATCTTTGGAAAAAACAAATAATCAACATGATTATTGCAAGAATTTAACTTTGAATCAAACAAAACAGAAGACTCAGGCGGATTAAAATGAAGTATTTGAGACAACCAAGTTAAAGTTTTAAAAGAATTTTCAGGCAAGATATCGTTCATATCTAAATAATATATTTTCTTAATTACATTTTGTAATTCTTTAATTTTAATATTTAGAATATAAAAATTTCCATACTTATCATCTGCATATTCTTTAACGGTATTTAAAGTTGGCTTGCCATTTTCATCTGGATATGCGTAAGGGACTTGAATATTAAAAATTTTCTCTATAGGATAATTATCTATATCTATATAATTACAAATTTTATCTTTAGGATGATTATTTCCATAATGATTTACAAGAGGTCTTAAAACTGATATGGGATCTCTCATAACACAAATTGCAGGAATTTTCTTTTGAATTAAATTATAAAACTTAACTCCAAAATTGAAATTATACTTATTTAAACATCCAGCAAGAATGATTGCATTATAAGAATGTGAGTTAAGAACAAGCATACGATAAGAATCTATATACTGAAATAACGGATCCCCCCAATGTGTATTAACATTGATATTACATAACCTTAAGTATGTTGTCATAGCACTTGTTCCAGCACCATGAACCAATAAAAATACAAACTCATAATTATCCGGTAAAGGCAAATTCATTTCCCAGGCAAGTTCAGCAGGTATGTTATGATAATTGATTTTTTCATTTTTATCATTTAATTTCTTAGGATCAAGTAATGAGGGATAAGGAT
>JACRSG010000032.1 GCA_014305285.1 Campylobacter jejuni
TAAAAATAAATAAGCTAATACACTTTTAGAATTGATAATCAAAGCTTGTCCTAGTTTATAGGATAGATGGTTTTGAATACGAGTTTTGGCTTTTCCATAGCGATTGTGGAAATTTAATATGTAAAGTTGATTGGTTTGATTTTTTAATATTTTATTTAAATTTTTAACTTTTTTTATATAAAGTTTTTTAGGAATTTTATTTAAAATATTCAAAGGATCTTTATTGCAATTTAAAATTTGCCAAAGAGCCGATATTCTATCATTTAAAAGATTTTCCAAAACTGTATTTGGGTATTTATTGGGAATTTTATTTTCGATAAAATTAATTAACTCAATACAAGTTAAAGCCTCGCTACTGATTCTATGATAAAATTTAGTTTGTTCTATATTGTTAAATTCATTATAAATATTTTTCATATATGGACTAATCCAAGTATTCTTATTCTGATTACTATAATCACATAAACTATTATCTCTAATTCTATAATTATAAAGTTTAGAATGGATGTATGAAATAAAATTGCATGAGACAAATAAACTTATTCCAAAAAATACATCTTCATGTATAGTTTGATTAATAAAATGAAGTTTGTAGACTATAAGATGTTTGAAATCAATCATCCCGCTCCAAGCAAAAGAAAACCAAGTAATTCCAGTATTTTTATATTGATTAATCCAATCTAAAGGAGTTATAATATTTTCTTCAAATTTATACCTGTCGTGGTAGGTTATGTTTTCAAAATTTATATTGTTTGTTTCATAGTAAAATTTCCAATCAAACCAAACCACTTCAACCCCATCCATCCTAGAAGCACATTCTTCTATGCAATTTAATTCCCAGTAATCATCAGAATCTAAAAAGATAATATAATCAATATCAGGAGCTTTAAAATTTAAAAACTCATTTTTGTTTTTAAAGAAATTTGAACTTTTATATATTTTATAAATATTATAAGGATTATCATCATTGCCTAGTTTAAATTTTACTAAGGAATTTTCTTTTAGTTCTTGGGTAATGCTTTTAAAATGATATTCTTTACTAAAGAATTCTATACCTACATTACGAGATGAGGAAAGTCCCCCATTTTCTTTATCAAAAAGTATAAATCTTTCATCTTTTAAAGTATATTCTTTGGCTATATTGAGTGAGTTTTCATCTGTGCTTCCATCATTTACAAGTACAACTTGTAAATTTTTATAAGTTT
>JACRSG010000033.1 GCA_014305285.1 Campylobacter jejuni
CTTCCATCATTTACAAGTACAACTTGTAAATTTTTATAAGTTTGATTGATAACACTGTCTAAACATTCTTTTAAATATTTTTCTACATTATAGATTGGGATAACTACACCTACGGTTTTCATTGCTTAATATCCTAGTAATTATTATTAACTATTATTTTAATATAATAGTAGTTAATATAGTTTTAAAAATATAATAGATGGAATTATTACAATGAATCAGAAAATTCACTCAGAAACAATAGTTTTAAATCAATATGTCTTAGAATATTTAAAACAAAATAATATCTACACAGCTTACCGCATGAAAGATTATAGATTGAAAATTGGAGATATTATAACAATTCCTAACAATAATGATTTTATGGAAGAATATTCGGTATTTTATTATGGTAATTCTTTATATAAAATGGGTTCTCATTCATACTCTTTTAACAATTTTCCTTTTTGGGTGAAAGTGGGTCGGTATTGTTCTTTAGCGGCTAATATTAGTTTCTTTTCTTATCAACATCCTTTAGATTTAATTACTAGTTCATCTTGTTTATATTACAATGAAGACTATGGACATTTTCATGATTCTAATACTACTTTAAGTAATGGACAATTTACTCCATATAAAGAAATACATCATCATTTTTCACACAATAATAACTCTCTTATTATCGGTAATGATGTTTGGATTGGAACAGAAGTTTTAATTAAGCAAGGAATCAAACTAGGCCACGGATGTGTTATAGGGCAAAGAGCAGTTGTTACAAAAGATATACCGCCTTATGCAGTAGTTGTTGGAAACCCTGGAAGAATAATAAAATATAGATTCGATGAAAAAACTATAAAAAGACTTCTTTCGCTACAATGGTGGAATTATCAATTTTCAGATTTTAATAAGGTAAATAAAGAACATGATATAAACTATTATCTTGATGCTTTAGAGGATAAAATTGCAAAACATAAAATTTACCCATTTAAACCCAAAAAAACTTTTTTTTCAGAATTAATAATAAGAAGTAAACAAAATAAGAATTATCATTTTGGTCGAAATATAATAAATTATTCTAATTCAGCCAAAACTCGTATTCAAAACCATCTATCCTATAAACTAGGACAAGCTTTGATTATCAATTCTAAAAGTGTATTAGCTTATTTATTTTTACCTTTTATAATATTAAGTATTGTGATTTCACAT
>JACRSG010000034.1 GCA_014305285.1 Campylobacter jejuni
CTTAAAGGTTCTAATTTTTCAAAAGGCTTATTTAAATCTTTATCAAGTAAATTCTCACAAGCCCAAAGAAAAGGTTTTTCTATAGTTCCTTCTATCCTAGCACCTCCTTCGGTGCAGTTGTAGGTGGTTGAAACAATATTTCTTGAGATGATGTATTGTAAAGAAAATCTAAACATAGTCCAAATTCCAGAACTTTCAACTTTGCCCTCTCCTCCATAAGCTAGACATTGAAATTTATCTTTATCTCTTTGAAAATGTCCTTCATGTTTGTCAAGATTTCTATAATCTTTGGTATGAGAAAATCCATCTTTGCCATAAGCTAAATCCTGGCCTATGAAAATGATATTTTTATGATTTAAATGCGTTGCAAATTCATAGGCCATATGTGCAACACTTGGGCCGCAACCTACATAGCCATATGGGTAAAGATTGATATTTTCAATAAAACTACATGGCCTTGAAGTAAGTATAAAAGCTCTATTGTTTTTTTGAAGATATTTTATGGTTTGTGGATAAACCCAACTTATACAAACAAATACAATATCCTTATCAAATTCTTTAAAATCATGATTGAAAAATTCAGAAGTTAAAGGAATTCTTTCTAACGAAAGCACATAATCAGGCTTTATATCATGTTTAGCTAAAATAGGATAAGAAGAATCCGCACAAAAAATCGTAGCTTTATTAGCATATTTCTTTAACAAAGGAAGTTGTTTAGTAAGAGAAGGGCCTGTAGAAACAATGATAGCTGTATCACTTAAATTCTTTCTTTTAGAAAGCAATTCTTTATAACTAGGATGAGTGATCATTGAAGGAAGATTATAAACAAATTGTTCTATACCTTGAAGAGCATCTTTTGAATCATTGCCATTTCTTAAAATGATATTTTTAAAAGTTTCTGCTAATTTTTTATTCAATTCTAAAATATCTTTATGAAATCTTTCATAATAAGAACTCATCAGTTCTAAAAAATAAATTCTAGAAAACTGAAAGAAAGGTTTAAAAGAACAAAGTTCAATATAATCTTGAGTTTGTAATTTATCATTTTCTAAAATCATCAATCTTGCACTTTGTAATTCACTTGAAAAATCTAAGATATGAAACATTACCCAAATGATTTGTATATCTTTTTCAAAAACAACAATATGTTGATGATTTTTATTTTGAAGCAAGGCT
>JACRSG010000035.1 GCA_014305285.1 Campylobacter jejuni
CTTGTTTATGTGAAATCACAATACTTAATATTATAAAAGGTAAAAATAAATAAGCTAATACACTTTTAGAATTGATAATCAAAGCTTGTCCTAGTTTATAGGATAGATGGTTTTGAATACGAGTTTTTAATATTTTATTATCCTTTTGCATTAAAATGCCTTTTCTAATATAAGTTAATTCAATTGCCTTATAATTAACGTATTTTTCTCTCCATATTTTAAAATCTCTATGTAAGAGATAATCAATTGCTATCCATAAAAATTTATTAATATCATTAGGACAACTATTATACATATCATTCGCATTTATATTATATTTGGTAAACCAAAAAAGATTACATTCTGTTACAATTCTAGGATCTGCTATAGCCATTCTTGAAAAAGAAGAATGACCGCACCATATTATTTTCGTATCCAAATTTGGATTTTGTTTCCAATAATCAATATATCCTAAAATTCTAATAGGTGTCTTAAACATTAAATCAAACCGTGCATATAAGAATGCATCATATTTAAAATTATTTTCTTTTTCATAAGCAACTCTTAAATTATAGACTTTATTTAAAGTTATAGGATGACCATAAACACCTATTTCTAGTTTTTCAATTAATATTTTCTTAGGCTGATATAAACTAATAATATCTTTTCGATCTTGACTAGTAATTTGCTTTTCATTCATAGTAGGATAATAATCTATTTCTTTATGCCATAAATTAAATTTTTCTTTTGAAGTATCTGTCGAATTATATTTATCCCAAGTGTGTATAAATATATCAATTTCATAATCTTGAGAATTAACATCTAAAATGTTTAATTTAAAATTACTATAAGTATCTCTAAAGGTTCTAATAAAACCAAAAAAATGTATAGCTAACCTTTTCTTCAAATTACAAATCCTCCTTATTTAATAAATCCTCATCATGCTCACCTAGTATTCCATAAAATATAATTTCTTCTAATGAAATTTTATGATATTTTACAAGTAAGCCTTTGTTTATAAGATAATTATACATAGGAGCTATATATAATTCTCCCTTACTAAAATCATTTTCAGCTTTCATTTTATCAAAAATTTCTTTAA
>JACRSG010000036.1 GCA_014305285.1 Campylobacter jejuni
AAATCTTGTCCTATCAGGATGATATTTTTAAATCCTAAAGCCAAAGCTAGAGTATAAGAAAAATGACTCACATGAGTACCTGTATCTATATAGCCAAAATCATTAAGGTTGAAGCGTTGGTATAAAGCTTTATTTCTTAAAACAACCATACAATTTTCAGCCTTTAAACTACTCACGACATTAGGATGGGTAGCACACTCAAGAGCAATGATACTTTGTTTCAATTTTTCTTTATTTTGAAAAAATCGTAAAGGCAGGTCTTGAAAATCAATATTTAAAACATAATCAGGCACTATACCTTCTTTCTCAAGCATACCCAAAGCCCCATCAGCACAAAATATCACCGCTTTATCTTGATAAGCTTGAAGCAAAGAAAGTTGTTTAGTAAGAGAAGGTCCTGCAGAAACGACTATAGCATTATCAAATTTGTTTTTTCTTTCACTTAAAATTCTTTGAAAAGGAATGCTTTCAAGCATAGAAGGGATGTTTTGTAAAAACTGTCCATAGGTCAATAAAGGCAAAAAGCAAGAAATATCAGCATTTCTTACCGCCACTCCTAAGGTTTTTAAACACATTTCATTTAAAAATAAAATTTCTTTTTCATAAAAACGAAGATAATAAGAGGTATTGATAAACATTTCATATAAGCTTAGATACTCTAAAATACTTTGTTGATCAAAAATCATAGCAATTTGAATTTCTAAATCCTCTGCAACACAGTCAAATAAGACAATCTTATAAAACTTTAATTCTTCGCTCAAATCCAGCGTGCTTAAAGCTAGAATAAAAAGTTCTATTTGACTTTCAAATACAAAAAGATGTTTATAGTGCTTGGCTAAGTTTTTGATAAGCAAGGCATTGCCTATACCATAAATACATATAAAAGGATATCTAGGGGTTTTTTCTAAAATACTTTGATAGAAAAAATTT
>JACRSG010000037.1 GCA_014305285.1 Campylobacter jejuni
AAATTTTTTCTATCAAAGTATTTTAGAAAAAACCCCTAGATATCCTTTTATATGTATTTATGGTATAGGCAATGCCTTGCTTATCAAAAACTTAGCCAAGCACTATAAACATCTTTTTGTATTTGAAGGTCAAATAGAACTTTTTATTCTAGCTTTAAGCACGCTGGATTTGAGCGAAGAGCTTTGTAGTGGAAAAATTTATCTTGTGGACATCAAAGAAGAAAGAGTAGATGTTCAACTACTTATACTTTTTGATATGAAAGATATGTTTGAGTATTTAAGTTTGTATGAAATGTTTGTAAATAATTTTTTTTATAAACAATTTCAACAAGATGATTGGCACAAGGCTAATGCATTTTGTGAGAAAAATATAGAAGTAATAGCAAGAAATTTAAATTCTAATTCACACATCGGTTTTGAGTGTTACTCTCATCTTTTACAAAACATCCCTTCTATGCTTGAAAGCATTCCTTTTCAAAGAATTTTAAGTGAAAGAAAAAACAAATTTGATAATGCTATAGTCGTTTCTGCAGGACCTTCTCTTACTAAACAACTTCCTTTACTTAAAGCTTATCAAGAAAAAGCGGTGATATTTTGTGCTGATGGGGCTTTGGGTATGCTTGAGAAAGAAGGTATAGTGCCTGATTATGTGACGAATTTAGATTTTACTGATCTAACAATGAATTTTTTTCAAAATAAAGAAAACAAAACTTCTTTAAATATACTTTCATGTGCTACTCATCCTAATTTGGTTCATTTTTTAGACAATAAAAGTGTAGTTTTAAGAGATGGTCCTTTATACCAACGCTTCAACCTTAATGATTTTGGCTATATAGATACAGGTACTCATGTGAGTCATTTTTCTTATACTCTAGCTTTGGCTTTAGGATTTAAAAATATCATCCTGATAGGACAAGATTT
>JACRSG010000038.1 GCA_014305285.1 Campylobacter jejuni
TAAAATTTCCACTTAAAAGTTGTTTACCATTAAATGAAGTAGTATTGGCGATATTATCAAGTTCTTCCATCAAACGGTTAATATCAGCTTGAAGCATGGTTCTTGTTTTTAAACTTTGTCCATCTTGGGCTGCTTGAGTTGCCTTAGTTTTGATGGTGTCTAAGATCTTAAGTTGCTCATCCATAGCCTTATCAGCAGTTTGTAAGATACCTATAGCATCATTACCATTCGATATGGCTTGACCTAAAGTGGATGCTTGTGAACGCAAAGAATCTGCTATCGCCATCCCTGAAGCATCATCTGCTGCGGAGTTGATTCTAAGACCTGAACTAAGTCTGCTTAAAGACTTATCAAGCTCGTTAGCATTAACAACTGAATTTGCATGTGCGTTTAATGCACCGATGTTAGTGTTTATCCTAAAACCCATTTTAAATCCTTTTAAAAAATTGCATCAAAAAGATTAAAGCAAGAAGTGTTCCAAGTTTTAGTTTAATTAAGAGTTTTAGAGTTTAAAATAAAAAAGCCTAGTATTAAACTAGGCTTGGATTTGTATATTGCAGTTTTATTAAACTACTGTAGCAACCTTAAAACATTTTGTTGAACAGAATTAGCCTGTGCCATAGCATAAGAACCACTTTGAGCTAAGATATTTGCTTTAGAATAGTTTGCACTCTCACTTGCAAAGTCTACATCTCTTATAGTTGATTCAGCTGCTTTAACATTGACTTGAGTAACAGTAATGTTGTTTATAGTCGATGTAACTTGATTTTGCACCGAACCAATGTCGGCTCTGATTTGATCAAGATTTGTTGTAGCCGTTTCAGCTATATCCATCACCGCCATAGCGCCTTTAAGTGTGGTTACACCCG
>JACRSG010000039.1 GCA_014305285.1 Campylobacter jejuni
TTTGTTCTAGCTTTTCTATAAAATAAAGCAACCATTCATGATAAGCCTTCATGTAAGCTGTGATGAAATGCGTTTTATCTTGTATATGAAGTTTTAATACATCCGCGATCATTTTTCCACGATAAGCAAAAGCTCCTCTTAAAACTTCATCCTGTATAAACTCATCTGTATCTAAAGAATGATTGAAATTTTCTATGTTTTGATAAACTTTTTCTAAAAATTCCAAAGGTAAAATAAAATCTTTACTGAGTATATTTTCTAAAATTTGTTTTAAGGCTAAAGCATCGTCTAAAAATCTTTTAGCATTTTCTTGATCTTTTTGTATTTTTTCTTTGAATTTAGATAGTAGTTTATCACTTCTGTTTTTAGTTAAACTTTTTGGAAGTTCAAATTGAGGTTTTTCTTTGCTAAGAAATTTTTCACAACATTCTTTAAAAGAAAGTTCTTCAGTGAAATTAATCCTTGCTCCACCTTCAGTGGCATTGTAAAATTTAGCTTCTTTGCTGTTGCAAGCAAAAAGGTATTCTAATTTTACACGATAATCATTCCACATAATATGAGTTAAAACTTCACCTTTACCTGCATAAGCTTGGGTTTTTAAGGTAGGTATAGTTTTTTCTTCACTAAATTGCTCGCCATAACTAAAACCTTTTGAATGTGAATTTCCATCTTCATCAAAGGCTAAATCTTGTCCTATCAGGATGATATTTTTAAATCCTAAAGCCAAAGCTAGAGTATAAGAAAAATGACTCACATGAGTACCTGTATCTATATAGCCAAAATCATTAAGGTTGAAGCGTTGGTATAAAG
>JACRSG010000040.1 GCA_014305285.1 Campylobacter jejuni
CTTAAAGGTTCTAATTTTTCAAAAGGCTTATTTAAATCTTTATCAAGTAAATTCTCACAAGCCCAAAGAAAAGGTTTTTCTATAGTTCCTTCTATCCTAGCACCTCCTTCGGTGCAGTTGTAGGTGGCAATGCCCATTGTTATAGTATTTGGAATCATATCTTTTTCAAACCAATTTTTAAATAAAAGCCATATATAATGAGTTTTAACTTTTTCTTTGCCACCATAGGCAAGAGTGCAAAGATTCGGATATTTTTTGCTTTCATAGGTAGCTGAGTTTTGATAATCATCAGGATGAGAATTACCATTTTTTGCATAAGCTAAATCCTGGCCTATGAAAATGATATTTTTATGATTAAGATAAGTTGCTAGATAAGCTAGCATATGTGCAACACTAAGTCCTATGGCAGCATGACAAAATTCTTTAATATTTATGTAATGTGAAAAATTAAGACCTTTTTGGGTAATCACTAAATTCTTACCCTTTAAATATTCAATTGTCTTTGGATGAACAACACCAGCACAAACAAATACAATATCCTTATCAAATTCTTTAAAATCATGATTGAAAAATTCTGCTGTAATAACTTTTCTTTCCAACATACAAACATAATCAGGCTTTATATCATGTTTAGCTAAAATAGGATAAGAAGAATCCGCACAAAAAATCGTAGCTTTATTAGCATATTTCTTTAACAAAGGAAGTTGTTTAGTAAGAGAAGGGCCTGTAGAAA
>JACRSG010000041.1 GCA_014305285.1 Campylobacter jejuni
TAAAATTTCCACTTAAAAGTTGTTTACCATTAAATGAAGTAGTATTGGCGATATTATCAAGTTCTTCCATCAAACGGTTAATATCAGCTTGAAGCATGGTTCTTGTTTTTAAACTTTGTCCATCTTGAGCTGCTTGAGTTGCCTTAGTTTTGATGGTGTCTAAGATCTTAAGTTGCTCATCCATAGCCTTATCAGCAGTTTGTAAGATACCTAAAGCATCATTACCATTCGATATGGCTTGACCTAAAGTGGATGCTTGTGAACGCAAAGAATCTGCTATCGCCATCCCTGAAGCATCATCTGCTGCGGAGTTGATTCTAAGACCTGAACTAAGTCTTGCAAGTGATTGATCTAATGCTTTGCTGTTTAAATCAGAGTTTGCTTTTGCATTTAAAGCTGCAACATTGGTGTTAATACGAAATCCCATTTTAAATCCTTTTAAATGATTTCAAGCTCATCCATGAACTTGTTAAATGCTATATCGTGTAATCAAAAAAATATTTTATACTTTGGTGTCAAAATTTCATACTTTTAACAAAGACTTGTATTTTTGTTCTAGCTTTTCTATAAAATAAAGCAACCATTCATGATAAGCCTTCATGTAAGCTGTGATGAAATGCGTTTTATCTTGTATATGAAGTTTTAATACATCCGCGATCATTTTTCCACGATAAGC
>JACRSG010000003.1 GCA_014305285.1 Campylobacter jejuni
AAAACCATAAATAGATTTTATAATCTCTACTTCTCTACTTTGGATGCAGCGGTAGTTCAGCTGGTTAGAATGCCGCCCTGTCACGGCGGAGGTCGCGGGTTCGAGCCCCGTCCGCTGCGCCATCTTGTCTCGTTAGCTCAGCCGGTAGAGCATCTCCCTTTTAAGGAGGGGGTCGTTGGTTCGAATCCAACACGGGACACCATTTTTTTGTTAGGGTTATGACCCTTTCGTCTAGTGGCTCAGGACAACACTCTCTCTGTGTGGAAACAGAGGTTCAAATCCTCTAGGGGTCGCCAATCATAGGTCGCTTAGCTCAGTTGGTAGAGCGCCACCCTTACAAGGTGGATGTCATAAGTTCGAGTCTTATAGTGACCACCATTTTATAAAACCATAAATAGATTTTATAATCTCTACTTCTCTACTTTGGATGCAGCGGTAGTTCAGCTGGTTAGAATGCCGCCCTGTCACGGCGGAGGTCGCGGGTTCGAGCCCCGTCCGCTGCGCCATCTTGCTTGGTAACAATTTTATAAGTATAATTTGCAAAATAATAAAAAATAGAACTAAGGAAAAAAATGCTTGTTATTGGACATAAATTATTAAAGAATTTAGATTTTTCTTTTATTGAAAGTATTGAAGAAGTTAAAGATAATAAGGTTTATTGTATTGTTTATGATGAAAAATTGATTTCTTATTTAAGTCAAAATGATTTTGAATTTGCTATTTTAGTGCAAAACAAAGACGAGATATTTTTAGCTAATGCTTTAGGAGCTAAGTTTTTACTTTGTAATGATAAAAAACTTGCAAAATTTGCTAGCAAGGTTGCAGAATTTTATGTTTTTGATAGCAGAGTTTTAATGATTGTTGATAAATTAGAGAATTTTGAAAAATTTTATAAATTAAAAATTGATGGAATCATTTTAAAAGATAATATAGATAATTTTCCTAAAAACTGATAAATTCTTTTATTTTATAAAATAAGCACTTAAATAATGCAAAAATTTATAAATCAATTCCTTTTTTACTTGTAGCATTTATCAATACTTTTGTAGATTTATGACATAAAATTATTATTTAAAATACTATAGTTAATGCCCTGATTTTACTTCCTTTTATTCTTATGCTTTCTCCTTCAGGTTTTTTAGCGGACAAATATCCAAAAAATATTGTAATGAAAATTTTAGCAATTTGCAATGTTATACTTAGTTTAATAATTTGCATTTGTTATTATAGTGGTGCTTTTTGGATGGCTTTTATTTTTACTTTTATTATGGGAGTACAAGCAGAGATTTATTCACCGAATAAATATGGCTTTATTAAAGACTTTGTAGGAAAAGATTTTCTTGGTGTAATTAATGTAGTAAGTATTGTGCAATCTTAACAGGAATGGCTTTATTTTCTTTAAGCTTTGAAAGTCTTTTTAAACCTAAATATTATTTTCAAATAAAAAATTTCCTCTCCTAGTTTCTGGAAAAGTTGATCTTAAAAAAGTTAAAGAATTAGCTAAAAATTTAGCCATATAATTTGAGTTTATAACAAAGCCCAAATTAAAATTTGGCATAGAAATAAAAGCAAAAAGAACGCCAAAGGCTACAACGCTTACGGCTAAATTGCTATCTAGTTCAGCTTTGCTTTCATTACCATAGCTTCCCTGCTAAAGTCATAGTAGGAGTGTACTTTCTATAATAGCAACAATAGGCATGCCCACAAATATAGTATTTCCAAAGCAAGCAAGCAAAAACATACTGACTAAAGTTACTTTAGAAAAATGAAAAATTTTTCCGATAAAAATGGAAAAAAAGACTGCTAATATACAACTAAACAATCCAATAAAAATAATCAATGAAAAATCAAAATTTAAATGATATGCTTTATCGAAAATCAAACAAGGTAAAGCAAAAATAATAACAAAATCTAAAAAGTCCTAGCTTGTTATTGTAAATAATGATATAAAAACAAACATTGAATAATCCTTTTTAAGGGATAGTTTTTAAAAACGGATAAAATTATATTCTTTATAGTTAAAAAAATCTTAATATTTTTTTTATTTTTTGTAACTTTAAGAAATTGTAAGTTGAAATTTGATTTTGAATAGTTAGTATTTTAAGTTGAATGATTATAATTTTAAATAATGGTGCGGTTAGCGAGATTTGAACTCGCACACGCGGAGCGCACCACCCCCTCAAGATGGCGTGTCTACCAATTCCACCATAACCGCATAGAAAAAAGCCCAAAAAGGGCTTTGATAAGTTTTATTGTAAAACTATAAAAGGATTTGCGTAAAGTGCTATTAGCGCGATAACAAGAGCATAGATAACTTGTGCTTCAATCATCGCTAAAGCGATAAACATAGTTGTCATTAATTTTGGCCCAAGACCAGGGTTTCTAGCTGTTCCTGCAATTGTTGCCGCTGCAGTATTACCCATACCGATAGCACCACCAAGTGCTGCAACACCAAGACCTAAGCCTGCTGCAAGAACTGAAAATGCTTTAATCCATACATTAATAGCTTCTTGCTCTACTGGAGCATTAGTTTCAGCTGCAAAAGCTACTGCTGCACATGCTAATAATAAAAAAAGAAATTTTTTCATTAATCTTAACCTTTCTATAAAAAATATTTTTAAATTTTTAAATCAGTTCGGCTTGCGTATCCCTACTTAAGACTTAAAAATAGACTTAAATTATAACCAAAAGTATCTTTATTTTTATTGAAATTTACAAAAATTCACATTTTTGGTTTAAATTTGATTGTTTTCAATAAAGCTTAAAAGTTTTTTTGCTTTAATGATATCTTAAAATAATTTTTAAGTTAAGGTTGTCACATTGAGTTCTAAATTTTCAAAAATAGGTTTCATTTTAGCGGTAGCAGGTTCAGCAGTGGGCTTGGGTAATGCTTGGAAATTTCCAACACTTGTAGGCCAAAGTGGAGGATCTGCTTTTATTTTACTTTATATAATTCTTACTTTGGGTGTAGGTTTTGTGATATTTTTAGCTGAACTTAGCATAGGAAAAATTAGCGAAAAAGATCCGGTTAATGCCTATGAAAAGTTAGCACCTTCAAATAAAAAAGCCTGGTCTTATGTTGGTTTTACTATGGTAGGGGCGATTTTAATAGTTTCTTTTTATACTTTAGTGATTGGCTGGATAGTTAAATATGTGTTTTTAAGTATCACTGGAAATTTGCCTATGGATCTAGAAGTAAGTAAGGCGCAGTTTGGATTTTTTATAAGTGAGGATTTTTTAGGTCAGTTTATTTGTTTTACTTTAGTTTTTTTATGTGTTTTTTATATTGTTTCTAAAGGTGTTAAGAACGGGATTGAAAGATTAAATGTTTGGATGATGCCTTCGTTATTTATTTTACTTATTTTGATGCTTGTTTATGCTATTAGTAAAGATGGTTTTATGATGGCGATTAAATTTCTTTTTGTGCCTGATTTTTCCAAAATCAATACTTCAAATGTTCTTGAAGCTTTAGGACTTGCCTTTTTTAGTCTTTCTTTAGGTGTTGGAACGATTATTACTTATTCTGCTAGCCTGCCTGATAAAACTAATTTTATTACTAGTACCTTAAATATTATTTTTATCAATCTTTTAATTGGCTTATTAATGGGTTTGGTTGTTTTTACTTTTATCTTTGAGTTTGGTTACAATCCTAATCAGCAAGGACCAGGGCTTGTTTTTATTTCCTTGGCTACTTTATTTGAAAAAATTGGGGTAATTGGTTGTATCTTTGGAGCAGCGTTTTTTATTTCTTTAATCTTTGCTGGTATTACTTCAGCTGTTTCAATGATAGAGCCTTTTGCCTTTTATCTTATTAACACCTTTGGTATGAGTCGTAAAAAAGCTTTGATTTTAATAGGAATTGTTGTTTATATTTTGGGAACGTTGTGTATTTTGTCTTCTTTAAAAAGCACTCAGTTTGGATTTTTTGGAATGAGTTTTTTTGATTTGCTTGATAGTATTTCAAGCAAGATTATTATGCCTTTAGGTGGAATTTTGGCAGCTATTTTTGTGGGATTTGTGATGAAGAAAGAAGCTTTAAAAATTTTATTTGAACCTTATATGAGAGGTATATTTTTTGAACTTTGGTATGTATTTTTGAGATTTATTTCCCCTTTGGCTGTCGTTATAGTTATGATAGCTGCTTTTTTAAAGTGAGTTTGAAAAATAATGAGAACATATTTTTCAAAAATCGGTTTTGTATTAGCTGTTGCTGGTGGAGCCGTGGGTTTGGGTAATGCTTGGAAATTTCCAACTTTAAGTGCAGAAAATGGTGGTTTTGTTTTTGTGCTTTTATATTTGTTTTTTACCTTAACTATAGGTTTTAGTATTTTTTTGGCTGAAGTAGCTATGGGACGTTTAAGTCAAAGTGATCTTGCAAATGCTTATTCAAATCTTGCCATAAAATATGGCAATAGATGGCGATATGGTGGCGTTTTTATGTTAGGCGGTATTTTTGTCCTCTCTTTTTATCTGGTTATCATGGGATGGGTTTTAAAATATACTGTAGTTAGTCTTTATTATCTTCCTAAAACTTTAGATGAAGCAGCAAGTAATTTTCAGAATTTAATTACTACAAATTTGACAAGTTCTGTTTTTTTCTTCGCTTTATCTTTTTTTCTTACCTTATTAATAGTATCCAAAGGTTTAATCAAAGGGATTGAAAAATTAAATGTTGTTATAATGCCTAGCTTATTTTTAATGCTTGTTTTTATGTTGTTTTATTGTATGGGATTTAAGCAAGGTTTTGCAAATGCTTTTTCTTATTTATTTTATCCTGATTTTTCACATTTTAAACTTAGCTCTATTGCTGAAGCTTTAGGACTTGCATTTTTTACCTTATGCTTGGGAATAGGTTGTATAGTTACATATTCATCAGCCTTGGATAAAAAAACAAATTTTATAAAAAGTTCAGTATATATCGTTTTGATTAATTTGTTAATTTCTTTTATTATGGGGCTTATTGTTTTTACTTTTATCTTTGAATTTGGAGCTGATTCCCATACTCAAGGAGCAGGGATTGTTTTTGTATCCTTGATGAGTTTGTTTAATCAACTTGGAGCTTTAGGCTATATTTTTGCATTTTGTTTTTTCTTAGCGCTTTTTTTTGCTGGTATTACTTCAGCTGTTTCAATGATAGAGCCTTTAACTTTTTATATGATCAATAACTATCGAATTTCTCGTACTAAAGCTTTATTTTTTATAGGTTTATTTGTTTTTGTTTTTGGAATTTGTTGTATTTTGTCATTAAATTTAAATTTTTTTTCTATGTTTAGTTTTTTTGGTAAAGATTTTTTTACTTTATTAGATAAATTAACTTCAAATTTTTTACTTCCACTTGGTGCCATAGTATGCTCTATATTTGTAGGTTTTTTTATGGATAAAAAACAAATTTATAAAATTTTTTCTAAATTTATAAGTCGAAAAATTTTCTTAATTTGGTTGTTTTTTATTCGTTTTATATCACCTATAGCAATAATTTTGGTAATGTGTTATCAAATTTTTGTATAATATAATAATAGAAAAATATTTTTTTAAGGAAAAATAATGGCTAAAAAATTCATCGATGTAATGGATACAAGCTTTAGGGACGGTTTTCAGTCTGTTTATGGAGCTAGGGTTTTAATGGATGATTTTTTTCCTGCAGTACAAGCAGCAAAAGAAGCAGGTATTGCTCATTTTGAATTTGGCGGTGGTGCTAGGTTTCAAAGCTTGTATTTTTATCTTAATGAAGATGCTTTTACCATGATGGATAGGTTTAGAGCTATTGTAGGAAAAGATGTCAATCTTCAAACTTTGGCAAGAGGGGTAAATACCGTTACTTTAGACACTGGAAGTAGTGAGCTCATTGATTTGCATGCAAAACTTTTTGCAAAACATGGTACTACAACGATAAGAAATTTTGATGCTCTTAATGATGTAAACAATTTAAAATTTAGTGGTGAGTGTATAGTAAAACATGGATTAAAACATGAAATTACTATTACTTTAATGGACTTGCCGCCAAATTGTAAAGGTGCTCACGATGTTGCTTTTTATGAAAAAATTTTAAAAGAAATTTTGGCGGTAGAAATTCCTTTTCATAGTATTTGTTTAAAAGATGCAAGTGGAACCTCTAATCCAAATAAAATTTATGAAACTATTAAAATGGCTAGAAAAATTTTACCTCAAGATACCCATATTAGACTTCATACACATGAAACTGCAGGAGTGAGTATAGCTTGCTATCTTGCGGCACTTGAAGCAGGGGTTGATGGTATTGATTTGGCTGCAGCTCCAGTAAGTGGCGGAACTTCTCAGCCTGATATTTTAACAATGATGCATGCTTTAAAAGGCAAAGATTATGATTTGGGCGGACTTGAAGAAGAGAAAATTTTAAGATATGAAGAAGTTTTAAAAGATTGTTTAAAAGAGTATTTCTTACCACCTGAAGCAACTATGGTAAATCCGCTTATTCCTTTTTCTCCTATGCCAGGAGGAGCTTTAACAGCAAATACGCAAATGATGAGAGATAATAATATCTTAGATAAATTTCCACAAGTCATTCATGCTATGAGAGAAGTTGTGGAAAAAGGTGGATTTGGTACTTCTGTAACTCCAGTTTCTCAATTTTATTTTCAACAAGCTTTTAATAACGTTATGTTTGGATCTTGGAAAAAAATTGCAGAAGGTTATGGAAAAATGGTACTTGGTTATTTTGGAAAAACTCCGGTTGCACCCGATTCAAACATTGTTGAACTTGCTGCAAAACAACTTAATTTAGAGCCTACTACAGAGCTTGCCATAAACATAGCTGATAAAGATGAAACAAAAAGTATGGCTTATACTAAAGCTTTGCTTGAAAAAGAAGGTATAGAAACGAGTGAAGAAAATATATTTATTGCAGCAGCTTGCAAAGAAAAAGGTATAGCATTTTTAAAAGGAGAGGCAAAGGTAAATATACGCAAATTATCTAGCATGCCAAAACCTACAGGCGTAGATGAAAACAAATTTACCATAGCTGTAAATGGTAATAAATATCATGTAGAGGTAAGTTATGGCTTCGATAAAGATGTTAATGTTAAAAGTGTAAAAAAAGTAGAAGAAAATAAAAATATTATTTCTTCAAATTTAACAAGTTCTGTAGATGCTGAAAATGAAGTTTTAGCATGTATTTCAGGTAATGTTTTTAAAATTTATATTAACGAAGGCGAAGAAGTAAAATCAGGTCAGGTTATCATGGTTTTAGAAGCGATGAAAATGGAGATTGAAGTTAATGCTCCAAAAGATGGAATTATTTCAGAGCTTTGCATTAAAATAGGTGATACTGTTAACGAAGGCGACGTATTAGCTATCTATAAAAATTAAAGCGAGGGAAAAATGAAAAAATTTGATAATTTAGGTTTGGATGATATAAAGGAAATTTTTCATAATTTAAGTTATGATGAATTAAATGTTCATGAAAAAGCAAATAACGAAGGTTTGAGTACGGATAATGATACTTTTTGCGTGGATACAGGGATTTTCACAGGTAGAAGTCCTAAAGATAAATATTTTGTAAAACAAGATCCATCTAGCAAGTATATAGCTTGGGGAAAGGTAAATCAGCCTATCGCAAAAGAATTATTTGACAAGCTTTTAGCGAAAGCAAAACAAGAGTTAAGCGGAAAGAAAATTTATGTTCAGGATGTTTTTTGTGGAGCTTCTTTGCAAAGTCGTAAGGCAGTAAGATTCGTTACTGAAATTGCATGGCAAGCACATTTTGTTAAAAATATGTTTATTTGTCCAAGTGAAAAAGAGCTTGAAAATTTTAAAGCCGATTTTATTGTTTATAATGCTTGCAAATGTATCAATGAAGATTATAAACAAGATGGTTTAAATTCAGAAGTTTTTGTAATCTTTAATATTGAGGAAAATATAGCAGTTATTGGTGGAACTTGGTATGGGGGAGAAATGAAAAAAGGTATTTTTTCTATGATGAATTATTGGTTACCACTAGAAAATAAACTTTCCATGCATTGTAGTGCAAATGTCGGAGAGAAAAATGATGTAGCGCTTTTCTTTGGACTTAGTGGCACTGGAAAAACTACACTTTCAACAGATCCAAAAAGAAGACTTATAGGTGATGATGAACATGGTTGGGATGATGAAGGTGTATTTAATTTCGAGGGTGGCTGTTATGCAAAAACAATCAATCTTGATTCTGAACATGAGCCTGAAATTTATGGAGCAATTAAAAGAAACGCACTTTTAGAAAATGTGGTTTTAAGAGCCGATAAGAGTGTTGATTATACCGATGCTTCAAAAACAGAAAATACAAGAGTTTCTTATCCTATAGAGCATATTGAAAATCATGAGCCTAGTTTAAAAGCAGGCCATCCAAAAAATATTATATTTTTAAGTGCAGATGCTTTTGGAATTTTGCCTCCGGTGAGCAAATTAAGCAAAGAGCAGGCTATGTATTATTTTTTAAGTGGTTATACAGCAAAAGTAGCTGGAACAGAGCGTGGTATAACAGAGCCTCAAGCAACTTTTTCAGCTTGTTTTGGAGAACCTTTTATGCCTTTACATCCAACGGTTTATGCAAGATTACTTGGTGAAAAAATTGAAAAACATAAAGTTAATGTTTATCTTGTTAATACAGGCTGGAGCGGTGGAAGCTACGGTGTGGGCAAAAGAATGAGTATTAAAGCTACTAGAGCTTGCATCAATGCTATTTTAGATGGAAGTATTACAAAATGCGAATTTGAAAATTTTGAAGTATTTAATTTATCTATTCCAAAAACTTTAGAAGGGGTAGAAAGTACGCTTTTAAATCCTATAAATACTTGGTCAGATAAAAATGCTTATATTGCAACAAGAGATAAACTAGCGCATATGTTTGTACAAAATTTCAAACGCTATGAAGACGTCAAAGAAGGCATTGGGTTTAGCAAATTTGGACCAAAAATTTAAGGCGTTTAAATGAAAAATGAAATGTGGTCAGGACGTTTTAGTGGTGCAAGTGATGAGCTTTTAAAAGAATTTAATGCGAGTTTGAATATAGATAAAACTTTATTTAATGAAGATATACAGGGATCTATAGCACATGCTACAATGCTTGAAAATTGCGGTATTTTAAAAAAAGAAGAACTAGATGTTATTATAAAAGGCTTAGATCGAGTTAGAAGTGAAATAGAGCAAGGAAAATTTGTTTTTGATATTAAAGATGAAGATATTCATATGGCTATAGAAAAGCGTTTGAGTGAGATTATAGGCAGTGAAATTGGTGGAAGACTTCATACTGCAAGAAGTAGGAACGATCAAGTGACTACTGATTTTAAACTTTTTGTCAAAAAATCTCATATTGAACTTATAAAGCTTTTAAAAGAATTGATTCAAACCATGCTTGAACATGCTAAAGTGCATAAAAAAACTATTATGCCAAGTTTTACACATTTACAACATGCCCAGCCTGTGAGTTTTTCTTTTTATATTTTAGCTTATGCTTTTATGCTAATGCGAGATATTAAGCGTTTGCAAAATAGTCTAGAACTCGCAGACTTTTCACCACTTGGATCTTGTGCATGTGCGGGAACAAGCTATGCTACCAATCGTGAGTTGAGTGCTAAAATTTTAGGATTTAAGGATATTATGCTAAATGCTATGGATGGGGTGAGCGATAGGGATTTTGCACTTGATTTGCTTTATGATATAGCAGTTATTTTTACACATACTTCAAGACTTTGTGAGGAAATGATTTTGTTTTCTAGCTCGGAATTTTCTTTTATAACTATAAGTGATAGTTTTTCAACAGGAAGTTCTATTATGCCTCAGAAAAAAAACCCTGATGTTTGTGAACTTATACGTGGAAAAACAGGGCGTGTTTATGGAAATTTGATTTCTCTTTTAACTATAATGAAAGCTTTACCTTTAGCTTATAATAAAGATATGCAAGAAGATAAAGAAGGGCTTTTTGATAGCGTAAAAACCGCTAAAGATAGCTTAATTATCTTAAATGCAATGTTAAAAGAAATACAAATCAACAAAGAAAATATGCTTAATGCTTGTAAAAAAGGTCATTTGCTGGCTACTGATTTGGCAGATTATTTAGTACGTGAAAAAAATATTCCTTTTAGAAAAGCACATTTTATAGTAGGAAATGTTGTTGCACAAGCTGAAGCACAAGGCATTGATATAAGCGAAATTAAAGATCTTTCAAAAATAGATTCTATATTTGATGAAAAAGCTATGGAGCTTTTAAATTTTGAAATTTCTTTAAATTCTAAGCAAAGCGAAGGCTCGAGCTCTATTACAAGCGTAGAAAAGCAAATTCAAATTTTGGAAGACTTTATTGAAAATTTATAAATAATTTGTTTAGACTATTTTTGCCTAAACATTGAATCTAAAATGCATTACATCACCATCTAAAACGATATAGTCTTTTCCTTCAAGACGCAGTTTTCCTGCTTCTTTAGTGCCATTTTCGCCTTTATATTGGATATAATCTTCATAAGAAATAACTTCAGCTTTTATAAAGCCTTTTTCAAAGTCGTTGTGAATTACACTTGCTGCTTTTGGTGCTTTCCAACCTTTTTTGATTGTCCAAGAACGCACTTCAACTGCACCAACGGTAAAATAGCTAATCAGTCCAAGTTTAGCAAAAGCAGTGCGTATGATTTGATCAAGACCACTTTCATTAACCCCTAGTGAACTTAAAAATTCATGGCTTTCTTCATCGTTTAATTCTACTAATTCTTCTTCGATTTTTGCACAAAGTTTAATAACTTCATGATCATTTTTTTTAGCGTATTCTTTTAAAGCTTTTACATAATTATTATCTTCGCCAATACCATTTTCATCAACATTTGCACCATAAATTACTTCTTTAGCAGAAAGCAATTTTAATTCTTTAATTAGGGTTTGATAAATTTCGCTTTCTTTTTTGGGATAAGAACTTGCAGCTAAACCTTTGTTTAAATGATCAAGCAAGGAGTTTGCAAGTTCGAGACTTTCTTTAGCACCTTTTTGATTAGCTTTGGCTTCTTTGGTGAGTTTTTCTATTTTTTTACTAAGTTGTTCAATATCTGCCAAAATAAGCTCTGTATTAATAATTTCTAGATCACGCAAAGGATCAACTCTGCCTTCAACATGAGTGATATTTTCTTCATCAAAACAGCGTACTATGTGCAAAATAACTTCAGTTTCACGTATATTTGAAAGAAATTTATTTCCCAAGCCTTCACCTTTGCTTGCACCTTTAACAAGCCCAGCGATATCTACAAATTCTATGAAAGAATGCATAATTCTTTCAGGTTTTACGATTTTAGCAAGTTCATTAAGTCTTAAATCAGGAACTTCAACCATGGCTTTATTGGGTTCTATGGTGCAAAAAGGATAGTTTGCACTTTGAGCATTTTGTGCTTTGGTTAAAGCGTTAAAAGTTGTTGATTTACCAACATTTGGAAGTCCTACTATGCCTACGCTTAAACTCATTGATTTTTCCTTAAAATTTGAATTAAATAATTAACACACATTCTAACTCCAGCTCCACCTGCACCAAAACTAGAATATCCCCAAGATTTTTCTGTATAAGCAGGTCCTGCTATATCAAGATGTAGCCATTTGTCTTTATATTCTTTGCGAATAAATTTATCTAAAAATAATCCCGCAGTAATTGCACCTCCATAGCGACTAGAGGCAGTGTTGCTTACATCAGCAATATTTGATTTTATAAGTTCTCTTAAGTGGGGATTGAAATGTAAGATTGTGGTATATTCCCCACTTTTTTTAGAGCTTAGATAAAAATCATTTTGTAATTCTTCATTATTTCCCATAATAGCACTTGTAAATTCTCCAAGTCCTACAACGCAAGCTCCAGTAAGTGTTGCCATATCGATAAGTAAATCAGGTTTTAAATCCTGTGCGAAAGAAAGACAATCAGCTAAAACCAAACGTCCTTCCGCATCAGTATTTCTTACTTCTATGCTTACACCTTCACGACTGATTAACACATCATCAGGCTTATAAGCATTACCACCTATCATGTTTTCAGTTGCGCCTAAAATACAATGTACTTCTAAATTTAAAGCAAGTTCAGCTACGGCTTTTATAATCCCCATTGCTGCTGCTGCACCGCTTTTGTCAGCTTTCATCGTAAGCATAAAATCAGCTGGTTTTAAACTTAATCCACCGCTATCGTAAGTTAAGCCTTTTCCAACAAATACAACACGTTTTTTTGAATTTTTAGCTTTATAGCTTAGATGAATGAGGCGTGGTGGGTGTACTGAGGCACGATTTACTGCTAAAAAGGCGTTCATTTTTTCTTTGGCTAAAAATTTTTCATCATAAATTTTACAAGTGATGTTTTTATTTTCTTTAGCCAAATTTTGTGCGTCTTCTGCCATTTTGAGAGGGGTGTAAATTTCAGGAATTTCATTGACTATATTTTTAGTAAAATTTGTAGCATTAGCTAAAATTTCTCCACGCTCTAAACCTATCTTAGCCTCGTCTTTATTAAATTTCTTGCCATTTAATTCTTCGCTTGAAATAATGAATTTTTCCAAAGTGCTTGTTTTTTTCTCGCTTTTATATTTATCAAATTTATAAGCTCCAAAAAGCACGCCTTCAACTAAAGATGCAAAGCTTCTAACGACACAATCTCCTATTATACTAGGAAGTTTTATGCTTTTAATATTCAGTTTCTCAAGGGTTTTATATGCTGTGTAAAGGGTTAATCTTATATCTTCATAAGCAAGACTTTTAAGCTCTAAATAAAGCTTTTTATTATTTAAGTCTAATAATACACCTTCGCCTTTGTAATTATTAAGTTTAAAAAAATCTTTTTCTTTGCTAAAATTTTTCAAATTTTTATCTTGTATAAAAACAAGTTCAAAGTCTGCTTTTATAGCATCTAGTTTTTTATCATTTAATTCAAAATTCATGATTTTTTCCTTTTGTCTTTAAGTATAGCTTTTTCCATTTGTTTAAAGCCAGATAATAAAAGAGATAAAAAAGCCATAATAATAATGGCTGCATAATACCAATGTTCTTCACCCCAAGCGACCATTTTCCAAATTTCTTCTCCAAAATACCAAGCTAGAAGTATAGTGATTGATGCCCAAACCCAAGCACTAAAAAGATTGATGATGGCAAATTTTTTTGCACTATAACGTGTAATTCCTATGCTCATAGGTATAATGGTTCTAAAGCCATACATATAGCGCTGTATAAAAATGATAGGCCAGCCAAAACGTTGTAAAAGTAAGTGTGCTACCGCAAATTTACGTCTTTGGGTTTTTAATTTTTTTTGTATATAGCGTTTGTTATATCTTCCTATGTAGAAATATATTTGATCACCTACAAAACCACCAAGTCCTGCTATAAATATGACAAAGCCTAAATTTACATGTCCTTGATGAGCAAAAATACCTGCTAAAATTAAAGCCAACTCTCCTTCTAAAATACACCATAAAAAAATAATAATATAAGCTAGATCTTTGTATTGGTAAAGTAAGTTTTTTAAAAATTCTTCCATTTGTGCCTTTCTATAGTTTTAAATTTCTAAAACACTATAAACTGAAGTAAGTTTTTCAAGTTTATTTGCTCCATTTAAATCTTTAAGATTCATTAAAAAACAAGCTTCAATGCATTTTGCTTCAGCTTTTTGAATGAGTTCATATGAAGCTATTGCTGTTCCGCCAGTTGCTATTAAATCATCTACAAGTAAAACTCTTGCATTTTGAATATTTTTAAACGCATCTTTATGAAGCTCTACTTTATCGCTACCATATTCAAGATCATATTCGCAGCTAAAGGTTTCAGAAGGGAGTTTTCCAGGTTTTCTAATAGGTACAAAAGGAAGATTAAGTTTTGCACAAATCATAGATGCAAAGATAAACCCTCTGCTTTCTGTTCCCGCTATGAAGTCTAGATTGTAATCTTTATAGCGTTCTTTTAAATGTTTAAGTAGAAAATTTAAAGCCTCTTTATTATTTAGTAGGGTGGTAATATCTCTAAAAATAATTCCTTTTTTCGGAAAATCAGGGATAATTCTAATGCTATCAAGCAGATATTTTTGTTCTTCTTGTGTTAGTTTTATCATAATAATGCCTCGATTTTTGCTTCTAATTCTTTAATTCTTTGTCTTAGTTTGTCATTTTCTAAACGATATTGAGAATTTCTAGTTCTTAAAGATGTAAGGTCTGCTTTGATTTTATTAAGTTCTTCTGTGAGTATATCTATGTTTCCAAGACTTCTTTGAAGTTGGATTTGTAGTTTTCTAATGACAATCTCAGTGTCATCAAGATTGTTTTTTATAAAATCTTTTGATGTTTTTTCTTTATTAAGTAGAGTTTTATAGTAAAACAACATTACAATCAGATAAATAGTTGCGCAAATTAATATAGTTAAAACAAGCCAGTTTGCAAACATTATATTTTTACCTCAATTTTTTGAATTCTTTGCATATGTCTTCCTTCTTCAAAAGGAGTTTGAATGAATTTTTCTATAATATTTATAGCTAATTCAACCCCGATTAATCTTCCGCCTAATGCTAAAACATTGGCATCATTATGTCTTCTTGCAAGTTCTGCACTTAAGCTTTCATGACATAATGCACAACGAATGTTTTTATGACGATTTGCTGCAATAGAAATTCCAATTCCACTTCCGCAAACAAGAATGCCAAAGCTTTGTTCATCTATTTTTTCAGCAAGCAAATGTGCATAATCAGGATAATCACAGGTTGCACAAGTATTTGCTCCTAAATCGTTAAAAATTATATTTTTTTGTTTCAAAAATACGCAAATTTTCTCTTTTAATTCAAAACCAGCATGATCACTAGCAATGTAAATTTTTTCCCTAAGCATTGGTTTCCTAATCACTATATAAAATAAGATAAAAATCTAATCTTACCATATTAAATCATAAAAACAGCTTTTCTTTATTTAAAAATAAGCTTTATTTTTCTTTATATTATGTTAGAATTAGGTGGCAAGAAAAATAAAATTTCAATAAATTAAGAGGAGAAGAAAGTGAAGCTCATACTCATAGGATCTTCAACAGGTGGTCCTAATCAGCTTAAATTTCTTTTAAAGGATATTGATGTAAAAAATACTTGTGTAGTTATAGCTCAGCACATGAGTGCCAGTTTTATTCCATCTTTTGTGGGGCAATTTAATAAAGAAGCTTTTAGTGAAGTGTGCTTATTGAACGATAAAGAGATATTAAGCAATAAAATTTATATTTGCCCTAAAAATACTATTTTATCTGGAAATTTAAATATTGTAGCCGCTTGGCAAGATGTGGCTTCAAGCTTTAAACCGAGTGTGGATTTACTTTTTCATTCCGCTGTTTCTTTGGCAAAAACAAATAAAATACTTGCTATTATTTTAACGGGCATGGGAGATGATGGCGCAAAAGGTTTATTTGAGCTTTATAAAACAGGAGTTAGATGTTTATGTGAGAATGAAGCAGATAGCGTCGTTTATGGTATGCCAAAAAGAGCAAAAGATATGAATCCGCATTTACAACCTATGAGCTTAAAAGAAATTAAAAAAGAAATTGTAAATTTTATTGTTCAGGATTAATAAAAGGAAAATTGCATGGAAAAAAAAATAACTCCTAGCGAATTGGAACTTAATGAATTTATAAAAATTATCAACGAAATGAGCGGTATTGATTTAACCGATAAAAAAAATATACTAGCTTTAAAGTTGAATAAATTTCTTGAAGGAACTAATACTAAAAATTTTTCCGAATTTTTGGGAAAATTAAAAAGCAATAGACAACTTAAACAAGAAACTTTAGATTTTGTAACCATAGGTGAAACTTATTTTTTAAGAGAATTGGCTCAATTGAAAGAAATAATTTATTATGCCAAAAGCTTAGAAAAGAGAGTAAATATCCTAAGCGCCCCTTGTTCAAGTGGAGAAGAAGTATATTCTTTGGCATTATTGGCTGCACAGAATTTTATTAAAGATATGTATATTTTAGGCGTTGATATTAATTCAAGTGTGATTGAAAAAGCAAAACTTGGAAAATATCAAGGAAGAACTTTACAGCGATTGAGCGAGAGTGAAAAAAGAAGGTTTTTTTTAGAAAACGAAGATAAATTTTATACTATTAATAAAAATGAGCTTTGTACTTGTAAATTTGAACTTTGCAATGTTTTTGAAGAAAAATTTTCAAGATTGGGAAAATTTGATATTATAGCTTCTAGAAATATGATTATTTATTTTGATCATGAATCAAAACTAAAACTTATGGAGAGATTTTATAGAATTTTAAATGATAAAGGAAGGCTTTATGTTGGTAATGCTGATTTAGTTCCAGAGACTATTTATTTTAAAAAGATTTTCTCTCCAAGAGGCGTTTACTATGAAAAAGTATAAATTGTAAAAAACTACTAAAAGTTACACTTTAGAAATTTATTAGTAAAAATAAGTTATATTTTGAAGTAGTTTTCTTTATTTAATGATAGAATAATTTTATATTTAGTTAAAATATAAGGAAAAAACTTGATTGAATTAAAAAATGTAAATAAATACTACGGAACTCATCATGTTCTAAAGAATATTAATCTTTCTGTTAAAGAAGGCGAGAAACTTGTTATTATAGGTCCAAGTGGAAGTGGAAAAAGTACAACTATCCGTTGTATGAATGGGCTTGAAGAAGTTAGTTCAGGTGAGGTCGTAGTTAATAATCTTGTTTTAAATCATAAAAATAAAATTGAAATTTGTCGAAAATACTGTGCAATGGTTTTTCAGCATTTTAATTTATACCCACATATGACGGTTTTACAAAATTTAACCTTAGCTCCAATGAAACTTCAAAAAAAATCTAAAAAAGAAGCTGAAGAAACAGCTTTTAAGTATTTAAAAGTCGTAGGTTTAGTGGATAAAGCAAATGTTTATCCAGCAACTCTTTCAGGTGGTCAACAACAACGTGTTGCTATAGCAAGATCACTTTGTACTAAAAAACCCTATATTTTATTTGATGAACCTACTTCAGCACTTGATCCAGAAACCATACAAGAGGTTTTAGATGTAATGAAGGAGATTTCATATCAAAGCAATACTACTATGGTAGTTGTTACACATGAAATGGGTTTTGCAAAAGAAGTAGCAGATAGGATTATTTTTATGGAAGATGGTGCTATCGTAGAAGAAAATATTCCTGGTGAATTTTTCTCAAATCCAAAAACCGAAAGAGCACGACTCTTTTTAGGCAAAATTCTTAAAAATTAACCAAAATTGAAAGGAGAAAAAATGGTTTTTAGAAAATCTTTGTTAAAGTTGGCAGTTTTCGCTCTAGGTGCTTGTATTGCATTTAGCAATGCTAATGCAGCAGAAGGTAAACTTGAGTCTATTAAATCTAAAGGACAATTAATAGTTGGTGTTAAAAATGATGTTCCACATTATGCTTTACTTGATCAAACAACAGGTGAAATTAAAGGTTTTGAAGTAGATGTTGCTAAATTGCTAGCTAAAAGTATATTGGGCGATGATAAAAAAATAAAACTAGTTGCAGTTAATGCTAAAACAAGAGGTCCTTTACTTGATAATGGTAGCGTAGATGCAGTGATAGCAACTTTTACTATTACTCCAGAGAGAAAAAGAATTTATAATTTCTCAGAGCCTTATTATCAAGATGCTATAGGGCTTTTAGTTTTAAAAGAAAAAAAATATAAATCTTTGGCTGATATGAAAGGTGCAAATATTGGAGTGGCTCAAGCTGCAACTACAAAAAAAGCTATAGGTGAAGCTGCTAAAAAAATTGGTATTGATGTTAAATTTAGTGAATTTCCTGATTATCCAAGTATAAAAGCTGCTTTAGACGCTAAAAGAGTTGATGCGTTTTCTGTAGACAAATCAATATTACTAGGTTATGTAGATGATAAAAGTGAAATTTTACCAGATAGTTTTGAACCGCAAAGTTATGGTATTGTAACCAAAAAAGATGATCTAGCTTTTGCAAAATATGTCGATGATTTTGTAAAAGAACATAAAAATGAAATTGATGCTTTAGCGAAAAAATGGGGCTTATAGTATGAATGAAAGTGTAGGTTTTGTTGAACATTTAAGACAAATTCTTACTTCTTGGGGTTTATATAATGAAAATAGTATAAGCCCTTTTGCAGTATGGAAATTTTTAGATGCTTTGGATAATAAAGATACCTTTATTAACGGTTTTATTTATACTTTAGAAGTAAGTGTCCTTGCTTTGCTTATAGCTACAATTTTTGGAACTATAGGTGGAGTTATGGCTGCAAGTAGATTTAAAATTATCAGAGCCTACACTAGAATTTATGTAGAGCTTTTTCAAAATGTTCCTTTGGTAATACAAATTTTCTTTTTGTTTTATGCTTTACCTGTTTTAGGTATAAGACTTGATATATTTACTATTGGTGTATTGGGTGTTGGGGCTTATCACGGAGCTTATGTAAGCGAAGTGGTTAGAAGTGGAATTTTGGCTGTACCAAGAGGTCAGTTCGAAGCTTCTGCTTCTCAAGGATTTACTTATATCCAGCAAATGTGTTATATTATAGTGCCTCAAACCATTAGAATTATTTTACCACCTATGACAAATCAAATGGTAAATTTAGTCAAAAATACTTCTGTATTACTTATTATAGGTGGAGCTGAGTTAATGCATTCTGCTGATAGTTATGCGGCTGATTATGGAAATTATGCACCAGCTTATATATTTGCAGCAGTTTTATATTTTATAATTTGTTATCCTTTGGCTTATTTTGCAAAGGCCTATGAAAATAAATTAAAAAAAGCACATTTAACGAGATAAAGGGTTGTTAATGGAAAATGTTTTTAATGCACAAAATATTGAATTTTTAATGCAAGGTTTATTTCTGACATTAAAAATAGCCTTAGCAACTTGTGTTATTTCGATTGTTTTTGGAACTTTTTTAGCTATAAGCAAAAATTATGGGGATAGATTAAGTAAATTTTTATCGGCTTGCTATATAGATATTTTTAGAAATACTCCATTATTGTTATGGATGCTCGCAGCTTGTTTTGTTCTACCTGTATTTTTTGGACAATTTCCTCAAGCTTTTTGGGGTACTATAGGATTTTCACTTTATACAAGCTCGGTTATGGCTGAAATTATTAGAGGTGGATTAAATTCTATACCAAAAGGTCAGTTTGAAGCAGCTTATTCTCAAGGTTTTGGTAAATTTTTTACTCTTTTTTATATTATTTTACCACAAACTTTTAGAAAAATAATACCTGCTTTATTATCTCAAATTGTAACCACTGTAAAGGATACAGCTTATTTAGCAGGCTTAGGTATAGCTGAACTTACTTATAATTCTAAAACCATATTGGCAAAACTAACAAGTTTTAAAGAGATTTTAGCGATGATAGGTGTTGTTGCAGGAATTTATTTTATAATATGTTTTTCACTTTCCATGTTGGTAAGATATTATGCTAAAAAGACAGCTTACATTTCTTAAAAAGCTTATATTTTTATATAAGCTTTTTTAAATTTACAGCAGTTTTTAACATTTTTTTTATTAAAATCTTTTGTATTAATTCGTAATTTTATTCATTAAGGTTTTTTATGCGAGGTTATAAAATTTTTTCAGGCTCAGCTAATGTGGAATTTGCAAGACAAGTTTCTAAATATCTTTCTCTGCCCTTAAGCGATTCTGGAGTAAAACGTTTTAGTGATGGGGAGATTAGCGTTCAAATTGATGAGAGTGTACGTGGAAAGGATGTTTTTATTATTCAAAGTACTTGTGCTCCTACAAACGATAATTTAATGGAACTTTTAATTCTTACAGATGCTTTGCATCGATCAAGTGCAAATTCAATTACAGCTATTATCCCATATTTTGGCTATGCTAGACAAGATAGAAAGGCAAATCCTAGAGTACCAATTACTGCTAAACTTGTGGCTAATTTGATTCAAGCAGCTGGGATTGATCGTGTAGCCACTATAGATTTGCACGCGGGGCAAATTCAAGGTTTTTTTGATATTCCAGTAGATAATCTTTATGGAAGCATAGTTTTTAATGATTATATTAAAGCCAAACATTTTAAAAATGCTATTATAGGAAGCCCAGATATAGGTGGTGTTGCAAGAGCTAGGAGTGTTGCAAAGCATTTAGGACTTGATATAGTTATAGTTGATAAGCGTCGTGAAAAAGCCAATGAAAGTGAAGTAATGAATATCATTGGAGATGTAAAAGATAAAGAGGTTATTTTAGTAGATGATATTATTGATACTGCTAGCACTATAGTTAAAGCTGCAGAAGCTTTAAAAGAAAAAGGTGCAAAATCTGTCATGGCTTGTTGTACTCATGCAGTTTTAAGTGGAAAAGCTTATGAGAGAATAGCTAGTGGAGCTTTAGATGAGCTTGTGGTAACAGATACTATACCTTTAAAAGAGCAATTGCCAAATATTAAAGTATTAAGCGTTACACCTGTTTTTGCTGAAGTAATACGTCGTGTTTATCATAACGAAAGTGTAAATTCTCTCTTTATTTAGATTAAAAAAAGCTTAAAGATTATTTTTAAGCTTTTCCTTTTTATGCTACTTAAAGAAACAAAAATTACATATTTTTTGAAAAATCTGAAAAAACTAGACATCTTTCTATATAATTTAATCTATAAATCTGCTATTCTTTAAGAGTATTTTATTTTCTAGGAGAAATATGACTCAGTTAAGTACTAAATTTTTATGGTTGTTTGTTGCAACTTTAGGTGCTATTTGTTTTGGTTATTTGGCTTTGCAAAATGGCGAAAGTGTATCAGCGATTTATTTGGTGGTTGCTGCTGTATGTATTTATATGATAGGATATAGATTTTATGGGCGTTTTGTAGCTTATAGGGTTTTGGAACTTGATAAAAATCGTGCAACACCAGCACTTGTGGAAAATGATGGGCGTGATTTTGTACCTACAAACAAAGCTGTATTATTTGGGCATCATTTTGCTGCTATTGCAGGAGCGGGTCCATTAGTAGGACCTATCTTGGCTGCTCAAATGGGATATTTACCTTCTATACTTTGGATTTTGATAGGAGGAGTTTTAGCAGGTGCTGTGCATGATTTTGTTGTTCTTTTTATATCTACTCGTAGAAAAGGTAGAAGTCTTGGTGAGATGATTAAGGATGAAATGGGTAACTTTACAGGTAGAGTTGCTATGGTAGCGATTTTTGGCATTATGCTCATTATTATTGCCATTTTAGCCATGGTGGTTGTAAAAGCTTTAGCAGAATCTCCATGGGGTTTATTTACTATCGCAATGACTATTCCTATAGCAATATTTATGGGAATTTATATGCATTTTATCCGTCCAGGTAGAGTAGGGGAGGCTTCTATAATAGGTTTTGTGCTTTTAATTTTGGCTATTCATTATGGCAGTGTTATAGCCGCTGATCCTTATTGGGCTAAAATATTTACTTTAGAAGCTCCAACTTTGGCAATTGTTATGATGGCTTATGGTTTTATTGCTTCTGTTTTACCCGTGTGGTTTTTACTTGCTCCAAGAGATTATCTTTCAACTTTTTTGAAAATTGGCGTTATTGTGGTGATGGGTATAGCTATTGTTTTGGTTGCTCCTGATTTGCAAATGCCAAAAGCAAATACTCAATATTTTGGTGGAGCAGGTCCAGTATTTGCTGGATCTATTTTTCCATTTTTGTTTATTACTATTGCTTGTGGTGCGATCAGTGGTTTTCATGCTTTGATTTCTAGTGGAACTACCCCTAAAATGCTTGAAAATGAAACTCATGCTTTAGCTGTTGGATATGGCTCTATGCTTGCTGAAAGTGCTGTGGCGATTATGGCCTTAATTTGTGCTTGTATTTTACACCCAGGTCTTTATTTTGCTATAAATTCAAGCTCTGCTTTGATAGGAACAGATGTTATAAATGTAGCACAAACTATTTCAAGTTGGGGATTTAGCATTACTCCTGAAGAAATTACTACTTTAACTACGAATATAGGAGAACATACTATACTTTCAAGAACAGGAGGAGCTCCGACTTTTGCTATAGGTGTAGCTTTAATCTTGCATAAACTTTTTGGTGGCGTGGATTTGATGGCTTTTTGGTATCATTTTGCTATATTATTTGAAGCTTTATTTATTTTAACAGCAGTGGATGCTGGAACAAGAGCTTGTCGTTTTATGGTGCAAGATATATTGGGTAATGTTTATAAGCCTTTAGGAAATATACATAATTATCTATCTGGGCTTTTAGCTACTGCTTTAAGTGTTGCAGGTTGGGGATATTTTCTCTATCAAGGTGCCATTGATCCTAAAGGGGGAATTTATACACTTTGGCCTCTTTTTGGAGTGAGCAATCAAATGCTTGCTGGTATGGCTTTACTTCTTGCTACAACTATACTTGTAAAAATGGGCAAGACAAGATATACTTGGGTTACTTTAATACCTGCGGTATTTGTTTTAGTGGCAACTCTGTATGGAGGAATTCAGAAAATTATGCCTTATAAAGAAGGTAATAAAGTAGCAAATGCAGTAAGTCATGTAGCAGTCGTTAGTATACAAAGTCAAAAAATTAAAGATTTAGAATTTAAACTAAATAATACTAAAGATGAAGAAGAAATTTCTGCAATTAAAAAAGAAATTTCAATAGCCACTCAAAGTAAAGTTGGAAATTTACTTAATGCAATTCTTTGTGTGTTCTTTATGATAGCCACCTTACTTGTTATAATTTCTTGTATAGGAATTTGCTTAGGTAAAATTAAAATTCCTCTTAAAGAAACTAGGTATATTAAGATTGATGAATTTTAAAAAATTTAAGCATTATTATGAAAAAGCCGAAAGGTTTTTTCATCCCTTGGTGGGACTTTCTAGTTATGATAAGTATTTAGAACACATGAAGCAAAAACATCCAGGAAAAATTCCAAAAACCAGAGGGGAATTTTTCAAAGAATGTTTAGATAAAAAGTATAATAGCGGTGGTTTCAATAAATGCTGCTAAGCTTAAAGGATAAAGTTTTATCATACAAAATAAGCTTTTTAAACATTTAAAAAACCATGAATTCTTTTAAGTTCTTCGCTAATAGGCTTTTTCTTTCCATCTCTTGTAACACTTACGTAAGTTACTAAAGCCGAAGTTACATTAATGCAAGAAGTGCAACCTTGAGAATCCACTCTTTGAGCTGTAACTTCTACTTCGACACTTATTGAAGTGTTACCTACATTTACAATCTTAGAGTAACAAGAAATTATATCGCCTATAAAAACAGGTTCTTTAAAGACTACTTTATCCATAGAGATGGTTACAACGCGTTCAGGAGAAAGTTCTCTTGCTGCGATAGCTCCTGCTAAATCGATTTGCGAAAGTATCCATCCACCAAAAATATTTCCTGCTGGATTTGTATCGTTTGGCATGGCTACAATTTTTAATTTTGGTTCTCCCATATCTCTCATTTTTACTCCTTATTTTAAAAAATGAATTATAATTAAAAAAGTTAAAAAGGAGAATAAAAGTATGAATAATTTTAAAGAAATAGCTAAATTAGTTATAAAGTATAAAGAAAGAAATAATGCATTATATGAGTTTTTAGACAAAGAGGATTTGGGTGAGTATTTTAGATCTTTGATTTCTTTAAGCGAGTTACAACAAGATAAAATAGCTACATTAGCCATACTTAGACGCTTGGTTGATTTAAAGGAGGAAAATTTAGTTCAAGAATGGAAAAAAAATAACTTTAAAGAAGATAAGATTATAGAGTTAAAACATAAGTTCTATGAAGAGGTTAGAAAATTCTACGAAAAAGAACATCAAAACTTAATTAATGAAATAAAAGAGAAAAAGCTTTTAAATAATTTTTATCAGTCTTTAATACAAGGAGTGCATAATATAGGTTTAATTATAAATGTGTTTGAAATTTCTTGGACTAAAGAAATTATAGAAAAAAATAATAAAATTTTATCTACTCAATTTCCAAATTTAGATGATGCAATGGAATTTTTACGTAAAAATCATTTATATCAAAAAACTCCAGAAGGAGAAATTTGTGAGCGAAGCTATGGTGTTTTAGTTAGAATAGGAAATTTATGGAAATTTCTTCCTTATGCGAGATTTTTTGAGAATGAAATTTTAAAATTAGAATCTGCTTTTGAAAATATGATTGATCAACTTAAAATATTTGTTAATAATGAAGAGGAAAAAGCTTATATAGAATATTTTGAAAAGTTAAAGCTAGCTTTTTGTGAAAAAGATGAAGATAAGGTTATAAAAGCTTGGCAAGAAGCTGAATTTGCTTGGATGGAAGTAAAATCACCTTTGCAAGTGGGACATCCTTTGGAGTATTATGAAGATAATTATACTCATGCAGTGGCATTAGAATGGGATATAAGAATAGAAGATGAGAATGATTTTGATGTTTTGAAATTTGGTAGAGAAATTAAGGAAAGTTTTGAACATGTTTATAAAAATATAGGGCTTGAAGATTTTGAATTAGAAAAAGAAGTTTTATCTAATATAGAAAAAACTCAACTTTATATTTGCACTCCGATGATATTTTATGGTGCTGAACTTAGAGGATTATTCTCGGCTCAAGTTGTTCCAAACGATGAGTTTGTAAGTTCTAAGGCAGGTAAAAAAATATTTGCCTTTATAAATTTTGTATATGAAAATGCCAAAACAAAACCTTTTATGAAAATTTCTAGAGAGGTTTTTGATAAAGAATTTTTGGATTTTGGAAGAAATATTTTATTTTATCAAGAAAAAATTTGGAAAAGAGTTTATGAAGTATCAACTATAGGTCATGAATTTGGTCATATATTTTTTATTGCTAATGATACTGAAAAAACAATGAATCAGAGCGGTTTTTTTAAAAATATAGAAGAATACAAAGCTACTACAGGTGGACTTATAAATTTCTTTTATCATGAACAAGATGACTTAATAATGCCTGTTTTTCATGAACTTATAAAAAGAGCTATTGGGCTTATTTCTTGGCAAAGGGTTGATGAAGTTAAGCCTTATTATACAGAAGGACTTATTCATCTTAGTTTGCTTTTTGAAAGTGAAGTCTTGATTTTTGAAAATAATAATTTGAAGATAAATTTTGATTTAGAGCATTATGAGAAATTTAAAGAGTTAACTTTAAAAAATTATCATGAATTGGCAAAACACTATGCTTTAAAACTTGATGCAAAAGAGTTTTTAAATAGATTTTGTGAAATTGAAGATAATATTTTTCTTCCTAATATGCCCAAATGTAAAGAATTTGTTAAATTTTATTATGATTTATACGAGAAAATTGGCAATGAAATTGATAATAGCGGAGAATTTGAAAGATACAAGAAAAAATAATAAAGTTTTTTTGAAAAAAACTTAAAAAAGCTGTTTTTTACTTGATATTGTTTTTTTAATATGCTAAAATTAGGCGTTTCAATTAAAACAAAGGAGCTTTTATGACTAAAGCAGATTTCATTTCATTAGTTGCTCAAACAGCTGGGCTAACAAAAAAAGACGCTACTACTGCTACTGATGCAGTTATTTCTACTATTACTGATGTTTTAGCTAAAGGTGATAGCATCAGTTTTATCGGTTTTGGTACTTTTTCAACTCAAGAAAGAGCTGCAAGAGAAGCTAGAGTGCCAAGCACAGGAAAAACAATCAAAGTTCCTGCTACAAGAGTTGCAAAATTTAAGGTAGGCAAAAACCTTAAAGAAGCTGTTGCAAAAGCAAGTGGCAAAAAGAAAAAATAAAACTTCGGCTAGATAAATTCTAGCCTTCTTTATTAATTATTGTATCTTTTGTTTACTTTATTTTTTTAAACTTTTATAAAACTATCATTATTAAATAGAAAGGATATTAAAATTATGAAAGTATATGAAAAAGTAAGCGAGCTTATAGGAAATACTCCTATTATACACTTGAAAAAATTTGGTATCAATGTTTTTGCTAAATGCGAATTTCTAAATCCTAGTCATTCTATCAAAGATAGAGCGGCTTTTGAAATGATTAAAGATGCTTTAGATAGTAAAAAAATTAATCAAAATAGTACAATAGTTGAAGCAACCAGTGGAAATACTGGAATTTCTTTAGCTATGATTTGTGCAGATTTGGGGCTTGATTTTATTGCTGTAATGCCTGAATCCATGAGTTTGGAAAGAAGAAAAATGATAACGATCTTTGGTGCTACATTAGAATTAACTCCTGCAAATTTAGGAATGAAAGGAGCGGTTGATAAAGCAAATGAAATTTTATTAAATACTCCAAATTCTTTTATGGTTTCTCAATTTGAAAATATCTCAAATAAAAATGCACACCGTAAGAATACAGCTTTAGAAATTTTAAGAGACTTGGACAATGAACTTGATATTTTTGTAGCTGGCTTTGGAACCGGCGGTACTATTAGTGGAGTTGGGGAGATATTAAAAGAGAAATTAGAAAAAGTGCATGTTGTTGGAGTTGAACCTCTAAATTCTCCGTTGCTTAGTAAAGGTGAAGCAGGGAGTCATAAAATACAAGGAATAGGGGCAAATTTTATACCTGCTATTTTAAATAAAGAAGTTATAGATGAAGTGATCACAGTAAGTAATGAAGATGCTATAAATACAGCCAAAGAACTTGCCAAAAGTGGTTTAATGGTAGGCATATCAAGTGGAGCAAATGTATTTGCTGCAAGCATGTTAGCAAAGAAATTTCCGGATAAAAGGATTTTAACTATGCTAAATGACACGGCTGAAAGATATCTTTCAACTGATCTTTTTGCTTAAGTAGGATTATTGAGAATTTAGAAAATTTCTAAGTTCTCTTAAAATTTCTTGTGGATTTAAATCGCTAATTTCTTTATAAAAATGACCTTTTTCATCAATAAGGTAAAGCATATTGCTATGTGCTATAGAATAACCCATAAAAGAATCATTTAGATCTATTTTTTGATATTGAACATTATATTGTTTTACTATCTTTTGAAGAGTTTTTTCATCTTTTGCAATTAAAGCATCTGCTTTTGGATAAAAGTATCGTAGCCATTCGTTTGTATTGCTTAAGTTATTATCTCTATCTAGATCTAAAGAAATAAAAAGAAGGTGAGCTTGAGGATTATTAATTTGCTTTAAGGCTTTGCCTACTAAACTAAGAGTCACTGGGCAAATATCAGGGCAATAAGTGTATCCAAAATAGATAATAAGTTTATCTCCTTTAAAATCTTTTAGTGTGGTTTCCTCTTTTAAATATGATTTTAAGATGAAATCATAAGAATTTTGATGATTTTTAAGAAAAAATATTACACCTAAAATAATTGCAACTATAACTATAAATAAAATAATATTTTTTTTCATTTTTTTAGCTCAAAATCAAAATAAAACCCTATGGGTTTATTATTATCCATAAATTCTACCCTAAAACGCATGGTATCTAAAACACAAGTGGCAAGAACTATTTTGCTTTGATAGTCTGTTGAATTTAATCGATGTATTTTAGGTTTAATTTCACCCATATACATATTTAATCCATAAATTTTAATTCCTAAGTTGTTATAATTTCCTAGATTTACAATCTTTAGATTTGTAACATCTAAGGATTGTAAGGGTTTGGGATTTAGGGAAATTAAGACTTCTCTATTGTTGAAAGTATATGTGCAGTCTTTAACATTAAGATTGCAAGTCAATGGAGTAGAAAAATCAGCTTTTGTTATTTTTTGAGAATCTTTTATTGCATAAAAATCAAAAATAATGTATAAAATAGCAATAACAAAAGCAAAGGCTAAGATAAAAATAATTTTTTTCATTAATTAAAATTCTTTAGAATGAATATTTTTTAACTCTATAATTTTATGATTATTAAATTTTAAATCTAAATTTACCTTCGTATTTTCAATAATAGGTTTTTTCAGTTTTAAAAGCATTATATGGTAACCTCCTGATTTAAGCTCTATGCTTGAATGAGCTTTTATAACAATTTCAGGCATTTTTTGCATCATCATTTTTCCATCTTTATGTATATGTGTATGCAGTTCACTTACTTCACTGATATCGCTTTTGGCACTTATTAGAGCAATATCCTTATCAGTATTGTTAAAAATAGTAAGAAAAATAGCACTATTTTGTGCATGAGGTGGAGTTTGTTTTACAAAGGCATTTTTTACCTCTATATCATTAACAGCCCAAAGATTTAGAGCAAAAAGAGCACCTAAGAGAAGAATTTTTTTCATATTGTGTCCTTATTTTTATAATATTAAATATTTGTTCATTATATCAAAAAATATTTTTATTTTGAATATAAAATTTTGAAAATTTTTCAATACGTGTTACCTGTTATTTAAAAATTCAAGTCTAAATCTAGAATCATCTGTGACACTTCTACCTATAAAATTTATAAGAATATCGCCATTAACTATATTAAATTTAGAAATGATATCGCCTATTATATTAAAAATTTAAACTATAAATTTTAATTTTTAAATTAGAATAATGAGGAAAATTTTTATTAGGTTTTGGGTAGGCTGAAATTTCAATATTTTTTATTATAAAGAAAAAACATAATCTTGTAAATTTAAGTCACAAGTTAGAGGTTGGCAAAGTACACTTTCTTTTTACCATATAATGCCTAAAAAGACATTCCTAATAAAAAATTTCTTATCATTATAGACAACCTTTTAAAACAAGCCTTTAAGATTTATTAAAAATTATATTATAAATAAGGTCACATTGTTTAATTAATATTTTTTAAGAAAAAAAATATTATAATCACAAACATTTTTGACTTAAAAAATTTTGAAATACCTAAGGAAAAACATTGTTAAAACGACTTGCTTTATTAATTGTGCTTTCTTCATTGATGTTGCATGCTTCAGATCTTGTTAAAATTTATCTTAATCAAGGATTAGATGCTGTTGGTGTAGCGATTGAAAAAGAATTAACTCAAAAGAATTTTTGGTTAAGCGAAATAGGAGATAAAAATATTTCACTTGGATACTATGATGATAATGTTGCTATCGTGCTTACAAATAAAACAGATAAAATTCTCCGTGTTTATTCTTACGAGGATGGAAAAATAAGGAAAGATTTTGAACAAAAAGAAATAATAACTGGATTAATGGGTGATAAAAAAATAGAAGGAGATTTGAAAACGCCAGTGGGTTTTTATGAGTTAGGCCGTAAGTTTAATCCAGGCGATCCTTATTATGGTCCTTTTGCTTTTGCTACAACTTATCCAAATTTGCTTGATAAAGTACAAGGAAAAACAGGTGGTGGCATTTGGATCCATGGTTATCCTTTAGATGGTTCTAGACTTGATGAATTTAAAACAAGAGGGTGTATTGCTTTATTTAATAATAATTTAGAAAAATTCGCACAAGTTGTACAAGATAAAAAAGTTTTTGTTATGACAGAAGAAAAAGAAAAAATTAGAGCTAAAAAGGATCAAATAGCTAGTTTATTGGCTGATCTTTTTACATGGAAACTAGCTTGGACAAATAGTGATACCAATGCTTATTTGAGTTTTTATGATAATCAAGAATTTAAACGTTTTGATAAAATGAAATTTGAGCAGTTTGCTTCCATGAAAAAATCTATTTTTTCTCGTAAAGAAAATAAAAAGATTAAATTTTCAGATATTAATATCAGCCCTTATCCGAATTTAGAAAATGAAACTATGTATAGAATTTCATTTTATGAGGATTATTACACTAAAAACTATCAGTTTAGAGGTGATAAAATTTTATATGTTAAGATAGATGGTAAAGGTAAAATGAAAATTTTAGCAGAGCAGTAAATGTCTTTAATAAAAATTGATCAAAAAGCCTATGAATATAATTTAAGATATATTGTTAAAAAAATAGGGAGTTTTCAAAGATTAATTTGCGTTTTTAAAGATAATGCATATGGACATGGAGCTAAGCTTTTAGCTCCATTAGCTAAAAATTTAGGAGTTTCTTTTGTTGCTGTTAAGAGCGAAGAAGAAGCTCAGGAAATCGAAGAGTTTTTTGAGAATGTATTGATACTATCACATCGTCCTCATGGTAATGAAAATTCTCGATTTATTTATGCTTTAAACGATATTTCCCAAGTAAAAAATTATAAACAAAATATAAAAATACATCTAAAAATAGATACAGGTATGCATCGTAATGGAATTTGTGTGGAAAATTTAGAGTATGCTATAGATCTTATTCGAAACAGTAGTTTAAAACTTACTGGAATGTTTACACATTTTGCTAGTGCGGATGAAATGGATGGAAGTTTTTTTGTTCAAAAGGAAAATTTTCAAAAAGCTAAAAAGATAGTAAAAAAATATTTTTCAAATTTATTATTTCATTCACATAATTCTGCAGCATTACTTAGAGGGAAAATTCCTGAAGATGAGTATTGTAGAGTTGGACTTATTCAATTTGGATATGGGGATTCAAATTTAAAAAAAGTTTTAAGTTTATATGCTCATAGATTAAGTCAAAGAATACTACAAAAAGGACAGAGCATAGGATATGGAGGTATTTTTACTGCTACAAAGGATTTAGAAGTAGCAACTTATGATTTAGGTTATGCTGATGGTCTTTTTCGTTATGGAGGAAAAGGGGAATTAGTACTTGGAAATGGAAAAACAATGCTTGGAAAAATGTCAATGGATAGCTTTTCTTGCGAAAATGTTGGTGAGGAAATTTGCGTGTTTAAAGATGCTGATATTTGGGCTGATTTTTTTCATACTATTAACTATGAAATTTTAGTAAAATTAAATCCTAATATTCAAAGAGTTCTAGTATAAATATGTTTAATATAGTTTTAGTCCACCCTAGAATACCGCAAAATACAGGTAGTATAGGTAGAATGTGTTTTAATGCCGGTTTTAAACTTCATATTGTTAAACCAACTGTTTTTGATATTTCTCAAAAGGCTGTTAGAAGAGCAGGGCTTGATTATTGGGATAAATTAGAGCCTATTATTTGGGAAAGTCTTGAAGAATTTTTAAATGAAAACATCATTTATAAAAATCGCTTTTTCTTCGCAACAACTAAGAGTCAAAAAGCTTATTTTGATACAGAATTTCAGAAAAATGATTTCTTATTCTTTGGAAGTGAGAGTTATGGTTTGCCTATGGAATTAATACAGTTAAATTGTGAAAATGCTATAACTATACCCATGAAATCTTATGGGAGAAGTTTAAATTTAGCCACAAGCGTTGGTATAATTTCTTATGAAGCTTTAAGACAAAATTTTAGCAATTTTGTTTCTTAAAAATTTCAAATTTGCACAATAACTTAAAACAAATAAAATCATAAAGTCCTTTTTATAAAAATTATGTTAAAGTAAAATTTAGATTATTTGGATGAATTTAGATATGCTAGATTTTGCTAATAAAGCGTCTGATATTATAGCTAATAAAATTGTCCCAAATACAGATGTTGAGTTCTGTATTTAAAATTCTTACAGAAAAAACGAAGGATATACTAAAGAACATATTTCGCCTTTCCAAGCATTGATGAACTCAACTGCTTCTAGAGTCGGTATAGGAAATATTGCTGGAATTTCTTTGGTATTAGCTACAGGTGGAGCTGGTGCTTTATTTTGGATGTGGATTATGGCATTTTTGGTGGCGCTCAGCATTTGCTCAAAAGTACCTTAGCTCAAGTTTACAAATCAAAAGATGATACAGGTGGGTTTAAAGGTGGTTCAGCTTATTATATAAAAAAGCCTTAGGTTCACATTTTTTTGGAGCTTTTTTGCTTTTATTCTTATTATCACTTATGTTTATGGATTTAACGGGCTTCAAAGTCAAACAATGACTTCATCTTTTAAAGTTTATTATGATATGTTTAATCCAAATGCTACTGCAGATTTTGCATCAAGCTCTTGGCCAATGATTATTGGTATTAATTTTAACTATTTTTGGCACATGGATGTTTTTTTCTCATCATACTAAAATAGGTAAAATCAGTTCTTTAATTGTTTCTTTTATGGCTTTAGCTTATGTTTTACTTGCTGTGATTGCTGTTTTAATGAATTTTGATAAAATTCCCTCTGTGGTTCATATGATTTTACAAAGTGCTTTTGATTTTAAAGCTATTTTTAGTTATAGGATTAAAAGAGGACTTTTTTCAAATGAAGCAAGTGTGGGTTCAGCACCTAATGTCGTTGCAGCAGCTTTAGTTCAAGAAGCTATGCGTGAGTATTATGGTAGCTTTGGAATTCATTTTATTGCTATAGCTATTGTTCTTTTTACAATAACTTCTTTAATAGGAAATTATTATGCTCAAGTTAATGTTAAGTATTTAACAAATTCCAAATTTGTAATGAATTTGTTTAGAATTACAGCTGTGGCTATGATTTTTATAGGTTCACAAATGAATTTGAAACTTGCTTGGAATTTAGCTGATTTGAACTATGGCTTTCATGGCAACGACAAATATTATATCTTTAATTGCTTTTAGGCGGTATAGTAAATAAAGTTTTAAAAGATTTTAATGTACAACAAAAATCTGGTATAGATCCTAAATTTAATGCTAGCAAACTTGGAATCAAAAACGCTGAATGTTGGGATTAAAATTTGATAAGCCTTAATGGCTTATGAATTAATGATTTAAAACCTTGTTTAAAAATTCTCTCAATCTTTCATTGCTATGATTTGCAAACACTTCTTTAGGACTTGCATCAACAGCAATTTTACCTTTATCCATAAAAAATATACGATCGGCAACATTTCTAGCAAAGCCCATTTCATGAGTTACCACAAGCATAGTTAAACCTTCTTTTGCAACATCTTTCATAATACTTAGAACCTCACCTATCATTTCAGGATCAAGAGCTGAAGTAGGCTCATCAAATAAAATAACATCAGGATTCATCATCAAGCTTCTAGCAATAGCTATGCGTTGCTTTTGTCCACCAGAGAGCTTATGGGGCATTATATTTTCTTTGTCTGCTAAACCCACTTTAGCAAGAAGTGTTTTTGCTTTTTTTATGGCTTCTTCTTGACTTAAAACTCCTGTTTTAATAGGTGCTAAGCATAAATTTTCCATAACATTTTTATTAGCAAAAAGATTAAAATGTTGAAATACCATGCTAACTTTTTGCCTGATCTTGTTAATATTAATTTCTTTATCAAGTATATTTTGTTTATTGATTAAAATTTCTCCACTATCAGCTAGTTCTAAGCGATTGATACAGCGTAAAAATGTACTTTTTCCGCCTCCACTTGGACCTATGATGGCTATTACATCGCCTTTTAAGATTGTAGTGTTAATATTTTTTAAAACTTCTAATTCTCCATATTTTTTTTGTAAATTTTTAACTTCAATCATTTTTATTCATCCTAAGTTCAAGTTTTTTTGCAAAATAGCTAAAAATTTTTACACTTACATAATAAACAAGTCCAGTGAAAATAATAGGTTTTGGATTGTAAAGTACAGCTTGTAAACTTTGACTTTGCATAGTAATATCAATAACGCTAATAAATCCTACAACCGAAGTTTCCTTAAACAAAGAAATAAATTCATTAGCTAATGCAGGCAGGATATTTTTAGTCGCTTGAGGAAGAATAATTTCTTTCATTGAGGTTTTATAATCAAGCCCCATTGCTCTTGCAGCTTCCATTTGCCCTTTATCTACGCTATTAATGCCACTTCTTACAATTTCTGTTATATAAGCTGAGCTATTAAGCCCTAGTGCAAGAATGGCTGCATAAAGGTTATCTATAAAAGTAAAAATTACAAAAGCAAAAATCATCAATTGTAAAATTACTGGTGTTCCTCGTATAATGTCTATATATTCATCTATAATAAAATTAAGCGTTTTAAATTTAGAGAAGCGTAAAATAGCTAAACTAAAACCAATAATCACTCCGATAATAACAGCACAAGCAGTTAATACAAGCGTAATAAGATAACTTTTTAAATAAGCTTTTGCATTTTCTGTATAGCCATAGCTTACAACTCCACTAGGATCTTGAATTTTTAATATTTCTATCGGGAAAGAAAAATAGCTCCATAAAATAATAATAACAAAAAAAACAAAAATTCTTATATTTTTCTGATTCAATTTTTAAACCTTTTCAGAGAAATTATTTAAAAAAAGATTTTATAGAAATATCTTTAAATTTTCTCTAAAGATTTAAAAAAATGTGTTAGAATTTCCCAAAAATAAGGTTGTATTTATGAAAATTTTAGATTTTATTCTGATAGTTATTTTTGTGTTTTTAATGATTTTTTTGATTATAGGTTTTAATCGTCAAATGATTCAAAAAAATAAAGAAAGAGAAGAAAGATTTAAAAAATATAAAAAAGGAGAACAAAATGAGTAAAAAAGTATTAATTCCATTAGCTCAAGGTTTTGAAGAGGCTGAATTTATAGGAATTGCAGATGTTTTAAAACGAGCAAAAGAATTAAATCCAGATTTGGAAGTTATTATAGCTTCATTAAACAGTGAGTTATTGGTAAGAGGTGCCAATGGCATTAGTATAAAAGCAGATTGTTCTATGCAGAGTGTTGATATAGAGAATCTTGATGCCATTGCTTTAGCAGGTGGCTTTGAAGGTATGATGAATCTTAAGAATTCAAATGTTATTTTAAATATCATTAAGCAACTTCATAGTAAAAATAAAATTGTTGCTGCAATCTGTGCTTCTCCTATAGTCTTAAATGAAGCAGGTGTTTTAGAGGGCGAGTTTACTTGCTACCCTGGTTGTGAAATTGGACTTAATGGAAGTCGTGTTAATAATGCTGTAGTTGTAAATAAAAATATCATAACTTCAGCAGGTCCAGCTACAGCAATTCTTTTTGGTTTAGAATTGGTTAGAAAGTTATGCGGTGATGAAATTTATCAAAAATTACACGAGGGAATGTTATTACCTTTAACAAAATAGCTTAAATGGTAGAGAAACTACCATTTAAGCTAAAATAAAGCTTGAGGATTTTCTTTTTTTGTTTTTTCCTTAGGCAATTCAAAACCCCCAAGCATATGAAAATGCAAATGAAAAACTTCTTGTCCGCTATTTTTTCCACAGTTTGTTACCAAGCGATATCCACTTTTATCCACGCCTAAAAGAACAGCTAATTCCTGTATGAAACTTGTCATTTTAGCCATAAGCTCAGGATCAAATTCTTGAAAATCTTTAAAATGTTTTTTAGGAATTATAAGTATATGTATAGGTGCTTTGGGTGCAATATCATGAAATGCTAGAAAATCATCACTTTCAAGTACTTTATTGCACGGAAGTTTACCTTCAACTATGAGTTCAAAAATTGTTTTTTCTTGCATTATTTATCCTTTTTTATTGTTGGTTTAGTACAATTATATCTTTAAAGTTTGGTTTTTATGCTGAATTTAAAATAGTTTTTAATAGAATTAGAACTTGAAATATTTTATTTAAGGTAAGAAAATTGCAAAATTTTATAGAACAGATTCGAAAATGTGAGAATTTAAATGATTTGGAAGCCATTAGGATTTCCGTTCTTGGAAAAAAAGGTATTTTAACAGAAGGCTTTATGAAGCTTAAAGAGTTGGAAGATGAGGCAAAAAAAGAATTTGCTGCTAAACTAAATGCGCAAAAAGAAATATTTAATGAGGCTTATTTAGCTAAATTTAAAGATTTGGAAAATCTTGCTTTAGAAGAAAGAATGAAACAAGATGCTTTAAATTTTAACTATTTTGATGAAAGTATTACAACAGGTGCCTTACATCCTGTTATGAGCACTATGGATAAAATCATAGAGTATTTTATAGCTTTGAATTTTAGTATAGAAAAAGGGCCTTTAATAGAAGATGACTTTCATAATTTTGAAGCACTAAATTTACCTAAATCTCACCCCGCAAGAGATATGCAAGATACTTTTTATTTTGATGATAAAAGACTTTTAAGAACACAAACTTCGCCTGTACAAATACGGACAATGCTTGCACAAAAACCTCCTATTAGAATGATAGCTCCTGGTGCTGTATTTAGGAGAGATTTTGATATTACACATACTCCTATGTTTCATCAAGTTGAAGGCCTTGTGGTGGAAGAAGGGCAAAAAGTTAGCTTTGCAAATTTAAAAAGTTTATTGAAAGATTTTTTGCGTTATATATTTGGAGATGTGAAAGTTCGTTTTCGTCCAAGTTTTTTTCCATTTACAGAACCTTCTGCTGAAGTTGATATTTCTTGTGTATTTTGCAAAGGAAAGGGTTGTAGAGTTTGTAAACATACAGGTTGGCTCGAAGTCTTAGGATGTGGAATAGTTCATCCTAACGTTTATAGTTTTGTTGGCTATGAAAATGTAAGCGGTTATGCTTTTGGGTTGGGAGTAGAGCGTTTTGCAATGCTTTTGCATCAAATTCCAGATTTAAGATCTTTATTTGAAGGTGATTTGAGATTATTGGAGCAATTTAGATGATAATTACTAAAAGTTGGTTGAATGATTGGTTAGAACTTCAAGAAATAAGTTCAGATAAAATAGCTACAACTTTAAACTCTATAGGTATAGAAGTTGATAGGGTTGGTGCTTTAAAAGCTCCAGATAAAGTGGTTGTAGGCTATGTTAAAGAAAAAATTAAACATGAAAATTCAGATAAATTAAGCATTTGTCAAGTTGATATCGGAAGTGAAACCTTACAAATTGTCTGTGGTGCTGCTAATGTTGATGTAGGGCAATTTGTAGCTGTTGCAACTAAAGGTGCTATTATGCCAAATGGTATGGAAATAAAAGAAGCAAAATTACGAGGAGTGAATTCTTGTGGTATGCTTTGTTCTAGTTTAGAACTCGGTTTTGAAAAAATCAATGAAGGAATTATGGTTTTAGATGAGAGCATAGGAAAATTAGAACTTGGGAGAGCTTTAAATACTTATGAAATTTTTAATGATGAACTAATAGAAGTAGAACTTACTCCTAATAGGGGTGATTGTTTAAGTATTTATGGTATTGCTCGTGATTTATCCGCAGCTTTAAATTTAAATTTAAAAGAACCAAAACCATTTAAAGAAAGTGAAAATGTTTTAGGTATTGGTAGAATTTTGCGTTTAACAGCTGAGAAGGAGCTTAATGGAATTTATAATTATCGAGCTATAGAGCTAAAGGAACAAATTCAAACAAATTTATTGCTTAGTCTAAGACTTTCCCAAATTGAAAGTTTGGGAAAAAATTCTATAGAGAATTTATTAAATTATGCAACGCATTCAACCGGTGTTCTTTTTAATGCTTATGATTTAAATAGTTTTTCTGAAAAAGATGAAGAAATTACCATTAATTTAAGCAAGCAAGCACATGGAGAAACAAAAGTATCTTGTAAAGATAAACTTTTAAGCTTTAGTGGAATTTTCCAAGATGATGAAAGTAGATGTAAAAATGATTCTAAAATAGTTATTATCGAGGCTAATTATACTGATCCATTAGTAATTACAGATGCTAAAATGTATCATAAAAATCAAGATGAAAAAACACTTTATAGAAGCTTTAGGGGAAGTGAGCCTAAATTAAATTTAGGAATGGATTTTTTGCTTGGTATTTTTGAGCAGATTCCAGATCTTGTTATTTATAGTTCTTCTCAACAAATTTTAACCGATAAAGAATTACCAATCATACCCATAAGCATTGAAAGCATTGGTGATATAATAGGGCAAAATGTTGATAAAGATGAAGTACTAAAAATATTAAAAAAATTAGGTTTTGAACTCATACTTTCAGGTGAAGGGCTTATAAATGTTAAAGCACCTTTGCATCGTTCCGATATTAAAAATTTATCAGATATTTGCGAGGAAGTTATGAGAATTATAGGTATTGATAATATTGCTTCTAAGGGTTTAGAATTTGTAGAAAAAAATCGTTTAAATTCTGCATATAAAAATTATATTGAGTTTTTAAATTTAAGGAAAAGAGCGGTAGCTAGCGGTTATTTTGAAAGCTTACATTATGTTTTGGATAATGAAGAAGAACTTAAAAGATTAGGTTTTAACTCTGTTAAATTAAAACTAATTAACCCAATTACAGCAGAACTTAATACTTTAAGAACAACCCTTTTAAATCACTTATTAAATGCAGCAAGTTTAAATGCAAAAAATTCTAAAAAAATTATTAAACTTTTTGAACTAGGAGTTGTTTTCAATGTTAATAATCAAGAATTAAATCGTATCGCATTTATCCATTCTGGCTTAAAAGAAGAAGCTAAAATTTCTAACAAGGCAAAACCTGAATCAGTGCAATTTTATGATTTTCTTTTAGACATTAAAAATATTATAGGCGATTTTAAACTAAAATCATCAAAATATAATATTTTAAGCCCTTATGAACAAGCAGATATTTATCTATCAGATGTTAAAGTAGGTTTTATGGGTCGTTTGCATTTAAAAATAGAAAATGAGAGAGATTTACCAAAAACATATATTTGTGAACTTGATTTAAATTTAATCAAACAAGATTTTAAGATAGCTAAACCTTACTCCAAATTCCCAGCTATCACTAGAGATCTTAGCGTGTTAATACCTAAAGGTTTTGAATACAACCAGATTAAAAATTGTATCGAAGAATTGAATTTGGAAATACTTGAAAATTTTCGCTTAGTCGATATTTATAGCGATGAAAACCTTAAAGAATTTTATAGCATTACCATAAGTTTTTCTTTTAGGGATATAAATGCAACTTTAGAAGATAATCGAGTAAATGAATGCATGGATAAAATTTTAAATACTCTTAAAAATTTGGGTCTTGATTTAAGATGAAAATTTACAAATTGCAAATCCCTGTAAGTGCCATACTTGAAAATATAGCAGCAGATAAAAGTATATCTCATCGTTTTGCTATATTTTCACTTTTAACACAAGAAGAAAATAAAGCTCAAAATTATCTTTTGGCTCAAGATACTTTAAATACTCTTGAAATTATAAAAAATCTTGGAGCCAAAATTGACCAAAAAGATTCTTATGTAAAGATTACACCCCCTAAAGAAATTTTATCTCCAAATTGTATTTTAGACTGTGGAAATTCAGGAACTGCCATGCGTTTGATGGTAGGATTTCTAGCAGGAATTTCTGGGTTTTTTGTTTTAAGTGGAGATAAGTATTTAAACAATCGTCCTATGAGAAGAATAAGTAAACCACTTACTCAAATAGGCGCTAGAATTTATGGAAGAAATAAGGCAAATTTAGCTCCGCTTTGTATAGAAGGTCAAAATTTAAAAGCTTTTGACTATAAAAGTGAAATTTCTTCAGCTCAAGTTAAAACAGCTATGATTTTATCTGCTTTTAGGACTGATAATATATGCACTTTTAGGGAAATTTCTCTTAGTAGAAATCATAGTGAAAACATGTTAAAGGCTATGAAAGCTCCGATAAGGGTTAGTGATGATGGCTTAAGTCTTGAAATAAGTCCTTTAAAAAAACCTTTAAAAGCTCAGAATATAATCATTCCTAATGATCCTTCTTCAGCTTTTTATTTTGTTTTAGCAGCTATTATTTTGCCTCAATCTCAAATTATCTTAAAAAATATTTTACTTAATCCTACTCGTATAGAGGCATATAAAATTTTGCAAAAAATGGGTGCAAAACTTGAAATAACAATAACTCAAAACGATTATGAAACTATTGGTGAGATCAGGGTAGAGTCTAGCAAGCTTAGTGCCATAGAAGTTAAAGATAATATCGCTTGGCTGATAGATGAAGCGCCTGCTTTGGCTATAGCTTTTGCTTTGGCTAAAGGTAAATCTAGTTTAATAAATGCTAAAGAATTACGTGTTAAAGAAAGCGATAGGATTGCTGTGATGATTGAAAATCTAAAGCTTTGTGGTGTTAAAGCTAAAGAACTTGATGATGGTTTTGAAATAGAAGGTGGAGGTGAACTTAAATCTTCAAAAATTAAAAGCTATGGAGATCATCGTATTGCTATGAGTTTTGCTATTTTAGGTTTGCTTTGTGGAATTGAGATTGATGATAGTGATTGTATAAAAACTTCTTTTCCAAATTTTATAGAGATTTTATCAAATTTAGGAGCTAGGATTGATTATTGAATTGGCAAAAAACTATGGATTTTGTTTTGGCGTTAAAAGAGCTATTAAAAAAGCGGAACAAATAAAAGATGCTGCAACTATAGGTCCTCTTATTCATAATAATGAAGAAATTTTTCGTTTGCAAAAAAATTTTAATGTCAAAACTTTAGAAAATATAAAAGCTTTAAGTAATGAAAAAAAGGCTATTATAAGAACCCATGGCATTACAAAGCAAGATTTAGAAGAATTAAGAAAAAAAGATATAGAAATTTTTAATGCTACTTGTCCTTTTGTTACAAAACCACAACAAATTTGCGAGCAAATGAGTAAGGAGGGTTATGAAGTTGTTATTTTTGGAGATGAAAATCATCCTGAAGTTAAAGGAGTAAAAAGTTATGCAAGTACAAAAGCTTATGTAGTTTTGGATAAAAAAGAACTTCAAAATATAAAACTTCCTAATAAAATAGCTGTAGTAAGCCAAACAACTAAGAAGCCTGAGCATTTTATGGAGATAGTAAATTTTTTAATACTTAAGGTTAAAGAAGTAAGAGTTTTTAACACTATATGCGATGCAACCTTTAAAAATCAAGATGCCATCAAAGAACTCTCGCTTAAAAGTGATGTTATGGTTGTTGTAGGAGGTAAAAACTCAGCCAATACAAAACAGCTGTTTTTGATTGCAAAAACCAATTGTGAAGATAGTTATCTAATTGAAACTGAAAAAGAGTTAAAAAAAGAATGGTTTTTAGATAAAAAACATTGTGGCATTAGCGCAGGTGCTAGCACTCCTGATTGGATCATACAAAAAGTTATTGGCAAAATAGAAAATTTTGAAATTAATTAAAAAATGTTTTCAAATAGAATAAAAAAGTCAAAAATTTAAAAAAAATTAACAAAAATAAAAAAACTTAACACTAATTAAAGAAAAATAAGGTAAAATCAATCAATTTTTAAAAATTATTTTAAAGGACCATAATGAGCGAGGTGAACAAAAAAGTTCAAGGCAGTGTAGATGATTATCTTGAGGAAGAAGATTTTGGACAGCTTTTAGAGGCTTTTGACAAATCAAGAGAAGAAGCTACAACAGAGGGTGTGATTGTAGAAATCAAAAATGATGAAGTTTATGTGGATATAGGTAAAAAGTCTGAAGGTGTTTTAACTCTTAGTGAAATACAAGATGATAATTCCAAGTTATTGTTTAATATAGGTGATAGTATTAAAGTTGCTGTTATAGGTTCTCGTGGTGGCAGATCTTTACTTTCTCATAAAAAAGCTTTGAGAAAAGAAAAAGTTATTGAATTCATTAAAAACTATCAAGAAAATCAAGATGATATTTTTAATGTAAAAGTGGTTGGAAAAAATAAAGGCGGATTGATAGTTGTTGATGAAAATGATGTTGAATTTTTCTTACCAAAATCTCAGTATGGCTTTAAAGAAACAAATAATATTGTAGGTAAAACATTTAAAGTTAAAATTATTAAAATAGACAAAGATGAGCAAAGTATCATTGTTTCTCGCAAAAAAACTTTAGATGATGAGAGAAGAAAACGCAAAGAATTAATCAATAATGTAGTGCAACAAGAAGATTTAATTGAAGGTATTGTGAAAAAAATTACCACTTATGGTATGTTTGTAGATGTAGGAGGTATTGATGGGCTTGTTCATTATAGTGAAATTTCTTACAAAGGACCTGTAAATCCTGGAACTCTTTATAAAGAGGGTGATAAAGTTCCAGTTAAAGTTATAAAGTATGATAAAGAACGCAAACATTTATCCTTGTCTATAAAAGCGGCTTTACCTGATCCATGGAGTGAGATAAAAGATACTCTTGATGTAGGTGATACTATTAAAGTAATAGTATCAAATATAGAACCTTATGGTGCTTTTGTAGATTTAGGAAATGATATAGAAGGATTTTTACATATCAGTGAAATTTCTTGGGATAAAAACATCAAAAATCCAAAAGATTATATCAACAAAGGTCAAGAAATTGATGTTGAAGTGATTGAAATCAATCCAAATGAAAGACGCTTAAGAGTATCTTTAAGAAATTTACTTTCTAGACCTTTTGATGAATTTATGAAATCTTATAAAATTGCAGATGTGGTTGAAGGAAAAATTACCTCATTAACTCCTTTTGGTGCATTTGTTAAACTTGGCGGTATTGAAGGTTTATTGCATAACGAAGATGCTTCTTGGGATAGAAACGATAAATGCAAAGATAATTTCTCTCAAGGAGATAAGATCAAGGTAAAAATTATCAAAATAGATGAAGAAAATCAAAAAATATCATTAAGCACAAAAGAATTAAGCAGTTCTCCGGTGCGAGAATATGCCAAAATTCATAAAGTCGGCGATATTGTAAAAGGCAATATTCGTGATATTAAAGATTTTGGTGTTTTTGTAGAGCTAAGCAAAAATGTTGACGCTTTAATTCATAAAGAAGATATAAGTGCTTCCATGCTTGAAAATTTAAAAATTGGCGATGATATTGAAGCTGCTATAGTTTTCATTGATGAAAAGAAAAATAGAATTCGCCTAAGTGTTAAAAATCTTGTTAGAATGAAAGAAAGAGAAGTGCTTAATGAAATCAATAATGATGATAAAGTAACTTTAGGTGATATTATCAAAGATCAGCTAGCTTAATGAAAAAATACATTACAATAAGCATTTTGAGTATTTTATTACTCATTTTGCTTGCTGTTATTTTTACATTGCTTTGGCAATTTAAAGCTAATGTAAATTTTATTCCACAATTTGCTAAAGATACAAATACACAGCAAAGCATTCAAATCCAAAATCAAGATCTTTCATGGCAAGAAGAATTAGCAAAATGGCCTACAAGAGATTTTACCCCAGCAGCAGAAAAATTTACCTTATATTTTGATGCAGATACTAGCGAGCTTAAGGAGAAAAATAAATATTATCAACTTATGGTTGGAAAATATGATATTTATTCTATGTTTTGCTTAAGACAGACTTTAAATTCTTTTAATGTGAAGTATTTTCTTCTTAAATCGGGAGATAGTCCGGAAATCTTTTTGGATACAGGCAATGAAAAACTTATAAATGATATAATTAAAGAATTAAAAAAATATAAAATAAATACAGAAGTAAAGGAAATTTGGTTATGAAAAAAAAGATTATAGTATGCGATGCTATTTTGGATAAAGGTATCGAGATTCTAAGAAAAGCTGAAGATATTGAGCTTATAGAAGCTGCAAAAATTCCAAAAGATAAACTTATGCCAATGCTAAGTGATGTTGAAGTTGCCATTACTAGAAGTTCTACGGATGTAGATGTAAATTTCTTAAATCATGCCAAAAAATTAAAAGCACTTGTGCGTGCTGGGGTGGGTGTAGATAATGTTGATATTCCAGAGTGCTCTAAACGCGGAGTGATTGTAATGAATGTTCCAACTGCAAACACTATTGCTGCAGTTGAACTTACAATGGTGCATCTTTTAACATCGGCTAGAAGCTTTGTCAATGCTCATAATTTTTTAAAAATTGAAAGAAAATGGGAAAGAGAAAAATGGTATGGCATTGAATTGATGAACAAAACGCTAGGGGTTATAGGTTTTGGAAACATAGGTTCAAGAGTAGCTATCCGTGCTAAAGCATTTGGTATGAAAATTTTAGCCTATGATCCGTATATTTCTGCTTCTAAGATTACAGATTTAGATATGGAACAAGCAAGAAATTTGGATGAAATTCTAGAAAAAAGCGATTTTATTACGATTCACACGCCAAAAACTAAAGAAACTAACGGCATGATAGGAAAGCAAGAAATTGCAAAAATGAAAGATGGAGTAAGATTGATAAATTGTGCCCGTGGAGGATTGTACACAGAAGAGGCTTTATATGAAGGTTTAAAAAGTGGCAAAATAGCATGGCTTGGTATAGATGTGTTTGATAAAGAACCTGCGATTAATCATCCTCTTTTAGACTTTGAAAATATTTCAGTTACTTCCCACCTGGGAGCAAATACTTTAGAAAGTCAAGACAATATCGCAACAGAAGCTTGCGAACAAGCATTAAGTGCAGTACGAGGCGTGGCTTACCCTAATGCCTTAAATTTACCCATTAAAACTGAAGATTTACCACCTTTTGTAGCTCCTTATATAGAACTTGTCTCTAAAATGGCTTTTTTAGCTGTTCAAATTGATAAAAATCCGATAAAAAGTATTAAATTAGAGACTGAAGGAATTATTGGTGAGTATGCAAATTCTATGCTAACCTTTGCAGCAGTTGGTGCTTTGGGTGAAATTTTAGGAGAGAAAATTAATTATGTTAATGCAGAATTTGTAGCCAAAGAAAAAGGAGTTGAATTATCTTGCGAAACTCTTCCAAACAGTGGTTATAATAATAAACTTAGCGTTAAAATTATCACCGAAAATTCAAATATCAGTGTTTCAGGAACAGTGTTTAATGAAAACGAACAACGCATAGTTGGATTAAATGGTTTTAAAACTGATTTTAAGCCAAAAGGAAAAATGATTATTTTTAAAAACAAAGACATACCAGGAGTTATAGCTAAAATCAGTTCTGTTTTAGCAGCTAAAAATATCAATATAGCTGATTTTAGACTTGGTAGAGATGGTTTTGGATATGCTTTAGCTGTTGTTTTGGTTGATGAAAAAGTTCGAAAAGAAATATTAGATGAGCTAAAACAATTGGAGGCGTGTGTATTTGTCCAATATGTTGAAATTTAAAATTTTTAATTATAGAAGATGATGCAGATTTAAACGAACTGCTTGTCTTAAAGTTAAAATCTAATGGTTATGAGGTTATATTTTTGGGGATTTTTTTGGAGTTGAAGATTTGCTCGATAATGAGCAAATCGATCTTTTAATAGTCGATAGAAATTTATCAAGTAGAGATTCTTTAGAAAAAATTCAAGATTTAAGAGAGCCAAGCATACAAAGAAGCAGTTATTTTTCTTATAGCCAAAGCTTTGCATATCAAGATTTACTTGAAGGTTTTGAAAATGGTTGTGATGATTGTGTTTGCAAACTTTTTGATTTTAATGATCTTTTGCTTCACATTAAGGCGATTTTAAAATGTTGTAAAAAAGAAGAAAAACTATCTTTTGGTGATTTTATTTTAGATTTGACTAATTATGAATTCTTTTATAAAAATCAAAAATTAGAAATCTCAAATCTTGATTATGAGCTTGTAAAATGTTTTTTTGAAAATCCAAATACCTTACTAGACGATTTTTAAGCAAAAGTGTTTGGAAAGATGATACTACAAGTGATAAAACAATCAATATAGCTTTAACAAGACTGAGAAACAAATTTCCAAAACTCAAAGATTATAACTATTAGCGTTAAAGGTATTAGCTATAAATGATGTTAAAAACTAAAAAATTTTTGTAGTTTTTTGGTGTCTTGGCTTTGATTTTTGAGTTTATTTTTTATACTTTCACCAACTTTTATCTTAATTTTTTGCTTATAAAACAATACGAGCAAAAAATCAAAAGTCTTGATGATGTTTTAGAATTTTCTCTCTTAGAGCGTTTAAACGATACTAATATCAAAGATTTTGTTAAAGCTACTAGAGCTGATTTTATGATTCTAAAAAATGATATGAAAATAAGCTCTGTAAAAATTCCTGATTTTTTCTAATCCTAAAGAAGGAGAAATTTTAAATTTCAATTCAAAAAATTCTCGCCAAAAGCTTTATTTACAAAGGATACAAATATATTATTGTTTATCCTCATTTTTTAGATTTAGAACTTTTTTGGATAAAAATGGCAATTAGTTTTGGAGTATGTTTGCTGTTTGTTTTTATTTTAATGTTATTGCTAGATGGAAGAATAGAGAAAAATTTTAATAAAATTTTGGATTTTATAGAGGATCATAAAGTTGTTAGGGAATGTTTAAAGAATTTAATTTGTTAAATGAGAAACTTTTAAAAACTAAGGATAAAATTCAAAAAAATAAAAAACAAAGCGATAAAATTACTTTAAAGAATACCCAGTTTGCTAGTGTTATTTCTTTCTCATGAGCTTAAAAATCCATTAAGTGTGATTGATCTTAGCTTGGAAATGTTAAAAGATGAGAAATAAGAAAATAAGAAATTAAAAAAGGAATTATTAAAAAAAATTTCACGTCAAAGCGTTAAACTTAATGCTTTGACACATAAACTAAATTTTGTTTTTAATCTTAGCAAATGCAAGATTTTGATCTTTTTTCTTTGTGCGAAAAAATCATTAAAACCCAGGTTTTGAAAGAGTTGTATTGCAAGGTGAAAGCACGAAGATTAAGGCTGATAAATTTTTAATCTAGCAAGGGATTATAAATTTTAAAATATAGTCAAAAAGAAATAATTTTAACAGCGAGAGTTCAAAAGATAATAGTGCAAGATTTTGGAAAAGCCATAGAAGAAGATAAATTAAAATTGGTTACAAAAAATTTTATAAAATTGATGTAAAAAGTGATAATTCTTTTGGTTTAGGACTTTTTTAGTAAAGAAAATTTAAATATACATAAAAACTATCTTGAAATTTCTAACACTTTAGGTTATGGTTCTAGTTTTAATTTTACAGTCAAGGATAAAAAATGGCACTTATAGATTTAATTGAAGCTTCAAAAAAATTTGGAGACAAAATAGTTTTAAATGAAGCAAATTTTAGTGCAAATGAGGGAGAAAAGATTGCCATTATAGGAAAAAATGGAGAAGGAAAATCCACTTTTTTAAAAACGCTTTTAGGCACACTTCCTTTAGATAGCGGTAGGATAATAAGACAAAATGGAAAAAGCATAGCCATGCTTTCCCAAACCGTTGATTTTAACGCAAATTTAAGCGTAAAAGAAGCTATCAAGCAAGAGCTTGCAGAAATTTACAATGCTTTAGAAGAATATGAAATACTGCATAAAAAATTAGAAGAAGATCCTAGCAATAAAGATTATCTTAAAAAAATAGATACACTTATGACTTTGATTGATAGTAAAGATGCTTGGAATATAGAATCTAAAATAATACGCGTTGTAAAAGAATTTAGCTTGCTTGAGTATGAAAATCGCATTATATCTACTTTAAGTGGCGGAGAGATACGCCGAGTTGGACTTTGTATACTTTTACTTAAAAATCCTGATATTTTATTGCTTGATGAACCAACTAATCATTTAGATGTATATATGACAAGCTTTTTAGAAGAACTGTTAAAAAATTCAAAGATGTGTGTGATTTTTATTTCCCATGATAGATATTTTATTGACGCTATAGCACACAAGTGTGTAGAAGTAGAGCAGGGTAAACTTAGCATTTTTAAAGGTGGATATGTAAATTATTTGGAGAAAAAAACACAAATTTTACAAAGCCTTGCTAAGAGCCATGAAACTCTTTTAAAGCAATTAAAAAGCGAAGAAGAATGGCTTAGAAGAGGGGTTAAAGCAAGACTTAAAAGAAATGAAGGACGAAAAGAACGCATTTTTAAAATGCGTGAAGAAGCGAAAAAAAATCCTGGGGCAATCAAACGCTTAAAACTTGAAATTTCAAGAGCGGCTTTAAATTTTAATGGAGAAAAAATAGGCAACCGTAAAAAAATGCTTTTTGAGCTTAAAAATATAAGCAAAAATATAAACGATAAAAATCTTTTTAAAGATTTTTCAACGCGTATTTTACAAGGTGAACGCATAGCTATTGTAGGAAGAAATGGTTGTGGGAAATCGACATTGTTAAAAATTCTTCTAGGGCAAATAAAACAAGATAGCGGTGAAATAAAACGTGGAGAGCTTAAGATAGGATATTTTGATCAAGCTAGAATCTTGGTAAATTCTGATAAAAGCTTGCTTGAGATTTTTTGCCCCAATGGTGGAGATAGGGTTGAAGTTCGTGGTAAAAATATGCATGTTTATGGATATTTGAAAAATTTTTTATTTCCTAGGGAATTTTTAGATAAAAGCGTGGCTCTTTTAAGTGGCGGAGAGAAAAATCGCGTTGCTTTAGCTTTACTTTTTACTAAAGAATATGATGTTTTGATTTTAGATGAGCCAACCAATGATCTTGATATAGCTACGATTAACATACTAGAAGAATACTTACTTAGTTTTGAAGGATCTATTTTGCTAGTATCACATGATAGATATTTTGTTGATAAAATTGCAACAAAGCTTTATGTTTTCGAGGGAAATGGATATATAAATATTTTACACACTCTTTACACTGAATATCTTGAAAATGAAAAAGAAATTGAAGAATTGGATAATTTTGCTTTAGAGCTTGAAGACCAAGAAAATAATAATCAAAAAGAAAAAAACTCTAAAAAATTAAGCTACAAAGAAAATGAGATATTAAAAAACCATCCTGAAAAAATAGATTTTTTAGAGCAAAAGATAGCCAAATTAAATCAAGATTTATCCGATCCAAGTGTATACCAAAAAATAGGTATTAACAAGCTTTATCAAGAGCTTGAAGCGATGCAAAAAGAACTTGAAATTTTAGAAAATGAGTATTTTTTAGTATTAGAAAAAAGTGAGAATTTATAATTAAAAGATTTTATATTTTTATTCTATGGAGCGGGAAACGAGATTCGAACTCGCGACCCCAACCTTGGCAAGGTTGTGCTCTACCCCTGAGCTATTCCCGCAAAAAATAAGTGGTGCCCGAGGTCGGACTCGAACCGACACAAGGTTGCCCTTACCAGATTTTGAGTCTGGCGCGTCTACCAGTTTCACCACTCGGGCTAATTTTTAAGATTTAAAGCCAAAATTATACTTTTTTAGGCTAAAAAATACTTTAAAAATAAAAAGTATTTTCAAAAAGACGATATAAAATTATATAATTTAAAATTTTGGAATAGTTATTGCTTTTATTTATTAGCAATGTTTGAAAAGATTTTAACTTTAATACTTTAGAGGAAAAAATGAGAATTACAAATAAACTTAACTTCACAAATAGTGTGAATAATTCTATGGGCGGTCAAAGTGCTTTATATCAGATATCTCAGCAACTTGCTTCAGGTTTGAAAATACAAAATTCATATGAGGACGCAAGCGCTTATATAGATAATACGCGTCTTGAATATGAAATTAAAACACTAGAGCAAGTAAAAGAATCAACGAGCAGAGCTCAAGAAATGACTCAAAACAGTATGAAAGCTTTGCAAGATATGGTTAAACTTTTTGAAGATTTTAAAGTTAAAGTAACTCAAGCTGCAAGTGATAGCAATTCTCAAACTTCAAGAGAGGCTATAGCAAAAGAACTAGAACGTATAAAAGAAAGCATAGTCCAACTTGCAAACACTAGTGTTAATGGTCAGTATCTTTTTGCAGGTTCTCAAGTTGCAAATAAACCTTTTGATTCTAATGGAAATTATTATGGAGATAAAAATAATATTAATGTAGTAACTGGAGCTGGAACTGAAAGCCCATACAATATACCAGGATGGGATTTGTTTTTTAAAGCAGATGGGGACTATAAAAAACAAATAACCACCAATGTTAGCTTTACAGATAATCGTTGGGATTTAAACAAAGATCCTGATAAAACTAAATATCTCACAGAGGATTCTAAATGGCAACAACTTATCGGACAAGGTTATGTAAAAGATAATAGTTTAGATGCTGATAAAGACTTTGAATATGACGATAGTAAACTAGATTTTCCTCCTACTACTCTTTATGTTCAAGGTACAAGACCTGATGGAACAAGTTTTAAAAGTGCTGTACTTGTAAAACCTGAAGATACTTTAGAGGATGTAATGGAAAATATCGGAACTCTTTATGGCAATACTCCAAATAATAAAGTGGTAGAAGTAAGCATGAATGATAGCGGTCAAATTCAAATTACAGACTTAAAACAAGGTAATAACAAACTTGATTTTCATGCTGTAGCTTTCACACCGCAAGCCGATGACAAAACTCAATTAAATAACATTATCCAAGCGGCACAGGATGAAGGCATTTTAATGGACGAAGTGACAAATAGGGTTATGCAAGGCGCTACAGCTGCTCCTAGTAACGGAGATATAACAAAATTAAATAACTCTGTAACTGTGACAATTAATAATCAGCAATTTACAATCGATTTAAAACAAACTGATTTTATTAAAAGTAAAATGACAGATACGGATGGAAATGCTACAAATGGATCTGATTATGATAATGTGTATTTTGAAAAAAATGGAAATACTGTTTATGGTAATGTTTCTCAAGTTATTAAAGGAAATAATGCTTATGCAACTGATTCAACCAAACTTAGCGAGGTAATGGCAGGAGATAACTTAAATGGTACTATCTTAAATTTAAAAGTCAATTCTAAAGGTGGAAATTCTTATAATGTTATTATAAATTTACAAACTTCAACTGTAAGCTATCCTGATCTTAATAATCCAAATCAAACTATAAATTTTCCTATAATTCACACTGATCCTGCAACTGGAAATAGTGGCGTAGTAACCCCTCCAAATGAAATAACTTACGGGCAAATTAACGATATTATAGGGATGTTTGCCGCAGATAAAATTTCTACTACAACCATCAATTCAAACAACGGAAAAGTTGATGCAAATGGCTATAATAATTTACAACAACTTATGAAAGATTCTCAAGCTACTGTTGATGTAAGCATGGACTATAAAGGTCGTATCAGTGTTACTGATAAACTTTCTTCAGGTACCAATATACAAATTTCTCTTAGTGATTCTCAAAGTGGACACTTTCCGACACCTCCTTTTACTACCACTTCTAATGTGCAAAATGGTCCAAATTTTAGTTTTAGTGCAAGTAATTCTTTGGTTATTGATGAACCAAATGTGGATATTATTAAAGATTTAGATTCGATGATTGATGCTGTTTTAAAAGGCAATATGAGAGCAGATTCTGAAAGTGAGGATCCTAGAAATACAGGTATGCAAGGAGCTTTAGAAAGGCTTGATCATTTAGCAGATCACATTAGTAAGCTTAATACAACCATGGGAGCATATCATAAAACAATAGAAGATGTAAATACTCGTTCTACTTTTTTAAGCGTAAATGTACAATCTATCAAATCAAATGTTGTTGATGTAGATTATGGTGAAGCAATCATAAATTTAATGCAAACACAGCTTGCCTATCAAGCTTCTCTTAAAGCTAGTACAACAATATCTCAACTCAGCTTATTAAATTATATGTAAAATTTTTTATGGTATAATTTGGCTTTGATTTTATTTTCAAGGAAAGAATATTAAAAAAGAAGCCATTTTTACCAGCTTTACGCTTATTATTTTTTATCTTTGTCTTTGTATGCTAGCACCTAGCATGGGAGAATGGGTTTACAAGGCTAATTTATTTTTATTTGGAGAATTTGGGTATTATTATCCATTTTCTTTGCTTGTGTTAAATTATCTCTATTATAAAAAAAATTATAAAATAGAAAATTTTAAGCGCAGAGAACTTTTTGGTTTTTCTTTAGCTTTTTTTTCCACTTTGCTTTTATTTTCTGTCTTTTATAGAGATTTTGGATATATTTTAGGAATTGTCTATGGAATTTTTTCTATAATTTTGGGTCATACAGGGAGTGGGATTTTTGCTCTTTTGCTTTTGTTCTTTTCTTTAATTTTGTTATTTCCAAAATTTGCAAAAGAAATTTTAAAAATAGAATTAGACTTTACTTTTTTATTAAAAACAGAACAAGCTTTTAAATCTTTGCTTATGCGTGTATTTGGCGGAGAAAACGAGAAAGAAGATATAAGCAAATCAGAACCCATAGTGCCAAAATTAGATATTTCGCAAGATAGTATTTTTGCAAATTTACAAACCAATGAAAAAATAAAAGTTAATAGCTTAGAACAGATAATTAAAGATAGCAATATTAATGCAAGTAAAAATTCAATTATTACTGCCAAAGAAAACTTTGAAAAACTAAAAAATCAAATTTTAGATGAAACTATAGAAATTGATAAGCAAAGTTTAGAAGAATCAAGAAGTTTTGTTTATGAGCATTCTCAACAAGTGCGGAATTTTGCACAAAAGGCTAGTAAAATGAGCATTAGTCTTGATGAAGATTTTAATTTTATTTCAGAAGAAGAGGTAGATATGATTCCTGAACGTTTTTTAAAACCTAAAAAACTTGAAGATATAAAGCAAGTAGATACAAATAAGAATTTAGACGAGCCAAGTTATAAGCGTAAAAATATTGAAATTCCAGTTTCTAAACAAGAAGTTAAACCAAAAATTTTTACAAAAGAGCTTGAACTTAGAGAGAATTTTATAAAAAAAGAAAAACTAGAACAAGAATACAAGGCTTATCAAAATGAAATTTTAAAAAATAAAGTAAAACAAGAAATTAAAAAATTAGAAGAATATGATGCAATGAATTCAAGTGATATTATAGAAGGGGATAAGTATAGTTTTAATGATCCAAAAATAATCGAAACAGAAACAGAAAATTTAAATAAAATAAATGAAAATAAAAACCCAGATAAAGCAGATAATATCTTCGAATTTGCACCCATTGTAGAAGAATTAAATCATCCTTATGTGGAACCTACTCCTATAAAAAATATAAATGAAATAGTTATAGAAGAAAAAAATACACTCGATTTTATCCAAAATACAGAAACTAAAATTGATGATGAAAAAACAAATGATCAAGAAATTAAACTTCAAAAAGCAGTTTTAGCTAAAGAAATTGCTATTAATCAAGCTTTATTGCGTGAAATAGAGCAAGGTGAAGTAGAAAAACCAAAAGATTTTACCCTGCCACCCCTAGATTTTTTAGCTAATCAAAAAGAACACAAACAAGAAATCAATGAAAGTGAAATAGATAAAAAAATTTATAATCTTCTTGAAAAATTGCGTCGTTTTAAAATAGGTGGTGATGTTATAAGCACTTATGTTGGCCCTGTGGTAACCACTTTTGAATTTCGCCCTAGTGCAGATGTAAAAGTAAGTCGTATTTTAAATTTACAAGATGATTTAACTATGGCTTTAATGGCAAAATCAATCCGTATTCAAGCTCCAATACCAGGAAAAGATGTTGTAGGTATAGAAGTGCCAAATGATGAAATTCAAACCATTTATTTAAGAGAAATTTTACAAAGTGAAGTTTTTAAAAACGCTAAAAGTCCTTTAACCATAGCTTTAGGTAAAGATATAGTAGGCAATGCTTTTGTAACCGATCTTAAAAAACTTCCGCATTTACTCATCGCAGGAACGACAGGTAGTGGTAAAAGTGTGGGGATAAATTCTATGCTTTTAAGTCTTTTGTATCGCAACTCTCCAAAAACCTTGCGTTTGATGATGATAGATCCTAAAATGCTTGAATTTAGCATTTATAATGATATCCCTCATCTTTTAACTCCTGTTATCACAGATCCAAAAAAAGCAGTTAATGCGCTTTCAAATATGGTGGCTGAAATGGAAAGACGCTATCGCTTAATGGCTGATGCAAAAACCAAAAATATAGAAAATTACAATGAAAAAATGAAAGAATTAGGTGGCGAAGAACTTCCTTTCATTGTGGTAATTATCGATGAACTTGCCGATTTAATGATGACTGCAGGTAAAGATGTAGAATTTTACATAGGAAGACTTGCACAAATGGCAAGAGCAAGCGGAATTCACTTGATTGTAGCCACACAACGTCCCTCTGTTGATGTTGTAACAGGACTTATTAAAGCGAATTTACCAAGTAGAATTTCTTATAAAGTAGGGCAAAAAATTGACTCTAAAGTTATCTTAGACGCTATGGGTGCTGAAAGTTTACTTGGAAGAGGGGATTGTTTATTTACTCCTCCTGGAACAAGCTCTATAGTACGTTTGCATGCGCCTTTTGCAAGTGAATTTGAAATAGAAAAAATCGTGGATTTTCTAAAGGATCAGCAAAGCGTAGAATATGATGAAAGCTTTTTAAAGGATCAACAAAGCGTAGGTGTTACAACAAATGAAAGCTTTGATGGGGAAGTAGATGAGCTTTACGAAGAAGCTAAAAGAGTAATCTTAGAAGATGGAAAAACAAGCATTTCTTATTTACAACGCCGTTTAAAAATCGGCTATAACCGCTCTGCAAATATTATTGAACAACTTACGCAAAACGGGATTTTAAGCGAACCTGATGCCAAAGGACAAAGGGAAATCTTGTAAGATTTTTCTTGTGTTTTTGATATATAAAACTGATTACAAAAGAAGAAATTTAAAAGGCAAAAGCCCCGTAAAAAGGGCTTAAAAATTATTTATCTCTAAGATTTAATTCGGTAATTAATTTACTATAAGAATTATAATCTTTTCTTTTAAGATAAGATAAAAGTCTTTTTCTTTGACCTACAAGTTTTAGAAGTCCTAATCTTGATGAAAAGTCTTTTTTGTAGATTTTTAAATGTTCTGTAAGTTCTGCAATTCTTGCAGTTAAAAGAGCTACTTGAACTTCTGTTGAACCAGTATCACCTGGTTTTTTAGCGAATTTCGCAACTATTTCTGCTTTTTTGGCCGAATCCAAAGCCATGATAGACCTCCTGATTGGTAAAATAATAAATTAAAGAATTGTAATTTTATCTTAAAAAGTAAAAAATAAACTGAATTTATCTTTTTTAAAAGGTTTTGTAAAAATTTAAGTCTTTTTCTAAGAATTATTTATTATAATTACAGCTATTCCTGCAGTTATAATAAGGAGAATCTATGCTATTTACTAAAGCTAGCGAATACGCTTTACTTTCTTTAATTTATATTTCTCAAAAAGAAACACCTCAAGATGTAGACTCTTTAGCTTTAGAGCTTGATATCCCTAAAAGTTTTTTAGCTAAAATTTTACAAACTTTGGCTAAAGATGGTTTATTAAAATCCTTTAAAGGTGCAAAAGGTGGTTTTGTTTTGATCAAAGAACCAAGTCAATACACCATAAAAGAAATTGTCAATAGTGCTGAAAAAAAAGATATCAATGTATTTGAATGCAGTGGTGGTACTTGTCCAAATAATAAAGAAGAAAATTGCACCTTAATGCCTATGTTAATAAATTTACAAAATAAAGTGGATGAATTTTTAGATTCTATCACCTTAGAAGATATTATGAAGAATAATGGCAAAAAATAAAATAGTCGATTTAGTTTTTCCTTTTTTGGGGCCTTTAATTGCTCCTGCTTTAAAAGCTAAAAGCTTAACTATTGTTGGTTTTTTAGTTTGTATTTTAGCTATTATCATAATTCCTTTACCAAGTCCTATTTTGGACTTTTTTTTAGCTTTAAGTATAGCTTTAGCAGTATTGATCATTTTAATTTCTATTTATATACCTAAGCCGACAGATTTAACAACTTTTCCAACTTTAATCTTAATTATTACTTTATTTAGACTTTCATTAAATATAGCTACCACAAGGATGATTTTAAGTGAAGGACAAAACGGCCCTGAAGCTGTGAGTGAAATTATAGCAGCATTTGGAGAATTTGTTGTTGGTGGAAATATGGTCATTGGTGTGATCGTATTTTGTATCTTGGTGTTGATTAATTTCATGGTTGTTACAAAAGGTAGTACAAGGGTTTCTGAGGTACAAGCAAGATTTACACTTGATGCGATGCCAGGTAAACAAATGGCTATTGACGCGGATTTGAATGCAGGACTCATTGATGAACAAACCGCTAGATCAAGACGTCAAGAAGTTATTGCTGAGGCAAACTTCTATGGTGCAATGGATGGTTCTTCTAAATTTATCAAAGGAGATGCTGTTGCGGGAATTATCATAACCATTATAAATATCATAGGTGGTTTTTTAATAGGGTCTTTTCAACACGATATGGCTTTAAGTGATGCTGCCTCTACCTATACTATTTTAACCATAGGTGATGGACTTGTATCGCAAATTCCAGGGCTTATTACTTCTACTGCAACCGCTATAATTATCACTCGTGCAAGCAAAGATGAGGAAAATTTTGCAGAAGGAACTTTAACTCAACTTTTAAGCGAATATCGCACGCTTTTAATAGTAGGTTTTGTGCTTTTTATCTTTGCACTAGTGCCTGGTTTGCCAACTTTATCCTTAGGCTTTATGGCTTTAGTTTTTTTAAGTCTTGGCTATCTTACCAAGCAGGTTAAGGAAGGTAAAATTGATATAACCACAGTTAAAAAAAACAAACCAAGTGCCGCAGCCGCATCTCAAAGTGGAGCAGGGGGGGTGACAGCACCTGTTAAGAAAAACGAAGAAGAAATTCTCAAAGAAGAAGAGTACAAGATTAATGACATACTGAAAGTTGAAATTTTAGAACTTGAACTTGGATACGGACTTATTAAGCTTGCTGAAAACGAACTTACAGAAAGAATTCGCTCAATGAGAAGAAGTATTGCTGAAAGTTTAGGATTTTTGATGCCAAAAATCAGAATAAGGGATAATTTAAGACTTAAACCAAATGAGTATAGTTTCAAACTCAAGGGTGTATCTATAGCAAGTGCTGAAATTTATCCTGATAAATATTTAGCTATGGATAGTGGTTTTATCACAGAGGAGATAGAAGGGATTGCTACAAAAGAACCTGCTTTTAACTCTGATGCACTTTGGATTGATGCGAATTTAAAAGATGAAGCTACATTAAACGGCTATATAGTAATAGATCCTGCAAGTGTTATTTCAACACATATGAGCGAACTTATTAAAGCGCACGCAAGCGAACTTCTCACACGCCAAGAGGTGCAAAATCTTCTTGATAAGGTTAAAAATGATTATCCAATCATCGTAGAAGGTGTTTTAGGCGTTGCATCTGTAAGTCTTATTCAAAAAATTCTTAAAGACTTACTTAAGCATCACATACCAATTAAAGATATGCTTACTATTTTAGAATCTGTAAGCGATATAGCAGAAGTAAGCAAGAGTTTTGATATGATTATTGAACATGTAAGAGCATCTTTAGCTAGAATGATTACAAATATGTATTTAGACGATAAAGGAAATTTGGATATTTTTATTTTGGATTCTGCTAGCTCTGCGGTTTTAATGGAAAATGTACAATTTAGAGATGGAAGTTATCATTTGCCTTTAAGTGTAGCTCAAACAGGCACTTTAGTAGATACTCTAAGAGCTGAAGTTGCCGCAGTAGCAAATGGTCGTATCAAGCCTTTTATACTTTGCGTTGAACCGCAGCTTAGAAAATTCATTGCCGATATTTGTTATAATTTTAGTATTAATATAGTAGTGTTAAGTTTTGCAGAAATTGCAGAAAATACAAATTTTAATACTGAAGGTATTATTAGGATAGAACTTTAAGGAATATAATGAAAATTTATCATCTTTCACACACAGATCTTGATGGTTATGCTTGTCAATTTGTAGTAAATTTTTATTTTAAAAATGTGAAATTTTATAATTCTAATTATGGCAAAGAAATTAATGAAAATTTTAACTCTATTATAAGTGATATAGAAAAAGATGGAAATTTTGGAAAAGCTATGATTCTAATAACAGATTTAAATTTAAATTTAAATCAATGCGAAGAATTTGAAAAAATTTGCAAAGAGAAAAATACTAAAATTTTTCTTCTTGATCATCATCAAAGTGGCGAAGAATGTGCTCAAAAATATTCTTGGTATTTGCTTGATTCTAAAAGATGTGCAACTAAGATCGTTTATGATTTTTTCTCTAAAATCTGCAACCCTATTGTAGAACTTTCAAAATTTGTTGATGTGGTTAATGCTGTTGATATTTGGCTAAGTGAAGATGAAAATTTTGAACTTGGAAAGGTTTTTTTAAGCTTGATTGCTAATGCGAAAGAAATAAATCGTGTGATGTTTAAAGAATCGCAAATCAACTATATGTTTTTCTTGCTTGATAAGGCTTGGAAATTTATAGGAAAAGAAAATGCGAATATTTTACTCGATAATGCTACCCATTTTATAAAAAAGGATTATTTTGCCAGAAAAAATGATGATACTCTTTCTAATTTAATTTCTTATTTTGTAGTCGAAAAACTAAGCGAACTAAAAGAAAATTTCAGCATAGAATATGAAGGTCATAAAGGTATCTTAACTTCAAATATAGGCAATACTTCTGTTATTGGAAATGATTTTTTAGTAAAAAATCCCGATTATGACTTTTTTATTGATGTTAATTCTAGAAAAACCTTAAGTTTCCGTGCAAATGGAAAAATAGATGTAAGTTTAATGGCTAAAAATTTGGTAGGCGGTGGCGGGCATAAAAATGCTAGTGGTGGACTTTTTGCAACATTTAAAGATGGGGCAAATTATAATCATATAAAAGCTCAAATTATTGATTTAATCAAAAGTAGAGAACTTAAAAAGGAAAAGCAATGAATCAAAACAATAATAAAACTTTAAAAAGTGAACTAGAAGATTTACAATATGAGCTTAGTATAGTTTTAGAAGCCATGCTTTTATACGCTGGAGTTAAAAGAGAAAAATTAGAAAATGCAATAAAAGCTTATATTGATAACATAGATAATGTACTCGAAAATTCCAATAAAGAAGGGGTTGATGAAATTTTAGAAGTAGTGGAATTTTTAAAAAACAAATACAAAGATTTTTTTCAATGAAAAAGTGTATTTTAATTTTTTTTAGTTTATATTCTTTAAGTTTTGCTAATATTTATGAAAAATTAAATGATTTTGCTTATGAAAAAAAATCGAACAAAGATTTTAAGGTTCAAAAAGTTAAATTAGTGCAATTTTCACAAGAAAATAAAAATTGTCTTGAACTTTTAATAGAAGCTGGTCAAGTTAGAATTTTAAATAGCTATAATTCTTGTCAAAAATTATCTAAAGATGAAAATTTTCAAAAATTTCTTAATGAAGATTTTTTAAAACTTTATAAAAATAATGGATATTTAATTAACGAGAATTTACAAGCTTTGAAAAATACCATGCAAGATATTATGATATATTATAAACTGTACTATTCTTTTAGTAAAGATATAAAAGATATGAGCAAAAATAAGAATTTAGATATTTTAAATATAGACGAAAAAGACGGTGGCACTTTACTTTATAAAATCAACAATCAAGCTTGCGTTGGAATAGAACTTGTAAGACATGATTCAAGAATGGCTATGAAAATATATGGGATAGAAAATTTGGATAAAGAGTGTAAATTATTTATCCAATCGCCTTCTTTTAAAGATCTTTCCTACACAAAAAAAGATTTTAGGCGGTATTATTTAGAATAAATAAATGCTTTAATTTTTGCTTTAATTTTTAAATAAAAATTTTTAAAAATCACACTTAAAGTAAAAGTATCCTGTCTTCCAAGATTTTGAAAAACGCAATTATCTAAGTCTTTTTTTTCTTGAATGCTTAAATTTTTCATTAACCTAACCTTTAAAAATATTGCAAGGTTTTATTATATCTAAAAAACTTTATTTTTGCTTTAAATTTTTATAAGTTCTATTTTCAGTATCAATGAATATTATTTTAAAGTTTGAAGCTTTTTTCTTAAAATGTATTGGCTTTTTCTAAATAAAGTCCTATGCTGAAAATAAGGAGGAAAATTGATGAATTAGCGGTTTAGGTACGGGTTATCAAGCAAATGCCTTTTAGTGTTGAACAAGCATTCAATTCTAAAAAATAACAATAAACCCAAAAAATAAATTTGGGCATATTTATTTTTTTTAAATAAAATAATCTTTGAGAATTTTATTTTAACCAAGGATATATTATGCGTAATTTTTTTTGCAAATTTATTTTAGCTCTTGTATTTTGTTCAAATTTTGCATTAGCAAATAATAGTTTTATTACCCTTAATCCAAGTTTACCCAACTCTGAAAATAGCGTAATAGAAGCATTTTCTTATAAATGTATACATTGTTATAATCATCATAAATTTGGAACTCTTGAAAAACTGAGAGAAGCTTTTCCAAATTTACATTTTAAACTCTATCCTGTAAGTTTAATGAATGGGGAATTTTCCAAAGAAATGAATGAGCTTTTTGCCTTTGCTCAATACAAAGATGAGCAAAAGGGTAAAGATGCGAGTTATTCTGATAGTTTATCTCATAAACTTGCTGATGTTTATTTTGTTTCTTATTTTTTAAACAAGCAAAGAAATTTTTCAAATTTAGATGAATTTTACGACATAGGTTTAAAGGCTATGAATGTAAATAAAAATGAAGTATTAAATTTTTTAAATACCCCAAAAGCTAAAGAAATTTTAAGCGAATTTCAAAGAGCTAATGATATAGCTAAAACCTATGGCACCCCTGCTTTTGTTGTTAATGGAAAATATCAAATTAACCCAAGCACAATCAATTCAATGCAAGATTTAGAAAATTTAGTTAAAAAATTAAGCAATATGCAACAATAATTTTTTTAATCATATTTGTATAAGGTCCATAGCGATGTTGGGTTGTAGAAAAGCTATCGTCATAAGATCCTACATCCATATCTAAAGACTTAACCTTTCTATTTGGAAAGTCTTTATCTCTAGCTTTAATAGGACGAGCTTGTGGTTTCATATAAGCTGCTTACTTCATAAGTATCTTCAAGACTTAAGTCAGGCTGGCACCTTGAAGTATATTTTTAATATAAGAAGCAGCCAGAATCATTCTATACAGATTGCGAGCCTTTGCCAAATTGTTTTCCAAGAACATTATTTACTAAAGATACAGCCTATCTGAAAATTTTGAATCCATTTTTAGTATTTTCACATTTTCAAAAGGAGTTTCTCTTTAATCAGTGCTTCCACTTGGCTCTATACTAACCCTTGGAGTTCTAATTCTATAAATCTCATCAACAATTTTTGACTTTTACCATTTGCGGTTTCATCTTTACTGTATTTAAATAAAAAGGATAAAATCCAAAAATAGAAATTCCACCATAAGTCTTAGTCATTTTTGTTTAGGAACAATAGTTGCTTTTATATCACTTAAGATATAACCATCAGGGATTCATTTTTAATCGTGCCTATTTGTCCTTAAAATTTGCCAATCTATTTTCACTCGACTAGGAACTTACCCATCGCCATTAAAGCATTAGGTGCAAGTAGGATACAACCCGCCAAAAGTGCTATGTAAAGAATTTGCTAACTCTCATCATCAATCCTTTAAAATTATTTAAGTCATCTTAAAATAGCTTAATAAAATCTTAAAACAGTTTGATTTAATAAACTCGCTATATCTTGATTTGGATTTTTTGGTTCTCCTATAAATTTAAGTACTAAAGCTAAAATAATAATCACTAATGCAAAAATTTTAGTATTAGATTTATTTTTATCTAAAATATAGGCTATAAACATTGCAAAAAGTGTGACAAAACAACATAAAAATGCTATAAGACAGCAAATTGCCATATTCATAAACTTTAAACTGGGAATCAAATACCAACCATTACGATAAAGCCCATTTTCAAAATCAGGTGGGGTTCCTATAAAAAATTTTTGAAAAGCATTAAGATGATTATAAGCATTTTCTGGAACTACAGGGGTATCCATCCCGCATTCTCCTGTCGGTAAAAACCAACTAGGAATCCATTCATGCAAAGGTAAATTAAATGGATAAATAGGAATTTCACGACATCCATTTACACCTGCAAAAGGATTTTCAGAATGAACCACTTCATGGATATGATTTAAAGTCAGACAATGCTCCAAGCCAAGCCAAATTCCATAAAAAGCTAAGCTATAAGAAAAAATTTTTATAATATTGTTTACAGGGTTGATTAATGCAATCATACCACCTATAGCCATAACAAACATATCAAACCTTATATACACACATTGTTCGCAAGGTTCCATAAAAAGATATTCTTGAAATAAAAAATGCGCTATACAAGTAAGTCCTATAGTGACTATAATCAAAATCAACCAAGGTTTGCGCGTATCTTGCCACTTAGAAAGTGAAAAATTTCTGCAATTATCTTTCATTTTATAACTCATTTTTGCTTGCTAAATAAAATTTATAAGTTAAATTATGATGATCATAAGAATGAGTGCAGCGATAAGAAAAAATTTCGATCAATGAATTATCAGCATGAGTGATAGGATTTTTAAGAACTACATATTCTTTACCTTCACTCAATGCACTAGCACTTATACCTGCTAAAAAAGCAAATACAACAATAGAACTTGCTAATTTTACTGGAATTTTCATTACCTTACTCCTTGAAATTTAGATTTGATAAAATTTTTTATTAAGTTCTTATATAATAATTATTATAAAAATATTAAAATAAAAATATTCTTAAAAAAATTTTACAACTAAGAATATTTACCTTAGCTAAAAATCAAAAATAGGGGATTAAAAAATTTAATACATAAATTATCATTTTTATATATATTTTGATAAAAATATAAAATAATTTAATTTTTAAATATTTTTTATAGTTTTCAAGAAAAATAAAATATAATTTTGATTTACCAAATAAAATTATCAATTTTTTACATTATATTTTATGGATAAGTTTATTTCACTCAAAAGGTAAAATCATAATAGTATGTAAAAATAGTAATTTAATCCATACCAAAATAGAATAATACTAGTATATATAAAAAAGTTTGAAAATTATAGTTTTCAATATAAAATTATAATTTTTAAATATTTTTACCTTTTATCATATCTTTTTATGATTGATGTAAGAT
>JACRSG010000004.1 GCA_014305285.1 Campylobacter jejuni
ATTACATATAAAAACAAATTTTTTCCTAAAAAAGCTTTTTTTTACTAAGTTGGTACTAAAATACCTTTTTTAACTAAAAAGCTAAAAATTTTAAATTTAGGAAAAGTTTTATGAAATACCCTTTAGATTATGAAGAAAATTTTGAAAAATCATTCTTATTTTGGCTGGCAAAATATGTAAAATTTAAACTCAACTCGCTATCTAATAAAGAATTAAAAAATCCACAAGCTCTAGCAGAAGTTAATTTTGCTCTTACAAAAGGTGTAAAAAATATTGAAGAACTTGACGCCCTAGTAAAAAAAGCAAGAAATGCTGGATTAAGTGGGATTAATACTTATTTTAATCCCTTAAAAAAAACATTTGAATATTTAAATTTTTACAAACTTTACTCTTTGAAACAGATTGATGAAGAACTTATTGTAGAAGTTTTAGCAAGTATAACAGGTGCTTTATCAGATGCAAGTAAAAAAAATTACCGTATTGCTGTGATTAATTTTTTTGATTTTTTAGACAAGCAAAACGAAGAAGACCAAAAAGCACATATTTTTGATATCAATCTTAAAAATTGGGCAGGTATAACAGGCTCTAAAGGAGTAAAATTGCCTGAATTTATGAGCGAAGAAGAGCTTAAAAAATTTCTTCATGCTATTGAAAATGCAGATTTTAGAAACAATACCATACGCAATAAACTTATTATTAAAATCATCATTTTTACAGGCATACGGGTAAGCGAAGCTATCAATATCAAAATGGGTGATATTAGCGAAGAAAACAATCTTTATATCATAAAAATAAGGGCTAAAGGCAATAAATATCGTGTTGTAATGATAAAAAAAGAACTTATTTATGATTTGCTTAAAAATGTAAGTATTAATTATATGAGTAAAGACGCCCTACTTTTCGTCAATAAAAAAGGCACTCCACTTACCCAATCTTATATCAGTCGCATAGTAGAACAGCTTTTGTTTCGTGCAGGAATTCGCAAGCAAAAAAATGGTGCCCACATGTTGCGTCATACTTTTGCCACCCTACTTTATAAAAAGCAAAAAGATTTAGTTTTAGTTCAGGAAGCTTTAGGGCATGCAAGTTTAAATACTTCAAGAATTTACACCCATTTTGATAATGACAAATTAAAACTTGCCGCACAGGTTGCAAAGGAATTAAATGACTCTTGAAAACTACGCTGTTTTTGGCAAATATTTTTACCATGATTTGAAAACAACTTTAAAAGCCTTTAATCATAAAGAAAGCAAAAAATGCTTTAAATTTATAGAAAAACATAAAAATGATTTTTATATTTTAATGTTTGCTGATTATGAGTTTTATAGATATTTTCAAGATAAAAATTTCACAAGTAAAAAAGCTTATTTATCTATATTTGGTTTTGAAAAAAGAAAAAAATTTCAAAAAGAAAATATCGATGAAGAAAAATTTATTCCTGAATTTATAAATTTTTTAGATCAAGATAATTATAGAAAAAATTTTATCAAAGTTAAAGAGGCAATTTCTAAAGGAAGGGTTTATCAAATCAATCTCACTCAAAATTTTAAATTTTGTAGCAAAATGGATTCTTTTGAACTTTTTAAATTTTTACTTTCTAGGCAAGATACTGAATTTAAAGCTTTTGTAAAAGACGAGAAAAGAGAAATTTTATCCTTCTCTCCTGAACTTTTTTTCAAAACCAAAAAAAGAAAAATATTTACAAAACCTATGAAAGGTACAATTAAGTGTGATAAAGATCCTATAAAAGATGAAGAAAATAAAATTTTCTTGCAAAATGATACAAAAAATCTTAGCGAAAATGTTATGATTTGCGATCTTTTGCGTAATGATCTTTCAAAAATCATCACAAAAAAAAGTTTAAAAACCAAACTTTTTGAAATTCAAAGCCACCTTACTTTACATCAAATGACTTCAAGCGTACAAGGAAAACTTAAAAAAAATATTTCTTTATATCAAATTTTTAAAGCTCTTTTTCCTTGTGGTTCTATCACAGGTGCTCCAAAACTTGAAAGTATTAAATTTATCAAAGAATTAGAACAAAGAGATCGTGGTATTTACTGTGGAACTATAGGTTTAATACATAAAAATAAAAATAAATTTAGTGTAGCGATACGCACCTTAGAAAAACAAGACGAAATTTATACTTATAGCACCGGTAGTGGTTTGGTTTGGGACTCAAATTTAAAAGATGAATTTGAAGAATTAAAACTTAAAAGTGCAATCTTAAACCCTTGTGATTTTCATCTTTTTGAAACTATGTATTTTAAAAATTCTCAAATTTTATTTTTAAAAAAACATTTGTTAAGGCTTATAAATTCAGCTCTTAAATTTAATTTTAACACTCACAAAATCTTTAAAGATTTTGATAATATTTTAAATCAAAAAAGTTCTTATAAAGAATATCACAATCTTACACTTTTTAAACTCGATGAAAAAATTTTTCACAAAAAACACTCTTTATTTTATAACTTTCCTCTGCCCTTTAAAAATCCGCATAAAGAAGGAATTTTAAAACTTGTTTTATATAAAGATGGAAAATACGAATTTCAACAAAGCACCTTAAAGCAAAATTCAAATAATATTTTACTTTTAAGCGATGAGAAAATTAACTCAAAAAGTGATAATCTCTATCATAAAAGCTCTTTACGTACTTTTTACAATCAATACTCACACAAATGGCAGCAAAACTTATGTTATGACATAGCTTTTTTTAATGAAAAAGATGAACTTTGCGAAGGAACAAGAACCAATTTCATCTTAGAAAAAAACGCTCAATTTTATACTCCACAAATTCAAAGCGGTATGTTAAATGGCGTATATAGAAATTTCTTAATCAATCTTGGTTTGATAAAAGAAAAAACATTATTTAAACAAGATTTATTTGAAGCAGAAAATATTTATTGCATTAACTCTGTGCGTGGCTTAAAAAAGGTAAAATTACAATGAAAAAAATTTTATTTATAGATAATTATGATTCTTTTAGTTATACCATCATTTATTATCTTAAAGAACTTGGTTTTGAATGCAAAGTGATAAAAAATGATGCCTTTAAAAAAGTCAAAGAATTAAAAAAATTTGATTTTACTCATCTTATCATCTCTCCTGGCCCTCATTCTCCTAAGGAATCTAAATTAAGCTTAAAAGCGATCAAATATTTTAAAAAAAATAAAAAAATTTTAGGTATATGCTTAGGACATCAGTGTATAGCTGAAGTTTTTGGTGGTAGGGTTTCTAAAATGCAAAATCCTATGCATGGTAAAATTTCTAAACTTTATTTTAAAAAAGATCCTATTTTTAAGGGTGTAAAAAAAGAAATTACAATTTGCTTGTATCATTCTTTGCATATTAGCTCTATGCCTAAAAAATGTAAAATTTTAGCTCACAATTCAGAAAATATCATTATGGCAATCAAACATAAAAAATATCCTATTTATGGATTGCAATTTCATCCTGAAGCAGTTTTAACCCAAAAAGGCAAAAAAATACTTAAAAATTTTATGAAACTTTAGTCTTTTTTGCATTTAAAATATAAATATGAAAATCTAAAATAAAATATCCTTAAAATAATTATCATTAATATAAATTTATAAATAAAAAAACCGATAACAATATAAATTAATTTAAAAAGATTTAAGATGAAAATAGATACTTTGACAAAAAATTTTAGCAATTATCAAACACAAATAAACAAAGACAATGATTTGGTAAGTAATGTTCATAGCGACAATGTGGTTAAAATTCAAAATTTCAGATGAAGCAAGAAGTTTAAAGTCAAACAAATTCAAAAAATGAAAAAGAATATGAAATCAAAGTAAGTCAAGAAAAAATAGAAAACCACAAAGACCAAAATTCCATTCATTCAAAATAGCAAAGGTGGCGTAAATCCCGCATTAGAGGCTTTAATAGCAAAATTAGCTGAAATTTTAGCTAAAATTGCAGAACTTACTCAAAAAATGACAAACGCTAACGAACAAATGAAAACGACATTTCAAAAACAAATTGATGTGCTAAAATCTCAAGCAGATGTAATTCAAGCTCAAATTCAAGAACTCCAAAACCAACAAGCTTGATTATATTTTTTCAAAAGTTTAAGAATGCTATAATGATGCATTTTTAAACTTTTTCAAGGAAAAATATGACTTATTTAGAAATCGAAGACACAAATCATCTAAGCGGAAATGTTACAATAAGCGGAGCAAAAAATGCTGCCCTACCCTTGATCGTTTCAAGCATACTTGCTAAAAATGAAGTAAAAATAAACAATGTTCCTAATGTTGCTGATATAAAAACTCTTATATCTTTGCTAGAAAATTTAGGAGCTAAGGTCAATTTTCAAAACAATAGTGCTTTATTAGACACAAACACTCTTAATCAAACCATAGCTAAATATGACATTGTGCGTAAAATGCGTGCTTCTATACTTACTCTAGGGCCTTTGCTTGCTCGTTTTGGGCATTGTGAAGTATCTTTGCCTGGTGGATGTGCCATAGGACAAAGACCTATTGATTTACATCTTTTAGCCTTGGAAAAAATGGGGGCAAATATACAAATTAAACAAGGCTATGTCGTAGCTAGTGGAAATTTAAAAGGCAATGAAATTCTTTTTGATAAAATCACGGTTACAGGTAGTGAAAACATCATCATGGCAGCAGCTTTAGCCAAAGGTAAAACCAAGCTCTTAAATGTTGCAAAAGAACCCGAAGTAGTTCAACTTTGCGAAGTTTTAAAAGACGCAGGACTTGAAATCAAAGGCATAGGTACAGATGAACTTGAAATTTATGGTAGTGATGGAGAACTTTTGGAATTTAAAGAATTTAGCGTTATACCTGATAGAATTGAGGCAGGAACTTATCTTTGTGCAGGGGCTATTACAAATTCTAAAATCACTTTAGATAAAGTTAATGCTTCACATTTAAGTGCAGTTTTAGCAAAACTTCATCAAATGGGTTTTGAAACTTTGATTAAAGAAGACAGTATCACCCTACTTCCTGCCAAAGAAATTAAACCTGTAGAAATCATGACAAGCGAATATCCAGGCTTTCCAACCGATATGCAAGCACAGTTTATGGCACTAGCTTTAAAGGCTAATGGAACTAGTATTATCGATGAAAGACTATTTGAAAATCGTTTTATGCATGTAAGCGAACTTTTAAGAATGGGTGCGGATATTAAACTAAATGGTCATATTGCTACTATAGTAGGCGGAAAAGAACTTAATGCGGCCGATGTTATGGCTACAGATTTGCGTGCTTCTTCAGCTCTTATCTTAGCAGCTCTTGCGGCTAAAGGTACAAGCAAAGTCCATAGGATTTATCATCTTGATAGGGGTTATGAAAATTTGGAACAGAAATTTAAAGGTTTAAATGTGAAAATCACAAGGCTTGAAGAATGAAAAATATCTTTGAAACCTTAAAAGACTTAGAAAATCAAATTTCATGCTTAAATGAAAGTGAGCTTATTAGCCTTGAAAAAGCAAAGGATAGAATTTTAGCTAAAGATTTATACGCTAGAAAAAATCTACCAAGTTTTGATAATACTGCTCTTGATGGTTATGCTTTTAATTATGATAATATAAATGAGCCTTTAGAGATTAAAGGTACTATTTTTGCAGGAGATAAAAATTTTTATACAGTTGCTAAAAATGAATGCTATAAAATCATGACAGGGGCTAAAATGCCCACAAATGCTGATACTATCTTAATGCTAGAAGATGAATACATAGAAGAAAATAAACTCATCATTAAAAAAGCTCCTAAACAATACAATGCTTATCGCTACAAAGGTGAAGAGTTAAAAAAAGGAGAGCTTTTGCTTCAAAAAGGCACTAAACTTAATGATAGACATATCGCCCTACTTGCTTCTCAAGGACTTTATAAAATAGAAGTCATAAGAAAAATTCGCATTGGAATTTTTTCAAGTGGAAATGAGCTTAAAGAACCTTGGCAAGAATGCAATGAAGAAAGTATTTATAATGCTAATGCTTTACCTTTACTAACCATGCTTAAAGACGCTTCTTATTTGGGTATTATTAAAGATGATTTTAAAAGCACTAAAGAGGCTTTAGAAAATGCAAATTTTGATCTTTTAATCACTTCCGGTGGAGCAAGTGTAGGAGAGGCTGATTTTATGGAAAAAGCCTTAGATGAGCTAGATTTTACTCCACTTTTTAAAGGTTTAAAAGCACGTCCTGCAAAACCTACTAAGCTTTATCAAAAGGATAAAAATTTTGTATTGATTTTACCAGGAAATCCTATGGCAGCTTATCTTTCTTGTTTTATTTTTGCTAAAAAAATTATTGCTTTATTAAGTGGAAATCTAGAAAATCCTTTAAAATTTCATGCCAAAATGGGCATAGATTTAAAGCTTAAAAATGGAAGAAATAATCTCATCTTGGGAAATTTAGAAAAAGATATTTTTACACCATTTAATCAAAACAAATTTGGCTCTGGTATGATACTTCCACTTGTTAAAAGTGAGTTTTTGTTTATAAGCGAAGAAAATACGAGCGAATTAAAAAAAGGTGATGAAATCACGCTTTTAAAAATATAATGTTTGTGTTTTTCACAAACATTAGCTTAATTTATCCTCATCATCATGATCATGGATATATTGTTCATCATTTTCCAAGGTATCAACAAAACGTCCTATTCTTTCCCAACGAACATTTTTATCTTTATCCCAAGAGAAATATACAAACCAAGGTTTACCTACTATCAATCTATAAGGAACAGAACCCCAAAAACGACTATCATAAGAATAATCACGATTATCACCCATCATGAAATATTCATTTTCAGCTATATCAAAAACATAAGCATTTCCACCACTAAAACCTATATGATTTCCAAGTTCTTTAATATAAGTTGGAGACATAGCAAAATCACCTATGCTAAGAAAGCGTAAAATATCATTTTCTATATCTTTTTTTGGATCATAATGAATACCTTTTTGTTTATAAGGCTCTTTTACATAAATTTGTCCTCCAAGAGTGACAAGATCATTTGGATAATGTTCTTTCATAAAATCATCACCTTCATGCATTCTTACATAAAGTGTTTTATTTGCATAAACTATCCTATCTCCCCCAGTGCCTACACAACGCTTTACAAAGTGTTCTTTTTCATTCCTAGGATTTCTAAAGACAACTATATCTCCTCTTTGAGGTCCTTGTGCTTTTATCAAATGCCCATCTTTATTAAAATCCGGCAAAACAGGAATTTCCAACCAAGGAATATGAGGGGTTGGGATACCGTAGCTAAATTTTTTAACAAATAAAAAATCTCCCACCAGTAAGGTGTTTTTCATAGAACCAGAGGGGATAACAAAAGCTTGTATAAAGAAAAAAATCACCAAAAGAACAATAACTACAGTTCCAGTCCAAGACTGCGAAAATTTATATAACTTCTTTAAAATTTCCATAAATTTTTCCTAATTAAGTCTATTTCTAGCAGATTTAACTGTATTTTCTAAAAGCATCGCTATAGTCATAGAACCTACTCCACCTGGAACAGGAGTTATATAACTAGATTTTTTAGATACCTCTTCAAAATCTACATCTCCAACTATCTTTCCACTTTCAAGGCGATTAATTCCAACATCAACAACAATCACTCCTTCTTTTACCATATCCGATCGAAGCAAATTCACACAACCTGCTGCCACTATAATCAAATCAGCTTGTCTAGTATAAAGGCTCAAATCTCTGGTTTTAATATGACAAACGCTCACCGTAGCTCCAGCATTTAAAAGCATAGTAGCCATAGGACGACCTACTATATTTGAAGCACCTATAATCACAGCGTCTTTTCGTTCTAAGTCAATTTCATATGCCTTTAAAAGCTTCATAACTCCAAGCGGGGTACAAGGCAAAAATCCACTTTCTAAGCCTAAATTTAAATATCCTACATTAATAGGATGAAAGCCATCAACATCTTTACTACTTATAATGCTTTCAAGTACTAGATCTTTACAAATATGAGTAGGTAAAGGAAGTTGAACCAAAATTCCATGAACACTATCATCGTGATTTAAAGTATTAATCAATGCTAAAAGTTCATTTTGTGTAGTATTTTCATTAAGATGATAAACTAAAGATTTAATTCCACATTCTTCACAGGCTTTAGCCTTAGATTTTACATAAGTTTGACTTGCAACATTATCTCCAACCAAGATAACAGCTAAACAGCTTTCAATCCCTTTGCTTTTTAAAAATTGACTTTTTTCTTTTAATTCTTCTTTGATTTTTGCGCTTAAAGCTTTACCATCAAGCAAAGTCATTATTTTCCTTCTATCAATTTAATCACTTTTTTAAAGTAAAAATTGTATCATATTAAAACTTCATTAACAAGGTGAAACTTTGAAAATTGTTTTAATGTTTTTTTTATTTAGTATTAGTCTTTTTGGTGCTGATTTTATCACTCTTAAAGAATACTCTAAAATGCTTTATGAAAATCCAAGGGGTATTAGCTGTAAAGAATGTCATGGATCAGACGGAAGTGAACAAATTTTAGGATATTATATGAAAAATGGCATTAAAACAGCTTATAAAGTTCCAAGTATACAAAATCTTAGTTTTGAGAATTTTAAAAATTCTCTTAATCAGAGTAAAGATGCAAAATCAATCATGCCAAATTACTCTTTAACAAATGATGAAATTGCAACTTTATATAATTACATCAAGCAATTTAGCAAGGAAGAAAAATGACAAACAAAAAAGCTTTTAAAGAAGCGTGTAAATTCATCGCAGGTGGTGTAAATTCTCCAGTTCGTGCTTTTGCAAATGTTCAAAGTGAACCAAAATTTATTTCTCATGGAAAAGGTGCTTATATTTTCGATATAGATGGAAATTCTTATATAGATTATGTTCAAAGCTGGGGACCTTTACTTTTTGGACATTGCGATAAAGATATACAAAAAGCTTGTCAAAAAGCACTTCATAAAGGTTCAAGTTTTGGAGCTCCAACTTTATTAGAAACTGAACTTGCCAAGCTTGTTTTATCTGATTTTCCTCATTTAGAAAAAATCCGCTTTGTAAGTAGCGGAACAGAAGCGACCATGAGCGCTATTCGCCTTGCCCGTGGCTTTACTAAAAAAGATAAAATTTTAAAATTTGAAGGATGTTATCACGGGCATTCCGATTCATTGCTAGTGAGTGCAGGAAGTGGTGCTGCTACTTTTAATTCTCCTAGTTCTTTGGGTGTTTTAGAAGATGTAGTCAAGCACACTTTAGTAGCAAAATATAACGATATAAACAGTGTTAAAGAGCTTTTTGAAAAAAATAAAGATATTGCTTGTGTTATCATTGAACCTATTGCTGGAAATATGGGTTTAATTCCAGCTAAACAAGATTTTTTAGAAGAACTTGCTAAGATCTGTAAAAACAATCAAACTTTGCTGATTTTTGATGAAGTAATGAGTGGATATAGAGCATCTTACCTTGGATCCTATGGAATCAATCATATTCAAGCAGATATAATTACTTTTGGTAAGGTAATAGGAGGCGGTCTGCCTGCAGCAGCATTTGCTTCTAGAGCTGAAATTATGGATATTTTAAGTCCTTTGGGTGGTGTATATCAAGCAGGAACTTTAAGTGGAAACCCTTTGGCAATGGCTGCAGGTATAGCAAGTCTTACAAAAGCCAAAAAGAAAACTAAACTTTATGACAAACTTGGAAAATTAGCAAAAAAACTTACCCAAGGAATAAAAAAATTAGCAGACGAAAAAGGGATTCCGCTGCAAGCTTGTCATGTAGGTTCCATGTTTGGATACTTTTTCACCAAAGATCTTGTATCAAATTACCAAGATGCATTAAAATCTGATCTAGCATTATTTTCAAAATTTCACAAAAACATGCTTGAAAATGGAATTTATTTAGCACCTTCTCAATTTGAAACAGGTTTTATATGTTCAAAAATGGATGATAAAATTATAGATACAACATTAGAGGCTGTCAGAGAAAGCTTTAAAAGAATATGAGCAATATTTTAAAAGAAGAAAAAAATCACTTAGAAAATTCTACTAACAAAAGACAAAAAATCGTTCGTAAAACTCTTGAAGCTGCGGATGGTTTAAGTCTTGGCATCTCTATGGTTGTTGCTATATTTATAGGTGTGGGAATAGGATACTTGCTTAAAAAATTCACTCCTTATCCTTGGCTTTTTTGGCTTGGAGTTTTTTGGGGGATCAGTGCTGCTATACTTAATGTTTACAAAGCTTATAAAGTTCAAGTAAAAAGCTATGAAGAATTTAAAGAAAGAGATGAGTTAATCAAAGAAAAAATTCAAAAAGAAAAGAACAGATAATGGAACACAAAAAAGCCCTATTTTATATTTTTATCATTATTCATTTATTTTTTTGGATCATATTTCCATCGTTAAATCATTTTAAATTAGATACATTTTTAAGCTATGAAATAGCTTTTTTTAGTGTTTTATTGATTATTTTTACTTCTTATTTAAATTATAAAAAAATCATTATAAAAAAATCAAAAAATTATGAAGAAGATTTTAATTTCATTTCATCGCTTTTTATCAAAAAAAAACAAGATTTATCAAAAATCATTCATTTTAAAGTTCTAAAAGACGATTTAAAGCCAAATATTAAAGAGAAAATCCTTTTCTTTGCTATGTTTTTTACTCTCTTTAAATTGATGGCTTATGTGATATTAGTTGCTGGATTTTTATTTTTACATCGCCAAGATAAATTAGATATCTTTGCCTATATTTGCGGAATTTTATCCTTGCTAGTTTGTGTGTTTATTTTTATTTTATATATAAAAAACTATGAGTCCAAAAAAAATTATTAAATCCATGACAGCGCTTTTTGCTGGTATGGCATTTTTATTTGCAGGCAATGCCTTGATAGTAAGCTCTATAGGTATTATATTAAAAGAAAACGGAGAGAGCTCTTTAGCTGTTGGAGTAGTAAGTTCTTGTTTTTTTGTAGGTGCCCTTGTTGGAACCATCAGTGCTCATAAAATTATTTCTCGTATAGGCCATATACGCTCTTTTGGACTATTTGGAGCTATTTTTGGGATTTCAGCCATGCTTCATACGATAAGTGAAAACCTTATTTTCTGGGCTGTTTTAAGATTTTTCATAGGAATTTGCTACTATGGTCTTTTAATGATCATAGAATCGTGGCTTAATGAAAAAAGTAAAAATGCTATTCGGTCTAGAATTTTAGGTTTTTATGAAATTGTTTTTTATCTTGCGTTTGGTATTGGGGTTTTAATCATAGCATTAAATTTAAGCAAACATAGTGTATTTATCCTCAGTGCAACTTTAATTTTGCTTTCATCTTTACCTTTAAATTTGATTAAAATCAAAGAACCTGTTTTGCCCGCATCAAGTCCTATTTCTATGCCTAAAATTTTTGATATAGCTCCTTTAGCTATCGTCACAAGCTTTATAGCTGGAATGCTTATAAATGGCTTTTTTTCTATGGCATCTTTATTTATACTTTTGCAAGGTTTTGATGCAAAAGCGGTTTCTTATTTTATATTTTGTGGAGTTTTAGGTGGTTTTATTGCACAAACCATCATAGGAAGTATTTCAGACAAACTTGGTCGCAAATTTGCCATTATCACTTGTTCAAGCATAGGATTTATCACTATGTTTATGTTTATCTTTTTTAAACTTCATTTATATATGCAATATTTTTTAGGAATTACCCTCGGTATAGGGATATTTTGTTTATATGCTTTAGCACTTGCTAGAGCAAATGATGTTTTAGTAAACAAAAATAAAGGCGTAGAGTTAGGCCGTGGGGTTCTTTTTTGTTATTCTTTGGGCTCATTATTTGGTCCTTTAATTTTAGGTTTTTTAATGCAATACTTTGAAATCAAAGGTTTTATATGGTTTTATATAATTTCTCTAGCATTTTTAATTCTTTTTGCTATCAATAAACCAAATATTTTAAATAAACAATTTAAGAAAAAACCTGGAAATATGGTGATATTTGATGATTAATACTCAACTAGCAAGTCAAATTGCCAATACACAAAAAAATGATTTAAAAATAGATAACTCCAATTCAAAAGATAAAACAAATTTAAAGGATAATCCAAAAGAAGCACTTGCACAAGCTTTAAAGCAAAATTTAGGTCTAAGCAAGGACGCTAGTAGTGAAGAAATATTAGCAAAATTTGTTCAAAATGAAACAGGTACCAAATTAAAAGAACTTGTTAATAAACTTTTAGATCAAATCAATGCTCAAAAAAATCCCGATTCCCCTGTACTTAAACAAGGAAAAAATTTAAATTTAGCTCCTAATTTTGCTAATGAATTAAAAACCTTAAGCATAGAACTTGCAAAAAGTGATACTTTTACACAAGTTTTAGATAGATTAAATCAAATTCTAAAACCTGCCAGTGAAATAAAAAACAATAACTTAGCTCCTTTGTTTAAAAATTCAGGCGTATTTTTAGAAGCTAAATTAAAAGATGCCTTAAATGAAGAATTGTTACCTAAAAGTTTCCACTCTCTTTTAAGCACAATCAAAGGTCTTAGTAGCGAAAAACTAAGCGTTCAGATAGCCCAGCTTGCAAATACAAATTTAAGCCCAAAAGACACTTTAAAAGAATTAAAAAATATTATTAACTCTAGCAAAAATGAAAATAAGCAAATTTTAAATCAAAGTTCTTTTAAAGCACTTTTAAATTTAAGCTCTAAATTGGAAAATTTTAAAAATTACATAAGTAAAAATCCCAGTCATGCTCAAGAAAAAATCACCCCTATAGCTAATAAAATTTTAAAAGAATTAAATTCTATAAAAAATGATTTTTTCAAAGCTCTTAATAAGCCAGAAAATTTAATAATAAAAGATCCAAACATCCTTAAACAAACTGCTACTACCTTTGAAAAACTTGAACATACTTTAAAAAATATACTGAGTAATCAAGCTTCTAAAATACAAGATAAAGAAGAAAAACATATAAAAACATCAAAAGAAAAAACTCTCACAGATGATGCTAAAACCGATATTAAGCAAGATACAAAAAATGATATTCAAAATAATGAAACAGAAAATAAGTCAGATAATGATATAAAAAATTCTACTCCAAATCAAGAGAAAATTAAAAATGAAAAACAAGAAAAATCAAGAGAAAACATCAAAGAAAACCCAAAATTTTATGGAGCAAAAACAGAAAACAAGGCTTCAATCAACACAAATGTTTCAAATACTAACACAAGCAACACTCAAAATTTAAACAATTCTCAAAATATTCAACCTAACAATAACCAAACTATGCAAAATATTTTTAAAAATCAAGAATTTATAAAACAAAATATTGTAAAAAATTTAGCATTTAATGTAGAAAATTTAAATCTAGAACAAGTGCAAGATTTAAGTAAAAATTTAAGCAACCTTTCTCGCAGACTTAATGAAACTTTGAAAGAACTTGAACCTTATACCCAAAATGCCAAGCTTAATCAAGCAGAACTTAAAAATCTCGAACACAAACTCAATCTTTCCACTAAAGATCTAGCACAAATTAAACCAAAAACAGAACAAGATATAGCTGAATCTTTACACCATGATGTAAAATCAACACTTTTACAAATTTCAAATTTGGCTAAAGATGAAGGCAATGAAGCTGTATATAATCAAGCCAATCGTCTTTTAGCGCAAATTGAAATCAATCAGCTCATGTCCTTAGCCAATGATTCTATCAACACTTATCTGCCTTTTTCTTGGGATGATTTAAATGATTCTAAAATTATGTTTAGACGCGGAAAAAAGGATAAATTTTTTGCCCAAATTAAACTTGAATTTGCAAAACTCGGGGATTTAGAAATTCTTATTTCCTTAAAAAATGAAAAATATATAGATATTCATATTATGGCAGAAAATATTGAATTTAGAAAAACCATCTATGAAAATGCCCATGAACTTAAAAGAAATATCAATAAAGCAGGACTTTTAAGTGCAAATTTCTTTGTAGGTGATATCATAAGAAGTAAATTTGATACAAGAAATATGAAAAATTTAGATCTTGAGATGGGTATGGATAAAAAAGTATGAGCAAAATCAAAAGATCAGTTAAAAAAGCTGTAGCTCTAGGCTATCAAAAAGAAAAAAACTCCGCACCAAAAGTCCTTGCAAGCGGCAAAGGCGAAAGTGCTGCTAAAATTATTTCTTTAGCCAAGGAACACGGGGTTCCCATTAAAGAAGATGAAGATTTAATAGAAATTTTAAGCAAACTTGACTTAGGTGATGAAATTCCGCCTAATATGTATAAAGCTGTAGCTGAAGTTTTTGCCTTTATCTATCAAATGGCGAATAAAACTCCTAAAAATTAATGTGCTATTTTTTCTCCAAATTTAACACTCTGCCCTACTTTTAAATTAAAATTTAAAAGCCCTTTTTGAGAGATTAAAACTATAGTAGAGCCTAGTTCAAAATTTCCTAGTTCTTCGCCTTTTTTTAAATTTAAATTTTGATATTTTCTAGTAAAATTATGAGAAATTTTAGCATTGGTTTGTATACTTGTATCAAAATTAAAACGCATTTTTCCTACATTTTGTGCTCCTACAAAAACGAGCCAAAAAATACCTTTTTCATTTTGACATTTCAAACTCACTCTTTCATTTTTCACATATAAATTACTAATGCATTCTAAATGCTTTTCATTTACACTATAAAGTACTCCGCTTGTATAAGTTGCACTTAAAATTTGCATATCACAAGGGCTGTGATAGCGATGATAATCTTTTGGAGAAAGATAGATATTAACATAATCAAGCCCATTTTTAAGCTCATTTTTTTCAAAGTTATCTTTTAAAAGCTCTTGAACACTATAAGTATGCCCTTTTATAGAAAAAGCAAAATGTTCTTCATTTGCCAAAAAAGTACTTCCACACTCTAAAATTTTGCCATCACTTGGACTGATAAAGCCTTCTTCAAGTTTTCTTGGAATTTGCAAAGTTCTTGTAAAAAGAGCATTTAAACTTTCATATTCACAAGGAGCTCTAAATTCGCTCATATCGATTTTAAAATACTTAACATAATTTTCATTGATGACTTTTTGTATAAATTTAGGAAATTTAAATCCTGCTACAAAACCAAAAAGTCTTGAACTTTCTTTTGAAAAACTCATTTTTTCCCTTTTAAATTTAAAATCACTATTTCACTTGGAGCAAAAACTCTAAGACTTGGCCCCCAAAATCCTGCTCCACTGCTAACATAAAGCTTGGTTTTTTCTCCTAGATCATAAAGTCCATGAACAAAACCCTGTTGAAGCTTGACCAAAAACATAAAAGGGAAAATTTGTCCTCCATGCGTATGACCACTTAAAACCAAATCAAAATCACTTAAATCATAAAGTAAAGCTGTTTTGGGTTGATGTGCGAGTAAAATACTAAATTTACTTGTATTTAAATCCACTTTTATTCTTGCTAAATCAGGAGCATATAAGCCCTTATTAAGTCCGACTAAATCTCCAAGTCCAGCAATATTTATAAAACCTAAATCTAAATTTTGATTGACTAAAATTTTCATATTAGTATGTTTTCTAAGTAAATCTAAAACTTTATTAATACCATGATAATACTCATGATTTCCCAAAGCATAAAAAGTTCCATAAGTAGAGTTAAAATCATTAAGTTTTGAGATATAATTTTCCAAATCTTTAGGATTAGTATCAATCAGATCGCCTACTATTACAACCATATCAGGACTTTGCATATTCACTTTAGCAATAAGCTTATCTAAAAAATTTTCATGCAAATTTTTACCCAAATGTATATCGGTTAACATAGCAATTTTTAAATCTTGTTTAAGGTTTGGTATTTCAATATCAACACTCTTAATTTTAGGTGTTTTTAAAGCATTGTTTATACTTACATAAATTAAAAATACACTTAAAACTATAAGAGAAAACTCAAAAATCGAACGCAAAATAAAATGATATTTTTTATCTCTTTTGCCTATAAAAGCTAAAATCAATTTAATAAAATCCCAAGTTAAAGTCATAAAAAATAAACAATAAGTCGGTGCATAAAGCATGGCTAAAATTTCATACCAAGTATCGCTTAAATATTCATCTCTACGAAATACCAAAAACACAGCTTGGGCTAAAAAAAGCAAGATAAAAATAAAAGCAAAAATTTTATAAAAATACTTAAAAAGAGTAATTTTCTTGATTAATCTTTTATAAATATAAACATTTGCTAAGCTAAAAATCAATAACACAATAAAAGAAAAAATTAAAAACATCATAAAAGTATTATAACCAAGTAAAATTAAATATTCATATAAATTTTTCTGTTATAATAAGCTTTTAAATAATTTTAAAGGCTATAAAATGTACCGTTTTGCACCTTCTCCCACAGGTGATATGCACATAGGAAATTTACGTGCAGCAATTTTTAACTATATCTGTGCAAGACAAAAAAATATGGATTTTATCTTACGCATCGAAGATACTGATAAGGCTAGAAATATAACAGGAAAAGAAGAAGAAATCAAAGAAATTTTAAATCTTTTTGGTATTTCATGGCAACATTACTATATGCAAAGCGAAAATTTAAAATTTCATCGCCAAATGGCTTTAAAACTTGTAAGTGAAAAAAAAGCTTTTGCTTGTTTTTGCACCCAAGAAGAACTCGAAACAAAAAAAGATCTCGCTAAAAAACAAGGTAAAGCTTATCGCTACGATGGTACTTGTGAAAAATTAGCAGATATTGATGTTTTAGAATGTGAAAAACCTTTTGTTATCCGACTTAAAAAACCTACTCATACTATGAAATTTACTGATTTTATCAAAGGTGAATTAAGTTTTGAGCCTGAAAACATAGACTCTTTTGTGATTATGAGAACAGATAAAACTCCAACTTATAATTTTGCTTGTGCGGTTGATGACATGCTTGAAAATGTTACTTGTATTATACGTGGAGAAGATCATGTTTCAAACACTCCAAAGCAAGAACATATCCGTGCAAACTTAGGTTATAATAAAACCATGACTTATGCACACTTGCCTATCATTTTAAACGAAGAAGGCGTTAAAATGAGCAAAAGAGAAGCACATTCTTCTGTAAAATGGCTACTTGAAAATGGAATTTTGCCTAGTGCAATCGCAAATTATCTTATTATGCTAGGCAATAAAATCCCTTGTGAAATTTTTACCTTAGAAAAGGCTATAAAATGGTTTGATATTTCTAAAGTTTCAAAAGCTCCTGCAAGATTTGATCTTAAAAAACTCTTGCAAATCAATCGTGAACATATTAAAATGATAAAAGATGATGAGCTTAATAAAATTTTAGATTTAAACAAAGATCTCGCGCAACTTGCCAAATTTTACACCCAAGAAGCAAGCACCATAAAAGAACTTAAAGAAAAAATGCAAGCTATTTTTAACACAAAAGACTTTGGCGAGTTTGAAACAGAATGTAAAATTTTAAAAGAATTCTTAAAAGATATTGAACTTTTTGAAAATTATGAAGATTTTAAAAATGAACTTTTAAACAAAAGTAGTTTAAAGGGTAAAAAATTTTTCATGCCTTTAAGGATAATTTTAACAGGAAATATCCACGGACCTGAACTTAGCGATCTTTATCCTTATATTAAAAATTTCATTCACGAATTAGCAAGGATTTAACTATGGTTATAGACTCTTTTATTATTTCTATTTTTCAAGTACTTCAAATTGTCATTAACATTTATACTTGGATTATTATCATCACAGCACTTTTAAGTTGGGTAAATCCTGATCCTTATAATCCCATAGTACAAATTTTATATAAATTAAGTTATCCTGCTTACGCCTTAGTTCGAAAAATTCCAACACGCATTGGTAGTATTGATCTTGCACCTTTGATTATAGTTTTAGCATTGCAGTTTCTTAGCATTTTTCTTGGAAATATCTTAAGGAGTATATTGTGATAAAAAAAATACTCGTTTTTTTGTTTATCTTTTCAAGTTTAAATGCTACACAATATAGCATAGAAAAACTCAAAAAGGAAGAAAATTCACTTGCCAAGGATTATTATATTTATAGGCTTTTAGAGAAAAAACAAATCAGTAAAAAAGATGCACAGGATTTAAATTCTCATATTTTTCGTTATATAGGAAAAATTAAATCCGAACTTGAAAAAATCATCCCTTTAAAGCCTTATATCAACCCAAAATATGCTAAATGTTATACTTATACAGCAAATACTATCTTAGATGCAAATTTAACTTGTCAAAGTGTGTGCTTAAATTCATTAGCTTTTATAGCGAGTTTAAATTCTAAAGACCGAACTACTTTAGCTCAAACCTTCAAAAATCAAAAACCTGATTTGACAAATTTATTGCTAGCTTTTAATACTTCTGATCCTATGAGTTATATAGTACAAAAAGAAGATATTAATGGTTTTTTTAAACTTTATAATTATTCTAAAAAATACGACCTAGATTTAAATACAAGTTTAGTCAACAAATTGCCAAACCACATTGGTTTTAAAGATTTTGCACAAAGTATTATCATTAAAAAAGAAAATCCCAAATTTAGACATTCTATGCTAGAAATAAATCCTGAAAATGTAAGCGAAGACTCTGCTTTCTATTTAGGAGTTAATGCCTTAACTTATGATAAAATAGAACTTGCTTATGGTTTTTTTAAAAAGGCGGCTCAAAGTTTTAAATCCCAAAGCAATAAAGATAATGCTATATTTTGGATGTGGTTAATTAAAAACAATGAAGAAGATTTAAAAACTTTATCCCAAAGTTCTTCTTTAAATATTTATAGTCTTTACGCAAAAGAACTTACTAATACACCTTTTCCAAAGATAGAAAGTCTAAATCCAAGTAAGAAAAACAATAATTTCAATATGCAAGATCCTTTTGCTTGGCAAAAAATAAACAAACAAATTCGTGATGCTAACGCAAGTCAACTAGATGTCTTAGCAAAAAAATTTGATACACAAGAAACCTTGCCTATTTATGCTTATATATTGGAACGCAAAAATAATTTTAAAAAACATTATTTTATAATGCCTTATTATGAAAGTATAAAAGACTATAACAAAACAAGACAAGCTTTAATTTTAGCTATTGCTAGACAAGAAAGTCGTTTTATTCCAACTGCTATTTCAGTTTCTTATGCTTTAGGTATGATGCAATTTATGCCATTTTTAACCAATCACATAGGAAAAAAAGAATTAAAAATTCCAAATTTCGATCAAGATTTTATGTTTAAACCTGAAGTAGCATATTACTTTGGAAACTATCATCTAAATTACCTTGAATCACATTTAAAATCCCCGCTTTTCGTCGCTTATGCTTACAATGGTGGTATAGGCTTTACTAACCGTATGCTTGCAAGAAATGATATGTTTAAGACAGGTAAATTTGAACCTTTCTTATCTATGGAACTTGTGCCTTATCAAGAAAGCCGAATTTATGGAAAAAAAGTTCTAGCTAATTATATTGTGTATCGACATCTTCTGAACGATAATATAAGGATTTCGGATATTTTTGAAAATTTAATTCAAAACAAGGCAAATGATTTAAACAAATCTTAGCTATCAGCCTAGTTTCTTCCTTAACGCTAGGAAGAGATATTTTAAAATAATCAGTATAGTTATTTTGTATTATATATTTTAAATACTCTTTATCTAATTTTTCAATATTGGCTTTTTTATTATTGATAAAAACTTCTAAATTTTGAATTTTTAATGTATTTGGAGTAAAAGACAAAGTCAATACATCATCTTTGCTTGTCTTATCTAGAATTGGGTTTAAATAAGACATGGTTATAATGGCATTAATCTTATCTTGCGTGATTTTATATTTTTGAGTAAACATTAAAGTTTGAGATTTTAAATTTGTATCCACAATCGCCTGATCTTTTAAAGAACAAGCTCCAAGCAAAAAAGCACCTAAAATTACACTATAAATTTTCATTCTTTTTCCATTTTTTTAGTATTATTGTAGCCTTTTAACCCTATTTTTGGTTTAAAAAGATATAATTTTACAAAAAAATTAAGAGTATATTTTATGAAACAATGTATTATAGCTTTTAGCGGACCTTCAAATTCAGGTAAAACTACCCTCATCACCAAAATAGCTGATCATTTTTTGCAGCAAAATTTAAAAGTTTTGATCATTAAACACGATCCTGCTGATAAAGCTCAATTTGATTTTAATGGCAAAGATAGTTTTAAATTTTTTCAAAGTGGAGCTGAAGTCATGGTTTTAAGCCCCACAAGAACAACTTTTTTCTCTCATGAAAATAGAGATATTTTAAAAGCTTTAAAATTAAGCCCTGATTTTGACATTTGTTTGGTTGAAGGATTAAAAACTCTTGATTTACCACGCATTAGCGTATTTTGTAAAGAAATTGATGAAAGTTATTTTGCTTTTTCAAACGCCATTGCAAGCTATGAAAAAATTTCTCACCCTTATCTTGCTTGGCTTGATTTAAACGATATACAAACTATTTGTCAATACATACTTAAAAATGCTAAAAATTTACAAGGAGAATTATAAAATGCAAGAAGTGATTTCCCATATACAAAAAGCTGTTTTAGAAATTTCTAACGCTTTAAAATTTCCTGACACAAGCTACAGCCAAAATCAAAATTTTACAGGCGATACTCAACTCAAATTTGATGTTTTAAGCGATGAAATCATCACAAAAACCTTAAGTCAATGTTCAAGCATTAAAGCCATCATAAGTGAAGAAAAAGATGAAATTTTAACACTTAATGAAAAAGCAAAGTTTATAGTAGCTTATGATCCTTTAGATGGTTCTAGTTTAATGGATGTTAATTTTGCCATAGGTTCTATTTTTGCTATCTATGAAGAAAAAGCAAGTGCTAAAAATTTAAAAGCTGCACTTTATAGTATGTATGGATCACGCTTAGAACTTGTGATTTGTGAAACGCAGTCAAAACTTTATCGCTTAAATGCAAATAATGAATTTATTTTTATAAAAGATCTTAAAATGAATGAAAAAGGCAAGATTAATGCTACAGGCGGAACTCAAAAATTTTGGGAAGAAAAACACGCTAAATTTATCAAAAGTCTTTTTGATGAAGGATATCGCTTAAGATATTCTGGAGCTATGGTAAGTGATATCAATCAAATTTTATTAAAAGGAGGTGGGATTTTTAGTTATCCTGCAACACAAGATGCGCCTAATGGCAAACTTCGTGCCTTTTTTGAAGTCTTTCCTCTAGCCTTTATCATAGAAAAAGCAGGCGGAAAAACTACAAATGGAAAAAACCGCTCTTTACTTGAACTTGAATTTGATAAAATCCATGCAACAACTCCTTGTTTTTTTGGTTCAGAATATGAAATTTCAAAACTTTTAAAGGCTTACAATGAATGAAGTTAGAGATGAATTTGAACGTGATATGGATAAAAAAAAAGAAATTTTACTTTCATGTCAAAACTCAAAAAACCTAAACTCTTGTTATAATTGCGATGAAATTTTTAACTGCCAAACTAGAAAAAATTATGTTGATGCAGTCTATAACAGTATGTCTAAGGGTAAAACCGAAGGCGGATTTGACTTTTAAAGGAAAAAAATGCGTTATATTACAACACCAATTTATTATGTAAATGATGTACCTCATTTAGGTCATGCTTATACCACTATCATAGCCGATACTTTGGCAAGATTTTATCGTTTGCAAGGACATGAAACAAGATTTCTAACAGGAACAGATGAACACGGACAAAAAATTGAAGAAGCTGCCAAACTAAGAAATTCCACTCCTAAAGAATATGCTGATAAAATCAGTTTTGAATTTAAAAAATTATGGGATGAATTTGAAATCACCTATGATATTTACGCAAGAACAACTGATACAAGGCATATTGAATTTGTTCAAGCTATGTTTTTAAAAATGTGGCAAAAAGGCGATATTTACAAAGATGAATACGAAGGACATTATTGTATCTCTTGTGAAAGCTTCTTCACTCAAAATCAGCTTATTAATGATTGCTCTTGCCCAGATTGTGGCAAACAAACTAGAATTTTAAAAGAAGAAAGCTATTTTTTTAGACTTTCAAAATATCAAGATAAAATTTTACAATGGTATCAAGAAAAAGATCCTATCCTACCAAAAAACAAAAAAAATGAACTTATCAATTTTGTCCAAAGTGGCCTTAAAGATCTTTCCATCACCAGAACGAGTTTTGATTGGGGGATTAAATTACCTCAAGAAATTAATGATGATAAACATATTATTTATGTATGGCTTGATGCACTTTTTATCTATATAAGTTCGCTTGATTTTCAAAGCAAGGGAGAAAATGCTAAATTTTGGCCTGCGCATGTGCATTTAGTAGGAAAAGATATTTTGCGTTTTCATGCTATTTATTGGCCAGCTTTTTTAATGAGCGTGAATTTACCTTTACCTAAATTCATAGGTGCACACGGTTGGTGGACTAAAGAAGGCGAAAAAATGAGCAAATCTAAAGGCAATGTTGTAAAACCTAAAGAAGTGGTTGATGTCTATGGAAGCGAAGCTTTTAGATATTTCTTGCTTAGAGAAGTGCCTTTTGGTAATGATGGGGATCTTAGTGAAAATATGCTGATTAATCGTATCAATACTGAATTAAGCAATGAATTTGGAAATTTACTTAATCGCATCATAGGTATGAGTACAAAATATTCTCAAGGAAATATTTCAAAAGAAGGTATTTTAAAATTTTACGATGCTGAATTAAATCAAGCAAAAGAACACTTAAATTCAGCAGTGGAATTTTTAGAAAATTTACAATGCAATCGTTACTTAGAAGAGCTTTTTAAAGCCTTAAGTATAGCAAACTTAGCCATTAGCAAATACGAACCTTGGAATTTAATCAAAGAAAACAAATACGAACAAGCTAATGCTTTAGTCGCACTTTGTGCGAATATTTTAGCCAAAACAAGTCTTTTATTAAGCCCTGTTCTACCAAATTCTTGTCAAAAGGTAGCCTTAGCTTTAAATTTTGAAATTTCATCTACAAACTATACAAAAATGATACTCAATAATGAACTTTTAGATTTTAAAGCAAATCCTTGCGAAGCTTTATTTCCAAAAATAGAAAAAGCTCTTTTAAAGCAAGAAATTAAAAAAGAAGAAAGTCCTAAAATAAAAATCGATGATTTTGCAAAAATTGAAATCAAGGTTGCTAAAGTGCTTGATTGTCAAAATATAGAAGGTAGTGAAAAGCTTTTAAAATTTCAACTCGAACTTGACAATAAAGAAATCCGCCAAGTGCTTTCAGGCATAGCCAAATACTACAAGGCAAGTGACTTGATAGGAAAACAAGTTTGCATTATAAGCAATCTTAAAAAAGCTAAAATTTTTGGATATGAAAGCGATGGTATGATACTTTCTGCAAAAAATGGCGATAAACTTGTTTTAATTACTCCTGAACAACTTGTAGAAAATGGCTCTTTAATAGGTTAAAATGAATATTAGCAATCTTAATGAGCTTTTAAGTACGCAAATTTTAAATGAGGGCAGCACCTTAAGCGTAGGTGGTTTTGCCCTAAATTTAGATGAAGTAAAAACAAGCTTTGCTTTTTTTAGCAACGATGAAGAAGAAATTAAAAAAGCTATCGAAAAAGGTGCTTTTGTCATTGTTTGCGATCAAGCAATTGACATTAAAGATAAAGAAGTTTATTTGTTAAAAAGTGAAAATTTAGAAAATGCGATTTTAAGGCTTTTAAGATTTTTATGTGAAGAAAAAGAATGTAAATTTCTATTTTGTTCCAAAAAAGAATTAGAGTTTTGTAAAGTTTTTGATTTAAAAATCTTACATGCCAATGTTTTTTTGGATTTTACTTCTTTAATCAAGGCTAAAAAAGGCGAAATTTTCTGCCTTGATAATGAAAACTATCTTTTAAAACTTTGTGCCAATTTTGAAATTTTAAAAGCAGCTAAAGTACAAAAATTTCAAAATTCAAGCCCATTTTATAGCACTTTAATTTGTAACGATTTGTATTTTAAAAATATAAAACTTCCTTTTATTTATACTGAAATTTTTGCTAAATTTGTGCTTTTTTTGCAAGAAAATAAACTAAAAATTCAAATGGATTTAAATAAATTAGAACTTTTTAAAATTTATTTTATCAATGAAGCAATGCAAATTGTAAATTTTGGAACAAGCTCTAAAGCTTTTATCGTGGTAGAAAATGAAGAAGAATTGGAATTTTGGCAAGAAAATTTCAAAGGTTTTAGTGAGCTTAAAACTGCTTTAAAAAATTCTTTATTTTGTGATTTTTCTTATAATGAAATCAAAGATTTAAAAAATTATAAAGATTTTACTTATTGTGTGCTTTTAGAAAATGCAAATGATTTTGAAAATGCCTTAAAATCAAGCTTTGATAATACCCTAAAATTATTTTAAAAAATATTTTTGAAAACTATAAAGTTTTTTTATCTTTAGTCGATTTAAATTTTAACTCTAGGGTTAAAATTAAATTGAAGGAGCTTTGCTAATGAAAAAAATCACTCTCACATTAGCAGCCTTAGCTATTTTCGGTGCTAGTTCAGCGTTTGCTTGGGGAAATCCTTATCTTACCCCAGCTCAAAATATGCAAAATTACAGACTTTGCTTAAACACCAAAGCCAATGGAACAAAACAGCAAAAAATCCTTGCTCAATGGGCTTGCTTGACTTATTATGGTGTTGATACCAACCCAGATATTCCATAAGACTAAGGAGTAAATATGGCTTTAGATTTTTCATCGACTAAATTTTATCTTCCGCTAAATTCTATGGTTTATAAGGGTTTAAAAACCGACTTAGAAAAACAAAGCAAAGAGAATTTAAAGGCTATAGATGAAAATCTAAAGCCTTTTGAACTTGATGAAAAGGTGAAAAACGCACAAAGCGGTATGATAAATATCTATTTTAGAGACCCTATCACGCAAAATATCACAAATAGTGCCTTAAGCAGCGAAAGCATAGAAAAGCTTAAAAGCACATTTGGTAGTATGGATTTTTACCAAAGAAAAGATGGCTCTTATATTTTAAATGGCAATGTTGAAAAATTCGTTTCATCTTGGTATGGAGATATAGTGTATCAAAGGGGTTATTTAGCAGCTGATGCTAACAAAGATGGCTATTTAAACAAAGATGAGCTTGATGAAACAAGAAGCGGTTTTACCCCTCATGGTTATGTCATTCGTCACGATGATAAAGTTATGGAAAGTAATTTAAATTATGTAGAATCTTATATTAAATTAAATGGCATAGCAACCGCCCCTGATGGAATGCTAGAAGATTTTAAAAAAGCACAAGAAAGCCTTTATAATGAAGGTAAATTTGCAGCCCCTACTCTAGCACTAGAGCTAGATAAAACCATAAAAAACGATAAAGATTCTGATGGTTTGATTATCTATAAAGAAATTTTAAACGAAAAAGAAATGGTGCAACAAAGTATGGATTTAATTTCTTATGTGGTAGGAGGTCAGACTTTTGATCCCACAGAAGGAGCTTTAACCTTGCTTGATTTAATGTTAAGAGATGAAGACGCTTTAAAAATTTTTGGAAAATTAGCCGAGAATGATTTTGACATAAAAAGTTTAAGCAAAGAAGAACTTGAAACATTAAAGAAAGATTTTAAAGAATTTTTTAATGAAAATGACGAATTTGATAAAGAAAAATTCCAAAAATATTATGATGATTTAAAAGAACAATTTGTAGATAAAAGTCTTAACTTTTTAGGACTTTCTAAAGAAGATTACAAAAGCGGGGAGCTTAATTTAGATTTTAACAAATTAAGCTCGGTGATAAAAGATATAGTAAATACCTTTAAAGAAGCCAATACTACGCCTTCAAATTATGGTGGTTTGCATTTGGATTTGAGTTTATAGTTTTACTCCTTCAATCTCTAGCAAAAATCTTTTTATTTCAAGCCCTCCATTATATCCTCCTATGCCATTGCTTGCAATAACTCTATGGCAAGGTATAAAAATAGGAATTTGATTTTTAGAATTTGCATTTCCGACAGCTCTAAAAGCTTTTGGATGATTAATTTTTTCTGCTATATCTTTATAAGTAGCTATTTTGCCATAAGGAATTTTCATTAAAGCCTTATAAACCTTTGATTCAAAATCTGTGCCTTGTATCAAAACAGGAATGCTAAATTTTTTAAGCTTATGAGCAAAATATAAATCAAGTTCATATTTTGCCAAGTCAAGCAAACTGCAACTTTTGTCTGATGTTTTATTATCACAAAAATCAACTCTAGTTAAAAATTTTCCATCACTATGTAAAGATAGGTAACACAAAGGCATTTTATAATAAACTTTAAACATTTTTTATCCTTCAAAGAGTTATAATTATAATAAAAAATATTTAAGGAGTAGAAAATGTCTTTTATACAAGAATATAATAAATTTGTTGAAGAAAGAGCCGCTTTGGGTATACCGCCCCTTCCTCTAAATGCAAATCAAACCAAAGAACTTTGTAAATTACTTGAAAATGAAAACAATGAAGAGCTTGCAAATCTTTTAGAAAATAGAGTAAATCCTGGTGTTGATGATGCAGCTTTAGTAAAATGTGAATTTTTAGATTCCATACTTAAAGGCAAAATCAGTGCTCCAAATATAGACAAAAAAAGAGCCTTAAGAATGCTTGGAACTATGCTAGGTGGATACAATGTTAAAGTTTTAATTGATGCTTTAAAAGATGAAAACATAGCTAAAGATGCCGCAGAAGTTTTAAAAAATATTATTTTTGTGCATGATAATTTTCATACTATAGCCGAACTTAGCAAAAACAATCCACACGCTAAAGAAGTTTTACAAAGCTGGGCTAACGCGGATTGGTTTAATAAAAAAGAAAAATTACCCCAAGTGATTAAATGTATAGTTTTTAAAGTAGCAGGAGAAACAAACACCGATGATTTAAGCCCTGCAGGAGATGCTTTTACAAGAAGTGATATTCCTTTGCATGCAAATGCTATGCTAAAAGTAAGACAAACAGGATCCTTAGAAAAAATCAAAGAGCTTAAAAAAAGTGGTCGCGAAGTGGTTTATGTAGGCGATGTTGTAGGAACAGGTTCAAGTAGAAAATCAGCAATAAATTCTATACAATGGCACCTAGGAAAAGAAATAGAAGGTGTACCAAACAAACATAGCAGTGGTATAGTAATGGGTTCAACCATAGCACCGATTTTCTTTAACACTGCTCAAGATAGCGGAGCTTTGCCTATTATCTGTGATGTAACAAATTTAGAAATGGGCGATGAATTTGAAATTCATCCTTATGAAGGAAAAATCATAAAAAATGGCTCTGTAATTGCAGAATTTACACTCAGTCCAAATACTCTTTTAGATGAAGTTAGAGCAGGCGGAAGAATTCCGCTTATCATAGGTCGCGGACTTTGTACTAAAGCTAGGGAATTTCTAGGAATGGAAAGTGAAAATATCTTTACCAAGCCTGAACAACCTAAATCTTCAAGCGGTGGTTATACCTTAGCTCAAAAAATGCTAGGCCATGCCTGTGGAATTGAGGGTGTGCGTCCAGGTATGTATATAGAACCTATGACTTTAACCGTAGGCTCTCAAGATACTACAGGTCCTATGACTAGAGATGAAATTAAAGAACTTGCAAGCTTAGGTTTTAATGCAGACTTTGTGATGCAAAGCTTTTGCCATACAGCTGCTTATCCAAAAGTAAGCGATTCAAATTTACATAAAACTTTGCCAAATTTCATGACAAGTCGTGGTGGGGTAAGTTTAAAACCAGGTGATGGGGTTATCCACTCTTGGCTTAATCGTTTTGTATTACCAGATAGTGTGGGAACAGGCGGGGATTCTCATACACGCTTTCCTATAGGAATTTCTTTCCCTGCAGGAAGTGGACTTGTGGCTTTTGCTGCGGTTACTGGTTCTATGCCTTTAAATGTACCTGAAAGTGTTTTGGTGCGTTTTAGTGGAGAATTGCAAGCTGGAGTTACCTTAAGAGATTTAGTTAATGCTATACCTTATTATGCAATCAAACAAGGACAACTTACCGTTGAAAAGAAAAATAAGAAAAATATTTTTGCAGGAAAAATTTTAGAAATAGAAGGCTTGCCAAACTTAAAAGTCGAACAAGCTTTTGAACTCAGCGATGCAAGTGCTGAAAGATCTGCAGCTGCTTGCAGCGTGGATTTAAGCATAGAAAGCGTAAGCGAATATATCAAATCCAATATCTTTTTAATTGAAGCCATGATAGAAGCAGGATATGAAAACAAAGCTACCCTTGCTAGAAGAGCCGAAAAAATGAGAGAATGGCTTAAAAACCCTACTCTTTTAAGAGCAGATAAAGATGCAAAATACGCTTATATTATAGATATCAATCTTAATGATATTAAAGAACCGATCCTAGCTTGTCCAAATGACCCTGATGATGTGGCCACCTTGAGCGAAATTTTAGCCGATGATAAGCGTCCAAAAAATATAGATGAAGTTTTTGTAGGCTCTTGTATGACAAATATAGGACATTATAGAGCTTTAGGAGAAATTTTAAAAGATAAAGGTATACTTAAAACCAGACTTTGGGTAGTGCCTCCAACAAAAATGGATAAAGCACAACTTACTAATGAAGGTTATTACAGCATCTTTGGTGCAGCAGGTGCTAGAATAGAAGTTCCTGGTTGTTCTTTATGCATGGGTAATCAAGCTAGAGTAAATGATGGAGCTGTAGTTTTCTCAACTTCTACAAGAAATTTTGACAACCGTATGGGAATGGGTGCTAAAGTATATCTAGGCAGTGCAGAACTTGCAGCAGTTTGTGCAATTTTAGGTAAAATTCCAAGTAAGGAAGAATACTTACAAATTGTCAGCGAAAAGCTAAACGATAAGCATAAGGCAAATATCTATAGATATTTAAATTTTAATGAAATTGAAAATTTCAAACTTGAAAATTAATTCAAATTTAATACTTATTTGGATTAAATAATAAAATTAAAATTTTCAAAGGAAAAATATTGAAGTTATTGTTTACTTCCTTTTGTTGTTTTGCAAGTTTAATGGCTAACGATGCCATTAACTGCGACAACATTAAAAGCAATAAAACATTGCTAAATGAAAGTTCAAATTTAGATTATCTAAATACAGCTTCAAGCTGTCAAGAATCTTTAAAAAATCAAGATTTTACAAAAAAACTCTATGCAATTTCCAATCAAATTCGCGGAGGTAATAGCTCTTGTAACGGTGTAGCTTATTTGCCAAAATTACAACAATTTAATTTTTTATTATTAAAAATAGCTATCGATCCTATCGCTTATCAAAAAACTTTAGATACACCCGAAAATTTAGAAAAAAAATATGATATTTTAAAATCATATTTTAGATATTGGGCATATCAAAGCATAGGAAATTTTAGACTTTACAAAGCTTTCTGGCAAGAATACAATAACGCTATAGAACCTTTAGAAAAGTATTTTGAAAGTAATTTTAATTTTGACAAAGGTAGTAATATTTACTATACTAGCAATGCTTTAAACGAATTTTTAAATTGGGCTGTTGGAGAAACAAAAATTCACAAAGACATTAGTCCTTTAGCAAAAATCATGTCAAATAAAAATTATTCGGTATCTTATATACAAGATTTTATTTTTTCAAATAATCCAAGCCAAGATGATCTTACTATAGCCTTGCAAGCAGCACTTCTAAATCAAAGAGAAAAAGAAATTTTAGAACTTTTGATTCGTTTTGGTGCTAGGATTGACGAAGGCTATGAAAGTGCTATTTTTTATGCATTAGAAAATTACGAAAATACAAACTTTTTAATCCAAAATGGAGCAAATGTTAATCAAGCTAACTCCTTTGGTAAAACCCCACTTTTTTATGCCATAGAATTTAATCGCCTTGATATAATAAAACTACTTCTTGACAATGGAGCAAATGTTAATCAAAAATATATTAATAACAATGAAAAATTAGCATTAAGTGCAAACATAGGTTCAAATACGCCTTATTTTATTACATTTTGTGCTTTAGAACACACTTCAAAAAATGTTTTAATGCATGCTGCAGCTTATGGGAATATTGAAATTTTAAAACTGCTTATTTCAAAAGGAGCAAATCTTAATGCCGTTGATGACCTTGGTTTTAATGCACTTGACTTTGCGCTAGCAGCAGGCAAAAAAGAAAATGCTGATTATCTAAAAAGTTTGGGCTTGAAAGCAAATGAAAATCTATTTTACGGAGGTAGTTTAGAATGAAAACCGCATTTATCACAGGGGCTAGTTCAGGTTTTGGCAAAGCCTGTGTTGAAGCTTTTATACAAGAAGGCTCCAAAGTAATCGCTCTTGCTAGACGCAAAGAACGCTTAGAAGAACTAAAAAATACCTACAAAGATAAGATTTATACCCTTTGCATAGATGTAAGAAATCAAAAAGAAATCTTTGAGGCTATTGAAAATTTACCCAAAGAATTTCAAGAAATTGATGTGCTTTTTAATAATGCTGGTTTGGCTTTAGGAGTAGACGAATTTGATAAATTAAACCTTGAAGATATTAACACTATGGTAGATACAAATATCAAAGGGTTTTTATATGTTGCAAAAGCTATTATTCCTATACTTCGCAAACAAAAAAATGCTTATATTTTTAATCTTGGCTCAGTTGCAGGACGCAATCCTTATTTTGGAGGCAATGTGTATTGTGGAACCAAAGCCTTTGTAGGACAATTCTCCTTAGCCTTAAGAAATGATCTTAGGGGAAGCAATATCAAAGTAACAAATATTGCTCCAGGACTTTGTAAAACAGAATTTAGTGAAGTGCGTTTTAAAGGAGATATTCAAAAAGCGGATGCAGTGTATGAAAATACGCAATTTATCAGTGCTAATGATATTGCCAAGGTGGTAATGTCTATCATTAACCTACCCAGTCATATTAATGTTAATGAAATCGAGCTTATGCCTGTAACACAAACTTGGAATGGATTTTATATAGAAAGAGATAAATGAATAAATTTTTAGTTTTATTGTTTTTACCTTTAATTGCTATTGCAAACCCTTCAGAGGCAGCTGAAAATGCTAATTTATTTGGAGCTTTTACACTTATACCACCTTTAGTTGCTATTGCTTTAGCCTTTATCACAAAAGATGTTATTTTATCACTCTTTGCTGGAGTTTTAAGCGGAACTTTTCTACTTAGCCTTTCTGCGAATATTTTTAAAGCAGAACATTTAGTCTTTGTAAATTTTTATAATACTGCGGTAGAGTCTTTTTCAAAGATTATTTCTTATATCTTAGGTTCAACTTCTGATCCAGTCAATGCAGGAATCATTTTACAAATTCTTTGCATAGGTGGTCTTGTAGCACTTATTACAAAAATGGGTGGTGCAAAAGCTGTAGCGTTAAAATTTGCTAAAAGAGCTAAATCAGCTGTATCAGCTCAAGTTAACACTTGGTTTTTAGGACTTTTAATATTTTTTGATGATTATGCTAATTTACTGATTGTAGGTCCAATTATGCGCCCTTTAGCGGATAAATTTAAAATTTCGCGTGAAAAATTTGCCTTTATTATTGACTCTACTGCTGCTCCTGTAGCGGGAATAGCTGTAATTTCTACTTGGATAGGCTTAGAGGTTTCTTTGATTAAAACCGCTTATGAACACATAGGCATTAGTGATATTAGTGCTTTTGGAATTTTTGTCGAAACCATACCTTATCGTTTTTACAATATCTTCATGCTTTTTTTTGTAGTCATGACTGCAATCATGGGACGTGAATTTGGTTCTATGCATAAGGCTGAAGTGCGTGCAAGAACCACAGGAAAAATTGCACCTTTACCTAAATCAAGCACACTAGATACTGCTGAATTAGAAGATCAGTTTTTAGCACCAAAAGAAGGTATTAAAATTCGTGCTTTTGATGCTATTGTTCCTATTTTTACTTTAATTATTTTAGCTATATTAGGATTTTATTTTAATGGACTTAGCACTTTAGAAGGCGAAGAACTTGCAAAAGCAAGTGTCAATCCTTTGTCTTTTGAAACTTTTAGAGCTGCTTTTGGAAATGCTGATTCTTCTGTGGTGTTATTCCAAGCTGCTTTGTTTGCTGCTATTGTAGCGATTTTTATCGGGGTGCGTCGTAAAATTTTCAATCTTAAAGAAGCGGTAGAAACTTGGATATATGGCTGGAAAACCATGATTTTTACCATAGTATTGCTTTTATTTGCTTGGTCGCTTTCAAGCATAGTAAAAGATCTAGGAACTTCTTTATTTATCACTAGTTTGCTTGCAGACAAATTGCCTGAGTTTATTTTGCCTGCTACTATTTTTGCTTTTGCTTCAGCCATTTCTTTTGCTATAGGAACAAGCTATGGAACTATGGGGATTTTAATGCCTTTGGCTGTGCCTTTAGCTCATGAAATCGCTAAGATCAATGGCATGGATACAAACGCTATGCATCATTATATGGTTATTAATATAAGCTGCGTTTTAACAGGTGCGATTTTTGGAAACCATTGCTCACCAATTTCAGATAATGTAATCCTTTCATCTATGAGTGCAAAATGTGATCATATGGAGCATGTAAGAACACAAATTCCTTATGCTTTGTTTATCTGTGGTATTTCTTTAATCGCTGGATATATTCCCGTATCTTTAGGACTTAGTGTTTGGTTTGTCTTGCCTTTAAATTTCATACTTATTGCACTTTTATTAAGACTTATTGGAAAGAAAGTTCCATGAGTCTTGAAAATTTTGGAAATTTTCTAACTTTAGATGAAAAATATTCTTTCATAAAAAAATATTTTAAAGAATTTTACACAAAGGATTTTAAACTTTTTCCCTCAAAAAATAAGCATTATCGCACAAGGACTGAGCTTTCATTTTATCATGAAAATGATACACTTTTTTATGCAATGTTTAATCCAAAAAGCAAAAAAAAGTACATTATAGAATATTTAGATTTTAATGATGAAAAAATTTGTGCTTTTATGCCAAAACTTTTAGAATACTTACGTCAAGATAATAAATTAAAAGAAAAACTTTTTGGCGTGGAGTTTTTAACCACAAAGCAAGAACTTAGTGTAACTTTACTCTATCATAAAAATATAGAAGATATAAAGTCAAATTTAGAAAATTTAAGCAATACTCTTCATGTCAACCTTATAGCAAGAAGTAAAAGTAAAAAGCTTGTTTTTAAAACAGAAAATCTAAGACAAACTTTAAATATTCAAGATAGAGAAATATTTTATGAATTTAACAACGATTGTTTTATTCAGCCTAACACTGCTATAAACGAAAAAATGATTACTTGGGTGTGTGAAATTTTAAGCACTCAAAAAAGAATGGATTTGCTTGAGCTTTACTGCGGATATGGAAATTTTACTTTAGCTTTAGCACAATTCTTTTCCAAAGTTTTAGCCACCGAAATTTCAAAAAGCAATATTAATTTTGCTTTAAAAAATTGCGAGCTTAACAATACAACAAATATCCACTTTGCAAGACTTTCAAGCGAAGAATTAAGTCTTGCTATCAAAAAAGAAAGAGAATTTTTTCGTTTAAAAGATATTCGATTAGATGATTTTAATTTCTCTCATGTTTTAGTTGATCCACCCCGTGCAGGACTTGATAAAAGCGTAATTGACTTAATAAAAAAATACGAAAATATTATTTATATTTCTTGCAATCCTATCACTTTAAAAGAAAATTTAAAAGAATTAAGCCTAACACATAGAGTGGAAAACTTTGCCCTTTTTGATCAATTTGTCAATACTCCACATCTTGAATGTGGAGTATTTCTTAGCAAGGTATAAAAAAATAATTCATTAATTTAGCCAGTATTACTATCGCGATACAAAGCACAAATACAAAAGGGTGGATAAAAACACCGAGTGGATTTTTCTTCTTTAATATAAAATGACAAAATAAAGAAAAAACAACTAAAGATAAAATTCCAAAAGCCAAAATAATTTTTACAGCAAAAAGTAAATTTAAAGGTTTAAAATGAAAACCTGCCAAAGCACCTCCGCTTAAAAAAAGCAAAAGAACCACAAAAGGCATTATTTTAACCCCAGTAGCACTAAAAAGACTTTTGTCAAAATTAGGATTTTTCTTTTTAACTACACCCAAAACAAATACATCAACAAACAAATAACCTATAAACAAAATAGCACAAAGAAGATGGATTGTTAAAGTATATGGATAAAATTCTTCCATTTTTCCCTCCTTATTAAACTTCGGAATTTGCTATATTATAACACTTTTTTCATTTTTTGAATTCACTTTAATTAATTTTTTAATCATTTAAGATAAAATACCAAAACAAAGGTTAACAATGAACGAAAAAGAAACCATCTCTTATATTATAAATACAAGCAAAAATATTGCTATATTTGCTTTAAGTCCGGATAAGACAAAAGCTTCTTATAGGGTAGCAGAATTTTTACAAAGAAAAAATTATAAAATTTTTCCTATTTATCCTAAAGAAGACTTCATTTTAAATGAAAAAGTTTATAGAAATTTAGATCAAATAGAAGAAAAAATCGATACACTTATACTTTTTAGAAAAGGCGAAGTGGCACTAGAAATTCTTCCTAAACTTGTTGAAAACAATATTAAAAACCTATGGCTTCAACTTGGTATTAGTAATGAAACAGCCAAAGAAGAATGTAAAAAATTAGATATAAATTTTATACAAAATCGCTGCATTATGCTAGAATATCCACATTTTAAAACAAAGGAAAAATAGTGCTAGAACTCAATAAAATTTACAAAGCAAAACAACAAATTTCAGGATTTGTAAACAAAACTCCTTTCATATACTCTTCTTTTTTAAGTGACATTTGTCAAAGTGAGATTTATCTTAAAAATGAAAATTTACAAATTACAGGTGCTTATAAAATTCGTGGAGCTTACAACAAAATAGCCAATCTTACCGCTAAACAAAAAAAACATGGGGTTATTGCAGCAAGTGCAGGAAATCATGCTCAAGGTGTGGCTATTAGTGCAAAAAAATTTGGTATTAAAGCAATTATCGTAATGCCAGAATCCACTCCGCTCTTAAAGGTTTCTGCTACAAAAACCTTAGGAGCAGAGGTGATACTCAAAGGGGATAATTTTGATGAATCTTATGCTTTTGCAACCTCTTACGCTAAAGAAAATAATCTTAGTTTTATCCATCCTTTTGAAGATGAATTTGTAATGGCAGGACAAGGAACTTTGATGCTTGAAATGCTTGATGAAATAAACGATCTTGATATGATTATCGTGCCTGTTGGTGGTGGGGGGCTTATAAGCGGTATTGCAAGCGCAGCCAAACAAATCAATCCAAACATTAAAATCATAGGAGTTGGAGCCAAAGGAGCTCCTGCAATGTATGAAAGTTTTCATGTTAAAAAAATCAAAAACGCAAAAACCGTGCGCACCATAGCCGATGGTATTGCTGTGCGTGATGCAAATCCTATTAATTTTAATATTATTTTAGAATGCGTAGATGATTTTATCCAAGTTGATGATGAAGAAATCGCTAATGCGGTATTATTTTTACTTGAAAAACATAAGATCATAGTCGAAGGTGCGGGAGCTGCGAGTGTAGCCGCCCTACTTCATCAAAAAATAAATACACAAAATCATAAAAAAATTGGTGTAATTTTAAGCGGAGGTAATATCGATGCACAAATGCTAAATATTATCATAGAAAAAGGTTTGTTTAAATCCTACAGAAAAATGCAAATTCATGTTACTTTAGTAGACAAACCAGGGGCATTATTGCATCTTACAGATAGCTTAAAAATAGCTAATGCAAATATAGTAAAAATTGACTATGATAGATTTTCCACTAAGCTTGACTATGGCGATGCAATGATTTCAATCACCCTAGAAACCAAAGGTAAAGAACATCAAGAAGAAGTGAGAAAAATTTTAACCCAAAAAGCTTTTAATTTTTATGAAAGTTTTTAATAACAAATGCGGCTTAAATAAAGCCCATTTGGCGGTACTAAAAAGTGATTGTATTGCTTTTTAGCCTCAATCTGTTCTTTTAGTTCTTTTTCACTCATTTTTCCTTCTAAAACCTTTAAGACACTTGCTACGCTTAATCTAATTTGCCCTCTTAAAAAACCATTAGCTTTGAAATGAAAAATGCTAAAATCTTTATAAGTATAAGCTCTAGCAATAAAAATTTCTCTTAAAGTCGTTTTGTTATCCCCTCTGCTTTTGCAAAAAAATTTCAAATCCTTTTTTCCTACGAAAAAACCCAAAAGCTCATTAGCCTTATCTAAGTCAAATTTGGGATAAAAATGCACATAAGAAGCTATAAAAGGACTATAAGAAGCGTGAGAAAATATATAGCGGTATTCTCTACTTTTTACATCAAATCTTACTTCAAAATCATCTTTTACTTTTTCAATTTTTTTGACATGGATAAAAGGATGAGAAAATTTATTAAGTTGTTTTTGAAGATATTCTAAATTTACAAAATGCTCCCCACACTCCACGCTAGCTACAGCATAGCTTGCATGCACTCCTTTATCCGTACGTGAAGCCATTAAAAGAGGTGAAAAAATACCCAAATGCGATAAAGCTTCACTTAAGGCATCTTGAACACCTTTTTTATGAGGCTGAGTAGCAGAACCCAAAAAAGCAGAGCCATCATAAGAAAATATAATTTTTATTTTCATCAATAACGACTCAAAATCATTTTCTTAAAGCAATAAGCCGAAACAAATAAACCTAAAGAAAAAATTCCAATGCAAGCTAAAATTGGAGGTTGAGAAAAAGAACTTAAAAGTCCAAAATATATAGCAATCACTCCAAACATACCTAAATACACATAACCTTTTTCATAACGATAAGTAACCAAACCAAAACAAAGTGCAAAAAGCGTACTAGCAAGTGGAAACAAGGCTATAGTTGTATAAATCACAAATTCCCTTGCTCTTTGCGGGTTTTCATTTAAATCATTCCAATATTCATAAAATTTCTTTGTTTGAAGATTGTCTGTATTAAACTGGGTATTTACTACTAAAGTATCAAATTCTCCATTAAAAATACTTTGACCTTGCTCAAAATTATACATTTTGCCTTGATTTAAACTAAAAGCAAAACTATCATCTTTTCTTTGCACATGTGCTTCTTTGGCTATGATAAGTTGTTCTTTATCATCTGCTTTATGTTTAGGGCGATACATAATTATGTTTTCATACTTATCACTATCTTGTTTTTCTATAAAAATCATCCAATCTAAAAATTTTTGGCCAAATTCCCCTGTTTTATAATTAAATTTGACTTGAGTGCTTTTATAATTTATAAAGTTATCCTGAAGTTCAAATACTATAGGTATCATTACCAAAGCCACAACAAGCATAAAAGCACTAATTAAACTTGCAATTTTAAGGAAAAATTTTGCCAAAATCATTGGAGAAAATCCCAAGGTAAAAAGCACTATGCTTTCATTTTCCTTAGAAAGCCTAAACAAAGCCAAAGTTAAAGAAATAAAAAAAGATATAGGCAAGGTAAAAATTAAAATTCTAGGCAACATAAAACCATAAAGCTTTAAAAGATCCAAAAAACTAATTTCTATACTTGAAGTAAGTTTTGCAAGCTGAATAAAAAATACCATAGACACAATAGTAAAAAGTACAAAAAATATAGACAAATTTGTACTTAAAAATTGATTTAAAACATATCTTAAACTAAGCTTCATTAGAATAATCCTAAGTTTTTATAAAATAAAACTGCCACAAAAGCGATATTTAAAAAGGGTATCATAGCAAGTTCTTGATCTTTTATTGCTTTAATTTTTAAAAAAAGAAAAAAAGGCAAGGTTAAAATAGAAGCTATAAGTAATACTAAAAATCCATACTCAAAACCTAAAATTCCGCCTATGCAAGACATAATGATAATATCAGCATCACCCAAATTTTCTAAAATTTCATCTTTTTTTCGGAAATTCATTAGAAAAAAAACCAAACTTTTTAATAAAAAAATAAATCCTCCAAAACTAAAAGCATTTAGTAAAAAACCTCCACTAAACTCTTTAAAAATCAAAAAATATAAAATTTCACTTTCCCTAAAAACGTAAAAAAAGGCAAATAAAAAAGCACTCCAAAGCAAAGTTTGTGGCACGGCTTTGAGTTTAATATCAACTAAAGAAAGTAAGAAAAAATTAAACAAAAATAAAGATAAAAATAAGAAATCATAAAAATTTTGACTTAAAGAATAAACCAAAATAAGCAAAATTATGCCTAGAATTTCATTGATTAATAAAGAAATAGGTAAATTACATTTGCAAGTTTGACATTTTGCCCTTAAAAGAATATAAGAAAAAATAGGAATAATTTCATAGTATTTTAATTTTGTATCACAAGAAAAACAAAAAGAACGCGAGATAAAAAAGGGTTTTTTTTCAATTATCCTACTTGCCAAACTTGTACAAAAAGAACCCAAGCAAGCCCCTAGAATCATTATGAAAAATATCATTTTCCAAAAGTTCTTTCTCTATTTCTAAATTCTTTAATGATCCTTTTAAATTCTCTTTTAGTAAGAGATGGAAATAAAGTTTCACTAAAATAAATTTCAGCATATGAACACTGCCAAAGCAAGAAATTTGAAAGTCTTTTAGCATTTCCAACACGAAGCATCAAATCTACATCTAAAGATAAGTCTAAATTTTGCGTTAAGTTTTCTTCATTTAGCTCAAGTTTTTTTTCAATCACACGTTTAGCAGCTCTTATAATCTCATCTCTTGCACCATAACTTATGGCTAAATTAACACAAAGCGCATCACAATACTTTGTTTTTTCTTCAACTAAGGTAATTTTTTCTCTTATCTTATCTTCTAAACGCGATAAATCACCTATAGCCCTTAAACGCACATTATTTTTTTCAAATTTTTTTAAAGCCTCATCTAAACAACGATCTAAAAGTTCAAAAATAAAATCAATTTCATCTTTAGGACGCTTCCAATTTTCCGTACTAAAAGCAAAAAGGCTTAAATTTGAAATATTTTCTTCCATACAAACTTCCATCAGTTTTTGCATGGTTTTTACTCCTTGAGAATATCCAAGTTTTGCTAAAAAACCCTTAGCCCTAGCCCAACGCCTATTGCCGTCCATAACAACAGCAAGGTGTTTTAATTCATTCATTTTATTATCCTTTAAAATCAAAAAGCCTTTTGAAAACAAACAAAGGTTCAATCTTGTTTTCTTGTGATACATTAACATCCAAATGTTCGTTTAAAAATTTTTGCACCTTGGCAAAAGGTGTAAAAACACTAACACCTTGCGAGTCTATTAAAATTTTTAAAGTTCCAAAAACACTAAAATATAAATAAATTTCTAAATATTTTGTTCTTTTACGCATTTGAAACAAACAAGATTTATTTTCAAAAATAAAAGGGATATGATAAATATTTTCAAAACTTGCAAAAAGCATTTCTTTTAATATTTGATAACGCTCTATATCTTTACAATCTAAAAGATTTTGTATGATAAATTTTTTATAAGAAATTTTATCTTCTAAAATAGCCATTATCAAAGCCAATCCCTCTTCAAAAGGTTTAAAATTAGGACACTTTGAAAGATGTTTAAATTGTATAACTCCGCCCTTTTGCATATAAAGTTCAGCTAAATACTCAGCACCAATTTCAAGCTCTATCATACTTTTAGTTTGAATCTTTTTATGATTTAACAAAAGCGTATAATAGCCATAACCTGATTTAGCCAAAACTTTCATTTGTATAGGTAAGGTAGAATTAATCATACTCATAATTTTTCACACCATTTTACTAATTCAAATGCCAATTTTTCTTTGCTTTGTAAAGCACTTTTGTTTTCATTATCCAAAGTAATAAAATAAAGTTCATTTTGATCACTTCCAAAATAATTTTTTTGTTCAATAATATTAAGACAAACCATATCAAGCTGTTTATCTTTTAAAGATTTTTTGGCATTTTCTAAGGCATTTTGAGAATCAAATTCCATCTTAAAACCTATCTTTTTGCCCTTAAAATTTAAATTTTTAAGTAAATCTTCATTTAAAGATAGATGTAAATTTAAACCCTGTAAATGCTCATTCTTTTTAATTTTTCCTTTTACACTTTGCGGGATAAAATCACTCACCGCAGCCGTCATAATTAAAAAATCATGATTTAAATTTTTATCCAAAAGCTCTTTTAAATCCTTAGAGCTTTCAAATTTGCAAAGCTCATAAGGCGTATCAAATTCCACAGAGCTTAAAAGTTTTACCCTAGCTCCTAAAAAATAAAAAGCATCAGCTATGGCTTTTGCCATTTTTCCACTTGAAAAATTGCTCACACAACGCACATCATCGATTTTTTCTCTTGTGCCTCCACCTGTGATAATCGCACTTTTATTACACCAAAACTTTTCTTTTAAAAGTTCTCTTTTGGTAATATTAAAAATATCTTTAACTTCAGCTAAAGCTCCTACACCTTCATCTTTGCAAGCTAAAACTTTGCAAATGGGTTCTATAATCAAAGCTTTATTTTTTTTGAGTAATTTTAAAGAATTTTGTGTGCTAAAATGATGAAACATATTTGTATTTGCTGCAGGAGCTATGATAAGAGGTTTATTTGCGGCAATTAAGGTTTGAGTAAAAAGATTATCCGCTATGCCAAGGGCAAGTTTATTGATAGAATTAATACTTGCAGGAGCAAATAAAACAAGATCTACATCCTTGCTAAAAGCTATGTGATTGTTTGAGTTTTGCCAACTTTCATTTTCTTCACATAAAATCTCATCAGCCAAGGCTTCAAAACTTATTTTGCTAGCAAATTTTAACAAGCCATTAGAAAGCAAAACTTTCACTCTAAAACCTTCTTTTTTAAATAAAGAAATAAGCTCGTAAGATTTATAAAAAGCTATACTACCACTAATAGCCAAAAGTATGGTTTTCATTTTTGAAATTTCTTGTAATAATAATCTTTTATCATCTTATGCTCTGCTCTATTGATAAACAAAGCACCTTTTTCTACATTGACACTTACCGTACTTCCTGCTGCTATGATCACTTCATCTTCGATTTTCACAGGTGCAATAAATTGCGTATCTGATCCTACAAAAACATTTTTTCCTATGATGGTTTTGTGTTTTTTTACTCCATTATAATTACAAGTGATAGTCCCACAGCCTATATTGGTTCCACTATCTATCTCACAATCCCCTAAATAACTCAAATGCCCTGCTTTTACAGTATTCAACTTCGCATTTTTACATTCTACAAAATTTCCTATATGAGTGTTTTTCAACTCACAATTTGGACGCAAATGTGCTAAAGGCCCTACATCGCTATTTGCTACGATGGAATTTTCTATCACACTTGAACTTTTAATGGTGGAGTTTATAATCTTACTTTTGCCCTCTATCCTTACATTTTCATATACTTCGCATTCGCCCACAAATTCAACATCTACACCTATAAAAGTGCTTTGCGGTAAATGAAAAATCACGCCCTGTCGCATCCAATATTTTTTAATCTTTTCTTGCATGAAATTTTCAGCTATACTGAGTTCAAATTTATCATTAATCCCCATAAATTCATCTTCATCTACAAAAACCGCTTTAATCATCACATCTTTTTCTTTTGCTAGTTTTACAATGTCGGTTAAATAATACTCTTTTACCACATTATTATTATCAATCAAAGGTAAAAGTTCTTTTAAAAGCCTTGAGTCAATCACATAAACCCCAGCATTACAAGTATTTATCTCTTTTTCTTGTGTATTTGCATCTTTAAATTCAACAATTTTTTCAACGCTATCGTTTTTTATCACCACTCTGCCATAACTTTTAGGATCTCTTGCTTTAAAAACTGCTAAATTTAATTTTGCATTATTATCCAACAAAGTTTCCAAGCTTGTTTGCTCAACCAAAGGCATATCACCACAAAGTATCAATACTCTTTCATGTTTAGGCTCAAACCCCCTTAAAGCTCCCGCAGTTCCTGGATAATTTTGCAAGTCTTGCTCTAAAATTTGTGTTTTTGGAAAGTGTTCTAAAATTTCTTTTTCAACGCGTTCTTTCTGATGCGATAAAACTACACTTACATCATCGCTTAAAACAAAAGCCTTTTTTAAAATGTGTAAAATCATACTTTTTTGACAAAGCTCTTGCAAAACCTTTGGCTTTTGCGATTTCATTCTAGTGCCTAATCCTGCCGCTAAAATCAAAATAGAAGTTTTCATTTTTTACCTTTGTTACCAAGAAGTCTAAAAGACTATTTTAGCAGTTTAAAGTTAAAATCCTAATACCCTTAAACTAGTTTTTAGTCATCAAAAGATAAAATTTAAATTTCTTTAATAAAAAAACAAAAAAAGGTTTTTAAATTTTGAAAAAAATATTATTATTTTTACTTTTAAGCATGAGTTTATTTGCCGCTGAAACAACTATCCCTACCGTAAATTTAAGCTTAAGTGCACCTAATACACCCAATCAGCTTGTTACTACTTTAAATATAGTAATTGTCTTAACCATACTTGCACTCGCCCCAAGTATAATTTTTGTTATGACTTCTTTCTTGCGTCTTATTGTAGTATTTTCATTTTTGCGACAAGCTATGGGTACGCAGAGTATGCCACCCAATACGATTTTAGTAACCCTAGCTTTAATTTTAACTTTTTTTATAATGGAACCTGTAGCTACAAAATCTTATAATGAAAGTATAAAACCTTATTTAGCAGAACAAATAGGCTATGAAGAAGCTTTTATAAAAGGAGCAAAGCCTTTTAAAGACTTTATGCTTAAAAATACTCGAGAAAAAGATTTAGCTCTTTTTTATCGCATACGCAATCTGCCTAATCCTAAAACCATAGATGATGTTCCTCTTACGGTTTTAGTTCCTGCTTTTATGATTTCAGAGCTTAAAACTGCTTTTGAAATAGGGTTTTTAATCTACTTACCATTTTTAGTCATAGATATGGTTGTAAGCTCAGTTTTAATGGCTATGGGTATGATGATGCTACCTCCTACTATGATTTCTTTACCTTTTAAACTTTTAATTTTTGTATTAGTAGATGGATGGAATTTACTGGTGCAAAGACTTGTGGAAAGCTTTGTAACCTAAGATTTATAAAATCTTAAAAACAAAATTCCAAGAAAAAGATACAAAAGCAAAAATAATTCTAAAGCTAAAAGTATATACAAAAACAAGCCTTTAACGCAAAAAAGAGCTATAAAAACAACAAAAAGAATTACTAAGGCTGTTCGCCCTAGAAAGACTTTTTCTAGGGTCTTGATAGAATAAAAAGTAAAATCTAAAATAAGAGTAAAAATAAATTCTAGCATTGTAAAATACACCCAAAAACTAAGCTTAGTGGCATCTTGCAGCCATCATGTCAATTTTTGAATTGTAAGTACTTCCGCCCGGTGCAGGTGCATTCGCAACCCCAGCACCTACTACCCCCAATCTTATTCCATAATTTAAAATTAAAGGTATAGCTCTATCTTCTTGATAAGCATATTTGCAATACTCCCTAGCTGCGTTTAGTACAGTGCAAGATAAAAACAAAAATAACAAAAAAAATGCAACTTTTTTCATTATCTTAAATCCTTTTATTTAAAATTTAGATAATGATATTGTATATCAAAATTTATAAAATTAATATTAATTATCAATATTTTATTAAAAGCCTACAAGAAAAAAGTGATATTATTTTGCTTAAAAACTTCTTTAATGTCTTTTAAATACTTATTGCCCAAAAAATCTAAAAAGCCATTTTTCCTACTCTCATCAATGAAATTATCAAGCTTGTCCTTTAAAGCTTCATCACCTTTTCTTACAGCTATACCCCAAAACTCAGGATTTTCTTGAAAAGGCGCTAAAATGGCTCTGGTTGTATCTTGATGCTTTTGCCAAGTCCGATAAATCGTAAGTTGATCATAAAAAAATCCATCAGCCTTGCCTTGAATCACTTCCAAAATAGCAGCATTTTCTTTATCAAATAAATTAATAGTTGCATTTTTTAAATTTTTAACCGCATGTAAATGCCCTGTAGAACCACGCTTTAAAGCCAAAACTTTGCCCTTTTTATCTAAATCTTTGATATTTGTAATATCAGAGTTCAAAGGAGTTAAAATAGCCAAATTTGCCTTAGCATAAAGGATACTAAAATCCACCACTTTCTCTCATTGGTAATTGTCATAGACATGATAAGATCTATCTTGAGTGTTTCATCACTCATTTCAAAAGGCGGATATCCAAGCTCCATTTCTACAACCAAATCTTTCGCACTCAAAATTTAAAGCAAAAAAGGGATAAAAATCAAAATATTTTTTTCAAAATTTTTTACAAAAAAATATACTAATTTTATCTTATTTTGTTATTAGCAATTAAAAATTAAAACCCCTAAACCCTAGTCTGTCCTAAAAGATTATTAAGTCTATCCATTATAGAATCAGCGTAGGAATTAATGGTGCTAGGTTTTGCTTTCCAGTCATTAGCAAGAGCTTGTTTAATTTCAGCATCTAAAGCCCGATTACCCATAGCAGATTCTTTAGGAATGTTTGTATTTTAGAGTATAAATAGAGTTTTTAAATTCACTTGATATATCATAATTAGGAGAATTTGTTTTACTGCTTATACTAAAATTAGTGTTATTGTTAGTACTTGCTTTACTCTCTTTACTTTGTGAAAGTATAGAAGTATAATTTAAGTTATCATTGATACTAAAGATACTCATATTAATTCCTTGATTTAGATTTTTCTGCCTTCAATCTAAATATATTTTAAATAATATAAGTAAGATCTGTTCTGTTTTGGGGTGGAGTTATTTTTCTAAATAAATTTGCAAAGCCTTTTCATAGTCTTCTTTGGTATCAATCCCTATGCTTGTTGTTGAAATTTCAAGCATTTTGATTTTTTTACCATTTTCTATAGCTCTTAATTGCTCTAGCTTTTCCGCTCTTTCAAGTGCAGAACTTGATAAAGAACAAAACTCCCTTAAAGCCTTTACACTATAAGCGTAAATGCCTAAATGTCCTTTAAAACTTTCCTCATAATTTTCTCTTTCGTAAGGGATTTTAGCTCTTGAAAAATAAAGAGCATACCCTTCTTTATCACAAAGCACTTTAACCAGATTAGGATTCATAGCTTCTTCTTGAGTGATTTTTTTATAACAACTCGCCATAAAAGCTTTTTTATCCAAACAAAAACTTGCAAATTCTTTAAATTTTAATAAATTTTCACATTCTATAAAAGGCTCATCAGCTTGCACATTGACAATAATCTCATCATCTTTTAAAGCCAGTTTCTTACAAGCTTCGTTAATCCTATCCGTACCGCTTTCATGATCTTTGCTTGTTAAAATTGCATTTAGACCATATTCTTTAGCGATACTTAAAACCCTTTCATCATCTAAAGCTATGCAAACTTCATCTACGCTACTCACTCTTCTTGCAGTAGTCACAAACATAGGTACCCCACCTATATCACATAAAATTTTCTCATGAAAACGACTTGATTTTAATCTTGCAGGGATAATGATCATTTTTGCATCCAATCTAAAATTTCTTTTTTTATATTTTTAGCTTCAAATACCTTTTCATCGCTGTTTTTTAAGTCAAATAAAGCCAAAATTTCATCTTTAACTTGAGCATTAAACCCTTTAGCTATAAATTTTAAATCTTCTTTTTCATTCTTAGAATCTCTATCATATAAAGCTTTTATCATACTTGGAGTAAATTTCGTCCATTCTGCTGTAGAAGTGATAATACTAGGTTTTAAAGGATCAAGCATTTTAAAACAAGTTGCTGTGTGTGGATCGATTAAAATCTTGCTTTGCTTGATAAATTGCATACATTCTTCATCACTGCAAAAATCTGCCTTAAAATCTTCTTGCAAACTCTGCAACTCTTCTTTTTCAAGTTTAAAATATCTCTCGTTTTTCAATAAATTCATCAGCTCTTTAGTTCTTTTATCTTTAAATTTCGCAAACAAAAGTCTTTCAATATTAGATGAAACAAGTATATCCATAGCTGGAGAAATAGTCTTTTTAAGGCTTTTTTCACGCAAATCATAAACGCCTTCATTAAAAAATTCACTCAAAATATTATTCGCATTTGAGGCGATTTTGATTTTTGAAATTTTAGCTCCCATTTTTTTAGCATAAAAAGCCCCTAAAGCATTGCCGAAATTTCCGCTAGGAACGATGATTTGCACTTCTTCTAAATACTCATTGAAAAGTTTTAAACTCGCATAATAATGATAAATAATCTGAAATAAAATACGCCCAAAATTTACAGAATTAGCTGCACAAAGCTCGTAATTTAAAGCCTTAATTTCGTTTTGAAAATCTTTAGAAAAAAGCAATTCTTTTAAAGTGTGTTGTGCTGCGTCAAAATCCTCATCTATAGCAAAAACCTTTAAATTATCCTTATCTAAAGCTCGCATTTGTAGTTCTTGAACTCCACTTGTGCCGCCTTTTGGATACATACACACTACTTTAACATTTTTTGCATTTTCAAAGCTTTTTAGAGTTGCTGGCCCTGTGTCACCACTTGTAGCACAGATAATTAAAATATTTTTATCCTTTGCAAATTCACTTAAAAGCACTCCAAAAGGCTGTAAAGCCATATCTTTAAAAGCTCTTGTAGGCCCATGCCAAAGCTCGTTAATATAGGTTTTTTCAGCGATTTTTTGCAAAGAAATGGGTGTATTTTTATCATCAAAACTTTCATAACTTTTCAAAGCTTTTTCAAAAAGCTCTTCTTCGCCAAAACCAAAACTTTCTATAAGTTTTAAAGCAAAATCCTTATAAGACAAATTGGCATATTTTTCTCCTTCAAAAATAGGCAAATTTAAAGGCGAATAAAGCCCTCCTTCAGGGGCATTTGGATTGATTAAAGCTTTTTTAAAACTTGATACATTATTTATATTTCTACTCTCGACCAATTTCATTGCTCAAACTCCTTGATATAAGTTTTTATTTTTTCTCTTAATGAATCTTTTAATTCTATATTTAATTCTATAATTTGACATTTAAAACCAAAATCTTTAACTTTAACAAAATCCTTAAAAGTAAGCATTAGTGTATCGCAATTATGTTTTTTTAGCAAATTTTCTAATTCTTCTTTTTTAAACTCATAATGATCTTTAAAAAAATAACAAGCCCGTGCTTGGATAAAATGCTCATACAATCTAAAAGGCTTAGCAATAGCGGTTATTAAAACAGCCTTTGGATTTTCTTTTACAAAAGAATAACGCACAAAATCCCTGTCTTCTAATGCAATAAAATCAGCCTTTCTTTCATAAAATTTTGGTAAACGATAAGCTCCGCTTGGCAAGGTAAAATTAAAATAAGGTTTAATTTTACTTTCAAGTAAAATATCAAATTTTTTGATATGAAATTTAGAAAAAGCATCATCAAGCACAACGATTTTGGCTCCCAATTCAAAGGCTTTTTCAATACCTTTTACTCTATCTTCGCTTACAATCACACCTTTGATATTTTTTTCAAAAGCGTACTCCATAGCTTCATCTCCACTTTGTGTTAAGGTGCATAAAATTTCATTATGACTTTTAACGACAAACAAACCTTTGGATTTTCTTTTATAACCCCTAAGCACTATAAAAACTCCATCAAATTCTCTTGCTATAGCTTTACAAAGCGGGGTTTTTCCATTACCGCCAAAACTTAAATTACCTACACTAATAACAGGCTTTTTAAAGACTATTGTTTTACAAAAAAAAGTATTTAAAATTGCAAAAAAAGTATAAAGCACACTTAAAGGCAAAAGTATCAAAGCAAGGCATTTTTGCCAAAAATTAGGCTTAAAAAAATAATTATCAAGCCAAAGTTCATATTTTTTTTCTTTGCTCATGATTTAAATTTCCAAAATCTCAGGCATTTTTCCTTTAAAAGCATTTTTTTGCATGCGATTTTGCAACATGGCAATCAAAGAAGAATCCAGTGTTTTTAAAAGCTGACCATCATTTTTTTCTAAGGCTTTTAAACCTTCATCAATTTTTGTATAAGAAAAGCCCAATTCCGCCTCATCGCTTTGATTTTCCCAAAGATCCGCACTTGGAGCTTTTTTAATGAAATTTTCATGCAAATTAAGGTATTTTGCCAAAGCATAAATTTCACTTTTATAAAGCGATCCTATAGGGTTAAAAGCACAAGCTAAATCCCCATAAATCGTACCATAGCCTAAAAGCAACTCGCTTTTATTAGAAGTGCCTATGACTAAAGAATTTTTCAAAGCAGAATAATCATAAAGCAAACTCATTCTAATACGTGCTGCAAAATTTCCCAAAGATATTGGAGTAGTAATTTCACTTTGCTTTATAAAAGCATCTAAAATGCTTTGAATTTCTATGATTTTATATTCAAGATTTAAATCCACACAAAGCCTCAAGGCATCTTCGAGATTGGCCTTATTTGAAATTTGAGTTGGCATTAAAAGAGCAAAAACATTTTCTTTTAAAGCTCTTTTGCAAAGTGTTGCCACCAAAGCAGAATCAATCCCACCACTAAGCCCCAAAACCACACCTTGACTTTGAGAATTTTTCAATTTTTCTTGTATAAAATTACATATTTTTTCTGTAGTTTTTTGCCAATCCATAAAGCTTGCCTTTTAAAAAATTAATGTATAATTATATTTATTTAAGGCAAATTTTTTGTTAAAGAGGTAAAAAATGCAAATTATCAAACAAGATTGTGGAATTTATGAAACTAATTGTTATATTTTATTTACAAAAAAAGGTGAATTTATCATAGATCCAGGAGTTGATGCACTTTTATTTATCAAACAACATGTTAAAAATCCCCTAGCAATTTTAAATACTCATGGGCATTATGATCATATTTGGGATAATGCCAAAGTTAAAAAAGAATACAATATCCCTATTTATATTCATAAAAATGATGCTTTTATGCTACATGATAATTTTAATCAAGGCTATGATTCTAGTGATGCAGATTTTTTAGTAGATAATGAAGATATTTTAAATATTTGCGGGGTTGATTTTAGATTTCATTTTCTACCAGGGCATACACCAGGCTGTACCATGATAGAAATTGTAGGTAAAAATATCATGTTTAGTGGAGATTTTTTATTTTATAGAAGCATAGGAAGATGGGATTTTCCTTATTCAGATGCAAATTTAATGAAGCAAAGCTTAGAAAAAGTTATGACTTATAAAGAAGATTTCAAACTTTTACCCGGACACGGACAAGAAACTACTTTAAAAGAAGAGCAAGTCCATTTGCCCTCTTGGTTTAGATACTTCTAAGGTATATTTAAAATGGAATTAGATCAAATTTTACTATATGCTTTTATTTTTTTAAATCTTTTTGCTCTCTTAGGTTTATTTTTAGGAAACAAAAAGAAAAATCAATTCAACGATAAAAAATTTTATAAAATCTGCCCATGTAAAAAAATGGCAGAAAATGGATCTTTAAGCACGATTTGTATTTATTCAGCTGTGGGAGGATTTTTTTATAGTGTATTGTCTATAGGTTTTATAGGATTTGATAATTGGACTTTAAATTTTATTTTTTTACTTACATTGTTAAGCGTTTTTTTAGGGTGGAAATTAAAACTTGATTAAAAAATATTTTTAAGAAAAATCTATTGATTTTTCTTAATTTTTATTTAAAAGTTGTTCCACCATCAACGATGAAAGTATGTCCTGTGACCCAGCTTGCTTTATTTGAGCATAAGAAAAGACAAGCACCGGCTAGATCTTCAGGCTGTCCCATGCGATTTAAAGGACTTAAATTTATAGTAGCCTGTTTTACTTCTTCATAATTTGTAAAAGCTCTCAAAGCATCAGTTTCAATAGGCCCACCACTTACGACATTTACACGGATATTTTTTTCTCCAAGTTCAGTAGCTGCATATCTTGCCATAGCTTCTACAGCAGCTTTTGCTGTGCCATGGCCTGAATAATTTTCTATATAAACTAAATTTCCCGTAGATGAAATAGAAATAATACTTCCACCCCCTACTTTTTCCATTCTTTTAGCCGATTCTTGTGCACCTACAACGAAGGCGTTAACTGTGGCTGTAAAGATATTATTAATTCCTTTTGGTTTCAACTTCATAAATTTAGTATAGCCACCTACAACCGCACGCCCTGAAATAATAGCATTTGAGATAAAATAATCCACTCTATCAAAATCCACATCAATTTTCTCAAAAAGTTCTTTATAAGTTTCAGGCTCTAAAATATTAAACTCATAAGCTCTAGCTTTGATTTTATAATTTTTTTCCAAATCTTGCACCATTTCATCAGCAATTTGTGCATTGGAATTATAAGTAAAAGCTATATTTGCACCCACTTTAGCAAATTCATAAACTATAGCCTTACCTATCCCGCGAGTTCCACCGCTGATTACTAAAGTTTTTCCTTGAAATTCTGTATTCATTAAAATCCTTTGATCTTATATTTTTTCATCACTTCTTCAATTTTAGCGAAATTTTCCTTACTTGGAGGACAAAGAGGAAGTCTAAACTCGAAACTTTCTATCAATCCAGTTATATACATAGCCGTTTTAATAGGAATAGGATTACTTTCGCAAAATAAAATTTTATTGATATTATAAAGCTCGTCATTAATTTTTTTGGCTTCTTTATAATTTTCATCTAAAGCAAAATGAGTTAAAGCACTAATCATATCAGGTAATAAATTGGAAGTTACTGAAATCACTCCCTTTCCGCCATTTGAAAGTATAGGATAATTGATCGCATCTTCTCCTGAAATAAGCATCATTCTAGGCTCATGTGCGAGTAAATCCACGCACTTATCGATATTTCCACTCGCTTCTTTTACTCCATAAATATTTTCACAATCTCTAAAAAGCTTGATGATAATATCTGTCGAAATTTCACAACCTGTTCTTCCTGGAACATTATATAAAAGTACAGGAATATCCACACTTTGTGCAATAGCCTTATAATGCTCATAAAGTCCTTGTTGAGTAGGTTTATTATAATACGGTGCTACGCTTAAAATCCCATCGGCTCCATGCTCTTTAGCAAATTTAGCCAAACCCACTGCCTCATGAGTTGCATTACTTCCCGCACCTGCTAAAACCTTAACTTTAGTTCCTTTACAAGTCTCAACGGCTATTTCTATGCAAGTTCTATGTTCTTCATGGGTTAAAGTTGCACTTTCTCCTGTTGTTCCTACTGGAACTACTGCATCGATGCCATTTTCTATTTGTCTTTTAATCAATCTTGCATAACTTTGCTCATCAACTTTTCCATTTTTAAATGGTGTAATAAGAGCCGTCATTGCCCCAATGATAATATTTTTATCCATTTGAATCCTTTCTTAGAATTACCGTAGTTGAATTTTCTTGAATAAAATATTTTTTAGCACAAGAAATCAAATCTTTTAATTCCAAATTTTGTATATCTTTCTCATAATTTAACAAAGGATTGATATCTCCTCTTGCTAGATATGAACCATAAATATTTGCCACTGCACTAGCATTATTAAGTGAGAAAATAAAATCACTCTTGACATTATTTTTCACTCTTTGCAAATCTTTTTGAGAAATTTTACCCATTTTAAGTTTATTAATGATTTTTAAAAGCTCTTTTTCTACTCTTTTTGTATCAACATTGAGATTACAATTGCAAATAAAAATAAATAAATTTTCATCTATACAATCATTAACATAAGCATAATAATCATTGATTAAATTTAATTTATCAATCAAAATTTCACTCATTAAAGAACTTTTACCACTCCCTAAAAGCTCAGCTAAAGCATTTAAAGCAGGTATATCTTTGTGCTTGAAATTTGGAATTTTATAAGCAAGAGCCAAAAGTTCAGTATCTGAATTTTTATGCAAATATATTCTTTTTGCTCCATCTTGCTTAGGCTCTTTTGTATGAATTTTAGGTATAGCCTTAGTGTTTTTAATCTTTTCAAAATGTTTTTTTGAAAGCTCAAAAACTTCTTTACTTTCTATATCACCACTTACAAGCAAAATCGCATTTTTAGGTTGATAATAAATGCTGTGAAATTCTTTAATATCCTCAATGCTCCAATTTTCTATATCTTTAAAAAAACCTATAGGAGTCCAATGATAAGGATGATACATAAAAGCATGATTAAAAAGCCTAAAATAAAGATATCCTAAAGGATTATTATCTGTTCTCCATCTACGCTCTTCTAAAACCACTGCTCTTTCAGGCTGAAATTCTTCATCTTTTAGATTTAAATTCGCCATAAGTTCAGCAAAAAGCCCCAAAGCTTTATCTAAATTTTTCTTCGCACATTTGATATAATAATGAGTATAGTCAAAACCTGTACTAGCATTATCTACACCACCAAAACCTTTAACAATCTCATCAAATTCACCTGCTTTTAAATTTTTAGTACTTTTAAAATTTAAATGTTCTAGCATATGAGCTATGCCACTTTTTCCCATGATCTCATTTCTTGAACCCACTTTATAAAAAATATCAACACCAATCACATCGCTGTTTTTATTTACAGGTAAAGCATAAACTTCAAGCTTGTTTTTTAATTGAATTTTTTCATAGCTAATCATTTTAAATTTACCCCAACAGCTTCACTAATGTGCAAAAAACCATCTTTTCTTAAAAGCTCTATAAGATTTTGATTGATATTTTTTACCAAAGAAGGACCTTTAAAAATCAAAGCTGTATAAACTTGTACCAAATTAGCTCCATTTTTAATGCGCTCATAAGCAATATCAGCACTATCAATCCCTCCATTTGCAATAAGCAAGGTTTTGCCAAAAAGAATCTTAGCTACTTCTTTGAAAAAAATACCACTTTTTTCCGTAATAAGCCTTCCACTAATACCACCAAAAGTACGATTATTACCTAATAAACTATAATCAACACTAGTATTGGCTAATATAAATCCATTTGCACCTTGTTTAATAGCATTTTCACATAAATTTAAAGCATCATCTATTTTCATATCAGGAGCAATTTTTATCAAAATAGGTTTAGAAGTGATTTTTTTGACTTCTTCAAGTAAGGTATTTAAAAAATCATCATTTTGCAATTCTCTTAAATTTTGAGTATTAGGAGATGAGATATTAACGATAAAATAATCACATAAATCCTTAAAATCTCTAAATAAAGTAAAATAATCTTCTAAAGCTTTATCATTTGGAGTGATTTTATTTTTCCCTATATTTACCCCTAAAGGTAAAACAAAAGGATAAGTTTTTGCAAGCCTTAAAGCGATCTTTTCAGCACCTTCGTTGTTAAAACCCATAGCATTTTGTATACTTTCTTGTTTTATAAGTCTAAACAGGCGTGGTTTTTCATTGCCTTCTTGAGGTTTTGGAGTAAAAGTTCCCACTTCCAAAAAACCAAATCCTAAAGCACTCAAAGGTCTTATCATAGTGGCATTTTTATCAAAGCCTCCTGCTAAACCCACAGGATTATTAAAATCAAGTCCAAGTAAATTTTGCCTTAAACTCTCATCATCAACTATATATTTATGTGCTAAAAAACTTAAAGCCCCTGGAAAACTAGCATTTAAAGCTCTTAAGCTATATTCAACCAAAGCATGTGCATGCTCAGGATTTAACTTAAAAAGTAAAGGTTTTATTATTTCATAAGCCATTTTTTAATCCTTTTTGAAATTCTAACTAAAATTAACTAAAGCTAGGCTTTGCTTTTTGTTTGCTTTTAAATTTTTGATACAAAGAACAAGTTTGTAAAAGATCTTCATCTTTACCTATTGCTAATACTTTGCCCTTATCCAATACTACTATTTTATCTGCATTTTCTATAGTGCTTAAACGATGTGCAACCACTAAAATCAATCTGTCTTGTTTTAAGTTTTCTATAGTTTTAACTATTGCTTTTTCACTTTCGTTATCCAAAGCTGAAGTTGCTTCATCAAAAATAAGCACATCAGGATTTTTATATAAAGCTCTAGCGATTACTATTCTTTGTTTTTGTCCTCCACTTAAATTCTTGCCATGTTCTTTCACTTCAGCCCAAATTCCACCCATTTCTTTAACAAATTCATAAGCATTGGCCAATTTTAAAGCTTGAATGACTTTTTCTTCTTCTAACTCTTCGCTATAAGCAATATTTGCAGCAAAACTATCATTAAAAAGATAAATATTTTGCGTTACAAGTCCTATTTTAGCATGTAAACTTTCTATGGTAAAAGTGCTGATATCTTCTTGGTTGAATAAAATTTTACCTTTTTGCTTTTCATAAAAATACATCAAAAGATTGATAATAGAAGATTTACCACCCCCACTTATTCCTACAAGAGCAAGCATTTCTCCTTTAACAAAATCAAAATTTACACCTTTTAAGACGCTTTTATGTGGGTTTTCATAAGCAAACTCAACATTTTCAAAACTAATTTTTTCAATGTTTTTTAATTCTTTACTTCCACCTTTAATTTGAGGTTCTAAATCCAATAAATAAAAAGTTCTTTCACTTGCCACAACAGCACCTTGAAGTTTTCCATATAAAGAAGAAAGACGTTTTAAAGGAGTATATATTGCAAAAAGTGCTGAAACAAAGCTGATAAAACTTCCCACACTCATAGAACCATTAATAACCTCTCTACCACCTACAATAATCACTACAGCAACCCCAACAGAACCCATCATATCCATCAAAGGGCTTGTAAGTGCGTCAATGCGTGCAGATTTTAGATTTAATTTACATAAAGTATCATTATGCTTAGCAAATTTATCGCTTTCTTTTTTTTCATTATCATTAGCCTTAATCAATTCAATATTTGAAAAAATTTCGCCTAAATAAGAAAGTAAATCCGAATTTGTCTCTTGTATATTTCTTGCATATTTTTTAAGCTTTTTAGCAAACCACACCAAAGGAAAAATAGCTAAAGGTAAAATCACTAAAGCAAAAAAAGCTAAAGTAGGACTTTGGTATAAAACTACTAAAAGCAGTCCTATGGCAGTTAAAAGCTCTCTAAAAAAATCAGGAATAATATTTGATACTATGCTTTGAAGTGCATTAATATCATTAGTACAACGACTTACAAGTTCTCCGCTTTTGTAGCGTTTAAAAAAATCCATATCCAAGCGTAAAATATTTTTTAAAACCTTAGCACGCAATACCCTTAACATATCTGTTCCTATAAAAGAAACATAAAAACTTTGCAAATAAGTTCCAAGATTTTTAAAAAAATACATCAATACTAACAAAAAAGGTATTGTATAAAGTAAAGCTTCATTTTTTTCAACGAAAATATAATTTAAAATAGGTTCTAAAGCATAAAAACTCCCAGCAGTTCCTCCACTTGCCAAAATCATACCAAAAATAGCTATAGCAAATTGTTTCCAATACCTTTTATAAAAGGGCTTGAAGCGTATTAAAACCTCTTTTAAATTCATCTCATTATGCATTCATTTTCTCCCAAATTGTTCCATTTGGAGTATCTAAAAGAGTGATTTTTTTACTGCTTAATTGCTCCCTTATTGCATCAGCTGTATTAAAATCTTTGTTTTTCTTAGCCTCAGTTCTTTCTAAGATTAACTTTTCAATCTCTTCTCGTTCTTCTTTGCTTACACCCCATTGAAAATATAAAGTTGTGTCTATAAAACCAAAGCCAAAAATTTTAGCTAGTTCACTTAAAGCTTCTTTGATATTTTGTTTTAAAATTTTATTTTTACTTTCTTTATCTAACTCTAAATTTGCATTTCCAATAAAATCATCTAAAAGAGCCAAAGCCTTAGAAATATTTAAATCATCCTTTAAAGTCTCTAAAATTTGCTTAGCAATCTCGCTCTTTATTTTAATATCATTTAAAACATCAAAATCAGAAATTTCGCCTAAATCCAATCTTTTTTTAAGACGATAAAATTTATCTAAACGCTTTTTAGCATTTTCTAAATCCGATAAAGAATAATTAAAATGGGATCTATAATGAGAGCTCAAAAGATAAAATCTCAAAGCCTCACCCATAAATTCTTTTAAAGCATCTTTTATGAAAAAGCTATTGTTTAAACTTTTACTCATTTTTTCACCATCAATTTTTACAAAACCATTGTGAAGCCAAATATTTGCTAAATTTCTCTTGTATCCACAACGACATTGTACAGCTTCATTTTCGTGGTGAGGAAAAAACAAGTCTATCCCTCCAGCATGTATATCAAGAGTATTTTCAAAAATAGAATCAATCATAGCAACACATTCAGTATGCCAACCTGGACGCCCTTTTCCAAATTCACTTTGATAAAAATTTTCATCAAATTTCCAAAGCACAAAATCACTTTCATTTCTTTTTTGTACTTCATTACTTAAACGAGAAATATTTTCTTCTAAATTGCGATTTGATAGGGTTAAATATTTTTCATCTTTGCTTGTGTCAAAATAAATACCATCTTCTAGAGTATAAACAAACCCATCCTTAGTAAGCTTTTTAATCAAATCAAGCATAGCTGCTATATAATGCGTTGCACGAGGCTTAAAATCAGGATCTAATACATTTAAAGTCCTCATATCCTCTTCATAACTTTTGATATAAAATTCCGTAATTTCTTCTAAGGTTTGACCACTTTGAGTCATTTTTTTTAAAATCTTATCATCAATATCTGTGTAATTTCTAACAAATTTTACCCTATTGCCATTGGCAAGTAAAACCCTACGCAAAAGATCAAAACAAACACTACTTCTTGCATGTCCTAAATGTGCATTATTATAAACCGTAGGCCCACATAAATAAATGCTAATATCTTGTTTATCAAGTTTTATTTTCTCTTTTGTTACACTATCTAACAATCTCATTAAAAACTCCTTTAAAACTTGTAAAAATTCCTATAAAAAAACTTAAAATATAAGGTTTAATCAAAATAAGTAAAATTGTAAAAACAATCAAAGCAACTACAATCAACAAGCAAATTTTAATAGATATTAAAGCAAAAAATTTCTTAAAACCAAATTCTTTGATATTGGCTCCAAACAAATAAAAAGCACTAATAGAACTTGAAAGTGCTACTGCAATAACTTTTAAACTTTCATCTTTAATCAAAAATATAAAAGCTATAGAACATAAAGCACTAATAAATAAAGATTTTACCGCGATCCAAGCTGCTGTTTTTTGTTTAAATTTTACATAAAGCCACAAGGAAAAAAGCTTTTGCAAGCCAAAAGGTAAAAGCCCTATAAGATAAGCAATCAAAACATAAGCCGTAATCACACTGTCTTCATGAGTGAAATTTCCTCTTTCAAATAAAAGCTTTGAAATTTCTAAAGCAAACACAGAACCTATAATGCTAGAAGCAATAAGCAAAATGCTTAAAAGCACTAATGCTCTTTGCATAAATTTTAAAGCTAAATTTTCCTGATCACTTTTCAAATGCTTTAAAATTTTTGGAAAAGAAACTTGAGTTAGGGCAATAGCAAAAAGTGCAAGAGGAAGTTGAAAGACACGATTTGCATAATAAAGATAAGAAATACTCCCACTCATTAAAAAGCTAGCTATAGTCGTATCAAGCAATGAGCTAAATTGTGTCGCAGAAGAACCCAAAACTCCGTGAAAAAAATTACCATAAAAACCTTGTAATTTCGCCTTGGCTTTTTTTAATTTTATACTTAAAGCCATAGAGCGAATTACAGGATTGTTTTTTAAAACAAGCAAATGTAAAATAAGCTGTGCCACTCCACTTAAAACTGTTGCATAAGAAAAATAATAAAGTGTATTTTGCGGTGCATTTTTATCCACAAAAAAAGCAGCTATAACAATACTTAAATTAAATAATGCCGCAGAAAAAGAGGTAATGAAAAATTTTTGCCTATAATTTAAAATAGCTCCTAAAAAAGTAACTAAAAAAATAAAAAACAAATACCAAAAATTAATCGCCACCAAAGGAGCCGCTAAAGCTATAGTATCTGCATTAAACCCAAAAGCAAAAAGCTTGGTAAAAAAAGAAGAAAAAAAACTTACTAAAAGACAAAATAAAAAAACTATAAGACTAAATTGCATCATTACGCTGACGCAAAAAGCTCCTTTTTTTTTCGCTTTTACAAAATTAGGCAAAAAACTTTGTCCAAAAGCCCCTTCTGCAAAAATCCTTCTAAAAAAAGCAGGCATTTTTAAAGCCACAAAAAAAATATCGCTATAAAGCCCTGCTCCCAAAAAAAGTGCTATTAAAACATCTCTAGCAAACCCTAAAATTCTTGAAAATAAAATTCCTAAAGCATTGATAATAAAATTTTTAAATACTAAGCTCTTCATTAAATTTTTTCATAAATTTCAAAATATAAAGAGAACTATTTTAACTAAAATTGATTAAAAATTGACTATAATTACACTCTTAATTTTTTTACAAGGGGAAAGTTTTGGCTTTGGATGAAAAAATTATTGCCTATACAGAAAATCCGGCTCAAGAGCTTTTAAGCGTAGCTTCGCGAACAAACCTTAGCTTAAATGAGCTTGATTTTAGTTTATTGGCGTTTTCTACACAATATCGTTTTGGAGATTTAGAATGGAAAAAAATTTCTGAAAAAGAATTAATCCTTTTTGATAAAGATGAAATTTTTTTAAAAAATGATCTTCAGATCAAGCAAGAATATAAAATAGAAATTTTTCATGGCATAAACCAAAGCAAAGCATCTCAAGCAATTAAATTAGTTGCGAATAAAAATTTAACTAAAATAGTTGCTCAAATTGATTTTACAAATTTGGACTTTTATGAAAAACTAGCACTAGAGCTTTTGCAAAATATTTATAAAAAAATGTTGAAACTTAAATTTTTAATAGGTATTCGTATTTTTGATTTTAAGAAAAATTTAATGTCTTTTTGCAACCAACATAAAAACACCCCTTTTAATAAAACTATACAAATTACCGTTGCACAAGGTATTGATCCTGTAGAAAGTCAAAATGAATCCCTAATCTTAACTTATAAAGAAAAAACCAAAAACTACACTATCGATGAAAAACGCTCAGGTATTATTGTTGTTGATGAAAATGAAGTTGTTTTAAAACACGCTAAATTTAAACAAGGTAAAGAAGGAAAAGACTTAAATTTACATACCTTAAAAGTTTTATCTGCAAATGAAAATAAAGTTGAATTTTCTTGTTCTTCAGCCTTTAAACAACTAGAGCAAGACGGATACACAGAATATATAGCTTTAAAAAAAGGTTATGTAGTGCAAGATGGTGAAAAATTTGATATCGCTAATGAACTAGATTTTAATGGAGTGGATTTTAAAAATATAGGGATTATAAAAGCTGGATTGGATAAAAATGTCAAAATCAATATAAAATTTCTTTCAGAAGTAAAAGACGCTGTAAATTCTGGCGTTGGAATAGAATGCGAAGAATTAAATGTAGTCGGAAGCGTAGGAAGCAACACTCAACTTAATGCTACAAAAATGAAAATAGAAGGTACTACACACTCTAAAGCTAAAATTCAAGCCAAACAAGCTTATATAAAAACTCATAGAGGATTTGCAGAAGCTGAAATTTTAAATATAGATTTGCTCGAAGGTGGAACAATCAAAGCCAAAAAAGTGAGAATTAAAAAAAGTTTAGGCGGAAATATACAAGCTGATAAAATCTATATAGAAAATTTAGAAAATAATAATTCTTGTGTGTTTTTTGAAAATACTACAATAGAACGCATTAACGGGGATAATAATAAATTTCATGCTAAAATTAAAACGCTTGATAAAAATTATGATGAAGAATTTACGATTTTAGGAGAGCAAATTTCTAAGCTAAACCATAGAATAAATAAAATAAGACAATACATTTTATCAAGCAAAAATGGAATTTTAAGCGTTGAAAAAAAGATAACAGAACTTAAAAATCAAGGTCAAAATGTTCCCATACAATACGAAAAAGCTCTAAAAGATTTTTCTTTGCAAAATCTTGAATTAAACAAACTACAAAATGAAGAAAAAGAACTTCTTGAACGCAAAAAATCTTTACAATTAGAATTAATCAATTTGCAAAAAATGCTTTTTGAAGCAACTTTTATAAATAAAAGTGGCAAATGGACTGATATGAATGAGATCAAATTTTCACTTCTAGAACCTAAAGAAGATATTTTTTACTCTTCATTTGTTAATGAAAATGCTAAATTTATAGGCATTAAAAAAGTCATACAAAACAACCAAGAAAGTATAGAAATACATAAAAAATTAGATTACGAAGAAAAGGATATAGCATGGTTGTCAGAATCGAAGGAATAATCACAAAAAAAGAACCTACTTTTATCATTGTTAAATGTACTAGTGGCTTAAGCTATGGAATATTTATTTCACTTTTTTGTTCTGCTAAAATTCAAACTCAAGAAAAGCATGAGTTTTTTATCACTCAAATCATTAAAGAAGATTCTAATAAATTTTATGGTTTCTTGGATAAGGACGAGCAAAAAATGTTTGAAATGCTTTTAAAAGTCAATGGAGTAGGTGCAAATACTGCTATGGCAGTATGCTCTAGTCTTGATGTAAATTCTTTTTACAAAGCCTTAAACTTAGGAGATGAAAGCGTGCTTAAAAAAGTACCAGGTATAGGTCCAAAAAGTGCAAAACGCATTATAGTAGAACTTTCTGATACAAAAACCAAGCTTGAAAATGCAAGCGATGATAAAAGCGAAGCCTTAGCCGCACTTCTTACTCTAGGCTTTAAACAAGAAAAAATTATAGGTGTTTTAGCGAGTTCTCAAGCAACAGGTACAAGCGAACTCATCAAAGAAGCTCTTAAAAAACTAGGATAAAGGGATAAAATGAAATTTGCAATACTTTTTGGAGGAAATTCTTATGAACATGAGATCAGTATAGTAAGTGCTGTGGTGCTTAAAAAAGTCATCAATCAAAATTTAGAATTTATTTTTTGCGATGAACAAAGAAGATTTTATCGTATTCCAAATGAAAAAATGAATTCTAAAACTTTTAGCACTAAGGCTTATAAAAAAGAAAAAGAACTTTTCATACAACAAGGAGGTTTTTTTAGCAAAGGCTTTTTAAAAGAAAATAAACTAGAGTGCGAGTGTGTGATCAATCTTATCCATGGTAGAGATGGTGAAGATGGAAAAATCGCAGCTTTATTTGAGTTTTATTCTATTAAATTTATAGGATCTAGGCTTGAAGCTAGTGTGCTATCTTTTAACAAAGAACTTACCAAACTTTACGCAAAAAGCGTTGGAGTAAAAACACTTGACTATACCATGCTAAGAAAAGGGCAAAACTCTAAAGAAAAGCTTAGTTTTCCTTGCATTATCAAGCCTGCAAGACTTGGAAGTAGTATAGGTATTAGTATAGTAAAAGATGAAAAAGATTTAGAATACGCCAAAGATGTAGGTTTTGAATTTGACAATGATCTTGTAGTGGAAGAATTTAAAAACAATATCAAAGAATACAATCTTGCAGGATGTATGATCAATGATGAATTTGTTTTTTCCATCATAGAAGAGCCAAAGAAAAAAGAATTTTTGGATTTTGAACAAAAATATCTTAGCTTTTCAGGACACAATGAACTTGTAGAAGCAAATTTAAGTGAAGAGTTAAAAGAAAAACTCAAAGATAGTTTTAAAAAGATTTACAATCCTTTATTTAAAGGTGCTTTAATACGCTGCGATTTCTTTATACTTGATAATGAAGTATATTTAAATGAAATCAATCCAAACCCTGGTTCTTTAGCTAATTATCTTTTTAAAGACTTTAACGCCACTTTAAACGCCTTAGCTGATCAAATTTCGCTTGAAAAAATGATAAAAATCAGCTACAACTTCCTTCACTCTATCAACGGACAAAAAGGAAAATTATAAGCTTTTAAGTCAAGATACGCTAAATTATACATAAAATTTAGCGTATTTTAGGAAGAAAAATGCTCTCTTTTAAACAAGATGAAATTTACACTGCCACCGAAGTGGTAAGAAATTTTAGCCCCATTATGGAAAAACTCAAAAAAAGCGAAAATGGAAAAATAGTTATTTTAAAAAATAACAAATTTGAAGCTGTGATGCTTAGTATGAAGGAATTTGAACGCTTGCAAAACGCCATGCAACTTTTAGAAAATATATACAAAAATCAAAAGGCTTAAAATGGCTCAAACACAACTTTCTTATAAAAACAAAACTTATCAAATTTCTTATGAAATTTTAGGTGATCTTACCTTACCGCAAATACTTATCTTACACGGCTGGGGAGCTGATAAAGAACTTATGAAGCAAAGTTTTTGTCCTTTTTTAAAAGATTTTTGTCAAATTTATATGGATTTGGCGGGTTTTGGAAATTCAAGCGTGGAAGAAATTTTAAATACTCAAGATTATGCTAATATCACAGAGCTTTTTTTAAAACAAAAAAAACTCAATGTCCGTTTTTTCATGGGGCATTCTTTTGGTGGAAAAGTAAGCACCCTACTCGCAAAAGAAAAAGACACCCTAATCTTACTTTCAAGTGCAGGAATTTTAGCTAAAAAATCCTTAAAAGTGCGTTTTAAAATCTGCGTTTTTAAAATTTTAAAATTCTTTGGTTTAAGAAAATTTTATCACTATTTTGTTAGCAAAGATGGAGCAAATCTTAGTCCTATCATGTATGAAACCTTTAAAAAGGTTGTCGATGAGGATTTTAATGAAATTTTTTCAGGGCAAAAGGCTAAAAGTTTGATTTTTTGGGGAAAAAGCGATGAAGCCACACCTTTATATTGTGGTGAAAAAATGCATAAACTTTTAAAAAATAGCACTTTTTATCCTTTAGAGGGGGATCATTTTTTCTTTTTAAAACATTCTGCTTTCATAGCTCAAAAAATCAAGGAAATTTGAATGCTTATTAATACTCTTTATTTTATCAATTCTTTATTTTTTAATTTTTGCATAGCTTTTTATCTTATGAGTGCTTTACAATGGTACTCTTATAAATTTAAACGCGTATTTTTTCACTATCACAAATCCTTGTGGCATTTGTATTTTTTATTTATTCCTTATTTTTTATTCTTAGCTTTTCCTTTATATTCTTTAGCATATTTTGCGTTGATTCATACTCTGATTTTGTATTTTTGGCACAAAGGTATAGATAAAAAGCTTGTTTTTACAAGTAAGGTTAAATGGTTTTTTGTTTTTGTTTTTGTTTATAATGCCATTTTTGCTATCCTTGCTTTACGTTTTTCTTTTCTTTTTAATCTTTTTACCCTTCCTTTTGCCTTATTTAATCTTAAAATTTATGAGTTTTTTACAAATTTATATTATAAAAAACAAGCCAAAGTCAAATTAAGAGCCAATGGAAATTTAAAGATCATACTCATTACTGCAAGTTTTGGAAAAACAAGTATTAAAAATTTTTTATACGAACTCTTAAAAGATGATTTTAAAAGCTACAAAACACCACGCTCTGTCAATACCCTGCTAGGTATAGTCGCTGATATCAATACAAATTTAAGCCCAGGTACTCAAATTTACATAGCTGAAGCAGGTGCTAGACTTAAAGGAGATATTGATGAGATCACGCGTTTTTTAGAACCTCACATCAGCATAATAGGAGAGATAGGCAATGCACATTTAGAGTATTTTAAAAGTGTTGAAAATATCCGTTTAACCAAACTTGAAGCCTTAAATTCCAAAAGACTAGAGAAAGCTTTTTTGCACTCTAGCACTCAAAAAAAAGAAGATAAGATCATAAGCCTTTATGATGATAAATTAAGCCTTATTCATTCAAGTCTTGAAGGTGTAGAATTTAAGGTAAATATGGGAAATAAATCCTATGATTTTAAAAGTCAAATTTTAGGAGATTTTAACGCTCAAAATCTTTGTGTTTGCATACTTTGTGCTAATTATCTTGGCATAAAACTAGAAAAAATTCAAAAGCAAGTTTTAAATATAAATTCCGTAGAACATCGCTTGCAAGTGCTTTCAAGAGAGCCTAAATTTATCATAGATGATGGTTTTAATGGAAATTTTAAGGGTATGAGCACAAGCTATGAACTTTGTAAAAGCTATAAAGGACGCAAAGTTTTAGTAAGTCCTGGCATAGTAGAAGTAAGCGAAGAAGAAAATATAAAACTTGCTAAAATCATCAATGAGTGTTTTGATCTTGCTATCATTAGTGCACAAATCAATGCTGAAATTTTCAAAAAAGAGTTAAAAATAAAAACCATTATACTGAAAGAAAAAAATGAATTAGTGAAAGTTCTTGCTAAAGAAACAAAAAACGCAGATTTAATACTCTTTTCAAATGATGCGCCTAGTTTCATGTAATTCGCATAAGTATTTGTAAAATCATCAATTTTAATTTAACTTTGTACAAATACTTCCTAAACCCTAGTTTGTCCTAAAAGATTATTAAGTCTATCTATTATAGAACTAACATAAGAGTCTATACTTTGGTTACTTGCTTTCCAACCATTAGCTTTTGCTTGATTAAACTGATTATCAAACCAAGCTCCACCATAACCTATACTTGTATTTTGCCATTTAACTCCTTTTTCCATTGCATATATATCTGCATCAAGCCAACCCTCTTGTGCATAGCCTTTTAACAAACTTGCAAAATCCACTTTGCCTGTCATGATGTCATCTAAGGAAGTTAATGATCCATCAAAGCTTTCTTTAGTCATAGCTTCAGCATAAGACTTAGCTATAGGATTTAATGTTGCACTACCTTCTCTTGGCGATACACCCGTTGATTTTAAAAAACTCATAAACAAAGCTTCTTTAGAATAGCTTCCATCTTCATTTTTTGGATAAACTGACATATCAGGATTAAAAGTATCTATTGCAGTGTCTTTATCTAAATTTTGAGTTTGCATACTTTGCGGAGTGAAATTTAATGGTTGTAAGCCTATATTAATATGCCCAAACATTCCTAATTGTTCTGCTTCATTATATTGATCTTGTGTATTATAATAGTTTGTTATTGTTAGCTTATCATAATTTTTCGGCATAATACCTATAGTTTTATCAGATGATAATTCACTAATTCCCTTAGGCATAGAATTTATATCTGCTTCAGTGAAACTTGCTTTATTGGTATCATTAAAAGCATGATTAATAATTTGATTAAATTGATTATAGTATTGTTTTATGGTTTCAGCCATATCTATGTTTGTATAATATTTATCTATACCTAAATATTTTTTTATATCTGAAGTATAAGAGTTATTTTCAGCCTTCCTCTCTATCTCATCCAAAGTAGATTTATGTATCTTAAAATCTTCAGGTAATCCTGCGGCTTTATTAAAGTCACTTCCCATATAACCATTAGCATCTACTCCATAACCATAAGCTAAAGATACAATATTGCTTGTATCTGCTTGTTTATATTTTAGAGTATAAATAGAGTTTTTAAATTCACTTGATATATCATAATTAGGAGAATTTGTCTTACTACTTATACTAAAATTAGTATTATTGCTAGTATTTGTTGTATTGGTAGAATTTAATACTTCACTTCTTGCTAGAGTTTGTGAATTTGCATTTTGAATTTCATTTAATTTACTAGCATTTTGTTTTAAAAAAGCATTGGCAAAACTTATTTTAGAATTTTCTTTACTTTCTTTATTAGCTTTACTTTGTGAAAGTATAGAACCATAGTTTGAGTTATCATTGATGCTAAAGATACTCATATTAATTCCTTTGATTTAGATTTTTCTGCCTTCAATCTAAATATACTAAATATATATTAAAATAATATAAGCAAGATCTGTTCCGTTTTGGGGTGAAAAGAAATTATTGATCACATTATTTAAAAATTATAAATAAAAATTTATCGCACCAAAGGTAAGGTAAAATAAAAATTCTTAGGATCGCTTTGAAAGCTTAGCTCTCCCTTATGAGCGTTTATGATTTCTTTAGAAAGCGACAAGCCAAGTCCATTGCCTTTAAGTTTTGTTGTTTTAAAAGCTTCAAAAACCAATTTCTCATCTTTTATTTCGCAACCATTATCATACACTCTAATACATATTTTTTCATTACCACAACTTGCTAAAATTTTAATCATAGGCTTTTCACATTCGCTTTCTTCTATCGCATCAATAGCATTATAAATTAAATTTTGCAAAACCAAACCAAGAAGGGCTTTATCAGCGCAAATCTGCTTATCCAAAAAAGATATTTCAAAGTCTATTTGAGAAGTAAAATTATAAGAGTTAACGGCACTTTCACACTCTTCTTTTAACTCTAAAAGATTAAAATTTGAAGCATTGATGTGTACACCCTTAGTAAAAAGTAGAGTTGAATTTACGATACGCTCCACTCTAGCAATAGCCTTTTGGATTTCAAGAACTATATGCTTGTTTTTAAGCTCACTACGAGCAAAAAGGGTTGAAGCAAGTAAAGATATAGATCCGATAGGATTTCTTATCTCATGTGCCAAATGAGCCGCTACACTACCCATGCTTGCAAGCCTTTCATTGCGTTTTTCATCGCTAATATCTGTAGCTGAAACTATAGTTTTTTCATTATGCGCTATGATTTTTACCGCATAAAACCTACCTTCAAATTCAAGCTCATCACGAATTTTATCAAGACTAATGATACTAAGTAATTTTGGATTTTTCAAGGCTTCTTGATTTTGTAAAATAATATTTTTTTCTTTATCTAAAATCCAAAGCGCACTAGGCAACACCTCTATAATCTCATCAACCATTGCGCGTAAGGAGTTATAGTTTTCATTTAAAGTTTTGTATTCATTTTCTATTACATAAGTTTGTTCTATAAGACTTTCTAAGCCTTTTTGTAGGGTTTCTTTTTCATTTGAGTCTAAACTTTTTAAAATACTTTCATTCATTTATCATTCCTCTAATAAAATCTTAAAATCATTCAAATCAAGTAAAAGCAAATTCTGTTCGCATATTTTATCAAATTCCTTGCTAAAACCATTTTTTGAGATTATAATGTAATAATTTGGAGTCAAATTTAAAGACTTTACTTTTGATTTTAAAAGATTTAAAATATTTTTACAAATTTTTTTATTTTTAAATTTAACTTCTCCGACAAAACACAAATTTTCATCTTGATAATAAAGATCGAGTTCTAAATTCTTATCCCAGTAGCTTTGCACTCCATTGATATTGAATTTTTTCTCAAGCAATTCTCTAGAAAGCTGTTCAAAACAAAAACTTTGATAAAGTTCAAATTTTTCTTTAATGCATTCTAAAACTTCTTTATAACGATTTTGTAAAATAAGCTTTTCGTTGGGCTTTAAAAAATAAAAAAAGAAACGAGTAAAATGGTTGCTAAATATAATCTTATCTTGGATAGTATAAGATCTTAATTCTTTTTTAATTTTTTGTCTTTTATCTTTTATTTTTTTAGCTTCCTTGCTATACTCAAGCTTGATTATACCTGTTTTTAAAAGATATTTAAGTGTAGATAAAGCTTTAAAATGCTGAATTTTTCTATTGATAGAAAAACGCTTGCGATTGTTTTTAGCTAGCAAAGCAAGAGCATAAGAACTTGTTTCATCTAAAGTGAAATAACTTTTAATCTTTAAATAATCATCAAGTAAAATTCGCTCTATATTTACAAATACATCTTCTTCAAAATTTAAAATGTTTAATTTTTCAAAACCCTCAAACACACTATAAAAATCAAAAAGCTTACTTAAAGACAAATTCTTATGTGAATCTACAAAGTTTTTAAATTTTATATTTTTCCTTTATAAAGCATTTTTATAGTATAATTTTAGCAAATTTTTAAAGGATTGTATTTGCAAATTTCAGATTTAAAAAAAGAATTGATCTTAAAAAAAGGTATTTTGTATTTTGATTTCACAGCAAGTGCTTTAGCTCTAAAATGCGTAGAAAAAGAAATTTCAAAAATTCTTCCAACCTATGCAAATACGCATTCTGATAGCTCTTTAAATTCTTTTAAAACTCAACAAATTTATGAACAAGCAAGAAAAGATATAAAAAAAAGTTTATCACTAGATGAAAATTTTGCCCTTATAGCTTGCGGAACAGGATCAAGCAGTGCTATTAAAAAATTTCAAGAATTGATCGGCATTTACATTCCTCCTCTTATAAAAGAAAGATATTTTACGCAAATTGATAAAAATACTTTGCCTTTAGTTATCGTAGGGCCTTACGAGCATCATTCTAATGAACTTTCATTTCGAGAAGGCTTGTGTGAATGCATCAGAATTCCTTTGGATAAAAACGGAGAGATTAATTTTAATTTTCTAGAAAAAACTTTACAAAAAAACAAAAAAAGAAAAATAATCGCTAGCTTTTCTTTAGCTTCAAATGTTACTGGGATATTAAGTGATTATAAACGCATTTCTGAAATGGTTCGTAAATTTAAAGGGATAGTTGCTTTTGATGCATCTAGTTTCATTCCCTATAAAAACATACCTTGTCAATACTATGATGCGTTGTTTATAAGTTCTCATAAATTAATCGGCGGCATTGGCGGTTCTGGACTTTTGGCGATTAAAAAAGATCTTTGTGGAAACAAACCTAGCTTTGCCGCAGGTGGAACTGTGGGCTATGTCTCTCGCACTTCACAATGCTATCTTTGCAATGAAGAAGCCTTAGAAGAAGGAGGAACACCTGGAATTTTACAACTCATTCGTGCTAGCTTAGCTTTTAAAATCAAAGATTCTATAGGGGTCAAATATATAGAAAAAAAAGAAGAAATTCTAAAAGATTATTTTTTTGAAAAACTAAAAACTATACCTAATTTAATTTTATATGCAAAGAATTTAAAAACTCGATTACCTATTTTTGCTTTCAATATCAAAGGAATTTCTCCTTTTGACATCGCTTACGAACTTAGTAAAAAATACCGCATAGAAACACGTGCCGGATGTGCTTGTGCTGGGCCTTATGGTCATGATTTACTAGGCTTAAAAGACAACCAAAAACTTAAAACAAAACCAGGTTGGTTAAGAATAAGCTTGCATTATACACATGAAAAAGAGGATATGGATTATTTTTTCAATGCTTTAAATAAAACTATAGTAAAATTATCACATTAAAATATTATAGTTTTATTATTATGTATAAAAATTCTATCTTCAAAAGCCAAATCAAGTGCTTTTGAAAGAACATCTTTTTCTATATTTCTACCTGCTTGTTGCATATCTTGCCAAGCAAACTCATGATTTACAGGCAAAACAGCTTGAGTGATAATAGGACCTTCATCAAGATTATTGTTTACAAAATGTGCTGTAGCTCCGATTATCTTAACTCCTCTTTCAAAAGCCTGTTTATAAGGATTTATCCCTATAAATGCAGGCAAGAAAGAATGATGAATATTTATAATCTTACCTTCAAAATGCTTAACAAAATCAGGAGATAAAATTCGCATGTATTTTGCCAAAACCAAATAATCAAATTTATATTGTTCAAGACATTTTAAAATCTGATTTTCTTGTTCTTTACGATCTAAATTTTCAGCACTGATAAAATGATAAGGAATTTCAAATTTCTCAACCAAATCCTTTAAAGAATTGTGATTTGAAATCACGGCTTTGATATTTGCTTCAAGTTCGTTACTATAATGCTTTATTAGCAAATCTCCCAAACAATGACTTTCTTTGGTAGCAAAGACAATAATATCTTTTTTTCTCTTCTCACAAAGTTCTATCAAGACTTCTTGTCCAAGCATGGCTTCAAGTGTTCCTATAAAAGCTTCTTTATCAAATTCACCTTCTAAAAGAGCACGAAAAAAAAACATCCCTTCACCTACAAATTCATCGTTTTTTACTATATTAATATGATATTTAAAAATAACATCAGAAATTCTATAAATCAGGCCTTTTTGATCTTTGGCACAAATTTTTAACACAGAAATCATTGAGCTAAACCTTTTATATATTCTCTTAATTCATTCTCTCTTGCTTCTTGAAGCTTTAAACCAAGAATTTTACCACAAAATCCAGCATTTATGAAATCTTTTGCTAAAATTTTACTTTCAAACTTATTTTCATAAAGCCTTAATCTTTTAGCTTGCTCTATACGCTTTTTACTCCAAAGTCCAAACCATTCCTTCAAAGGCATTTCAAAAGCAATTTTTGCTAGTTCAAAATCACTTATATCATTAAGATAAAAGACTTGATTTGCACGTTTTAGGTATTCTTTTTTAAGTTTAGTTTTTTTAAAAAATATATCTTTTTCTAAATTAAAAAAATTCAAATACAAATACAAGAATAAAACATCGTTTTTTACAAATTCTCTACTCTGCCTGAGCAAATTTTGAAATTCCAAGCTCTTAAAAACACTCTCGAAGCCAAAAATTTGTTTTTCTAAACCAAGTTCTTGCAAATATCTATAGCCCACATCAAGTCTAGGACTTTTAAAGAATTTATAAAGCTCCGCATTGATCCTATCTTTGCTAAGATCAGTTATATCCATACTTTGCATCAACTTCAAGCTTTCGCTAGCTATCTTAAAGTTAAACCTTGAAGCAAATACTACCGCTCTTAATACTCTTAAACTATCCTCCTTAAAGCTTTCTTTATCAATATATCTTAAAAAGCCTGCTCTTAGATCTTTTAACCCTCCATAAAAATCTAAAAACTCATCATTAAAAAGATTAATCATCATAGAATTTATAGTAAAATCGCGTCTTTTGGCACCAAGTTTTTCATCATTGCAAATTTGAACTTCAAAACCTTTATGACCATGGCTTATTTTGTTCTCGGTTCTAGCAAGAGCTAAATCATAATTTTTAAACTTATATACAAAAAAACTTTTTCCAAAGCCTTGAACGCCCAATTTTTGCATAATCTTTTCAAAATCTTTAGGTTTTATATCATAAAGTTCTATATCGTAATCGCAAATTTTTAAACCTAAAAACAAATCCCTAACACTACCTCCAACCAAATATGCTCGTTTGGTATAAGGCTTCAAAAAATCAGCAATAAACTGTAAATCGGGATTATTTTTTAAGCTTATCTTCGATATTTGCAAGCAAAAACTCTAAAAAATTTATGGTCAAGTTTAACCTATTTTCAAGATCATCTTTTTTTATGCTATTTAAACCCTCAAAAAGAACTAAAATTCTCTCTCTAAGATGTTTTAAAAAAATATCCTCATTAAACGTTTGAATCTCTGCTATAACACTAGGATTTAAAATTTCGCTTTGCAAAAAAGGATCTTCTTTTTTAAACTCTTTATTTTCCTGAGTAGAAATTTGAATATCATTTTGCACTTTTTGCTCTTCTTCAAATTTTGCCATAGAAATTTTATCTTCTAATTCTTGCGGAGCATCAAGCTCTTTGCATACAAACTCCATGGGTGGTAATTCATCTTTTATCTCAGTTTTTCTGCTTAATTCTTGTTCTTTTAAAATTTCATTTTGTCTTCTTTGCTCTTCCATGATAGAGCTAACTTCGCTAATAGTTTTCTTAGCTAAATCTTCCAAATTCATATTTTTATCAACCACCTTTTAAATTCGTTAATTTCTTCATCACTTTTCATATTAATAAAAAAATCCAACATTTGAGTATTTAAATCTTTATGTTTAGATCTAAAACCACTAAGACGACGAACCGCATCAATAGCGTTTTGGTTATCCGGATCTTCTTTTAAAATATTTTTATAAATTTCCAAAGCTTCATCTTTTAACCCTTGAGCCTCATAGATAGAAGCTTCAGTGACTGTATTTTTCATCACTGTTTCCTAAAATTTTTCTTTAATTCTAGCAAAAAGCTTTTTAATTTATCTTTAAGAAAATAATATGATTTTTAATGTCTATTTTGTTTTAAATAATTTTTCTATATATTCTTTTTTTTCTTTCTCTAAGCTAGAATTTAATTCTTTTTGTTCTTTTTTAACTTGCACTTTTAAATCTTGATTTTTAAAATACACATAATCAATTCCAAAAATAACACCAATTATAACAAGCAATGGGATTAAAAATACCATATATACTTTACACTTTAAGAAAATTGATTAAATACACTACCATAGTAGCGAACATTCTCAGCACTTTCATTTTTTTCTATCGTTTCTATTGCACCACTATTGATTGCTTTTTGGATATCATCATTTAAATCTTGATAAGAAAAAACCATATTAATACTGATAATATTTGGCAATTTTTCAAGCATTTTATAAGAGTTTAATTCATCTTCTAAATTTTCACTTTCAATTACAACTATAATCTTTTCATTTTCACAAAGTTCTACAGAACAAAAAGGAATTTCAGATATAGCCTTTTTTAAATCATTTATATATTCTTCTTTTGCTAAAATCAAAACACTAGAAAGATTATTCATCAATACTCCTAAATATTATACTATCGCCAAAACCTGAAATGATAAAATCTTTATTGTTTAAAAAAATAATAAACTCACTCATCAAATTCTCATTATTAAAAGTTTTAACAGGCTTAAAATCACTTGTACTAAAAACTTCACTAATTCCAGCTTCATTATCGCTATAAACAGCTAATTCCCCATTAGGACTTAAAGCACAAGTATATATCAAAAAATCTTTTTGTAAAAAATTTTGCTCTTCATTTTTTACAACTCCTATACGCCTATCCGTTCCACAACTTAAAATAACATTATTTTTAAAATCTACTTGATAGATATTATCTTTATGCATTTTATCATAATTTTTTAGCATTTTCCAATTTTTCAAATCAAAAAGCTCCACTTCACCACTCTCAAAACCTGCAACTAATCTGCTCTTATCTTCACTTAAGGCTGCATCATTGAGACTAGAATGAGAAAAATTAAATTTTTTTATATTTTTTAAGCTTTTATCGATCAATTCTATTTCAGAACCAATAGAAATTAAAAGATAAGTATTTTCATTAATAAAAAATGCTTTTATTATGCTATTTTCTTCAAGCTTTTTGATTTGTAAATTATCCTTATAAAAACTTAAATTTTTAGCACCAAAATCACCCTCGCTAAGTATTAAAAGCGTATGTTTAAGAACGTCAATGTTATAAATTTTAGCAAAATCATCACCATAATAATTTTTAATCTTTGGTAAAGATAAAAGTTCTTTTAAACTTTTATCTTTAATGTTATATTGTAAAATTTCACCTTTATCAGTGCCTATATATAAGTTTTGCTTATGAAGCTTTAAAGCTGTTATATTTGCATTTAATTTCAGCTCATAAGCATAAGACAATACACAAAAAATACTCAAAATAAAAAGAAATTTTTTCATTTATTTATTTTACACCCTCATTAATCACATCAATTAAATTTGAACGACTTTTTAATTGTTTATTTTTAAATTCAGGTTTAAAGCTATTTCCCACCAAAGGTTTTGCATCACTTTGTGGAACATGACACTGGGTACAATTAAAACGACTATCACTAATCATATCTCCTGTGGTTTTATTGTGTCTAAAATCATAATAATGACTTGGAGGAAGTGGAGTTGCACCAGCATCTGCTGCTATAGCCTTATCATGACAGCTTAAGCACATATTGTTATCTTTAGTTATAGGCAATAAATCTTCAATAGCATGTGGAATTAATGGTGGTGCATTTTCATAAGAACGCTCAAAACGAGTAGATTCCCCAGGTTGTAAAGTTGTGAAATTTGCTTCCACTAAATTTACTTTATTTTCATTTTCTAAACTTGCTTTTCTCAGTCCAATTTGTTCTGAACTTACCCCGCTATTCATCGCACAAGCGGCAAAAAATACCACTGCAGCACTTCCTAACAAAACCAATTTCTTCTTCATCGTTTATTCCTTAAATCAAAAATATTAAAATTCAAAGCATCATCATTACAAACTTCTATACATCTTGCACACCTTATACACTCTCCTGATTTCACACTAGTACTTTCTTTTCCAACCATCCACAAAACCTGTTTTTCAGGACAAATGCGGATACATTCGTAACATTTAGTGCATTTATCACTATTATGCTTTATTTTAAGCAATGCAAAACGAGAAATAAAAGCATAAAAAGCTCCTAGTGGACAAAAATGTGAGCAAATTGCCCTAGGGCTTAAAAAAGTATCAATACAAAAAAGTATAAAGGCTACAAAAATCCAAGAACTTGTAGCAAAAATAATCCCTCTATGCATCATGCCTATATAAGAAAAACTTTCAAACACAGGCAATGAAAATACAAAAGAAAGGACTAAAACCAAGACCAATACAAAATAGCGTAAATTTTTAGGCAAAATTAAAAATTTATTATTAAGAGCTAATTTATTTCGCACAAAAGCAGCAAAATCTGTGATCAAATTAACAGGACAAATCCAAGAGCAAAAAACTCTTCCTAAAAGCAAACCATAGATGAAAAATATAATCAAAGCTCCTATTAAAGCCATTAAATCTATACTCCAGCTTGCTAAAATGATTTGCAAAACCGCAAAAGGATCGCTTAAAGGTATAGTGTTAAAAAGTCTAGAAGAACTTAAATTTCCCTGCAAAATAAAATCTGTAGCTTTAAAACTAAAAAGCACTAAAATTCCAATCTGAACGATGCGTCTAGCGATTAAATACTTCATCACAGTTCTCCATCGTTTAGATAATTGGTTGCTTTTTTAGCATCAAAATGTTTTGAAGTATCTGCATTTTTTATACGACCCTCATCTTTTTCATCCCAGCCTTTTACATAATGTGAGCTTGCCTTTCCCAATACATACTCCCTTGGCAAAACACGAATGGCGGGTTTTTCAGTAATGCAAGCAAGTTCACAAAGCCCACAACCTACACATACTTCATGATCCACACTAGGCAGTAAAAAAGCGTGCTTGGCGGTGCGTTCATTACGCTTAAGCTCAAGTTTTAAAGCCTTATCTATCAAAGGACAAGATCTATAACAAGCATCACATTGAATTCCCCAATGTGCCACGCAAGAAGCACTATCGACAATAGCAATGCCCATTTTCAAAGATTCTATACCCTGCTCTAAATGCTTTTTATCTAAAGCATCAGTTGGACAGTCCCTAATACAAGGAATATCCTTACAAAGATAACAAGGAATTTCTCTTGCCTTAAAAAAAGGTGTACCATTTTTTGGACTATCTAACAAACTAGCGAGCTTTAAAGTATCATAAGGACAGGCTTTTACACAAAGTCCACAACGAATACATTTACTTAAAAATCTCGCTTCATCTTCAGCCCCAGGAGGACGCAAAGCATAATTATCATCGGCTTTTAAAGCCAAATTAGCCAAAAATCCGCCTCCTGCACATAAACATGCAGCCTTAAAGGCACTAACGAAAAATTCTCTTCTATCTTTCATTATAATCAAAACCCTAAATTAAGCCTTATAAATTTTTACAGCACATTTTTTAAAGTCAGTTTGTTTTGAAAGCGGACAAGTCGCATCTAAAGTAACTTTGTTGATATATACGTTCTCATCAAACCACGGCACATATACAAGTCCTACAGGTGGTTTATTTCTTCCACGCATATCTATCCTTGCTTTTACTTTACCGCGACGAGATTCCACCCAAACCAAATCACCTTGATTTAGACCTAATTTCTCTCCATCTTTCTCGCTCATATAGCAAAGTGCTTCAGGTACAGCACGATAAAGCTCAGGCACACGCATAGTCATAGTTCCGCTATGCCAATGCTCTAAAACCCTTCCTGTTGCAAGCCAGAATGGATACTCTTTACTTGGTCTTTCAGGTGCTTTCATAAATGGTCTAAAGAAAATTTTAGCCTTATTTTTAATACTGTGTTCTTTTTCATCTTTAGGAGCTATTAAATCCCCATTTGTAAGCATTTTGTTAAAATCACCATAAAAAGCAAAATCTGAATTTGGAGCCGCTTTTTTAGCATAATAATCAAATTTAGTATTAAATCTCCACTGTGTTTCCTTGCCATTAACCACAGGCCATCTTAAACCCCTTACTTTATGATAAGTATCAAAATCCGCTAAATCATGGCCGTGCCCTAAGCCAAATTTACGATATTCTTCCCAAAGGTATTTTTGAACAAAAAAACCATAGCCTGTAAATTCTTTTCCATCACTGCCTTGAATTTTTCTCTCATCGCCTTTAACATCAGTATTATCAAAGCCTTTTGCGATAGCATCATTTGGATTAAAGCTTTTTGCTTCTTTATTGGCAAACAGCACATCAAAAAGTGTATCATCTTCGCTATAACCCATAGCTTTTGCTTCTTCTAAAACACTTGGTAGGGTAAGCTTATTATCCACTTTTTGCTCTTTCCAAACTTCTTTAAGCTTAAAGCGTTTTGCAAATTCTAAAATTTGCCAAGTATCACTCATGGCAGCACCTACAGGTAAAACTTGTTGTTTCCAATGTTGAGTTCTTCTTTCAGCATTACCATAAGCACCCCATTTTTCATAAATCATAGCACTTGGTAAAATAAGATCAGCTACTTTCGCTGAAATTCCAGGATAACAATCGCTCACAACAATAAAATTATCCATTTCTCTTGCTGCTGCGATCCAATGATTTGCATTTGCAGTGTTTTGCCATGGATTATTGACTTGTACCCATGCAAATTTAATTTTTCCGTCTTCTAAATCTCTCATGATACTAAGATAAGGAGAACCTGGTTTTGGATTGATAGTTTTTGCAGGAACTTTCCAAATTTTTTCCGAAATTTCTCTGTGTTTTGGATTTGCTACAACCATATCTGCAGGCAAACGATGTGAGAAAGTTCCTACTTCTCTAGCCGTTCCACAGGCACTTGGCTGTCCTGTTAAAGAAAAAGCTCCACTACCTGGCTTAGCTTGCTTTCCTAATAAAAAATGCACCATATAAGCTTGTTCATTTATCCAAGAACCTCTTGTGTGTTGATTAAAACCCATAGTCCAAAAACTTATCACTTTGCGATTTTTCTCTATGTAAAGATTAGCCAATTCTTGAAGTTTTTTCTTAAAATCTTCCAAAGACTCATTATCATCACCTTTGGCTACTTTTGCAGTGTATTCTAAAGTATAAGGGGCTAAGCCTTTTTTAAATTCTTCAAAAGAAATTTCCCAGTTTTTATCAGCCACGCCTTGATGTTTCATTTCAAATTTATCACCCGCTTTAACGCCAAGATAAGATAAAGAGGTAGCCTCTTCATCGTCTAAAGTGATTACATTTTCTTTTTCGACTGTATCTTTTTCACTTTCTTTGAATTTAGGATGATTTGGATTATTTCTCATACCATAACCAATATCAGCATAACCGGTTGCAAATACGCAGTGCTCTTTAATAAATTTCATATCCATAGCCTCTGGATGACTATAAACAATCTCTCTTGCTATGTAGTTCCAAATGGCCAAATCTGTATTTGGTTTAAAAATAATTTCAATATCAGCAATGTTTGAAGTACGGTTAGAAAAAGTGCTTAGATTGACAACTTTGACTTTATCAAGATTGCTTAGTTTTCTATCGCTTACTCTTGACCAAAGGATTGGGTGCATTTCAGCCATATTAGCTCCCCAAGTAATGATAGTATCTGTAAGTTCTATGTCATCATAACAGCCTGATGGCTCATCTACACCAAAAGTTTGCATAAAACCAACCACTGCAGAAGCCATACAATGTCTTGCATTCGGATCAATATTATTTGTTCTAAAACCCGCTTTTGCAAGTTTTAAAGCAGCATAACCTTCTTGGATAGTATATTGCCCACTACCAAAAATCCCTATACCTGTAACGCCGAGTTCATTGTAAGCTTTTTTAAATTGTTTTTCCATTTCATCAAAAGCTCTTTGCCAAGAAACTTGTTGGAATTTACCTTTTTTATCAAATTCACCTTTTTCATTCATCCGAAGCAAGGGCATAACAAGGCGATCTTCGCCATACATGATCTTAGCATTAAAATAACCTTTGATACAATTAAGCCCGCGATTTACAGGTGCTGCAGGATCGCCTTTTGTTGCTACAATTTTGCCATCTTTTCTAGCTATCATAATTCCACAGCCAGTTCCACAAAATCTACAAACAGCTTTATCCCATTTCCAATCTTCTTCTTGCACACCAAGCATAGAGCTTGGAACACTAAGTCCTGCAACACTAGCAGCACTTACAATAGCGGTATTTTTAATAAAATCCCTTCTATTCATCCTTATTCCTCCAAAATAAAAAATCATCTTATTATAAAAAATGTAATATAAAAATATCTTGAAATTTTAATAAAAATAATAATTTTAAAGCTCTATTTTATAGGAGTTTTATTGTCCTTTTTATATTATTCTTACACAAAATAAATATCAAAAATAATCAACTTTTAGAACAATAAAAAATGAAGATATAAAATTAAGCCCTAAGAATGGGCTTAATCAAAATTAATGGCAACCACAACCACCGCAGCAGCTAGAACCATCAAAAAATGCATCAAGTTTTGCAATATCTGGCATTTCTGTGATTTCATTTACAAGTTCTTTATATGCTACCTTACCATCTTTAATCACAAATACAGCACGAGCTAAAAGTCCCTCTAAAGCACCTTCATTTATCAAAACACCATATTTTTCACCAAATTCTTTTGCTACAAAATCGCTTGCAACACTTAAATTTTCAATACCTTCTGTACTACAAAATCTTCCCATAGCAAAAGGCAAATCCATGCTTACTACAATAGCTTCAGCACCATTATAACCTGCTACCTTTTTATTAAATTCTCTAGCTTCTGTAGCACAAACTGGGGTATCTAAGCTTGGAACACTTAAGATAATTTGAGTTTTGCCTGCTGCACCGATTTCAATCACGCCTAAATCTTTAGCTTTAAGATTTACCTTAGGAGCATCTACTCCAACTTCTACTGAATTTCCTTTAAGTTTTACAGGATTTCCTTTAAAATTTACTGTACTCATTTAATTTCCTTTTTTAGTATTTTAAACATTAATTAAAACTTAATGTTTTAGGAGTAATTATATCCTATAAACACTAATTATTTTTAATTTCACTAAAAAATTATTTTACTTCTTTCCAAAGTATACTTTTGCCATACTTTTTGAGCCTCCCTACTCTTAATAAAATCCACCAATTCTAAAGCTTTTTTATTTTCCAAGTCTTTTTTGCCCAATGAGATCAAATGATTAAAATATCGATATTTGGATTGTTATTCCACTCATCTACAGCAGCCTTAGAATTTTTAGCATAAATTACGTAATTTTACCCAATTTTCTTTTTTGCACTTTTTAAAGTCATATCTTCGTAAAGCCCAACTTATCCTATGCCATCAACCATCATAACATTTACACCATCTTTTAAAATGTCTTCAAAAAATTTAATATTTTTTGGATTATAAAGCAAGCTCTTTTAACACAGAAGTAAAACCACCTGAACCATAAACTAAAATTTCAGCATTTAAAAAACTTGCTGCTAAACTTAAAAATCAATATTTTTTCACAAAATAAACCTTATAATATAACTTATTTGAAAGGAAATTTCATCAATCTATAGTTAACTCTCCCTTACAAAGCCCTGCTTCTATAAGAAAACGAGAAGGAGCAAAAGAAGTTTTTTTGTTTTTATCGTATTTAGCATAACTTAAATAAAGTATATTTTTTGCCCTAGTTACCGCAACATAAAAAAGTCTTCTTTCTTCCTCTAAACTTCCGCCCATTCCCATAAGCTTTTGATTAGGAAAACGTCCTTGTGCAAGATCAATCACAAAAACAAGATCAAATTCCAAACCTTTACTTGCATGTACGCTAAGTAAATTAACTCCTTTGCCACTACTCATTTCACTTGCACCCAGAGTTAAAAAATTATAATACTTATAAATATCGCTATAGTTTTTTGCAAGCTCTTTTAAAACATTGAATTTTGTTTTTATTTTTTCTAAATTTTCACTTTTTCTTAATAAATCTACCTGCCCTGCTTTATTTATCGCTCTTTTAGTTGCAAATTCTTCGCAAATTTCTCTATAAAAAGAATTTTCGCAAATTAAATTTACTAAAGCCAAAGAATGTTTTATTTCCATAGCTTTTTTTAAAAAAAGATAGATTTTTTCCAAATTTTTAGCACACAAATCATTGATTTTTGAAAGTCTTAAAATAGGATGCACATCAAATTCACTCTCAAAATTAAAACGAGTTTCACTGGCTAACTCCTCTAAATCCTCAAAAAGTCCAAGTTGATAATTTCTTTTTTGATGATTTTGTAAATTTACACTTTTATCAGGATCTAAAAAACCTTTTATTATATTTCCATGTCCTAATTTTAAAAGTGCATCAAAAATTTCTTTTGCCAAAACTCCGCTCACACCTTTTGTATACTGAATCAAATGAATAAAAGCCATAATATCCTTAGGATTTACCACAAGTGCAAACATAGCACCAAAAGCTTTGACTTCCAAACTTTCAAAAAAACTTCTACTTCCTTTTCTTATGCTTGCAATACCCTGCTCCCTTAAAGCCACTTCAACTCCATCAGCACTTGAGTTATTGCGAAAAATCACAGCAATTTCTTCCAAGCTTACTCCACTTGTAAGTATCATTTTGGCTATATTTTGATATTGGTCAAATAATTCTTCAAAAGTAAGCAAAGATGGGGCTTTAAACTCATCATTTCTTGTAACAATAAGTTCTTTTGGGTACAATCTTTCATTATTTAAAATCACTTTATTAGCCAAAGCTAAAATACTTCTTGATGAACGATAGTTTTTATTTAAAGAAAAAATTTGAGCATCCTTAAAACGATCTTTAAATCCACCTATGATATTAATATCAGCTCCATTGAAAGCATAAATACTTTGATCATAGTCCCCCACGCAAAACAAACTTTTACTATGAAAAGCTTCTATTAAGGAACTTTGTAAAGTATTTGTATCCTGATATTCATCAACTAAAATTTCATCAAATTCATATTTTTCCTCTTTTAAAAGCTCTTTTAGATTGATAAGCAAATCATTAAAATCTACATAATTAAAACGCTTTTTTTCATTATCATATTCTTTTAAAATATCTTCATAAATTTCAGCATAAATACTTTGTTCTTCGTAGTTTTGACAAAACCAAGTATAAAAATCTTGATTGTACGCTTTATTTTGAAACAAAGAATAAAGATCATATAAATAACTTGATTGATAAGGTTTTATATCGCTTAAATGCCTAAAAGTTCTTTTTTCATAAACACTTTTAAGTAGAGTTTTTAGCTCACTTGCTTGTTTTAAGGTTATATTTTTATCCGCATTTCTAAGTAAGGTATAAGCTGTACTATGAAAAGTTCCTGCAAGTATTTTACTGGTAATATTTTTATCAAAAAATTTCCCCAAACGCCCTATCATTTCTTTACTAGCTTTGTTTGTGAAGGTTAAAAGCATGATTTTTTGTGGTGCCACTCCTTTGCTTAAAAGATAAGAAATTCTTGCAACAATAGTAGAAGTTTTTCCTGTTCCTGCACTTGCAATGACAAGATTGTGTCCAAAATCGGCAGTAGCAGCAAGATATTGTTCATTATTTAACTTTGAAAGTGGCATTATTTTCCTTATAAAAGTTAAAATTATAAAAAAAAATTACTTAAAAATATAAAAATTTAAAATTACTTTATATTAGATTATAGTAGAATATCAAAATTATTTAACTTCACTGTTTTTAAGGGATAACAAATGAATTTGAAAATTTTTTCTATTATTGTTAGCATATTAATTGCCATTATTGCAATATTAGGTGGAACTTATTATTATCTTTTTGAATATTCAAAATCAAAGAATTACACCTTAAACACTAACACTTACACCGAACAAAAATCATATACCAATAACTACGATAATTCCTATTCACCCTCGAACCAAACTAGCAATAGCTTATCGGATGTAAATATTAATAACAATATCATCCAAAAGCAAGAAGCAAACCTGTTGGATGAGAATCAAAACTTAAATAATGATACATTTAATACAACAATAAGCAAAAATAATCAAAGTTTAAATACTGCAAATACAGCAACTGCAAATAATGATACCAATGCAAGTAATAATGTCAATATAAATGAAAATAAGCAAAATTTAGATACGGATAAAGAAAAATTAAAACAAGAAAATAAACAAGCCAAAATAGAAGCTCTTAAAAAAGAAATCAGCAAACAACAAAAGATCTTGGAAAGAGAAAAGGCTGTAAAAAAAGAACTCCAATCAAATAAATCAAACAAAAATAAATATCTAAACACCGCTAGAGAGTATCTAAGCATAGGAAAAAATAGTCGTTTAGAGCCTGAACTTAGCACAGAAAATATGAAAGTTTACATTTTAGATGGAAAATTTTTAAGCCGATACAGAATCAATCTCCTAAAAGATATGCTAAGCGTTATACAAAACAATGCAAAAGATTATTATCTAAGTATTTTTGTAAAAATGCTACCAAAAGGAGAAATGAAATTAACTATCTACAACAAAGAAATTATCTTTTCAGAGATGAAAAAGGCTTATAAATATATTAGTTTAGATAGATTAAGCCCATATTTAAATAATCCAAAAGAACTAAATGAGCATGTAGCACGTGAAGAAATTTTAGAAAGACTCAAACTTCAAATTAAAAAAGATGGCAAAGGAAGTGATTTTTCTAAACATATCAAAAGTTTGAAAACTGGACTCAATACAGCACAATATTTCTTTCCGTTCTGTGAAATTATAGAAATTAGCTCTATTAAATAAGCTAAAACAATAAAGGCAAATAATGTATGATAAAAATTTAGAAAAAGAGTATTATCAAATTTACGAAGAACGCGGATATTTTGAGATCGATGGCAATAAAACCATACAAGAAAAAGGCAAAAATTTCTGCATTATGATGCCTCCTCCTAATGTCACAGGAGTTTTACACATAGGACACGCTTTAACCTTTACTCTACAAGATATTATGACACGTTATAAAAGAATGGATGGTTATAAAGTTCTTTATCAACCAGGGCTTGATCACGCAGGCATTGCTACTCAAAATGTTGTAGAAAAACAACTCCTTGCCCAAGGTATTAAAAAAGAAAAACTAGGAAGAGAAAAATTTATAGAAAAAGTCTGGGAATGGAAAGAACAAAGCGGTGGAAAAATTTTAGATCAAATGAGAACACTAGGCATCACTCCTGCATGGAGTCGCTTGCGTTTTACTATGGATGAAGGTTTAGCTAATGCAGTAAAAAAAGCCTTTGTAGAACTTTATGATAAAAGACTTATTGTGCGTGGAAACTACATGATAAATTGGTGTACTCATGATGGTGCTTTAAGTGATATAGAAGTTGAATACAAAGAAAATAAAGGAAAACTTTATCATATTAAATATTTTTTAAAAGATAGCGATGAATTTTTGATAGTAGCCACAACCCGTCCTGAAACTTTTTTTGGTGATACTGCAGTTATGGTGCATCCTGATGATGAACGCTATACTAAATTTGTAGGCAAAGAAGTAATTTTACCTATAAGCAAAAAAGCCATTAAAATCATAGCCGATGAACATGTAGAAAAAGAATTTGGAACAGGAGTTGTAAAAGTTACCCCCGCTCACGATATGAATGACTATGAAGTAGGACTTAGACATAATTTAGAATTTATAAGTGTTTTTGATGAAAAAGGAATTTTAAACGCACATTGTTTAGAATTTCAAGGTTTAGAACGCCTAGAAGCAAGAGAAAAAATCGTAGCCAAACTTGAAAGCCTTGGCTTTATAGAAAAAATAGAAGATCATAACAATCAAGTAGGATATTGCTATCGCTGTAACAATATAGTTGAGCCCTATATCTCTAAGCAATGGTTTGTAAAAAAAGAAATTGCTCAAGACAGCATAGAAAAAGTTGCACTTGGTGAAAGCAAATTTTACCCAAATCACTGGATAAATAGCTTTAATGCTTGGATGAAAGATTTAAGAGATTGGTGTATTTCAAGACAACTTTGGTGGGGACATCAAATTCCCGTGTATTATTGCGAATGCTTGCATGAATGGGCAAGCCAACATACACCTAAATCTTGCCCAAAATGCCAAAGTCAAAATTTCAAACAAGATGAAGATGTGCTTGATACTTGGTTTTCTTCTGGACTTTGGGCTATGAGTACTTTAGGCTGGGGAAATGAAAGCTGGGGTAAAGATAAAATTTGGTCTGAAAATGATTTAAAAGATTTTTATCCAAATTCTTTACTCATTACAGGCTTTGATATTTTATTTTTCTGGGTAGCTAGAATGATGTTTCAAAGTACTAATGCCCTACATCAACTTCCTTTTAAAGATATTTATTTACACGCTCTTGTAAAAGATGAGCAAGGCAGAAAAATGAGTAAAAGTCTTGGAAATGTCATCGATCCAAACGAAAGCATTAAAGAGTATAGTGCTGATATTTTACGCTTTACTTTAGCACTTCTTACTATACAAGGACGCGATATCAAACTTAGTAATGATAAGCTTTTACAAGTTAGAAATTTTACAAATAAAATTTATAATGCTACAAATTATCTGCTTTTAAATGAAAGTAAATTTGAAGATTTAGAAAATATTACACTTCAATCAGAATTAGCAAAATACATCTATGCCAAATTTCAAACTTGCGTTAAGGATGTAAGAGAAAATTTAGACAATTATCGTTTTAATGATGCAGCTAATACTCTATATAAATTCTTTTGGGATGATTTTTGCGATTGGGGTATAGAGCTTAGCAAAGCTGAAAAATCAAGTGTTAAAGAACTTGGTAGTATTTTCAAAGAAGCTTTAAAACTCTTAAATCCTTTTATGCCTTTTATCAGCGAGTATTTGTATCACAAACTAAGCGATACAGAACTTAAAACAAGCCCTTCTATTATGATAAGTAAATATCCAAAATTCAAAAAACAAGATAAAAATATAGAAAAAATCTTTTCTTTACTCATAGAAAGCATAGTTGGTATCCGCCGTGCTAAAAGTTTAATCGATCTTGGAAATTCTAAAATAGAAAAAGCTTATATCAAATTTAACGATAAAAAAATCAAAGATGAAATCAAAGCCTATATGAATTTTATCATGATGCTCGCAAAGTGCGAGCACATAGAATTTAGTGAAGAAAAATTACCAAAGGCAATATGTGATGTTAGCGAGAATTTAGAAATTTTCATTACGCTTGAAAATGTTGATTTAAGTAGTATTTTAACAAGACTTGAAAATCAAAAAAACAAGCTTGAAAAAGAAAGCCTCAAGTTTAACTCCATGCTTTCAAATGAAAAATTCATTGCTAACGCACCTAAAGAGATAGTTGAGCAAAATAAAGAAGCTCTAGAAAATTTAACAATTCAACTTGAAAAAATATCAGTTGAACTTCAAAATCTAAGAGGTTAAAAATTTGATAAAAATAAAAAATTTAAAAAAATATTATGGCAAAGAGCTTGTTATTAACGATGTATCCTTAGAAATCAAAAAAGGTGAAATTTACGCCATAGTAGGCCATAGTGGTGCTGGAAAATCCACTCTTTTAAGATGTATTAATGGACTTGAAAATTATCAAGAAGGTAGCTTAAAAGTCTTTGAACAAGAAATTAAAGATTTAAGCCAAAAAAAACCAAAAGAACTAAGAGTACTTAGAAAAGATATAGGGATGATCTTTCAAAATTTTGCCCTAATGGAGCGCAAAAATGTATTTGAAAATGTTGCTATGCCTTTAAGAACACACTATACTCAGTGTAAATTTCATGCTAAACTTTTTAGTAAAGCATACATGAGCGAAAAAGAAATTGCTCAAAAAGTCAATTCCCTGCTTGAAATCGTAGGGCTTGACCATAAAAATAAATCCTATCCAAGAGAACTTAGTGGGGGGCAAAAACAACGCGTTGCTATTGCTAGAGCCTTGGCTTTAAATCCAAAAATTTTACTTAGTGATGAAGCTACTTCGGCTCTTGATCCAAACACTACAAAAAATATTTTAGAGCTTATATCTAAAATCAATGCTGAGTTTGGGATTACTGTTGTTTTAGTAACTCACGAAATGGATGTGGTAAAAGATATAGCTCAAAAAGCTTTATTGCTTGAACATGGACAAATCATAGGAAGTGGAGCAATTGATGAGCTTTTTTTAAGACCTAACGCCAAAATGAAAGAATTCTTAGGAGAAAACGATTTCTTACCTGAATACGGACTTAATATTAAGCTTTACTTTCCAAAAGAAGTTGCTCAAAATAGCGTGATTACACATATGGCAAGAACTCTAAATATAGACTTTAATATAGTTTGGGGTAAAATAGAAAAACTTAATGGAATAGCCTTGGGAAATTTAGTTATAAATATAAACAAAAAGGATAAAGACAAGGTTCTTGATTACATAGAAAAAAGTGGAGTATTATGGGAGGTGGCATCATGAATGAAGAAAACATCTCTATCATCAGTGCCTTTTTTAGTAGAATTTCTCAATTTTTTAATCAATTTTCTTGGCAGGATATCAAAGAAGTGAGTTTAAATTCTCTCACAAGTTGCAGTGAAAATTATGAAAACATTTTAAAACCTGCACTTAATGAAACAATTTATATGAGTTTAATGGCTGTACTATTTGGATTTTTATTAGCTATCATTCCTGGAATTTTACTTGCTATTTGGGATAAAAACGGAATTAAAGAAAATAAAATTGCCTATAGTGTTTTAGATTTTATTACAAATATACTGCGTGCGTTTCCATTTTTAATTCTTATAGTTGTTCTTTTACCCCTTTCTAAAATCATAGTAGGTACAAGCATAGGTACAAATGCTGCCATAGTTCCTTTAGCTATCGGAATAGCTCCTTATTTGGCAAAGATGCTTGAAAGTGCTTTTAAAGAAATAGATAAAGGCATTATAGAAGCAGCAAAAAGCTATGGTGCTAGTAATATTCAAATTATTTTCAAAGTTATCTTTAGTGAAGCTCTTCCTGCTATAATTAGTGGAATTACTCTAACTTTAATCTTTACTATCGGTTTTTCCGCCCTTGCAGGAACTGTCGGAGGAGGAGGCTTAGGAGATGTCGCTATTCGCTATGGTTATGAAAGATTTAATAAAGAAGTTATGATTCAAACTGTAGTTATTTTACTCATATTGGTTGAACTGGTTCAAATTCTAGGTAATTTATTTTATACTTGGGCTAAAAATAGTAAAACTATATATATCATTGCCACTCTATTAATTTTACTTGGAATTAGCATAGTTATCAATATGAACAATGATGAAAATTTCTTTTGGCAAACGATTGCTTTTATCCTACTTTTAGGAAGTTTGGTTTATAAAGGTTTTAAAAAATAAAGAGATTGCATCTCCTTTTAAGATAAATATAAGTTTTTTTAAGTAGAATTTAAACTAAAAATTAAAGGAATTAAAATGATGTATCAGATGCGTTAATCTGACTATCAACAAGTTTTTATATGCTTCTTCCTGATAGTCAGAATGAATTTATTAAGATTAAAGCAAGCACAAAATGACTAAAAAGGAAAAAAATGAAAATCAAATCTTTATTTATAGCAAGTATTTTAACATTAAGTCTTAATGCAAATGCATTAGAAACCATCACAGTTGCAGCAACCCCTATCCCTCATGCTGAAATCCTAGAGCAAGTAAAACCTGATTTAGAAAAACAAGGCTATAAACTTGAAATCAAAGAATTTACAGATTATGTTTTGCCTAATCTAGCCGTTGACAACGGAGAAGCTGATGCAAATTTTTTCCAGCATACTCCTTATTTGGAAGAATTTAATAAAAACAAGGGTACCAAACTTATAAAAGTAGCTGCTATACACATAGAACCTATGGCTGTTTACTCTAAGAAATATAAAAGTCTAGACAATATTAAAGAAGGGGCTAAAATCGCCATTCCAAATGATCCAACCAATGAAAGCAGAGCTTTAGATATTATTGCAAAAAAAGGTTTGGTAAAATTTAAAGATAAGGCTTTAAAAACACCTCTTGATATTATAGATAATCCTAAAAAAATTAAATTTGTAGAATTAAAGCCTGCACAACTTCCAAGAGCTTTAGGTGATGTTGATTTTGCTGTAATTAATTCTAATTATGCTCTCTCTGCAAATCTAAATCCTGCAAAAGATAGCGTATTTATCGAAGATAAAAAAAGTCCGTATGCAAATATTCTTGTTGTAAGAGTAGGACATGAAAATGATCCAAAAATCAAAGCCTTAATCCAAGCTTTGCAAAGTGATAAAATCAAACAATTTATCATAGAAAAATACAACGGCTCTGTTTTACCTGCTTTTTAATTTTGTCCCTTATCTAGGGACTTTTTTCTTAAACACAAAGGAGTTTTTATGAAGTTAATTAAAATTATTACACTCGCTTGCATTCTAAATTTATCCAGTCTATTTGCACAAAGCATTACTATAGGAGCTACTCCAAATCCTTTTGGTAGCTTGCTAGAACTAATGAAAGATGATTTTAGAAACAAAGGATACGAGCTTAAAATAGTAGAATTTTCAGACTATATTTTACCTAATCGTGCATTAGAAGAAAAAGAACTCGATGCAAATTTATATCAACATAAACCTTTTTTAGAAGAATACAACCTAAAGAAAGGTTCAAATTTAATCGCAACAACCCCTGTGCTTATAGCTCCCGTAGGAATTTATAGTAAAAAAATCAAAAATTTAGAAAATCTTAAAGAAGGTGCTAGAGTTGCTATACCTAATGATGCCACCAATGAAAGTAGAGCTTTGGAGCTTTTAGAAAAAGCAAAATTAATAGAACTTAACAAAAACACTCTAAAAACCCCATTAGATATAAACAAAAATCCAAAAAATCTTAAATTTATAGAGCTCAAAGCTGCACAACTTCCAAGAGCTTTAGATGATGTTGATATCGCTATAATTAATTCTAATTTCGCACTTGGAGCCGGTCTGAATCCAAGTAAAGATACTATTTTTAGAGAAGATAAAAATAGCCCTTATGTAAATTATGTTGTAGTCCGTTCCGAAGATAAAAATAGTGAAAAAACCAAAGTAATTGATGAAATTTTAAGAAGCGATAAATTCAAAACTATCATTAATGAACATTATAAAGATATATTAATTCCAGCTTTTTAGGAGTCCAATATGAATATTAAAAAAATATTTTTAAGTGTTTTATTTACAATTAGCCTTAGTTTTGGGGCAGATAAAACCATAATCATAGGTGCAACACCAACGCCTTATGCTGAAATTTTAAATTTCTCTAAACCCTTATTTCAAGAAAAAGGTTGGAAGTTAATAGTTAAGGAATTTAATGACTATAATATACCTAACATCGCTTTAAATGAAAAAGATTTAGATGCAAATTTATATCAGCATAAACCTTTTTTAGATGATTTTAATACCCACAAAGGGACAAAATTAAGTTCTTTAGGTGCTATTGTTTTAGTTCCTATGGCTATATATTCTAACTCCATAAAAGATATAAAAGACATTCCTAATGGTGCTAAAATCGCTATACCTAATGATGCTACCAATGAAAGCAGAGCCCTTGATTTACTAGCTAAAGCAAATTTAATAGAGTTTAAAAGTCAAAACACCCTTAAAACTCCTATTGACATAAGTAAAAATCCAAAAAATCTTAAATTTATAGAGCTTAAAGCCGCTCAACTTCCAAGAGCTTTAAATGATACCGATTTAGCTGTTATCACTACAAACTATGCTCTTGGAGCGGGTTTAAACCCTTTAAAAGATGGTATTTTTATAGAAGATAAAGATAGCTTATATGCTATTGTTTTAGCTACAAGAAAAGGTGAAGAAACAAGTCAAAAAAGTCTTGTTATTAAAGAAATTTTAACAAGCGATAAAATTAAAAATTTTATCATAGAAAAATACAAAGGCTCTGTTATTCCTACTTTTTAACTCTATAAAGCCTTCTAAAGGCTTTGTTAAACTTATAAAAGCTAAAATATTCTTTATTACATTATAATTTTTAGGATAAAAATGAAAATTATTTTTTTGACTTTTTTTATTATGATAAATTGTATCCAAGCAGCTAGTTTAGAAGAAATCAAAGCAGCTCTAACTAAAGAATTTAGAAATAATTTTCCTAAAATTATAATTTCTCAAATTGATTTAAAAATAACATCATTACCTAAAGATTTTGATCAATATGAATTTTTAAGAATCGCCAATGGGCGTTTTAATCAAGCACAAGGCTTTTTAAGAGCTGAATTTAAAACTCCACAAAATTTGCAAAAAAATGTATTTTTTAGATATTTCATTCAAGCAAATTTGGAAGTTTTAAAAAGTGAGCGTGCTATAAGAAGAGGAGATAAACTTGGAGCTTTTGACTATAAAAGCGTATTGATTGATTTTGATAAAGTTCCTTTAAATGCCTTAACCTTAGACGATGTAGATAATCTTATAGCTAAAAGCAATATTAACAAAAACACTATTTTAAGAGCAAATATGTTTAAAACCACCGCTTTAATACGCCGCAATGATCCTATAATCGGGATTTTAAGCGAATCAAATGTTGATGTTTTAATCGAACTTGTAGCTTTACAAAGTGCAAATATGGGCGAAAGGATTCGTGCAAAAAATAAAGAAGGTAAAGTTATGCAAGGCATTGTAGTAGGTAAAAACAGGATGATTATACAATGAAAGTTTTATTAGGAATTTCTGGTTCAAGCAGTGTAAATTTAGGCTTAAAATTATTAAAAAATTTAGAAAATCAATGTGAACTTTATTGCATTTTAACCCAAGGTGCAAAACTTAGTTTCAAGGCCGAAAATCAAGCAAATTTAGAAGAAATTTGTCAAGAAAATTTTAAATACACTCATTTTTTAGATGATAAAAATTTAAGTCTAAGTGTAGCAAGTGGATCTTTTGGAATAGAAAAAACCATCATTGCTCCTTGTTCTATTTCAAGCTTAGCAAAAATTCACTCTGGTTTTGCAGACACTCTTTTAATGCGTGCTGCAGCAGTGGCCTTAAAAGAAAGAAAAAAACTCATCTTAGGCGTGCGCGAAATGCCTTTTTCTACTTTAAATTTAGAACATATGCTAAAACTTAGTCAAATGGGAGTTATTATCGCACCTCCTATTATCGCAAGTTATTCTAAAGCAAACAATCTAAAACAAATGGAAAATTTTATCGTAGGTAAATGGCTAGATCTTTTAGAAATAAAACACGATTTATATAAAAAATGGCAAAATTTTTAGTTTAAATTTGTTATATTTTTAAAAAAAATTGGAGCAAAAATGACTTGTTTATATCCTGGGACTTTTGATCCTATTACAAATGGACATTTAGATGTCATAAAACGAGCTTTAAAAATTTTCGATGAAGTCATCGTTGCTATAGCAAAAAGCGAACATAAAAAACCTTACTATGATTTAGAAAAACGTAAAGAACTTACTCTACTTGCTACACAAAATTTAAAAAATGTTAAAATCATTGTTTTTGATAATTTACTTGTAGATTTAGCCAAAGAATTAAAAGTTAATACCATAATCCGTGGACTTAGAGCAGTGAGTGATTTTGAATACGAATTGCAAATTGGCTATGCAAATCACGCACTTTGGGAAGATATGGAAACCATTTATCTTATGCCAAGTCTAAAACATGCTTTTATTTCAAGCTCTATTGTACGCTCCATCGTAACACATGGGGGCGATGTAAGTTCTCTTGTTCCAAAAGAAATTTTACCTTTTTTAAAGGAGCAGTCTTGTATGTAGTTTTTGAAGGCATTGACTGCGTAGGAAAAAGTACACAAATTTCACTTTTAAAAGAAATTTACAAAGACGCTATTTTCACACTCGAACCTGGTGGAACAGAATTTGGAAAGTACTTAAGAGAAATTTTACTTAACAAAAATCAACACATTAGTAAAAAAGCTGAGCTTTTGCTTTTTTTAGCTGATCGTGCTCAGCATTTTGAAGAGATCTTAAAAACCAATCAAAATAAACTCATTATTAGCGATAGAAGTTTTATTTCAGGTATGGCTTATGCTAAAGATTTTCAAAACGATTTGCTTTTTGCTTTAAATAGCTTTGCCTTAGATGATTTTTTTCCACAAAAAATCATCTTTTTAAAAGGAGATGAAAAACTTATCAAAGAACGTCTCAATCAAAAAGAACTAGATAGCATAGAAAAACGTGGTATTGAGTATTTTTTAAGCGTGCAAGATAAACTCGAAAAAGTGCTTCATTTTTTAAAAGAAAAAATTTCTATAGAAATTTTAACACTTAACGCAAAAGAAAGTAAAGAAAATTTACATCAACAAATAAAGGAATTTTTACAATGATTAACGCTTTAAAAGGAATGAAAGATTTATTAGATAAAGATGTATATTATTATGAAAAAATGATTAAAACCTGTGAAGAAGTAGCCAAAAACTATGGTTTTACTTTTATCAATACACCACATTTAGAACCTTGCACCCTTTTTAAAAGAAGCGTAGGAGAAAGCTCTGATATAGTGGGTAAAGAAATGTATGAATTTATCGATAAAGGTAAAAATCATGTTTGCATGCGTCCTGAAGGAACTGCTGGAGTTGTGCGTGCCTATATAGAAAAAAAATTTGATAAAAACACTAGTGTAAAAAGGTGGTTTTATCATGGTTCTATGTTTCGCTATGAAAGACCTCAAAAGGGACGCTTAAGAGAATTTCATCAATTTGGTGTTGAAAGTTTTGGAAATGCAAGCGTTTATGAAGATGCAAGTATTATTTTAATGCTAGTGGAAATTTTTTCACGCTTAGATATTAAATTTAAGCTACTGATTAACTCTTTAGGTTGTTTAGAATGTATGCCAAAATATCGTGAAAATTTAATACATTTTTTAAATAGCAAGAAAGGTTTTTGTGAAGATTGTTTGCGTAGAAAAAACTTAAATCCTATTCGTGTTTTAGACTGCAAAAATGAACATTGTCAAAACCTACTTAACGACTCTCCGCTTTTAAATCAAAATTTATGCTCATCTTGCCAAAAAGACTTTGAAATTTTACAAAACGTTTTAAAGGAAAATGGAGTGGATTTTGAAGTTGATTCTAAGCTCGTTAGAGGACTTGATTACTACTCTAAAACGACTTTTGAATTTATTAGCGATGAAATTGGTGCAAAAACTGCTATTGCAGGGGGTGGAAGATATGATAAACTCATTGAATATCTTGATGGAAAAAGTGGTTTTGGTGTAGGTTTTGCCATCGGTATAGAAAGAATTATAGCTATTTTAGAACAAAAAGAAGAAAAAACCCAAAGAGAAGGAATTTATCTTTGTGCCATGGATGAAATTTATATCCAAAAACTTTTGCGTATCGCTACAAATTTAAGAAAAGAACGTAAAGTGCTTTTAAGCTATGAAGCAAGAAAACTAACTAAACATCTTGAAAATGCAGATAAAAATAATGCTGAAATTTTTCTTTGTATGGGAGAAAATGAAGCACAAGATGAAAGTTTATTTTATAAAAACTTAGCAAAAAAAGAAGAAAAAATGATTAAAATTTCAGATTTAAAGAAAGTTTTATGATGGATTATGGTATTGATATTTGGGGAAATGAAAATTTTATTATCAAAAATGGTAAAGTTTGTATCAATCATGAGAAAAAACCCGCTATTATTGATATAGTTAAAGAATTAAGAGATGATGGATATAAAGGTCCTTTACTTTTAAGATTTCCTCATCTTATCCAAAAACAAATTGAAAATATTTACGGAAATTTCAACAAAGCAAGAAAAGAATTTGGCTACAAAGGAGGATTTAACGCTGTTTATCCTTTAAAGGTCAATCAATACCCTGGTTTTGTAAAAAACCTTGTAAAACTTGGAAAAGACTATAACTACGGACTTGAAGCAGGTTCTAAAGCAGAACTTTTACTCGCTATGGCTTATAATAACGAAGGTGCTCCTATTACAGTAAATGGTTTTAAAGATAGAGAACTTATCAATATAGGCTTTATCGCAGCTGAAATGGGACATAACATCACCTTAACCATAGAAGGACTTAACGAACTTGAATCTATCATAGACATAGCTAAAGAACGCTTTAAACCTAAACCAAACATAGGCTTACGTGTACGTTTGCATTCTGCTGGAATTGGAATTTGGGCAAAAAGCTGTGGAATTAATTCTAAATTTGGACTTACCTCCACTGAACTTATAGAAGCCGTAAATTTACTTAAAGAAAACAAGCTTTTAGAACAATTTACCATGATACACTTTCATCTAGGCTCACAAATTACCGAAATTCATCCCTTAAAAAAAGCCTTAAATGAAGCAGGAAATATCTATACAGAACTTAGAAAAATGGGAGCTAAAAATCTAAAAGCCATTAATCTTGGCGGTGGTTTAGCCGTAGAATACTCGCAATTTAAAAATGAAAAAAGCAGAAACTACACCTTAAGAGAATACGCTAACGATGTGGTTTTTATCCTAAAAAATATAGCCGAGCAAAAAAAAGATTTAGAGCCTGATATTTTCATAGAAAGCGGGCGTTTTATAGCAGCCAATCACGCTGTTTTAATCGCTCCTGTACTAGAACTTTTTTCACAAGAGTATGCAGAAAACAAGCTTATACTTAAAAAACAAAATCCAAAACTTATCGATGAGCTTTATGATCTTTATAAAAGTATAAAATCTTCCAATGCCTTAGAATACTTGCACGATAGCATCGATCATTTAGAAAGCATTTTAACCCTTTTTGATTTAGGTTATGTAGATTTACAAGATCGTTCTAATGCCGAAATTTTAACTCATCTGATCACAAAAAAAGCTATCTTACTTTTAGGCGATAAGCAAAATCCTGCAGATTTACTTGCCATACAAGATGAAGTGCAAGAAAGGTATTTGGTAAATTTTTCGCTCTTTCAAAGCATACCTGATTTTTGGGGCTTGGAGCAAAATTTCCCTATCATGCCGCTTGATCGCTTAGATGAAGAACCAACCCGAAGTGCAAGTATTTGGGATATAACCTGCGATAGCGATGGAGAAATTTCATACTCTAAAAACAAACCTTTATTTTTACACGATGTAGATGTAGAAAAAGAAAATTATTTTCTAGGATTTTTTCTTGTAGGTGCTTACCAAGAAGTACTTGGAATGAAACACAATCTTTTTACTCATCCTACTGAAGCTATCATAAGCATCAATGAAAAAAGCTACGAAGTTGAGGGAATCATAGAAGCACAATCCATACTTGATGCTTTAGAAGATTTAGACTATGATATACACGCTATTATGGATATACTTAATGAACGCATAAGTAATTCCAAGCTTGTAAATGACAAACAAAAAAAGCATATTTTAGGCGAGCTTTATCTTTTCTTAAATGATAATGGTTATTTAAAAAGCATAGGAGTTTAGATGAATTTTTGGGGTACTATAAAAGAAGATTTTTCTCAGCCAAAGGCACAAGATCCAGCTTTTAATTCTTACATAGAACTTTTTGTTAATTATCCTGGAGTGTGGGCTGTAGTAAATTATCGCTTTGCGCACTTTTTTTACATAAGAAATTTTAAACGCATTGCTAGAATAATTAGTGGAATTTCACAATTTCTAACTGGAGTAGATTTACACCCTGGAGCAAAACTTGGGAGACGTGTTTTTATAGATCATGCTAATGGGGTAGTTATAGGTCAAACAGCAATCATAGAAGATGATGTTTTAATTTATCAAGGCGTTACTTTAGGTGGAACAAGTCTTGAAAAAGGTATCAAACGTCATCCAACTATAAAAAAGGGGGTGATTATAGGTTCAGGTGCAAAAGTACTTGGTAATATCACCATAGGAGAAAATGCCAAAATAGGCTCAAATGCTGTAGTTGTTAAAGATGTAGGTGCAAATTTAACTGCCGTTGGTATTCCTGCTTATATTATCGAAGAGCGTAAAAATAAAAATATTAGAGCTATAGATGCAAATTGCGATGATAAGTTAGAAAAGTTAGAAAAGAAAATTTTAGAACTTGAAAATCTTATATTAAAACAACTTGAATCACAAAAATAATAATTTTTTATAATATGTAAAATTTTATATATTATTATACATATTAATTTTTCTTAAAAATGAATACAAATTTTCACATTATTGAAATTTATAACTCATTTTTAAATTACATTTATTATCAAAATCCAATTTTCTGTTAAAATTAAACAAAAAATTATTAAGGATTGAAAAATGCTTACAAAAAGATCTCAAGTTTTAGAAGAATCTATCACTTTAGCCATCACTGCGCTTGCTAATGAACTTAAAGCCAAAGGCGAAGATATAATTAGTTTTTCAGCAGGCGAACCTGATTTTGACACACCGCAAATCATCAAAAATGCTGCTATAAGTGCTATTGAAAAAGGATGTGGAAAATATACTGCTGTTGCGGGAATTCCTGAAGTATTAAAAGCTATTCAAACTAAATTTAAAAAAGATAATAATCTTGATTATGAAACAAGCGAAATCATCACCAATGTAGGTGCAAAGCACTCTCTTTTTGAATGCATAGAGTGTTTAGTAGAAAAAAATGATGAAGTGATTATCCCTAGTCCTTACTGGGTAAGCTATCCTGAAATGGTAAAATTTGCAGGTGGAAAACCTGTATTTATAGAAGGCTTAGAAGAAAATGGCTTTAAAATTACCGCTGAACAATTAAAAAAAGTCATCACACCTAAAACCAAAGTTTTAATGCTAAACTCCCCTTCAAATCCTGTAGGATCGATTTATTCTAAAGAAGAATTAACTCAAATTGCCAAAGTTTTAGAAGGAACACAAATTACAGTTTTAAGTGATGAAATGTATGAAAAACTTCGCTACGATGGTTTTGATTTTGTAGCTTTTGCAAGCGTAAATGAAGATACTTTAAAACGCACTGTAACTATTAATGGACTTAGCAAATGTGGAGCTATGCCAGGATGGCGTTTTGGCTATATGGCAAGCAAAAATAAAGCCCTAATTTCAGCCGTTAAAAGACTTCAAGGACAAAGCACTTCAAATATTTGCTCCATTACCCAACATGCAGCCATTCCTGCACTAAACGGAGAATGTGATAAGGATATAGAAAAAATGCGTCAAGCCTTTGAAAAACGCCGCAATTTAGCCTTAGATATGCTTAAACAAATCCCAAATATCAGTGTTTATAAACCAGAAGGTGCTTTTTATCTTTTTGTAAATATACAAAAAATAGAAAAAGACTCTATGAAATTTTGCCAAAAATTACTCGAACAAGAAAAAGTTGCCGTTGTTCCAGGAATAGGTTTTGGGATGGATGGATACTTTAGACTTTCTTATGCTACAAGTGATGAACTCATCAAAAAAGGTTTAGAAAGAATAACAAATTTCATTGCTTCTTATTAAGTCCTAAAGCCTTAAAAATTAATTTAAGGCTTCTTAAGCACAGCATTTACCCTTTGAATACTATCTGACTTATTTAAACTCAATCTTATTATAGAATTTTCTAATCCACCTAAAGAATGTGCTACATTTGCCTCTAAACTTATCATATCTAAAGCATTTAATTCAAATTTTTCCTTTTCTACTTCAAACCAAATTTTACCACTTAAAACTTGAACATGTATAGCAAAAGGAGCTTTATGCTCTTTCATCACGCTATCTTTAGCTAATAAAATTTGAATTTCTTTGCCTTTTTCATTGTTAATTAAAACATTAATCTTCACTTCTTTTGGGCTAAATTCCGCCCTATTCCATTGAATGATTTTCACAAAATCTCCTTTTTTAGTTTTATAAAACTATAGCAAAAACCAAAATAGATTAAACTTATGTTAATTTATCCTTTTTTCCACCAAAAATCCTGTTTAAATTTAGCTCCTATTTCATAAGCCTCACTCATTTTTGATGTGATAAAGGCAAATCTAAATTTTCATAAATAAATTTTACCACATCATTCCACGCGTGAGTTCCTGCTAAAAATCTCCCCAATGTATAGGCATTACAGCTTTTGCATTAAGATCTTTTGCTTCTTTTAAAATCTGTTCAGGAAAAGAATGTGAAAAAGGCCAAGCGACATTAAATTGCCCGCTTTCAAGACAAGCTAAATCAAAACCTCCAAAATACTCACCTATTTTTTTAAAATGCATAAAATATCCTCCATCTCCACTAAAAAACACTCTCTTATCCACACTTAAAATTCCATCACAAAAGAGACAAAGAGTTTTGTTTTTACCATCACCTCTGCTTGAGCTGTGCTGTGTAGGTGTTGCAATGATTTTTAAATCATCAAATTCTACTCCACTCCACCAATCAAGCTCTATGATTTTTTCTCATTCACCCATAACTTTTTAAATAATTCCCCACCTTTAAAGGTGTAATGAAAAATTTAGCCTTATCTTTTAAGGCTTTTACACTCTTAGCATCCCAATGATCAAAATGTGAATGCGTGATAATAACAGCAAAAATTTCATTAAAATGGTGCATTTTTAAAAGCCTTGTTAATAAAAGAAATTTAACTCCAAAATATCTTGAATTTTATCTTTCAAAAGTGCATCAAACTCGATACGAGAATTTTGCATATCGAATTTACTAAAAGTTTCCCGTATTCTTTCATTTTTTGTTATATCATCTTTTATCATATAAAATTTTAGCCATTTTATCACTTTCATTAAAGTCTATATTTGCATATTTGTTGTTAAAATCTTTGATGATATTTGCAAGCCCTTCTAATTCAGCTTCAGAACTTTTGCTTGAACCATCTGCAAAGAAGGCTTTGACTCTCTATTTCCTTGCAAAATGATATCTTGTGTTTTATCAAGTTGTAAGCGATAACTATCAAAATCCACATTATCTAAAATTCCTCTGACTAAATCCTCTGATTTAGGCAAGATGATCTTGTTAGCAAGTTTTTTAAGTAATATAGAGTTTTTCAAGCTCTATATCTTCATGAGTATTTACAAAATCTAGCACGAAGGTGTTTTCTTTATTTTTGCAAGTTCGGTTTAGTCTTGATAGAGTTTGTACTTACTCCACTTAATGCTTTATCTACATACATAGTATCTAATAATGGCTCATCAAATCCGGTGTGGATAATTTTTTCTTAAATATTCCCTAAAAACAAGATAGTACTTCACAGCATTTTCTCTTGAGCTTATTACAATCATACCTTTTGCTTTGCCATTTATCTTTTTAAAACTATTTTGAAAAAAGTGCTCGCACATGATTTGTGATTTTTGTTCGATTGTTTTTATATTGTTTTGTACATAGACTTTTAGCTCTTTTTATCGTATTTTGGATTATCATTTGTGCAAGATATGATTTTATAGTAACTTTTATAAGTTATATAACCTTTGAGTACATCGAGTATAAAGCCTTCTTCTATGGCTTATTTCATCGAGTAAAGATGAAAAGGAATAAACTTTTGCCCTCCACCAACATCGTAAGGCATACCAAACATTTCTAAGGTTTTTGGCTTAGGAGTAAATGCAAAATACGAAGCATTGCTTTGGAGCTTTTTATTTTTTATGATTTCTAAAATTTCATCATCTAAATTTTGATTTTCATTACTGCTTTTATCTCTTATGGCTTCTACCATTTTTTGAGCATTACTTCCGTATTTTCATTTGTCCTTTTGATGTAGCCATTATTTTTTAACAAATACGATTCTATGAAATTTTCTAAATCTTTTTCTTTGTAATTAGTCATTCTTTTCTCCTTTTTATAAATTAATCCTACCGCATACAGCTTGATTTATGAGTGTGGTTTTATATTCTTTTATGAGTTTTATTTGTTTTTCGGTTTTTTCTATTAACAAATCTATTTTTTCACATTTTTGATCTAAAAATCTGGCCTATATTTTCTATTGTAACTTTATTTAAAATAAGTTCTTTCCACTGTATATAATAATAAGATTTAGTATAATAAAATATATAATCTGATAAAGCGATTTTTTATTAATTGATTCTTTTATTGATAATTCTGCGGTTTCATTTACCCCATAAGTAAGTTTATCTGAAATAATATATTTTAACTTGACTAATTCCCAATGCTGTGGAATTTCCCAAAGCCATTCTATACCACTATCTTTAAAATTTTTCATTGTATGATCTCTCTTAAAAGATCTTGCACTTCTTTTCTAGTTTTTCTAATTCGCTGTTTATCTCTTTTAGTTTCCTTGGTGGAGTGTAAGTATAAAAGTATTTGTTAAAAAGTATTTCATAACCCACACTCCAAGCTATCCAAGAATTTTTTACATAGGATTTTACTTCTGTGTCGTAGTAACTTTGTATGTCTGTTTTGAGTGGAATTGTTAGTTTTATCGCTATTGATGATGAGATTTTCTTCGTTTTTTTGAGCTTTAAGCCTAAAAATTTGATAAATTCTTCTATGCTTTTTGGTTTTTCTAGGGTGATTTTAGTATAGCCAAAATCTTCATTGTCATAAATTTTGCAGTCTTTGTTGGTTGCATTTTCTAAAAATAATTTAGTGATTCTTTCTATATGTTCTTTAGTGATTTCATTTTGTTTAGAGCCTAAAGACTTTTTCATTTTTGAAAAATACTCTTTATTTGTAGCGTTTATAAGCCAAACTTTGCCTTTTATATTCTGGCTTTTTGTTGGTGATGATCCATATAAAAGTAGAGGAATGCCGGTGTTATAAAACATATTTGTAGGTAGAGCGATTATAGCTTCAAGATAATCATTTTCTATGATGTATTTTCTTATGGCTACCATGCCACCATCAGAGTTAAAAAGCGATGAGCCATTATGTACACTTGCGATACGAAAACCCAAAGGGGTGTCAAATTTCATCTTGCTGAGCATATTGAGCAAAAACATCATTTGCCCATCGCTTTTGCTTGTGATACCTACGCTAAATCTTGGGTCATTGCAAGTTGAATTTGAGCCTTTCTTTTCTACGCCTAGAATTTTTTGATCATTTTCCCAAGACTTACCATAAGGTAGATTGCTAAGCATGAAATCAAATTGCAAATTTTGTTGATCATTGCTTAAAGTAGAGCCAAATTTATGCGATCTGGATTTTCGCCTTTGATCAGCATATCCGCTTTACATATAGCGTAAGCTTCGGAGTTGATTTCTTGTCCGTAAAGATAAATATTTGCCTTTGATTGTATAAGTCCTTCAGGAATGAATTCTTTTGATTCTGTGAGCATACCACCGCTTCCGCAAGCATTATCATAAATAAGTCATGTTCCTTGCTTAATCTGCTCTTTTACAGGTAAAAATACAAGATGAATCATAAGCTCTATAATCTCTCTTGGGGTAAAGTGTTCTCCGGCTTCTTTGTTGTTTTCTTCGTTAAATTTACGGATAAGCTCTTCAAAAACATAACCTATACCAAGATTACTCAAGCCTTTGTGGATAACATTACCTTTTTCATCCAAAATATCTTCTATACCGAAATTTACCTTAGGCGAGCAAAATCTTTCTATAATGCCAAAAAGTATGTTGGATTCTAAGGGTATCGAGTTGGTTTTTGAATTTAAAATTTAAAATGATGTCTTTGATATTTTCACTAAAACAATCAAGATAATTCTCAAAATTTATTCTTATGTTTTTTGGATCGTTTAGAAAGGTTTGTAGATTAAATTGAGAATAATTAAAAAGCCTAGATTATTCCCGTGTTTTCCGCCTAATAAGATAACGTCGCGGTTTTACCCTTTACATAAACATCACGAAGCAAATCATCTGCCACACTCTCCATATAAAGTTGATAATGGGTTGGAATTGGCTTTGTTCCATGATGTATTCCTTGTGTTTTTATTAATAATATATTATAAAATCACTACTAAAAAATATTTAAAAAATTAAATAAGATAAAATAGAATTGAATTCAAGCCTTTTAAAAAGGCTTGAATGAAGATTTTAGAAGATTACTCAACTTCAGCGTCGATTACATCGTCATCTTTTTTCTTTTTATCATTTGCTGCATTTGACTCATCTTTTTTATACATATTTTCAGCTAACTTATGAGAAACTTCGCTTAAAGCTTTCATTTTACTTTCAATCTCTTCCTTGCTTGCATTTTCATTTTTCAAAGTCTCACGCAAATCATCAAGAGCTTTTTGGATATTTTCTCTATCAGCAGCGGCAACTTTTTCACCCAACTCACTTAAAGATTTTTCTACTTGATGTGCTAAGCTATCAGCTGCATTTCTAGCATCTACAGCTTCTTTGCGTTTTTTATCTTCTTCTTTGTGAAGTTCAGCATCTTTTACCATGTTGTTAATTTCTTCTTCGCTAAGTCCGCTTGAACCTGTGATTTTGATCTCTTGAGCCTTGCCTGTTGCTTTATCTTTTGCACTAACAGTTAAAATACCATTTGCATCGATATCAAAAGTAACTTCGATTTGTGGCATACCACGTGGTGCCGGTGGAATTCCTTCAAGATTGAAATTTCCTAAAGATTTGTTATCGCGGCTAAATTCTCTTTCCCCTTGTAAAACATTGATAGTTACAGCACTTTGATTATCTTCAGCGGTTGAGAAAACTTGCTCTTTTTTAGTTGGGATAGTCGTGCCTTTTTCGATAATCTTAGTCATAACTCCACCTAGAGTTTCTATACCTAAAGAAAGTGGAGTAACATCAAGCAAAAGCACATCTTTAACATCACCTTTTATAACTGCACCTTGAATTGCTGCACCAATAGCCACAACTTCGTCAGGGTTTACAGACTTGTTAAGATCTTTATTAAAGGCTTTTTTCACTTCTTCTTGCACTAAAGGAACACGAGTAGAACCCCCTACCATAACGATTTCTTTAATCTCATCTTTTTTAAGTCCTGCATCACTTACTACTTCATTGATTTTAGTGATAGTTTCAGCCACAAGAGCATCAATCATACTTTCAAATTTAGCTCTAGTAAGTTTTTTAACCAAATGTTTTGGCCCACTTGCATCTGCTGTGATAAATGGCAAATTAATTTCAGTTTCATTGGCTGAACTTAATTCTTTTTTAGCGTTTTCTGCTGCTTCTTTCAAACGTTGCAAAGCCATAACATCATTTTTAAGATCTATGCCTGTTTCATCTTTAAATTCATTAGCTAGAAAATCAATAAGCTTGTTATCAAAATCATCACCACCTAAGAAAGCATTACCACCCGTTGCTAAAACTTCTACTACATTATCGCCAGTTTCAAGCACAGTAACATCAAAAGTTCCCCCACCTAGATCATAAACCACGATTTTTTCACTATCTTTTTTATCAAGTCCGTAAGCTAAAGCTGCTGAAGTAGGCTCATTGATAATTCTTAATACATTAAGTCCTGCTATCGTTCCTGCTTCTTTTGTCGCTTTTCTTTGTGCATCGTTAAAATACGCAGGTACGGTAATAACCGCATCTACAACACTCTCACCTAAGAAAGCCTCAGCATCTTCTTTTAGTTTCATTAAAACTTTTGCTGAAATTTCTTGCGGAGTATAAATTTTACCTGCAATCTCAATCGCACAAGCACCATTTCTTTCAGTAATATGATAAGGAAGTCTATTTTTAGCTTCTTTAGCTGCATCTTCATTGATCATCAAACCCATAATTCTTTTAATAGAATAAATAGTTTTTTCAGGGTTAGTTACAGCTTGGCGTTTTGCACTATCTCCTACTAAAACTTCGCCTTTATCTGTAAAAGCTACCACAGAAGGGGTTGTATTTTTACCTTCTTTATTTGGGATTACTTTACTCTCGCCGCGCTCATATACAGCAACACAAGAATTGGTTGTTCCTAAATCTATACCTATAACTTTACTCATTTTTTATCCTTTTATTAAAAATTTATTTTGCTACACTAACTTTGGTTGGGCGGATCACGCGATCGGCTATTTTATAACCTTTTTGAAGCACAGTAACCACTTCACCACTTTGATGATTTTCACTATCTACATGAAACATTGCCTCATGTAAATTTGGATCGAACTCTTTTTCTTCTTTGATAAGAGTCACTCCATGCTTTTCAAGTTTTTTAATAAACAAATCTAAAGTGTTTTGCATTCCTTCCTTGATTTTTAAGCTAATTTCATCATGACATTCAACATTGATGGCTGCTTCTAAAGCATCTAAAACATCAAGCAAATCCTTAGCAAAGCTTTCATTTGCATAAGTCATAGCACTTAGCTTTTCTTTTTCCATTCTTTTTTTAATATTTTCAAATTCAGCGTTTGCACGCATATATTTGTCTTTTAATTCATCATAATCTTTTTGTAATTTGCTTTGCTCATCCTCTTCGATATTTTGCAAATTTTCATCTTGCAAATGTTCAGAATTTTCTGCGTTTTTGTTTTCAAATTCTTGCTTTTGCTCACTCACGCCGCCTCCTTTATGTATTGTAATATTTTTTTATAATCCGTATAAACACTACTCACTAAGATAATATTTATATCTTCGCCCAAAAACTGTGCATCCACCTTAAGCCCCATAAAACCTTCTTTAAATAAAGGTTCAAATTCAAGACTTTCTTTAAAATAACGATGAACTCCACAATCTAAGAGCTTAACAAATTCATCATTTTGATAAATTTGATAAGCTCTTTCTTCATTACTTCTATAATAAATCAAATTTTGTCTTAAGCTAGCTATTTTTTCTATAGTAAAAAGATCAAATCCTACATCATTAAGTCTTTTAAGATAAACGCGTATAGTTGAAGCAGGGATACAAAGATTTAAATTCAATTCACTTAAGCCAATAGGAGCATTATCTAAAAGATAAGTTTGAATGATAGAAACTAAAATCAAATCCTTTTTATCTCGGCTTTTCATAGCTCTCTTTCCTTAAAATTTTTAGCACTCTATTTTTTGATTGCTAGAAGTATTATACAACATTGAGTGTTATTTTGTCAAGTATAAATATAAAAAATATACTTAATTTTATTTAGTCTATATGACTAAAGTTTTATTAGTTACTTTTTCATAATGATAAGATATATTTCAAGATTAAAAAAACAAGGTAATAAAAGATAAATTTTTGAATCGGTTTGATAAACTAATTTTTTTAAAAGTACAAGGTGTTAAAAACAAAAAACCAAAGAAGTTTTTACAAGTTCTTTGACTCTTTTATCAAAACTTAAAAACTACCATTGATAAAAATATACATTCTTCTTCCTTCTTCTATGCGGTTATAATTACCCAAGTACTGCCACTTCATAGTTTAAAGATGTCTCTTCTTTTAAATCAGGATTTCTATATATTAGGATATTTACCTTGACCACTATAATTATAAGTTCCATTTATCAAACGATTTGCATAAGGAGTTTTAAAACCTGTGGACACACCGCCTTTAAAAGTAAGCTCATTGGTAGGATTGTAAACCATACAAGCTCTTGGCGAAACATTGTTTCTAAAAATTTTGTGATGATTATATCTTGTTCTAAAAGTCAGTCTTAAATCATCTTTTATGCTATACTCATCCTCTGTAAAAATTGCTAATAAATACTGATCAAAAATTAGTAGGGCTAGCTATTTTATCTTGCATTTTTTCAAGTCTATATTCACCACCTGCACTTAAAATATGATTTTGTCCTAGAGGAATGACAGATTTTGTATCTAAGATAATATCTTCTGCGACTATATCTCTATTTTGGCTGCGTCGCTTACCCTACGACTTCGCGACCATCATTGCTTACTCTATTATATTGTAAAGCAGAAGTGATAGAAAAGTTTTCATAAACACCTTCATGGCTTAAATAAAGTCACAAATTTATCAACTTCCATAATATTCGTATAACCAACCTGTTAAACCACCTTGTACACTAGAGATTATGATGGTTCCTAATTGATCTTTTTTATTATCGTAGTGATTGCTTGAAAAATCTATATCAAATACAAAAGTATTATAATCAATCATTAGCCAAATAACTGACTCTTGTTCCTATGTTAAAATTATTTACCTTTGTAGGACTTTGAACTTGATCTCCTTGAACTCTTTACCCACTTCCATTTGTAAATTCAACATTGGATTACTGCCTGTAAAATTCTCTAAATCAAAGTGTTAAACCTAGTTTATCGTTCATTAAAGGGTCAACTAGAATAAATACTCACTCCATGAGTACTACCCCAATCTTTATTTTCATTTAAAAGAGTCCCCAAGCTTAAAGAAGTTTCCCATTTACCGCTTACTTTTTTTTTACCACCCCGCCTAAAGCTTCAGAGCCATATAAAGTACTGATGTGATCTTTTATAATTTCTATCCTTTCTATACTAGAAATTGAAGGTAAGAAAGAATTTGCAATCTCATTAAAACCATTAGGATCAACTTCCCCTCCAATACCCTGACAGCGTCCATCAATCAAAACCAAAGTATATCCAGTAATACCTCTGATACTCATATTATAAGAACCTGTTTTTCCCTTGCTAACATATAAAACAACGCCTGGGATATCTGCAATAACCTCTGTAACATCTCTATAAGGCTTACTTTGCAATTCTTTTTTTACTGATAACATTGATAGTAACGGAGCTTGTTTACCCAGAAGTGCTAACGATTGAACTGTCTAACTCTACATTTTGCGATATAGTATTAGAAGCTAAAAAACTAATAGTACAAACCGATAAATATATCTTCTTCATTATTTCTCCTTTTACTTTATTTGTTTTCACGCCTTTATTTTTTGTTTTTCTTTGTTCTAAAAATTTTTTACACATACAACCCAATGACATTACTAAAGAAAATAAATTTAAATATTTTGTGCAAAATTCTTCCAATATACAACCTAAAAAACCTGTACGAGAAATAATCAAAAAAAACAAAACCGAGAAAAGAAAAATTTATCACTAAACCTAAAAAGATACAAACCCACAACAAACTCCGCAAACCAGCTCTTATCAAAATGTATCTTTAACTAGCCAATAGCGAACTTTTAAAAAAATAAAATCAGCATAGATGAAGCCCTAATCTACTCTAGACAAGCTAGAAAAATGCGTATGAGCGGGGAAGTTCTTGTAGAATTTACTTGGACAAAAAAAGAAGTTAGAAAATTTAAAAATACTTAAACCTTCAAAATATGATTTCCTAAATAAAAGTGTTTTAGAAACCATACGCATAGCTTGTAAAAAATTTCCACAATATGAAAAAACTTTCCATATAAAAATACCATTGATATAGAAAATAAAATAGTCAAAATATTTATTTTTATCCAAATTATTCATCTTGCAAACAAACAGTGATCTTATTTAACCCCATTCATTCTCAACTCAACATCAAAAGCAAATACTAAAAATGAAACTCTACCTCAAAAACTTCGATCAATTAACTTAAAAAGCATAAACCATTTAAACTTAAATACAAATAGAATACAACAACAATAAATAAAAATATGATTGTATATAAAGCAAGTAATGAAAGACATTTAACAAGTCCGCAATGAGCTACTTTCCCCTGCCAGTAAGGCGTAGTA
>JACRSG010000042.1 GCA_014305285.1 Campylobacter jejuni
GGGGGGGGGTAATAGCATTATTTAAAAAACTTTATAAAATCAAAAAACAACAAAACAAAGAACAAAAAATTTATCAACAAACCATACAAGTTTTTCCTCAACTCAAATATCCAAGTTTAGAAACATGTAGTGATTATGAACACGCTTTAAAATATAAATTTCATTTGTCTTATATGCTAGGTGAAGTTTTAATCAAGGCTTGTCAAACTTGGTATAAAGGGGGTGGATTTAAATTAAAAAATAATATTAAAAAAGTGAATAAAGAATTTCAAATATTTAAAGAAATTTTTAAAGAATTTGATCCGATTCACTCTAGTATCCTTGAAGGAGTGATAAATAATAAACAATTATTTTTAAAAGAATTTTCAAGAATAAAAAATATATTAACAATTCATCAAGATTATAAAGCCATATTAGATAATATCTTTCACAATTTTAATTATTTTATACAAAATTTTGATCTGATAGAAGAATGGTTATTATCAGATGATTTTAAAGAAAGATATAAAAAAGAAAACCATCCTTATCCCTCATTACTTGATCCTAAGAAATTAAATGATAAAAATGAAAAAATCAATTATCATAACATACCTGCTGAACTTGCCTGGGAAATGAATTTGCCTTTACCGGATAATTATGAGTTTGT
>JACRSG010000043.1 GCA_014305285.1 Campylobacter jejuni
CTAATGCCTTAGGTGATGAAATAGTTAAAATGTTAAAACAAAGTTCAGACTTTGCCAATGCTTTAGCTAATGAAAGTGGAAAATTACAAACAGCTGTTCAAAGCTTAACCACTTCTTCCAATTCTCAAGCTCAATCTTTAGAAGAAACCGCTGCAGCTTTAGAAGAGATCACTTCTTCTATGCAAAATGTTTCTGTTAAGACTAGTGATGTTATCACTCAATCTGAAGAGATTAAAAATGTTACAGGTATTATAGGGGATATTGCAGATCAAATCAATCTTCTAGCTTTAAATGCTGCTATTGAAGCAGCACGTGCTGGAGAACATGGTAGAGGATTTGCGGTTGTGGCTGATGAAGTAAGAAAGCTAGCTGAAAGAACTCAAAAGTCTTTATCTGAAATAGAAGCGAATACTAATTTACTGGTTCAATCTATCAATGATATGGCAGAAAGTATCAAAGAACAAACTGCAGGTATCACTCAAATCAATGACAGTGTAGCTCAAATTGATCAAACAACTAAAGATAATGTTGAAATTGCTAATGAATCAGCTATTATTTCTAATACAGTCAGT
>JACRSG010000044.1 GCA_014305285.1 Campylobacter jejuni
GTTTTTATGAAGACTTTACCAAGACTTTACGCGATGAAAAAGGTGAGATTGTTTGGCCTGAAAATGCAACAAGAGAAATTGCAAAAGCAGTTAGAAGTATAGGGCTTAATGGTTGGAGTCCTGAAAGGCTTAAAAAGCATACTTTATACTGGGATAAATTTGATGAGGTAACTTTAGAAGGAAAAGACGAAGTTGCTGGCGAGTATTACGGGCTTCCTTGGCCTTGTTGGAGTGATAAGCACCCAGGTTCTCCTGTGCTTTATAATACCGACATTGAAGTAGCAAAAGGTGGTATGGGC
>JACRSG010000045.1 GCA_014305285.1 Campylobacter jejuni
AAATTTAGCTTTACCCCCTTTAGAAACTTATCCTGATTATAATGAAGCTTTAAAAGAAAAAGAATGTTTTACTTATAAACTAGGAGAAGAATTTATAAAAGCCAGTAAAAATTGGTATGGGGGGGGGGTATATCAAATTGATTTTCAAAGATGTGCCTAGGCTTAAGAGGAAGTTTGGGAAAAACTGAATTTTATCAAAAAAATTTCTTTAAAAATTTGAAATTCTTTATTAAGTTGTCATTATATAATCATAATATATAATATCGACTTCATTTTTACATTAAAAATAAGTTTTTATAAGGAGTCTTTCATGCATAATCCAAACTCAGCTATAGAAAGAGTAAAAAATCATTTAGCTTATAAATTAGGTAAAGTTATGATTGACTTTAGTCATCAAAGAAATAATTATAAGTATGGGGGGGGGGTAATAGCATTATTTAAAAAACTTTATAAAATCAAAAAACAACAAAACAAAGAACAAAAAATTTATCAACAAACCATACAAGTTTTTCCTCAACTCAAATATCCAAGTTTAGAAACATG
>JACRSG010000046.1 GCA_014305285.1 Campylobacter jejuni
TATTAATACAAAACACTAACTTATTTTGGAAAGAAATACTTATTAAAGACGATACCTTTAAGTGGAATGCTGCAAAAAATGATACAGGGAATGCAAAATCATATGAAATTTTAAAAGCTAGAAATAGATTTTATTTTACTACAGAACTTAATAATTATCATTTTCCATTTATAAAAAATTATAGAAAAAATGATTATAAGCAGTTAAATTGGATTAGCTTAGATGATTTTATTAAAAATTATGAAGAAAAATTAAAAAATCAAATAGATTTTAAAATGCTAGAATACAAAACATTAAAAAAAGTATACAAAAAGTTTACATCTTCAGCAAGCGATAAAATTTAAATTGGAATTTTTTAAAAAAATATTGCTTTTAAAACAAAGAACATATCACTTACCCGATAATGAGTAGTTTTGAATATAATAAAAATACTCAATTTATTTAAGTAAAGCTAAGTTAAAATTATACTGCATCTTCTTTAGAAGATATACATATCTTGATCTTGTATATTTGTTT
>JACRSG010000047.1 GCA_014305285.1 Campylobacter jejuni
ATTTACATCTTCAGTTATTACTACTGTTGGTGCTAGTGTTGCTGTTGTATCTAATGTAGCTGTATCACTTCCTGGAAGAGAAATATTTCCTGCTTTATCTGTAATTGTTGCACTTACAGTAATTTTTCCACCTTCTGCTGGTGCATCATATGATGTTTTATATCCATTATCTTTTATATCAGCTGTAATTTCTACAGTTGTAGTTGTTCCATCTGGGTTTGTTACATTTAATGTATCACCTACATTTGCTTCTGTTGGAACTGTAATTGTTACATCTACTTTTCCATCTAATTCAGCTTTTGAGATTAGTCC
>JACRSG010000048.1 GCA_014305285.1 Campylobacter jejuni
CCACCTACAACTGCACCGAAGGAGGTGCTAGGATAGAAGGAACTATAGAAAAACCTTTTCTTTGGGCTTGTGAGAATTTACTTGATAAAGATTTAAATAAGCCTTTTGAAAAATTAGAACCTTTAAGTTTAAATAAACAAAATGAGTTTTTACTTAAGGCTTATTATAAAGTTTGTAAAAGTATTAAACATTGTAAAGATTTTAGTCAAATACTGAGTAATGATTTTGAAAATATACAAAGTATATATTTGAGTTTAAACGAAAAGGAAGAATATTTAAATTTAGCTATTGAAAAAATAGATGAGTTTAAAAATAAACTAGAAAATAACAAACAAATGCAAGATTTATATGAAATTTTAGGTCCTTTACTAACCCAATTTGAACTCAATCTTGCTAGAATTTATGTTTTAAATCCTAAAACTAAAGAAGATGCTTTTAATAAAAATATTCTTTGGATAAAAGAACATTTAGAATTTAT
>JACRSG010000049.1 GCA_014305285.1 Campylobacter jejuni
TACCCCATTGATAGTAAAATCATCTGAAGTAGTACCTGCTTTAATTGCAGCTATACCTCTAGTCTCTACTGTAAAAGTAGCTCTAACACCGGTTTTATCAGCATTTTTATTGATCTCATCTACTAAAGCCCCAAGTCCTGTTCCTACTGAAGTAGAAATCACAACTTGTTGGAATTTAAAATCATCGATACCATTGTAATTTTTAAGAGTAAATTGCACTTCACCACTAGATGAAATTCTTCCTCCGGTTTCAAAGCGTGTTAAACCGATTTTAGAAGATTGGGTTGCCCCTATAGTAGCTTTTACGGTTTGATTTGAACTTGCACCGATTTGAAATTCTTGATTGATAAAATTTCCACTTAAAAGTTGTTTACCATTAAATGAAGTAGTATTGGCGATATTATCAAGTTCTTCCATCAAACGGTTAATATCAGCTTGAAGCATGGTTCTTGTTTTTAAACTTTGTCCATCTTG
>JACRSG010000050.1 GCA_014305285.1 Campylobacter jejuni
AAATTTTATGATATTTTACAAGTAAGCCTTTGTTTATAAGATAATTATACATAGGAGCTATATATAATTCTCCCTTACTAAAATCATTTTCAGCTTTCATTTTATCAAAAATTTCTTTAAAATCTTTAAAATATTTTTTAAAGCTATTTACAGCATGAAAAAACACACTATTTCCTTTTAAATCAAGCATATATGTAGCTTTATTATAACCCGCCTTTGCAAAACGACTACTTAGACCTGCCATAAGAAAGATTATAATTATTTTTATAAAGAGTAATATTAACATAATTTAGTATAATAAATATTGTATCCAAAAATTTTACAAAAAAGGAAAATTATGTATTGTCCATTGTGTCAAAGTGAAAATAATCAAAAAGAACTTTTTAAGACTTTAAATGCTTTTACTTCTTCAGGAAAACTTGATAAAATCCAACTCAAATCAAAAAACAACATACAATATAATGGGGGGGGGG
>JACRSG010000005.1 GCA_014305285.1 Campylobacter jejuni
AGAAAGTATCAAAGAACAAACTGCAGGTATCACTCAAATCAATGACAGTGTAGCTCAAATTGATCAAACAACTAAAGATAATGTTGAAATTGCTAATGAATCAGCTATTATTTCTAATACAGTCAGTGATATAGCTAATAATATCTTAGAAGATGTTAAGAAGAAGAGGTTTTAATCTTAGACAACTAGCTAAAAAGCTAGTTGTCTATATAAGTATGAATGCTTTTTTAAGTTCTTTAAGTTTTAATAAAATACTAGAATCATATTATATAAACAAATTATAATACTGAATATTTTTATGTTAACATTAAGTATTTTTTAAATCAAATGCATTTTAGAGTATGATAAAATTCAGGATTGTTAAAACTTGGAGGAAAAGGAACACTAGCTCTAAATTCTTTATAGGTATTCCCTGGAAGTGTATCTATAATTTCTATAGTATAGGAAACGCTTGTATTTTGCATTTTGGCATTACGGATATTTTTATCGTTAAAAATTTCACCTCCTACTTGTTTTTCGTTTAATATGCTAAGTATCAAATAGCATTTTCTAATTTCAAATTTAGTAAGATTTTGAACTTTTCCACTTATGATAACACTTTCATGTCTTAGATCTCTTGTATAGGTTAGTTTGCTAAGATCGGCTTGAGTGGTGAATTGATTGATTGTTAAAAAAATAGAATATATCAAAAGCGCAGTAAAAATAGTTGCTGTGGTATAAGAAATCAAGGCCATTTCTTTTTGTTTGATTTTTAGAAAAATTAAAATACAAATCAAAGCGAAGCAAATAAGCAAAATAATAAAAGCTATAATATGAAAAATCGTAAAATGCATTAAAAACACTCCGAAACTAAGCGTATGGTATAGTTATTTTCATAGTTAAAATTTTCAAAAGAAATTCTTTTAAATTGTGTTGTGTTTTTCTTTAGATCTTTAATTTCTCTACTTTTTTGTCTAAAAGGGATAAATTTCTTTTTATATTCTTCTATGATGTTATCATTAGGTATTTTATCTGCAAAAATTTTAGCTGTAATTTTACATTCTTTAAAATTATTTTTTGAATTATTTGTAATGTTAAAATCAACAACTAAATCATTTGAGCTTTGTATTATTTTTTGATCTGTGATAGCGGTTTTTCGAGTTCTTACTTCATTATCTATAAGTTTATATCCATAGATATAAACTAAAAAACAAATAATAATGTCAAATGCGATAATAAAAAGTGCCACTATAGGCCTATGGCGTAAAAATATGCAAAGAAGTAAAACACAAGTGAAGAGAAAAAAAACTAATAAAATCAGCATATAATCTACTAAATATAAATGAGTAGTGTAAAAAAGCACGATTTCTCTTAGTTTCTCCACTTTACATCCTTTTAGTTCATGTTGACAGAACTTTGCTTTTTAGCATCTTTAGTATCAACCCAAATATTTGGCACTGCTCCGCCTGGAGTTAAGAAAATTTTAGCATCTTGATTGACTTTTAAAGCTTCATTAAATTCTTTTTGAGTTTCAATTTGCTTTAAATTGAGCAAAGGAGTGTTTAAGCTGTTTGCGATTTCTTTATTAGAATAAGCTTGTGCATCTGCTTCTATTTTAACAGCCATGGCTTTACCTTTGGCACTGATTATGGTTGCGTTTGCTTCCCCTTCAGCTAAGGCAGCTTTTTTTAAGGCTTCTTGATTAGCTCTTTCTACTTCATATTTGGTTCTTTCAGCTTCTTGTTTTGCAATTTGGACGCGTTCAATTTGTTCTTTTACTTTTAAAGGTAAAATAATTTCTCTAAGTTGCACAGCACGAAGTTCTACAGGTTCGTTTGGTTGGGATTCTATAGTTTTTCTTATACCTTCTTCTATTTGAGCGGCTATTGTATTACGATTAGTAGGAAGTTCTTCGGCTGTATATTTTCCTACAACACTTCGCACTACATCGCGAACAACTGGATCGATAATTTTATTTTCCCAATTTAAGCTCCAAGTAGCTATAGTTTGAGGAACTTGCAAAGGATTTAAGCGGTATTGTACTGTAACATCGATAGATACAGGCAATCCACGAGAGTCAAGTACAGAAATACTATTTTTATTAATAACACCTGAGCCTGAAGATAAGTTTTCATTACTTCCTTCTATAGAAGCATAGTTGATTTGTCTTACTCTGGTATCGATTATGGTTATTTTTTGTACAAAAGGTAAGAAAAAGTGAAGTCCTGGTTCCAATGGATTTGGGTCATATTTACCTGTTGTTGATTTAATTCCCATTTCTCCAGAATTTATTACCATAAAAGGTTTTGCAACGATTAAACATAAAACAATAATAATCACCCCATAAACAAACGGAGAGAATTTCCCAAAACCTTTAAAATTAAATTCTGGTGCTTTGAAATTGAAATTTTGACGGTTGTTGTTTCCATTATTGTTAGAATTTCCATTTTTTTTATTGAAATAATCATTCAAATCAGCTGGCATTTATTTCCTTTTTCAAATATAAGTTAGCATAGATGCGTATTTTTCATTGCGTCCATAAACTACATCAAAATAAGCATCTTGAAGTTTTTTAGTTATAGATCCTCTTAAACCATTTCCTATTATTCTTGCATCAATATTGTTAATAGGAGTGATTTCAGCGGCTGTTCCGGTAAAAAATGCTTCATCAGCAGTATAAACTTCATCTCTTGAAATTCTTTGACGAAGTATAGTGATACCAAGATCATGAGCGATTTTAAGTACTGTATCTTGAGTAATACTTTTTAAAGAAAAATCATTTGGAGGTGTGATTAAAACTCCATCTTTTACAATAAAGAGACATTCTCCTGTTCCTTCCGCGACAAAACCTTCTTCATCAAGCATTAGAGCTTCTTCATAGCCTGCTTCAATAGCTTCAAATTTTGCAATTTGAGAGTTAAGATAATTCGCGCTTGCTTTAGCTTTTCCCATGCATGATTTAACGCTATTTCTTGCAAAAGATGAAATTTTTACTTTTATACCTTTTTCTAAACCTTCTTCTCCAAGGTAAGCACCCCATTCCCAAGCTGCAATCCCAACTCTTACAGGAGCTTTTATATGATAAAGCCCCATAACTCCATCGCCTAAGAAAATCAAAGGGCGGATATAAACATTGCTTTTAAAATTGTTCGCTTTTAAGAGTTCAATTTGTGCATTTTCAAGCTCTTTTTGAGAAAAAGGACAATTTAAAAGAGTAATTTTTGCAGACTCTAAAAGTCTTTTGGTGTGATTTTCAAGTCTGAAAATTGCTAAGCCTTTATCTGTTTTATAGGCTCTAGTTCCTTCAAAAACAGCATTGCCATAATGTAAAGAATGGGTTAAAAAGTGCAAAGTTGCATCTTTAAAATCAACTAATTTTCCATCCATCCAAATTTTATCTGCTGAGATCATTTTTTACCTTTTATAGTTGTTTTTCTTAAAAAGTATTATTTTAAGAATAAATTGGGATTTTATCAAAAATATACTAATAATAAGCTTTTATTAAATTAAGGTTTTTTGTTAAAAGAAATATTAGGTATTTTTTGAAATAATTATGAAAAATTATCGTTAAAAAGGAGAAATTGTGCCATTAGTAAATATCAAATTAGCAAAACCGGCTTTAAGCAAGGAACAAAAAGCGGAACTTATAGCCGATATTACCGAACTTTTAAGTGTAAAATATAGTAAAAATAAAGAAAGAGTTGTAGTGGTTTTAGAAGATATAGAAAATTATGACATAGGCTTTGGTGGAGAAAGTGTAGAAGTTATTAAAGCAAAGGCAAGCAAATGAGTTTAAACATAGGAGATAAGGCACCTCAATTTGAGCTTTTAAATCAAGATGGGGTAAAAATAGCATTAAAAGATTTTATCGGCAAAAAGGTGATTTTGTATTTTTATCCAAAAGATAATACTCCAGGTTGTACTACAGAGGCTTGTGATTTTAGTGTAAATTATGATAAATTTGGTGATAAAGATGCAGTGATTATTGGCATCAGTCCTGATAGCGTGGCAAGTCATGAAAAATTTATCTCTAAATTTGATTTAAAACATATTTTGCTTAGTGATAGCGAAAAAGAAGTCGCTAAAGCTTATGGAGCTTGGGGGATTAAGAAAAATTACGGAAAAGAATATGAAGGTCTTATTCGTTCTACTTTTATTATCGACGAAGTAGGGAACATTGCTCAAATTTATAGCAATGTTCGTGTAAAAGATCATGCTTTAAAAGTGCTTGAAAGTCTTTAATGCTAGTGCATATTTGCTGCAGTGTGGATAGTCATTATTTTATTGAAGAGCTTAGAAAGACTTATCCTAATGAAAAAATCGTAGGGTATTTTTATGATCCAAATATCCATCCTCTAAGCGAATATGAATTAAGATTTTTAGATGTAAAACGATCTTGTGATAAACTTGGTATTAAGCTTTATAAGGGTGAGTATGAATATGAAAAATGGCTTAATGCTGTGCGTGGTTATGAAGACGATCCTGAAAAGGGTACAAGATGTGAAATTTGTTTTGATTTAAGAATGGGATCTAGCGTTGAATTTGCAGCTAAAATAGGAGAAAAAAAGCTTACTACTACGCTTTTGACTAGCCCTAAAAAAGATTTAGAGCAGTTAAAAAATGCTTTGCAAAAACAATGTGAGCCTTATGGAGTAGAGTTTTTAGTCCCTGATTTTCGTAAAAACGGCGGCACTCAAAGGCAGTTTGCTTTAGCAAAAAAAGAAATGCTTTATCATCAAAATTATTGTGGCTGTATTTATGGACTTAAAAAACAAAAACAAGATAAGAATTTCATTGATGAATTAATGTCTCCTGTAAATAAGCAAATTTTACCTGCAAGTATAGAAGCAAGAATAGCTCTTTATAAAAAGGTAGTTTTATGGGAAAAAAAAGATATAAAATTTGACATTTTAAGAGAGAAATTTTTAAATTATCGTCTTTTAAGTGCTTTGATAAAATTGGATAAAAAGCCTGTTAAATCTCATATTTTGTTTTATTCGCATTTCAAAAACGCTTATACAAGATTTTCTTTAAATGAAGAAAACTTAAAACAGAATTTAAAAGAAGGTTTTTACAGAAGCACTAAAGATGAAATGGTTTTTATGGAATTTTGGCGTTTTAATGCATTTTTTAAAAACAAATGGAAAAATTTTGAAGATTTTTTAAAAAAACCTTTGAGTGTGCAAGCAGAAATTCAATGGCGTAATAAATTGTTCGGAGTTTACAATCTTAGCCCTATCATTATACTTGAAAATATTTTACCTTCAAGATATGAAGTGATAGCAAAAAGTGAAATTTATCATGATAATCAAGAGATACTTGTAAAAATTTAAGAAATTTATTAAGAAAAACTTTTTTGTTAATGTAATTTTTAATGATTTTTTTATATAATGAAATTTTTAATTGTTTTCAAGGTTAATTTAATAATGATAGATGTAATCCAAATTCAAGAAATCTTACCACACCGTTATCCTTTTTTACTAGTAGATAAAATTACAGAATTAAAAGTGAAAGAAGTGGTGCGTGGATATAAAAATATCAGTATAAGTGATCATGTTTTTATGGGACATTTTCCAGGGCATCCTATTTATCCTGGAGTCTTGATTTTAGAAGGTATGGCTCAAACAGGTGGAGTTTTAGCTTTTGAAAGTATGGAAGATAAAGTGGATCCAAAAAGTAAAGTAGTATATTTTACAGGTATAGATGGAGCAAAATTTAGAAATCCTGTGCGTCCTGGCGATAGACTTGATTACGAAATGAGCGTGGTTAAAAATCGTGGCAATATGTGGATTTTTAAAGGGCAAGCTTTTGTAGATGGAAATTTAGTTGCAGAGGCTGAACTTAAAGCTATGATAGTGGATAAATAATGAACAAAATTCATCCAAGTGCGGTGATTGAAGAGGGTGCACAACTTGGTGACGATGTGGTAATAGAAGCTTATGCTTATGTAAGTAAAGATGCTAAAATAGGCAATGATGTTATCATCAAACAAGGCGCTCGAATTCTTTCAGATACAACTATAGGCGATCATTCTCGTGTATTTTCTTATGCTATAGTGGGGGACATTCCTCAAGACATATCTTATAAAGAAGAACAAAAAAGTGGTGTTATTATAGGAAAAAACGCAACTATTAGAGAATTTGCAACGATAAATTCGGGCACAGCTAAAGGAGATGGTTTTACTCGTATAGGGGATAATGCTTTTATTATGGCTTATTGTCATATTGCTCATGATTGTCTTTTAGGGAATAATATTATTTTAGCTAATAACGCAACTTTAGCAGGACATGTAGAGCTTGAAGATTTTACAGTTGTAGGCGGGCTTACACCTATTCATCAGTTTGTCAAAGTAGGGGAAGGTTGTATGATAGCAGGAGCAAGTGCACTTTCTCAGGATATAGTGCCTTTTTGTTTAGCAGAAGGAAATCGTGCAAGTATTAGAAGTTTAAATTTAGTAGGAATTCGCCGACGTTTTGATAAAGATGAAGTAGATAGACTCAGCAGAGCTTTTAAAACTTTATTTAGACAAGGGGACTTAAAAGAAAATGCTAAAAATTTGCTTGAAAAACAAGAAAGTGAAAATGTTAAAAAAATGTGTCATTTTATATTAGAAACAAAGCGTGGAATTCCTGTTTATAGGGGTAAAAATAATGCCTAGAAAATGTAGTTTTTGCAATGAAGTGGAGAATCCACAAAGAAGAATTTTAGCAAATGAAAATGACGATGCTTTTATTTGTGAATATTGCGTTGAAGGTGCTTATAGTATTATTTACGGAGAAGAAAAAGAATTTAAAGAACGTAAACAAAGCCATAATACAGAATTTAAAGATATCACTCCAAAAGAATTAAAAGCTTATTTAGATCGTTATGTTATAGGACAAGATAGAGCTAAAAAAGTTTTTAGTGTTGGGGTATATAATCATTATAAAAGACTTTTTAAAGCTCAATTTCAAGATGATGATACAGAGCTTTTTAAATCAAATATTTTACTTGTTGGACCAACAGGAAGTGGAAAAACTTTATTAGCACAAACTTTAGCTAAATTTTTAGATGTACCTATAGCAATTTGTGATGCAACTTCTTTAACTGAAGCAGGATATGTGGGCGAGGATGTAGAAAATATTTTAACGCGTCTTTTGCAAGCTGCAGATGGAGATGTGGAAAGAGCTCAAAAAGGTATAGTTTTTATTGATGAAATTGATAAAATTGCTAGAATGAGTGAAAATCGTTCTATTACCCGTGATGTAAGTGGAGAGGGTGTGCAACAAGCTTTACTTAAGATTATCGAAGGAAGTTTGGTAAATATTCCACCAAAAGGAGGAAGAAAACATCCAAATCAAGAGTTTATACAAATTGACACTTCAAACATTTTATTTATTTGTGGTGGAGCTTTTGATGGTTTGGAAACTATCTTAAAAAGAAAACTTGGTGATAAGGTTGTAGGTTTTTTTGATGATGGAAAAGAAGAAAATAAAGCTTTGCTTGAGAAAATCGAACCTGATGATTTGGTGCATTTTGGTTTAATTCCTGAGCTTATAGGTCGTTTGCATGTGATTGCATCTTTAAATGAGCTTAATGAAGAGGATATGATAAGAATTTTAATTGAACCTAAAAATGCTATTGTTAAACAATATCAAAAGCTTTTTGCTATCGATGGGGTAAATTTAAAATTTGAAGAAGATGCTTTAAGAGCTATCGCACAACTTGCATTGGAAAGAAAAACAGGGGCTAGAGGGCTTAGAAGTATTATAGAAGAAATGATGGTGGATTTAATGTTTGAGTTACCAGAATATAAAAACTATGATATTGTAATAACCAAAGAAGTTGTTAAAGACAATGCAAAAGCATTATTAATAAAAAGAAAAATAAGTTAAAAAGGATAGAAATGATATTAGATCAACTTATAGGATTTTTTTCTAGTGATATGGGAATTGATTTAGGAACAGCTAATACGCTAGTTTTGGTAAAAGATAAAGGCATAGTGATTAATGAGCCTTCTGTTGTGGCAGTTGAAAGAGAAAGGTATGGTTCCAAAGCAAAAATTTTAGCCGTAGGTAAAGAAGCTAAAGATATGGTAGGAAAGACTCCAGGTAATATTGAAGCTATTCGTCCTATGAAAGATGGTGTGATTGCAGATTTTGATATGACTGAAAAAATGATCCGTTATTTTATAGAAAAAACACATCGTAGAAAAAGTTTTTTACGCCCTAGGATTATCATTTCTGTTCCTTATGGTTTAACTCAAGTTGAAAGAAAAGCAGTAAGAGAAAGTGCTTTAAGTGCAGGTGCAAGAGAGGTGTTTTTGATCGAAGAACCTATGGCAGCGGCTATAGGTGCAAGTTTGCCTATACAAGAACCTAAAGGAAATTTGGTAGTAGATATAGGGGGTGGAACTACTGAAATCGGAGTGATTTCTTTAGGTGGACTTGTGATTTCAAAGTCTATTCGTACGGCTGGAGATAAGCTTGATATGAGTATAGTTAACTATGTAAAAGAAAAATACAATCTTATCATAGGTGAAAGAACCGGTGAAGAGATTAAAATCACTATAGGTTCAGCAATCCAGCTTCCAAAAGAACTTTCTATGGTAGTAAAAGGACGTGATCAAGTAAGTGGACTTTTAAGTCGTATTGAACTTACAAGTGAAGATGTAAGAGAGGCAATGCGTGAGTATTTAAAAGAAATTGCTGATGCTTTAAAAATGGTTCTTGAAATGATGCCGCCTGATTTAGCAAGTGATATAGTAGAAAATGGTGTGGTTTTAACAGGTGGTGGAGCATTAATCCGTGGTCTTGATAAATATTTAAGTGAAATTGTTCGTTTGCCAGTTTATATCGCAGATGAACCACTTTTAGCTGTAGCAAAAGGAACAGGTAAAGCTTTAGAGGAAATTTCATTATTACAACAATTAACCAATGAAGAATAAGATTTTTTATGTTCTTGTCTTAGCCTTTTTGGTTTTTATATCTTTTTATTATGGAGGACTTATCAAGCAAAATGTTTTCCGTGTCAATGACTTTGTTATAGGTAATTTTTATAATGTTAAAGATTATTTGGGAGAAAAAATTTCAGAACACTTTAATCAAGCAAATCAGATTCAGCAATTAAAAGCCAGAAATAAAGAATTAGAAGATATTGCTGTAAAGGTAACTAGTTTTGCAAATCAATTAAATCGTATTTTAGAGGATCAAAATTCTACAAAATATTTACCTCAAGTTTCTTTAACTAGAGTTATTTCTTATGTTCAATTGAATGATTATAAAAAATTATGGCTAGATTGGAGTAAAATTGCTGTTGGTAAAAATCGTGGCTTAATATATCAAGGATATACCGCAGGTATAGCTATTAATAAAGATGGTAGAGCAATGGCTCTTTTGCAAGGTGATGATCAGTGTGTTTTTTCTGTTTATATAGGGAAATCTAAAGCTCCAGGTTTGATTCAAGGTGAAGATGGTAGGGTTGTGGTTAAATTTATTCCAAAATGGGCAAAAATTAATGTTGGAGACGAAATTTTAACAAGCGGGCTTGATAATATTTTCTTTTCAGATGTCCCTGTTGGGGTTGTGAATAGAGTTGATGATGAAGATATGTATCAAAGTGTAGAAGTAAAGCCTTATGTTAAGATTAGTATCCCTGCTTATCTTTACATAGTTGATAGTTTATAAATCAATACTCAGGCTTTTCTTGAAGAGATTTCCATAAATACTTTTTTTATCTAAGATTTCGTAGCTTTCTTTGATATTTAAGTTGTCTTTTAAGCATTGTAGTAAAATTTCCATTATAGAACATGCATCTTGAGCTAAAATATGTGCGGGACATTTTTTTGCGTGAGTATAATGTTCATGAATTTTATGAACTAGGGCTGAGTTTTTAATCTCAACCAACAACATCTCCAAAGGAGCTTTAAAAAACATTGTGTTTTTTTTAGCATTGATAGAAAGATAAAACATATCAAGTCCATAAATTTTTTTATCATAAGAATCAAAAAAATATAAAGATTTATTAAGATTATCTTTAAAGGTATTAATCATCAAATCTAAAATTTGAATTTTTTGTTCTTTTGTGTAAAAATTTCCTATAGGAGAAAAACAAAATTCAAGCAAGGATTTTATAGAATACCATTCGCTTGCATTAAAAGAATGAGCTCTCATTTTCTCCCCTCTTTTCATACGGTAAATTTTAGTTTCTTCACTGTCGTTGTTTTGATATATCAAGGGCACGATAAAGTCTCTATAAGCAGGGTTTGGAAAGGCAGGGTGCAATATCAAAGATCCCTCATTTTCATTTTCAAAAATATATTTTAATCCCCCGATATATCCCTCATCGATGATACGAATTTCATCATTTTCTATTTGATTTAAGAGTGTGTAAAATTCATTTTCATTACTACTCCATATTTTAAAAGGATAGCGAAAGAATTCACAAATTTTTTCTTTGCTTTTAGTATCGAGTTCTTTTGCTGTGTCATTTTCCATAAATTTAGCAAGCGTTCTGCGATCTTTACCTAAAATTGTTGCGAATTTGCTCAGACTTAAGCCTGATTTTTCTAAAATTACTCGTATTCTATCTTTAGAATTTAACATTTTACCACTCTTAAAAATTTATTTTCGTTACTTTTTGATACAAATATATTCTTTTATTATTTTTTATATTTTTTAATTATTAAAAAATATAGGTAAATATGTATACAAAAACTCAATTTTTGTTCAAAAAATATACAAAAATTATTTTTTTAGCTACAAAATGATACAAAAATACCAAAAAAATAGCATTTTATTTTTCAAGCAAAAACCTTATAATGTAAATTCAATTTATCAAGAAAGGATGGATTATGAGTATTGTTTATGAACAGACTTATCAAGAATCTCTTCAAAATCCTGAAGCGTTTTGGGCAAAAGCAGCTAAAAAAGTGCACTGGTATAATGAGTGGGATAGAGTGCTTGATGATAGCGACGGGCATTATAGATGGTTTGTTGGCGGATGTATGAATACTTGTTATAATGCACTTGATTTGCATGTGCATAATGGCAGGGGCGATCAATTAGCACTGATTTATGATTCTCCTGTTACAGATACTAAGAAAAAATACACTTATAAACAGCTTTGCGACCGTGTTGCTAAAGTGGCTGGAATTTTGGCAAATAAAGGAGTGGTTAAAGGAGATCGTGTTGTTATTTATATGCCTATGATACCTGAAGCTGTTATAGCTATGTTAGCTTGTGCGAGGATTGGGGCTATTCATAGTGTGGTATTTGGCGGGTTTGCAGCACATGAACTTGCCACTAGGATAGAAGATGCTAAACCTAGAATGATTATTAGCGCAAGTTGCGGTATAGAAGTTAGTAGCATTATAGAATACAAGCCCATTTTAGATGAAGCGATTAAAAAATGCACTCATAAACCTACTACTTGTTTAATCTGGCAACGCCCACAATACAGAGCCAATATGCTTCCTTGGCGTGATATTGATTGGGAGATCGAAGAGGAAAAAACTCGCGGCATAGATCCTGTGCCTGTTTTGGCTACTGATCCACTTTACATACTTTACACCTCAGGAACTACAGGTTCTCCAAAAGGTGTGATTAGATCAAATGGCGGTCATTCTGTAGCGATGAAATGGTCGATGGATAATATTTACAATGCTAAAGGCGGAGATGTTTTTTTCACGGCTTCTGATGTAGGCTGGGTTGTGGGGCATTCTTATATAGTTTATGCACCTTTGATGAATGGATGCACTACTATAGTTTATGAGGGTAAACCCGTAAGAACGCCTAATCCATCATCATTTTGGAGGGTTATTGAAGAGTATAAGGTTAATGTGCTTTTTTCAGCACCTACTGCTTTTAGGGCGATTAAAAAAGAAGATCCTAAAGGAGAATGGATAAGAAAATTTAATCTTGAAAGCCTAAGAGCCATCTTTGTAGCGGGTGAAAGATGTGATAGCGATACGCTTAAATGGATAGAAAAGCTTACAAAAAAACCTGTGATTGATCATTGGTGGCAAACTGAAACGGGTTGGGCGATTGCTGCAAATCCTTTAGGCTTAGAAGCACAGGTTGTTAAACCAGGAAGTCCTACAAAACCAATGCCAGGATTTAATCTTAAGGTTTTAGACGAAAATGGCAAAGAGCTTGAAGCAGGAAAAAAGGGAATTTTATGCTTAAAACTTCCTTTACCTCCAGCTTGTTTAATGGGAATTTGGGAAAATGATGAAAGATATCGTAGAGGATATTTAGATCAATTTCCAGGTTATTATTTAACAGGAGATACAGGCTACATAGATAAAGATGGTTATGTTTATGTTTTAGGCAGAATGGATGGTATTATAAACGTTGCAGGTCATAGACTTTCAACGGGAGAAATGGAAGAAATCATAGCCAAGCACCCTGATGTTGCAGAGTGTGCGGTTATTGGCGTAAATGACACACTTAAAGGCGAACTACCTATGGGCTTTATAGTTTTAAAAGAGGGCATAGAGCGAGATCACAGAGGCATAATCGAAGGAGTTGTAGCTTTAATACGTCAAGAAATAGGAGCTGTGGCTGCATTTAAAATTGCTACGGTTGTAAATGCCTTGCCTAAAACAAGAAGTGGTAAAATTTTGCGTAAAAATTTAAGAGAAATAGCTGATGGTTTGCCTTTGCAAGTGCCTGCGACTATAGAGGATGAGAACGTTTTAAGGGCTTGTCAAAAAGCTATTAATGAGTTAGGATATCCAAAAACACAAGAGAAAGGAGAAAAATAATGAGTGCAGGAAAAAAATTTAAAGACTTGGTAAAAAATAGCAAACCGCTAGCTATAGTAGGAGCTGTGAATGCTTATAGTGCTTTACAAGCTACAAAGATAGGACATAAAGCTTTATATCTTTCAGGAAGTGGCGTAGCAAGTGCTTCTTATGGTTTGCCAGATCTTGGCATTATCGCCCTTGAAGAAGTTTGTATAGATGTGCGTAGAATTTGTTCTAGAGTAGATACTCCTTTATTGGTTGACGCAGATACTGGTTTTGGTGGTGCTTTTAATATAGCAAGAACTATAAAAGAGCTTACACGAGCAGGAGCTGCGGCAACTCATATAGAGGATCAAGTTTCCCAAAAAAGGTGTGGTCATCGTCCAAATAAAGAGCTTGTAAGCACACAAGAAATGTGCGATAGAATCAAAGCTGCCATGGATGCTAAGATAGATTTAGACTTTGTAGTGATGGCAAGAACAGACGCGCACGCTATAGAAGGACAACAAAGAGCTATAGAAAGAGCCTTAGCATACGTTGAAGCTGGTGCTGAAATGATATTTGCCGAAGCCATACACAGCCTTGATGAATACAAAGAATTTGCAAGTCTTGTAAAAGTGCCTATCTTAGCAAATATAACCGAATTTGGAAAAACCCCATATTTTTCTCAAAAAGAATTAGCAGATGTTGGAATTTCCATGGTCTTATACCCACTTTCAGCAAATAGAGCTATGAACAAAGCTGCCGTTGTGGTGTATGAGAGCATACTTAAAAACGGACATCAAAAAGAGGTTTTGGATTTGATGCAAACAAGAGAAGAATTATATTCTATGCTTGATTATTATTCTTATGAGCAAAAACTTGATATTTTATTTAAAAAGGATAAAAAATGAGTGTGAGCGAGGCTAAAAAAAAGGTAGGCGGACTTGCAGGAGTGATTGCTGGTAGCAGTGCAATTTGCACTTGTGGACTTGGAAATGGGCTAAATTATTATGGATATAGCATAGAGGATTTAGCTAAAAATGCCGAATTTGAAGAAGTTGCGTATTTGCTTCAATTTGCAAAGCTACCAAATGAAAGCGAACTAAATGCTTACAAAGAAAAAATTTGTACTAATAGAAACATAAGCGAAAAATTAAAAGCCATCCTAAGAGTCATACCTAAAAATGTGCATCCTATGAATTTAATGCAAACAGCAGTTGCGGCTTTAGGAAGTTTAGAGGGTGAAAAAGAGGATTTTAGCGATCAAGATGAAAAAATACTAAGATTACTTGGAGTGTTACCATCGGTGCTTTGTTATTGGCATCATTATGCAAATTTTGGCAAAGAAATAGACTTTCAAAGCGATGAAAAAACGATAGCTGGATATTTTTTAGAAAAACTAGAACTTAAAAAAGCAAAAGAAGATTTTATAAAGGCTATGCACTGCTCTTTGGTACTTTATGCAGAACATGAATTTAATGCCTCAACATTTACAGCAAGGGTTTGTGCTTCAACAAGAAGCGATATTTTTAGTTCAGTTGCCGCAGCTATTGGTGCTTTAAGAGGACCTTTGCACGGAGGGGCAAATGAAGCGGCTATGCACTTAATACAAAGTTTTAAAAGTGTTGAAGAAGCTATAAAAGGTGTAAATGAAAAACTTGAGAAAAAAGAACTTTTAATGGGATTTGGACACAGAGTTTATGGAGTAGGCGGAGATCCTAGAAATGCACTTATAAAAGAATGGAGTAAAAAATTAGGTGGAGACACTTTGCTTTACAAGATCAGCGAAGCTATAGAAGCTTTGATGAAAGAAAAAAGACCATCTCTACCGCCAAATGCAGACTTTTATAGTGCTTCAGCGTATCATTTTATGGGCATTCCTACGCCTTATTTTACTCCGATTTTCATAATGAGTAGGGTAAGTGGCTGGTGTGCTCATATAAAAGAACAAAGAGCAAATAATAAAATAATCCGTCCAAGTAGCGAATATATAGGACCAAAACCAAGAAAATTTGTAAAAATTCAAGATAGATAAAGGAGTAAAAATGAGTGATATGGGAATTTTAGAAGCAAAAAGACCTGAATTTGACGAGCTTTTAAAAAAGATGGCAAAATACGCTTATGAGTATGAGATTAAGAGTGATTTAGCTTTAGAAACTGCTAGATATTGTTTAATGGACACTATAGGTTGTGGGCTTTTAGCACTTAAATATCCAGCTTGCACTAAGCTTTTAGGTCCTAGCGTTGAGGGGGCTGAATTTAGACCGCTTGGAGCTAAAGTCCCTGGCACATCTTATCAATTAGAACCTATAAGAGCGGCTTTTAATGTAGGTGCTATGGTTAGATGGTTGGATTTTAATGACACTTGGCTTGCGGCTGAGTGGGGACATCCTAGTGATAATTTAGGAGCGATTTGGGCGGTGACTGATTACATAAGTCGTAAAAACATAAGTGAGGGAAAAGAACCTTTAAAGGTAAAATGCGTGTTAGAAGCTATGATAAAAGCACACGAAATTCAAGGTGTTTTAGCACTTGATAACTGCTTTAACAAAGTAGGACTTGATCATGTTTTACTTGTAAGGATAGCAAGCACAGCTGTAGCGGCAAAGCTTTTTGGTTGCAATTTAGAAGAAATCACAAATGCCATCTCAAATGCTTTTATAGATGGAGGAGCATTAAGAACTTATCGTCATGCACCAAATACAGGTAGTAGAAAAAGTTGGGCAGCAGGAGATGCTTCAAGTAGAGGAGTGGATTTAGCCTTAAAAGCTAAAAGTGGAGAAATGGGCTACCCTTCAGCTTTAAGTGCGAAATTTTGGGGCTATGAAGATGTAAAAATGAAAGGACAAAAACTAAGCATACCGCAAGAATTTGCAAGTTATGTTATGGAAAATGTTTTATTTAAAATTTCATTTCCAGCTGAATTTCACGCACAAACAGCCGTTGAAGCAGCTTTAAAACTTCATAATGAAGTAAAAGATAGACTAGATGATATAGAAAAAATCATCATCACCACTCAAGAATCAGGTCATAGGATAATAAATAAGGTTGGAGAATTAGCAAACCCAGCCGATCGAGATCACTGTATACAATACATGGTTGCGGTGCCTTTGATATTTGGAAGATTGATTGCTGATGATTATGAGGATAATGTCGCAAAAGATAAAAGAATAGACGCTTTAAGAGATAAAATGAAAGTTGAGGTAGATGATAGATACACAAAAGAATATTTACAAAGCGATAAAAGAAGCATAGCAAACGCCGTGCAAGTCTTTTTCAAAGATGGTTCAAGCACTGAAAAAATAGAGGTTGAATACCCTATAGGTCATAAAAGAAGAAGAGCAGAAGGCATACCTGTGTTAATAGCTAAATTTAAAGCGAATTTAGCCACAAGATTAAGCCCTAAACAATGCGAAAAGATAAGCAAAATTTGTGAAAATCAAAAAGAATTAGAACAAATGAATTTTAATGAATTTTCTGATCTTTTTTGGCTTGGATAATATGAGCAAGGAAATTGATTAAAATTTAATATAAATTTTTTAATTTTCTAATAGTTTTCAAATTTTGTAAAACTAATTTTTGATATTATTGGCATAAATTTATGCTCTTAGGAAAATTTTATGCCAAAACGAACAGATATTAAAAGTATTTTGCTCATAGGAAGTGGTCCCATAGTTATAGGACAAGCTTGTGAATTTGATTACTCAGGAGCTCAAGCTGCAAAAACTTTAAAAGAATTAGGATATCGCGTAGTATTAATCAACTCAAATCCTGCAACCATCATGACAGATCCTGAATTTGCAGATGCAACTTATATAGAGCCGATTACAAAGGAAAGTATTTTAAGCATTGTTAAAAAAGAAAAAATTGACGCTATTTTACCAACTATGGGAGGACAAGTAGCGTTAAATGTCGCTATGGAAGTTTATGAAAGTGGACTTTTAGGAGATGTGAAATTTTTAGGAGCAAATCCTGAGGCGATTAAAAAAGGTGAAGATCGTCAAATTTTTAAAGAATGCATGAAAAAAATCGGTATGGATTTGCCAAAATCTATGTACGCGTATAATTATGATCAAGCTTTAAAAGCTGTAGATGAAATCGGCTTTCCTTTGATGATCCGTGCTTCTTATACTTTAGGGGGTGCTGGAAGTGGCGTGGTTTATAATATGGACGAGTTTAAAGAACTCGCTAATACTGCTTTGGCTTTATCGCCCATCCATGAAATTTTGATTGAAGAAAGTTTGTTGGGTTGGAAAGAATATGAAATGGAAGTTATACGCGATAAAGCGGATAATTGTATCATAGTTTGTAGTATAGAAAATATCGATCCTATGGGTGTTCATACAGGAGATAGTATTACCATAGCTCCTGCATTAACTTTGACTGATAAAGAATATCAAGTTATGCGTAATGCTTCTTTTGCTATTTTGCGTGAAATTGGCGTAGATACAGGTGGAAGTAACGTGCAATTTGCTATCAACCCAAAAAATGGAAGAATGATAGTTATAGAAATGAATCCAAGGGTTTCAAGATCAAGTGCTTTAGCTTCTAAGGCAACGGGCTATCCTATAGCAAAGGTTGCGACACTTTTGGCAGTAGGTTTTAGCTTAGATGAGATTAAAAATGATATTACAGGAACTCCTGCGTCTTTTGAGCCTGTGGTTGATTATATTGTAACAAAAATTCCTCGCTTTACCTTTGAAAAATTTCCAGGAGCAAACACAACTTTAGGTACAGCGATGAAAAGTGTGGGCGAGGTAATGGCTATAGGACGCACTTTTAAAGAAAGTATACAAAAAGCACTTTGTTCTCTTGAGTGTTCTTTAAGTGGTTTTGATAGAGTAAAATTTGAAGATAGAAATGATCTTGTTTTTAAAATTCGCAATGCCAATGAAAAGCGTTTGCTTTATGTTGCACAAGCTTTTAGGGAAGGTTTTAGCGTAGAAGAACTTTATGAGCTTTGTAAAATAGATCCTTGGTTTTTAACGCAGATTAAAGAAATTGTGGATTTTGAAGAGCAAATTGATATGGATATTTTAAACAATAAAGCTCTTTTGAGAAAAGCAAAAACTATGGGCTTTTCAGATAAAATGGTAGCCTTGCTTGTAAATTTGAAAGATAATTTAGAATTAAGTCAAAATGATATTTATTATGCGAGAATGAAGCAAAAAATCATCGCAGAATTTAGTGAAGTAGATACTTGTGCGGGTGAGTTTGAAGCCTTAACTCCTTATCTTTATTCAAGTATCAATGTAAGCGAATTTACTCAAAGCAAAAACGATGCTAAGGACAAAAAAGAAAAAAAAGTGATGATTATAGGTGGGGGACCAAACCGTATAGGTCAAGGTATAGAATTTGACTATGCTTGCGTGCATGCTTCTTTTGCACTTAAAGATATGGGTATTAAAACTATTATGTATAATTGCAATCCTGAAACTGTTTCGACTGATTATGATACAAGTGATATTTTGTATTTTGAACCTATTGATTTTGAACATTTAAGAGCGGTGATTGAGCGTGAAAAACCTGATGGAGTGATTGTGCATTTTGGTGGACAAACTCCTTTGAAATTTGCCAAACGTTTGAGTGTTTTTGGGGCTAAGATTATAGGTACTAGCGCAAGAGTAATTGATATGGCAGAAGATAGAAAGAAATTTGCTGAATTTATTGCAAAGTTAGGCATCAATCAGCCAAAAAATTCCACTGCAACAAGTGTAGAAGAAGCTGTGTTTAAGGCCAGTGATATAGGATATCCTGTGCTTGTAAGACCAAGCTATGTTTTAGGTGGGCGTGCGATGCGTGTGGTAAATGATGAGACTGAACTTAGACTTTATATGCAAGAAGCTGTGGATGTGAGTGATAAAAGCCCTGTTTTGATTGATCAGTTTTTAGACAATGCTACAGAAATTGATGTTGATGCGATTTGTGATGGCAAAGATGTTTATTTAGCAGGAATTATGGAGCATATAGAAGAAGCAGGAATTCATTCAGGCGATAGTGCTTGTTCTTTACCATCTTGTAGTATCGATGGGAAAATGCAAGAATTTATCGCACAAAAAACCGCAGATATTGCTTTAAATTTAGGAGTTGTAGGGCTTTTAAATATACAATTTGCTTTGCATAATAATGAGCTTTATATGATAGAGGTAAATCCTAGAGCTAGTCGTACTGTGCCTTTTGTGAGTAAGGCTACAGGTATTCCTTTGGCAAAAGTGGCAACGCGTGTGATGTGGCAAGGAAATTTAAAAGAAGCGTTAAAATTTTATGATACTTTCAAAGTAGTTAATTTTGATACTAAAATTTTACGCCCTAAAACTCCAAAATATATGAGTGTGAAAGAAGCAGTATTTCCATTTGCAAAACTTAGTGGAAGTGATTTGGAACTAGGCCCTGAAATGCGTTCAACCGGCGAAGTTATGGGTATAAGCAAGGATTTTGCAAATTCTTATGCAAAAAGTCAAATTGCATCGTTTAATCATCTTCCAGAACAAGGCGTGGTATTTATCTCCTTAAAAGATAAGGATAAAAAATATACTAAAAAAATCGCTGCAGAATATGTAAAACTTGGTTTTAAACTTATGGCAACAGGGGGAACTTGCAAGGAAATTTTAGAAAGTGGTTTTGAATGTGAGCTTGTGCATAAAATTTCAGAAGGACGCCCCAATGTTGAAGATAAATTAAAAAATGGGGAAATTCACTTAGTCGTCAATACAAGCGATAGCCACAGTTTTAAAGGTGATACGAAAAAAATTCGTGAAAATATCATTCGTTTTAAAATACCTTATTTTACAAATTTACGCTCGGCTTTAGCAGGTGCAAAATCGATTAAAGCTATACAAAATCAAAGTTATTTAGAAGTTAAAAGCCTGCAGGAGTGGCTTAAGTGAATTTAAAAGAAAAACCTATTTTTATCAGCAAAGATAAAAATTTTACCCTTTATCAAAATGATTGCAATAAATTATTGCCTAAATTTGAAAAACAATTTGATTTAATCTTTGCCGATCCACCATATTTTCTTTCAAACGATGGTTTAAGTATTCAAAACGGTAAAATTGTTAGTGTAAACAAAGGAGATTGGGACAAAGGTGATGATATTGAAAAAATAGACGAGTTTAATTTAAAATGGTTATCTAATGCAAAAATAGCACTTCAAGATACTGGAAGTATTTTGATTTGTGGGACTTATCATAATATTTTTTCACTTGGTAGAATTTTACAAAAGCTTGATTTTAAAATTTTAAATATTATTACTTGGCAAAAAACAAATCCTCCGCCAAATTTTAGCTGTCGTTATCTTACGCATTCGACAGAACAAATTATTTGGGCTAGAAAAAGTCATAAATATAAGCATACTTTTAATTATGAAATTTTAAGATTTTTAAATAGCAACAAACAAATGCGTGATGTTTGGACTTTCAATGCTATTGCTCCTTGGGAAAAAACAAATGGAAAACATCCTACACAAAAACCTTTAGCTTTGCTTACCAGACTTATTTTAATGGCAAGCAATGAAGATTGTTTGATTTGCGATCCTTTTAGTGGAAGTTCAACTACAGGCATTGCAGCAAATTTATTAAATAGAAAATTTATAGGTTTTGAGAAAGAAAGTGAATTTATTGAAATATCAATAGCTAGAAAGAAAGAACTAGAAAATAATTTTAATACTATTAAAAATAAAATTAATGATTTAAAATTATTAAATAAAAACAGTTTATTTCAAGGAGGTTATTTATGATTACGGGCGGAAGTGGCGGAAGCAATACTCGAACTGGATTAGTATTTGAGGGACAAGTGGATTTAGCAACTTTTTTGTCGCAACAAAATGGTTATACTCTTAATGAAAAACAAGAAGTCTTTTTTAATAATGAAAAAGTAGCAAGAATTTTTAAAAAATACAAACTTTATGAATTTTTAGAAGAGTTGAAGATTAATTGGAAAGAGTGTATTTCTAAAAAACTTTTGCCAGATGATAGTATAATTATTAACAATACTTTGCATATTATTGAGTGTAAATTTCAAAGTGTGGCTGGATCTGTAGATGAGAAACTACAGACTTGTGATTTTAAGAAAAAGCAATACCAAAAACTATTTTCTAGGGCAAATATCGAAGTAGAATATATTTATCTTTTAAATGATTGGTTTAGGAAACCTGAATATAAAGATGTTCTAGACTATATTATTAGTGTACGCTGTCAATATTATTTTGAGTATATTCCTTTACAAAAATTAGGCTTGCCAGTTCCTTGATGATTTATCTAACTCAAACAGATACTACGGTAGGATTTTTAAGTAAAAATTTAGAAGAGATTAATGCTTTAAAGGGTAGAGATAAAAATCAACCTTGCTTAATCACTTCTGCGAAATTTTGTGAGTTAAAAAGTTTAGCAAGAATTCCAAAATCTTTTAAAAATTTAGTGCGTCGTTCTAAAAAAACAACTTTTATTTATCCAAATAATCAGGCCATTCGTATCGTGAAAGAGTGTGAACATGCGAATTTTTTAAGTAAAAATGGCTATTTTTATTCATCTTCAGCGAATAAGCATGGAAAAGAATTTGATGAAGAATGGGCTAGAAGTGTTGCTGATATAATACTTGATGAGAATTTTTTCGAAAATATCCCATCAAGAATACTAAAACTTTCAAAGAATAAAATGATAAAAATACGTTAGTTTAAAGAGCTTTTAAAATATCTTCAAAAGCAATACAAAATTGCTCTAAGCCATCGCTTAATAAATCATTGCAAGCTTTTTCTCGTTCGCTTTGAGAAATGATTTGATTAAGTGCTGTATAAATTTCAAAATTCATTAAAGGTTTTTTAAAATTCATTTTTCCTTTAAATGCTTGTATTGCATCAAGAGGAGCGGTATTAACAGAATTCTCGAAAAGAAGTTCTTTGATATAATAATCTTTTGGCAGATCATCTCCCTTAACTCCAGTGCTTGCAAACAAGGCACGAATATTAGGTTCATTTTTTGAGTAGATATTGTTATAAGCCAAATTTGCATTTAAAATTCCAATACGATTTTGTTCTTTGGCTTTAGGATTTAAAAGTCTATCAAAACGACTTACAAAAATACTTATAACAGCTTGTGGTGTTCTAGTATTTTGTTCTTTTAAGCCTATATTGTTTTTTCTAAATTCGATTAAACCTGCATTTAAAGCTTCAAAACATTTTTGACTTTGTTCAAGAGAGAAAATTAAGGTAGCATTGACGCTAATACCATTTTTCATAAGTTCATACATTACTTCATAAGAAGCTTTTGTAGCCGGAATTTTAATCATTACATTTTCTTTGCCAATAGCACTATAAAGTCTTTTAGCTTCACCTAAACTAAGAGTTGTGTTGTCATGAAGTCTTGGATCTATTTCAATACTTATAAATCCATCGTTTTTTTGATAAAAAAGAGGAGCTAGTTTATCAGCTGCTTTTTGAATATCAGAAATTGCTAATTCTTCATAAATATCTTTTGTTTTTCTTCCTTTTAATTTAAGGATTTTATCTTTATAAATTGGAGAATTTAAAATAGCATTTTTAAAAATAGCAGGATTTGAAGTAGCACCATTAATTCCGTGCGATAATAATTTTAAAAATTCATTATCTAAAAAACTATGTTCTATAAAATCACACCAAAGAGAAAAATTTTTCATTATATTACCTTTATTATTTCTTTTAAGTCTTTTACATCTATGCAAATATCAGCTTGAGAACGTAAAATTTCTTTAGCACAAAATGCAATTTTTAATCCGCTTTCATTAAACATTGCTAAATCATTTGCCCCATCGCCAACACACATCACTTCATCTGTTTTCAAATTTAAAAAGCTTTTTAATCGTTGTAGCATTAAGCCTTTTGAATTTGAAAACATCATTTCCCCGCCAACTAGTCCTGTTAAAATATCATTTTTATGATGTAGATAGTTTGCAAAACCAAGGCTAATTCCAAGTTTTTGCATAGCAGGATCTATGCCTTCATGAAAACCACCGCTAAAAATAATAATTTGTATGTTTTTAGATTTTAAATATTGGATAAGTTCATGTGCTCCATGCATTAGTGGAAGTGTGCTACCTAATTCTAAAACTTTTTTATAAGACATACCTTTTAAAAAACTTACTCGTTTTTGAAGACTTTCGAAAAAATCAAGCTCTCCAGTCATGGCATGGCGGGTAATTTCGCTTGTTTGATTACCCTTGCCATGTGCTGTAGCCAAAATATCGATGGTTTCGCCATCCATTAAAGTAGCATCAAAGTCAAAAACACAAAGTTTAATCATTAAAATTCGCGCTTAAGTAAAGCTTCTACTTTGAGTATAGTTAAGATATTTTCATCTCTTTTTCCTATACCATAAATCATACCTTTGTCTTTAACTAAAGTTTCAGGTGGTGGATCGATTCTATTTCTGTGAATTTTAATCGCTTCAGTTAATCTATCTATAACAAAACCAGCATTTCCTCCAACTCCAGTTCCATTTGTCTCACCTCTTAAAACAATATATCTTGTTTGAGGTGTCATTTTAGAACTTCCTAAATGAAAGCGTTGAGCTAGATCAATGAGTGGCATAACATTACCACGCATATTAAAAACCCCTAGAACATAATCAGGTACGCTAGGAACTCTAGTATATTCTATAGGTTTAATGATTTCTTGTATATTAAGAATTGGAATCGCATATTCCTCATCTCCAACTACAAAGCCGACAAGTTGGATGATATCATCTTCTTTTTGATCGACATCATGACCAGTCATCTGAGTTTGCTGTTTTTGCAAAATTTGATCTAATTTTTCACTGCCCATATTCTTATCCTAGTTTCAAATTTTTTCTAACCACATTTTCCAAGTATTCTGGAGAATAAGGTTTAGTGATGTATTCAGTCATACCCACTTCAACACCTCTTAAGCGGTCGGTTTTGCTTGTTCTTGAAGTAACTGCTATCAATGGTAGGTTACGATATTTAGAATACTTTCTAATTTCACCAGCTAAGGTGTATCCATCCATTCTTGGCATTTCGATATCTATAAGCATTGCATCAATATCATGTTCGCCAGATTTTATGATATTCAATGCTTCAACACCATTTGTTGCTTCAACTAAGCTAACTCCTAGCGGTTCTAAAGCTTTTTGTATTAAGGTTCTATCCATTTTAGAATCATCTACAATTAAGACTTTATAGTCACTTGGTTGTTCTTTAGGTTTTTTCGCACTTGATTCTAATTGCGCTTTAATATCAACTTTAATTTCTTTAGCCATATCCATCATCGCACCTACATCAATGATCAATGTCACTCTACCATCGCCACGGATTGTAGCTCCTGCTATACCTTGGATATTTTGTAAATAATCACCCATAGATTTAATAACTATTTCTTCTTGTCCTACAAGAGTATCTACTATGATGCCAAGCTTGCTTTCTGCTACCCCTATAACGACAACATAAGTTTGATCATCGCTTTCAAGGACTTGTTTAACTCCAAATACATCTGAAAGTCTCACAAGAGAAAGCACTTCATCTCTTAAGTGTAATACGTTTTTACCTTCGATAGTATAGATATCATCAATTGGCACTCTAACTGTTTCAAGAACGCTTGCAAGTGGAATTGCATAGAATTCTTCTTGAGTTCCTACAAGTAAAGATTGAATGATTGCCAAGGTAAGAGGAATTTTAAGTTTAAATGAACTTCCTTTACCTAGCTCACTATCTATTTCAATTACCCCATTAAGTTTTTCGATGTTAGTTTTAACAACATCCATTCCTACGCCACGACCTGAAACATTTGTTACTTTAGCCGCAGTTGAAAAACCAGGTTTGAAAATCAAAGCAAAAGCTTCTTTGTCTGTCATTTGATCCGCTTCTCTTTCGGTAATCAAATTTTTCTCTATAGCTTTTGCTTTTAAGCCATTTGGATCAAGTCCTTTACCATCATCTGTAATTTCTACAACAATGTGATTGCCTTCATTATAAGCTTTAAGTTGGACTATACCTTTTTCAGGTTTTTCATTGGCTGCACGAGTTGCTGGATCCTCAACACCATGATCGCATGAGTTTCTAATCATATGCATGATAGGATCGCCAATTTCTTCTACGATAGATTTATCAAGTTCAGTTTCTTCACCTGTAATTTCAAGTTCTATTTGCTTTCCTAATTCACGACTTAAATCACGAACAACTCTTGGGAATTTATTGAAAACTTTTGCTATAGGTTGCATTCTTGTTTTCATTACAGCAAGTTGAACATCGGTTGTAATGATGCTTAGCTGACTCACGACTTGATTAAGTTCTTCAAGGAATTTTTCTCCTTCATAACGCTCTTCGACATCATCGTAAATTTTAAGCAAACGGTTTTTGCTTAAAACAAGCTCTCCAATTAGATTCATTAAGTGATCTAATCTTTTTACTTCCACGCGTATGGTTTGATCCATGCTGCTAGCATTACTACCTGAAGCAGGAACTTTTTTCTCTCCATTTTCTGCAGGTTTATTTGCTGTATTGTTAGTCGGTTTAGGCACTGCATTTGTTGTTTGTTTTTTTTGTGCACGACGAGCCTGATCTTCAGCTTTTCTAACTTTTAAAAGTCTTTCTATTTCAGCTTCAACTTCAGAATCACTTAATTGATTAACATCTACTTCAGGTTCTGGAGTAGCTGTTTCTTGTTTTGGTACTTCTGGTTCTGCTTGTGGAGTAGATTTTTCATTTGAATCTGCTATAACAGGAGATTCTCCTTCTGAAATAGCTGTTAATCTTGCACAAATTGGTTCTATATCCATACCAATAGCAGTATCATTGCCATTATCTCTAATAGAATTAAGTAGAGTTTTCATTCTATCAATGGATTCTAAAACAACGTCCATGATATCTGGAGTTATCTTTAATTCGCCATGTCTTGCTTTGTTTAAAACATCTTCCATGTGGTGAGTTAGCTTTGTTAAAACATCAAAATTTAAGAAACTTGATGATCCTTTAACTGTGTGTGCAACACGGAAAATTCTATTTAATAATTCTAAATCTTCCGGATTTGATTCAAGTTCTACTAAATCATGGTCGATTTGCTCAACAAGCTCAAAAGCTTCAACCAAAAAGTCTTCAAGTATTTCTTGCATATCTTCCATATTTTACCCCTGTTCTTGAGATTGATGTTTTTTAATAACCTTTGCAATTTCATTGAAGAAATTGCTAGCATTAAATTTAACAAGATAGCCTTCTCCGCCAGCTTCTTGAACACCTTTCTCATTCATAAATTCATTTGATAAAGATGAGTTAAAGACTATAGGAATATCTTTAAATCTTGGATCTTCTTTAATGCGTGCAGCAAAGTGGAAACCATCCATTTGCGGCATTTCGACATCGCTTACTATAATTTTTAAAATATCGCTTAAGTTTTCACCATAAACTTGACTTAATTCTTCTAGTTTGTTTATGCCTTCTACGCCGTCTTTAGCTTCAACAACTTGGAAGCCTATCTGTTGCATCATTTCCTTGACGCGTTTTCTAGCGGTCATACTATCATCAAGTATGAGTGCGGTTCCACTAAACTTTTCTATTTTCTCAAAATCTATATCTGTTTTTGGAGTGTAAATTCCTAAATCTTCAACAACACTTTCAAGATCTAAAATTAGTAACACTTCATCATTTTCAATGCGTGTTACACCTGTGATTTTACCTTTATCTAGAGCACCTGATCCTGTAGAAAAAGTTGCTGGTTCTATATCTTTCCAGTTTATTCTACGAATTCTTTTTGCTTCATGAACTATAAAACCAATAAGAATATTGCTAAATTCAGTAATAATAACTCTAGGTTTTAACATAGTGCTTTCTGGCTCAGTGATTTGCATCCATTTAGCAAGATTGACCACAGGTATAACCACTCCACGAAGATCAAAGATACCCTCGATGTAATTAGGTACACCTGGAAGTTCTGTAAGGCTTGGGATTTTTATAATCTCCCTTACCTTGGAAACATTTACACCATAAATTCCTTCATAGATTTTATCGTGTCCTTGCTTAAAGATACGGAAATCGACAAGCTCCATTTCATTTGAACCCGTTTTCACGATATTTTCATCAAACATTTTGACCCCTCAATTTCTGTTCTCGAAATTTGATTTCTTGCTGATATTCTACTACAAAAAAACTTCTCTCATATGCAAAACTAGCTAAGTTAAGATATTTAATGTTTTCTTTGTTAATTTGATGATTTTGATGGTAGTGTCCCTCGCATACCCAAAATCCTAAATTTTCATATCTTTCATATCTTTTTTTGGCTAAATTTTCAAAATCTTTTATTTGATAAAAAAGGTTTTTTTTGTTTTGATTTTGAAGAATTTTATTTGAAATAAAATTACGAGTAATGATATTTAAAAAATTTAAAAGTATAAGCAAATAATGATTTCTCAATGTTTTAAGAGTAAATTGTAACAGAGGCGGTAAAAAGATATCTCCGTGAGCTAACTTTATAAAAGCATTATTTGAAACAAGATAGTTACCTTTGCTTGCATGCAAATTAAGCTTTATGGGCTGCTCTTGTAAGTTAAAAATTTTTACCCTTTTAAAAAAGCGAGAAAGATTAAAATCATGATTGCCTTCTAAGTAGATAATTTCAATTTTTAAGGTCAATTCTTCTAAAAGCTCTATGTAAGGTTTAGCAAATTCATGTGTGGCAGAAATTTCACCTATAAGCAAATCGAAAATATCACCCATAAGTATGAGTTGAGGAGTGGAAATTTTACCCATCTTTAAGGCTTGTAAAAATTCCCAAAATCCCTTTCTTTGTTCATTTTCATGAGAATCTGCGATTAAAATCGCTCCATTTTGTAATAAAATTTTTTATCCTTAAAATTTTAAAGGCTCATAATTTATAGAAAGGATTTCAAATTCACTTTCACCTTTTGGTAGGCGTACTTTAAAATCATCCCCTTCTTTTTTTCCAAGCATAGCTCTTGCTATTGGAGATGCAATAGAAATGTAACCCTTGTCTAAATCCCCTTCGCAAATTCCTACTAGAGTGTATTTGCTTTCTTTTTCTGTATTTAAATCCATGATCACAACACTTGAGCCAAATTTTACACTATCGTGTTCATAGCTTGAAGGATCGATCACTTGGGCTCTTGCTAGCAAGTTGCTAAGTTCTGCGATACGGCTTTCTATCAAGGCTTGCTTTTCTCTTGCGGCGTGGTATTCTGCATTTTCTTTTAAGTCCCCATGACTTCTTGCTGTATCGATTTCTATTACAACAGCAGGGCGTTGATTGTCTTTTAAATCTTTTAATTCCGCGGCTAATTTATCATAGCCAAATTGACTCATTGGTTCTTTTTGCATGATTTATCCTTTTAAATTTCGCTTAGGATTTTTGCTAAATTTTTAGCACTTCCAAATTGTAAATATTCTTTTAAAAAATCAACTTTAGCAAAAAATGCCTTATAATCATATTTATTATAAGCTTCATATAAATTTAAAATATTCACTTCATCTTGTAAAAATTCAGGATTTAAAGTCTCTTTTCTGGCAAAATCACAAAAAATATTTGCAAGTCCTATGTGTTTTAATTTTACAAAAAGTTTTGCGATAAAAATATCAATCACTTTTGCCTTATAAGCAAGAACAAAAGGAGTTCCCACTAAAGCCGCTTCTAAAGTGGCTGTGCCACTGCAAATAAAGGCAAAATCAGCCTTTTTAAGTACTTTTGGAGTATTGCTTTCTATCTTAAATTCACTAAAATCACCATAAATTTCTAATTTTTCAAGATTAAACGGGGGAACACAAAGAATTTTTTCACCTTTAAATTTTTGAGAGAGTTCTTTAAAAACAGGCATCAAACGCTTAATTTCACTACGCCTTGAACCTGGTAAAAAGGCTATAGTTTTTTCATCATCTTTTTTTGAAAGTATATTGTTAGTATCTTCTTGATTTTTAAATTCTTTTATCTCATCTAAAAGCGGATGACCTACATAAGTACTTTTGTTAAAAAACTGACTATCAAAAGGCAAAATAGAAGCTAAAATATTAAAATGACTTTCTATGATAGGTATGCGACCTTTTTTCCACGCCCAAACTTGAGGCAAGATATAATAAATGCGTGGAATTTTACTACCTGCTTTTTTTAAAGCTTTGGCAAAAGGTATGTTAAAAGCGGGCGAATCTATACATAAAATCCCATCCATTTTTTGAGTAAAACTTAAATTTACAAGCTCTTTTATAGCTTTTTTTGCTTTAAAAATCAAAGGCAGAACTTCTATAAAACCCATAGCACTAAATTCATGGGAGCTATAAAGTGGCTTAGAATTTAAATCCAATTCTTTGCATAAATTTTCATCATAAATCCCATAAAGTTCAAATTCGCCAAAGTCTTTTTTATAAGCTTTTAAAACTTCTTTTAAATGCAAATTTGCCGAAGGCTCTAAGGCACAAACTAGAAAGGTTTTCATTTTAATAAAAATTCTTTTAAAGGATTTAAATACTTACTTTCTAGATTAAAATATCTATTATCTATTATATAATTTTTATCACCATTTTTATAACCAAAACTATGATTATATGCATAAACTTTAGATTTCTTTGCTGGCAGTTTAATATTTTTATTACTTTTTTGTAATTTTTCTAAACATTCTATATAACAATCAAAGCATTTTAATACACATTCTTCTTTAGCTATGTTTTCTATTAATGTTTCTAAATTTCCATTATTTTTATTGTTTGGAATTAAAAAAATTTCACATTTATTAAAAAGTTCATTTTCTAATTGATCTTTAATATTTTTTCTTGCTTCTTCTAGATCATTGTCTGCATCAAAAATAATCTTTATATTATTGTTTTTTACAATATCTTTTTTATAATCTCCAAGTCTATCTTTTCCACTTGTATATTTAATTGTTACATCTTTAATATCTAAATACTTCAAATAACATTTTAAAAAATATTCATCATGAATACCTTCTACAAATATCAACATTATTAATCCCTTATTTCGCTATTAGTACTTATATTGTTTATTAAATTTTTTTGAGTTAGTCTAAAAGCTTTTATATTTTTTTCATTATCTTCATAAATATTAAATATAGATACTTTATCTTCTTTTTCATATTCTAAAATTTCACTCATATTCTTTAATAACTCTTGATTATGAGTTGTGATGAAAAACTGCACATCGTCTTTAGAATTTAAAATAGTTTTGATTAATTTTTCGATACTTTCATAATGAAGATCATTTTCAAGCTCATCTATTAAAATATATTTTTTATCAGATATGATAGAAGTCATTATAGAAATATACTTTTTAAAACCTTCACCTAAAAGCTTAAAATTAATTGCACTATTTAAGCCTTTTTTTTGTATAACTATCTTTTCTCTTGAAAAATAAAGTTCTTCTATATCGTTCGAGAATTCACCACATATTCCTTTTAATTTTTCTTTTTTTTTCTTTTTTTCAACAATATCTGCTAAACATTCTCTTAAATTATTATTATAAAAACTACCTTGATATATAAAATCAACATTATTAGTTTCTGGAAATGTCATATGACCACTTTCAGAAGCTTTTAAATTAATAGAATGTTGAAATTGTATTTGACCTGGATTTAGGAATATTTTTTTGATATTTAATATCTTAATCCCTTGACTATTTTTGTATATAAAATTTATGTGATTGATGCCATTATCAATATTCGTTGTTAAACTATTTTGATTATCTATAGGAATATTTGAATAATGGAATTTTTCATCACAATTAATTTCTAATTCTTCATTTCCAATTTTTATAATAGGTTTTTCATTTAAATTATAATCATAAAAAAAACTTTCAAAAGCATCATCATCTACGTGTATTTTTCTGACATCTAAAAGCTGAATAATATCATTTGGGTTTTTAAGCAAAAAAGCAAATAATGCTTCTAAAATAGAAGTTTTTCCAGTATTTGCCTTTCCTACAAACAAATTTACTTTTGAAAAATCTTCAAGCTTTAAATCTTTTATGCCTTTAAAATTTTTAATTTCAATATTATTTATCATTTTCTCTCCTTAATACACTACTTTTAAGCGTTCTTTTAAAAAGCTTTCAAGGTTTAAATAATCTTCTAAATTTATATCATCATATCCGTTAATATATGTATTTTCATTTTGTGTTTTTCTTAAAAATTCTAAAACTTCATCATCGCTTTTTATAATATAAAAACTTTCTTCACATTGATAAAGTTTATCTTTGATAATCATTTTTAACTCTTGATCTAAAGTTTTTCCATCTTGTAAGGCTAAATTTAAAGCCTTTTCATAAGGATTTAGATTTGCATGATTTTTTAAAGCTAAAGCGTTTGTATCATCGCTTATAAGTTCTGGTTTTTCTGCAAGAGAGAATACTTTAAATCCTAAATCTAAATTTTTATTTTCACTTATTATTTTTTCACCCGCTCTTTTGACTCTTTCTATGGTTATATCACCAATGACTGGAATTTTACTTTTTAACTCATTTTTACAAAAATCATAAGCAATTTTGCTTTTGTTTTCATCTATCTCTTCATCAAGTTGCACTAAGATAAACTTACGATTGCCCTTATCTTCTGCGTTGAGTTCCATAACGGCTTGTGCGGTTGTGCCACTACCTGCAAAAAAGTCTAGGATAATATCATTTTCTTTTGTATTTGCAAAAAATATTTCCTTGATTAATGTAGTTGGTTTTGGATTTTCAAAAACCAATTTACCATTAAATATGTTTTCTATTTCTTCATTTCCATCTGAAGTCCAATATCCACTAAATATGGAATACATTTTTGATAAATTATCATCTTGATAAGAACAAATAAGATTAAATTCTGTATCTTTATATTGCTGTAAGAAATATTCGCCATTATCAATTTTTGATTTTATATCATTATATTTTTTCTCACTAATCATATTTTCTTTTAAAAAGATATCCAATTCTTCAAACATTAAATTTCTATGATCGATAGTGTTTTTTGGATATAAATTTAAAATCTTTTTAATGGATTCATTATTGGTATATTTACCATGCACCTTCCTTATTAGGTCATTATTAATTTCTGGTTTTTCTTTAAATTTAAAAAGTCCATTTAAATTTGATTTATTTTTTGTATATATAAGTATATATTCATGTCCTTCGTAAAAATATTTTGCCTGTCCCCCGCCTGATTTTTTTTGCCAAATAAAACAAGAAACAAAATTCTCTTCCCCAAAAATCTCATCACAAAGAATCTTTAAATTTGCTTGTTCATTATCATCAATGCTTATAAATATCACTCCATCTTCTCTTAGTAAATCTCTAGCAAGTTTAACACGTGGTAGCATAAAAGAAAGCCATCCACTATGGGTTTTGCTTGATTTTATACTATTAAAAAATCTTAAAGTTTCACTTTCTATCTCAACTCCATCTTCATCTATTTCTAAAAGTCCAGTTTCTAACAAAAGTTTTTTATAATCTTTTCTAAAATCATCTTTATAAATAAAATCATCATTTTTGGTATTATAAGGCGGATCGATATAAATCATTTTTATCTTTTCATAATAAGCTTGTTTTAGAAGTTTTAAAGCATCAAGATTATCCCCTTTTATGATGATATTTTTGGTATTTTCAGGATTTAAGCTTTGATTTTTTTCAAATTTTAATTCTTTAGTATTTGGAGTGTTATAAAGTGCATTTGCCAAGGCTTTACCGGTAAAAGTTAGTTCATAACCCCTAGCTTTAGTGTTTAAGCCTAAAAGTTGCATGATGGCATTTAAATTTGGCACATTATCACTTATAGTTTGTGGGTGATTATGCTTTAAATACTCTAAAAATTCATTTTTATTTTCTTTTGTGTTGATTAAATTTTCTTTTTTTATATCTTTAATGTCTATCATTTTAAAACTTCCTTTATACACTCTATGAGTTCTTGCTTATTTATCCTTGTGTTAAAAATAATATCTATATTTTCATTTTTTAAATTATCATTTAGATTTTTAAAAAATACTTTTGCATAATCAATCTTTTTTCTTTCATCTTGTGGAATTTCACTTTCATTATCATAGCCTTTGCTTTCGCATATAAAAAAGATTTTTTTGCCTTTGTTATCTTCTAAAAAATAAGCAAAATCAGGCTCATAATTTTTATATGGAGTAGGAATGCTTAGTTTGGGTAATTTTGCAAAAACTTTTATCATTTTTTTGTCTATATTTTCATTATTTTCTTTGATGATTTCTTTTTCTATATTAGAATCATAAACTACACTGTCATAAAGATAATTTTTAGCGGGTTTTTTATCGTCTATATAGCGTCCTAATTTTTGCATATCTATACTTTCTTTAATTTTGCCATTTTCTACCAAATTCTCATAAGAATTTGAAAAAATATTTAAAGAAAATTCATAGCTTAAGCATTGCAATAAATTATGATGAAGTTTATTTTTGATTATATTTTTTAAGCTATCAAAAGCTTTTTTAGGGGAATTTTCAAATTTAGTTTTATCTAGTTTTTCATAAATTTTTAGCAAAAATTGTAAGGGAAATTTTTCATTTTTACAAAAATTTAAAAATAAATTATGAATATCTTTATATAAACTAGCCTTATAATCAATCTCTTTTAAAATATCAAATTCTTCTGTGATTATCATATTTTCTTGTGCATTAAAAACTTTCTTTTCATAATATAAAATTTCTTTTTCTATTTTTAAAGCATTAAATTCCCTTACTACTCTTTCTATAAGTTCTTTTTCTTTTATATTTTTATAGACTATATTTGCTTTTTTATTTATATTGTCCCAAAGTTCTTTAAAATCTTTGGCTAGATTGGATTTTATTTTTATTTTTTTATTTTCTTTATTTGCATTGATAATTTGTTTGTGTTTGTTTTGAGAATTTTCATTAAGAGTTTTTAATAAAATGTTAAATTTATCACCCAAAAGTTTTTTAGCTTCTTCATCATCTTTTATGCTATCGTATAAAGGTTTTAATATAATATAGTTATTTTCTTCTTCTGAAAATTTTAATACTTCTTGATCTTCTAAATAAACTAAAATTCTATGTATTTGGCGATCATTTAAATCTAAATTTTTAAAACATTGAAAATTTAAAATATTTTCATTCAAAGCAAAACTAGAATTTGTAATTTCTTTTTGTAAATTTTCTATATAATTAAACTCTCTTGCACTCACTAAAATATCAAGATAATTTATATTATAAAATTTATCATCATTAAAATCTAAATAATTATGAGTAATTCTTTTGCCTTTATCATTGACACAAAGCCTTAAACCACGCCCTACTTGTTGATGAATACTGATTTGCGAAGAAGAATTTGAAAGTTTGGCTAAAGTAAAAATATTTGGATTATCCCAGCCTTCTTGCAAAGCCCAAACGCTAAAAATAAAACGCAAAGAAGTATCAAAAGAAAGTAATTTTTCTTTGTCTTCTAAAATGAGTTTTACTCCATAAGCTTCTTTTTCATCTATACTTCCTTTATCGCCATTAAAATAACCTTGATGAACTTTTAAATTCCCATCTTCATCAAAGTCTTTTTCTAAGTATTCTTTGTAAGATTTATCTAATTTAGTGCTAAGAATTTGTTTTCTTTTTTCTTTATACAACTCTTCAAATTTATTTTTTATAAAAGGATTATCTCCTCTAAAATCTAAAATATTTGGTATAAAAAATAAACTTAATGCTTTAATGTTTTGCTTAAATAATTTTTCTTCTTTTTCAAAATGTAAATTTATAGTATTATTTAAAAGTTCTGTAATTTCATCTTCATTTAAAATATAACTTTCTTTTTTTTCTATAATAGTTTCATCGTCAAAATATGCTTTATTATCTTTGACATTTTTTAAAATAGCATTATTTAAGATTTTACAACTATCACCTTTTTTTATTTTTATCTCTTGCTCTATGCCATTTGAAAAATAAGTAAGAGTAGCTAAGTCTTTTTTATATTCTTTTAAAAAAATATTTTTATTTTGAGTTCCTAAAGTATGTACTTTAACTTGTTTTACAAGATATTCTTTAAAAGCAGATATAGAATCAAGACAATAAACTACATTACTAAGCTCATAGTTTTTTTCCTGTGGAAAAGTAGCACCAAAACGAAAATATAAAGAATTTAATTTAGAAAAATACTCATTAAAAGCTTTACCTTTTAGTAAATGTGGCTCATCTATAATACTAATTGGCTTTAAATCTATAATATTTTCAAAAATACTTTTTGAGTTAAATAAGCTTTCATTATTTTTATTTAATATATTTTCTTTTTTATCTATAGCACTATTTGTTAATATCAAAACCGAAAGTTCATCTTGATATTTAATATAATTATTTATAATAGTGCCTTGACTTTTACTATCTATGTAACAATAAGCCTTTAAATATTTTTGATATTCTGTATAAAAATAATTTTTAGTAAGCTCTATATTTTGTTTAACTGATTCTAATATAGCTTTTCTTGGTAAGAAAATTATGAATTTATTTTTATTATAAATTTTATGAAGTTCAAAAATTAAATTTAAATAAGTAAAAGTTTTACCTGTACCTGTTTCCATTAAAATATCTAAATTTAATTTATCGCTTATATTTTGTATTGGCAAATGGGTAGTTTTATAAAAATTTTGCAAACATTCTTTTAAATTATCTTGTTTTTTAAAGTCAAAATCTTTTAAAAGTTTTAATATGTTATTTATACATTTTTCTTGATATTCTTGTTTTTCAAAAATCATTCACATTTTCCGATAAAATATTTTAAACATTTTATCTTATCTTGGCTTAATTAAAAGAAGTTACTGATATTTCTTTTTAGTGCTAAAATGACATAAAGTAGAACAAAGTATACAAAGAATACAAGCACTAAGGAGCATGATAAGACCAGCATTCCAGCTATCATAGTAATCCACAGCCCAACCTATAGCCTTTGTTCCAAGCGAAGCACCGACTACATAACTCATAAAACCGCGAAGTCCTACGCAAGATCCCACTGCAAAAGCAGGAACGACTTCCATGGTTTGCACACTTGCTAAAAATTGTGGTATATAGACTAAACATCCCGCCATAGCTGCAAAGAAAATAACCCTATAAAGATTATTTGAAGTAAAATATCCAATAATCATAAAGAAAATAATCACCATAGCGCCTATAGCAGGAGGCATTCTATAGCCTTTAAAAATTTTATCTGAAATATATCCTGCAAGTAAAGTAGAAGGTATAGCGGCCCATTCAAAAAGCCAAAAGGCAATACCCATTTGTTCTTTATTGAAGCCTTTTGTTTCTAGTAAGTAAATAGGAAGCCAAGAAATAAGCCCAAAACGCACCATATAAACAAAAGTATCCATATAAGCTACATACCAAGCATTTTTATTTTTAAGCACATAATGATAAAAAATTTCAAGACTGCTTAAATTTGGAGTTTCTACAGCTTTGATTTCTTCTGTTTTAATCCCTCGCATTTCATTGATTTCGCTAATATCAACTAAACCTTCATTTTTAGGACTCCCCTTAACTGCATAAAGCACATAAAGGCTAACGATCACCGCACAAGCAGCAGGAACATAAAAATGATTCATGTGCCAATATGTTTCATTAAAATCTGCCATACTCACACCTAATAATCCTGCCAAAGCAAAACCTGAAAGCGAAACTATAGGGGCAACTATCCCTCCTCCTATATTATGCGAGATATTTCAAACAGCCGTGTAAATTCCCCGCTCTTTTTTAGGATACCAGTTTGCAAGAGTGATAAAAGAAGGACCCACTCCCATACCTTGAAAAACCCCAAGTGCGATAACAAAACCCACATAAGCGTAAAAAGAATTTGAAAAACCAAGTAAAACATTTACAAGAGCACATAAAATAAGACCTAAAGCCATGTATTTTTTAGGATCAGCCTTATCGCTTATAACACTCATTGCACCTTTGCTAATCCCGTAAGCTATAAGCATTGAGCCTGTGATTGTTCCAATGTCTGATTTACTAAGATCAAGTTGATTTTGTATAAATGGAGTTGAAAGAGTGATATTATTGCGCACGAGATAATATCCTATATATCCTATAAAAACTCCACTTAAACTCCAAGTTCTCATTTTGTAATATCTAGGTAAAATTTTCTCTTTAGGAAATTTCATAGCTTTTGCCTTAGGTTTGAAAAAATCAAACATATTTAAACCCTCCTTACTAACTTTATATTTTTTATAGTTTGAATAATATTACTTGATATAAAATAAAAATAATTAAAATTTTTATACTATGAAGCTTTAAAAAAATATGTTAAAATCCAAATTTTTATCTTTTGCAAGGAAAAGTAATGAAAGAAATTCTTATCACTAATGACGATGGCTATGAAAGCGAAGGACTTAAAAAACTCGTTAAACTGTTAAAAAAAGAATTTAAAGCTAAGATCACTATAGTAGCTCCTGCTAGTGAAAAATCAGCTTGTTCACACTCTATAACCCTAACCAAACCTTTGCGTTTTGTTAAAGTGCGAAAAAGATTTTATAAGCTTGATGATGGCACTCCAGCAGATTGTGTTTATCTTGCTCTTCATGCACTCTATAAAACACGCTTGCCTGATCTTGTGATCAGCGGAATTAATAAAGGAGCAAATATAGGCGAAGATATTACTTACTCAGGAACTTGTGCGGGAGCTATGGAAGCAGTTTTGCAAGGAATTCCCGCCATCGCTCTTTCTCAATTTTATAAAAAAAGCGAAAAAGAACTAGACTATAAAAATGCTTTAAAAATTACCAAAAAAATCATTCAAAACATTTTTGATAAAGGTTTTCCTTTGGAAAAAAAAGAATTTTTAAATATTAATTTTCCTACAAAATCAAAAATCAAAGGCATTAAAATTTGCAAAGCAGGCAAAAGGGTTTATAATTTTAAAGCTTATTCAAATGTCAATCCACGAGGAGTTGAGTATTATTGGCTTGCAGCGGCTAATTTAGACTTTGAAGATGAGAAAAATAGCGATATTGCTCTACTTAAAAAAGGTTACGCTACAATAACCCCTGTAATGCTAGATCTTACGGCTTATGAAAAAATGAAAAAAGTTAAAAAATGGTTAAAGGCAAATAATGAATGATAGATTTACACGTATAAAATGGCTCGTTGGAGAAGAAAAATTTCAAAAAATTTCACAAACAAAAGTTTTGGTTTGCGGACTTGGCGGAGTGGGTGGAATTTGCGTTGATGCACTTTATCGTAGCGGTTTTAAAAACCTTACTTTAATCGATGCGGATAAATTTGAAATCACCAATAAAAATCGCCAAATTCATAGTGAAAACATAGGTGAAGAAAAAGCTAAAGTATTTGAAAGAATTTATAAGGCTAAAGGTATAGTCAGTAAAATCGATGAAGATTTTTTAAAAAATTTTGATTTAAGCGAATTTGATCTTATCATAGATGCAATTGATGATATCCCTGCAAAAGTAGCTTTGGTTCATCTTATAGATTTTAAAAAACAAATTTTTATCTCTTCAACAGGCGGAGCTAGAAAGCTTGATCCAACACGCATTAAAACAACAAGCATATTTAAAACTCACGGCGATGCTTTAGCAAAAAAATTTCGTTATGAACTTAGAAAATCAGGCTTTAAAGAAAATTTTGATGTGGTATTTTCTGATGAAGAGGCGCACTGTAAAGATTTAGGTTCTTTTATGGGTGTGACCGCTTCTTTTGGTTTAGCTTTAGCAAGTTTGGCAATGAGGAAAATACTTGATAAGAAGAGCTGAATTTCAAGATTTAAGCCTTTGTGTAAAACTTTTCAAAGAAAGTGTGAGCAAGTTTTGCGTTTAAAGAATACACTCAAGATTAAATTAAAGCTTGGATTTAAGATGGATAAGAAAAAATGAGGAGAAAAATTCACAAAAGATTTCGTTTATATCTATTTGATTAGTTTTATAAGTTAAATACATCTGAAAATCGAAATCAGTTTTGCCTAATTCTAAACCAAAAGACATGGGATTTGCAAATATAGCAGTAATATAAAAAATACAAAATAAAAATATTTTTTTACAATTAACTCCTTTTTTAAAATAAAAAAGGAGTTATAAAAACTTAAAACTTACAAACATTTATAAGTGTTTGTTATTTTACACTTGCTTTTTTATTATTCTAAAAATAACAATTTAGGTATTCAAATTGGAACAAGAATTAGATATTTTTTTAATAAAATTGTACAAAAAGTTAAAAAAGAAAGAAAAAAGCGAAAAATATCTCAGCTAATGCTTGCTAGTATTTTAGGACATAAATCACCAAATTATATTGCAAAAATAGAAACTAGAAAACATGGAGTAAATTATAATCTTGTCCATCTTTATCAAATTTCTAAAGAATTTGGTATAGACATCAAAGACTTAATGCTTTAAATTTTTCCAACAACAATAGGATTGAAAGCTTTTACTGAAAGTATGAGAGTATCGCCTATTTTTATATCTTGATAAGCTTTTAAAAATTCTTCTTCACTAAGAGTGATTTTAATAATATCTTGATTTAAAAGTAAGGTTAAAATTACCAAAATATCACTTTTTTTAATTTCTAGTAAAACTCCACTTAAGCGTAACTTTGCACTGATATTTGAATGAGTAAAAAATTCATTTTTAGGAAAATCTTTAATAATTTTTCCATTTTTAAGCTCTAAAACTCTATGACTTAACTTATGAATTTCAGCTAAATCATGACTTACCAATAAAGTACTTATTTTAAAATACTCTAAAATTTTAGCTAATTCATCTTGTAAATTTGCACGCATTTTAAAATCCAAAGCACTCAAAGGCTCATCTAAAAGCAAAATTTTTGGTTCTCTTGCTAAAGCTCTTGCTAAAGCTACTCTTTGTGCTTGCCCTCCACTTAAATGCTTAGGATAAATTTTAGCTAAATTTTCAAGTCCCATTAAGGCCAAAAGCTCCTCAACTTTTGCTTTAGAACTAGCAGCATAGGTAATATTTTCTTTTACATTCATATTTGGAAAAAGTGCATAATCTTGAAAAACAAAACCAATTTTTCTTTTTTGCAAAGCTAAACTAAAATTTTTTGAAGAATCAAACCAAAGTTCATTGTCTACTTCTATACGCCCCAATTTGGGCTTTATAAGTCCTGCTATGATTTTTAAAAGAGTAGTTTTTCCTGCTCCACTTTCGCCAAAAAGTGCAGTAATTTTTCCTGATTTTATATCTTTTTTAAAATTTAAATCCAGTCTTCCTTTAGCGGTATTCATAGGATGATTGATAGCAATTTTTATCATTGAAAACTCATTTTTTATTGATAAAATAAAGACTAAAAAGCACCAAAAAAGAAAAAATAAACAATATAAAAGCATATTGATGGGCTAAGCTATAGTTTAACACCTCAAGTTCATCATAAATAGCTATGCTAGCTACTAAGGTTTCACCTTGTTTATGTCCTCCTATCATCATCACCACTCCAAATTCACCCACAGTATGAGCAAAACTCATCGCACAAGCGCTAAAAATTCCTGCTTTAGAATTAGGCAAAATCACTCTAAAAAGAGTGTAGATTTTACTTTTACCTAAACTATAAGAAGCATCGAGTAAATTTGGATTTATTGATGAAAAGGCACTTTGCAAAGGATTTACCATAAAAGGCAAAGAAAAAATCAAAGAAGCAAAAACAAGACCTTCAAAACTAAAAACTAAAGAAAGATTGAAATATTCTTTTAAAACTTGTCCGAAAAAACTATTAGTCGAAAAAGTGACAAGCAAATAAAATCCTAAAACACTAGGAGGTAAAATCAAAGGCAAAGAAATAAGGCTTTGAAGGATTGTTTTAAAAGGAAAACGCACAAAACTTAACAAATAAGCCAAAAAAACACCCATAAAAAAAAGGATAAAAGTCGTGATAAAAGCAAGTTTAAAAGTAAGATAAAGGGTTTGTAAAAAAACCGAGTCAATCACAATAATTCCTTAATACAATATCATTTGCTTTTACAAAACAAAGCCATTCTTGATTTTCACAAATTTCAAGTTCTAAGGCTTTTTCTTTGGTGATGATACTAGAAAGCTCACTACCTTTAAAATCGAAAAATACATGATATAAAAGCTTGCCTTTTTTAATTTTTGTAATTTTAGCTAAAAAAGAATTTTCAACACTTAAAAGAGCTTTACTTGCACTAAAACAAAGCTCATGCTCTTTAAAAAAAAGTTCTACACTAGCACCAATTTTTAAATTTTCTAAAGATTTTAATTCAAGCATTAAAACACTAAAAATCACTTTTTTAGAAAGTATTTTAACAATAACTATATCCTCTTGACTTAAAAGCTCACAAATTTGCCCTTTTATAAGGTTCATGGTGTGGTAAATCCGTATTTTTTAAAAATTTCTTTTGCTTTTGAAGAGCCAATAAATTCGCTAAATTCAAAGGCTAATTTTTTATCCTTAGCGTATTTTGTGATGACATAACTTTGCTCTAAAGGATTAAAATACTTTCCATCAATAATACTTGTTTTGCCTTTAGGGTGATTGATAGGAGAAACTAAAGAATAAGCCACTATAGCTACATCTGCATTTTTACTATCTACATGTAAAACAGGCACTGAAATATTTTCACCTAAAACGATTTTATCCTTAAAAAGCTCATTTAAATCCAAATTTTCAAGCACTTCTTTAGCCGCTACTCCATAAGGAGCTACTTTAGGATTGGCTATGCTTAGATGCGTGATTTTACCTGCCTTTTCTTTTAAATTTTCAATACCCCCTTGGAGTAAATTTTCATCCAAACTATATAAGGCTAAGACTCCTAAAACATAAACTTTTGGCTCGATTAAGGCATTTTTATCTTCATAAATAGCCTTAGCGTATTTAGTATCCGCTGAAAAAAAGAGATCAAATTCCCTCCCTTGTTTTAAAAGCTCATAATATTTTCCAGAAGCACCAAAAACCAATTCTATTTTATCTTCTGGATGTGTCTTTAAAAACTCATCTTTAATTTCACTCATCGCCTTTGAAGCCGAAGAAGCCACAAAAATGCTTAAATTTTGTGCATTTAAATTTAAAGCAAAAAACAAAATCCCAAAAAATACTATAAATTTTTTCATTTAGTTTTCCTTGTATAAAAATTTAATTTTTGGATTATAACACAAAAAAATCATTTTATATCATTTTTGCATAAAATAAATACAGGGTGATAAGTGAGTTTGTTTTGAAATTTTTCTTCAAAATCCTTTAAAAACTGCTTATTTAAAGGATAAAAACCTAAAGAATTTACCCCGCTTAATTTTAAATGTCTAAAAACTTCTAAGGCATTATCAAAACTTAATTCTAAGAATTCTTGAGTGATTTTTATCTCATTAAAATAAACTTTAAAAATTTGTTCTAAAGCACAAATATCAAAATAATTTAAAGAAAAACCTGTGCTTTGCTTGATTTCTTTTAAGTTTTGCTCTGCAAAAGTAGAAAGCAATAAAATTCCTTTTTCATTTAGCATATTTACTAGCGTGGGCAAAATACGCTTTAAATCAAGCCATTGCAAAGTCGCATTTGAAACAATAAGATCAAATTTTTCTTTACTTAAATCCTGTTTTGCAAGCTCATTCATGTCGAAAATTTGCACTCCATCTGTCCCATAATCTAAAATATCGTTTTTAACATACTCATCAAAGCTAATGATTTTTTGAAGTTCTTGGCTAAATTCCCCTCTTGCACAGCCAAATTCAAACACTCTTTTAAAATGCTTTTGCTTTAAATTTTTAAGCTCTAAACATAATTTTAAAGCCATGAAATTTTGCACCTTGGCGTGTTTTTTATAATCTTTTGCTTTTAAAAAATTCAAAGCTCGTCCCAAGTTTTAAAATGAAAAAAAGCAAAATGTGGCTCATCTAAAAAAATCAAATTTTTAAAACTATTTTTTAGAGCATTTGGGGTAAAAATTTCATCTTCTTTGCTCGAATAAACCTTATCCCAAAGCAAATTTTCTTCTTGTTTTATTAAAGCAAAATCAAAAAGTTTTTCAAGCTCTATTTGTAAAGCCTTTTCATCTTTAAAAATAAAATCTTTTGCTAAGCTTTTGTATTCTTTAAACAAGGCTTCTTTAAAATTTTCTAGTTTGAAATTTTGCAGGGTTTTTTTAAAAATCACAGGATGAATGCCTTTTTGCCTGTCTATACCCAAATTTGTGCCATTTATGGCTATTTTTTGTTTAAAATTAAGCTCTTTTAAAAGTCTATTTGCTACACAAACCCCTATAGAAAAAGCGATTAAAAAAAGTTGATTAAAAGCTTTGAAATCAAAATTGAAATCAAAATTTTCATAATCATAAAATAAAATCACATTTTTATCGCTTTTAAGGTGTAAAAAATGACTAGGATGTGAAGCAAACCCTCCAAATACCACTATAAGATTTTTTGAATTAGGATTTTTGCATAAAATTTCATATTTCATAAAAGTTCTATTATCCTTTCAAGTTCTTCTGTGCTAAGTCCTGCGTGTAAAGAAAAACGAATTCTAGCTGTATTTTTTGGCACAGTAGGTTCTTTGATCGCAGGGGCAAAAAATCCAGCTTTTTCAAGTTTTTGTGAAATTTTTAAGGCTTTTTTATTTTCGCCTAAAAGTAAGCAAATGATATAAGCATCTCCTAAAACAGTGTGATTTTTTTCTTGCAATTTACTTTTAAAAAAAACACTTAAAAGTTCTAATTTTTCTCTTTTTTTCTTAAAAGAAGGCATTTTTTTAAAAATAAATTGTGTCCAAGCTATATTAATAGGTGGCAAAGCTGTAGAATAAATAAAAGCTCTAGCTTTGTTAATGAAAAATTTTTTATATTTTTCCTCGCATATCATGCAAGCACCTACTGAAGCAAGAGCTTTGCCAAAGGTAAGAACCAAAAAATCCAATTCATTTTCTAAGGCTAGCTTTTTAACAAGTCCCAAACCCTCATTATCAAAACAACCCACGCTGTGTGCTTCATCTATATAAAGCTTGATTTTATCATAACGCTTTTTAAGCTCACACAAGGTTTTAAAATCACTAAAATCCCCGTCCATGCTAAACAATGCTTCGCTTAAAATGATGATGTTTTCATACTTATCGTAGAGTTTTTGGATCAAATTTTCTAAATGATTCATATCTTTATGATGAAAACGAAAAAAATCAGCCCCGCCTAATCTTAACCCATCAATTATACTTGCGTGAATGAGTTTATCGGCTAAAAAAAGTGTCTTAGAAATACTAGAAAGTGCTGCTATACAAGAGATGTTTAGATGATAACCACTATTAAAATGTAAAATTTCTTTATCTTTAAATTTAGTCTTTAAAAAGCTTTCTAATTCTTCATAAATTTCAAAATTTCCACTCAAACTTCTTGAACTCGAACTTGAAAAAAACAAATCTTGCTCTTTTAGGGTGTTTAAAAACTCAACTTTTAACTCCTTAGAAGACGCTAAATAAAGATAATCATTTCCTGATAAATTTAAAAGCTTTTGATTTTGCTTATAAACAAATTTATTTTCATGTTTTAAAGGCGTTAGGGTTCTTAGATTGTGATTTTGCTCTAAATCTTGCAAAATTGTTTCAAGCTTCATTTTTTTCCTGTAAATTTAAAAATTTAAAGTATTATTTTGCCAAAATATTTTTAAAAAAGAAGTTATAATGCAAAATCAAATCTTAAAAAATCTTGATTTAAAACACATTTGGCACCCTTGCACACAAATGAAAGATCATGAAAATTTGCCTTTAATTCCCATCAAGAAAGCAAAAGGTGTGTGGCTTTATGATTTTGATGATAAGGCTTATATGGATTGTGTGAGTTCTTGGTGGGTAAATCTTTTTGGACATTGTAATGAAAAAATTGCAAATGCTATTAAAAAACAAGTCGATGAGCTTGAACATGTGATTTTAGCAGGTTTTACACATGAACCTATTATCAAACTTTCTGCCAGACTTTGTGAAAAAATGGGGCGTGATTTTAATAAATGCTTTTATGCGGATAATGGTTCAAGTGCCATTGAAGTAGCACTTAAAATGAGTTTTCATTATCATTTAAATAAGGGAGTGAAAAAAAGTAAATTTTTATCTTTAAGCAATTCTTATCATGGTGAAACCTTAGGGGCTTTAAGTGTGGGTGATGTTGCACTTTATAAAGATACTTATAAGCCTTTGCTTTTAGAGTGTTTAAGCATTCCTGTGCCACAAAGTAAAGATTATACCAAAGAGCTTGAAATTTTAAAAGATATTTTAGAAAAACACTCTAGCGAAATTTGCACTTTCATACTTGAACCCTTGGTACAATGTGCGGGAAATATGCACATGTATGAAGCTGCCTTTATCGATGAATCAATCAAGCTTTGCCATGATTTTAATGTGCAAGTGATTTTTGATGAAATTGCAGTAGGTTTTGGGCGTACAGGAACTTTATTTGGCTTGCATCAATGCAAACAAAACCCTGATTTTATCTGTCTTTCAAAGGGAATTACAGGAGGATTTATGCCTCTTTCTGTAGTGCTTACAAAAGATGAAATTTATAATGCTTTTTATGCACCCTATAGTGAGCAAAAAGCCTTTTTACACTCTCATAGTTACACAGGAAACACTCTAGCTTGTGCAGCAGCTAATGCGGTTTTAGACATCTTTGAAAATGAAAATATTTTAGAAAAAAATCGAATTTTAAGTACCTTTATCCAGCAAGAATTTTCAAAACTTAAAAAATTTGATTTTTTAGTAAATTTTAGAACTTGTGGAATGATTAGTGCTTTTGATATTTTAAGCCATAAATATGAACGTGTGGGACTTTTTGTATTTCAAAAAGCTTTAGAAAAAGGCTTACTTTTAAGACCTTTAGCAAATACAATTTATTTTATGCCTCCTTACATCATCACAAAAGAGCAAATTGTTTATGTAGTAGAGAGTTTAGAGCAGATTTTTAAGGAATTTTAGAAGATAAAATTTCTTGAATTTGATCTTTAAATTTTTGATTTAAAATGCTATTTTTATCAAAAAAATCAAGATTAATTATAGGAATTTTTGCATAATTTTTTATAAAATCATCTTGTAAGATATCTTTTTTACCCATCATCACAAGAGCTAAAAGATCGATATTTCTTTGTTTTAAGGCTTCAACGCTAAGCAAAATATGATTAATACTTCCAAGATAATATTTTGCCACTAAAATACTTACTCTTTTATTTAAAGCCATAAAATCAATCATAGTATAATTTTCATCCATAGGAGAAAAAAGCCCACCCGCAAGCTCAATAAGTAGATTTTCACTCTTTGGTAAAATAATATCTAAGGCTTTATAATCAAGCTTTTCTTTGATTTTTCCAAGATGAGGAGAAGTTGGGGTTTGTAAAAAAACACCTTCTTTAAAAATCTTTGTTTTTGGGCTAAATTTTGCAATAAACTCGCTATCTGTTGGTGTTCCTGCTTGAATGAGTTTAAAATAATCATAGTTAAAATTCGCACAAAAAGCTGCACTAAAATATGTTTTTCCTACATCAGTATGTATTCCGCTTACATAAATTTGCATAAAAAACCCTTAAGAAAGAAATTTTAAACCTACTGTACAAGCAATGATTACAGCGATTAAAAAAAGTTTTAAAAAACTTTTACTTTATAAAAAAGCACTCCTATCATTACTCCACCAGCGGTTCTAGCTCCTGTCCATATAGCATAAGCTACACTCATAGTGATATTTTGCATGCTTAAGCTTAAAAAAGTAAAAGAAAATCCAAAGCAAACAATCAAAGCTGCAAGATAAAGCTTGTTTTTGGTATTTGCAAGTTCTTTCATGATCACCACGCCAAAAATTTCACAAGCAGTGGCTAAAAACAAATAAAACCAGATTCCTTGCTTACCCATTTAAGGGCTATAATGCTTAAAAGCAAAATCTATGCTATATTGATATTGAATTTTTCATTCACATGAAGCCTTAAATTTAACATAATATTTGTGAAGCAAATTATAACTTAAAGAAATTAAAAGAAGCTATAAATTTACTTTTCCATAAGCCAAAATTAGATACAATTAAGACTTATTTTTAAGAAAGGATAAAAGATGTTAGAAGGTATCGTTAGAGAGAGTATCGGTAGAAAAGCTGCTAAAGCTTTAAAAAGAGATGGTTATCTAATCGCAAACATCTATGGAAAAGGATTAGAAAACATCAATGCCGCTTTTAAAGTAAATGAGTTTATTAAAGAAGTTCGTAAAAAAACTACTTTAATTTTTGATGTAACAGTAGGTTCTCAAACTTTAAGCGTTGTAGTTGTGGATTATCAAAAAGATCCTGTAACTGCAGAACTTAAACATGTGGATTTAAAAGTTGCACAAAAAGGTGTGATTTCTAAATACATGGTTCCAGTTAAAATCACAGGAACAGCTATAGGTCTTAAAAATAAAGGTGTTTTAATCCAATCAAAAAGAAGATTAAAAGTAAAATGTGCAGCTGAAAATTTACCAAATTTCTTCGAACTTGATGTAAGCAAACTTGATGTGGGTGATGCTTTACTTGTTCGTGATATTGTAGTTCCTGCGGGAGTAACTATGATTGATGCTGATAGAGTAGCGGTTGTAGGTGTAGAAAAAGCTAGATGATTTTAGTCGTAGGGCTTGGCAATATAGGCGTAGAGTATGAAAATACCCGTCATAATGTCGGTTTTATGCTAATTGACTTGCTTTTAAAAGAAAGCAATTTTACAAATCTTACAAACTCTAAATTTAAAGGAGAGCTTTTTAAAATAGGCTCTTCTTCGCTTCTTCTTAAACCTAGTACTTATATGAATAATTCAGGATTTAGTGTAAAAGCAGTGAGTGATTTTTATAAATGTAAAAGAATGATAGTCATTCATGATGATATAGATATAAATTTAGGTACTTTGCGTTTTAAAAAAGGTGGTTCGAGTGGTGGACATAATGGACTTAAAAGCATAGATACCTTGTGCGGAAATGATTATGAAAGAGTTCGTATAGGAGTGGGTAAGGGTGAAAATGTGATTTTCCATGTTTTAGGTAAATTTAAACCCGAAGAAGAAATAACTTTAAGCAAAGTTTTAGAGCATGCAAAAAAAGCTTTGCTTGAGCTTATTGAAAATGATGATTTGTTTGCTATATCATCCAAATACAGCCTAAAGGCTTAAGATGTGGATATTTTTTCGTTTTATTTCAGGGATTTATTTAAAAAATTTTTTTATCATATTTTTTTCTTTGCTTAGTTTTTATTGCGGTATTGATTTGCTCTTAAATTTTAAAGATTTACCAAAAGCCGCAAATCTTGATTTGCTTTATGTTATGTTTTTATCTTTCTCAGCAGTGCCTTATGTATTACCCATTTCTTTGATTTTTGCTTTGGTAGTTTCTTTGATTTCTATGATCAGGGCAAATGAATTTGTAAGTCTTTATGCATTAGGACTGAGTAGAAATTATGTCATTTTATTTCCTTTTTTATGGGCTTTGTTTTTTTGTTGTATTTATATAGGCTTGAATTTTACTTCTTTTGCTTATGCAAATGATTATAAGAGAAATATTTTAAAAAATGGCACTATTATGAATCAAAGCGGAGAAGTATTTCTGAAATTTAACAATAATTTTGTTTATATTTCAAAGATAAACAATGGACAAAATAGTGCTCAAAATATAAAAATTTTTAATATTAATGATTTAAATTTAAACTCTTTTGTAAGTGCTAAGAATGCCCATTTTGAAGGTGAAAGTTGGATTTTGCGAGATGGTAATATTACATTATTACCTAAAAACTATGAACTTGCTAATGATGGTTTAAAGATACAAGATTTTTCCGAGCTTAAATCACTTGAAGGTTTTAAACCAAAGATTATAGAAGGGGTTGCTAGTAATAGTGATTATTCAATATCTGATGCACTTGAAAGTTTTGAGCTTTTTAAGGCACAAAATGTCAAGACAGATGCTCTTAAAATCAATCTTTATAAATTTATTTTTACTCCTTTTTTTGCACCATTTTTAATGCTTATTATGTATTATTTTTTTCCTGTAATAGCAAGATTTTTTAATCTCGCTTTTGTGACTTTTATAGCTTTTGTAGTGACTTTGATGATTTGGGGAGTCTTGTTTTTGCTTACTAGATTAAGCGAGAATAGTGTAATTGCAAGTGAGATTGGCATTGTAATACCTATTATCATTTTGGGTTGTTTAAGTGCTTATATGTGTTATAAGCATCGATAAATTAAGCTTTGTGTAGTAAAATTATAAAAATTAAAGGTTAAATATGGATTATAAACAATTGAAGCAAGAATTTAACACTCCTTTTTATATTTACAATTTTGATTTTATAAAAGAGCGTTTTTTAAATCTCAAAGATGCTTTTAAAGCCAGAAAATCTCAAATTTTTTATGCTGTAAAAGCCAATTCAAATTTAAGTCTGTTGCAAATGCTTGCAAATTTAGATAGTGGATTTGATTGTGTGAGTATAGGCGAGGTAAAGCGTGCTTTAAAAGTAGGGGCAAAAGCTTATAAGATTATTTTTAGCGGAGTAGGAAAAACCAAAGAAGAGTTAAAACAAGCCTTAGAATATGATATTTTATATATCAACCTTGAAAGCGAAGCTGAAATGATGCTTTTAGAAAGCGTGGCTAAAAAACTTCGTTTAAAGGCAAGAATCAGTATTCGTGTTAATCCAAATGTTGATGCAAAAACTCATCCTTACATCTCTACGGGACTAAATGAAAATAAATTTGGTGTTGAAATTGATATAGCAAGAAAAATGTATCTTTATGCAAAAAATTCATCTTTTTTAGAACCTGTTGGAGTGCATTTTCATATAGGTTCGCAACTTTTAGATATTTCTCCTGTTCATGAGGCAGCAGGCATTGTTGCAAAACTTGTAAGAGAATTAAAAGTCTTACAAATCGATCTTAAATTTTTTGATATAGGCGGTGGTTTGGGTGTCGCTTATAAAAAAGATGAGTGTGAGCCTGATCTTTATCATTATGCACAAGGTATATTAGCACAGCTTCATGGACTTGATTTAACTATAGGAATGGAGCCTGGGAGGTATTTAGTTGCTAAAAGCGGAGAATTTGTTTGTTCGGTACTTTATGAAAAACAAAATAAAACCAAGCGTTTTGTTGTAGTAGATGGAGCGATGAATGATCTGATACGTCCAAGTTTATATGAGGCTTATCATGAAATAATCTTACCTTATAATCAAGGTGAAGAGAGTTTATGTGATGTTGTGGGCGGAATTTGCGAGAGTGGAGATTTCTTTGCTAAAGCAAGGTCTTTACCTAGCACGCAAAGTGGTGATATTATGGTTATTAAAAATACCGGATCTTATGGTTTTAGCATGAGTAGTAATTATAATACTCGTAATAAAGTTTGTGAATTAGCCTTTGAAGAAGGACGGGTAAGATTGATCCGCCAAAGAGAAAATTTTGAAGATCAGATTGCTTTAGAAGAGAAATTTGTAAAGGCTTAAAATGTTTTTTTTAGATGTTCAAGGGACTTTGATTTCTGATTATGATAAATCTTTAATCCATGGTGCTAAAGAATTGATTGATTTTTTAAATGCAAAAAATCTTCCTTATCTTATCATCACTAACAATACAAAAAAACTTGATTTTTTAGAAAAATTACAACAAAAAGGATTAGCTATAAAAGAAAATGCTTATATTGATCCTTTTAGCGTTTTAAAACACCTTTTAAAACCTTGCAAAGTTGCGGCTTTTGGTGCAGATGAGTTTGTAAAAAGTCTTGAAAATCTTGGTTTTGAGCTCGATTTTGTAAATCCTAGTGCTGTACTTGTGGCTAGTTATGATGATTTTAAATTTGCAGATTTTGCTAGTATGATAGAATTTGCTAGAAGAGAAGTTAGATTTATGGCTATGCACGAAACTAGCATTTATAAAAAAGATGGAAGGTCTTATCCTGGTGTAGGTAGCATTATGGCTATGCTTAAAAATGCTATTGATTTTGAATACGAGGTTGTGGGTAAGCCTAGTATTGCTTTTTATAAAGAAGCTTTAAATTTATTAAGAAGACAAAATTCAAAAATCGATTTTGAAGATATTAAAATCATTAGCGATGATTTTAGAGGAGATTTGCTTAAGGCAAAAGAACTTGGCATGCGAGCCTTGCTAGTTTTAAGCGGCAAGATAAGTGATACAAAAGGACTTGATACGGATTTGCTTGATGGAATTTATCCTAGTGTTTTTGAGTTTTTAAAGGAGTTAAAATGCCAAATTTAGAGGAATTTAGAAATAAAATCGATGCGGTTGATGGTAAAATTTTAGAGCTTTTAAACGAAAGAATGACTTATGTTAAAAGTATAGGCGAGCTTAAACAAAGCAGTGGGGGAAGTATTTATCGTCCTGAGCGTGAAAGAGCCATTATCAATCGTTTGAAAAATGCAAATTTAGGACTTTTAGATCAAAATGCTATAGAGGCAATTTATCAAGAAATTTTTGCAGTTTCAAGAAATTTAGAAATGCCTCAAACCATAGCTTATTTAGGGCCTGAGGGAACTTATACCCATCAAGCAGCAAGAAGTCGTTTTGGTGCGATGAGTCGTTATATAGCCTTGGCTAATATTGAAGATGTTTTTAAAGAGTTAAGCAACAAAGAAGCAAAATACGGGGTTGTGCCTATAGAAAATAATACCGAAGGTGCAGTGGGCATTACTTTAGATTGTTTGGGTAAATATAATGAGCTTAAAATTTTTGGTGAAATTTATATGGATATTCATCATTCTTTCGTGGGAATTAATGAAAATTTAAAAGAAATCAAACGCATTTATTCGCATCCACAAGGTTATAACCAATGTCGTAAATTTTTAGAAAGTCATGAACTTAGTACTATAGAATTTGTTCCCTCAAAATCTACTGCTAATGCTGCTTACTTAGCCTCTCAAGATAAATACGCAGCAGCAATTTGTTCTAAAATAGCTGCTAAGCTTTATAATGTGCCTGTACTTTTTGATAAAATAGAAGATAATGCAGCTAATAAAACAAGATTTTTAATTTTAAGTGATCTTAAAAATCCTAAAATGCCAAATTGTAAAACTTCTATTTTAGCACACACAGCACATAAACCTGGCGGGCTTAGTTTTTTATTAGAGCAATTTAAAAAAGAAAATATCAATCTTACCAAGCTTGAATCTCGTCCTGTAAAATCAAAAGAATTTTTACATAGTTTTTATATAGATTTTGAAGGGCATATTGATGATGAAAATGTAAAAAAGGCCTTAAAAGATATACAAGAGATTGTTTGGCTTGGATCTTATTTATCAGGACAAAAAAATGAAATTTAATGAATTTTTAAATCATTTAAGCAATTACGAACCCGGTAAAGATATAGAAGTTATTGTTAAAGAATATGGCATTAAAGAAGGGATAAAATTAGCAAGTAATGAAAATCCTTTTGGCACCCCACCAAAAGCTATAGAGTGTTTAAAACAAAATGCAAATAAAGCTCATCTTTATCCTGATGATAGTATGATAGAACTTAAAAGTGCGTTGGCTCAAAAATACAAAATTCAAAATGAAAATATCATCATTGGTGCAGGCAGTGATCAAGTGATTGAATTTGCTATACATTCTAAGCTAAATTCTAAAAATGCTTTTTTGCAAGCTGGAGTTACTTTTGCTATGTATGAAATTTATGCCAAACAATGCGGTGCAAAATGTTATAAAACTCAAAGCATTACTCATAATTTAGATGAGTTTAAAAAACTTTATGAAACACATAAAGATGAGATTAAACTTATTTTCTTATGCTTGCCAAACAATCCTTTAGGGGAGTGTTTAGATGCAAGTGAGGTGATTGAGTTTATTAAAGGTATAGATGAGGATTGTTTAGTTGTGATTGATGCAGCTTATAATGAATTTGCAAGCTTTAAAGATAGTAAAAAACATTTAAAACCTTGTGAATTGATTAAAGAATTTGACAATGTGCTTTATTTAGGAACTTTTTCTAAGCTTTATGGATTAGGGGGTTTACGCATTGGTTATGGTATCGCTAATGCTAATATTATCAGTGCATTTTACAAGCTTCGTGCTCCTTTTAATGTGAGTAATCTCGCCTTAAAAGCAGCAGTTGTAGCAATGGATGATGATGAATTTATTAAAAAAACTTTAGAGAATAATTTTTCTCAAATGCAGCTTTATAAAGAATTTGCTAAAAAACATAATATTAAAATCATTGATAGTTATACAAATTTCATCACTTATTTTTTTGATGAAAAAAATAGTACAGATTTATCTGAAAAATTGCTTAAAAAGGGTATAATAATAAGAAATTTAAGAAGTTATGGTTTAAATGCTATACGCATTACCATGGGAACATCTTATGAAAATGAAAGATTTTTTACAGAATTTGATAAGATTTTAAGATAGATATAAATCAAATAAAATATGTAAAATTCGCTAAACTAAGGGATGAGAATTAATGGATTTTAAAAATATGCTTCTTCAAATTGGGCAACTTTATCAAAATTTAACTCGCAAGCAGCGTATAGTGATTGCTGCATCTATTGTAGTGGTGGTTGGGTTTTTGGTTTTTTTAGCTTTATTTCGTGGAAGCGGTAGTAATGCAAATAATGGATATGCAGTTTTAGTTGAAAATGTAAGTCCAAGTTCTTCTGCTGCAATTGTAGCTAAACTTGAACAAAATAATATTCCTTATAAATTAGAAAGTGAAAATAAAATTTTAGTTCCACAAGAACAGGTTTATCGTCAAAGAATGTTTATTGCAAGTGAGGGGCTTATTAAAGATAGTCGTGTGGGTTTTGAAGCTTTTGATACTCAAGCTTTTGGAGCTACAAATGAAGAACAAAAGGTAAAATACCAAAGAGCTATAGAAGGCGAGCTTGCAAGAACTATTGAGACTTTAGAACCTATACGCAGTGCTGTTGTACACATAGCGTTTCCTAAAGATAGTGTTTTTACCGAAAGACAAATTCCACCCACATCTTCAGTTGTTGTTAATGTTCGCGAAGGCTTGAAGCTTACTAGAAAACAAATTGATGGTATAAAAAATATTGTTTCAGCAGCAGTTCCAAAACTTACTAAAGAAAATGTTAAAATTAGTGATCAAAGTGGCGTACCTTTAGATGAGCAAGAAGCGTATGAAGATGACTTGGTTCGTGCACAAATTAAATTTAAAAGTGATCAAGAAAAAGCTTTAGAAGATAAAATTATAGAAAATTTGGCTCCTTTTGCAGGTGGCATGGACAAAGTGAAAGTAAGTGTAAATATAGATTTTGATTTTTCCAAGCAAGAATCTCAAAGTGAAATTTATGATCCAAATCCTATAGTGCGTAGCGAACAAACTTTAAACGAGGAAAGAACAGGTAGAAAAGATCCAGAAATTCAGGGTGTTCCAGGTGCTGTTTCTAATATAGGCCCTGTTGAAGGACTCGACAGTAAGGGTCAAATTGATACTTATAAAAAAAATCAAGTTACTACAAATAATGAACTTTCTAAAACTATTACAAATACCAAAAAACAATTTGCAACAGTTTTACGTACTTCAGCAGCTGTTACTATAGATGGAAAATATCAAGATGTGGTTGATGAAAATGGAGATGTAAAAAGCGAATATGTTCCATTGACTAAAGAAGAGCTTGCAAGTGTTGAGAGTATAGTTAAAAATACTATTAATTTTAGTGCTACCAGAGGTGATAGTGTTGTAGTGCAAAATTTACCATTTCATCGTGAGTCGATTAGAGTTGAAAATAAAGTTAAAACCTTTTACAATCGTTTTGTTGAGCCATTTATTCCACCGGTTAAGTATTTTATTGCAGCGATTTTACTTTTTATTTTTTACAAAAAAGTCATTGCACCATTTACTCAAAAAATGCTCGAAGATGTCGCAGCACAAGAGGAAGCGCAAGCTCCAAATGCTGTTTTAGATGATGCTGAAGATGCTTTGGAGAAATTTAATGCAGCAAGGAAAAAAGTTGAAGAACAACTCGGTTTTGGAGATAACTTCAATGAAGATTCTATCCAGTATGAGGTTTTACTTGAAAAATTGCGTGGTTTAGTAAGTGATAAAAGCGAGGAAATTGCAGTACTTTTACAGAACTTAATTGAAAATGATAGTGAATTTGGCGAAAAGGATATGTGATGATCAAGCTAAATGAAGAACAAAAAATGGTCTATGATGATTTATCGATGTCTGAGAAGGTAGCGATATTTCTTATACAACTTGGCGAAGATGCAACGACTTCTGTGTTTTCACATATGGAAATTGACGTAATTACGGAAATCTCACGTTATATTGCCATGGCTAAAAATGTCGATAGATCTATAGCTACTGCGGTTTTAGAAGAATTTTACACTCTGCTTCAATCAAATCAATATATTAAAAGTGGTGGTTTGGAATATGCTAAAGAAATACTTTTTCGTACTTTTGGACCAGAGATTGCAAATAAAATTCTTGAAAAACTCACTAAAAGTATGGAGAACAATCAAAATTTTGCTTATTTGGCACAAATTAAACCACAGCAACTTGCAGATTTTATTACCAAAGAGCACCCACAAACCATCGCTCTTATTTTAGCACATATGGATTCTATTCATGCAGCAGAAACTTTAGAGTATTTTAGTGATGAGTTAAGAGCTGAGGTGGTCATAAGAATGGCAAATCTCGGTGATATTTCTCCAAGCATTATTAAAAGAGTTTCTGCAGTGCTAGAAAGCAAGCTTGAAAGTCTTACTTCTTATAAGGTTGAAGTGGGTGGTCCAAGAGCAGTAGCGGAAGTGCTTAATCGTTTGGGTCAAAAAGCAAGCAAATCAACTATTACTTATATTGAGCAAAGTGATGAACGTTTGGCTGAAACAATCAAAGAATTGATGTTTACTTTTGATGATATACAAAAACTTAGCACCCAAGCTATAAGAGAAATTTTAAAAGTAGCCGATAAGCGTGATTTAATGATAGGTTTAAAAGGTGCAAGCGAAGAGTTAAAGCAAAAATTTTTGGCTAATATGTCTACGCGTGCGAGTGAAGCTTTTCTTGAAGAAATGGGTTTTTTGGGTGCTGTGCGTGTTAAAGATGTTGAAGATGCGCAAAGAAAGGTTGTTGAAGTGGTGCAAAAACTTGCAGAACAAGGACTTGTGCAAACAGGTGATGCGGATGAAATGATAGAGTAGGTAAGAGATGGTTAATCGTAGCAATGTAATTTCTGGTGGAGCTTCTAATCAGCATGTTGTTGAAGGATATCGTTTTAAAGTTATTTCAGAATTTGATAATCATATAGGAGAAAAAAAACATACTCAAACTCCAGATGAAGGAAATGCTAATATATCTTTAAATGATGAAAAACCAGTGGAAGAAAATCAAGCCATTGCCTCTACTCAAGCTGTTCTAGAAACTCAAGCTCCAACATTTCAACCAAGTTTTGTTGAAGATTTGCTTAGCAAAACAGATGAAATGTCAAGCAATATTATTAAACTTCAAATGCAAATAGAAAGTCAAGAGAATGAATTTAACAACCGCTTAAATTCAGAACTTGAAAATGCTAAAGAAAAATTTACCAAAGAGGGTTATGAGAAAGCAAAAGAAGAATTTCAAAAGGAATTGGGTGATTTTAAAGATAAGTATTTAAAAAGTATAGCTAAACTCGATAATGCTTGTGAAAATCTTGAAAATTTCATAGAAAAAAATGAGAAAGAATTAGCAGATACTGCTATAGATATTGCTAAAGAAGTAATCTTAAAAGAACTTGAACTAAATTCAAGCAAGATAGCTTATGCTTTGGCTAAAGATTTAATTGGAGAGCTTAAAGGTGCTAGTGCAATTGAGCTTAAAGTTAATGCAGAGGATTATGAGTATTTAAAAGAACAATTGGATCAGAATGCTCATATTAAAATAAGTCTTGATGATGCAATTAGCAAAGGAAGTGTTGTTATTATAAGTGATGCAGGTAATATAGAATCCAATCTTAATTCTCGTTTAACTAAAATTAAAAAAATGATGAATAATGAGTAAAAAATTTGCCCATACTCAAGAAGAGTTAGAAAAACTAAGTTTAAAAGAATTAGAAAGTTTAGCAGCATCTATACGTGAAAAAATCATACAAGTTGTGAGTAAAAACGGTGGACATTTAAGTTCAAATTTGGGTGCTGTAGAACTTAGTATGGCAATGCATTTAGTTTTTAATGCAAAAAAAGATCCTTTTATTTTTGATGTGTCGCATCAGTCTTATACACACAAGCTTTTAAGTGGAAAAGAGGAAGTGTTTGATACTTTAAGACAAATCAATGGTTTGAGTGGTTATACAAAACCTAGTGAGGGGGATTACTTTGTAGCAGGGCATTCAAGTACTTCTATTTCTTTGGCGGTAGGTGCTTGTAAAGCCATTGCTTTAAAGGGTGAAAAACGTATTCCCATTGCTTTGATTGGAGATGGAGCTTTAAGTGCAGGTATGGCTTATGAGGCTTTAAATGAATTAGGTGATTCTAAATTTCCTTGCGTAATACTTTTAAATGATAATGAAATGAGTATTTCAAAGCCAATTGGAGCGATTTCAAAATATCTTTCTCAGGCTATGGCAACGCAGTTTTATCAAAGTTTGAAAAAGCGTATTGCTAAAATGTTAGATATATTGCCCGATAGTGCTACTTATATGGCTAAACGTTTTGAAGAGAGTTTTAAACTTATTACTCCTGGGCTTTTATTTGAAGAATTAGGGCTTGAATATATAGGGCCTATTGATGGACATAATTTAGGTGAAATTATTTCTGCATTAAAACAAGCAAAAGCTATGCAAAAGCCTTGTGTGATACATGCTCAAACCATAAAGGGCAAAGGTTATACTTTAGCTGAAGGAAAACATGCTAAATGGCATGGGGTAGGAGCTTTTGATATAGATAGTGGAGAGAGTATTAAAAAAAGTGATATTAAAAAATCTGCTACTGAAATTTTTTCTAAGAATTTGCTTGATTTAGCCTCAAAATATGAAAACATTGTTGGGGTTACCGCGGCTATGCCAAGCGGAACGGGTCTTGATAAACTTATAGAAAAATATCCAAATCGTTTTTGGGATGTGGCTATTGCAGAACAGCATGCAGTAACCTCTATGGCTGCTATGGCAAAAGAAGGGTTTAAACCTTTTATTGTGATATATAGCACCTTTTTACAGCGTGCTTATGATCAAGTGATCCATGATTGTGCGATTATGAATTTAAATGTGGTTTTTGCTATGGATAGAGCAGGGATAGTAGGTGAAGATGGAGAGACACATCAAGGTGTTTTTGATCTTAGTTTTTTAGCTCCTTTGCCAAATTTCACTCTTTTAGCTCCAAGAGATGAACAAATGATGCAAAATATAATGAAGTATGTTTATTTACATCAAGGACCTATTGCTTTTCGTTATCCTAGAGGAAGTTTTATTTTGGATAAAGAATTTGATTCTTGTGAAGTAAGGCTTGGTAAGGCACAATGGCTTGTAAAAAATAATAGTGAAATTGCTTTTTTAGGTTATGGACAAGGTGTGGCAAAAGCGTGGCAAGTCTTAAGAGCCTTGCAAGAAATGAATAATAATGCTAATTTGATCGATTTAATTTTTGCTAAACCTTTAGATGAAGAACTTTTATACGAGCTTGCTAAAAAAAGTAAAATTTGGTTTATTTTTAGTGAAAATGTTAAAATTGGTGGTATAGAGAGTTTAATTAATAATTTTTTACAAAAATATGATTTGCATGTAAAAGTTGTTAGTTTTGAATATGAAGACAAATTTATTGAACATGGAAAAACAAGCGAGGTAGAAAAAAACCTAGAAAAAGATATCAATAGTTTATTGACGAAAGTTTTAAAATTTTATCATTAATATAGTAAAAAATATTATTTAATATAAACTTCTTTTAATAAAAATTTTATTATTATTTTTACCTAAAAGAGCAAGGAATAAATAAATGGAATTACTACAAATGCTTAAAAAACACGAGTTAAAAGCTACTCCGCAAAGATTATGTGTTTTAAAAATTTTAAAAAGACATGAGCATCCTAATATTGATGAATTATATACAGAAATTAAAAAAGAATACCCTTCAATCTCTTTAGCGACGGTTTATAAAAATCTTAATACTTTACAAGAACAAGGTTTAGTTGTTGAAATCAATGTTTTAAATCAAAAAACTTGTTATGATATTTATGAAGAAGAACATATTCATGTAGTTTGTGCTAAATGTGGTGGTATAGAGGATTTAAGTTTTAAAGATGCCAAGCTTTATGAATATCAAGAGTATTTAGAAAAAAAGATAGGCAATCTCGTTAACCATTTGTCTGTTTGTGCTTATGTTGATAGTTGCAAAAAGTGTCATTAAGCAAAATAAGGCTAAAATAACCCATATATTTTAAGGGTTATTTTAATGGTTTATGAAATTCAAAAAAACTTTTTACTTTCTGATTGCACTCTTTTAGAGAATTTAAAAAAAGATAATATACCTTTTCAAAATTCTAAATTTGAAACTTTTTATACTCAAATAACTTCAAATCATAGTGTTAAATTTCAAAGTTTTTGCAATGAATTTTATAAAATTACAAAATTTAATAATTTAATTTTAGAACAGAATCAAGAAGAGAAAATTTCTAAAAAAAAATTTCAAAAAGCTCAAAAAAAGATTATAGGAAAGAGCATTAAAAAAGAACGCTTTGAATTTAAATTTTGTTCTTTAAAAAGTTATATTGATATTTATGAAGAGCCTAAAATTTGTATTTTAAAAATATTTTTTCCAACATTGGATAGTGCTAAAGATTTTAAAATTCCTAAAGATTTTAAAATTCAAAAAGAATTGCATCATGATTTAAATTCTAAATATATTGTTTTATATGGTTTTGAATATCAAAATTTTGATATAGAGAAATG
>JACRSG010000006.1 GCA_014305285.1 Campylobacter jejuni
ATATTAATGCTTATGATGGATTTAGAATTTTTTTATTTTATTTATTTAAAAAATTAAAATTCTATTGGACTTTATCTTTAGAAAGAAAAGATAAGCAAAGTTTATGCGAATTTTTATTTTATTCAAGAAGCTTGTATATAGTTTTATCAAGTATGAATACTATTTTAGATAAAAATTTAAGTAATATTTTGGCTTTAAAGTTTAGAGATATAACGAAAAAAACTCAAGATATTTTAGCAAGTGAAAATTCAAATCAAGATTTATTGCTATTTTTAAGCGATGAAAAAATCCAAGATTTGTTTAATGATTTTGATTTTTTCATAAAAGAGAATTCTTTTTATGAAGGTGATTGTAAAGATAGGTTTTTCAAACAACTTGTTGCACTGGAACTTAGAAAAAAAATTATTTTATTTAGAAAAAATATACTAAAAAATTTTGATTTAGAGCTTTTTGAAAATAGCTTTTTTGAATTAGCAATATTTTTAGAATATTTTTATCGTTTTTTAGAAATAAAAAATTTAAATAAACTTTATGAAAAATATTTTAAAGATAGGGATAAAAATATTTTTTCCAAAATAATCAATAATAAAAATAAATTTTGCAAATTACTTAAAAAATCAAGTAAAAATTTGAAAATTTACAAAGGATGAAAATGCAAAAACAAGAAAAAATTATAGAAATGTTTAATCAAATTGCCCCTACCTATGATAAAGCTAATAGAATTTTAAGTTTTGGAGCTGATGTAGAGTGGCGTAAAAAAGCTTGTCAAAGGGTGATGAGTTTGTATTTAAAAAAAGATTTTAAAATCGCTGATATTGCTTGTGGCACAGGGGACATGATAGAGATTTGGCAAGAGAGTGCTTTAAAAATGGAAAAAAATATTTTAAATATTAAAGGCATTGATCCAAGTAGCGGTATGCTAAGTGTTGCAAAAGAAAAATTTCCAAATATCGAATTTATAGAGGCAGGGGCACAAAATTTGCCTTTAGAAAGTCAAAGTTTAGATATTTTAAGTATTAGTTATGGTATTCGCAATGTTGTAGAAAGACAAAAAGCCTTAAGCGAATTTGCTAGAGTGCTTCAAAAAGATGGTATTTTAGTAGTTTTGGAATTTACAAAAAGAGAAAAAGGCGGATTTATAGCAGCTTGTAGGGATTTTTATCTTAAAAATATTTTACCAAGCATAGGCGGGATAATCAGTAAAAATAAAAGTGCTTATGAATATTTACCAAATTCCATTGAAGGGTTTTTAAGTAAGGAAGAATTTATCTTAGAGCTTAAAAATGCTGGTTTTGAAATGCTTGATTATAAAAGTTTTAGTTTTGGCGTGAGTTCAATGTTTATAGTAAAAAAACTATGACACCAACAGAATTAAATCTTAAAGCAAAGGCTTTATTAGAAACACATTTTGATGATATTATTTTAAGTGGAGAAATTTCAAAAATTACCTTGCATGGTTCAGGGCATTGGTATTTTGATTTAAAAGATGAAAGATCAAGCATTGCTTGTGCTATGTTTAAAGGAGCTAATTTAAAAGTTGGGTTTAAACCAGCGGTGGGGGATTTTTTAGAGCTTTGTGGAAGTGTGAGCTTATATCCTGAAAGTGGTCGTTATCAATTTATCGCTACTAGTATGAAAAAATCAGGTTTTGGGGATTTAGAAGTACAGTTTTTAGCTTTAAAAGAGCGTTTGCAAAAAGAAGGACTTTTTGATTCACATTTTAAAAAATCTCTGCCAAAATTTCCTAAAAAAGTAGGTATTATTACTTCAAAAACTTCTGCTGTTTTGCAAGATATGTTAAAACTTATTCATCAAAAAGAATATTTTTTAGCAAAAATTTATCTTTTTGATGCTTTAACTCAAGGAAATAATGCCCCTTTTTCTCTTATACAAGCTTTAAAAAAAGCTGATGATATGGATTTAGATGTTCTTATTATAGCACGTGGTGGAGGAAGCAGGGAAGATCTTTTTTGTTTTAATGATGAAAATTTAGCAAGAGAGATTTTTAAAGCAAAAACCCCAATCATTTCAGCTATAGGACATGAGATTGATTATGTTATTAGTGATTTTGTTGCAGATTTTAGAGCTCCAACGCCTTCAGCTGCTATAGATACTTTGTTTTATTTTAAGTTAGATATAGAGCAAAGTTTGGATTTAATGGAGGAAAAATTAATACAACTTTGGAATCATAAAATGCAAAATTATGAAAATTTACTTTTAAATTTAAGTAAATTTTTCAAGTTTAATTCTTTGCCAAAAATAATAGATGAAAAAATAAAACAAAGTCATAATATAGAAAAGCAATTAAATCATTTACTAGTAAATCAAATGCGTTATAATGAATTAAAATTAGAGAAATTGCAAAATGCTTATTTACAGCATGAAAATTTTTTTAATAAAAGCAAAAAGTTTATTTGTATCAGAAAAAATGGTAAAATAGCGAGTTTAGAAGATCTTAAGAGTGATGATATTGTTATTTTAAGTTCTCAAACTTCTCAAAAAGAAGCAAAAATTTTATAAGGATAGATTATGAGAAAAATTAACTTCAGTGCAGGGCCATCAACTTTACCTTTAGAAATTTTAGAGCAAGCTCAAAAAGAACTCTGTGACTATCAGGGTAAAGGTTATTCTATAATGGAAATTTCTCACCGCACAAAAGTATTTGAAGAAGTGCATTTTGGAGCACAAGAGAAGGCTAAAAAACTTTATGGATTAAATGATGATTATGAAGTATTATTTTTACAAGGTGGAGCAAGTTTGCAATTTGCTATGATTCCTATGAATTTAGCTTTAAATGGGGTTTGTGAATACGCAAATACCGGAGTTTGGACAAAAAAAGCGATTAAAGAAGCACAAATTTTAGGTGTCAATGTTAAAACCGTAGCAAGTAGCGAGGAAAGTAATTTTAATCATATTCCTAGAGTAGAATTTAGCGATAATGCTGATTATGTTTATATTTGCTCTAATAATACCATTTATGGCACTCAATATCAAAATTATCCTAAAACTAAAGCTCCTTTGATTGTGGATGCATCGAGTGATTTTTTTTCTAAAAAAGTAGATTTTTCAAATATCGCTCTTTTTTATGGTGGAGTACAAAAAAATGCTGGAATTTCAGGTTTAAGTTGTATTTTCATCCGTAAAGATATGTTAGAAAGATCTAAAAATAAACAAATTCCTAGTATGTTAAATTATTTGACTCATGCTGAGAATCAGTCCTTGTTTAACACGCCTCCAACTTTTGCTATTTATATGTTTAATCTTGAAATAGATTGGCTTTTAAATCAAGGTGGACTTGATAAAGTGCATGAGAAAAATTCTCAAAAAGCTACTATGCTTTATGAATGCATTGATTTAAGTAATGGATTTTATAAAGGACACGCAGTTAAAAAGGATAGATCTTTAATGAATGTAAGTTTTAATATTGCTAAAAATGCAGATTTAGAACCTCTTTTTGTAAAAGAAGCCGAAGAAGCTGGAATGATAGGGCTTAAAGGACATAGAATTTTAGGAGGAATTCGTGCAAGTATTTATAATGCATTAAATTTGGATCAGGTAAAAACCTTATGTGAATTTATGAAAGAATTTCAAAGAAAATATGTATGATAAAGCGTTTTGATGAGTGCGATAGAATGTCGCAGATTATTGTTTTTGATAAATATGTTAAAACCGCAGGACAAGTGGCTTTTAAACCTAGTGGAGATTAAAAAACAAACCAAAGAAAAGCCCTTACAGAACTTGATGCTTTGTTTGAAAAATAGGTGCAAGCAAAAGGTTCAAATTCAAATCCTGGCTGGCTAATATGCAAAATTTTGATGCAATGAACGAAAATTTATGATTGCTTGGATTAAAAATTATCCTAAATCTGTCAGGGCTTGCGTAGGAAGTGCTTTAGTAGAGGGTTATCTAGTAGAAAATAAAGCTTTTGGAAAACTAAGAGAGAATTAAAAATTCTCTCCTCCAAATTTTAAAAGAGCAGATCCCCAAGTAAAACCACCACCAAAAGCATCTAGTAAGATTAGATTTCCTTTTTTAAGGCGACCTTCTTCATAGGCATCATTCATTGCCATAGGTATAGAAGCAGCTGAAGTATTGCCATATTTTTGTACTGTAATCACACATTTTTCATCACTTAAATTGAGTTTTTCTTGAACTGCTTTAATGATGCGTAGATTAGCTTGATGAGGAATAAAAAGATCAATTTCTTGTGCTAAAATTTTATTCTTGGCTAAAATTTCTATAACGTCATTACTAAGCGTATTTACTGCTATTTTAAAAACTTCATTGCCTTTCATTTGCATAGAGAGTGTTTGACATAGGCTCGATTTTTGCGATCTTTGAGTCATTAAAAGTTCTCCATAATTACCATTGCTTGCAGTATGTACATCAAGGATATAATTTTGATTATCCAAGCTTACAACTCCAGCACCTGCACCATCTCCAAAGAGTATGCAAATACTTCTGTCATTATAATCCATAATGGAACTTGTTTTTTCAGATCCTATGATTAAAACATTTTTTTTTAAACCACTTTCTACTAAAGCTTTAGCTTGCTCAAGCAAATAGATAAAACCAGAACAAGCTGCTGAAATATCAAAGGCACTAATATTTACAAGTCCTAAGTTTGAAGCAATTTTACAAGCCGTTGAGGGCATAGTAAAATAATCAGGACTTAAAGTAGCTACAAGAATAGCATCGATATCTTCGGGTTTTAAATTTGCTCTTTTTATAGCTTTTAGTGCAGCTTTTGTACCCAAATCGCTCGTATTCTCATCTTGACTGGCAATGCGTCTTTCTTTAATGCCAGTACGTCTAGTAATCCATTCATCTGTGGTATCTACCATCTTTTCAAGATCAGCATTACTTAAAATTTTTTCCGGAACATAAGAAGCTATACTTTTAAGACTGGCTTTAAGCATTGTATTTCCCAAGTTCATTTTCTATAAGCTCATTGATATGAGATTGGCTAAAATTTATAGCTTGAAAAATTGCATTTTTAATAGCCCTAGAATCACTTTTTCCATGACTTATGATTACGCAACCATTAACTCCAAGAAGAGGTGCTCCACCGTATTCTTGCCAATCTGTATGTTTTTTTAATTTTTTAAAAGATGGTTTCATTAGTAAAGCACCTATTTTAGAAATAAATGATTGTTTTACTTCGTTTTTTAAAATCTGAAAAATAGCTGTTGCTACACCTTCACAAGCCTTTAAAATCACATTTCCATCAAAACCATCGCAGACTAAAACATCTATTTCGCCATTGAAAATATCTCTACCTTCAGCATTGCCTATAAAATTTGGAATTTTTTTCATAAGCTGATGACTTTCTTTTGTAAGTTCATTGCCTTTACATTCTTCTTCACCATTAGAAAGCAAAGCAAGACGTGGTTTTTGAATTTGCATGATTTCTCTAGCATAAACTTCACCCATTATGGCAAATTGAAATAAATTTTCAGCTTTGCAATCCGTATTAGCTCCAACATCTAAAAGTAAAGTTTTGCTAACAATATTTGGCATTAGAGTGGCAATAGCAGGTCTTGAAATACCCTTGAGTCTTCCAAGTCTTAATGTAGCCAAAGACATACTTGCTCCGCTATGACCGGCTGAAACTACAGCATCTACTTTTTTTTCTTTTAACAAGTTGATAGCTTTATATATAGTTGTTTCTTTATTTTTTAAAGCATCGGTGGCATTTACATTCATCGAAAAAATTTCACTAGCTTCTTCGTATTGTATATATTGTTCTAATTTTTTTGGTATTAAAGGTTTTAGAATTTTAGAATTTCCCACCAAGATAGCGTTAAAAGGTTTTATTTTCAATGCTTTTAAAACGCCTTCTATAATGGGTTTTTCTCCAAAATCACCACCCATTGCATCAATGGCAATGTTAATCATTGATTTTAATATTCCTTGGTTGTTGGATTCGCACGGTGAGGCATTTTGTAGCTTCCATCTTTGTCTTTTACAGGCATAGGAAGACTAATTTTATAGTGAGTTCTGCGTTTAGCTGCACGAGTTTTGCTCACTCTTCTCTTTGGTACTGCCATTTTTTCTCCTTCGTAAAATTTAATTAATTATTGCAATTTATGCAATAAAAATAATCACTCAAATAAGCTTCAAGCTCACTGATAGCAACTTCTATTAAATCAATATATCCATCAAAAAATTCTATAGTATTGCTCAATTCATTTGCTTTATCTTTAAAAATACCATCACTTGCAAAAAGTTCTAAATTTTCTTTAATTTTAAGTTTTAATTCAGTTCCGCAACTGTCACAAGGTCTATAAATAAAACCCTGCATAATAGCATTTATTTTAATAAACTTAGGATTTATTTTTACTAAATTTCCCTCAAAAATCATATTTTCAAGATTAAGTTTAAAAGGATATTCTTTTGTGTTAATCTTAGAAAAAGGGATTTGCATTTAGCAAATTTCATTTGGCTTAAAGAAAAATTCAATTTCTATTTTTGCGTTTTCTAAGCTATCACTTCCATGAACAGCATTAGCATCAATACTCTCAGCAAAATCAGCTCTAATTGTTCCCGCTTTAGCTTCTTTAGGATTTGTCGCTCCCATTAAATCTCTATTTTTTAATATGGCACCTTCTCCTTCTAGTACAGAAACAACAACAGAACCACTAATCATAAATTCAACTAAGTCTTTAAAAAAAGGTTTTTCTTTGTGAACAGCATAGAAATTTTCAGCTTGTTCTTTGCTAAGTTGAACTTTTTTCATTGCAGCGATTCTTAAACCATTGCTTTCAAAACGATCTAAAATTTTTCCTATAACACCTTTTTTAACAGCATCAGGTTTAATTATAGATAAAGTTTTTTCCATCTTTGTAATAACTCCTTAATTTTTAATAAAGCTTAAAATTATACTTGAATTTGTTTAAAGAAAGTTAAATTATTAAAAGAAAAAGCTAGGATTCTCTAGCTTTTTAATTTTTTAAATTATGCAAAAACTGGAATGTCTCCGCTTCTCATATCCGCACCAATATTATCACGACTTGGCTGTCCTGATTCTACAGCACTCCAAACTATACATCCATCTGTTGGGCAAGCACTGGCACAAGCTGGTTGATCATTATGCCCTACGCATTCAACGCATTTATTTGCATAAACATAATATCTATCTTCACCTTCTGGATTGTTAGCATCATCAACGATAGCACTCACTGGACACTCATCTATACAAGAACCACAAGCAATACATATATCTGTAATTTTTACAGCCATTTTTTCTCCTTTTATAATATTTAAGATTTAAAAGATTTTAGCATAAAATTCTTAAATAAGGTAAATTTTGATAATCAAAAATTTACCTTATTTGATAATAATTATAACTTTCTTGAATTTTTAATATTATTTTAGATATTTAAAAAAAAATAAAGATTTAAACGATATAATTTCGTTATCAATAAAATTTATTATTTAGGAGAAAATTATGATAGTTACTAAAAAAGCTTTAGATTTTACTGCTCCAGCAGTATTGGGAAACAATGAAATTGTTCAAGATTTTAATCTTTATAAAAATATAGGTTCAAAAGGAGCGGTAGTATTCTTTTATCCAAAAGATTTTACTTTTGTTTGTCCTTCAGAAATTATAGCTTTTGACAAAAGGTATCAAGAATTTAAAAACCGTGGTATTGAAGTAATTGGAATTTCAGGGGATAATGAATTCTCACATTTTGCTTGGAAAAATACTCCAGTAAATCAAGGTGGTATTGGTCAGGTTAAATTCCCACTTGTTGCTGATTTAACCAAACAGATTGCTAGAAATTTTGATGTACTTTATGCAGAAGCAGTTGCACTCCGTGGTTCGTTTTTACTTGATGCTGACGGAACAGTTCGTCATGCTGTGATTAATGATTTACCTCTAGGTAGAAATATCGATGAAATGTTAAGAATGGTTGATACTATGCTTTTTACAAACGAGCATGGTGAAGTTTGTCCTGCAGGATGGAATAAGGGCGATGAAGGTATGAAAGCCAATCCTAAAGGTGTGGCTGAATATCTTGGCAAAAACGAAGCTAAACTTTAATTTCTTAGTGTAAAGCCTCTTTATGAGGCTTTTTCTTCATTTTAATTCTTTAATTGAAATTCATAAATTTTCTACTATAATTTTACATAATTAAAATTTTTATTTAGGCTAAAATATGGCAGGCGAAGATCAAGAAAAAACAGAAGAACCCACGTCCAAAAAGATAGAAGACGCACGTAAAGAAGGTAATGTTCCAAAGTCTCAAGATGCGGCAGCTATTGTAACTTTGATAATTGGAGTAACTATAACTTTATTTATGATGAGTTTTATGGGCGAGAGAATTGTAAATTTATATAGATATTATCAAAGTTTTATTGGCGTTGAATTTGATTTGCGTATTATTCAAGCCATTATGATTAAAAGTATTTTTGAGGTTTTAATTATTCTTGCACCTATTGTTTTAAGTATTATGGTTGCTGGGGTTTTGGGAAATATTATGCAATTTGGTTTTATTTTTACAACCAAACCTATTATGCCAAATTTAGGAAAAATTAATCCTTTAAAAGGTCTAAAAAACCTTTTTTCATTGAAAAAAATTGTTGAAAGTGTAAAAATTATTTTAAAAGTGGGTATTGTTTTTACTATAGCTTTTATAGTTTTGCTTAAATTTATGCAAGAGCTTTCAAGAGTTGAGCTTTATACTATAGTTGCACAGCTTACTTGGTTAAGAGATAGGGCTATTGTTTTAGCAGCTATTGTTATAGTTGCTTTTTTAATTATCGCTGTTTTAGATGTTTTTTTGGTACGTTTTCAGTATTTTAAAGGTTTGCGTATGAGTAAACAAGAAATAAAAGATGAGTATAAACAAATGGAAGGAGATCCTCAGGTTAAAGGTAGAATTCGTAGACTTCAAATGGAGGCCGCCCGCCGCCGTATGGTTCAAGATGTTGCAGGTGCAGATGTGGTGATTACAAACCCGACACATTATGCTGTAGCTATTCGTTATGATACGAGTAAAGAACAAGCTCCTAGGGTTGTTGCCAAAGGAGTGGATTTTCTTGCTCTTCGTATAAAACAAGTAGCCTATGAAAATAATGTTGTAGTTTATGAAAATCCTCCTTTGGCAAGAGAACTTTATAAAGCTTGCGATGTTAATGATCTTATTCCTAGGGAAATGTTTAAAGCTGTAGCTGAGGTGCTAGGATTTGTTTATAATACAAATAATAAGAGTCGTTTAGCTGGTCAAGTAAAAAAAGGAAACTAAAACTTTTAAGGTGCTTTAGTTCCTATTTTATTTATAAATTCAAGAACTGATTTTTGAGTACTTGTATTCGCTGTATCGACTTTAAAATATATTTCTACTCTATTATTTTCTAGAGCTTGTGGATTTCCATTGATGGGATTATTAAGCCCATAGCTTTTAATGCTAATATTTTTTAAATTTGCTCCACCTTCTATGAAATATTTCAATACATTTTCTGCTCTTTGGTAGGCGAGTTCATAACTTCTTATTATAGAGTCACTATTATCTGTATAGCCCCTAATTTCTATTTTTACTTGAGGTGGCAAATATGTTGTTAGCTCTACCATACGTTTTAAATAATCTTGTATATCGGCTGAAACGATTTGAGCGCTACCTCTTTCAAATTCAACTTTAGATGGAAGATTAAGAGCGATCTGATTGTCGCTTTGATCTAGAGCTGCTTGAAGACGTTTGATAGTTTCTTGCTGTGTCATAGTCATTTGTTTTAAAGATTTAAGTTCATCACTTTCTTCTTTTGCTGCACCTTTATATTTTTCTTGGGTTTTCCTCTCTTCTTCGACTGTGTGCGTAGTGGTGTAATCAAAGATTTTAATAAATTCGGTTTTTAGAGCCTCTACTTTAGCAGGATTTGTTTTAGAAATTGCCCAAAGAGCAATAAAAAGTGCCAAAAGCAAACTTAGAAAGTCCGCATAAGGTACAGCCCATTTTTCACCTGCAGGACATTCTGGACATTTATGTTTCTTGGCCATTTTTAACCTTTGTCAAATTGTGAAATTTTTGGATCATCGTGACTTAAGAAGTTAAAAAGTTTAGCTTCCAAATCTCTAGGATTGGCACCTTCTGCAATTCCTTTTATGGCTTCAGTGATGACAATTTGCTCTTTTACAAGATCCATTCCATTAGCTTTCATTTTTCTTCCCCAAGGTGCAAAAAGGGCATAAGCACCAAAAATCCCAGTAACCGTAGCTGTAAAAGCACCTGAAATACCCGCTGCCATTGCCTGAGGATTATCTAGCAATTTAAGAGCTAGAATAAGACCAAAAACCGCTCCAACAAGTCCCATGGTAGGGCAAGTTTCTCCAAATATTATCCAATATTCTGCACATTCTTTATAATGCTCTTCAAGTTGTTCGGTTTGTATTTCCATGCTTTCGTGAATTTCTTCAAAGCTTTTACCATCTACAAGCATCATCATAGCATTTTTTAAAAATTCATTTTCAATCTCGTTGGTTCTTGATTCTAATGCTAAAAGTCCGTCTCTTCTTGCAATAGTAGCAAATTCTATTAATTGGGCTATTCTTTCAGGTAGATTTACTCCAGAGCCTTTAAAGACAACTTTGAGTTCTTTATAAGCTGCTTTTACGATTTTTTTATGCGTAGAAGTCATTGCACAAAATGCAGCTGTTGGCATAACTATAAGAAAGGAAGAAAGGTGAATAACATGTAGAGGATTCCCTCCTTCTAGTATATCTCCTACTGAAATACTAGTAACTGCAAGTACTATTCCCAGTATGGTTGAAAGATCCATTAAATATCTCCTTGATTATTTTAAATCGCCCCAATTCTTGGCGATACTTGAACTTGTTTTTAATTTTACTTTTAATTTTACTATATTTTCCATAATATCTCTAGTTTTTTTTACAAAATTTTCACATAAATCATCTTTTACTTCAAAAATTAATTCATCATGAATTTGTAAAATAAGCTTCTTATCTTCATTTAATTCTTTATCGATTTCTAGCATTGCAAGTTTGATTACATCAGCTGCGGATCCTTGTAAGATTGAATTGATACTTTCTCTTTCATACATGGCAATTTGCATAGGTTTTGCGTTCTCAAAATCAAAATAACGCTTACGACCGCTTAAAGTAGCGATAAAACCATTTTGTTTAGCTTCATTTTTAACTGTTTCAAAATACTTCTTAATGCTAGTAAAATTTTCAAAATATTTTTCTATGTAAGATTTGGCTAAATTAGCTTCTATTTTTAAATTTTGACTTAAAGTTTTATAACCCATACCATAAATAAGTCCAAAATTTATACTTTTTGCAACACTTCTGGTTTCATAATTATTTTCACCAAAAATCATGGTAGCTGTTCTTGAGTGTATATCTTCATCATTGTAAAAAGCATTTAAAAGTTTTTCATCTTCGCTAAAGTGTGCGAGCATTCTAAGTTCGATTTGAGAATAATCAAAAGAGATAAAACTAAACCCATCTTTAGCTATAAAGCAAGATTTATAATCTTTTGCGTATTGTCCATGCGCAGGGATGTTTTGTAAATTTGGATCCTTAGATGAAAGGCGTCCTGTAGCGGTTCCAGTCTGTAAAAAATTTGAATAAATGCGTGAATTTTTATCTTTTAAAGCCAGTTTTAATAAAGGCTCGCAATAAGTTGAATAAAGTTTGGCAAGTTCTCTATAATCTAAGATTTTAGCAATCACAGGATGTTGATCTAAAAGTGCATTTAGAACTTTTTCATCGGTAGAATATCCTGTTTTGCCTTTTTTTCCACTTGGAAGTTTAAGTTTTTCAAAAAGTATATCACCTACTTGTTTGGGTGAGTTTAGGTTAAATCTATCCCCACAAAGAGTATAAATTTCTTCACTTAAATTTTTCATTTCATTTTCAAATTTTTTCATAAGGGTTTCAAGTGCATTTGTATCAAGTTTTATGCCATTTTCTTCCATTATCATAATGATTTTAATGAAATCAAATTCATAGTTTTTAGCAAGTTCTAACAAAGGAGTTTCAAGATTTTTTAAAAAATAAAGATAAAATCTTAAAGTGATATAAGCATCTTCTGCTGCGTATTTACAAGCTTTTTCAAGTTCTACGCTTGCAAAATTTTCTCCTTTTTTAACAAGGTTTTCAAAATGCAAGGTTTCGTAATTAAAAAGTCTTAAAGCTAAATCATCCATATTGACTCTTAAAGAAGGATTTTTAAGCCATGCTAATATCATTGTATCGGCGTATTTTTGAGGTAAATTTAAGCCAAAATTGTTTTGAATGATTTTAAAATCATATTTGAGATTGTGTCCTATAACAAAATGATTAAAGATCAGTTCTATAGCCTTTTTAGCACTTTCTAAGGATATTTGTTTGCTAATGCCTAAATAATTATGAGTTAAAGGCACATAAAAGGCTTCATTTTCACTCATACAAAAACTAAAGCCAACAATTTTTGCTTCTTTTGTGTCAAGTCCTGTGGTTTCGGTATCAAAGGCAATAATACTTTCTTTATCAAGAGTATTTAAAATTTCAAAAAGTTTGTTTTCATCTTGTATTAAAGTAGCCTTAAAACCTAAATTTTTATCTTTATTATCAGGATTTTGACGTAGTTTTTTAAGCAAAGTATTAAGTTCGTAATGTTCTAAAATTTCAAGTATCTTTAAAAGAGGTTCTTTATCAGGATAAGTGGCTTTTTCTATGAGATCTTGTACTTCTAAATTTTCATATAAAGAAGCTAGTTTTTTACTTAAAAATGCATTTTTCTTACCCTCTAAAAGTAAGTTACGACTTCTTTCATTACGCACTAGAGTTAAATTTTCATAAATTCCTTCTATGCTGTCAAACTCATCAAGCAAGGTTTTAGCCCCTTTTGCGCCTATACCTTTAACTCCAGGAATATTATCAGAGCTATCCCCGCAAAGAGCTAAAAAATCTCTGATTCGATTAGGTTTTACTCCGTATTTTTCTAAACACGCTGCTTCATCGTAGTCGTTTTTAGAAATAGGACTGTAAATGCTTGTTTTACCATCTTTTATCAGCTGATAAAGATCTTTATCTTGAGTGATAATGCGTATAAAAATATCCTTATCTTCACAAGTTTTTACAAAAGAAGCGATGATATCATCAGCTTCATAACCTTCTTGAGAGACGCTTATGAAACCCATTTTTTCTATCATTTCTATACAAATTGGAATTTGTTCTAGAAGTTCAGGCGGTGGTGGAGTACGATTTTGTTTATAGTTTGGATCAATTTCACTACGAAATGTTTTTCCTTTGGAGTCTAATGCAAAAACAATATAATCACTTTTGTGTTCATTTTTTAAGCTATAAATAAAATTTGCAAAACCGCTAATCATTCCACTAGCTTGTCCTTGTGAATTTTTAAAACCTTTTAATGCGTAGTAAAGTCTGAAAAAAAATCCAAAAGTATCAATAATAGTTAAAGTTTTCATAACAATTTCTTTTTTAAACAAAATATATTTTTAAGTTATATTATTTCAAAATTTTGCTTAAAATGTCTACAATTTAAGATCTTTAAGCAAAAATACTGTAATTTTTCACCATAATTACAAATTATTTGTAAAAATATATATTAAAATATAAGTATAATACAATGACAAATCAGCAAATCGATGGAATTGAGGATTAAGAATTTTAACACACCTGAAGGTAGGAAAGTTTTTAAAAAGGCAGTTTTTTCTTGCTGGTTGGGAACTGATATGGAATATGCAGATTTTGCTCTTTATGGTTTAGCAGCTGCTTTGATTTTGGTATCTTAAAGAAATCAAACTTGAAATGCTAAGTACGGTTTGTAGCAATGTTCCAAGCCTTGTTGCCTATAGTGTGGCTAAGGATTTATTCAAACGTTTAAATTTAAACATTTCTGTTTATTTAGGAGCGAATGAAACCTTAAAAGAGCTGAGTAAAGCTCGGCGTCAAAGACTTGATGACAGTGTAAAAAATTTTAAACTTGAACATCTTTGGGAAAATATAAAAAGTCCTGAAATTTTAGAAAATATAAATCCCGATGTGATTTTAAAATGGGTGATAAAGATTTTGATATAAGTCTTAAAGAGCTTTTTATGATGAGCGGTAGTTTTGATATGTCTTATTATCAAAGATACAAATTTTGGTTTTAATCTTGAGGCGGCTAGTGTTAAATTCAAGAGATAAAATTACACTCGCACCTTATAATGCAACCGTGTAGACTTTATTAACACACGAGGATTTAAAAGAGCTGCAAGGTAAGAATACTTTGTGTGATTTTATCGTTGAAACTTTAAGTATTTGGATTGATTATGTTTTAAAACACGTGGTACAAAGTGAACTTGGATACATGATGCTTTAACTATAGCTTGTGTATTAGATTCTGGTATTGCAGATTTTGATGAGTGTTATGCTGATGTTATTTGTGATAGTTCTTTGGCAAGAGGTATGAGTTGGCGTTGTTTTAAAATCAAAAATGAGTATGGGAGTGGATTTAAGTGCTAAAAATTGTGTTAAAATTTTAAAAAATGTAGATAATGCAAAGCTTTAAAACTTATAAAAGATAGGCTTTTAAAAGGAGTTTGCTATGAAAATTATAAAAGTATAACGGCTTAATTTTCCAAGCAAGATAAAAAATATAGTTTTCAAAAAAGAATATTTAGCAAAGCCTAATCCAAGCACAAAAAGATCCCCTACTAAAGGCAAAAAGCTCAAAAAAGCAAATACACTTCCAAATTTGGTAAAATTAGCATTGAAATTTTCTAATTTTTTCAAGGATTTGCTAAAGTATTTTTCTAAAATTTTTTGCTTACCAAGATAAGCTAAGGCATAAGTGCTTAAACTTCCTAAGGTATTTGCTAAAGTTGCTACAATAAGAACTAAATTTGGATTAAAATCAAGTTTTATAAAACCTAAAACAAAGGTTTCGCTTGCTAAAGGCAATAGTGTGCTTGAAAGAAAACACACTATAAAAAGTCCTAAATAACTTATATCACTATATAAAAAATCAAACATGAAATTATGATTTTTGTATATTTTTAAGCTCTAAGTCTAGATAATACCCCGTATAAGAACGGGTTTTTTTGTGTTCTTTAGCGATTTTTTCCACACTTCCTGTGCTAATAACCTTGCCTCCTTTAACTCCGCCTTCAGGTCCCATATCGATAATATAATCAGCATTTTTAATCACATCTAAATTATGTTCTATCACAAAAACAGAATTTTTAAGATCAACTAAATGTTGTAAAACTAAGATGAGTTTATTGATATCTTCAAAATGCAGTCCTGTTGTAGGCTCATCAAGTATATAAAGGGTTTTTCCTGTATCGCTACGACTTAATTCTTTAGCAAGCTTTATCCTTTGTGCTTCGCCTCCGCTTAAGGTTGTAGCATTTTGTCCTAAGGTTAGATAGTCTAAGCCCACTTTTATTAGAGTGTCTAATTTTTGCTTGATTTTAGGAACGGCTGTGAAAAATTCACTCGCTTCCAAAACACTCATATTTAAAATTTCGCTGATATTTTTATCTTTATATTTGATTTCTAGCGTGACATCATTGTAGCGTTTGCCCTGACAAGTATCGCACACAACCATAACATCAGGTAAAAAATGCATTTCTATTTTGATTTCTCCATCTCCGCTACATTTCTCGCATCTTCCACCTTTAACATTAAAAGAAAAGCGTCCTACTTTATAACCACGCATTTTAGCTTCTTTGGTGGCAGCAAAAAGATTTCTGATTTCATCCATAGCACCTGTATAGGTGGCAGGATTTGAACGTGGTGTGCGCCCAATTGGGCTTTGATCAAGATAAATGACTTTATCAAGTTTTTCAAGTCCTTCTATTTGCACTCCACCAAGTTTTTTAACTTTTTTAGCACGGTTTAATTCCTCTTGTGCAAAAGGAAGTAAGGTTTGAAGTATCAAAGAACTTTTTCCAGAACCTGAAACTCCTGTTATAGCGACTAAATTTTGCAAAGGAAATTTCACGCTTAAATTTTGTATATTGTTAATATTTACATTTTTAAGTTCTAGCCATTCTTTTTGTGCTCTGTTTTGAAGTTGTGAAATTTGTTTTTTACCATTCATGTAAAGTGCGGTTTCGCTTTTACTTTTTAAAAGCTCTTGATAAGTTCCACTAAATACAACTTCACCTCCAAATTTTCCTGCTTTTGGGCCAATATCTACGATAAAATCTGCTTCTTCTATGGTCATTTTATCATGCTCTACGACGATTAGGGTATTGCCTTTTTGTTGTAAATTTCTTAAAGTTTTAATCAGTTTTGCAGTATCTCTTTCATGAAGTCCTATGCTAGGCTCATCTAAGACATACATAACCCCACTTAAACCACTACCAATTTGTGAGGCTATACGGATTCTTTGTGCTTCACCCCCGCTAATCGTTCTTGCATCACGCCCTAAAGAAAGATAACCTAGTCCCACATCATACAAGAAAAATAATCTTTCGTTGATTTCTTTTAGGATAGGCTTAGAAATAAGTTTTTGTTGCTCGCTTAAATAGGAAAAATTTTTCTCATCTGCAAAAAAAGCCGTACTATCTTCTATGCTCATATCTAAAATTTCACCCAAGCTTTTTTTGGCTACTTTCACGGCTAAACTTTCGGGTTTTAAACGATGCCCACCGCAGTCTTTGCAAATTTTTTCACTCATATATTCAGCTAAATCTTTTTCATCTTTTAGCATTTCATAAGCCATTTTAACCACGCCTTCAAAAGTGCGTTTTAAGCGATTTCTTTTCCAAAGAAATTCTATGGTTTTGGCATTACCATACAATACAAGGCGTTTTTGTTCTTCGCTTAATTGTACAAAAGGTATTTTGATAGGAATTTCATTTTGTTCACAAAAGGCGATTAGGAGTTTATAATAATAACTTTTGTTAAAACCATACATGATTTTAACGGCACCATTTTCGAGACTTAAACTTTCATCGATGATTTTTTTCATATCTAAAGTATAACGAATTCCAAGTCCATCGCAAGATTCACATGCTCCTTTTGGAGAATTGAAAGAAAAGCTTAAAGGTTCAAGTGGAACAAAAGAAATTTTACAATCAAAACAAGCTGAATGTTCGCTAAAATGATAGTGTTTGTTAAGGTTTATTTCTTCGTGATTTAAAACTTCTATTTCTATTTCTCCAAAGCTTTCTTGCAACCCTTTTTCTATATCGCTTGCAAGACGAGAAAGTAAATCTTCTTGAATTTCAAGCCTATCTATGACAAGTTTAATGGTGTGTTTTTTGGTTTTAGCTAGTTCAATTTCTTCATCAAGTCTTACTAAAACTCCATCAATTTGAGCTCTTACATAGCCTTTGTTGCGTAAATTTTCAAGCAAATCTGCATAAGTTCCTTTTTTTTCTCGTATGAGTGGGGCGTAGATGATGATTTTTGCACCTTTTGGAAATTTTAAAATTTCACTGACTATATCACTTACACTCATAGATGAAATTTTTTGTCCGCATTGATGACAATGTTGAATGCCAACTCTTGCATATAAAAGTCTTAGATAATCATAAATTTCAGTGATGGTTCCTACAGTAGAGCGTGGATTTTTAGAAGTGGTTTTTTGATCTATGGCAATAGCTGGAGTTAAACCTTCGATTTTATCAACATCAGGTTTGCCTACCTTATCTAAAAATTGTCTGGCATAAGCACTTAAACTTTCTATGTAACGGCGTTGTCCTTCAGCATAAAGAGTGCCAAAAGCAAGGGTTGATTTTCCGCTTCCACTAAGTCCTGTAAAAACAATGAGTTTGTTTTTAGGAATTTCAAGGTGAATATTTTTAAGGTTATTTTCTCTTGCACCGATAATTTTTATAGTATCGTTCATGGTTTTTCCTAAATATTAAATAAATTTAAGATTTTAGCATAATAATATTAAAAGAACTTGGATAAATCTAAGTAAAAATTTATAAGATTTAGCTTATTAAGTAAGGAGTAGGTGGTTCCAAGTATCGATAAGGCATATACACAAAGTAAAATTTTTCTATGAGCTGAAATATGCATTTTTTCTATGATTTTAATTCCTATAAAAACTCCAATCATGGAAGCTATACCTACTAGTATTCCCTTATGGATAACTTCAGAGTCTATAACTCCAGAATTTGAAAAAGATATAATACCCGAGACTGAAGCAAAAATAACAAAAAACAAGGATAAAGAAACAACTTTTTTGCTATCATAGCCTAAAAAATAAGCTAAAATCGGAGCAATTAAAAGTCCACCACCAATTCCCAAAGAAATAGCAAAAATACCAGTAAAAGCTCCAGCAATAAATAAAATTACATTCTTTACCCAAATGCTTCTTTGATTTTGCACAATGCTTTCTTTAATTCCAAAAGCATATTTAATAAAAAATATACAACTTACTGCCAAAAATACGCTAGTAAGAGCTACATCACTTAAGGCTTTTAAAAGCATTCCACTAAAGCTTGCTCCTATAAGTCCTCCAAAACCTATCATAATACCATCTTTAAGATTTAGATTTTTTTTCTTATAATTAATATAAGAGCCAAAAACCGCTGCAAAAATCATTTGCAATACTGAAATTCCGATAGCATGGTGAGCACTTGCTCCAAGTGCAAACATAGAAGGAACGATAATCATACCTCCACCAATGCCAAAAAGTCCAGAAGCAATACCTGAAATCATTCCTATAATTAGATAAGGTAAATTTGTGATTTCCATAGCTTTTCCTAAAAAATATTAAATATTTCAAATAAGGAATAATTTTATCTTATTAAGCTAAGTAGTATCTTAGTTTTTTATAAAAATAGAATATTTTTGGTAACTTTAAGCATTGTAAAAATGTTTCAAAATATTTAAAATATAAAGATTTTATAATATTTTATTTTAAATTTAAAGCAAAATTTATATTTATTGATTAAAATTAATTTTAGACTTTAAAAATTTTTTATAAAAGTCTTAATTTTTGAAATATTTTATTAAGAAAGGTAAAAGATGAGTGAAAATGATTTTTTTAGTAATTCTTTGATTTTAAAACTTACCTACACTCTTCGTTCTTGGCGTTTCTAAAACTTCTTTTTATCCAAATTTTTTCTTTAATATTATTTTAATTTTTAAAAAAGGTTTATTATGTTTGTTAAAAATGCAAATTTTTATTACAGACAAATCCTTGAAAAATTTGAAAATTCTTATTTTGCAGAGGATTTGACTAGAGTGATTATAGGGATTGATTGTGATTATTTAGATGCTAATGAATTATCATTTAGTGAGTTTAAGGCAAAATATTATGAAGCCTTGAGTAAGAATAAAATTTGTGACTTTGCTGGATTTTTTGGAGTTTTTAGTGCGAATTTTGTATCTTTGTTTGAAAAAATTCCACTTTCTTCTAAAAAAAATTATGATTTTCCTTTATTTTTATTTGTCAATGCTAAAGCTTATTTGATTTATGAGAAAAATAGCAAGATGTTTTTTAAATTTGGTGCTTCAAAATATTTTGAATATTTAAAAGATGATATTGAACCAATAAAAATGAAGCAAAAAAATGATTTTGAAATTTTAAACTCTTTAAAAGATGAAGAAAATGATTTTTTAAAAATGTGTGAAAAAGCTAAAGAATATCTTTTAAGTGGAGATATTTTTCAAGTGGTCTTAAGTAAGCAACTTTGTATCAAGCATCAAGTAAATGCTTTTGATTATTATGAGAGTTTAAGCACTTTAAATCCAAGTGCTTATATGTTTTATTTTCCAAGTAAATATGGCGTTGTTTTGGGTTCTTCTCCAGAGTTTTTATTAAAAGTTAAAAAAAGAGAGATTTATTTAGCTCCTATTGCAGGAACTAGAAATTTGGAAAATAATTGTGATGTTTTAGCTTTAGAAAAAGATCTTTTAAGCGATGAAAAAGAACTTAGTGAACATAAGATGCTTGTAGATTTAGCAAGAAATGATGCTTCTAAATTTGGCACTCAATCAAGAGTTGAAAATCTTTTTTCTATTATTAAAAATAAATTTGTAATGCACATAGTTAGTGAAGTGTATGCCAATATGAAAGAAGATGCGAGTATTTTCGATGTGATTGAAGCAGTTTTTCCAGCTGGAACTTTAAGTGGAGCTCCTAAAATAAGAGCTTTAGAGATCATTAGTGAGCTTGAAGATTGCGACCGCGGAGTTTATGGTGGTGCAGTAGGATTTTTAAATTTTAATGAAGACGTAACTTTAGCAATTTTAATCCGTTCTGCTTTTTTTGCTCAAGATAAAGCTTATTTGGCAAGTGGAGCGGGTGTTGTTTTACAAAGTGAGAGTCAAAAAGAATATGCAGAAATTTGTGCTAAACGTAAGGCGCTTTTGGTAGCTTTTGAAAATTTAAAAAAGGAAAATCAATGATACTTTTAATTGATAATTATGATTCTTTTGTCTTTAATGTCAAAAGCATGTTAGAGCAACTAAGCAATGATGAGATTTTAGTAAGAAGAAATGACGAAATTTTACTGAGTGAAATTAAAAATTTAAATCCTACTCATATTATTTTAAGTCCTGGTCCAAAGCATCCAAGTCAAAGTGGGATTTGTCTTGAAATTTTTAAAGCGAGGCTTAATATTCCTGTTTTGGGTATTTGTTTAGGGCATCAAGCTCTAGCTTTAGCTTTTGATTCTTTAGTGATTAAGATGCAAGAGCCTATGCATGCAAAAAGTTCTTTGATAAAACAATGCAAGGAAAATGAATTATTTTCTAATTTACCCTTAAATTTTAGCGTAATGCGTTATCATTCTTTAGAGGTTAAACAGCTTAGCGATGAGCTTGAAATTTTAGCTCTTGATGAAAAGGGTGTGATTATGGCTTTGGGGCATAAAAATTTACCTTATTATGGCGTACAATTTCATCCTGAAAGCTATTTTAGTGAATATGGCTTGCAACTTTTTTCTAATTTTTTAAAACAAGATATAAAAAAATTACAAAAACAAGAAAATCCTTTAAGTTTTTATTTGCAAAAAATGAGTGAAAATCATTTTTTACAAAGTGATGACTTTGAGCAAATTTGTAAGATTATTATGTCTAAAGATTATGAAATTTTGCAAGTAGCGGCTTTGTTGATTTTAATCACAGAAAAGTCCTTAAATGAAAAATCTTTAAGTGCTTTTGTAAGACAAATTTTAAGATATTCTCAAACTTTTAGCGATGAGAGTGAGATGATTGATATTTGTGGAACAGGTGGAGATGGTTTTAAAAGTATCAATGTTTCTACGACTAGTGCATTTATTTTGGGAGCTTTAGGAGTAAAAGTAGCCAAACACGGAAATCGTGCTATTTCAAGTTCTAGTGGAAGTACAGATGTGTTAGAAGTTTTAAATATAGCCATTCCAAATACTTTAGAATCAGCTTTAAAACAACTAAACAATCAAGGGCTTAGTTTTTTGCATGCTCCATTTTTCCATCCTTTAGTAGGGGAGCTTAAAGAGATTAGATCAAGACTTGGAGTAAGAACGGTCTTTAATGTTTTAGGTCCTTTATTGCACCCTAATTTAAAGTTAAAGTATCAACTTATGGGAAATTATCACGCACCTGTACATAGACTTTTGATAGAAGTTTTAAAAAATTTAGGACGCAAAAAAGCTTTAGTGGTAAGAGGAAATGATGGCATGGATGAGCTTAGTATTTGTGATGAAAGTAAAATTTATGAGCTTTGTGAAGGAGAAATTTTAGAATATTCTATCTGTCCTGAACAATTTGGTTTTAAAAGAGCTTTTCATAGTGAAATTATAGGATCTAGTGCATATGAAAATGCTAAAGATTTAAAAGATATTTTAAGTGGTAAAATGCAAGGGGCAAAATTTGATTTGGTGATTTTAAATGCAATGTTTGCACTTTATACAGCTAATAAAGCAAGTTCGCCTTTAGCGGCTAAAGATATGATTTTAGAAGCTATTTATTCGGGTAAAGTTATAGAGTATTTTAAGGAGTATCAAGCCTATGCTAAAGCTTAAAATTTGTGGCATTAAAGATGAAAAAAATGCTAAAGATTTAGCCTTTTTAGATATTGATTTTTTTGGACTTATTTTTGCTAAAAGTCCAAGAAGGGTGAGTTTAGAGCAAGCAAGAAATTTAAGTACAATTTTCCATGAAAAAGACAAAAAAGTTGTCGGTGTTTTTGTAGATGAAAGTTTGGAACAAATTTTAAGATACATCAAAGAAGTTAAACTTGATGGAATACAAATTTATCGTATTATTACTAAAGAAGAGTTTGAAATTTTAAAGGTGCAAAATATTTTTGTTTGGCAGGTGGTTAGTGTAGAAAATAGTTTAGATTTAAAAAGTGAAATTTTTGCTGATTTAGCACTTTTTGATGCTAAGGGAATTTTAAAGGGTGGTAATGGAATAAGTTTTGATTGGACTTTATTAAGTTCTTATATTAAAGATTTTGCATTAGCTGGAGGTATAGGTTCGGATAATATTCATCAAGCCGTAAAAACAGGAGCTAAAATTTTGGATCTTAATTCAAAACTTGAAGATGAAAAAGGCTTAAAAGATATAAATAAAGTAAAACAAATTTTAAAGGAGTTGAAAAAATGAAAAAAGCGTATTATGGGGATTTTGGCGGGCAGTTTTTGCCTGAAAGTGCAATGTTTGCTTTAAATGAGCTAGAAAGTGCTTTTTTGAAATTTTCTAAAGATAAACTCTTTAAAAAAGAATTAAGTGAGCTCTTAAAAACTTATGTAGGGCGTCCTACTCCGCTTTATTTTGCTAGAAATTTAAGTAAAAAATATCAACATGAAATTTATTTAAAACGTGAGGATTTAAATCATACTGGAGCACATAAAATTAATAACTCCATCGCTCAAGCCCTTTTAGCAAAAAAAATGGGAAAGAAAAAAATCATAGCAGAAACAGGAGCAGGTCAACACGGACTTGCAACAGCGACTGCAGCAGCACTTTTAGGACTTGAATGTGAAATTTACATGGGGGCAACTGATGTGCAAAGACAGGCTTTAAATGTCTATAAAATGGAACTTTTGGGTGCTAAAATTCATGCGGTACAAAGTGGGCTTAAAACTTTAAAAGAAGCCACTACTGCGGCTATTCAAGCTTGGGTTGGGGATATTAAAAATATTTTTTATGTGGTTGGAAGTGCGGTAGGTCCTTATCCTTATCCTAAAATGGTAACACATTTTCAAAGCATTATAGGAAAAGAATGCAAAATGCAACTTCAAAAACTCAATAAAAAAGTAGATTATATTATCGCAGCTGTTGGGGGTGGAAGTAATGCAGCAGGAATATTTTATGATTTTATCAAGGATGAAAATATTAAACTTATAGGTATTGAAGCAGGGGGACTTGGTATTGATACACCTTATCATGCGGCGACTTTAAATAAGGGTAAAACAGGTGTTATTCACGGTATGAAAACTAAGGTTTTACAAGATGATTTAGGCAATATCTTGCCTGTGCATAGTGTTTCTGCTGGACTTGATTATCCAGGAATTGGGCCTTTGCATGCTTTTTTATTTGAAAGTAAAAGAGCACAATATCATGCTATAAGTGATGAAGAATGTATGCAAGCTTTAAAGTTACTTTGTAAAGAAGAAGGTATTATTGCAGCGATTGAAAGTTCGCATGCTTTAGCATTTTTAGAAAAACTTTGTCCAACTTTAAAAAAGAAAAGCGTGATAGTAATAAATCTTTCAGGTAGGGGAGATAAAGATATGCAAACGATTAGACAATATAAAAAGGGAGTGGTTTATGGTTGATTTTAGAAAATTTTATAAAGAAAATGCAAATGTTGCTTATATGGTCTTAGGTTATCCAAATCTTCAAACAAGTGAGGATTTTTTGCAAAGATTAGATCAAAGTCCTATTGACATTTTAGAGCTTGGCGTTGCTTATAGTGATCCTATTACAGATGGTGAGATTATTACAGATGCGGCAAAAATAGCTCTTGATCAAGGTGTAGATATTCATAGTGTTTTTGAGCTTTTAGCTAGGATAAAAACTAAGAAAGCTTTAGTTTTTATGGTATATTATAATCTAATTTTTTCTTATGGTTTGGAAAAATTTGTGAAAAAAGCAAAATCTTTAGGGATTTGTGCTTTGATTGTACCTGAATTAAGTTTTGAAGAAAGTGATGATTTAATTAAAGAGTGTGAAAAATACAATATAGCTTTAATCACTCTTGTAAGTGTTACAACCCCTAAAGAAAGGGTTAAAAAGCTAGTAAAACATGCTAAGGGCTTTATTTATTTATTAGCTAGTATAGGTATTACGGGTACAAAAAGTGTCGAAGAAACAATCTTGCAAGATAAAGTAAAACAAATCAGATCTTTTACAAATTTGCCTATTTTTGTAGGTTTTGGTATTCAAAATAATCAAGATGTAAAAAGAATGAGAAAAGTTGCTGATGGAGTGATTGTAGGAACTAGTATAGTAAAATGTTTTAAACAAGAAAAAATAGATATAATAATGAAAGACATTGAAGAAATTTTCAAAAAATAAAATTTTAAAACATATTTTTATTTTATATTTACTATAATTTTAAATTAAGTTTTTTATAAAGGTGGTAGCTATGTTAAAGATTCTTGAGTATTCCATCACTCATTTTTGCGAGCATATCTTAAGACTTCGCATTGAAGCAGCTCAAGATATAAGCGGTGAACTTTATGGAGCGAGTATTTCTATCATGGGGAAAAGCGAAGGAGAGTGTAATTTTTATTTATTTTTTCCAAAAGAATTTTTAAAAAAAATTGTAGAAATTTTAATTAATGATGAAAAATTTAAAGAAGATGACTGGTGCGATTTAACTAAAGAATGTGCTAATCAAATTATAGGTTATGCTAAAAATTTATTAAATGATGCTAGGAGTGATGACGAGTATAAACTTGGAATTCCGGAATATTTAGGAAAAGTTGATTTTTCTGAAATAGTTCTAGATGAAGCTTTAACTTATAAATTTGAAAATTGTTATTTTAGAATAGGATATTGTAAATAATGAGCGATGATATAGAGTTTAACATTCATCATGGACTTTTACAATCTTATGAAGATATCTTAGATATTACAGTAGATTTTGTAAGTGAGCTTGGAACTACAAATATGAGTGTAGCAGAGCTTTTAAAACTTGAAGTAGGCTCGGTTATTGATCTTGAAAAGCCTGCTGGAGAAAGCGTTGAGCTTTATATCAATAAAAGAATTTTTGGAAAAGGTGAGGTTATGGTTTATGAAAAAAATCTCGCTATAAGGATTAATGAAATTTTAGATTCTAAGACTGTGCTTCAATACTTTAAAAAAGAAATTTAAATGAGATTGCTAGTATTATTTTTTTTAATTTTACCTTTATATAGCGTTGATCTGATTAGCTATAACATCTACGATAGAAATGATCGAGTAGATTTAATGCTTTCTTTTGATAACGCTTATAATGGCAAGATTTCTCAAAAAAAAGAAAAAAATTTAACTCTTTTAACTTTTAGTGATTTAACGTATTCTAAAGATGAATTAAAAAAACTTAACTCTCAACTTGTGGATAAAATTAGCATTAGTTCTAAAAATAATAATACTTATATTATGCTGCAAAACAAACAAAATATTAATTTAGAACTTAGTTCTATTAATGATAAATTTGGAGTAAGAATAAGAGCCATAGAGCAAGGGAAAGCAAATATCGAATCCGTAGTATCACCTACGACCACTGTAAATAATTCTCAAGAATTAATGCCTAAACCAAAAAGTACAAGTTTAGAAGGGTATGATTATACAAATTATATCTTAGTAATGCTGATTTTAGTTATTTTGTTAATAGTGCTTTGGTGGTTTAAAAAGACTATGATTTATAAAAATAACAATGTTTGTAGAGATTTTACTATGATCTTCCAAAGATTTTTAGATAAAAATAACCAACTTGTAGTTTTTGATCACGCCAACAAACGTTATACAATGATAATAGGTAATTCTAATGTACTTTTAGAAAGTGTTGAAATTCCAGAAGAACAAACAATAAAACATACAGAAAAAACAGAAAAAAATTTTGATTCTTTTTTTGAAGAGAATAAAAAAAGAATTCAAAATCTTATAGAACAGCGTCAAAAAGGTAAAAAATCTTAAATTTTTTGATTGATTGCTAATGCTATGGTAGCTGGTTTTGCAATTTTTTTGAGCTCATCTTTGGGTAAATTGAGAATTTTGTTTTCTTGATACATGTAAAGAGTATTGTTTGCATAAGCAAAATCAATCTTATCCTCATTTGTACTTAGAGTTTTAGCTAGGCATAAAATAAAATTAAGCCATGAAATAGTATGAATATTAGGTAAAAGTTGTTTATAGGGTTCAAGATTATAAGGATTAACTTTTTTTCCATTAAGCTTAATAATGCTAGCAATTAAAGCTTTTTCTTTGTGTGAAAATCCATAGTTTAATCCACCTAGCACAAAATGAGCAGAGTGTTCATTAGCAAAATAGAAATTTAAATATTCTCCGATATGACATAGTTTAGCAGCATTTATTAAAGTATGCTTATAATTATCGTTAAGTTTATGGAGATTTTTAAGGGTTGTAAAAATTTGCAGAGCAAAATGCGGAGTTTGGTTTTTTTGTTTTGATTGTAAAAATTTATCCTGTAAACATTTTAAACTAGGATTGAAATTTGACGGAAATGTGATTTTAGGACGAAGCAAATCTTGCAAATAAACTCCTTCTCTGATTCCAACTCCACTCGTGATAACTTGTTTGGCTTTTATTTTTTCTGCAATCTTTAAAAAAATAAATACACCTTCTTTAATGGTATCAAAACGATCTTTTTTTATGCCAAAATTGATTAAAGAGTTTAAGTTTGAATTAAAAATTTTTAAAATATGTTCTTTTTCTTCATCTAACATATAGCGAAAATCATGTAAATTTTTTAGCGGATAGGAATTTTTTTGCATGATGGAATTCGATATTGCTCTTAAACTTCCGCCTATTGCGATAAGGTTTTGATTGCAAAATTCTTTAGGAATTTGTTCTAAAATTGGTTTTATAAATTCTTCTAAAGAATCCATTTTTCCAGTATCGTAGAATAATTCTTTTAGCCTAACAGTCCCAATATCAAGAGATATGCAAGAAATAATTTTATTATTTTTTATTAAACATAATTCACTAGAACCACCACCTATATCCAAAGTGGTTCCATCTTTGAAAGGGCTTAATAAATTTAAAGCCGCAAGACCGCCTAAATAACTTTCGCTTTTTCCATCTATACAGCGTATATTTAAAGACAGATTATCTTTGATTCTTTTAATGAAAATCTTTGAATTTGGAGCATCTCTTAAGGCTGATGTGCCTACAATAAATATTTTTTTGCACTTATGCTTTAAAGCACATTGTTTAAAAAAAGCTAAGGCATTTTCGGCTCTTTGCATGGCTTCTTCTTGGATAACTTTACCATTATTATAAGCATTTTCTCCAAGTCTTACTTTGCGTTTGTATTCACAAGTTGTATAAAAACCATATCTAGAAGTTTTTTCAAAAATCACCATTCTAATGGAATTGGAGCCAAGATCAACAACGGCTGTTTTTTTTGCCATTAAAATTCTCTATTTCTATGTTTGAGTTTTAATTCTTCTATAGTTTCTACATTATCAGGATCAGGAATGATACATTCATATGGGCAAGCAACAATACAGGCAGGCTCTGAAAAATCATTAACACACTCTGAACAAAGATCAGGGTCTATTACATAAATTGGACTATTTTCATAAATAGCTTCATCAGGACATTCTTCTCTGCAAGCATCACAACATACGCAGTCTTTTGTAATTAAAAGAGACATCATAGCCTTTCAAAAATTTAAAAAAATAATTTTAGTTTATACAATAACCAAACTTAAATAAAATATAAAAATAGAAATAAAGATAAATTTTTTGCACCAAAGGTGCAAAATTGTTAAGATTTTTTAGGGAAGCAGAAACGGTATCCTCTACGACGAACTGTTTCTATGGTAGATATGTTTAATGGTTTATCCATTTTTTGACGAATTTGATTGATAGCTACTTCGATAACATTTGGAGTTACAAGCTCAGGTTCTTCCCAGATAGCATCTAAAAGTTGTTCTTTGGATACAATTTGATCTGAATGCCTTGCTAAGTGTGTTAAAACTTCAAAAGGTTTTCCTTTAAGTTCTATATCCTGACCTTTATAAGTAATTTTTTCCTCATCTGGATCAATAATCAAGTCTTCAATTTTAATAACATTGGTTCCACCAAGTCTCAGTCTTGCTTCAATTCTTGCGAGTAGAATATCAAAATCTAAAGGTTTTTTAATGAAATCATCAGCTCCAGCTTTCAAAGCTTTGATTTCTATTTCTTTGTCTGTTTTTGAAGACATAATTATAACCGAAGTTCTTGGGGATTTATGTTTAATAGTATTAACAAGTTCTGCTCCATCTCCATCGGGTAAAGTCCAGTTTGCTAAAACTAAATCATAATGTCTAATGCCGATAAAGTATTCTCCATCTTTAAAATTTTCAGAAGAATCGGTTTGATAGCCAAATTCATTAAGATTGTCTATAATTGTTTTATTTAGGTTAATCTCATCTTCTATAACTAAAATTCTCATTTGTTCTATCCTTATTAAGAAAAATTTAAAGAATTATATCATAGTTTAAGTAAATGTTTAGATATCTTTAAAAAAATTAATATTTTTTTTTCAATTTAACTCCAACTTTGGCATTTTTTATTATATGGGGTTTGAAAATTTTTATGTTAAGATTAGTCAAATCAGGAAAATCTTTTTTTAAATTTAAGCTTACAAAGTCTAAAGACTCTTCAAGAGTGCAAAATTCTTCTTTTTTGTACCATTTTTTAATTTTGGTAATTACCTCTGCATAATTTAAAAATTCGTTTGCTTTGGCTTTAAGCTTGATAATAATTTTTTGTTTTTTCCTTCTTTCGAAATCTAATATACCAATGATACACTTAAAATGAAAATTTATTTTTATATGACTTTGCATTCTTTTTTGAAAATCAATCTTTTAATATTAGGCAGATGTTTATACACTATAATAAAAGCAATAATGAAAACGGGTGCATGTGTATGAATTTCTAAGTCATAATTAAATATAAAAGAACTTACAACAAAGGCAAGTAAGGCTGCTAAAGAAGCTAGCGAAGATATTTTAAAAATTTTTCCAATAATAGCCCAAATAATAAATGCTGTAAGCACTTCCAATGGAAGTAAAACTATCATAGCACCTGCTCCTGTTGCTATGCCTTTACCTCCTTCAAATAACAAATAAATTGAAAAACAGTGCCCAAAAATAGCTAAAACTGCCACGCTCCAAAGTAAAGCTTGATCATAATGAAGAAATTTTAAGATTAGTAAAGGAATAGTTGCTTTTGCAAAATCTAAAATTATTGTAGCAATGGCAAGTTTTTTTGCTAGTTTGGGATTTTTTTCTTTTACTACTCTTAAAACATTGGTTGCTCCTATACTTTTTGAACCTTCTTTTTTGATATCAGTTTTAGCAAAAAATTTAGCTAGGATTAGCCCAAAAGGGATTGAACCTAAAAGATATATAAAAGCGTAAATTATTAAATTTTCCATAATATCCTTTTCAAATCATCTTAAAATTTTAAGATTTATAACTAAAAATTATATCTTATGAAAATAAATAAACAAAAATAATTTTTATAGGATAAAAATAGTATTAATTAATTGTAAATATTTTTTAATAATATTTATCTTTATTTAAGCTCTAAATAATTATTATTTTATTTTAATTTATCTTTAATAGGAGTTTATAAATGAAAGTAAAAGCATTGCTAATCGCATCCTTAGTTGCTTTTTCAAGCTTAAATGCTGCAAGTCTTATAGATGAAGCTAAAAATTCAGGTCTTGTTGCCTTGCCAAAAGATCAAAAAGGTGTTGATGAAATTTTAAAACAAAATGGAGTAAAGGCTAGTGAATTTACTCTTGAAAAAGCAGAGCTTGGCAAAAAGCTTTATTTTGAACCACGCCTTTCAAAAAGTGGTATCATTTCTTGTAATACCTGTCACAATGTAGGACTTGGTGGAACAGATGGGGTTAGTACTGCAATAGGTCATAAATGGACAGCAAATCCCCATCATTTAAATTCACCAACAGTTTATAATGCGGTTTTAAATAATACTCAATTTTGGGATGGTCGTGCAGGAACATTAGCCGATCAAGCTAAAGGTCCAATCCAAGCTGATCCTGAAATGGCAACTCCTGCTAAACTCGCAGTAGAAAAAATTTCATCATTGCCTGAATATGTGAGTGAGTTTAAAAAAATCTATGGTAAAAGTGGTGTAAATTTTGACAATATTGCTGATGCAATTGCAAATTTTGAAAGAACCTTGATCACTCCATCTCGTTTTGATAAATTTTTAGAAGGCGATGAAAAAGCTTTAACAAAAGAAGAGCAAAAAGGCTTAAAGCTTTTTATAGACAAGGGTTGTGTAGTTTGTCATAATGGTGTGAATTTAGGTGGCAATATGCAAGCGTTTGAAGTTGCTGGTAAATATAAATTTGCAAATTTAGGTGATTTTAAAGGTGATGCAAATGGCATGGTAAAAACTCCAACTTTAAGAAATGTTGCTGAAACTGCTCCATATTTTCATAATGGCGCTATTTGGAATCTAAAAGATGCTATTAAGGAAATGGGTAGTGTGCAACTTGGCATTAAAATTTCTGATAAAGAAGCAAAAAGTATTGAAACTTTCTTAAAATCCTTAACAGGAACAAAACCAGCAATTGTTTATCCACAACTTCCTATTTCTACTGAAAAAACTCCTAAACCTGAACTATAAGGTTTCAAACAAGCTCTATATTTTAGAGCTTGTTTAAATTTCTGTATCTTAGCTTTGTTATAATTGTCTTTAAATTTTGCTAGAAAGGTTTGCAATGAAACTTTTTGGAACTGATGGAGTTCGTGGAAAAGCGGGTGAATTTTTAGATAGTTTTTTGGCTATGCGTTTAGCCATGGCTGCGGGTATTTATTTTAAAGATAAAAGTATTACTAATAATATCTTAGTGGGAAAAGATACAAGAAGAAGCGGTTATATGATAGAAAATGCTATTGTTTCAGGGCTTACTTCTATAGGATATAATGTTATACAAATTGGTCCTATGCCAACTCCTGCGATTGCATTCTTAACTGAAGATATGCGTTGTGACGCAGGGATTATGATTTCAGCTTCTCACAATCCTTATTATGATAACGGTATTAAATTTTTTGATGCTCATGGAAACAAACTCAGTGAAGATATAGAGAAAAAAATAGAAGAAATTTATTTTGATGATAAGCTTATACAAGCTTCTAAGGTAGATATGGAGAAAATTGGTCAGGCAAAAAGAATTGATGATGTTATAGGAAGATATATTGTTTCTATTAAAAATTCTTTTCCAAAAGATCTTACTTTAAAGTCTTTGCGTGTGGTTTTAGATGTGGCTCATGGGGCAGCTTATAAGGTAGCACCTACTGTTTTTAAGGAATTAGGCGCTGAAGTTATAGTAATGAGTGATAAACCTAATGGACTTAATATCAATGAAAATTGTGGAGCTTTGCATCCTGTAAACTTAGCTGCTGAGGTAAAGCGTTTGCGTGCAGATGTGGGCTTTGCTTTTGATGGTGATGCAGATCGTTTGGTGGTTGTAGATGAAAAAGGCGAAGTGGCTAATGGAGATAGTTTATTGGGCGTGTTAGCACTTTATCTTAAAGAACAAGGTAAATTACAATCAAGTGTTGTAGCTACTATAATGAGCAACGGTGCTTTAAAAGAGTTTTTGAATAAGCATGATATAGAACTTGATACTTGTAATGTGGGCGATAAATATGTGCTTGAAAAACTAAAAACTAATGGTGGAAATTTTGGTGGAGAACAAAGTGGGCATATTATTTTTAGTGATTATGCAAAAACTGGAGATGGTTTGATAGCTGCTTTGCAATTTAGTGCTTTAATGCTTTCTAAGAAAAAATCTGCAAGTTCTATTTTGGGTCAAGTTAAACCTTATCCTCAGCTTTTAACCAATCTTAAAATTGCGGAAAAAAAAGATTTAGATAAAATTAAAGGTTTAAAAGAGCTAAAAAAAGATTTAGAAAGTAAAAATATCAATACCTTATTTCGCTATTCTGGAACAGAAAATTTAATAAGACTTTTACTAGAGGCTAAAGATATTCAAGTTTTAGAAAAGGAGATGAAGAATGTTGCGGGGTTTTTTAAGAAAGCCTTAAATGGCTAAAACGTTTAAATTTATTTTTTATTTTTGGGGTGCCTTTGTTTTGGTTTTTACCTTTGATCAATGGGTAAAATCCTTAACTTTAGCAGGACTTAGATGGCAGAGTGAATACTTAGACTTAACTTATGCTCTAAATACAGGCGTGGCTTTTTCAATGTTGAGTTTTTTAGAACATAATTTAAAATATTTACATCTTGCTTTAATTGGCGTGCTTTTTATTTATCTTTTTTGGCAAAAAACACTTTTAAAAACTCATAATATAGCTTTTGGAATGATGCTTGGTGCGGGTGTTTCAAATTTATTAGATCGTTTTATACACGGAGGTGTAGTGGATATGTTTTTTTGGCATAAATGGTTTAATTTTGCTATTTTTAATATTGCAGATGTCATGATAAATATAAGTGTGGCTTTGATTTTAATACAAGAAATATTTAAAAAAAGGAAAAAAGATGACAGAATGGATTAATGATTATTATTTTTGGATTAAATGGGTGCATTATTTGGGATTTGTTTCTTGGATGGCTGGACTTTTTTATTTACCTCGTCTTTTTGTGTATCATACTGAACATAAAGACAATAAAGGTTTTGTTGAGGTTGTAAAAATTCAAGAAAGAAAACTTTATTATTATATACAAACTCCTGCAATGATTGTGACTTTAATCACAGGAAGTTTAATGTTGCATGCTCACAAGGAAGTTTTAATGGTAGGTGCAGGTTTTATGCATGTTAAACTTACTTGTGTTACACTTTTGATTATTTTCCATATACATAATTATTATTGTTTAAAGGCTTTAGCAAATGATACTTCCACTAAAAATGGAAAGTATTTTAGAATTTATAATGAATTTCCAACTATAATGTTTATTATTATCGTTCTAATGATGGTTGTTCGTCCCTTCTAGTTTGCCTCTGCTTTAAATTCCATGCTAGTGGAGTTAAGCGGATTAATATTTTCTTTCATGATATCGATATAATCTTTATTTTTAAGACGCTTATCATCTCTAAATACTGCACGTATGCCTGTGTAAAAATCTTTCATAAAACCACAAAAAGATATTGACCCAATTCAGTTGCGATTAAAGTATTTTGATTTTCTATGATAGCACGGCTATCCACTCCTAGTATTCGTGATGGGAGCTGACATATTCGTCATTGAGTTTGTTTTTTCCAAAGAAAAACTCTAACCATTGTTTTGAGCAATAGTCTTAAAAAATTCGCGTATGATTTCATTAAAGGGTAGGTTGTGATTTGTTGTGGGGCTAAATTTTCATCATAATAGTATTTATGAAAACTATAATAAGGACAAAAGGTATGGTAAAAAGGCACATGAGCATATAGCTTTTATCTTGTTTTGGAGTTTTTTCTTTGGGTTGTTTTAAAAATTCGACATTGAAACCTTTTTGGAGGGATTTTTTCATCATAATATGAGAGTATTTTAAAGCTAAATTTTTGAAATAAATTCATAAGTGGCTATTAATTAAAATATTTAAGACATAACTTTATCAATTTTTAGCTAAAATAGGAGTAAATTTTTTATTTCTTAAATAAAAAATAGATTAAGTTTTTAAATTATTTAAAAAGGATATAAAATGGATAAAGTCAAAATTGTTCAAAATTTAAATACTTTGTTCAAACAAAGAGCAGAGTTTTACTCTTATTTTGATAAAAATATTGCCAAAATCAATAATACTGAAGTATTTGATTTTAAGAATGCCAAAAATTTAAATCCAGAAGAGGTATATAAGCAATTTTATCATTTTGATTATGCTATAAGAAAGTTATTGCCTACTATTTACAAGGCTTATGAAATTACAGATTCAGATTTAGATAAAGATTTTTAATTTATTTAGAGAATAGAACGAACTATTCTCTAAAAGACATATCTAAATTTTTTGATTCTTCTTTTATATTTTTACTTGTATCTTCACTTTGCTCAAATCCTCCACCAAATGCTTTGATTACATCTACTATGGAATTAGCATAAGAATACTTAGTATTATTAAAAGCAACTGCAGCACTAAGCCAATTTTGACGTGCTTCTAAATAATCTTGCAAAGACATTTCTCCTATATCATAGCGTTCTTTAGCAATTTCATAGATTTTTTTGTAAGATTGTTCGCTTGCTTGTGCATTATCGTATTGTAAACGTATGGTTTTTCTAGCTACTAAAGCATAGCGAATTTCTCCAAAAGCGGTAATTAAGGTGTTTTGATAATTTACAAAAGCTTCATCTTTATTGAGCTTGGCTAAATTTACATTTTGATAAATTTCACCCCAATGAAAAATAGGCAGAGTAAAGCTCCCGCCTATGTTCCAAGTTTTAGAACCTCCTTTAACCAAGGTGTCTAAATCTCTACTTTCAAATCCCAATAATCCTGTTAAAGAAAGGCTAGGCAAGAAAGCTGTGCGAGCTACTCCAATAAGATAATTTTGCTGAGTTAATTTTTCTAAAGAAGAGCCAATGTCTGGACGTTGAAACAAGATAGTACTTGAAATTCCAGTTGGAATGTCAAATTCTTTAAGATTAAAAACTTGATAGCTTTGATTTTTGTAAAGTATGTCATTTAAATCATTTGAAGTTAAAATTTTTAAAGCTTTAAGGTAATTTTCTTTATTTAATTTTGCTTCATTATATTGCAAAGCCATACTTTCTAAGTTAGCTCTTGCTTGAGCAAGTTCATATTCACCTACAGCACCAACTTGAAATTTCTCATCATTAATCCTATAAATTTCTTTTGCAGATTCATAAGCTTCTTTAAGAGCATTTTCATTTTCATACGCATTTACAAGATTAAAATAAGTTTGAATCGTATTTGAAATGACAGAAAGTCTTGCACTTTCATAATCATATTCATTTGCTTTAAAGCTCGATTTTGAGGCACGATATGTATCGCGATATTTTCCCCAAAGATCGATTTCATAGCTTAAATTAAGCCCCATTTTAAAATCATTACCATAACTTACTTCCCCAGTTTGATTGCTTGGAGCATTTATAGCTGTTTTTGCACGACTTCCGCTTGCACTACCATCAAATTTTGGCAACAAAGTGCTAAAATCTATGCCTAATTGAGCAGCAGCTTGTTCCATGTGTATGAAGGCAAGTTTTAAATCATTATTATTTTTAAGTGCTAAATCAACAACTTTATTTAAATTTTCATCATCAAAATCTTTCCACCAATTTTTTGCAATAGAGCTATTGTTTTCTTTTTCCCAAGATAAGGCTCCAAGCTTATTATCAATACTATAGTTTGCTTCGGGAATATTTAAATTTGGACTTAAAGAGCAAGCTGAAATTAAAAGAGTACAACTTGCTATAGTGCTAATTGAAATTATTTTATTCATGAACCTTACCTCTTTTTTTATCTAGCCATTCATTAAAATTTTCTAAAAGATAGAAAAATAAAGGCACAAAGAATATCGCTAAAGTTGATGCTGCGATCATTCCACCAATAAGCCCTGTTCCTAAAGAGTGTCTTGAAGCACTTCCTGCTCCTGTTGCAAAAATCATTGGTAAGACTCCAAAAGTAAACGCCAAAGAAGTCATTATGATAGGACGAAAACGAAGTTTTGCTGCCGCAACAGCTGCTTCAAAAACTCCTTTGCCTTTTTTAAAGCGCTCTTCCATTGCAAATTCTACAATCAAGATAGCATTTTTAGCTGAAAGTCCAATCAAGAGCAAAAGTCCTGTTTGAAAATATATATCATTGCTAAATCCTCTTAAATATACTAATAAAAATGATCCAAATACAGCAAAAGGCACAGCTGTTACAACTGCTAGAGGTATAAGCCATCTTTCATATTGAGCAGCTAGAATTAAAAATACAAATATCATACCTAAAGCAAAAGCATAGCTCGCTGTTCCTTTACTAGAAACTTCTTGATAAGCTGATCCACTCCAAGCTATGGAATAATCATCCCCCAAGGTTTCTTTTGCTACTTGAGCAATCGCTTCTATAGCTTGACCTGAAGTATAACCTGGTGCGGGTTGACCTTGAACTTGTGCCGCTGGGAAAAGGTTGAATCGTTTTACATCATCAGGTCCTGAGCTTCTTTGTAAAGTTAAGAAAGAATCAAGCGGTATCATTTTTCCATCATTTGATCTTACAAAAATATTTTTTAATGCATCTTGTGTATTTCTAAAATCACCTTTTGCACGGATATTTACTTGAAAGTTTTTACCTAGCATAGAAAAATCATTAACATAATAAGTGCCTATAGTTGCATTCATTGTGTCAAAAACATCTTGCATGTCAAGGTTGTAGTGTTTTAATTTATCTCTATTAATTATAAGCTTGTATTGAGGGAAAGTTGTATCAAGCGTTGTTCTTACTCTTGATAGTTCTTTTCTTTGGTTGGCTGCAGCAACAAGTTTATTTACATCTTCTTGAATTTGATTATAGGTTTTTCCACTTTTGTTTTGAACATACATTTCAAAACCACCTGTGATACTTAATCCAGGTATAGGAGGTAAGCCTATAAATACGCTTGAGGCATTACGATCAAAAGCAAATTTTTTATTAAGTTCGGCTATAATTTGATCAGCGCTTACATTTCTATCCTTCCAATCTTGCAAACCTATAAACATCGCAGCAGCATTTTCTTTGAGTGAACTTGTAAAAAGATCAAACCCTATCATAGCCATTGCATCTTTGACTCCATTAGTTTTTAAAACTTCTTGGCTTATGTGATCAACTTCTGAGATTGTTCTATGGAGTGCTGAAGCTGAAGGAAGGTTAATAATGCTAATCATCAAACCTTGATCTTCTTCAGGAACTAAAGAATTTGGCACAGCTTTATAAAGATAAAAAATTGCCCCAAGCATAATGCAAAAAATTAAAACAAAACGAATGGTTCTTTTTAAAATATATGCTACTCCTGCACTAAATACAGAGGTGCTCCAATCAAAAAAATCATTGAATTTCTTTACAAATTTAAATGGCTCTCCTTCGTTGCGTCGTAAAAAGAGTGCACATAAAGAAGGTGTTAAAGTAAGAGCAACAAAACCTGATATGGTTACAGATATAGCTAAGGTGAGGGCAAACTGTCTTTGAATTTCTCCAACAAAACCTGATATAAAAGAAACTGGTATAAAAACAGCACAAAGTACAAGAACAATTGAAATAACCGGAGAGCTAACTTCTTGCATCGCTTGGATAGCAGCATCTTTTATGCTTATTTGCTCATTCTCATGCAAAATCCTATCGATATTTTCCACAACTATAATCGCATCATCTACAACGATCCCTATGGCTAAAATTAAGGCAAAAAGTGTAAGCAAGTTAATACTAAAACCTAAAACATAAAGTCCAGCAAAAGTTCCTAACAATGAAACAGGCACAGCTATCATAGGGATAAGTGTTGCACGGAAATTTTTTAAGAACATGTACATAACAATGATAACTAAAATTAGAGCTTCAATAAAAGTTTTAACAACTTCTTTGATTGATTCTATTACAAATTTTGTTGTATCGTAAGGAATTTTATATGTTAAACCTTTTGGGAAATTTTTTGAAAGTTCTTGCATTTTAGCTTGAACAAGTTCTGCTGTATGTAATGCGTTTGCCCCTGATTGAAGATTGATTATAATCGGAACTGCATCATTGCCATTTAATCGTCCTTGTGAGCTGTATTGTTGCGATCCTATTTCCACATCAGCTACATTTTTAAGTCTTAAAAATGATCCATCATCATTTGTTCTTAAAATAATGTTTTCAAATTCGCTAGGGTTTTGCAGTCTTCCTTGCATAGTGATTGAATAAACATAAGGAGATTTTTGAGTTACAGGTTCTTCGCCAATTTTACCAGTTGCGTACTGAGCATTTTGATCATTAACTGCAGAAATTACATCAGTAGCTGTGATTCCAAATTTATTTAATAAATCAGGTTTTAGCCAAATTCTTAAAGAATAATTACGATTTCCTATAGCGTTTGCATCTCCAACTCCTGGAACCCTTTTTAACTCATCTAAAACATTTAAAGTGATATAGTTATATACATCTACTGCACTCATTGAGCCATCACTTGAATACATAGAAATTGCAGCAAGCGTTGTTGAAGAAGTTTTTCTAACTGTTACTCCAAGTTTCTTAACTGCATCTGGCATTTTTGCAGTTGCAGCTGAAATTCTGTTATTAACATCTATGGTGGCTTGATCAGGATCTGTGCCGATATCAAAATAAACAGTCAAACTCATAGTTCCTGAAGAACTTGAAGTTGAATCCATGTAAATCATATTATCTGCACCATTGATTGCATCTTCGATAGGACTTGCAACTGTTGAAGCAATGGTTTGTGCATCAGCTCCTGTGTAAGTTGCACTTACTTTAACTGTAGGAGGGGTTAAAGAAGGGTATTGTTCTATAGGTAAATTTGTAAGACCTATGATTCCAGCTAAAGAAATTATAATTGCAACAACTGAAGCAAAAACAGGTCTTTCGATAAAAAATTTAGAAAACATTATTGTGCTCCAATTTCTTTAACTTCGCTATCAACTTGAATGTTTTTAAAGTTATCCAAAATAATTTTATCGCCATTTTGCAATCCTTTGTCAATAATAGCGTATTCATTGTTTTGGTAGCTTATATGTACAGAAGATTTTTCTACTTTTCCATTTTTAACAAGAAGAACATAAACATCATTTTGATCTTGTTTAATAGCTATTTGAGGTACTTTAAAGCCATTTTTTTGTATAAAACCTTCTGAGGTAATCGTTGCAAAAGCACCTGGTAAAAGTGTCGAGTTGTTGTTATCAAATACAGCTTTGGCTTTTACTGTTCCACTATTAGCATCTATAACCGAATCAATAAAATAAAGTTTACCTTGAACGGTTTCTCCATTAAGATTTAAATTTGCATGAATGCTGTCTAAATCCCATTTTCCACTTTGAGTATTGCGAACTAGGTTTAGTTTATCTGTATCTGAAATAAAGAAATCTGCGTAAATAGGATTTAAATTTGTAACTCTAACTAGTTCAGTTGTTGAAGCGCTTACATAATCTCCTATATTAACTAAAGCATCTCCTATAGTACCATCAAAAGGAGCTTTTATTTCGGTATGATCTAGATCAATTCTTGCATTTGCAAGTTGTGCTCTAGCACTTGCTAGACTAGCTTTTGAATTATTAAATGTAGCAAGAGAAGAGTCGTATTCTTTTTGAGAGATTGCACTTTTACTAAAAAGAGCCTTAGAACGATTAAAATCCTTGCTTGCATTTTCGAAAGTTGCTTTAGCCATTAAAACTTGTCCGTAAGCTGAATCAACGCTAGCTTTAAATTTATCTTGCTCTATGATAAATAATGTTTGTCCTTTTTTTACCTTATCTCCAGCCTTAAAAAGTTTATTGACTATTACACCGCTAATTTGAGGTTTTATAATAACATCATAATCACTGACAAGTTTAGCAGGATAGGTAAAACTAAGTGCCAAATCTTCAGATTTAGCACTCATGGTTGTTACAGGTTGAGGTGGCATTTGTATTTTTGATGCTTCTTCTTTGCTACAAGCAGTGAGTAAAAGCACAACACCTAAAGCTAAAATAGTATTTTTTTGAAATAATTTCATGGTTTTGCCTTGAAAATTAAATTAAAATGTAATATTTATTACAAAAATTTTTGACTAATTATATCTTAATTTTGGTTAATAAAATTATTTTAAGCTTTGGAGTCATTACTCCCATTTAGAAAAACATTTACAACAAATTCAACATGTTCTTTTTGTTCTTTTTTATTTTTCAAAGGAGTATTAATTAAAACATTGAGATGATGATAGGGTTCTTTTAACATAGTGTAAAAAAGAACCGCAAGTTTTTCTGCATTTTTTTCATATAAGAATTATTTTGTTGCTTGAAAAAATCCATAAGTATATTATAGGAAAAATTTTGTTGATTATTTTCTATCCAATTAGCAAGATGTCTATCTTTGTCATAAACTTGAGAATAGATAATTTTACCAAAGGCTACAGCTTCTGGTTGATTAAAAATTTCTATAAAAGCTAAACCAAAAGAAGTTAAAATTTCTTTTAAACTACCATTTTCAATTTCTTGTGTTTTGGAATAAATAAGATGAAAGTGTTTTTTACATATATCATCTAAAATTTCAAAGAATAACCCTTTTTTGCTTTTAAAACCATCGTAAATATTAGAATAAGATCCTCCAGATAATTTAATAATGTCACTCAAACTTGTTTCTTGGTATCCTTTTGTTAAAAAAAGCTCTAAGGCCACTGCTTTGATTTTTTCTTGTCTGGCTAAAACCTTTTGTGATGGTGTTCTATTTGAGTTCATTTTTTATCCTTTATAAGAGTGCTTTTAGGGTATACAAATATACTTTTTCTAAAAACCGAAATTTTTTCATTATCCTTCGCGTAAGCTTTTATATGCAAAGGAAAGATTACATCTTTTTTATCGTTGTTTACTAAATTTTTTGTAGCTTTGATAACAACTATTTTTTTAACTTCCTCTCCTGCTTTTAATTTAAAAGGTTGGCTTGGTCTTATGATTTCAATTCCATCATTTATCCCTTCTAAATTTGCTGTAAAATAATATTCATGAGGTTTAGAATCTGTATTTTGAAACAAAAAGGTATAAGCATTTGAAATGACTAATTCGCCTTTAACATTTGAAATATTATATAATTCACTACTACGATTGATATTTAAAAGCATGCTTTCTTTTTTACTTCCCATGATAATGAAAGCTAGTAAAGCAATTAAAAGAACTATAAAATATGCTATCGTTCTAAATCTTAAATAATGAACCTTAGAACGCGTTTCAATAGCTTTTGCACTTGTCCAATTGATCAAACTTGGACGATTAAATTTGCTTTGTACTTTAGAACAAGCATCGGCGCATTCAAGACAATTAATACATTCAAGTTGCATTCCTTTGCGTATGTCAATATGAGTTGGGCAGATGTTAACACAGGCTTCACAACCTATGCATTCTCCCTCAGGCGGTTTTTTATGAAGTTTGGTGTGTCCATCATAGATCAAGCCTCCGCGTTTTTCATCGTAAATCACTTGTATTGTATCATGATCAAACATTACAGATTGTATTCTTGCATAAGGACAGACATAAATACAAAATTTTTCTTGTAAATAGGTAATATCTAAAGTAAAAAATAAACTAGCACAAAATAAAATTCCAAGCAAAAGTAGATGCTCGTCAGGATTTTGAATATAATTGAAAAAATCTTCAGGAGAGATAAAGTACCAAAGTAAATTACTGACAGCGACTAAAGATATAAAATAAAAAATTATTATTCCAAGAAATTTTTTAAAATATTGCCCTTCATATTCTTTTTGTTTGTTGTTGATATTTTTGCGAATTTTAAGAAATTTAGTTTGTATGATATCTCTATATATAACTCTAAAAATGGTTTGTGGACAACTCCAAGCACACCAAATTCTTCCACCTAAAGTTGTAATAAAAAATACAAATAAAAAAAGAAATATAAGAACAAAAGGCATGAGATAAAATTCTTGCGTTGAAAAAGAAATAAAAAATAGATTTAATTTAGAGTGATCAAAACTTAAAAGAAAAAAATGATTCTCATTAATTCTTATAAAAGGTAAGGCAAATATGATAATACTTGCAATTAAATATACAAAATATCGTTTTTTTGTATAGTTTGTAATGTATCCTTGCATTTTTAGACCTTAATTATAATTTTAGCACTTTGTAATTAAGGATTATAACCGATAAAAACTAAAACAATTTTTAAATACTTTCTAAGTTAGAATTAATAAGAAGTGTTTTATAATTATACCTCACAACAAAAATTTACACAGAAAGGTGGTGAGGACTGTGCCAGGAATTAAGGTACATCCTAACGAGTCTTTTGATGAAGCGTATCGTAAATTCAAAAAGCAAGTAGATAGAAATCTAGTTGTAACTGAAGTAAGAGCAAGAAGATTTTTCGAGCCTATGACTGAAATTCGCAAAAAACAAAAAATTTCAGCACGCAAAAAAATGCTTAAAAGACTTTATATGCTTAGACGCTACGAGTCAAGACTCTAACCCAAAAGCCCGAAAGGGCTTTTTTTATATCTACAAACTCCATTTAGGTATGAAACAGTATTTATTATTTTTTGTTAAAATTTCTAATTTAAATTTTCTGTTTTTAGGATAAACTTATGAAAAAAATCAAAAAAATCATTCAAATTGGTATGATAGGCGGTTTAGCAGCTGTTGCTGGGGGTGCTCTAGCAGGTTGTGGAAGCAATAATGATAATGCAGATACTTTAAATCAAGCAACTAATGCTCAAGGAGCTTTTGTAATTATCGAAGAAACAGCTCCAGGGCAATATAAAATCAAAGATCAATATCCAAGCGATGAAACAAGGGTAGTTTTAAAAGATCTTAATGGCACAGAAAGAATTTTATCCAAAGAAGAAATGGATGCTTTGATTAAAGAAGAAGCAGCTAAAATCGATAATGGAACTTCAAATTTAACTAAAGACAATGGGCAAATCAGTAGCGGAGGATTGAGTTTAGGAGAAACTTTACTCGCAAGTGCTGCAGGTGCTATTTTAGGAAGTTGGATAGGTTCAAAACTTTTCAATAATCAAAATTTTGCTAACCAACAACGCGGTGCTTTTTCAAATCAAAGTGCTTATCAAAGAAGTGTTAATAGTTTTAATAAGGCAGGAACAACAAGTGCTACTTCAAGTACTAAAAAATCAGGTTTTTTTGGTGGAGGCTCTAAAGCTACAAGCTCTAGTTCTTCTTTTGGTTCTTAAGGATAATTAATGCAATTACTACAAGTCGATAAACTTCAAAAAGATTATTTAGAAAATATAGGTTTTTCATGGCATACGGATGAAGATGGAAGTGATTATATTAGCGATAAGTTAGTTTGTGTTAAAGAAAGCGAAGCTAATGCTTATTATGAAGCGGTAAATGAGCTTTATGATATGTTTATCGCTGCAGCACAAGAAGTGATTGATAATGATCGTTTTGATGAGCTTGGAATTCCTTTTAATCTTATTGATGCGATTAAAATGAGTTGGGAAAATGAAGTACATTGGCATTTATATGGGCGTTTTGATTTAGCGGGTGGACTTGATGGTAAGCCTATAAAGCTTATAGAATTTAATGCCGACACCCCTACCGCTCTTTTTGAAAGTGCGATTTTACAATGGGCACTTTTAAAACAAAATGGAATGGATGAAAGTGCACAATTTAACAGTATTTATGAAAGTTTGATGGATAATTTTAAAAGACTTATTACTCTTGATGAAAGTGTTGAAGGATTTGAAGAGCATTATCAAGGATGGAAAATTCTTTTTTCAAGTGTTGCAGGAAGTAAAGAAGAGGAAATCACTACAAAATTGCTTGCACATATAGCCAATGAAGCAGGTTTTCAAACTAATTTTTCCTTTGTAGATGAGGTAGAATTTAGTGAAGAAGGAATTTTTAAAGAGGGTGAAAATTATGAGTATTGGTTTAAGCTTATTCCTTGGGAAGATATAGCCATAGAAGAGGGTGAGCTTGCTATGCTTTTAACTCAAATCATGCGTAATCAAAGAGCAATTATTTTAAATCCTGCTTATACGCTTTTATTTCAATCTAAGGGAATTTTAAAAATTCTATGGGAACTTTATCCAAACCATCCTTTACTTTTAGAAACAAAAGATACTCCTTTAGAGGGTAAAAACTATGTTAAAAAACCTGTTTTTGGTAGAGAAGGTGCAAATATTAGTATAATTAAAGATGGAAAAACTTTGCATGAAAATGTAGGTCTTTATGGGAATAATAAGGCTATTTATCAAGAATATGTAGAGTTTAATTCATGCGAAAATGAATACTATCAAGCAGGTGTTTTCTTTGCCTATGAGGGATGTGGCTTAGGATTTAGAAAAGGTGGCCTTGTGCTTGATAATTATTCTAAATTTGTAGGACATATTATTAAGGATTAAAAATGAAAATTGTTTGTTTGGATGCGGCAACTTTAGGGGGTTATGATTTAAGTGTTTTTGAAAAATTTGGTTCTTTACAAATTTATACTACAACCAATAAAGAACAAACCATAGAGCGTTTAAAAGATGCCAATATCGCTATGACAAATAAGGTTGTAATTGATAAAGATGTGATTGATGCTTGTAAAGATTTAAAACTCATTCTAGAAACTGCTACAGGGGTTAATAATATTGATGTTGAGTATGCTAAGGAAAAAGGTATTATTGTAAAAAATGCAGCAGGATATTCGACTATGAGTGTTGTGCAGCATACTTTTGCGTTTATGTTTGCTTTTCTAAATCAAGTGCTTTATTATGACAAATGGAGTAAAGAAGGTAAGTGGTGTGAAAGTCCTATTTTTACAGATTATAGTAGAATTTTAAATACCTTAAGTGGTAAAAAACATGGTATTATAGGTTTAGGAACCATAGGTAAAGAAGTGGCAAAAATTTCAAAGGCTTTTGGAGCCGAAATTTATTATTATTCTACGAGTGGAGCTAATAAAAACGCAGATTTTGTACATTTGGAATTAAAAGATTTATTAAAAACTTGTGATATTATAAGTATCCACGCACCTTTAAATGAAAAAACCAAAAATTTACTCGCCTTTGAAGAATTAAAGCTTTTAAAAGATAATGCGATTTTGATTAATGTAGGAAGAGGTGGGATTATCCATGAAAATGATTTAGCTAAAATCATAGATGAAAAAAATATTCGTGTAGGGCTTGATGTTTTAGAAATTGAACCTATGATGAAAAATCATCCACTTTTAAGCATTAAAAATAAAGAAAATCTTATGATCACTCCTCATGTTGCGTGGGCGAGCAAGGAGGCTTTAAATGCTTTAATGGGTATAGTTTATAATAATTTAAAAGAATGGATAGAAAATGGCAAGTGAACATAGTTTTGATATTTCAGCAGCTTTAGATAAACAAGAGTTAAAAAATGCTTTTGAACAAGCTAAAAAAGAACTTGATAGTCGTTATGACTTAAAAGGAATTAAGTGTGAGATTGATTTAAGTGAAAAAGAGAGTATTTTTAAACTCAGTTCTTCTAGTGAAGGAAAGCTTGATGTTTTAAAAGATATAGTGATTTCTAAACTTATCAAAAGAGGGATTAATCCTAATGCTATTAAAGAGCTTTCTCGTGAAAGCGGAGCAATGTTTCGTTTAAATTTGAAAGCAAACGATGCTATCGATAGCGAAAATGCTAAAAAAATCAATAAAGCTATCAAAGATAGTAAGCTTAAAGTTAATTCTTTGATTCGTGGTGAAGAAATTCGTGTTGTAGCAAAACAAATCGATGATTTGCAAGCTGTAATGAAGCTTGTAAAAGAGCTTAATTTAGAGTTAAATATCAGTTTTAAAAATCTTAAATAGGGTCAAATTTGAAACACTGCTTAACTCTATGTTTTATTTTTTTTCTTTGTGCTTGTAGTGTGAAAAATCAAAATTTTTCAAGTCAAAGTTTGATGGTTTTGATTGCTTCTCCTATGATAAAAATCAATGATGCAGCTTTTTTAAAAAAAGAAAATAATGCTTTAAATTTAGAAGTTTATAAACTAGGTCAAGCTTTTTTTGAACTCAAAATCAAAGATAAAATTTGCATCAATGCAGTGTGTTATGATAAAAAAGTGTTTAATCAAAAATTTTTCAAAAATGTATATTATGAAGATATTTTAAGTGATATTTTAAAGGCAAATGCTTTATGGCAGGGTAAAAATTTAGAAAAAACTGATTGTGGTTTTGAGCAAAATTTAAAAGCAAAAAATTATGAAATTTTTTATCAAGTTTGTGATAATAAAGTAAGTTTTTTTGATAAAATTTCACGTACAAAAATTATCTTAATGCATATTTAAAACTGAAGGATGAAGTTTGAAATTTTTTTTGCTGATATTTTGCTTTGTCAATCTAACTTTAGCACAAGTTTATAAAGGTGAATTGTATTTTTATCATTTGCAGGATAAAGAAATTTTTGCCATAGTTTATGATAATGCACCTATGACTCCACTTTTTGATAGGGATAAAAATCAAACAAGTTCTAGTTTTTTAATTGTTGATGATATAAATGGAAATTTAGAGATCTCACTCGTTAAGATAAATGATTTTTGGCAGGATGAGTGTAAAAAATATAAAATCAATTCTTCTAAAATGCTTACATACGATAACAAAAATTTTCAAGGAGAAAATTTAGGAACAACTACTTTGGAACTTATTGAAACACAAGATGGTATTCGTATAAAGCATAGTCTTGATTTTATAGGTTTTAATGATGATTTTAAAGAATTTCATCCTGTTCACAAGGGTGTATTTAGCTTTGAGCAAATTCGTCAAAAGCCTATTTTTTTACAAGATGGAAGAATTAGTTTTGAAGAATGGTATTATTTTTATGAAGATGGTATGAGTCGTGCTATTTTAGAGTTAAATAATTTTGTTTATGATATTAATCATCGCGTGTTTGTAAAATTAAATGATTTGTATAATATTAAAAATCGAAAATTTCAAAATCTCTTACATGAAAAGCTTAAAAATACATGTGATGAATGTTTTGAAGATCTGCAGAATTTACAATTTAATAATAATTTCTTGCTTAATAATGGAAAATTAAAAATTTGTTATCTGCCTTTTGAAAGTCATTTTTTAGATGAAAATATTTGCGTAGAATTTAACCAAGATGAGCTTAAGGAATTTAAAAAATAATGGAAAAATTAAAAAATTTTTTAAGTTTGAAAAATATAGAAGATACTCAAATTTATAAAGAGCTTAAGTGTGCTAAAAATGAAGCTTTGATTCTTAGAGAGCTTTGTAGAAATTATGTCGTTTCTATTTCTTCTGTCAATGCTTTTATTTTATTATCGACAATTTTTGGAAATGATAAGTATATTTATCTAGATGTTTTAGAGGATTTAAAAAAACTTATCGAAAGAGGTTTTGTAAATCAAAATTCGAGTTTTTTTAAAAGTTTAGAAAATAATAAAACTCAAACATTAACTCTTGCTTTATTACAAAGTGATCTTAGTCTTAGTGAATATTTTTTAGAATTTTTAGAAGCAAAACCTCGTTTAAGTTTTGAGAAACAAGAGGCTTATGCAGATTATTTAGAATATTTAAAAGATGAATTTGTGCGTATTCAATTATATGAAAGATTAAGTTTTATACAAAAAAGTGCTTATAATAGTGAAATAAAAAATCAAATTAAACTTTATGAAAAACATATCAAAGAAAGATTAAAAAAAAGTAAATTTTATAATGTATTGGCTGATATTTTTAAAGAATATAATCTTGAGCATAAAGAACAAATTATTTTTTTAGCACTTTTAAAAGAAGAATATGCCTTAAGTAATGAAAGTTTGATTTCTAGGGAAATGAATTCTTTACTTTCTTTAATTAGTGAAAATGATTTAGAAAGACATAAAAATAAAAAATTATTACAAGAAAATGCTCCTCTTTTAAACTTAATTGAATATGATGAATATTTAAATGCTTTTGGAGATATTTCTAAAAGTTTTTTTATTATTGATGAAATTTTACAAAGGATCATAAATTTTGAACCAAAACAAAGCAAAAAAATCAAAATCGAAAGTGTTTTAAAAGATCAAGATATTTTTGAGCTTATAGTACCAAGCACTGACATCAATGATATTATTATGCCCGAAAATACAAAAGAGCTTTTAGAAAATATTTTAAAACAACAAGATAAAAAAGTCCTAGAAAGACTCCATTCTTGGGGCATAAAGAGCAATAAAAATATAGAAGCTAAAATTATTTTTTACGGCCCTGCTGGCACTGGAAAAACTATGTCAGCTTTAGCTATGGCTAAATCAATGAAAAAATCTGTTCTTAGTTTTGACTGTTCTAAAATTTTGAGCAAATGGGTTGGAGAGAGTGAGCAAAATGTAAGAAAAATTTTTGATACTTATAAAAATATCGTACAAGCTTGTAAACAAAGTCCTATTTTACTTCTCAATGAAGCCGATCAGTTTTTAAGTACGCGTGTAGATGGAAGTAGTGGTAGTGATAAAATGCATAATCAAATGCAAAATATATTTTTAGAGCAAATTGAGCGTTTTAGCGGGGTGATTATCGCTACAACAAATTTTTTAGAAAGCTTAGATAGTGCATTTTCAAGAAGATTTGATTATAAGATAGAATTTAAAAAACCTGATTTTAAAGATAGACTTAAAATTTGGGAAAAATTTCTACCTAAAAAAGCATTATTTGAAAAAGATTTTGATATAAAGATTTTATCAAATTATGAATTAAGCGGAGCGCAAATTTTAATGGTGGTGAAAAATACAGCTTTGAAAGTAGCTGTATCTCAAGATGGGGTTTTTAAAATGCAAGATTTTATAGAAAGTATACAAAAAGAATTAAATTCAAGTTTTGATAAAAGTAAGATTGTTGGATTTTAACTTTTTTAATGTTTTTATATAGCGTAGCGAAATATAAAATAAAACAAAGCTACAATTAAAGCACTCCATTCCCAAAACATAGGAACTTTTGGAGTTAAAAAATAATGATAACTTGCCAAAACTAAGCATAAATATCCTAATTTTCTGATTTTATTAAGTTTTTTAAAGATTTTAAAAGAACTTAAAAGCATTAAAAATATAATTAAAAATGCGATAAATCCACTTGCTTCTAATAAACGATGCGAAATATCATCAAAAAGCCTTAAAATTTGAGCATTTTTATCAAAAATAAAATAATTTAAAAAGTGTAAAATCGCCCAAAAAGCTGCAAAAATACCTAAAATTTTAGGATAATTTTTCGTTTTTTTAAATTTAAGCAAAGAAAATAAAAGACTTAAATTTAAAAAGATCAAAGTAAATATTCCGGTATAAATATAGGCTTCTTTTACAAAATTAAAAGCTTTTGTAATCTGATAAAAGCCATAGATTAAACTTACGATAAAGCTAAAATAAGCAAGAAATTTAAAGTATTTTGTCTGCATTAAAAATTCACTTTCAAGTCCATATTTTTATATAAACTTGCCACTTCTTTTTCATAACCATTAAACATTAAAGTGGGTTTGGTAAAGAAGTCTCCTAAAGCTCTTTCGTTAGCTTGAGACCATCTAGGATGAGAAACATTAGGATTGACATTAGCATAAAAACCATATTCATTTGGAGCATAATTTTCCCAAGTGGATTTAGGTTGTTCTTTGGTAAATTCTATTTTAACTATGGATTTAATACTTTTAAAGCCATATTTCCAAGGAACAACAAGGCGAATTGGAGCACCATTTTGAGATTTTAAAGCTTTTTTATACATTCCTACTGCAAGCAAGGTAAGAGGATGTATAGCTTCATCCATGCGAAGTCCTTCTACATAGGGATAGTCTATAGTTGGAAATAAAGTGTCTTGATCAGGAAATTGACTCTTATCTAAAAGAGTGGTAAATTTAACAAATTTTGCTTTGCTTGTAGGTTTTGCCACTTCAATCAAACGACGCAATTCAAAGCCTACCCAAGGTACCACCATAGACCAGGTTTCAACACAGCGAAAACGATAAATTCTTTCTTCTAGGGGAAATTTTAAGATATCTTCCATGCTTAAAGTCAAAGGTTTTTCTATTTCTCCACTGATATCTATTTTCCAATTTTGAGTATTGAAATTTTGTGCTAATGATACAGCCCTTTTTTTATCTGTTGAAAATTCATAAAAATTAACATAATTTGTAGCTAGTTCTTCATCGCTGATTTCAAGTTTATTTGGATTAGTATCGCTTGTGAAATTTAAAGCAGAAAGTTTAGAAGTAAGCACGCTTGAACTTATCAAAGCACCTGCTCCAAGTTTTAAAAAAACTCTTCTTTTTTTATATAAATTCTCAGAAGTTATAATCATTATTTTTCCTTATTAAAAATTTTTATTATTAAAATATAACAAGGATAATGATTATTAAATTTCTTGTAGAATTTTTTCGCAAATTTTTCTGGGGTTATTATCTTTATAAATAGGGCGTCCAACTACTATAAAATCGCTTAAATTTTCTCTAGCCATTGTTAAATTAGCGACACGTTTTTGATCATCATTTTTTTCTCCAAAAGGACGAATTCCTGGAGTGAGAGTTAGGAAGTTTCTTTGAGTGTGTTCTTTGATGATTCTACTTTCAAAAACAGAGCATACCATACCATCAAGTCCATTTTCGTAGGATATTTTTGAAAAATTAACTACAGCTTCTTCGATTTTTTGTCTATAAATACTAAAGAAATTTTCTTCATCAAAACTTGTAAGAGCAGAAACTGCTAAAACTAAAGGTCTTTTTGAAAATTTGTTAAGTCGCGTCATAACTTCTTGCATAGCTATTTTTCCAGCACTTGCGTGGATATTGATCATATCAACACCAAGTTTTGATATTTCTTCGCAGGCATCTGCCATAGTGTTGGGAATATCATGAATTTTAAGATCAAGAAATATTTTAAAATCATCAACTTTTTTAAGTTCTTCTATGAATTTAAAGCCATCTCTTAAATATGCTCTTAAACCTATTTTTAACCATATGTCTAAATTTCTTAATTCTTTGGCAAGTTTTAAGCATTTTTCTTTTGTAGAAAGATCAAGTGCGACACAAAGCTTCATTTTTTAGTCTTTACCAAGGCATCTAAAACCCCATTTATAAATTTTGGAGAATTATCATTGGCAAGTTCTTTAGCAAGTTCTATAGCCTCATTGATGACAATGGCACTAGGAGTATCGGTAAAAAGCAACTCATAAGCTCCAAGTCTTAGTATAGCTCTTTCTACATGTCCTAAAGCTGTAATTTGATTATCATTTAGAAATGAATTTAAGGTTTCATCAATATTGCTTAAATTATCTAAAATTCCATGATATAAATTTAAGGTAAAATTTTTTTGTTCATTGCGTATTTTTTTTTCATCTAAAATTTCATCTACGAAAGCATTGTTTTGAGAATTTAATTCAAAAGCATAAAGTAAGGAGATGACACTTTGGCGAACTTGATGACGCGTTGCCATTAAAGCTCCTTGCTTAAATTTAACATCTCAATTACAGTTGTCATAGCTTCAAAGCCTTTGTTACCTGCTTTGCTTCCGGATCTTTCTATGGCTTGTTCTATTGTGTCTGTAGTTAAAACACCAAAGCTTACAGGGATATTGTGATTTAAGCTCACATTAGCTATACCTTTAGTAGTTTCTGCTGAAACATAGTCAAAATGTGGAGTTGAACCACGAATGACTGCACCTACACAACAAATTGCATCAAATTTTTTACTTTCTATAGCTTTTTTTAATGCATATGGAAGTTCAAAAGCACCAGGAACAAGTATAAGACTTAGATTTTCCTCCTTGCCTCCGTGTCTTAAAAAAGCATCTTTTGCTCCTTCTACAAGGCGATCTGTGATGATATGATTAAATCTTGCATTGATGATAGCAATTTTTGTATTTGAATCTAAATTCAATTTTCCTTCAATGATATTCATTTGTTTTCCTTTATGATATTTTGTATTTCTAGTAATGTATTAACGCAATTTTTAAGGCATGTAAGATCAAGCATATTAGATCCATCGCATAAAGCTTCGCAAGGATTAATATGTGTTTCAAAGAAAAAGCCATCTACACCTACAGCTGCTGCTGCTCTTGCTAAAGGTTCTACAAATTCACTTTTTCCTCCACTACTTCCCCCTGCAGCTCCTGGCATTTGTACGCTATGAGTGGCATCAAAAATTACTGGAGCAAATTCACGCATGATCACTAAAGAACGCATATCTACTACTAAATTTCCATAGCCAAAGCTAGCTCCTCTTTCGGCCACAAAAACACCATTTTTTTGAGCAGCTTCATAGCCTTCATCTTCTATACCACGGGTTTGTAGAACTTTTTTAACGCTGTATTTGATATCGCTTGGGTTTAAAAATTGTCCTTTTTTGATATTAACTTTTGCCTTAGTTTTTGCTGCAGCTACAAGTAAATCGGTTTGACGACATAAAAAAGCAGGAATTTGCAAGACATTAGCTACTTCACTTACAGGGTTTGCTTGATTGCTTTCGTGTATATCGGTTAAGATTTTCATACCAAATTCATCTTTTACGCTTTGTAAAATTTTTAATCCTTCTTCAAGACCAGGACCTCGAAAAGAATTAATACTTGTGCGATTGGCCTTATCAAAACTTGATTTGAAATAAAATTCTATATTTGGATTTTCATTAAAATTTTTTAACTGTTCAGCAACTTTAAAAATCAAATCTTTGCTTTCTATCACGCAAGGACCAGCAATGAGTATCATTTTTTTCATTTTTTTCCTTTGTTCTTAACTAAAATTAATCCACCAAAAATAATGCCTATTATACCTAAAAAAACCATAGTACTTGGTAAATTATCTCCCAAAATTATCCCAACTATCATACTAAATACTACATCAAGATAACTAACTCCGGCAACCACTCCTGCTTGTTTAGCGATACCATAAGCTTTAGTGACATGAATTTGATAAATGGTGCCTAAAGTTCCCATAATGGCAATGATAAGCCAAGCTGCAAGACTTGGCATCACAAAAGGCGCTAGAATGAAATCTAAATGTAAAGAATCAAGATGCTGTGGTTCAAAAAATTCAGCACTGATCATAGAAATTAAAGGCATTAAGGTTCCTAAAAGGATAAAAGAAAAGGCAATTTGTTCTGTAGTGTAAGATTTTCTAAGTTCTCTTACACTTGTAAGAGCTAAAGCGGCTAAAAATCCACTCGTGATACCTATAACTGAATTTTTTAAATCAAAGCCTGAATGATTTAAATTATGAGCCCAAGGCTGAGCGATTAAAAGTACTCCACCAAATGCTATTAAAATTCCTATCCAGCCTTTGATACCAATATTTTCTTTAAAAACAACAAAAGCTATTAAAGTAATAAAAATAGGAGCAGTTTTTTGAAAAGCAAAAGCTCCGCCTAGTGTAATATTTGAAACATTATAGAAAAACATATATAGTGAAAGCGTGCCTACTACTCCACGAAATACCAAGAGCCAAAAATGTCCCCCTTCTTTATGTGCCTTAGAACGCTTTAAAAGATAGACTATGAAAAAAATTCCTATGATATTTCTAAAAAACATAATTTCTATAGAACTCATTTCCTTGCTAAGAATTTTTGCACAAGCTCCCATAAGTGCAAAATCCAAACATGCTAAAATCATGAAATAAATTCCTAAATTATGCTTGATTACTTTTAGCATTTTTTTCCTTGACTAAAATCTGGGTTAATTCTAGTCTTTTTTTGCTTAATATTAAGCCAAATTTTATATAATTTTAAAAATATAATTTTCTAGGAAAAAAATGCAAAGCATCATACTTATAGGCAAGCCAAATGTTGGTAAATCAAGCCTTTTTAATAGAATGGCAAGACAAAGAATAGCTATCACAAGTGATATTTCAGGTACAACTAGAGATACAAATAAAACAGAAATTCATATTAATTCAAAAAAAGCCATGCTTATTGATAGTGGAGGGCTTGATGAAAGCGATGAACTTTTTAAAAATGTGAAAAAAAACACTTTAAAAGTAGCCAAAGAAAGCGATATCATACTTTATCTAGTTGATGGGAAATTAGCGCCTGATGATGAGGATAGACAATTTTTTTATTCTTTAAAAAAACTTGGAAAACCTATAGCTTTAGTGGTTAATAAAGTAGATAATAAAAAAGATGAAGAAAGGGCTTGGGAGTTTGCAAATTTTGGCGTAAAGGAAATCTTTAATCTTTCAGTAACCCATAATGTAGGCTTAGATGAACTTTATGAATGGCTTGAAAAATTTTTACATGAAGAGTTTTTAATCCCTGATGAAGAAGAAAATTTAGAAGATTTTTTAGAGCATTATGAAGAAGGAAAAGAATTTCAGTTTAAAGAAGTGGATCAAAATCATATAAGAGTGGGTATTGTAGGGCGTGTAAATGTTGGAAAATCAAGTCTTTTAAACGCTTTGGTTAAGCAAGAACGCAGCGTTGTAAGCCCTATAGCAGGAACTACTATAGATCCTGTTAATGAAAGTATAGTTTATAAAGATAAAGTGATAGAATTTGTCGATACTGCAGGCATTAGAAAAAGGGGTAAAATTCAAGGACTAGAACGCTTTGCTCTAAATCGCACGGAAAGAATTTTATCTCATTCTCAAATAGCACTTTTAGTTTTAGATGCGCATGAAGGCTTTAACGAGCTTGATGAACGCATTGCTGGGCTTGTCGCTAAGCATTATTTAGGTGTGATTATTGTTTTAAATAAATGGGATAAAAGTGAGATGGATTTTGATAAAACTGTAAAAGAATTGCGTCTTGATCGTTTTAAATTTCTAGCTTATGCACCTGTGATTAGCGTATCGGCTTTAAGCGGAAAAAGGGTATATGTTTTATTGGATAAAATTTTGCAAATTTTTGAAAATTTCACTCAAAAAATCCAAACTTCTAGGCTTAACACCTTGATAGAAAATGCAACAAGAGCACATCCTTTGCCGCATGATTATGGGAAATTGGTTAAAATTTATTATGCGGTACAATATGACTTAGCGCCACCAAAAATTGCCCTTATTATGAATCGTTCTAAGGCTTTGCATTTTAGCTACAAGCGTTATTTACAAAATCAAATCAGAAAAGAATTTAATTTCGAGGGTGTGCCTTTAGTGATTGCTTCGCGTAAAAAAGGCAGTCAAGAAAATGATGAGAGTTAAAAATATCGTTTTCATAGGATTTATGGGTTCTGGAAAAAGCACTTTAGCAAGAGCTTTAGCCAAGGATTTAGATCTTGTTTTTTTAGATAGTGATTTTTTAATAGAGCAAAAATTTAATCAAAAAATCAGTGAAATTTTTGCACAAAAAGGTGAGAATTTTTTTAGAGAACAAGAGCAAAAAATGGCTGATTTTTTTAGTTCTTGTGAGAAAGCTTGCATTGCTACGGGTGGGGGTTTTGTTAATGTTTTAAATTTAGAAAAAGCGGGTTTTTGTATTTACTTAAAAGCAAGTTTTGAATATTTAAAAAAGCGTTTAGATGAAAATGAAATTTCTAAAAGACCTTTGTTTTATGATGAAATTAAAGCAAAAAAATTATATAATGATCGTTTAAGCAAGTATGAACAAAAGGCAAATTTTGTTTTAGATATAGAAAATAAAAATATAGATGAGCTTTTAAGCAAGATTAAAAAGGTGATAAAATGAGAGTATTAACAGGGCTTCAGCCGAGTGGCGATTTGCATATAGGTAATTATTTTGGTGCGATTAAACAAATGGTAGATGCACAAGAAAAAAGCCAAATGTTTATATTTATTGCCAATTATCATGCTATGACTTCTTCTCAAGATGGAGAAAAACTTAAGCAAAATTTCCTTAAAGCTGCTGCGGCTTTTTTAAGTCTTGGTATAGATGCTCAAAAAAGCATTTTTTGGTTGCAAAGTGATGTTAAGGAAGTTATGGAGCTTTATTGGATTTTATCGCAATTTACTCCTATGGGTTTGCTAGATCGTGCACATAGCTACAAGGATAAAGTTGCTAAGGGACTTAGTGCTTCGCATGGGCTTTTTTCTTATCCTGTTTTAATGGCAGCAGATATTTTGCTTTTTGATACACAAATTGTCCCTGTGGGAAAAGATCAAATCCAACATGTTGAAATCGCACGTGATATCGCCTTAAAAGTTAATAATGAATGGGGTGAAATTTTTACCCTTCCAGAAGCTAGAGTCAATGAAGAAGTAGCCGTAGTTGTAGGCACTGATGGGGCAAAAATGAGTAAATCTTATCAAAATACTATAAATATTTTTAGTAGTGAAAAAGTCTTAAAAAAACAAATTTCTTCTATAGTAACAGATAGTACTGCCTTAGAAGATCCAAAAGATCATGCAAACTGCAATGTTTTTAAAATCGCAAAGCTTTTTTTAGATGAAGCAGGGCAAAAAGAATTACAAACACGCTATGAAAAAGGTGGTGAGGGTTATGGGCATTTTAAAATGTATTTAAATGAGCTTGTAAATGCTTATTTTAAAGAAGCCAGAGAAAAATATAATGAGCTTTTAGAAAAACCTTTGCATTTAAAAGAAATTTTGGATTTTGGTGCAACAAAGGCAAGAAAAATTGCCCAAGAAAAAATGCAAAAAATTTATGAAAAAATCGGACTTTAAGGAGTAGCAAATGCTAGATTTAAAAAATTTGCAAAATAATTTTGATGAAGTGGCTAAAAAGCTAAAAAATAAAAAAGTTGATGAAAATATCTTAAAAAAACTTGCTGAGCTTTTTGCAAGTTTAAAAAAAGAAAAAACAGTCTTAGAAGAATTTCAAGCTTTTCAAAATAAATTCAGCAAAGAGCTTGCCACAGATCAAGATAAAGAAAGTTTAAAAGCAAAATTAAGCGAAAATAAAAGCAAAATTAATGAGCAAAGTGCTAAAGTAAATGCTTTAGAAAATGAGCTTGAAGAAATTGCTCATGCTATCCCAAATATCCCTGATGAATGCGTGCCTGCAGGTGAAGGTGAAGATGAAGATGTGGAGCTTAAAAAAGTTTTAAATCTACCTAGCTTTGATTTTACTCCAAAAGAACATTTTGAGTTAGGGGAGAGTTTAAATTGGCTTGATTTTGTGCGTGGGGTGAAAATTTCACAAAGTCGTTTTTGTGTGCTTAAAAATGAGGGGGCTTTATTAAGCCGTGCTTTGGTAAATTATATGATAGATTTTAACAGAAGTCGTGGATTTGAATTTGTTAATGTGCCTTTTTTGGTAAATGGTGCTACTATGTTTGGAACAGGGCAGTTGCCAAAATTTAAAGAAGATATGTATAAAGTAGATGATGAGGATTTGTATTTAATTTCAACTTCTGAAATTCCAGTAACCAATCTTTATAGTGGAGAAATTTTAGCTAGCGAAACTTTACCGATAAAAATGACTTGTTATAGTGCTTGTTTTAGAAAAGAAGCGGGCAGTGCAGGGCGTGATACAAGAGGGATTATAAGACAACATCAGTTTGAAAAAGTAGAACTTGTAAGTATTACTAAACCTGAGCAAAGCGATAGTGTGTTTAACGAAATGCTTGAATGTGCAAGTGATTTACTCAGTTCTTTAGGTTTAGCACACAGACATTTAATGCTTTGCACGGGAGATTTGGGCTTTAGTGCGGCAAAAACTGTGGATCTTGAAGTGTGGCTTCCAGGGCAAAATAAATATCGTGAGATCAGTTCTGTTTCAAATTGTCGTGATTTTCAAGCAAGACGTGCTAAAATTCGCTATAAAAATGAACAAGGAAAAAATGAACTCGTTCATACTCTTAATGGCTCATCTTTGGCGGTAGGAAGAACCTTAGTAGCGATTATGGAAAATTATCAGGATAAAGAAGGAAAAATTCATATTCCTGACGCTTTGAAAAAATATTTTTAAAGAGTATAGATGGCTGAACAAGAAGATATAATACTAGAAAAATCTGAAGATGGCTTAAATCAATCAAGACTTGATGAGAGTTTAGAGGGATTTAAGGGGCAAGAGGGGCAAGCCCCAGAAGATGAAGAATTTGCATCATTACCAGAAGAATTACCTCAAGAAAATAGTGATAGTGGTTTTAAATTTACAAGAGAAAGTGCACCTGAAGATGTGTCAACTTTTGAAGAAGTTGAAAGTCAAGAGCCTATACCTTGGTATAAAGATCGTAAGTTTATGTCTCTTGTAGGTTTATCTTTGGGGATTGTTTGTATTTTAGTTTTTACGCTTTTTTATTTAACTTTTAGCGAAGGAAAAATTAAACCAGATATTATAGCTTCTAAGCCTTTAGAACAACCTGTTGTTATGCCTGATGAATCATATAAATATAATGATATACAAAGAATTGATGGTATGATCCAAAAAGCAAATGCTTTATATTTAAAGGGTGAAGTTGAACAGGCTTTAAAAGTTTATGAGCAAGTTGCCGTATATAATGAATCTTTATCTAATTATAATCTAGGTGTTTCTCAAATGAATGAGAATAAATTTCAAGAAGCTTTTGAAAGCTTTAAAAAAGCTATAGCTAATGGTGAAAACCAAAGTGTAGCCGCTATCAATGCTGCTGTTTGTGCTTTAAAGCTTAATGATAAGGAAAAATTTAGATATTATATTGATTTAGCTCAAGTGTATCTTCCAAAAGAAGGAAAATCAAAACTATATGATTATTATTTAAGCTTAATTAATTATTATAAAGGATATTATCCTGAGGCCTTGCAAATGTTACAAAGAACAGATGTGGAGCCGTATTCTGATGTTGCAAAGTATTTGTCTGCTAAAATTTATGCAAAAATGGACTTTGATTCCAAGGCTATACAGCAATTAAATTCTCAAGGCAATTTTGAATCTAGTTTGTCTTTGGGCCTTTTATATGCTAGAATAGGAGAATACGCTAAAGCTAAAGTCGCTTTAAGTACGGCGATGAAAATTGAAAGAGATTTTAATCAGAGTTTGGCGGCTTTAACGTTGGTTGATATTAAAACAGGAAATTATCAAGATATGTTAGCACGCTTGCAAAATTCTTATGATAATGATAAAGATAGATATAAGATTTTAGATACTTATAAAATTCAAGTTCGTTTAAATAAGGATCTTTTTAATATAGCAGTTGCTCAAAATTCTTTTTCAAAAGATTTACTAAAAAAGCAAAAAGATCAATTTGATTTACTTTTTTATTTTGCACCTTATCAAGTTTTTGATAGTAAGCAAGCCGCTTTATATATTAAAAAAGCTAATGTTACAGATTTTGTAGATGATAGTAGTGATGCAGGAAATTATCTTAATGCAAGCAAAGCTATTTCATCCACTAATGTAAAAATTGCCAATATTATTAACTATGCATTAAATCAGAAGTTACGCCTTGCTAACCAAGAATTTCAAAAACTTATCAAGAATTATCCAGAACATAGTATTTTGCATTATAATTTGGCTTTAACCTATGCCCAAATGCAAAATTATGAACTTGCTTATAAGCATTTTTCAAGTTCATATCATCTTAATCCTAAAAATTACTTAGCAGGTGCTTTTGCTATGTTTTGTGCAAAATTAATTGACATTGACACAACTAAACTTTACAATGAAATTCTTGATAACATAGCCGCTGATTCTAATTTTAAAGCTAATATGCAAAAAAGTATGTTATTTTTAGTTAATAATAATTATATTTCCATGCTTCCTTATTTAGATGAATCAAAAAAAGATACACCTTTGAGTTTGATTTTTGAAGCTATTGTTGCTAAAAATAATAACCTTAATAATCAAGTAGATGTGAAAATCGCTAAATTACGTTCAGAATTGCCTGAAGACATTTTGGCAAATATTTTGTATTTTAATTCTTTAAATTCAAATTTAAATATTAAAGAATATGCTCAAAATGTTCAAATTCATTTTAAAAATTTAAAACTTGATTATCGTAGTGTTTTTGGTGGGCCAAATATTGCTAGGGAATTTTATGTTAATTTAATGCATATTGCAGGACTTTTAAATTTAGAAAGACAGAAATTTAAAGAGTTGATTAATGTTTCAGAAACAAAAGATGAGGGTATTTTACAAACTTTAGCTTATTTAGATATTTTTGCACAGCAATACGAGGAGGCTTATGCACTTTATAATTCTTTGATTGATGATTATGGAGCTAAAGATACTAAAACTTTATTTTTAGCAGCCGTAGCAGCCGTAGGTGCAAATAATCCAAATTCGGCTATAGCACTTTTGCAGCTTTCTAAACTTACAGATAAAAACAATAAAGAAAGTAAAGCAGCTCTTGGCATGTTATATCAAGAGGTAAAAAACTATGAAGCTGCGATATTTCAGTACAAAACTTTACCTAATAATTTTAAAAGTGAATTTTTTACTTTTGATATTAATAACAATTAAAAATGCTTAGAAATTTCTAAGCATTTTTAATTAAGCTTGAAGATCTAGAGTTTTCCCCCCTAGTTCATCGATGCGATCACTAACTTTTTTAAGTGCTGCATCTATTGTATCTTGACTAATTTGAGGAAGTTCTCCACCCCACATTTTTTCTGCTTGCTCAAATCCTTTTTTCATACCTTCAAGACCTTTTTTTAATTTTTCAACATCATCGCCACCGCCTTTAATAACAAAATCGGCGATGCGACTGGCTGTATTTTCCACCCCAAAAAAACCATCTTCACTTACAAGTTGTTGAAGTTCATCTGTATTCATATCAAGTGGATTTTTGCCACTGTAGCCTAAAGATGCAAAATCAATATTTGTAAGTATAGATTTTGCAGTATCTAAATTGGCACCATTTAAAAGACTCTCTAGTCCAGTTTGGGCATTGCTTGAACCTATTGCAGTATTCATTATTTGCTGTTGAAACTGAACTAGGTAAATTTGCGTAATGCCCTTTCCACCAAGTGCATTTAATTTTTCAAGGGTATTTTTATCTATATCCTTGCTAGAATTAGCACTTTGAACATTTTTGTCTTTTGTGTTTTCCTTAGCATCATCTGCCTTCTTATTGCTAACTTGTGTTTGTGCCATGCTAGCGATATTTGAAAAAGTATTCACTTGCATATTTGCTCCTTTGTGTGAGGCTTTAATTTATATCGACTTTTGATTTAAAAAATTTATAATGACATTAAATTCCTTATTTTCAAAGGAATTTAATGTTTTATTGCAGGTAATAAGCAATTTGCTCTTTATTGAGAATGCGGATAAGATTACTAGTGCCTTCTATTCCTGCTGGAAAGCCTGCAGTTAGAAGATAACATTTATCTTCATCCATAAAACCTTTTTCAACACTTGATCTTACAGAATCTTTTAATAATTCTGTAAGATCATTACTCTTGTTAACTAAGATCGCAGGATTAACTCCCCAAACTATACTTAAAGAGTTTAAGGTTTTTTCACAATGCCCTACCGCTATGATTTCTATATTCGGACGATATCTTGCAATTTTAATAGCAGATTTTCCACTACTTGTTAAAGAAAAAATAGCATCAGCGTTAAGATCTGTTGCAAGATGAGCCGAAGAACGCATGATTTTATCTGTATTGTCTAAATCATTAAAATCATTAAATTTATTATATGGATACCGTTTTTCTGTTTCTATTATAGTTTGGCACATTATATCAACAGCGTTTGCAGGATCTATACCAACGGCACTTTCTTCACTTAACATTACTGCATCTGTTCCATCTAAAACAGCATTTGCGACATCTGAAATTTCAGCTCTTGTGGCGGTTTTGCTTTTGGCTAATGAAAAAAGCATCTGAGTTGCAGTAATAACAGGCTTAGAGGCATTGTTTGCTTTTTGTATGATTTCTTTTTGGATATTAGGAACTTTATAATAAGGCACTTCAATACCTAAGTCTCCTCTTGCAACCATTATACCATCACTAGATTTAATAATTTCATCAATATTTTCTACTGCATCAAATTTTTCAATTTTTGCAAAAATAGATATTTTTGCGTTATTTTCTGCCAAAATTTCACGAACTTCATCAATATCGTGTGCATTTTGTACAAAAGATATTGCTAAAAAATCTACTTCATTTTTTATACCCCAAAGTAAATCATTTTTATCTTTTTGTGTAATAACATCAATATTGATTTTAGTATTTGGAAAATTAATACCTTTATTTGAGTTTAAAAAACCATCATTTTCTATAATGGTTTCAATTTTTTGATCGTTTATGCTTATTACTTTAGTGCGAATTGATCCATCGTATAGATAAATATATTCATCAATTTTTAACATATCTAAAATAGATCTTTGATTAATACTGATTTTATAATGATTTTGAGCAATCCTCTCCCCTAAAATTGTTTCACGATAAAAATCAAGCCTATCGCCCTTTTTAAATTCAAATGGTTCTTTAAGTTCACCTGTACGAATTTTAGGACCACTAATGTCTTGTAAAATTCCAATACGAGTATGCAATTCTTTAGCTACTCTTCTTATGGTATCTAAGTTTTTTTTATGATACTCATGTGTTCCATGAGAAAAGTTTAAACGGAAAACATTTACACCATTGATAATCATTTGGCGTAGAATTTCTTCCTTTTCACTTGCTGGACCTACTGTGGCTACAATTTTTGTTTTTTTAAGCATGGCAAACTCCTTTTGAAATTATTGTAGCTAAAAATAGAAACAAAATGATTACAATAATTCTGAAGAAAATTTATCTTGGTTAAATTCTATTCCTAGATAATTGCATATAAGCTTTGCATCTCTTTCAGCATTTCCTAAACAACTTGTTGCTCCAGGACTTGGAGTCATATTGAAAATAATGCCAGGGGTTTCTGTGATGCTTGCTTCACCTAGCATTAATTCTCCTTTAGTTTTATCAATAACTTGCGGTCTTACGCCTCCAAAACCCTTTGCATAATAAATATCACTTGCTTTAAGACTTGGGACTATTTTTTTAGCATTTTTAACAAATAAGCTTTTATCAATAAAAGGTAGTTCAAAAAGATAATTATACAAGATGTAATTTCTAATTGTTGCATCTTTAAACATATTAAAAGTTACTTTTAAAACAGTTTTATCAAGTTTTAGTGCTTCGAAAAATTCCGGAACTGATTTTAAACCATGATAACGTTCTAGTTTTGGAATAACAAGTGCCGTAGGTCCAAAGCGAGTGTTCATATCAGCAAGTAAATCAGGATCTCCATGAAGAGCTGCAAATGGAAGTTTAGGATTTTGTACCATATAAACCTTGCCATTTAAAAGTTTTTGTTTGGTTAAATAAAAACTTCCTGCAACAGGCCAACAAGACTTATCCATACCTAAATTCATTTTATGTGCTAAATATAAAGAGTGTGCCCCAGCATTAACAACTACGCTTTTGGCACGGTATTCTTGATGATTTGAGGTTTTTAATATAAAAATATCATCCTTTTTTTCTATGTGAACAATTTCTTGATTAAAGGCAACGAAAGTGTTTTTATTTTGTTTTTGTGCTTGTTCTATTAGATTTATACTCATTTTCCCAAAATCTACAGTTGTAAAAACTTCACCCTTTTCAACACCCATAGCACAGATATTTTCAGGTCTATCTTGTTTGCAATCTTCTCCGAAAACAACCTTAGGTTCAATTTGTTTGATTTTCGCTTTATCGAAAAATTTTATATAAGGATAAAGTTCTTTAAATTCTTCATAGCGTTTTTTCATATAATCACATTCTATATCCCCAACAGCTAGAGCCATTTTTTGATGAGAAAACATGAAATTATTTTGTGCATTTTGCATGAGTCCATATTTAACTATCATATCAGCCGTTCTTTTTACTTTTTGCGCTTTTTCTAGAGTATAATTGGTTTCAATATCTCCACAATGAATGGTTTGAGAATTACTTGTTCCTTTAGAATTTAATGTTGCAGCTGTATTATATTTTTCTATCAAAGCAATATTTTTAATATTTGTATATCTTGCAAGCTCGTAAAATAATGCTGCTCCTGAAATTCCAGCTCCGATGACAAGTGCATCAAATTCTTGTTGGCTCATTCTTTTTCCTTTTTTATTTTAATAAACTTTTTTCTAAATAGAAGTTTAATTGAATTTGTTTTACAAAAAGTTAAATTTCATTAAGGTTTGATATCAATGAGAATTTTTGTAACATTTTTAACAAAGTAAATTAGGATTTTCTTTTATAATTTTTTTCATTCCTCGAAAGATTAAAAGTTTATCATAAATTGCGTGATCAAAATAATTTGCTAAAAACTGTCCATCTCCACCAGTGAAATAAAGCTTTTTATTTTGAGTGGCATCTTTTATCAGTAGATAAATTCCTTTAAAAACACCATAACTTAAAGCATCCATGGTTTTTTGCGGGAATGCATCAAGACTAACTTGAGTATTAAATTCACTTTTTAATCGTGGTGAAATATGGCTATAAATTTTTTTATAATTTGCAATACCTGGTAAGATAAAACCACCAAGATGTATAGAATTAGAAATAATATCAATCGTAATAGCACTGCCTGCATCTACAACAACTCCATCTTCAATAGTATAACAAGCTGCTATGCGATCGATTCCTAATCCTTGATAAATCGTATCAAATAAAAAATAAGGTTCAAGATTGATAAAATTTTTTTGATTTCTCAAATGTTCTTTAAGATGTTCATTGACATTGATATAAAAAATTTTTTGTTCATTTTTAAATTCTAAAAATTGATCTATACTAAGAGTGAAATATTTGTTATCATCTAGGAAATTAGCATTTGAATTCCCAATATCACAGAGTAACATAGAAATTAAATCCTTTCATTTCTAGATAATTTTTGCTTTAGAACAAAGAGAAGTCATGCTAAAAAAATATTTGTTATTTATGTTAATTTGCTGTGCTAGATTTTCTAAAAATAAGACATCTTTCATTAAAAATCTTGTTTTTCCTAATATATATAAAAAGAATGTTATTTTGATCTTTGGCATAAATATAACCTTTTTTCTAGTTAACATGCTTAATTCATAGGGCTTTAAATTTAATTTTAAAGCCTTTATTGTTTGTTTTAAAATTTTTATCATAGCAAATCTAAAATTTTATTTCCGTAGTAAAATTTACCACTCCCCATGAAAGAAATTTTATCAACAGCTTCTGGAAGTTTAAATACTTGTGCATTATCTAAATTTAGATTCATTTTGATAAGATAACCTGTTTTTTCAAAAATATATAAATAATTATTGTATATATTGCTTTTTACAAAAATAGCAAATTCGAATTTTTTTTCTGCAATTTTTCTTAGATTATAATCAGTTTTAATAATAGTGCCATCTTTTTCCAGTATAAAAATATCGTCATCACTAAGCGCAACATCTTTTATGTCAGCGTCAAGATAAAGAGTTCTAGCAGGACTTACAACAATGATTTTTTTAGCTGTTGCTGCTATAAGTTTATCTCCGATTACGCTTAGATGGATTACATTGTTGAAAAAATTTTCTGCTGAAATAACCACATCTTTAATGATTTGAAGATTATTTCTTGAAAGAATTAAAATTTTGCCATCTAGTGTTGGATATACGATGATATTGTCTAAAAATATAGGATTAGCGGTACGACTGTCTTGAGCTGGAGCTGAGGTTAGAGTTCGACTGAATTTAATACCTAAAGAACGATTCGCAAGAACTATAGCATTATTTGCAAGTATAAGAGCTAAATCATCTCCATTAGAAGCTACTCCTATAACACTAGCGTCAAATTGAAAATTATAAATTTCATTATAAGAATTGTCAAAAATTTTTAAATTTCCATTATTATCTGCGGTAAAATATTCCCCATCTTGATAAGCTAGAAGCATATAATTTTTAGGAAGTTTAAACTTGTCTATGGAGATATTATTTTTTAAGATAGCGGTATTATTGCTAAGTTTTGCAGAAACTAGATTCCAATCAACGATTTTACTTTTTAAATTGCTATTATGACTTAAATTTCCATCGGTTTGTTTTGGTTCAAAATACTGTCTTTTGGTTCCACAAGCACATAGAAATATTAAACAAAATAGTGTTAAAAATGTTTTTTTCATTGTGTAATGCCTTGGTAATGTTTGAGATTTTTAGCTATTTGATTTAAGCTTGAATTTTCTTTTATTTGAGAAAGTAAAATATTGGCTTCTTTAATTTTATTTTGCTCTAAAAGTCTGTAAGCGTCTAACAATTTATCATAATTTTTTAAAAATATCGATTTATCTCCTAAAGATAATGCAATAATATTTTTGAACAAAGTGTTTGTTTGGGCATTGCTATAAATGTGTTTTAGTTCGTTTTGGAAGGCTATATTATTAAAATTGTTAATATTCTCTTTTAATAAAAAGATAGTGTAAAGATTAATATTTTTATTTTTAAGTTTTTCTAAAAGATTTTTATTGTTAGGATCTTGTACTAGATTGGCATAAATCTCATTGGCTTCTTTTGTTTTATAATCGTTTATTTTCGAGATTATAAAATTTCCAGCAAACCAAGCAACTAAAATTATCACAACAGCGGATATATAAAATTTATACTTGCGTATAAATCTTTCTCCTTTGATAAAATTTTCTATAAATTGTTCTTCTGTGTTAAGTTCGTTTTTAACAGCTTTTAAATTATCTTTTAGTCCCAAAATTTATCCTTGAAAAAATATTTTTATTTTTTGTATAGAAAAATTAATATTGTATCATATAAATTGCAAAATATTCTAAATAATTTAAAGCTTTTTATGATATAATTTTTAAAATTTTAACTTTTTTATTAAGGTTTAAGAAATGCAAATAGATGAGAAATTATTAAGCAAGCTTGAAAAATTAAGTGCTTTACAAATAGCAGAAAATAGAAATGAAACTATTGCACAGTTAAGTGAAATTGTTAACTTTGTTGAAAAATTAAACGAGCTTGATTTAGACTCCCAAGAGATTACCGTAAGCACTATAAAAGGTGGAGCTCCTTTAAGAGTTGATGAGATCAGAAATAGTAGTGTTATTGATGAGATTTTAGATTGTGCTCCAAAAAAACAAGAACATTTTTTTGTTGTTCCTAAAATCATAGAATGATTAATTAGCATTTAGTGCTTATTTGTAGAATAATTTAAAACAAAAATCAGAGAGTGATTGAAATGAATTTTTATTGGTTTGATGCTTTTATTTTAGGATTTACCTTACTTTTAGGACTTAAGGGTATTGTCAATGGTTTGATAAAAGAAATTTTTGGACTTTTGGGTATTATTGGTGGTGTTTTTATTGCTTCAAAATACGCAACTCAAGCGGCTGAATTTATACAAAGTACTTTTTATAAGATAGAAAATCAAAGCTTAGCTGGATTTGCTGGATTTTTGGCCATATTAATTATTTTTTGGATAGTTTGTTTGTTGGTGGGTAATTTTCTTTCTAAGTTGATTAAATTAAGTGGCCTAGGTTTTTTAGATCGTATTGGTGGCTTTATATTTGGTGGAGTAAAAATCTTTTTAATTTTTGCAATTTTGGTTTTTTGTGTAGCAAGAATCGACTTTTTAAATGATAAATTAGATAATTTTGCTAAAAATAGCTATACTTTAAATTTGCTTAAGGAAACTGGTTCTTTTATTATGAATCAACCTTTAACAGAAAATAGTCTAGATCATGTTAGGGAGAAGTTACAAGATATTGCAAGTGATTTAAACAATACTCAAAAAGGGGAGTGATATGCTGATAGAAAATGTTGAATACGATGTTTTGCTTGAGAGATTTAAAAAAATATTAAGACAAGGTGGACTTAAATATACCAAGCAAAGAGAAGTACTTTTAAAAACTCTTTATCACAGTGATACTCATTACACGCCCGAAAGTTTATATATGGAAATCAAACAAGCTGAACCGGATTTAAATGTTGGAATTGCAACCGTCTATCGTACTTTAAACTTGCTTGAAGAAGCAGAAATGGTAACTTCTATTTCTTTTGGTTCGGCAGGTAAAAAATACGAGCTTGCAAATAAACCTCACCATGATCATATGATATGTAAAAATTGCGGAAAAATTATAGAGTTTGAAAATCCTATCATAGAAAGACAACAAGCTTTGATTGCGAAAGAACATGGCTTTAAGCTTACAGGACATTTGATGCAGCTTTATGGGGTTTGTGCTGATTGCAATAATCAAAAAGCAAAGGTAAAAATATAAATGTTTGATAATATTTTAGAGCAACAAAGAATAGAAAAAGCTAAGGAATTAAAAAATTTAGGAATAAATCCTTATCCCCATTTTTTAGACAAGGAAATGTCTTTAAAGACTTTTAAGGACAAATTTTCCTATATTTTAAAGCAAGTTGAAAAAAGAGATGAAAATGTTAATGCTGTTGTTGCAGGACGTTTGAAACTTTTTCGTATAGCAGGAAAATCGATTTTTGCAAATATTGAAGATAAAGATGCAAATTTACAAATTTATTTTAGTAAAGATAGTGTAGGTGAAGAACTTTATACGATTTTAAAAAAGAATTTAGAGGTAGGTGATATTGTTTTGGTTAAAGGTTTTCCTTTTGTAACTAAAACGGGTGAGTTTAGCTTGCATGCAAGTGAGGTAAAACTCGCTACAAAAGCTATTGTTCCTTTGCCTGAAAAATATCATGGATTAACAGATATTGAGCAAAGATATCGCAAACGTTATGTTGATATGATAATGAATGTAGAAGTTAGAAAAGATTTTTTAGTGCGTTCTAAAGTGGTGAGTTTGATTCGCCATTTTTTTGAAAATAAAGGCTTTTTAGAAGTAGAAACTCCTATGATGCATCCAATCGCAGGTGGAGCAAATGCCAAACCTTTTGTAACTTTTCATAATTCTTTAGGTGTAGAAAGATTTTTAAGAATTGCTCCAGAACTTTATCTTAAAAGACTTGTAGTGGGTGGTTTTGAGGCAGTTTTTGAAATCAATCGTTGTTTTAGAAATGAAGGTATGGATTTAACCCATAATCCTGAATTTACAACCATAGAATTTTATTGGGCTTATCATAATTATAAAGATTTAATGGATTTAACTGAAGAACTTTTTTCTTTGCTTTTAGATAAGCTTAATTTAGGAAAAACAATAGAATTTGATGGAAAAATGATAGATTTTTCTAAACCTTTTGAAAGAATAACTTATAAAGACGCACTTTGTAAATATGGTGGTTTAGATAGGGATTTAATCGAAGATAAAGAAAAAATTCTTGCTAAATTAAAAGCAGATGGTTTTGAAGCGAATGAAAAGCTTGAACTTGGATATTTGCAAGCTGAACTTTTTGATAATTATGTGGAAGAAAAATTGATCAATCCTACTTTTGTGATTGATTTTCCTATTTCTATAAGTCCTTTATCAAGACGTAGTGATGAGGATTCTCAGATTGCTGAGAGATTTGAGTTGTTTATTTGCGGAAGAGAATTGGCAAATGGTTTTAATGAGCTTAATGATCCGCTTGATCAGTATGAAAGATTTTTAAAACAAATTGAAGCTAAAAATGCAGGCGATGAAGAAGCTTGTGAAATGGATGAAGATTTTGTAAATGCTTTGGGTTATGGAATGCCTCCAACAGCAGGGCAGGGTATAGGCATAGACAGACTTGTTATGCTTTTGACAAATAAAAAATCCATTCGAGATGTGATACTGTTTCCTGCAATGCGTCCATTAAAATCAGAACTAAAGGAGAAAGAATGAATTTAGAAATGTTTGATAAAGAAATTTTTGATTTGACAAATAAAGAATTAGAGCGTCAATGCGAAGGTCTTGAAATGATAGCGAGTGAAAATTTCACTTTGCCTGAAGTAATGGAAGTTGTGGGAAGTATTTTGACAAACAAATACGCAGAAGGTTATCCAGGTAAAAGATACTATGGTGGTTGTGAATTTGTAGATGAAATTGAAACCTTAGCTATTGAAAGATGTAAAAAACTTTTTAATTGTAAATTTGCTAATGTTCAGCCTAATTCAGGTTCTCAAGCTAATCAAGGTGTTTATGCAGCTTTAATTAATCCAGGCGATAAAATTTTAGGAATGGATTTAAGTCATGGTGGACACTTAACTCATGGTGCAAAAGTAAGTTCTTCAGGTAAGATGTATGAAAGCCGTTTCTACGGTGTAGAGCTTGATGGAAGAATTGATTATGAAAAAGTAAGAGAAATTGCAAAAAAGGAAAAGCCAAAACTTATAGTTTGTGGGGCTAGTGCTTATGCAAGAGTGATTGATTTTGCTAAATTTAGAGAAATTGCTGATGAGATAGGTGCTTATCTTTTTGCTGATATAGCACATATTGCAGGTCTTGTTGTAGCAGGGGAGCATCCAAGTCCTTTTCCACACGCTCATGTAGTAAGTTCAACTACACATAAAACTTTGCGTGGTCCAAGGGGTGGTATTATTATGACAAATGATGAAGAGCTTGCTAAAAAAATTAATTCTGCGATTTTTCCAGGTATTCAAGGTGGTCCTTTGATGCATGTAATTGCTGCAAAAGCAGTAGGATTTAAATTTAATCTTAGTGATGAGTGGAAAGTTTATGCAAAACAAGTAAGAACGAATGCTCAAGTTTTAGCCAATGTTTTAATGGATAGAAAATTTAAGCTTGTTAGCGATGGAACGGATAATCACCTTGTTTTAATGAGTTTTTTAGATCGTGAATTTAGCGGAAAAGATGCAGATTTAGCTCTTGGAAATGCAGGTATTACTGCAAATAAAAATACTGTTCCAGGAGAGACTAGAAGTCCTTTTATCACAAGTGGATTAAGACTTGGAACTCCAGCGCTCACTGCTAGAGGTTTTAAAGAAAAAGAAATGGAAATTGTGTCAAATTATATTGCAGATATTTTAGATGATATTAATAATGAAAAATTGCAAGAGAATATTAAACAAGAATTAAAAAAACTTGCAAGTAATTTTATTATTTATGAAAGGGCTATGTTTTGATTTCACCAATGGATATGTCGCTAATTAAAATAATTGGTGATCATTATTATATAAGACGCGATAAAATTGTAAATAAACTTACATATAGGGGTCGCTTATTTTTTGATAAATTTGAAAGAATTGATGCTCCTTTAAATTTAAATGTCATGAGAGAACACGCTGCTAAAAAAATTGTTGTTGCCCATGATTTAATAACAAAAGATAATAAAGTAGAAAATATTGTCTTTGATTATAATGGTTTTAATGCTGAAAGATTTTATCATCGTGCACAACTTATTTTAAGAGAGGAGGGTTTTATAAATTTTACAGCCTATAAGACTAAAACTCCAGGACATTTACATCTTTATATTCATAAAGGACATACGGCGTTAAATGAAGGTTATTCTTTAGCGTCTAAACTTTCAATGATGTTTGCAAGTAAAATGCCAGTAGAATGGAAGGTGTTTCCTAGTATGGATGTACCTAGGGAATTTAATATTTTGATATTGCCTTATGAGGGTTATCAAAAAGAACGAGGAAGTTCCTGGTCTAAGCATATGTAAGAAAGGACAAATTATGGAAAATCAAAAAAATGAATTTGATGATATTATTTTAGAAAAAAGTAATAAAAGTGAAAAAGTAAAAAAAATTCTTTTACGAGTTATTGCTTTAGTTATTTTGTTTTTAGCTATTATGATAGTTATGAAGCTTATTAATGGTAGCGGTGATGAAAATACGCAAAATCAAAGTGTATTGCCAAGTGAACCTATAGCAACTCAAGACAATAACAATGATACTTCTTTTGAAAGTATGCCAATTACAGATAATACTTCAGCAGAAGATCAATTTGAGGCATTAAGAAAACAATTTCAAGATGAACAAAATACAACTCAAAATACAACAATCTCTAGTTCAAATAACAATGACAGTACAAATTTTATTATGCCTGATCAAGAAATTCCAGCAGAACCAACAGCAATCACTTCAGAGAATACCACTTCGCAAGCAAGTGTTCCTAAACAAGAAGTAAAACAAACTACAAAACCTAAGGAAGAAGCAAAAAAACAAACAGCTGTAAAAAAAGAAAAAGAAAGTGCAAAACAAACTCTTAGAAAAGAACAAAATGCAAATGATTTGTTTAAAAACGTTGATGCCAAACCTGTGCATCCAAGTGGTTTGGCATCGGGTATTTATGTACAAATTTTCTCAGTAAGTAATTTGGATCAAAAATCAAAAGAACTTGCTTCTGTAAAACAAAAAGGTTATGATTATAAACTTTATAAAACTACAGTTGGAGGTAAAGAAATTACCAAGGTTTTAATAGGACCATTTGAAAAAGCAGATATTGCAGCAGAACTTGCTAAAATCCGTAAGGATATTGCAAAAGATGCTTTTTCTTTTACTTTAAAATGAAATTTTTAGCAGTTATAGGCGATCCTATTTCTCACTCTAAATCACCTAGAATGCATAATAATGCTATTAAAGCCTTAGGGCTTGATAGCATTTACACACGTTATCATTTACAAAATGCTAATTCTTTAAGAGAAGATTTTTTTAAATTAGGACTTAATGGAGCTAATATTACTTTACCTTTTAAAGAAAAAGCTTTAAATATTGCTGATGTGAAGGATGATTTTGCTAGAAATATTGGCTCTGCAAATACTTTGTGTTTAAAAGAAGGTAAAATTTACGCTCATAATACTGATGCTTTAGGTTTTTTAGAAGCTATTAAGGATTTTGATAATATAAAAAAAGCTTTGATTTTGGGTGCTGGAGGCACAGCTTTGGCACTTGCTTATGCATTAAAACAAAAAGGTGTAGAAGTATATATAGCCAATCGTAGTAAAGAAAGATTTAAAGATTTTTTAGCTTATTCAACCTATCTTTATAAGGATTTGCAAGATTTCGACTTTGATTTGGTTATAAATTCAACTTCTGCTGGATTAAAAGATGAAGATTTACCTTGCGATAGAGAACTTTTGGATAAAATTTTACCTAAAGTTAAATTTGCTTTTGAGGTAATTTATGGCAGAGAAACACCTTTTTATAGATTGTGTAAGGAATATCATTTAAAAATTAAAGATGGACTTGATATGCTTTTATGGCAAGGAGTTTTTGCTTTCGAACTTTTTTTTGAAATACAAGATAAAAGAGAGATGATAAAAAATGCAATGCAACAAGCATTGATGTTGAAGTAGAATGATAGTTATTTTTTTCTTGTAAAGAAAATATTATTTTTTTATGTGGGAAAGTTTAATTTTCCCACAAGTTTTATTATTCAAATATTTCTACCCCATCTTGATTTTTACTTTTATTGCTTTGATTTGTTGAAGATGGACTTGTAGGAATATTTTGTACAGGTGTGTTTTCAATTGTATTATTTTGATTGGAGTTTGTTTGAGGTAGGCTGTCTTCAAAAGTAGCACTATCATCAAAACTATTAAAACTATTGCTTGCATTAGGTATAGTTTTGCTTATGTCTGTTGCTTTTGGAAGATTATTATAAAGTGTATTTAATGTATTTTTATAAAAAGCTAAAAAACTTTTATCAATTTCAAAAGCAGGTTGCTCCAAGCCTTTATTAAGTTGAGTTGGTACGGTGGAGATGGTAGTTTTAAACATATTAACTCCATCATCATTTTTAATAGGATAGTTAAGTGCAACTAAAGAATCCAGTTTAGTGCTACTTGAAAGATTAGTTGAATTTTGTGGATTGTGCACATCTATAAAATCTATTTTACCTTTAAAATTTATACCTAAGTTGGATTTTACATAATCTCCACTCATAAAATTGCTTGTTTTTTGTGCATTTTTTTCTTCTGTATAAATACTGATTGAACTTTTAAGAGTGTAATCTGGATTAGTAGTAACTATTTTATAACCTTTTAGTTGAGCGATGGTTTTGATCTGTTCTTCTAAATTTTGTTTTAAAAGATCAATTTCTTTTTCTATGCGAATTTTAAGCACTGAATTTTCAAAATAATCAGAATAATTGTTATTTTGTTCTATATCAATAGGCTTAAGAGCAATGCTTACTCCAGAATCAATAGGTTCAACCTTTGTTGGAACTTGAGGTTTAAAATTTGGCATAGAAACATTGATAAAATTACTGTTTACACCTCCACAAGCTGTTAAAATCAACATACTACTAGCAAGCAAAATATATTTTTTCATTTTTTTACCTTTATTTAATGTGTTTGTATTGATTATAGCAAGTTAAAGTTTTTTTGTTATATTTTTATAAAAGAAAATTAGGAAAGATATATGGAATTTTGGCAACACATTTATTCAAATTTTAATGTTATAGCTTTTAGCATCTTTGGTTTAAAGGTGCATTGGTATGGCATCATGTATGTTATAGCTTTGCTTTTAGCTTTGCTTTTAGCAAAATTTTTTGTAAGAAAATTTCAACTAGATATTAATGAAAAACACTTAGATAGTTATTTTATTTGGGTTGAAATAGGAGTTATTTTAGGTGCAAGATTTGGATATATTTTGATTTATGATGCAAATACTATGTATTATATTACTCATCCTTGGGAAATTTTTAATCCTTATATTAATAGTGAATTTGTCGGTATTCGAGGCATGAGTTATCATGGAGCCATCATAGGATTTTTGATAGCGACTTTATTATTTTGCAAAAAATATAAAACAAATCCTTGGATTTTTCTTGATTTGGTTGCTTTAAGTGTTCCATTGGCTTATGTTTTTGGTCGCATAGGAAATTTTTTAAATCAAGAGCTTTTTGGTCGCATTACAAATGTGCCTTGGGGAATTTATGTTGATGGAGTATTGCGTTATCCATCACAACTTTATGAAGCATTTTTAGAAGGTATTGTTGTTTTTATCATAGTTTATTTAGCAAGATTGAAGCAAAGTTTTCAAGGGGAATTGATTCTTGTTTATGCTGGTGCTTATTCATTAGCAAGATTTATATGTGAATTTTATCGCGAGCCTGATTTTGGAATAGGTTTTGTTTTATGGGGTATGAGTATGGGGCAAATTTTAAGTTTCATAATGTTTATAACAGCTTTGTTAGTTTATATTTGTATAAAGTTTAAAAAAGTAAATATTTAATCTATCTTAAAGACTTTTGTAATATAATGAAATGGATTTTTTTAATTTCTTTTTACAAAGGAGTAAAGATGCGTGAGCTTATCGAAGGTTATTTGGGTAAGAGCATTGAGGGCAAAAAGAGCACAATGCCTGCAAAATTAGACTTTATCCAAAGTGCTTCAGGGCTTTTTTTAGGTCTTTTTATGTGGGTACATATGCTTTTTGTTTCTACAATTTTAGTCAGCGAGGATTTTTTTAATTCTGTGGTACATTTTTTAGAATTAAAATTTGTTTATGATAATCCTATTATGAGTTATCTTACTTCATTTTTAGCTGCCTGTGTTTTAGTGGTTTTTTTCGTTCATGCTTTACTTGCAATGAGAAAATTTCCTATTAATTACCGCCAGTATCAAATACTAAGAACACATAGTAAAAAAATGAATCATAGTGATACTTCGTTATGGTGGGTTCAAGCTTTTACAGGTTTTATTATGTTTTTCTTAGGTTCTGCTCATCTTATTTTCATTGTAACCAATGCAGATAAAATTAGTGGTGATATGTCAGGGGATAGAGTTGTAAGTCATTTTATGTGGCTTTTTTATGCTGTTCTTTTAGTGTGTGTTGAACTTCATGGAAGTATAGGTCTTTACAGACTTTGTGTTAAATGGGGTTGGTTTGAAGGAAAAAATGCAAAAGAAAGTCGTAAAAAGCTTAAAACTGCTAAATGGATAATTAGTATTTTCTTCCTAGTTTTAGGTGTGTTAAGTCTTGCAGCATTTATAAAAATAGGTTATGAAAACTATCAAAATCAAATCCAAACTACTGCGATGATAAAAAACTACAATGGAGCAAATTATGAATATACAATATAGCGATGCTTTAGTAATAGGCGGAGGATTAGCAGGTCTTAGAGCGGCTATTGAAGTAGCAAAGAGTGGTCAAAGTGTAACACTTTTAAGTATTTGTCCAGTCAAGCGTTCTCACTCTGCAGCGGTGCAAGGGGGCATGCAGGCAAGTTTAGCAAATGGGGCAAAAGGCGAGGGTGATAATGAAGATCTTCACTTTGCAGATACAGTAAAAGGAAGCGATTGGGGCTGTGATCAAGAAGTAGCAAGAATGTTTGTTCAAACTGCACCAAAAGCAGTGCGTGAACTTGCAGCTTGGGGTGTGCCTTGGACTAGAGTTACGAAAGGACCAAGAACTGTTGTAATCAACGCTCAAAAAACCGTGATTGAAGAAAAAGAAGAAGCACATGGGCTTATTAATGCCAGAGATTTTGGTGGAACTAAAAAATGGAGAACTTGCTATATCGCAGATGCAACAGGGCATTGTATGCTTTATGGCGTAGCAAATGAAGCCATTAAACATCAAGTAAAAATCATTGATAGAATGGAGGCAGTAAGAATTATCCATGATGGCAAAAAATGCTTAGGCGTGATTGCTAGAGATTTAACCAATGGACAACTCATTGCTTATATTGCAAGAGGAACCATGATAGCAACGGGTGGTTATGGTAGAATTTACAAACAAACTACAAATGCAGTAATTTGTGAAGGAACAGGTGCAGCCATCGCTCTTGAAACAGGACTTTGCAGACTTTCAAACATGGAAGCAGTGCAATTTCACCCAACTCCTATTGTGCCAAGCGGTATTTTGCTTACTGAGGGTTGTCGTGGTGATGGCGGTATTTTGCGTGATGTGGATGGATATCGTTTTATGCCTGATTATGAACCAGAGAAAAAAGAACTTGCAAGCCGTGATGTGGTAAGTCGTAGAATGATGGAGCATATTCGTAAAGGCAAAGGTGTAAAAAGTCCTTACGGGGATCATTTATGGCTTGATATTTCTATACTGGGTCGTGCACATGTGGAAAAAAATCTTCGTGATGTGCAAGATATTTGTAAAACTTTTAATGGTATTGATCCAGCAGATGAGGGTCCAAAAGGTTGGGCACCTGTTTTACCTATGCAGCATTATTCTATGGGTGGAATTAGAACTAAACCAACGGGTGAAAGTCAATGGTTAAATGGACTTTTTGCTTGTGGAGAAGCAGCTTGCTGGGATATGCACGGATTTAACCGTTTGGGTGGAAATTCATGTGCTGAAACTGTTGTGGCAGGTATGATAGTGGGAGATTATTTTGCAGATTATTGCAAAAATAATGGTGAAGTGATTGATACAAATGTAGTAAAAGACTTCTTAACTAAAGAGTATCAATATCTAAAATCTCTAGTAGATAAAGAAGGTAAGCATAATGTTTTTGAAATCAAAAATAGAATGAAAGAAATTATGTGGGATAAGGTAGCCATCTTTAGAACAGGTGAAGGTTTAAAAGAAGCAGTAGATGAGCTTGAAAAACTTTATAAAGATTCTCAAGATGTTAAAGTACATTGCAAAGAGCTTGATTGTGCTAATCCAGAGCTTGAAGAAGCGTATAGAGTGCCAAGAATGTTAAAAATTGCACTTTGTGTAGCTTATGGAGCGCTTTTAAGAACAGAAAGTCGTGGGGCACATTATAGAGAAGATTATCCAAAAAGAGATGATTTAAATTGGATGAAAAGAACCAATGCTTTTTGGGTAGAAGGTGAAACTTTACCACGTATAGAATATGAAGAGCTTGATATTATGAAAATGGAAATTCCACCAGCATTCCGTGGATACGGCGCTAAGGGAAATATTATAGAAAACCCTTTAAGTGAAAAACGCCAAGCTGAAGTGGATGCTATCCGCGAAAAAATGGAAGCTGAAGGCAAAGGTCGTTATGAAATTCAAAATGCTTTAATGCCTTATGAATTACAAGCTAAATATAAAGCACCAAACCAAAGAATAGGAGTTGATTATGAGTAGAAAATTGACAATAAAGGCATTTAAATATAATCCTTTAAGCAAAATTTCTAAACCACATTTTGTGACTTATGAGCTTGAAGAAACTCCTTTTATGACGGTTTTTGTATGTTTGACTTTGATCCGTGAAAAAATGGATGCAGATCTCAGTTTTGACTTTGTTTGTCGTGCAGGAATTTGTGGATCTTGTGCGATGATGATTAATGGAGTGCCAAAACTTGCTTGTAAAACCTTGACTAAAAATTATCCCGATGGAGTGATAGAGCTTATGCCTATGCCTGCATTTAGACATATTAAAGATTTAAGTGTGAACACAGGTGAATGGTTTGAAGACATGTGTAAGCGTGTTGAAAGCTGGGTGCATAATGAAAAAGAAATTGATATTTCTAAGCTTGAAGAACGCATTGAGCCAGAAGTTGCAGATGAAACTTTTGAACTTGATCGTTGTATAGAGTGTGGAATTTGTGTAGCTTCTTGTGCAACTAAACTTATGCGTCCAAATTTCATATCTGCTACAGGACTTTTAAGAACAGCTAGATATTTACAAGATCCGCATGATCATAGAAGTGTGGAAGATTTTTACGAATTAGTGGGCGATGATGATGGTGTTTTTGGTTGTATGTCATTGCTTGCTTGTGAAGATAATTGTCCTAAAGAATTACCTTTGCAAAGTAAAATCGCTTATATGAGGAGACAGCTTGTCGCTCAAAGAAACAAATAAATCTTTCCCTTTTTTAAGGGGAAGCTTATGAAAGAATTATTCCAAAAAATTTGGCACAATGAACTTCAATTTTTGGATTTTGATGCTAAATTTCAAGATAAAAATAAACTTGATATAGCTGAGTGTGCAATTATTTTAAGTGTTGATAAAGATAATTATGAAAGATATTTTCTCTTAAAAGAATTTCAAGAACTTTGTAAAAAAATTGATTTAAGAGTGGATATTTTTAGCATACAAAATGCTCAAATTTGTATTTTAAACCTTTTTAAATCAGGTTTTATTCCAAAACAAGATTTACTTAAAGCTTTGAAAATTTTAGAAAAAATTTCAAAAAATACCGAAATGTTTGATTTTATTTCGCAAGAAAAAGTTCAAAGTATAGATCAAAAAGCTTTATTTCAAAATGATTTTAAAGAATTAAATATTATTAATTTAGAGCTTCAAAAACTAAGCTTTGATGAAAATTTAAAATCAAGACTTCAAAAAACTTTGGAAAAATTTCAAAATTTAGAGTTTAATATAGCCATCACTGGCGTGATGAATGCAGGAAAATCAAGTCTTTTAAATGCTCTTTTAAAAGAAGATTTTTTAGGGGTTTCAAACATACCTGAAACAGCTAATTTAACAGTATTAAGTTATGGCAAGAGTGAAGAAGCAAAGATATATTTTTGGGATAAAAGAGAATGGCAAAATATACTTGAAAGTTCGCGGTTTAATGCAGATTTAAAAGAATTTATTAACAAACTTCATAAGAGTGTAAATATAGAGGATTTTATCAAAGATAAACCTCTAACGCAGAATATCGCACTTTGTGAGCTTAAAAATTTTAGTTCTGCTAAAAATAAAATTTCAGCTTTAATTAAAAAAATAGAAATTAAAAGTCATTTGGAATTTTTAAAAAATAATATTTCCATAGTTGATACTCCAGGGCTTGATGATGTTGTAGTTCAAAGAGAAGTTGTTACAAATGAGTATCTTAGGGAAAGTGATTTTTTAATTCATTTAATGAATGCTTCTCAAAGCTTGACTCAAAAAGACGCAGATTTTTTAGTACATTGTCTTTTAAACTCAAGGCTTAGTAAGTTTTTAATTGTTTTAACTAAAGCGGATTTGTTAAGTGAAAAGGATTTAGAAGAAGTTATTGTTTATACCAAAGAAAGCCTGAAATCAAGACTTGTAGATTTAGATGAAAATTTGGTGGAAAAGATTGATTTTTTGTGTGTGAGTGCTAAAATGGCAAGTGATTTTTATAAGGGTTTAGTACCTAAGGAGAGCTTACAAAAAAGTGGTATGCAAGAATTTGAAAACTATCTTTTTAACGAACTTTATACAGGAGAAAAAAGTAAGATTGCCTTAAAGGCTTACAAAAAAGAATTGCATTTAGAGCTTAAGAATATTCTAAGTGAATATGAAATGCAAAATCGTCTTATTAAAGAAAATAAACAAGGTTTAAGCGAAAAAAATCAAAAGTTTTTATTTGAGCTTGAAAAGCAAAACATCTTATTAAAAGAAGCACAAGATGAAATTTCAAATTCCATTGCAAAACTTAAAAATATAGATAGTGGTATAGATAATCTTGTTTTACTTTTGGCTAAAAAATTAAAAGAACGCTTAATAGATGAGTTTAAATATTTAAAAAATAATACACAAAAGCTTAATATTTCTCGTATTTTAAATATAGTTGATATTACCACAAAAGATGGGATTAATGATATTTTAAGAGAAATTAAATTTGAAAATATTAAAAAAATCGAGGAACTTAAAACAAATTTATCTTTAAAATATGATTTTTTAAAAGATGATTTTGATAATGGTTTTGAAGGTTTTAAAGATGGAATTTCGAAAAATATAGATAGTATTTTTCAAAGCGAAAAATTTACGCTTTTAAGATTGAAAATTGAAAAATTAAGCAATTTAAAATCGGATTTATATGAGCTTGAAACGAATTTGGATACGGTTATTTTTGATACTTTTAAAGAATTTAAAATGAGTGAAATTTTAAATTCTTTGGATATTAATGGAGCATTTTTTGAGTTTTTAAATGATAAATTAAAACATTATGAAAAAAATCAAAAATCAAAATTAGAAAGTCTTGAAAAAGTTTTACAGAGTCTGAAAAATCAAGATGTTAATATTTTAAATTCTTTTGAAGAAAATTTGGAAAAAATTGAAAAATTAAAACAACTTGAAATGGGGCTTTTAAATGCAGATTAATCTTTTAAATGATTTTATAAAAGCCTATGAAAATACTTATAATGTGAGTTTTGATGATAGTTTTAAAGGGCGTATTCAACAGCTTTGCAAAGAGCTTAATGAGCCTTTTATGCATACAAGTTATGCTTTAGAAAATGAATTAAAAGAGCTTGTATTTTCTTTAGATAGGAATGTTAATATCGCTATTATAGGGCAGTTTTCAAGCGGTAAATCGAGTTTGCTAAATTTGATCTTAAGGCGTGATTGTTTGCCTACGGGAATTGTTCCTGTTACTTTTAAACCTACTTTTTTACACTATGCAAAAGAATATTTTTTAAGAGTGGAATTTGAAGATGGAAGTGATATTATTACAAATATAGAAAAATTAGCGTTTTATACGGATCAAAGAAATGAAGTAAAACAAGCAAAAAGTTTGCATATTTTTGCACCTATTCCTTTGCTTGAAAAAATCACTCTTGTAGATACCCCTGGTTTAAATGCAAATGAAAATGATACTTTAACAACTCTTGATGAGCTTAAAAATATTCATGGGGCGATTTGGCTAAGCTTGATTGATAATGCGGGTAAGAAAAGCGAAGAGGATGCCATAAAAGCAAATTTAGAACTCTTAGGAGAAAATAGCATTTGTGTTTTAAACCAAAAAGATAAATTAAGCACAGAAGAACTAGATAATGTTTTAAATTATGCAAAAAGTATATTTTTAAAATATTTTAATGAGCTTATTGCCATTTCTTGCAAGGAAGCTAAAGATGAGCAAAGCTATGAAAAATCTAATTTTCAATCTTTACTTGATTTTTTAACTCATCTAGATACAACAGCTTTAAAAGAAAAATTTGTTAAAAGAAAAATTTTAAATTTATGTGAAATTTTAGAAGATGAAAGTCAACTTTTTGTAGGGATTTTTGATCGTTTATTAAATCAATTTCAAAGTTATGAAAAGCACTTGTTTTTAGCGTATGAAAATTTTTTAAAAGAGATTGAAATTTTAAATCATCGGATTTTAGAACAGCTTAAAAGCATTAGTGAAAGAATTTCTAGTGAAATTTTCTCAAGTATTAAGGAAAAAGATGCTTATTTTTATAAAGAAAGTAAAGGATTTTTAAAGAAAAATTTATATATCAGATATGATTATAAAGCACCTTATATTTCAAGTGATGATGCTTTTTTGGCGATGTTTTATAATAGTGATGTGATGAGTAAAGAGTTTAAAAAAATCAAAAATGAACTTTATAAATCTTTTGAAGAAATCAAGATGAAATTAAAAGATTTTATAAATATACTTGAGAGAGAAATTTTACTTTTTAAAGCAGAATTTTCAAATATACAAAAAGATCACATTTTCCAAAGTGATAAAAATTTTAGCGAATTAAGAGCTTTTTGCAATGCGAGTGATGAGTACTTTTTGAAAGATTTTAAAGAGCTTTTATTTAAAAGTATTTTAGAGCTTGATTTGTTTTTTGAAAAATTAAATCTTAAGGCTTTTGCAAATTATGAAAATGCTACGAAACTAAGTCTTGCATTTTTTAGTCGTAAAATCAATGAAAGCCGTGTTCTTTATGAGCTTGATAGTTCTGAATTTGTACTTTTTTATCCTAAAAAAAGTGAAATTTATGAAAGAGTTTTAAATGAATTAAATGTTTATGAGTTTGAAGCTGTGCTTATCAACAAGCCTATTTTGATAAAAATTGCAAAAAAATTCTTAGAACAAAGTCAAAATTTAATCCAAGAAAAAAATAAATTTTTAGATCTTAAAAAAGCAGAGCTTCAAAAAAGAAGAGCACAGATTTTAAATGTTAGAAAAAGTATAAAGAAAGATTGATGAAAATATTTTTAGCTTTATTTTTATTTTTCAATTCATTATTTGCATTAAGTGAACTAGAAGAAGGTTTAAAACTTTATGAGGCAAATAAATTTAATAAAGCTTATGAAATTTTTAAGAATCTTTGTGAAAAAGATATTTCTAAAGCTTGTTTTTCTTTGGCTTTTATGCATGAAGGTGCTAAAGGTGTGAGTAAGGATTTAAATCAGGCTTATAAATTTTATGATAAAGCTTGTAAATTAGGTTTAGCAAGTGCGTGTTCTAATATGGCTTTGCTTTTGCAAAATCAAGGTTATAAAAATGAAGCTCTTTTGGCTTTTAATAAAGCTTGTACTTTAGGAGAATCATTAAGTTGTAATAATATAGCTTTATTTTATGAAAAAGAAAAAGATGGACAAATGGCTTCAAGTTTTTATAAAAAATCTTGTGATTTAAAAAACGCAAGAGCTTGTTATCAGTTAGGTTCTTTATATGATAAAGGAGAACTTGTTAAAATAAGTATAAAATCTGCTCTTGCTTTTTATTCTAAATCTTGCACTTTAGGTTTTGGTGAGGCTTGTTATTTGTTAGGACGTTACAATCAACTAGAAAAACAAGATCTAACAAAGGCAAAAAGATATTTTGGCATGGCTTGTGATCAAAAACATCAAGAAGCTTGTGCGGCCTATAAAGAACTTAATTCTAAAGATATAGAGCTTTATTAAAAGTTTTATTTTCATTACTTTCAAAGATATACTTAAATAAAATTTAAGAATAACACAAAATTTATCGCTTTTTAAAATTAAATTTATATAATTTATATTAATAGGACTAATACAGTTGTTTAAATTATTATCAAGGAGAAGCAATGCAAGACAATATTATTGATCGCAGAAGTTTTTTTAAGCTAGGGCTTCTAGGTGGTTCTGTAGTAGCAGCTAGCACTATAGGTGGCACTGTTTTAAAAGCAGCAGAGCTTACGCATTCACATCAAGTTTCACAAGGAAAATCAAGTAAAATAAGAGGTAGAATGTTTTTTCAAACTCAAACTGAATTTGATACCTTAAGTGCAGCCTGTGAAAGAATTTATCCTAAAGATGAGCAAGGAGAAGGAGCTATAGGTTTAGGTGTGCCTTATTTTATCGATAATCAGCTAGCTAGTGCTTATGGTTATAATGATAGAGAATATATGCAAGGACCTTTCATGGAAGGAAGGCTATCAAACTCCTATGCAACGCAAAGATATTTTTTTAGAAGGCGTGCATGCTCTTGAAGAAAATGCTCAAAAGCGTTATAAAAAATCTTTTTCTTTACTTAAAGGGGGAGATCAGGATAAAATTTTAAGCGATTTTGAAAAAGGAAAAATTCAAACTACAGGTTTTAAATCTTCTTATTTTTTCATGCTTTTAAGAGATATGACAGTAGCTGGAGTTTTAGCTGATCCAATTTATGGTGGAAATGATAATAAAAATGGTTGGAGAATGATGCAATATCCAGGCACACAAATGAGCTATGTGGATAAAATTGCAAGTGATGAATTTTTTAACATTGAACCTGTGAGTTTAGCAGATATGGAGAGTTAAAATGGCTGAAGTATTAAAAAAAGTAGATGTGGTAACAGTTGGAGCAGGATGGGCTGGAGGTATAGTAGCTGCAGAGCTTACTAAAGCAGGTTTAAATGTACGTAGTTTAGAACGCGGACACATGCAAAGTACTGAAAATTTTAATTTTATCCATGATGAGTGGAGATATGGGATTAATTATGGTTTGATGCAAGATTGCTCAAAAGACACTGTGACTTTTCGCCATGATCCTAGTGGTTTAGCTTTGCCTTATCGTAAAATGGGTTCATTTTTATTGGGTAATAATGTTGGTGGTGCAGGGGTGCATTGGAATGGTTGGACTTTTAGGTTTATGCCTTATGACTTTGAAATTCAAACTCTAAGCAAACAAAGATATGGTAATAAATTAGGCAATGATTATACCTTACAAGATTGGGGTGTGACTTATAAGGATGTGGAGTCTTATTATGATAGATTTGAAAAAACTTGTGGAGTATCAGGCGAGCCAAATCCTTTAGCAGAAAAAATGGGTGCTTTTAGATCTAGTCCCTATCCACAAGAACCTCTTGAAAATACTAAAATGCTTAAACGATTTGAAAGTGCAGCAAAAAGTTCAAATTTACACACTTATCGTTTGCCGGCTTCAAATTCTAAAGGTGGCTATACAAACCCTGATGGTCAAGATTTAGCCCCTTGTCAATACTGTGCGTATTGCGAACGCTTTGGTTGTGAGTATGGTGCAAAAGCAAGTCCTTTAAACACGGTAATTCCAAAGGCTATGAGTACAGGTAAATACACTATATGCACTTATAGTAATGTAACGCAAATTCTTAAAAAAGACGGAAAAGTAACCGGTGTAAAATTTGTCGATACTAGAACGATGAAAGAGTATATTCAGCCTGCTGATATAGTTGTGCTTACAAGTTATATGTTTAACAATGCTAAGCTTTTAATGGTAAGCAACATAGGCGAACAATACGATCCAAAAACAGGTAAAGGAACTTTAGGCAGAAATTATTGTTATCAAATGAATATGGGAACAACAGCTTTCTTTGATGAACAATTTAATACCTTCATGGGTTCAGGTGCTTTAGGAACCACGAGTGATGATTTTAACGGAGATAATTTTGATCATTCTAAGGAAAAATTCCTTCATGGAGCTATGATTTATAGTGTTCAACTTGGAACTCGCCCTATACAATCAGCCCCGCTTCCAGCAGGAGCTTCAACTTGGGGTGCTGAATTTAAAAAAGCATTAAACTATAATTTCACAAGAGCTATTACTGTAGCAGGACAAGGTGCTTCTTTGCCTCATAAAAATAATTATTTAAGCCTTGATCCAACTTATAAGGATGCTTTTGGTATGCCACTTTTACGCTTAACTTATAATTTTACTGATCAAGATAGAGCTTTGCATAAATTTATCACAGATAAAACAGCTGAGGTAGCAAAAAGAATGCAAGGAGTAAAATCAATCAAAAAAGGTGCATATCTTAAGGATTATAGCGTTGTGCCTTATCAATCTACTCATAACACAGGTGGAACAACCATGGGTGTGCATAGAGAAACTAGTGTGGTTAATACTTATTTACAACATTGGGATGCGGATAATCTTTTTGTTGTAGGAGCAGGAAATTTCCAACACAATAGCGGATATAATCCAACTGATACTGTAGGAGCTTTGGCTTATCGCTGTGCTGAGGGTATTTTAAAATATCACGAAAGTGGAAAAAGCTTAGCTTGATAATAACTTGAGAGTTTTCAAAAACTCTCAAGATTATAAATTTTTTAATTTTCTGTTATAATATCAAGGAAGGCAAAAGGATTAATAATATAAATTCTTATCCGAGCTACAATTACACAACCGCTTTAAACAATATACACCTTGCAGAGGAATAGTAGATATAAATTTTGAAAAGGATTAGCATAACTTCATCTTTGAAATTTCAAGAAAAAATAGAGGCTAAATCTGAAAAAGAGGAGCAAAGTAATTTTACAAATGTGGATAAAGCAGATAATAAAAAAAAGATAAATTTTTTAGATATGTCTGTTTAATTTTAAAGCAAAACTTTATTTATAAGCAAGATTGGAGTAAATTCTTTTATTTAAATTAAGAATTTTAAGATGCGATATTGAATTTAATGTCGTTATTTTGTGAGTTTTGTTGATAAGTTTTGGCAACAAAATTTTTAAAATCTTTATCAAAATTTGAATTTTTATCTGTTTTTTCTAAGCTATTTTCTGAACTTTTGTCATCTTTTTCTTTATTTTCTTCTTTTTCTTTGGCTTTAAGCTTCATTGCTTCAGCTTTTGCTTCAAATTCCATTTTTGTCGCATTTGCTGCAACTTTATAGTCTTGTGGGCTAGGATCAGCAGGAGCCATAGCTGCTGCTGAGATTTGTCTTGCATTGGCTATAGTTTCTTCTGGTGTATTTCCTTTTTGCATGCTGATAGGAACTTCGCCTGCTGTAGCATACATTTGATTATCAGGGCCTCTTGTATAAGTAAAACTTGCAGCACCTGCTAAGCCACCACCTGCTGCTTGATGTGCAGCTTCATGAGCTTTTACATTTCTATCGATACTTTGGAGTTCGCGAACTTGAGCTACTTCTTTTTGGCTTAGCTCTACGCCATTAACCATTTGGGTTTGTTCGCCATTTTTTTCTTTATTATCTTTATTTTCGCTAAGATTTTTTTCATCTTTTTGAGTGGAATCAGATTGATTTGTTTTATTAAAAGAAGGCTTGTTAGAGTAGTAATCATAAGAGCTATAACTTGAATTAATTTGCATTTGTCCTCCTTTTTTTGTTTTTTAAATTTTTAGGAATTTTAACGCATTTTGACTTAAAAATTTGATAAATTTTGTAAAATAATCATAAAATACAATTTCAAAGGAATTTAATGATTTATGAAAATGATTTGATTTATATAGAGAAAGAAGAAGCTCAAGTGCCTTGGGTTAAAATTTTTACTAAAGAAATTTATAAAGAATTTAGCGATTGTCCTTTAGAGTTGCAAAAGGAACTTTTCGGAAAAATTTTACTTTGTGAAAAGGCTATGATAGAATTTTATAAACCTGAAAAAATCAATATTGCCTCTTTTGCAAATTATGTGCCAAGGGTACATTTTCATGTTATGGCAAGATTTAAAGAAGATGCGTTTTTTCCAGAGTGTATGTGGGGAAAACGGCAAAGAGAAGCAATAAAGCTTGATTTGCCTAAATTTGAAGAATTTATAAAATTTTTAAATAGTAAAATTTTTTAATTTTTATTAATGATTTATTATGTTTTATCTAATAAAATTTTTATTATAGAAAATTACTATAAAAAAGGAAAAAAATGAAAAAAGTTTTATTAAGTTCATTGGTTGCAGTGTCTTTGTTAGGCACAGGTTTGTTTGCTAAAGAATATACTTTAGACAAAGCACATACAGATATAGGTTTTAAAATCAAACATTTGCAAATTAGCAATGTAAAAGGAAATTTCAAAGATTATTCTGCGGTGATTGATTTTGATCCTGCGAGTGTTGAGTTTAAAAAGCTTGATGCAACTATAAAAATAGCATCTGTAAATACAGAAAATCAAACAAGAGATAATCACTTACAACAAGATGATTTTTTCAAAGCAAAAAAATATCCTGATATAACTTTTATAATGAAAAAATATGAAAAAATTGATAATGAAAAAGGCAAAATGACAGGAACTTTAACCATAGCTGGAGTTTCTAAAGATATCGTTTTAGATACTGAAATTGGCGGTGTAGCTAAAGGTAAAGACGGAAAAGAAAAAATAGGTTTTTCTTTAAATGGAAAAATCAAACGCTCTGATTTTAAATTTGCAGCAAGTACTTCAACTATTACTTTAAGCGATGATATTAATTTAAACATCGAAGTTGAAGCAAACGAAAAATAATTTTTAGTCTAAGAGTCTTGCTCTTAGACTTTGTAAATTTTTATCTAAATTTTGTTCACTTTCTTGCCAAATCAATTTAAAATCTGGTTTAAAATTTTCATTTTCTAAATTAAATTCTGTATTTTTTAAAGTGGATTCTAAAAACGCAAGATGATTTAAAGCTTGATTTTTGTCATTAAAAATTAAAATAAAATCATTTTTTACGATGAAAATTTTTGCTCTAAAGCGTTTTAAGATTTTTGCAATTTGTTTTAAAATGAGTTTGGTGTAGCTTTCTTTAGTGTCTTTTAGTTCATTAAAATGAAGCAAAGCAATGATATAGTTATTTTTCCCTTTTGTAAAGCGTGTAAGGTTTTTTTCATTAGGTAGTTTTGTTAAGGTGTCAAAAAAAGCTAATCTATAAGCGTGATTTAAAAGATAAAAACAAAAAATCAAACTTGCAAATTCAAAATACCTTATCCCTGCTCCTTCTTGGGATAAAAACTGAAAATATGCAGCAAAAAATGCGACAAGAAGATAATATTCTTTAGTTTTAAAGATTTTGATAAAAATGAGTATTAAGCCTACTAAAAAAAATAAAAATCCTAATTCGCTCACAGGTTTAAAAAAATTTAATGTAATAAAATGAAATTCTAGACCAGCACTGTTAAAAGTAGTATTTTTAGGCAAAATAATACTTAAAACGCCTATAAAAATAAGAGTTGTAATTGAAGCGATATTTTTTTTACTTAAAATTAAAGCATGATGCTTTCCAAGACAAAATAGGGTAAAAATCATAGGTAAAAATAAAGCTACAAATAAATTAGCTTGAAAAAAACTTGTATAAAAATAAGGCAACTTAGCTCCCAATAATACTAAATTCAAAAAGAAAATTTTTGAATTTTTAAAGTAAAAGGATAGTGCAAGAGCAGAAATTTCAAAAATAAAACTCAATGATATTAAAAAATCTAATAAAAACATTAATTAATCCTTGATTTTAATAAAAGTGATAATTGTATAGAAAAAAGCTTAAAAGTGGGTTTTATTTAAATTTAGCAATTTCATCTTGTATGGTTTGTTCTATATGAAGCAATTCTTCATGAGTTTTTGTGCTATTTTCTAAAAGTTCATCAAATTTAAAGCCAAGCATAACAATACGATATAAATTGGGTTTATATTTTCTCCAATTATATAAAGTGCTAACATCAATGTCTAGTTCATATGCCATATCACGCTTGCTCTTTTTTGTCATTTTTTACCTTAAAAATTTAGCCTTTAAAAAATTTTACATTAAAATTTCTTTATTAAAAACACTTGAAATATTCAATCTTTTATATAAAATATATTTAATATTTCAATATTAATTAAGTTATAGTATGGAATAATAGTTTTTATAAAATTTTTATTTAAGGAGAATTGCATGGAAGGTGTAAGTGGCGGGTCTATTTTTGTAACAATATTATTGTTTGTATTATACATGTTGCCCGCTATTATTGGTTTGAGCAGAAAGCATTCTAATTGGCTGATAATTTCTTTGCTAAATTTGTTTTTTGGTTGGACTATTATTGTTTGGCTTGTTTGTTTAATATGGTCTTTTACGGGAAGTTTTAAGCAAACTATTATTATTAAAGAAAAAAATGAGAAATAGGAGAAAAAGTGACAAAATTTTTAAGCATTTGTAGTTTAATTGCGATGTTGTTAAGTGGTTGTGGAAGTGATTTTCCTGGACAACCTAGCGATGTGGCTAGAGTTCAGCAAAACAAATATCCAAATGGAAATTTAAAAGAAGAAATTCCCTATAATAAAGATTCAAGAATACATGGGTTAAAAAGAGCTTTTTATGACAATGGTCAGCTAAGAGCTGAAGAAAATTATAAAAATGGAAAAAAAGATGGAATTAGCAGGGAATATTCTAGAAATGGGCAATTACTTGAGGAGGTGCATTTTAAAGATAATCGCGGATATGGTGATTTTGCAAGCTATTATGAGAATGGAAATATGAGAGCAAAGGGAAAACTACTTGGCTATAATGAAGATGGTATGCCAGAATTTGAAGGTAATTACAAGGAATATTATGAAAATGGAACTTTAATGTGTGATTATAATTTTGATAATAAAGGTAAATTTGATGGAGTACAAAAGCGTTATGATGAAAATGGCGCCTTAGAAGACGAAGAAAATTATAAAAATGGACTTAAAAATGGAGTCTTTAGAGAATATAAAAAAGGGGAGATTGTAAGAGAAGAAGAATATAAAAATGGTATTTTAGTAGCAAAACCTAAAAATTAGAGGAGTTTAGATATGTTTAAAAAAGTAATTTTATTTTTCTTAATGGGGTTTGCCTTGCTTCAGGCCAACTCATTAGACAAATGTGATAATACGGCAGTTGTTTCAAATCTTAAAGAAAAAATTCCTAGTGAAATTTTTAAAAATCTTTATGAATTATCCGGACTTAAAGCCCAAGGGATTGATTATGAAGATTATGCAAAAGGCCTCAAAGAAATAGCCAAGCATCATGGAATGGTAAATTACACTGATATAATCGAAATTAATTCCATTTCAAATTTTGATCTTAATTTTGATTCTTGTATGGCTACGATTAATGCTGCATTAAAAGGGGAACAGAGAAAAGGTCTTTGGAGTGTTGTTTATAAGGTTTCTAACATAAATCAAGTGAAAATTACAGATATAACTTATATCAATGGAGATTTCCAATAATATTTTTATTAAAGTAAGTCAATAGAATTAATTTCATGACTTACTAATATTTTATACTCAATTAATTTCAAGTCTTTTTTTGATACAATTTCTTAAAAATTTTTATAAGTAAAAATTTAAGGGAAATCATGGTTGAAGTAAAAAATCTTACTATGCGTTTTGCAAATCAGCTTTTATTTGAAAATGTTAATTTAAAGCTTGTTAGAGGGCAAAGATATGGACTTATCGGTGCCAATGGTGTGGGAAAATCGACTTTTTTGAAAATTCTTTCAGAGGACATTGAATCAAGTAGTGGTGAAATAGTGTTTGATGAAGGCTTGAAAATCGCAGTTTTAGGACAGGATCAATTTGCTTTTGAAAACTATACTATCAAAGATGCAGTTATGTGTGCAAATAAGCGTTTGTATGAGGCTTTAAAAGAAAAAGAAAAGCTTTATATGAGTGAAGAATTTACTGATGAGGTCAATGAGTGCTTAGGAGAGCTTGAGATAATAATCGCTGAAGAAGATCCAAATTATGATTGTGAAACACGTTGTGAAAAAATTTTAAGCTCTTTAAAGATTAAAGACTTTGATGCTTTAATGAGCACCTTGCAAAGTGCAGATAAATTTAAAGTTTTACTAGCTCAAGTTTTGTTTTTGGGTGCTGATGTGCTTTTCTTAGATGAGCCTACAAACAACCTTGATTTAGAGGCGATTTCTTGGCTTGAAAATGAGCTTTTAAGGCATGAAGGAACTTTAGTTGTTATCTCTCACGATAGACATTTTTTAAATAAAATTTGTACAAGAATTCTAGATGTGGATTTTAAACAAATTCGTGATTTTGCGGGAAATTATGATGATTGGTATATGGCTTCAACGCTTTTGGCAAAACAGGCTGAACTTAAACGCGATAAAACCTTAAAAGAAAGAGAAGAATTAGAAAATTTCATCCGCCGTTTTAGTGCAAATGCTTCTAAAGCAAAACAAGCTACAAGTCGTGCCAAGGCACTTGAAAAAATAGAGCTTAAAGAGATTAAAATTTCAAGTCGTAGAGATCCTAGTATAGTGTTTAGAACAAATCGTGAAATAGGCAATGAAGTTTTAGAATTTAAGGGTATAAGCAAGGCTTATGATAAGCAATTGTTTTCAAATTTGGAGCTAAAAATAGAAAAAAATGATAAAATCGCTTTGATTGGGGCAAATGGTGTAGGTAAAAGTACTTTAGCAAAAATTATCGCTCATGCTATAAGTCCAGATAGTGGATCTATGCATCTTGGAGCAACTATAGAGCTTGGATATTTTCCTCAAGATACAAGTAATTTAATTTGTGAAAATTTGAAACTTTATGAATGGCTTATGAGTGAAAAATTTAAAGATCTAGATGAAATCCGCAAGTGTTTAGGTAGAATGCTTTTTAGTGGCAGCGATCAAGAAAAGATGGCAGCAAGTCTAAGTGGGGGTGAAAAACATCGTTTAATGCTTTCCCGTTTGATGTTAGAGCGTCCAAATTTTTTGCTTTTAGATGAGCCTGATAACCATTTAGATCTTGAAAGTATTATTGCATTAGGTGAGGCTTTATACAATTTCAAAGGTGTAGTGCTTTGTATTAGCCACGATAGGGAGTTAGTTTCTGCTTTTGCTAATAGAATTTGGCATTTAGAAAATGGTAAGCTTATAGATTTTCATGGAACTTATCAAGAATTTTTAGGAGAAAATGATGGCTAAATTTAGAATTCAATACAGTGCAGGTTTTGGGCATTATACGCAAAATCACAAGGGTTTTGGGCCTACGATTTACATAGAAGAAGTAGTAGAGTTTGATAATGGCAAGGATTATTTTGACTATATAGATTTTTATAAAACTTATTCAAAGAGCGATGATACTTATTTTCATATCAGTTTTTTAGAAGATAGGCCTCTAAGTGATAAAGAAATCACCATTCGCAATGAATACCGCAAAATGCGTGATGAAAACTGCAAAAAAGCCAAGGAAGAGTTTATAGCCAACAATGAGCTTGATGTAGAGCATTTGCCTACTCATCATGATTGAAAAATATTAATTTTTGCATAAAAAAGGAACACTTTTTGCTTGCATAGTTTTTGCATATTTTGAAAGGAGAAAACTATGCAGGTAAATTATAGAACGATTAGCTCATATGAATACGATGCTATTAGTGGTCAGTATAAACAGGTGGATAAACAGGTTGAAGATTATTCTTCGTCTGGAGATTCTGATTTTATGGATATGTTAAATAAGGCGGATGAGAAGTCAAACGGAGATGCTTTAAATTCTGGCAGTAGTTTTCAAAGCAATGCACAAAATTCAAATTTAAGCAATTATGCTCAAATGTCAAATGTTTACGCCTATCGTTTTAGACAAAATGAAGGCGAATTGTCTATGAGAGCTCAAAGCGCTAGTGTTCACAATGATCTTACACAACAAGGTGTAAACGAACAAAGTAAGAGTAATACTTTGTTAAATGATTTGTTGAACGCAATTTAATCAAAAGCTCCATTTTGGAGCTTTTGTGTTTACTTGCAAGAATTTATAATTTCTCTATTTCAAAAGGTGCAAAATTTTTACAAAAAATTTCAAATTCTTGCTCCTCTTTTTCATTTAATTTGATATGTAATATAGCTTTGCAATCCTTAAAATCTTTTGTGAAATTAAAAGAGTAAGTTTTTAAAAAATGTTCAAAATGATTTAAATTTTTTAAATCAATAGCAATAGTTATGTTTTTTTTCAATTCGAATGAAAGTAAAGAAGAATTATTAATCACGGCATTTGCCGCATTACTATAAGCTTTTACAAGTCCCCCTGTACCAAGTTTTATACCACCAAAATATCTTACAGTAATTAAAGCTGTATTGATAAGATTGTAGCCTCTTAGAACATTTAAAGTTGGCATTCCTGAAGTTCCCTTAGGCTCTCCATCATCGCTTTTATCTTCTACAATTTGATTAAAATCATTTAAAACACGATAAGCATAGACAAAATGAACAGCTTTTGAATGTTCTTTTTTTAGTGTTTCTATTAAAATTTTAAAATCTTTAAAAGGGCAAAGAAAAGATAAGAAGGTAGATTTCTTAATATCAATTTGTGTTTGAAAAATTTGATCAATAGTTTGCATTTTTGTCTTTTTTTGTTTAAAATTATACTTATAAAAGCTAAAATCAATTTGAGTCTTAGGGGTTATAATATGTCAAAAAAAAATCAAAAAATTTCGAGTGATAGAATTTATGATTTTATTATTAAATCTATTAAAAATGGAAAATTAAAACCTAACGATAGAGTTAAAGAACAAGATTTAGTAGAACAAACAGGACTTAGTAGAACTCCTATAAGAGAGGCTTTGGGATTGTTGCAAAATGATGGAATTTTGGTGCAAGATGGTAAAAATGGACTCATTGTTGCAGGACTTGATTTGATTTCTATTACGAAGCTTTATGAGATCAGAGAATTGTTAGAGGGTGAAGCTGCTAAACTTGCGGCATTACACGCTTCTATGGCTGAAATTGAAATTTTGGTCAATATTTTAAAAGTTCAGAAAAATATTAAAGAGCTTAATGAACTTAGGGCTAGTAATATTTTATTTCATCAAACTTTGTATCATTGCTCAGGTAATCATTATCTTTTTAAAATTATGGAAAATTTGGATCGTTCTTTATTGCTTCTTGGTGATAGTACTTTAGCCAAGGAAAATCGTCCTAAAGAAGCTTATGAGGAGCATTTGGCTGTTGTTAATGCCATTAAAGAGAGAAATGCTTTAGAGGCAGAAAGATTGGCAAAATTTCATATTCAACAAGCTTATAAAATTCGTCTAGATAATATACTCAAAAAATAATTTACTATTCTTAATTTTTAAATCTGCTAATTAAAAATATACAGATATTAACACTTATAATCCAAGTAAAAATATTAATTTTTTATTTCAACTTTCTGTGTAGTTTTGTAACTTAAAAAATACTTTTGAATACAAAAAAATATTTTAGGAATAAAAAATTCCTAAAACTAGTTTATAATGAAAATAAAAAAGGAGAGACTATGGCAAGAGGGTCTAAAGGTGATGCTAAAACTATTTTTAGCGTTGCTAGTGGTAATTTTTTAGAAATGTATGATTTTGCAGTTTATGGTTTTTATGCTGCGTTTATTGCTAAAGTGTTTTTTCCCGCTCAAAGCGAATTTATTTCTTTGATGCAAAGTTTTATGGCCTTTGGAGTTGGATTTTTAATGCGTCCTATTGGAGCTATAGTTCTTGGTTCTTACATGGATAAACAAGGTAGAAAAAAAGGACTTATTGTGACTTTGGGCATCATGGCTTTAGGAACTTTAAGTATAGCCTGTTGTCCTAGTTATGAGAGTATAGGAATTTTAGCTCCTATTATCGTAGTGATTGGAAGACTTTTACAAGGTTTTAGTGCAGGTGCTGAGGTAGGAGGGGCAAGTATTTATTTAGCCGAGATTGCTCCAAAGCATTTGCGTGGTTTTTATGTGTCTTGGCAAAGTGGTTCCCAGCAAGTAGCCACTGTTTTTGCAGGTGCTTTAGGCGTACTTTTGCATTATCTTATAGGTGATGCTATTATGCAAGCTTGGGGATGGAGAATTCCTTTTATTATCGGTTGTTTGGTTGTACCTTATATTTTTTACATAAGAAGAACTTTGGATGAAACTCCTGAATTTAAAGCTAAAATTCATCAAGCGCCAAAAACCTTAGGAGCAATATTTCAAAGCATAAGACAAAATATACCTATTGTATTTTTTGGAATTATGTTTGTAATGATGACAACGGTAACTTTTTACTTTATTACAGCTTATACTCCAACTTTTGCTAATAAAGAACTTCATTTTAGTAAGCTTGAAAGTTTTGCAATTACTACTATTATAGGTGTTAGCAATACTTTTTGGTTACCTTTTTCAGGATATATAGGAGATAGGATAGGAAGAAAGCCTATTTTATTGACTGTAACTTTTTTAGGTGTGATTAGTGCTTATCCTATGTTAAATTTCTTAGTCAATAATATCTCTTTTACTAATTTGGTTATAGTCGAATTATGGTTTAGTTTTATTTTTGGTGCTTACAATGGAGCTATGGTTGTATCATTATCTGAAATTATGCCAAAAAATGTAAAAGCCTTAGGTTTTTCTTTTTCTTATTCTATAGCGGTGGCAATTTTTGGAGGCTTTACTCCAGCGATTTCAACTTATTTGATAGAAAAAACTGATAATCCCGCTTCACCTGCATTTTGGTTGACTTTTGCGGCACTTTGTTCTTTAATCGCTTCTTTAGTGATATTTAAAAAGGGCGGAATTTATGAAAGACAGCAAAAAGGAGAGTGAAATGGAATTTGATATAGTGGTTATAGGAGGGGGAAATGCAGCACTTTGTGCTGCAATATCAGCTGCTAGTAAAGGAAATGTTAAAATAGCTCTTTTGGAAAGCTCTCCAAAAGAGTGGAGGGGTGGTAATTCACAACATACAAGAAATTTACGCTCGATGCATGATGCTCCTACGGATGTTTTAGTTGAAAGTTATAGTGAAGATGAGTTTTTTGAAGATGTTTTTAAAGTAACTAAAGGGCAAACCAATGAAGAATACGCGCGTTTTGTTATCTCTCATACTCCACAAGCAGTAGAATTTGCAAAAAAATATGGAGTCCGCTTCCAGCCTTCTATGCGTGGAACTTTACATTTAGGACGCACCAATGCTTTTTTTCTAGGTGGAGGAAAATCTTTGGTGAATGCTTATTTTAATACAGCTCAAAATTTAGGCGTTGAAATTTTTTATGAATTTGAAGCTTTAGATTTGGTTATAGATGGGGGTTGGTGTAAAGAAATTTTAGTTTTAGACAAAAAACAAAATAAAGAATTAAAATTTAAAGCAAAGGCGGTGATTGTTGCAAGTGGTGGCTTTGAGTCAAATTTAGAATGGCTCGAAGAAGCTTGGGGAGAAAAGGCAAGAAATTTTATTATCCGTGGTACACGCTTTAATCAAGGTAAAATGCTAAGAGCTTTGCAAAAAAATCATGCTCAAATTATAGGAGATCCTACACAAGGACATATGGTTGCTATTGATGCAAGAACTCCAAAATATGATGGAGGTATTGCTTCAAGGGTTGATTGTGTGTCTTTGGGTATAGTGGTTAATAAAAAAGCACAAAGATTTTATGATGAAGGGGAGGATTTTTGGCCGAAGCGTTACGCAATTTGGGGTCGTTTGGTGGCAAATGAGGAAGATCAGATTGCTTATTCAATCACAGATTCTAAGGTGCAAAAATGTTATATGCCATCACTTTTTGAGCCTATAGTAGCAAATTCAATTGAAGATTTAGCAATCAAGATAAATTTAGACTCAAAAGCTTTAAAGGCGACACTTGATGAGTATAATCAAAGCGTTGTAGAGGGTGAGTTTAATCACACTATACAAGATAATTGCTATACACAAGGTTTGAAGATAGAAAAAACACATTGGGCTTTAAAGATTAATACTCCGCCTTTTTACTGCTATCCTTTGCGTCCAGGTGTTACTTTTACCTATATGGGGGTAAAAGTGGATAAAAATGCAAGAGTTTATCAAGATGATGGTGAACTTTTTAAAAATGTTTTTGCTGCCGGTGAAATCATGGCGGGCAATATTTTAACCCAAGGCTATGTCGCGGGTTTTGGTATGAGTATAGGAAGTGTTTTTGGGCGTTTGGCTGGAGAAAATGCGTATGATTTAATAAAGGAAGTAAAATGAAAATTACAAAAATTTACGAAGAGGTGCAAAAATCTTGCATTATATGCAATTCTTGTCGTTATTGCGAAGGACTTTGTGCAGTTTTTCCAGCAATGGAAAAAAAGCGTGAATTTTCTTTAATGGATATGGATTATTTAGCAAATTTATGCCATCAGTGTTCAGAATGTTTTTATGATTGTCAATACGCACCCCCGCATGAATTTAATGTTTCCATTCCTAAACAATTTGCTGCGCTTAGACAATACAGCTACGAAAAATATTCTTTCCCAAATTTTTTAGGAAGTGCATTTAGAAAAAATGCGGTTTTAACAACTATAGTTTTAGTTTTATGTCTATTTTTTGGTTTTTGGAGTGCTAGTTCTTATAATGGTGGAAGTGCAAATGGCAACTTTTTTGCTGTGGTTTCATATGAATATATGGTGAGTGTTTTTAGCATAGTTTCTCTTTTGGTTTGTATCGCGCTTTTTGGTGGGATTGTTAAATTTTATCGCGCCATTGAAATTAAAAATGTAAATTTCAAAGTTTTTGTTCAAAGTATCAAGGATGCAATGACATTAAAATATCTTGGTGGGCATAAAAATGAGGGTTGTACCTATCCTAATGAAAAGCGTTCAAATATAAGGAAAACATTTCATCATTTTACAGCTTATGGTTTTTTATTTTGTTTTATAGCTACATGTTTGGGTGCGATTTATCATCATATTTTAAATTGGGTAGCACCTTATGATTTTACCCAGCTTCCTAAAATCTTTGGAATTTTAGGTGGAGTTATGCTTTGTATAGGGTCTTTAGGCTTGTTTGTTTTAAAATGTATAGCAGATAAAAATATTATTGATGAACAAAGTGTGAGCATGGATTATACTTTTATTTTTATGCTTTTTTTGGTGAGTTTTACAGGAATTTTACTTATGTTTTTAAAGCACAGCTTTCTCTTATCTTATGCGCTTTGGTTTCATTTAAGTTGTGTTTTGGCTTTTTTTATTATGATGCCTTATTCTAAATTTATTCATATGTTTTATCGCTTTGTCGCACTTTTAAAATATAATAGCGAGGAAGAAATGTGATATAATAATGCCTGTTTTAAGGCATTATTTAAATTATTTTAAAAACAAAATTATGTTTTTTAAAACCAAATTCTTTTCATCGATAAATTTATAATTATCTTTGGCAAGATAAAGAAATTCAAGCGAAAATGTTCGTGTATATAAAAATTAGCACAAAAAGATGAGTTTAAGATATGGAGAGTTACTTCAAGATATGAGTCAAACAGATGGAGATTTGCTTATTTTAAGATAAATGTAATAGTATTTTTTTAATTTTAAGAGATTATATTGTATTTTTGTTTGTCTTGACTGGCTTTAAGGGTAATTCAAAATTTCTCAGTATCTATTAGTACTTTGATTTTTTATTATTTGACTTGCTTTTTAATATTTATTTTGATTGATATTTTAAGTTTAATTTTGTAAAATTTCCATTATGGAAAAAATTAAAAATTATAAACTTATCATCATTTTACTTAGTCTTGATTTGTTGGCTTTGCTTTATGGAATTTCAACACTGAGTATTAGTGCTGATGAAGCTGATATTTATTTTGGTGAACAGGGCAAATCGCTTATTTTTTCTCATAATTTGCTTTATTATATATCTCATTTTGGAACTTTTATTTTTGGACAAAATGATTTTGGTTTAAGACTTCCTTTTTTATTTTTTCATTTTTTAAGTTGTTTACTTTTGTATTTACTAGCTTTGAAATATACCAAAACTAAAATCGATGCTTTTTTTTCTTTATTGTTATTTGTTTTATTGCCAGGTACTGTTGCAAGTGCTTTGCTGGTTAATGCTGCATCTTTGGTGATTTTTTTAACCCTTGCTATATTGTGTGCTTATGAATATGAAAAAAAATGGCTTTTTTATATATTATTGATTATAGTGTTATTTGTTGATAAATCTTTTAATATTTTATTTTTAACTTTTTTCTTTTTTGGGATTTATAAAAGAAATGCTATTTTATTTACCTTATCTCTTGTTTTGTTTGGAGCGAGTATTAGTTTTTATGGTTTTGATACAGGTGGACGCCCAAGAGGTTATTTTTTAGATACTTTAGGAATTTTTGCTGCATGTTTTTCTCCTTTGGTTTTTGTATATTTTTTTTACACTATTTATCGCTTGACTTTTCAGAAATATAAAAATTTATTATGGTTTTTAATGAGTGTAACATTTGTATTTTGTTTGTTGCTTTCTTTAAGACAAAAACTTTTTTTAGATGATTTTTTGCCTTTTTGTGTTATTTGCACTCCTTTGCTTATAAAAACTTTAATGCAAAGTTATAGGGTGAGATTACCAGTTTTTCGATTAAGATATAAAATCTTTATAGAATGTTCTATAATTTTTTTAATATTTTGTTATTTTTTAATCGTCGCCAATCAATTATTGTATTATTTTATAGACGATCCAAATCGTCATTTTGCCAATAATTATCATTTCGCTAAAGAATTGGCACTAGAATTAAAAAAACAAAATGTTTCAGAGTTTGCAACAGCTCCAAGCTTACAAAAAAGATTGCGATTTTATGGAATAAAAAATAGCAATAAGTTTTATTTAAAAGCTTTAAAACAAGGTAATAAGTATGGTTTGGATAAAAAAATTATTAAAGTAAAACTTGGAAAATATGAAAAAATATATCAGATTTTAAACTATGAATAAAGCTTTTAGTTTTTTAGAATTTGTGTTTATAATTCTGATTTTAGGTATAATTTTTAATTTAGGTAGTCTTTACTTAAAAAAAGACAATCTGTTAGAAGGTGCAATGCAAATTCTTAATGATATCCAATATACCCAAAGTTTGGCTATGATGCAAGAAGGTATAAGAGTTGATGAATTGGCTATTGCGAAAAGAGAGTGGTTTAAAAGTAAGTGGCAGATTTATTTTATAAAATCAGCTGCTACAGGTTATGATCAAACATATACTATTTTCTTGGATAAAAATGGTGATGGAAATGCTAATTTAGGTAAGACTGAAATTAATGTAGATAGAGAAATTGCTGTTGATGTAATCAATCATAACAAATTAATGAACTCAGGTCAAAGTGGGGTTATTAGTAAAGATGATGAAAAAACTACACAAAGATTTAATATTACAAAAAGATTCGGAATAGAAAAGGTCGAATTCAAAGGAACTTGTTCAGGATTTACTAGATTAGTATTTGATGAAATGGGTAGAGTATATTCTCCATTAACAAATGCCAATTATGCCTATGAAAAAACTTTAGCAAAGAATAATTCAGATTGTATTATACGTTTGTCATCAAAAAAGCATACTCTTTGTATCGTTATAGATACCCTTAGTGGTTATGCTTATATTCCAGAGTTTAAAACACTTAAAAGTCAATTTGTTAATATAAAAAATAAAAATTACGAATGCTCTAAAATATAGCCCCCATCTTCTTCCTAAACCCAACAAATATTTACATTATTTAATTCCCTTTTAAGTTTAATGAGTTATAATTTCATTTCCTTTTTTCGAAAAAAGGGCTTAAAATCTTTTAAATTATAAAGTTTCAC
>JACRSG010000007.1 GCA_014305285.1 Campylobacter jejuni
CCTAAGATAAGTTCAAATTTACTGGATTTGATTTCTTTTAAACTCTCTTTTAAAAAAAGATTGCTTAAGGCTTTAATGTTTTGATTAAAGAGTTGTTTTTGGGTGGGGGTGAAGGTCATTGGAAATCTCCTTGTTTTAAGGCATCGCCAAATTCTATATCTTTACTAGCTTTTTTTCCTAAAATTTCTTGATAAAATTTAGGATGTAGTCCAAAAGAAGGACGAACCGATTTTATATTTTCTTCGCTGAAAATTTCGCCTTTTTTGATATCTTTACTTGCGTATAAGCTTCTTGCAAAAATACGGTTTTTAAGTGCTTTTTTATCTAGTTCTAACTTGCCATCGCCTAAAGCACTTTCAGCCTGCCTTACTGCATCTACCATAGCTTTAAATTCATCAAAGTCAAGACTAAATTTACTGTCTTCACTTTCTATGCTTTTATCTAGTATAAAATGCTTTTCTATCACTCTAGCTCCAAGTGCTACTGCCATAACAGGAGCTAAAAAACCAAAACTATGATCACTTAAACCCACTTCAACGTTAAATTTTTCTTTTAAACTCACTATACCCTTTAAATTCATATCTTCTATGGCAGCAGGATAAGCTGAAGTGCATTTTAAAAAGATGAGATTAGGGTTTTTTTCTTCTTTAAAAATTTCACAAATTTTAAAAAGTTCTTCCTCTGTAGCAATACCCGTTGAAACGATAGTAGGTTTTTTTTCTTTGGCGATTAAACGCACAAAATTTTCATCATTAGCTTCAAAAGAAGCGATTTTATAGGCTATAGGATCAAAGCGTTTTAGAAATTCTATATCTTCTTTAGCAAAAGGACTTGAAAAACAAAGTATGCCTTCATTTTGTGCGGTTTCAAAGATTTGAGAATGCCATTCATAAGGAGTTTTTGCACTTTCGTAAAGCTCATAAAGTTTTCTTTTATCCCAAAGCCCACCTTTGATGATAAAATCTTCTTTGTTGCTATTTAGCGTAAGGCTATCTGGAGTGTAAGTTTGGATTTTTATCGCATCAGCACCTGCTTTTTTAACAGCTTTTATGCTTTGAAGTGCCATCTCAAGACTGCCTGAGTGATTTGCACTAAGTTCTGCAATGATAAAAACTTTTTTATCGGTGTTAAAATTTCCTATTTGCATTCTATAATTCTTTATAATTTTTAATGGATTATATCGTTATTTTTATAAAAATATAAATAGTTTTCTTTATAATTAATTATTTAAGTCGATATTTGTTTAAAATAATTTAAGTTTTTTATTTTAGTGAAGGTGATTTGATATGAAATTTTGTAAAAAATGTGTGATGCCAGATACTAAACCTGACTTACATTTTGATAAAGAGGGGATTTGCGATGCGTGTCGTTCCCAAGAAGCTAAAAATAAAAAAATCAATTGGCAAGAAAGAGAAAAAGAATTTTTTGAGCTTGTAAAAAAATATAAAAAACATCCTGTTTATGATTGTGTTATCGGGGTAAGTGGTGGAAAAGATTCTACTTTTCAAGTGGTTAAAATGCTTGAGCTTGGACTTAATCCTTTATGCGTGTGTTTTGAACCTAGTGTGCCTACAAAAATAGGGCGTAAAAATTTAGAAAATTTAAATCATCTTGGCGTGGATTTGATCCATATCAAGCGTGATCCAAAGGTTTATCAAAAACTTGCCCGTGAAGCTTTTATAAGAACAGGGGATAATGAGTGGCAAAACCATTTGGGAATTTTTACTTCTGTTCCACGCATAGCAGTAAATTTTGGAGTGCCTTTAATCATCTGGGGAGAAAGTCCACAGATAGAGTATGGTGGTCCTGCGAGTAGTAAAAATAAGAATATTTTAGGCAGAGAGTGGCTTGAAGAATTTGGCGGACTTTTGGGAAATCGTGCTTCTGATATGCTTGGGGTAAATGGTATCACTGAAAAAGATTTATTTTTATATACTTATCCAAGCGATGAAGAACTTCAAAGAGTAGGGGTTACGGGGTTATTTTTAGGATATTATTTTAAATGGGATTATAAAAAAATTCTTGAAATTTCTAAAAAACATGGTTTTTTAACTTTAGATCACCCTGTTGAAACTACTTATGAAAATTTTGAAAATTTGGATTGTTATTCTAATCATGTGCATGATTATTTAAAATACTGCAAATATGGTTTTGGTAGAGCAACGGATAATGCTTGTTTGGATATTCGCTTAGGTTATATTAGCCGTGAAGAAGGGGTGCGTTTGGTGCAAAAATACGATGGCAAGCCCCCTAAAAAGGCTATTAAAAAATATCTTGAATTTAGTGGTTTTAGCGAAGAAGAATTTCAAAAAATTGTGGATTCTTTTATCAATAAAAAAATCTTTAAACGTGATGAAAATGGTAAATTTATAAGAGATTATGATGGTTCTTTGGTAAGAAAAGATGAGTGTGTTTTAAAATGATAGCACTGATTGATTATAAGGCGGGAAATTTAAATTCTGTTGCTAAGGCTTTTGAAAAAATAGGAGCTAAAAATTTCATAGCTCAAAATCCAAAAGATTTACAAAAAGCAGATAAATTGCTTTTGCCTGGAGTGGGATCTTTTAAAGAAGCGATGAAAAATTTAAAAGAACTTGGTTTTATAGAAGCTTTAAAAGAACAGGTTTTAGTGCAAAAAAAACCTATTTTAGGCATTTGTTTGGGAATGCAGCTTTTTTTAGAAAAGGGCTATGAAGGTGGAGTTTGTGAGGGGCTTGGTTTTATAGAGGGTGAGGTAGTAAAATTTGAAGAAGATTTAAATTTAAAAATTCCACATATGGGTTGGAATGAACTTGAAATTTTAAAACAAGAGCCTTTATATCAAGGTATAGAAAATAAAAGTGATTTTTATTTTGTGCATTCTTTTTATGTGAGATGCAAAGATGAGTTTGCAAGTGCTAAGGCACAATATGGGCATAAATTTGTCGCATCTTTGCAAAAAGATTATATCTTTGCTACGCAATTTCATCCTGAAAAAAGTCAAAATTTAGGCTTAAAACTTTTAGAAAATTTTGTAAGGCTTTAAATGTTAAAAACTAGAATTATCCCTTGTGTTTTACTAAAAAATTCTCAACTGGTTAAAAGTATAGAATTTAAGGATTTTCGCACTATAGGACACTTAACTTCAACGGTGCGAATTTACAATGCACGCAATGTTGATGAGCTTATTATCTTAGATATAGATGCTTCAAAAAGTGGTGAAATAGATTTTGAAAGCATAGAAGATCTTGCTAAGGAATGTTTTATGCCTTTAACTATAGGTGGGGGGATAAAAACTCTTGAAGATATACAAAAGATTTTAAATTTAGGTGCGGATAAAATTTCTATCAATTCTAAAGCTTTAGAAGATATAGATTTTATAAGTAAAGGAGCTAATCGTTTTGGCTCTCAATGTATAGTTTGTTCTATAGACGTTAAAAGAAAAGGAGATAAATTTTGCGTTTATGATAGAGGAAATTTACTTGAAAAAAATCCTTTAGAACTTGCTTTGGAATATGAAAAAAAAGGAGCTGGAGAGCTTCTTTTGACTTCTGTGGATTTTGAGGGAAAAGCAAAGGGTTATGATTTAGAACTTTTAAAAATTTTTCAAAACAAGCTTAAAATCCCTTTCATTATCAATGGAGGACTTGGAGCACCAAGCGATGGAGTGGAGGCTTTAAATTTGGGTGCTGATGCTTTAGCAGGAGCTTATATTTTTCATTTTTCTAAATACACCCCTAAAGATATCAAAGAAGAATTAGCTAGGAAAGGCTTTGCAGTTAGATTGCTTTAAATAAACATAGTAAAAATGTGTATCTTCATTGTAAATAGTAAAATGATTTTGTTGATAGAGTTGTAAAGCTTTGTGATTGTCTTTAAAAACATAGGCTTTAAGAGTATCCACTTTTAAAATTTCAAAGGCGTATTTTTTGATTTCATTCATTAAAACTTGTCCTACGCCTTTTAGATGAGGCTTTGCATAAAGTCCAAATTCGCAATCATTGGATGTAATATTTATAAAATCAATGACGCCTATAATTTCCTCATCTTGAAAAACTAAAAAATATTGTTTACTAGAATCTTGATTTAAATTTTTTATAAATCTTAAATGTTCATTAAAATCAATATGTTTTGTTTTCATAAATTGACTTATATCGGGGTGATTACGCCATTTAAAAATCAGTTCTATTTCTTGCGAATTTAATTCTGTGAAATTTTTAAGTTTTATCAATACTTATACTCCACTTCATAGCCTTTTTGACCAAGCCAAATGGCTAATTTTTCTTGGTTTTTGGCAACGCAAATAGCTTTGAAATTTGCTTTTAAAAGTAGGGCTTCGTTGACCAAAGAACTTGCACTGATGATGAGTTTATTGCTTTCATTCATCAGTCTTGCGATATTTTTATGATCGATAAATAATCTAATATTGCTATGTAATTTTACAAATTTTTGCAATTTTTTAAGATTAGGATTAGAAGAGCTAGTTGCAATGCTTATGGTCTTTGTTTTAGGTAACTCACTAGCGATTTGCAAGGAAAGATTTTTTATGTCTGTTGCACCCATGCAAACGAAAAAATCATATTTTTTTTCTCTATTTTGTTTAGATTCTTGATAAAATTCTTCTCTGATTAAGGCATAAGAAAAACCACATCTTACTTCGCATTTAAAAGGTACTAAACCTTCATAATCGCTTGCTTTTGAGTAAGCATTGACATTAAGTAAAACATCACAATGATGAGATTTGATTTCATCATCAAAACTTAAGATTTTCACCCCTGTTTCAAGTTTGATTAGTTTTTCATCATCTACGCCGATACCATAGTGATCGATGATTAGAAGTTCAAATTTTTCTTCTTTGATAAGATTGATAAGCTCGTAAATACTTTCACTATCAAGTTCATAAACAGGATAAGGAATTTCATCGATTAAAGAGCCTTTTAAAGGCAAGCAAGCAAAGCTTACATCATCGTATTGTTTGGCCAATACTAGATCGCGTTTAATGTGCCCAAAGCCTATTTGACTTGAACTATCGCTTCTAAAAAGCACTTTCATGATTTGCCTTATAGAGTATTTTTGCAAATTCTAAATCTTGCAGGGTGTCTATATCGCAAACTAAATTTCTTGGCAATATAAACACACTAGAATGAGATTTAAATATAAAATCTTCTTTAAGCCAAGCTTTGCTTGTGCCAAAATAAAAAGCTCCTGCATCATGATAAGCTTTTGCTAAGTCTTGTGAGCGACTTTTATAATATTTTTCATCAAACATATGAACTTGATTGTTTTCATTTAAATAAAAAGCCCTTTGTATAGGATACTCAAATTCAGTAGCAGCAAATAAAAATTTACTTTGATTTTGGATAAATTTTTCATAGGCTTGTTTTAAAATATCTTTGCTTAGTAGAGGAGCAGTAGCATAAAGACAACAGACATTGTCATAAATTTGATTTTGATTTTGTAAAATTTCTATGGCATTTTGCACTACAGAAGTGCTCGAAGCATAATCATCGCTTAATTTTTCATCACGCACAAATGGAGCTTTTGCACCGTATTTTAAGGCCGTTTTTATGATTGCTTCATCGTCGCTTGAAAGCACGACTTCATCAAAAATACCTGAATTTAAAGCATTTTCTATACTATAAGCAATTAAAGGTTTGCCTAGAAAATCAATGATATTTTTTTTAGGAATTCTTTTTGATCCACCTCGTGCAGGGATTATGCAAAGATTTTTCATCATTAGGCCTTGTTTTTTGTGTTTTATTTTACTAAAATTTAAGTATAATTGTCTTTAAAATACAATAAAAGGCCTTTATATGCTCATAAACCAAACCTTTGAAATTGATTCTTGTGATGATGTGGAATTAAACATCAAAAGAACTAGTAAGCTTGAATACCGTATAAGTTATGATGATGAAAAAGATATTAAAGCTATAGTTTTTATAGTGGGCGGTTATGGGGCTAATGCAAACATTTCTTTTTTAGACTTTGATAGAGAGTATATCGCTAAAAATTTTGATGTTGTAGCGGTGCATGTTTTTTATCATTGTTTTTGTATGAGGCATTCGGATGTGGAGAAATATAGTGCGGTTACGATGCTTGCAAAAGAGGATATATCAAGTTTGTCTCAAGCTTTATGTGATGTGGGTATTCCTATGAGTGTTGATCTTAAAAATGCACCTCAATGTTTTGCAGTGCTTGATCAGCATATCGTGGCTCTAAAATCACAAGGAAAATTAGCACAAAATTATCAAGCGAATTTTACCTCAACTTTTATCCCACCCAATGGAGATTATCAAAACTATGGCATTATGGCAGCTATTGATCATATCAATGCTTTAAAAGATCTGGTTAAACGCTTTCCAAAATTTGCAGATTTACCAAAAATTTATGGGGGGGGGGTCTTATGGAGGATACTTAGCCTTGCTCATAGCAAAAATAGCGCCTTGGTATGTAGATGGGGTGATTGATAACTCAGGAACGGTTTTGCCTTTTTTAGAGTATATGATAGGAAGAGAATTAAATAAGCCGGAGTATTTCTTTAATGATGAGGATAAATTAGTGGGTATGTTTCTTAAAACTTTTTGGACACGTAAAGAAAATTCACCCTATTTTTTTGCTAATGAAAATTATATTATCAGATCTTTACTGCATAAGGATCATCTTATTTTACAAACTCAAAAAAATAAAAATATCATTTTCGTATCTTATCACAGCTTAAAAGATGAATTTGATACAGCCAAAGATAAACAAACTCTTTGTTTAGCTTATAAAAAATTAGGCTATGACGTCACTTTGCATTTAATCAAAGATGAAAGTGAAATTGATGGAAGATTTATAAAAGACTTAAATCACGGTATGAGAATAAATGATAAAGCCTTATTTAGAAAAGAACTTCCTTTAATACTTGAAAAGCTACAAGGAAGAAAATCTTTTATGCAAGAAAATTCTATCTCTTATCCTTGTGGGGATAGGGTTTTTACTTTTAAAGATGCTGGGGATAAATTTGAACTGATCATAAAGGAAAAATATGCTCATAAACCAAACCTTTGAAATTGATTCTTGTGATGATGTGGAATTAAACATCAAAAGAACTAGCAAGCTTGAATACCGTATAAGTTATGATGATGAAAAAGATATTAAAGCTATAGTTTTTATAGTGGGCGGTTATGGGGCTAATGCAAACATTTCTTTTTTAGACTTTGATAGAGAGTATATCGCTAAAAATTTTGATGTTGTAGCGGTGCATGTTTTTTATCATTGTTTTTGTGCAAGAAAAAGTATTGATGAAAAATATAATCCAAAACTTATTCCTAATAAAGATGACTTAGAACGTATTAATAGTATTTTAAAAAATATTAATTTAGGACATTTGTTGACTAATGAAGATAATTTTGAGCAAATTATTCCTTTTATAGAACAAAGAGTCGGAGAAATTAAACAAGCAGGCTTAGTCGATGAAAGTCAAAAAATAGAACTTTTTTGTGATTTTATCCCACCCAATGGAGACTATCAAAACTATGGCATTATGGCGGCTATTGATCATATCAATGCCTTAAAAGATCTGGTTAAACGCTTTCCAAAATTTGCAGATTTACCAAAAATTTATGGGGGGGGGGTCTTATGGAGGATACCTATCTTTACTCATAGCAAAAATAGCCCCTTGGTATGTAGATGGGGTGATTGATAATTCAGGACCAGCCTTACCTCCTTTAAAATTTATATTGGGAAGGGAAATTGATTCTTTTGAATTTGTTTTTAGTTCTAAAGATTTGAATTTATACTGTTTTTTAAAAACCTATTGGACGCGTAAAGAAAATTCACCTTATTTTTTCAATCATGCAAATTATATGATAAGAGCGTTATTAAATTTAAAGCATTTGCAAATTTTATCTGATATTTCAAAAAATATTATTTTTGTAACTTATCATAGTGCTAAAGATTTTGAAGCACCAGCTAAAGATAAAATTATGCTTTATGAGATTTTCAATACTTTAGGCTATGACGTCACTTTAAATTTGATAAAAGATGAAAGTCAAGTAGATGGAAGGTTTATAAAAGACTTAAATCACGGTATGAGAATAAATGATAAAGCCTTATTTAGAAAAGAACTTCCTTTAATGCTTGAAAAACTACAAGGAAGAAAATCTTTTATGCGAAAAAATTCGATTTCTTATCCTTGCAATGATCAAATTTTTATCTTTGAAGATAAGGAAGATAGATTTGTTTTATATATCAAATAAAAGCTTGCTTTATCATGTTTTTGATGGCTTGAAAACTTTCAAAATTCTCAGGTGCGATGAATTCAGCTTTTAAGGGTTTTTTATAGAATTTTTCTATTTCAGCAACTAAAGCCATGATATCTATGCTATCGATAAGATCTTCACTAACTAAATCTTGCATGCTTTCATCAATATCGGCTCTATCTATGTTGATGAAAAATTGTTTGATTTCTTGCATTCTATTCCTTTGTGATTTTTAAAATGACATTATCACTTAAATTTAAAATTAAGTCAAGATCATTGATTTTATAAAATAAATTTTCCTTTCTTCGCCTAAGATTTTTAGTCTAGTCTTAGGCACTCCGCTTAAAGTACCGTACTATAGCTCTTAAAAAAGTGAGAAATTTTTTCTTTATTCCAAGCAAGATTCAAATAATCATTATTTGGCAAAGACAATTTTTGTGATACTTCTCCTTGAAATTTGCACTTTAAAGGCTTTATTTTTCAAAATTTCTAAAGCTTCTTTAAATAAAGCTAGAGCAAGAATGTGTGAGTAAGTCATTAAAAATTCCTATAAAATTTTAAATTAATATTATTAAAACAAAAACCTGCCCTTTGATAAAAATGGATAGCTTTTTCATTTTTTTCTTCTACAAAAAGTTTAAAAAATTTATGTTGATCATTAGTTGCAAAATAATGATTAAGCAAAGCAAAAGCTACATTTTTGTGTTTTAAATTTCTATCTACGGCTATAAAATCTAAAAAATTTGCATTGAGAGTTTGAGTATAAATCAAAGCAGCACGAATTTTTTGATTTTCTTTATAGACAAGTATATCAGATATTTTTTCTTCAAGATTTTTTTGTGAAAAATAAAACAAATATTGATCAAAATATTTTCTAAAAAAGCTATAAATTTCCTTACTATCTTCATGTGAAGCTTTAGAGATAAAGGTAAATTTTTTTGGTTTTATCTCATCTTTTTTGAGTATCATTTGTTTATGATTGAGTATTTCTTTAAAATGATTGAGTTTTAAAAAATCATTATGTTGTAAAAGTTGCTTATCAGTTTTGCTTAAGATTTTTATATAATTAGCCTTTAAATTAAAATCCTGCAAATCATTGATAAAATAATATAGTAAATTATCTACACGATTAAAAAAGAAAAAATTATTATTTTTATATTTTTGTAAAATAAATTCTTGTTTTAAAATTTTTTCTTTGATTGCATCAAAATTATCATAGTAATTACTTAACTTAAATCCTTTATAAAAAGCTTCTTTAAACAAGTTCTTTTAAAACCTTTCTATCGATTTTTCCATTTTGATTAAGTTTAAATTCGTCGATTTTGATAAAATTTTTTGGGATCATGTAAGAAGGCAATTTGTCTTTTAAAAAAGCTTTAAAATTGATCTCTTCTTCACTTTCATAAAAACAAACAATATCTTCTTTAAACATACATGCACTATTTTTTATATTCGCATGAGAGTTAATCACATTTTCTATCTCTCCAAGTTCTATTCTATGACCCATATATTTGATCTGATTATCCGCTCTTCCATAGCATAAAAGTTCGCCAAATTCATTATAAGAAATGATATCTCCTGTTTTGTATAAAAGATCTAAATAATTATCATGTAAAGGATTTTGTATAAAAGCTTGTTTGGTTTTTTCTTTGTCATTATAATACCCTAAAGACAAAGAAGTCCCACGCACATAAAGTTCTCCTTTGACACCTATTTGTTTGGGGCTTATGAAATTCATATTCTCATCAAAAACTAAAAGTTCTGTATTTTTGCACGCTTTTCCTATAGGTAAAAGTTCTTCATCTTTAAAATCACGATTTATGATATAAAAAGAACATACATCAGTGATTTCTGTTGGACCGTAAAGGTTGGCAAATAAAGCATTGGGTAAGTGTTTACGCCAAATGTTTAGCTGTTTGTTAGGCATGATTTCACCGCAAAAAAGTATCTTTTTTAAAGTACTTAAGCTAAAATTATTCAAAGCTTGGGTATTTGCAAAATAAATCAACACCGAAGGTACCCAAAATATAGTGCTTATTTTTTCTTTTTCTAAACATTCTAAAATTTTATTTGGAAAGGCAAAAAGATGATTGGGTAAAAGATGTAAAGTTGCTCCTGATTTTACACTTGAAAAAATATCTAAAATGCTATTGTCAAAATAAAATGGTGCTTGATTAGCTAAAATTTCATTCTCATTAAATTTAAAAGTCTCACATACCCAAAAAGTATAATCAATCACACTTTTATGTGCTATGCTTACTCCTTTAGGAATGCCTGTGCTCCCACTTGTAAAGAAGACATAAAGTAAATTTGTATCGATGTGTTTTTCTTTAGCATTTGTTAGCAAACTCTCATCTATATTAAAACTTTCAAAGTCTTGTGTATAAAGCGTAGGTAAATCTAAGTTAAAATTTAAATCTTTTGAAGTGATAAAAAGTTTAGGTTGTAAAACCTCTACGACTTTTTCTACTCTTTCTTTAGGACTTTTTTCATCTAAAAGTGTATAAAAATTTCCACTGAGTGCCACTCCAAAAAATGAAATCAAACAATCAATTCCTTTAGACAAGATAATTAAAACAGGAGCTTGGATAGGATTATCATTTCCTAGATTTCTTAAAATTTCACTGGCTAGTTTTTTAGAAAAAAGATCAAAGTCTTTATAAGTGATTTCTTTTCGTTCCTTGGTCAAAGGTTCTACAAAAGCAGTTTTTTCGCTAAATTTGATTAAGCTTTTTTCTAAAAAATCGTAGATATGGGTTGTCATGATTTGCCTTTTTAGTTTTTTGTAATATAATATCGATAAATTAATAAAAAAGGCCTTTATATGCTCATAAACCAAACCTTTGAAATTGATTCTTGTGATGATGTGGAATTAAACATCAAAAGAACTAGCAAGCTTGAATACCGTATAAGTTATGATGATGAAAAAGATATTAAAGCTATAGTTTTTATAGTGGGCGGTTATGGGGCTAATGCAAATATATATTTTTTAGACTCTTATAGAAATTATATCGCTAAAAATTTTGATGTTGTAGCGGTGCATGTTTTTTATCATTGTTTTTGTATGAGGCGTTCGGATGTTGAGAAATATTCAACATTAGCAGACTTTATAAAAGAGGATTTAAGTTTAATAGAAAAAGTGCTTCATAAATATAGCATTCCATGCGATCAATTGGCTAATAATACTGTAGTTAGTCATTGCGAATATTTGAGTGAAGTTATGACAGAATTAAAAATGTTAAATCGATTGCCTTATGATTTTGAAGAGAGATTGAGTGCAACTTTTATCCCACCCAATGGAGACTATCAAAATTTTGGCATTATGGCAGCTATTGATCATATCAATGCCTTAAAAGATCTGGTTAAACGCTTTCCAAAATTTGCAGATTTACCAAAAATTTATGGGGGGGGGGTCTTATGGAGGATACTTAGCCTTGCTCATAGCAAAAATAGCCCCTTGGTATGTAGATGGGGTGATTGATAATTCAGGTTCGGCTTTGCCGCCGCTTAATTACATTATCGGTAGAGAATTAAAATTTAAAAGCAAGGACACTTATGGGGATATGTATATACAGGGTAATCATTTTTTTATGAGCTGTTTTCTAAAAACTCATTGGACACGTAAAGAAAATTCACCTTATTTTTTTAATAATGAAAATTATTTTATTAGATCTTTACTCAATAAAGATCACTTGATTTTACAAAGTCAAAAAAATAAAAATATTATTTATGTGAGTTATCACAGCGATAAAGATCCTTTAACTCCAGCAAATTTTAAAGAACAAACTATGCAAATATTAAAAATTTTAGGATATGATGTAACTTTAAATTTGATAGACGAAAATAAAATTGATGGAAAATTTATTAAAAATTTAGATCATGGTTGTGGTATACCTGATAAAGCCTTATTTAGAAAAGAACTTCCTTTAATGCTTGAAAAATTACAAGGAAGAAAATCTTTCATGCAAGAAAATTCTATCTCTTATCCTTGTGGGAATAAAGTATTTGTGTTTAGGGATGTGGTAGATAAATTTGAATTAGTGATAAAAGATTAAAACCTTAAGGGTTTTAATCAAGCTTTGCTAAATTGATTAAATCGCTCACTTTTTGACAATTTTTCAAGTCCTCGGCTGTGATTTTTAGAGCAAAAAGATTTTTGTAAAGCACCATCACAGATACAAAAGCCAAGCTATCCCACTCATCTATATCATCAAGTAACATATCCTCGCTTAAGTCTTCATCTCTGTGCATGGATTCTTTAAGCTCTTCTAAAAATTCGGTTTTTGTCATTATTTCTCCTTTGTATAAATTAAAATATCTTTTGTGTATAAATCCTTGAAATTCAACACCGCACTTCCCCAGCTAAGTCCTGCACCAAAAGCACTTAAACTTGCTTTAAATTCTTTTGGGATATCTAGCTCGCAAAGTAGGGCAGGTAGTGAACAAGCACTTAAATTAGCGTATTTTTCCATGATGAAATTAGGAACTTTATCATCATTAAGTTTTAATTCTTCTTTAATGCAATCAACCAAATACGCATTAGATTGATGAAAAAGATGAAAAGTAATGTCTTTTTCTTCCACTTTGGAAAATTCTAAAATTTCTTTAAAGCTTTTAGGTTCGCATTCTAAAGCCATATTGAAAATATTTGCTCCGTCCATATAAAGATTTTCTAATTGTCTAAACTCCTCGGTTTGCATGAGTGAATCATCGTTAAAAATATCTGCTTTAGGTATTCTCATCGCACCTTTTGGAATGATAAGTTTATCAAAATATTTCCCATCGCTTCCAAGCTCAAAAAAAGCTTCGTTAAAATCTGTTTTTTCAATCAAAGTTGCACTGACTCCATCACCAAAAATAGGAGCTAAATTCATATTTTTAGGATGGATGAATTTGCTTAAAGTATCCCCGCAAATGAGTAGAATTTGACTCAAGCCACTTTGTATTAAAGAATGAGCGACAAATAAGCCGTATAAATACCCTGCACAAGCTTGCCCTAAATCAAAAGCTATAGTTTTAGAACTTAAATTTAAAAGTTGATGTAAATAACAAGCCGTAGAAGGCATGAAAAAATCAGGACTTTGAGTTACTACAATGAGTGCATCAAGGCTATTTTTATCTGTATTTAAACCTTGCAAAAGCGTATTAGCTGCGTGTTTTCCAAGATCACTTACACAGGTGTTTTCATCGCAAATATAACGCGTGTTTAAACCTATAATTTTTTTCATTCTTTTAAGGGTTTTTATATCGTTTGAAAAAACGCTTTCTAATTCATCATCAATGTAAATTTTATGTTCAGGTACGCTTACGCAAATGCCTGAAATTTTGGCTTTATCAAATCTAGTTTTCATGGATTATAAGTCCTTTGAAGTTTAAATTTTGAAGTGGAATAAGGGCTGAGTTTTTTTCAATCTCTTTAGAAATTTGTTTTAAAAAGCTTAAAAATGGCATATTTCTTTCGCCTTTTTGATAATAAAGCCTTGCATTATTATTTTTAAGCTCAAAGAAATCTAAAGCCAATTTAAAGGCTTTAAAAAACATTCTAGTTTCAAGCTTTCTGCCTAAAGCTCTACAAGAAATGCAAAGATCATCGACAAATAAATTTCCTTCTTTGCAAGAAAAAACAAAAATAGCGATAATCCCACTATCGCTTAATTTATCACTCATGCTCACACTTACAATAAGTTCATTTTGCATGTGTTGTGCGACTTTTTCTTGATTTAAACGAGTGTAATTAGCGATAAATTGATTGGTTTTGCCCAAAAGTTCGCTAATGCGGGGGATATTTTGGAGGTCATTTTTGCTAAAATGTAAGCTGATTTCAAGATTTTGAAAATACTCTTCATCGCTTAAGCTTTTAAGCTCTTCTCTTAAAGCATTGGCTGCTATATCTTTAGCACGAATTTTATCTTCTTGAGTGTTTAAAAGTTTAAGAAGATTAGGAAAAAGTTTGATTTTATAGAGTATATTTTCATCGCATAAGAGTGTTTTAACACCCGTAAATTTGGTATTTTCAAGCTCAGCGATATTATCATCTATAAAAAGCATGGCATTAGTATTTATATTAAATTTTTTAGCAATTTTTAAGATATTTTCACCCTTTGACTCCCAATTGATCATTTTAGCATCAAAATCATCCCATTGCAAGATGAAATCTTTTCTTGTTTCAAAAAGTTTTTTTGCGTCTTTTTCTTCATTTTTTGAAGCTAGAGCAAGTAAAAATCCTTGTTTTTTAAAAGTTTTAATTTTTTCTTGTAAGGCTTTGTGTAAAGGATTTAATTTAAGATTATCTATACCATCTTCACCTAAAATTCCTTGATATAAGGTATTATCAAGATCAAGCACAAGAGCTTTAAGAGCCGGTTTTATGAGTGCAGGGATGAGGCTAAGTCCTAAAATTTGTGCTAAAAAAATCAAAGTTTTATTATTAAGCTTAGAGCCTGTAAGTTCTTCTTTGGCTAAGTCTAAAATATCTTCTTCATCAAAATACTCTTTTATGAGTTTTTCTACATTAAAAATTTCGCAATTTAAAATTTTTTTATCTGTTTTAAATTCTCCTAAACTAAGGACTAAAATAGGGCTTTGTGAAATTTTTCTTAATGTTAAAAGTCTTTCTTCTAGAAAATTTTGCACATTATTTTTATAGCGGGCTAAATCCAACCATAAAAGTTCTAAATTGGCTTTTTGAAAACCATCAAAACTCAAGCTATCATCATAAGAGCTGAAATTAAAATCAGCCCTTAAATTAGCAAAATGTAAAAAAGGAGCAATGATACTTTGCACTCCTTCAAAAGCATGATTTCTATGGATATTGATAAGAAGATTTTGACTTTTACTAAAGTCTAATTCTTTGGTGTATTTTATAAGTTCATTGCGTTTTAAATGGGGTGAAAAAAGATTCATTTTAGCTCCACAAGTTCGATTAAAAGCCTATTTGGCATCATGATAAAACAAAGTTTAGCAAAATAGCTTGCTTGCATAATGGGAACAATGCAAATGCCTCCTTGTTGTTCTAAAAGAGTTAAATCTTGCGTGATATTTTTACTTTCATAAGCTAAATGATACATTTTGGTATTATTTTTCAAATAGCTATCTAGTGGACCTTTATCGTTTAAATTTTGTAAAAGTTCAAATCTGTATTGTGGAAATGCCCCATTACAAGGGATGATAAATTCACCCCTTACTCCTTGTTTTTCATCTATAAATTCTGCTTCCTTGTAAAAACCTAGTTTAAAAAAACATTCTCTTTCTTTTTCTAAATTTTTACAAGCCACACCTATATGATGAATGGGTAAATGGAGTGTTTTATCAAGCATTTAGTACTACCGCCATAGTGATAGCATTTTTAAATTTCAATGCTTTTTCTAAACTATAATCATTTGCCATAAAAGATTCGTAAGCTTTAAGTTTTAAGCCTGATTTTTCTATCAAGTTTTTAACTTCATCGGGGTGGGAAAATAAATAAATATGATCAATAGCAGGAGCATTAATAGGAATAGTCGCAAAAATTTCTCCTTTATCGTTAAGAAGTTCTTTAGATCTTTTAAGAAATTCAAGAGGTTTTTCTACGTGTTCTAATACTTCTCCAATCACTATCAAATCAGCTTTTTTATCAAAATCATAAGTAAAAAAATCTTGACATAAAAAATCGCATTTTTTAATCAAATCTCCTACTTGTTGTTTTACCATTGTTTGGGTAAGTTCGCAACTTGTTGGAGAGATATCAAGTCCGTAAAAGGCGGAAAATTTATTACTTTTAACTGCTCTTGCAAAGTATTCTCCATGACCAGGGCCGATTTCAAAATAAGTTGTTTTTGGAGTGAAATTTTGTAAATATTGTGAAAAATACTTTCTGACTTTAATATGAGCTATCCAAACAAAAGAAGAAAGAGCTAAGCCTATCATGTATTGTTTCATATAACTTTCGTTAAAATAAACCTTATCCTTGACTTCATCAAAGCTAGAATAACGATAAGTCCCATTTTCTATAAAAAATTTTGTTTCTTCTAAAGTATCATTAAGAATCAACAAATAACAATCGCATTGTTCTTCTATGCTGATGTGATCTTGAATATAATAAGAAATTAATTTATCAAATTCTTCTTCGTCTTCTTGAGAAAATCCAATTTTCTTAAGATATTTAGAATGGATAGGATTTTTTTGAGCGATGGCTTGAAATAATTTTTCAATATTTTTTTTCATTTTGCAGTCTTTAGGGTTTGAATTTTTTCTAGTAAGGCGTTTTGGGATTTTAAGAGACTTAAATCTTCTTTGTTAAATTTGATTTCAAATTCTTCTTCTAAACTCATGATGATATCAATATGAGCTAAAGAAGTCCAGTTTTTGCAATTTTCCATGCTTAAATTTGTATTTTCATCTACTTTGGTTTCGAGTATATTTTCTAAAATTTCATAAAATTTTTTTTGCATTTTCTTCCTTAAATTATGTATTTTACTATAATTGTGTTAAAATATTCTTGTTTTTTTCTAGGGCCTTATGCAATGTTTTTACATATTCTTTAGCTTGATAAATATCGATAAAATCTCCACCCAATGGAAGCCTTTTATGATTTTTGCTTTTACTTACTAGGGCTATAATACTTTCTAAATTGGGCATAGAAGCAGTGTCAAGTTTTCTTACATAATAAGCAATTTTTTTATCTTGCACATTCCCTAATTCATCTATTATTTTTCCTGTAAAAATTTTATGAAAGCGATAATTTACATTAAATTTTTCTTCCGCATAATGAGTTAAAGTATGCCCAACCCCACCAAAAGTCATAAATTTTCCATCATTTTGGCATAAAAGATCATACACAGAATTTTCACCCAAACAACTTTGCGTCTCTTTTAAAAATAATTTTTCTTTCACCCCCCCCCTATAGCAAAAGAAAATATAGGATCATTGGTGCGTTTTACTCCTGTTTGTTTACGAAAATATTCATTTAATGCCCCCATTTTTGTTTTTGAGTTGATTTTGTCATAAACTTCATTTTTGCAAAAACTATAAGTAAAGGTTGGCATGATCAAAGTTCCTTCTTTGCCTATGGCTTGAAAAAAACAATCCAGTATGGTTTGTAAAAATTCATTTTTAGGGAGTAAGGGTATGCCAAAATTAAAAAGTTCTGTATGCACACATAAAATATCGCCCTTTTTTATACCTAGTCGATAAAAAGCATCTATTAAATCCCTATCAGAGTATTTTTTGTCATTGTATTTTAAAAAATATTTCATTTTACTAGTCCATAAAATTTGATTTTTTCCAAAAGCTCTTTAAATTCATAAGCTTGCATATTTAAAATATTGGCTATATCGATGATATCATTTACTCCATCACAGTAAGCTAGAAAATTACAAGCCAAAGGAATGTCATTGGCAGTGCTAAGGGTGTGATATAGTCCTCTTTTGCCAAGATTGGGTTCGCATACTATGGTGTTTTTATATACAGCGTTGATTTCTAAATTTAAAATCATTTCTTGCATGCTTTGAAGTCCGCCCATTAAACCTTTTTCAGAGATAAAATTTAAATCATCTTTTGAGTTGTGATATCCATGATAGTCGCCGTATCTTGTGCGGCATACTCCTACTATGCCAAGATTTACAAGTGGAGCATTGTATTGTCTTTCATCACTTCCACGATCTAAGAAACTAAAAGCTTTGAAATTTTCTTTATTTTGAAGCGTATGTAGGGCGATTTTATCGCTTAGAGTGTTTTCTTTAGGTGTGTGTATGAGTGAGTAAGCATGATCATCGCCTAAGCAAGAAAGCACAAAGCCTGCTTTAACATGTTTTTTTAAATGTTCTAAATGTTTGCTAAGATAGACTATAGAGCCTATGGTTTCAGGGATGATTACAAAGCGGTAATTATATTTTCTTTCTTTTAAACCCAAAAGCCATTTTGCTAAGAAAATAGTCACTACAGGACCACTAAGCTCATTATTTGCCATGGAAGGATGACAAAGATAAGTTGAAATTAAAATTTCATCTTTTGAGTTTTGTGTGCTAGGTAGGATAAAATCAGCATAATCTAAAACTCCATTTTCATCGTGTTTTGCATCGATGTAGACTTTATATTTGCCTTTTTTGAGTTTTTTTCTTTTATCGTGTGTGAGACAAAATCCCCAACGCCTTTTATAATAACTCGTTACATAAGGGATAGCATCAGGCATTTCTTCTATGGAGTAAAGATGATTTTGAAGTTCTTCTAGTTCGATTTCTTGATCGATGGCTTGGCTATAGTTTAGAAGATGTAGATTATGCTTTTTAAAATCACAAATTTTCTCTCCTTCTGGAGTGATGATATAGGCTTCTTTAGCATTCCATTCATCAGGGACTATCCAGTCAAAAACCTTTGTCCCACTTTTTATAGAGTGAAATTTGAGTATCCCCCCCCCCCAGAGTTTTATTTAAAATTTCTAAGCTATCTCTAAAACCTTGCCCTGTGATACTTCTAGGGATGGGAAAAAGTTCACAAGCTAGTTCATACATAGCCTTTCCGGTTTGGCTAAAATCTTGACTTCTAAAATCTAGCTTATCCACAATATCCCTTTTTAACTTTTTCAAGAATACTAAATAAAGTATCTTTTACAAATTTTGCATCTTTTAAGCTCATTTCTTGATGACAAGGTATGCTAAGCTCAGCTTTGTAAAAATTATCAGCATTTTGAAGTTTGATTTCTCCTAAGAGTTTTTTATAAAAACTAAACTCATAAGTAGGTTTATAATGCACCTGTACGCCAATTCCTGCATGAAGTAAGCTTTCAAAAAGCTCTTCTTTTTGACAATAAAATTCAGGAAAAAGCAAAATAGGATATAAATGTCTTGAGCTTTTTTTATAGTCTTTGATTTGTATCGTGGAAAAGTAAGGATTTTTTTCAAATTCTTTATCGTAAAAACTTGCGATTTCCTCTCGTTTTTCAAGATTGTGATCGAGTTTTTTAAGCTGATTTATCCCTAAAGCACAAGCAACATCGCTTAAGCGGTAATTATAGCCAAGTTCTACCATATCGCTATCCCAAAGCCTTTTTTTAACGATGCCATGACTTCTTAAAAGTTTGATTTTAGCGATAAGATCTTCATTATCGCTTACTACAACCCCACCTTCAAAAGTAGTGATAGGCTTCACAGGATGAAAAGAAAAGATAGAAAGATCTGCTTTTTTCCCTACTTTTTCGCTCTTATATAAAGCACCTAAAGCATGACTTGCATCATCGATTAAAGGGATATTGTATTTTTTAGCAAGGCTTGAAATTTCATCCATTTCAACACTATTGCCCGCAAAATCTACCACGCTAATAGCTCCTATATTTTCACTCTCTTTTAAAAGTCTTGCTTCTAGTTTTTTTTCATCAATATTGCCATCGTTTTTAATGTCAATAAATTCTACCTTAGCTTTAGTCATTAAAGCTGCATTGGCCGTAGCAGCGAAGGTTAAAGGAGTAGTTAAAACGATTTTTTCTTTGACATCGAGTGCTATGTAGGCAAGATGAAGGGCTGAAGTAGCTGAGTTTAACACACAAGCGTGTTTTACGCCCACATATTCACAAAGAGCTTCTTCAAATTCATTTACTTTTTTACCCCCTGTTAAAATTTCATCTTTTAAGGCTTTAGTAAGTGTATCTATATCGCTTTGATCGATGTTTTGATGAGAATAAGTAAGCATTTTAAAAACCTTGGGTGTGATTGATGATTTCTAAAAGTTCTTTTTCGCTTGCCCATAAAGGATTGTTATCTGAGCTATAAGAAAAACCATCTTTTACTTTTTGTCCTTTTTCGCCTAGGGCATTGATACTAAAGTCATTACCCTTATCTACAAATTTAATACTCGGGCTGATAGCATAGTAGTTTTCAAATTCGTAGGTTAAATGACTATCATCGCTTGAAATCATAATCTCATGCAGTTTTTCTCCTGCTCTTATGCCTATGATTTTATGGTTTAAATTAGGAGCTAAAGCATGGGCTAGATCAGTGATTTTCATCGAAGGAATTTTAGGGATGAAAATTTCTCCTCCGTGCATTCTTTTAAAATTACTCAGCACAAATTTTACTCCATCTTCAAGACTGATCCAAAAACGAGTCATTCTCGTATCAGTGATAGGAAGTTCTTTAGCTCCTTCGTTGATGAGTTTTTTAAAGAAAGGCACTACTGATCCTCTTGAGCCTACAACATTTCCATATCTTGTAACACCAAAGCGTGTTTGTTTGTTGCCTGCTATATTATTTGCAGCGACAAAAAGTTTATCGCTTGCAAGTTTGGTTGCACCGTATAAATTTACAGGATTACAAGCCTTATCTGTGCTAAGAGCGATACATTTTTTAACCCCATTTTCAAAACAAGCGTCGATGACATTTTGTGCACCGTGGATATTGGTTTTTATACATTCCATAGGGTTATACTCAGCAATAGGCACATGCTTCATCGCAGCAGCATGTATAACAAAATCCACATCACGCATAGCAGCACTTAAACGCTCTTTATCTCTCACATCTCCTATAAAATAACGCATGCAGGGATTATTAAAAACGCTTGCCATTTCAAATTGTTTAAGCTCATCACGAGAATAAATGATGATTTTATTAGGCTTGTAATTTTCTAATAAAACCTTAGTATAAGTTTTTCCAAAAGAACCTGTTCCGCCTGTGATTAAGATATTTTTTCCATTAAACATTTTGCCTGCCTTTGCTTAAGTTTTTTTAAAATTGAAGCAACAAGTGTTCCTATTTTAAAATTCTTGGCAAGGTTATGCCCATTTGAGCTTGGTATTTGCCTTTTTTGTCTTTGTAAGTGGTGTCGCATTGTTCATCGCCTTGCAAAAATAACACTTGTGCTATGCCTTCATTGGCATAAATTTTCGCAGGCAAAGGCGTAGTGTTTGAAATTTCTATAGTGATATGCCCTTCAAAACCTGGTTCAAAAGGGGTAACATTTACAATGATACCGCACCTTGCATAAGTGCTTTTACCAAGACAAATAGCTAAAACATTATCAGGCATTTTAAAATATTCTATAGTTCTAGCTAGAGCAAAAGAATTTGCAGGGACTATGCACACATCGCCTTCAAAATCTACTACATTTTCTTCTACGAAATTTTTTGGATCTACTACAGTTGAATTAACATTGGTAAAAATTTTAAACTCACGTCCCACGCATATATCATAACCATAACTTGAAAGTCCGTAACTTACTACACCTTTTCCTATATTTGCTTCGTAAAATGGTTCAATCATTTTGTGTTCTAATGCCATTTTTCTTATCCAGTTATCTGCCTTTAAGCCCATTTTTAACCTTTTAATTTGTAATTTTTTGTAAGGATTATAACCTAAAAAATCTATATTTTTTATGATTTTTTTCTTTTTTTAAAGTTAAATTTCAAGTTTTTTTATATAATAGAAAATTTAAGTTCTTAAATTTTTAGGAGAATTTTATGACAAAAGAAGAAATTAAAGAGTTAGTAAACCTTTTTGCTGAAGCAAATATTAGTAAAATTAAAATCAAAGAACAAGATGGTTTTGAAATAGAACTTGAAAGAGATATGTGCTGTGATGTTCCAGCTCCAGTTTGTCCTCCAGCTCCACAACCTATCAATGTAAGCGTTGTAAATGAAGCTCAGTCTAGTCAAAATACAAAATCAAATAAACCAAGTATAAACAGCCCTATGGTAGGAACTTTCTATCAAGCTCCAAGTCCAGGTGCAGTGCCTTTTGTAAAAGTAGGTAGTACGGTTAAAAAAGGTGATACTATAGCTATTATCGAAGCGATGAAAATCATGAATGAAATTGAGGCAGAATTTGATTGTAGAATCACTGAAATTTTGGTTGCTGATGGTCAGCCTGTAGAATTTGGAATGTCTTTATTTGCGGTGGAGAAATTATAAAATGGAAATTAAAAGCATATTAATTGCTAATCGCGGAGAAATAGCACTGCGTGCTTTAAGAACGATTAAAGAAATGGGTAAAAAAGCAATTTGTGTGTATTCTGAAGCAGATAAAGATGCTTTATATTTAAAATACGCTGATGCAAGTATTTGCATAGGCAAAGCAAGAAGTTCTGAAAGCTATTTAAATATCCCAGCTATTATTACAGCAGCTGAAATTGCTGAAGCAGATGCGATTTTTCCAGGATATGGGTTTTTAAGTGAAAATCAAAACTTTGTTGAAATTTGTGCTAAACATAATATCAAATTCATAGGACCTTCTGTGGAAGCTATGAATTTAATGAGTGATAAATCAAAAGCCAAACAAGTAATGCAAAGAGCAGACGTACCTGTAATCCCAGGAAGTGATGGGGCTTTAGCAGGAGCTGAAGCGGCTAAAAAACTTGCTAGAGAAATAGGCTATCCTGTGATTTTAAAAGCAGCTGCAGGTGGTGGTGGCCGTGGTATGCGTGTGGTTGAAAATGAAAAAGATCTTGAAAAAGCGTATTGGTCGGCTGAAAGCGAGGCTATGACAGCATTTGGTGATGAAACCATGTATATGGAAAAATATATCCAAAACCCACGCCACATAGAAGTGCAGGTTATAGGGGATAGTTTTGGTAATGTTATCCATATAGGCGAAAGAGATTGTTCTATACAAAGACGCCATCAAAAGCTTATAGAAGAATCTCCTGCGATTTTACTTGATGAAAAAACACGCACTAGGCTTCATGAAACTGCAGTAAAAGCGGCTAAAGCTATAGGCTATGAAGGTGCTGGGACTTTTGAGTTTTTAGTGGATAAAAATTTGGACTTTTATTTTATAGAAATGAATACGCGCTTGCAAGTTGAACACTGTGTGAGTGAAATGGTAAGTGGGATTGATATCATAGAACAAATGATCAAAGTAGCAGAAGGTTATGCCTTGCCATCTCAAGAAAGCATTAAACTTCGCGGTCATTCTATAGAGTGTAGAATTACAGCTGAAGATTCTAAAACTTTCTTGCCAAGTCCAGGTAAGATTACTAAATACATTCCACCAGCAGGACGAAATGTCAGAATGGAAAGCCATTGCTATCAAGACTATAGCGTGCCACCTTATTATGACTCTATGATAGGTAAGCTTGTGGTTTGGGCAGAAGATCGCAACAAAGCAATTGCAAAAATGAAAGTAGCTTTAGATGAGTTGCTTATAAGCGGGATAAAAACAACTAAAGATTTTCATCTTTCTATGATGGAAAATCCTGATTTTATTAATAATCATTACGATACAAATTATCTTGCAAGACATTGAAATTTCCCTATTAAAGGGAAATTTTCTTATCTTAAATATTCTATATTGATTTTAGATCGGAGTTTGTCAAAATAATCTTGTATGAAATTTTGTCTTTGTTCACTTACATAAGCGTTTAAAACTTCATTTTTAACTTGTTCATATTCAGGAGTTTGTGCTCCATCTTTGCTTTTAACTTCATAAAGCTCGTAGCCATTTTTTCCATTTAAAACAGGGGAAAAGTTTCCAATAGGAAATTGCGATAAAAGTCCCAAAAGTCTTGGATCTGCATTGCTTGTGTTTAAAGATGCATTTTGTGGTTTAAGGATTGTTTTTTTTGTATTTTTGATATTTTCTAAAGTTTGAGGATTGTTTGATAAATAAACATTTACATTAATTTGTGTATAAAAAGTGAATTTATCTTTGTTTTGTTCGAAAAATTTTTTTGCCCCCTCATCACTAAAATCAGTTTTTGCCATACTTGCGATTTTTTCATAAAGCTTTCTTTTTTCTAAATCTTTTTTAAAATTTGCACGAAATTGTTCATAGCTTTCATTTTTGGATTTTAAATTTGCTTTAAAAGCATTTAAGGTGGTTTTATTTTGAGCAAGCATTGTATTTATAGCATCATCAAGCTCTAGATCATTGACTGCAATGCCTAGTTGTTTCATTTGCGAAATTTCCATTTTTTCGTTGATGAGTACGCCTAAAGCTTTATTTCTATCAATTTTAAACACTTTCATAGTTTGATTTATATCATAAGTTGTGATAGGCTCTTTGTCTACAACTACAGCTATAGCATTAATGGTATTTGCACTAGTTAAACTTGCAAAAAATGCAAAACTTAATAAAATTTTTTTCATTTCAAACCTTTATTTAAGTGTAAATATCGCATTATATCAATAAAAATTTAAGAAAAGGCAAAAAATGCACGAAAAACTTACAACGCGTTTTGCTCCAAGCCCAACAGGGTATTTGCATATAGGTGGACTTAGAACAGCTCTTTATAATTATTTATACGCTAGAAAAAATGATGGAAATTTTTTACTTCGTATTGAAGATACGGATTTAAAAAGGAATTCTAAAGAAGCCACTAAAGCTATTATCAAAGCTTTTAAATGGTGTGGCTTAGAACATGATGGAGAAGTAACTTACCAATCAGAGCGTTTTGATCTTTATAAAGAATATGTTAAAAAGCTTTTAGATGAAGGCAAGGCGTATTATTGTTATATGACTAAAGAAGAATTAGAAGGATTGCGCACCAAGCAAGAAGCCGCCAAAGAGCGTCCAAGATATGATGGAAGATATAGAGAATTTAAAGGCACGCCTCCTCAAGGTATAGAACCTGTTGTGCGTATTAAAACGCCTCAAAGTGGTGAGATTGTTTTTGAAGATGGTGTTAAAGGCGAGGTAAGATTTAAAGTAGAGGATATAATGGATGATTTTATCATTGCAAGAAGTGATGGGACTCCAACTTATAATTTTACTGTTGTCATTGATGATGCTTTAATGGAGGTAAGTGATGTGATTCGTGGGGATGATCATCTTTCAAACACTCCTAAACAAATCGTTCTTTATGAAGCATTGGGTTTTAAAATTCCTAAATTTTTTCATGTGGCTATGATACATGGGGAAGATGGTAAAAAGCTTTCAAAGAGACATGGGGCAACCGATGTTATGGAATACAAAGAAATGGGAATTTTGCCTCAAGCTTTGCTTAATTTTCTTGTGCGTTTAGGTTGGAGTCATGGTGATAATGAAGTTTTTTCACTAGAGGATTTGAAAAAACTTTTTGATCCTTATCATATTAATAAAAGTGCATCTTGTTATAATGCTAAAAAGCTTGAATGGCTTAATACCCATTATATTAAAACTCTGCCTTTTGAAGAGATCAATCGTCAGCTTAAAGATCTTGGCTTTGATTTATCTGTTTATGAAAAGGCAGAATTTTTACTTGATTTGCTAAGAGATCGTGCAAAAACCTTGCATGATATTATAAAGGGTGCAAAAAGCATAGTTAATGCACCGCAAAATTACGATGAAAATGCAGTGCAAAAATTTGTTAACGAAAATAATTTAGAATTGCTCCAAGCATTTGCTAATACACTTAAAGATCAAAAAACAAGTAAAGATTTTGAAGATTTTACAAATGATTTTCTAGAAAAAAAAGAAGTAAAGTTAAAAGATTTGGCTCAGTCTATACGCATAGCTTTAACAGGGAGTGCGGTAAGTCCTAGTATTTTTGAAGTATTAGAATTTTTAGGGACTAATGAGTGTAAAAAAAGAATAGAAAATTTTTTAAAAGCTAGAGGAAAATAAAATGAATTTAAAAGAAGAAGCTTTAAAATACCATTTGGGTAGGAAAATTGATATTGCGCCAAGCAAGCCAATGGCTGCAAGTTATGATCTATCTTTAGCGTATAGCCCAGGAGTTGCAGAACCTTGTCTTGAAATCGTTAAAGATAATGAGCTTGCTTTACAAATAGGGCTAATAAGGTGAAAAATTTTGATGAGAAAGCTTATTTTGAAAGCTTAAAATGAAAAATGTTTATTGTATCAATCATCCATTGATCGAACATAAATTAGGAATTTTAAGGGCTAAAGAGACCAAGCCCTTTCAATTTCGTATGTTAATCGATGAAATTTCATCTTTTTTGCTTTTTGAAGCTAGTAAAGATTTCTCTTTAAAAGAAATTGAAATTTCAACACCTATACAAAAAACTACAGTAAAAAAGCTTGATGAAAAAATTATGATTTGTCCTATTTTAAGAGCTGCATTAGGAATGCTTGAAAGCGTTTTTAAGATGATTCCTGATGCAAGTGTTGGATTTTTGGGGTTTGTAAGAAATGAAGAAACTTTAAAGGCGGATTTTTATTTTCAAAAACTTCCCAAAGATGCAAAAAAATGCACTGCTATTGTTATAGATCCCATGTTTGCTACAGGTGGAACTGCTATAGAGGCTTGTAATTTTTTAAAAAGCCAAGGAGTTAAAAAAATAAAATTTATATCCATACTTGCTGCTCCACAAGGTTTGAAAAAATTTAGCCAAGTGCACGATGATGTAGAAGTTTTTGTAGCTTGTATTGATAAAGGTTTAAATGAAAAAGGCTATATTACCCCAGGACTTGGAGATGCAGGAGATAGAGTGTTTAACACTCTTTAAAAGATGATTTTTGGAAAAATTGATTATATTAATCTTTTACCTTTACATATATATCTTAAGAAATATCCCCTACCTAATGGTTATAAAGCAAGCATGGAGTATAAAAAAGGGGTTCCAAGTAAGCTAAATAGGGATTTATTTTATAGAAGAATTGATGCAGCTATCATTTCAAGCATAGAAAGTGCTAGAAAAAAATATAAAAATTTAGATTTGGGTATTTGTGCTAACAAAAGAGTTTTAAGCGTTTTGGTGGAAAAAAATACATCCAATGCTAAAGATCCAAGCTCAGCGACTTCAAATACTTTAGCTAAACTATTAAAACAAGATGGAAAAGTAATTATAGGTGATAAGGCTTTAAAGCTTTATCTAAAAGATCCTTCTAAATATATCGATTTATGTGCAAAATGGCATGAAAAAACAGGATTACCTTTTGTTTTTGCTAGATTTTCTTGCGTGCAAAAAAAAGCTTTATATAAACAAATTTTAAAAAAATTTCCAAAAACAAAGATTAAAATTCCTTATTATATACTTCAAAATTATGCCAAAACAAGGGATTTAGATATAAAAGATGTTAGATATTACTTAGATGAAGTTATATATCATAAAATTTCTACTAAAGAAAAAACAGCCTTAAAGCGTTTTGTAAAGGCTTGTAAGGCTTTAAATCTTGCTTAGTATTCAAATTCTCTAAGTTCTTTAACAGTTCCAAGGAGTATCACAACATCTCCACTATAAACTGTTGTGGTTTCTAAATCAGGTAGTATTTCCCAGTCACTATTTAATTTTTTATAAGAAATCACTTTCATATTTTGTGCTATATGTTTTAAAGAATTTCCTGCTAATTTTTCATCTATATTGATTTTAATAGCTCGTATAGTATTTGCTGAAAGATCAAAAACTTCATAATCAGCATCTTTGGTTAAAAATTCTTTCACCAATCTTTTAGCACTTTCTTTTTCAGGATAAATAACCTTTGTTGCACCTAACTTGGAAAGAATTTGACCATGGATATTAGAGGTTGCTTTAGCAATGATATTTTTAACACCTATATCTTTAAGTGCCATAAGAGTAAGGATTGATTTTTCAACGTTTTCCCCTATGCTAACAATAACAACTTCAACATCATGAAAGCCTGCTTCTTTTAGGGCTGAAATATTTGTAGAATCTAAAATATAAGCATAGCTTGGAGGATTTTGTATGCTTTTTAAAGCTTCCTCATCTTTATCCGCAACGATAACAGTATGACCTCCAGCAATGAGTTCATCCGCTACAACTGAGCCAAATTTTCCAAGTCCTATGATTCCATAATTAAGATTTTTCACGATTTTACCTTTATAAATTAACCTTTCCTTCAGGGAATTTTAAATGAATAGCTTTGTCTTGTTTAAATACCGAGAGTAAAAAAGCAAAAACACCTATCCTGCCACTTAGCATCATAATGATAATAATTACCTTACTAGGATCACTAAATAAAGCACATAAAGATAAAGTTCCACCGTTTCCCACGGAAATTCCTACAGTTGCAAAAGCTGAAGAAGTTTCAAAAAGCAAGGCTATAAAATCAAATTTTGATTCTAGCAAGGAAAGCAAAATAACAGCTATCACTATATAAACAGCTGAACCTACAGCTATAATAAAAGCCTTAGATATAGTTTCTCTTGGAATTTCATGTCCAAAAATTCTAACTCTTCCATCGCGGATACTCCAATAAGCATAGAGCAATAAAACCATTACAGTTGTTACTTTCATACCCCCAGCTGTTCCACCCGGCGCACCACCAATAACCATAAACAATGATCCAAAAAATAAGCTTGCATCATGCAAATGTCCCATATCCAAGGTATTAAATCCTGCTGTGCGGTAATTAATAGCGATAAAATATGAGCTTAAAATTTTATCAAAAAATGAAAAATGTCCTATAGTTTGAGGATTTGAGTATTCAAAAGCAAAAATAATAAGCGTTGAAGAGAAAATAAGAAAAATACTTGCAATGACAACCATTTTTGTATGTAGGCTTAAATTTTGCAATTTTTTTCTTTGAAAAAAGTATAGTTCAACCAAAACAAAATATCCAAGCCCACCGATAATAATTAAAGAAGTGATAATAAGATTAATTGCTATATCATGTTTATAAGCTATAAGTCCATGATCAAATATAGTAAATCCGGAATTATTAAAAGCACTAATAGAATGAAAAATTCCAAACCATAAGGCTTTTTTAAAGTTCATTTCAAGGGCAAAACACATGGTAAGAAGTATAGCACCTATTAATTCTATGGTGAAAATGAAAAGTAAAACTTTTTTAAAAAATTTAAATAAACCATCCATTGATGGATAAAATAGAGACTCTTTTAGTAAATTTCTTGCACTAAAACCAACTTTTTTGCGTATGAGTATATAAACAAATAAACCTATACCCATATATCCCAAGCCCCCAATTTGCACCAAAGCTAAGATAATAATTTGCCCTGCTAAGGTAAAATCAACCGCAGTGTTTTTAACTACTAATCCTGTCATGCTAACAGCAGATGTGCTTGTAAAAAAGGCATCTAAAAAATCAATAGGAGTTGTATGTGCCCAGCTTGAATGTAGCAATAAAGCCCCAAACAATGCAATAATAATATAACCAGCTAGTAAAATTTTAAAAGTTCGTCTATCTAGTCCAAATTGTTTCAAAAAATTTCCATTTGATAATGATCTAAAGCGGGTATTCTATCTTATTAAAACTTTAAGGGAAATAAAATTTCATTTTTATATTTAAACTTAAATTAAAGAAAAAAAGATACAATTACATTTTTAATTTATCAAAACATTAGTGGTTGGATAGCTCAGTCGGTAGAGCAGCAGACTGAAAATCTGCGTGTCGGCAGTTCGATTCTGCCTCTAACCACCATTTTATCTTTCAAAAAATCACATCACATACTTTTTTGTTTAAGATTTAAATATATTTATAAAGCTAAAAATTATTATTTTAAAGAGTGAGTTTATAACTTATAGTAGAATGGTGGATTTAGCAGGACTCGAACCTGCGACCAACCGGTTATGAGCCGGTTGCTCTAACCAACTGAGCTATAAATCCGCCTAAGTTGAATTAAAAGATAAAATTATATCTTATTAATGCTTAAAAATATTTTATTTAGCCTTTATATCTGTCCAAAAATACCTAAAAGTGATTAAATGCTGTAAAATTCCGAAAAAAATCATAAAAATAGTAAAAGAACTTCCACCATAACTAAAAAAAGGCAAAGGGATCCCAACTACTGGTGCAAAACCTATAGTCATTGAGATATTTACTGCTGCATAAATAAAAATAAATAATGCGACACAATTAATAGCAACTCTAGCAAAATAATCATCTTTGAGTTTATAATTTAAACTAAGTAGATGAAAAATAAGCAAAATGTAAAATATAATTAATGTCAATCCCCCAATAAATCCAAACCTTTCTATCATGTAAGCGAAGATAAAATCACTAGTTGAAATAGGTAAAAATTTAAAATGAGTTTGTGTAGCTTCCTCTTGAGATTTTCCGGTTAAACCACCATTTCCAATGGCTATCATCGATTGAGCCACTTGATAACTTGGTTTTTCTGAAATAAAATCATGAATTCTTTGCTTTTGATATGGCTTTAAAAGATGTGTATAAATAATAGGAGAACTAATACTTATGGCTATAACAATACTTAACCAAATTTTATAATGAACTCCCATGATAAAAAGCACTCCAAAGCCAACAAGCAGTAAAACCATGGCACTTCCTAAATCAGGTTCTTTTGCAATCAGTAAAAAAGGCAAGATGATATAAAAGCTAAGTTTGATGAATTGTTTAAGTTTGTATCCATTTTTTGGAGGAGGATTTTGGTAAATAAGATAAGCAAGCATTAAAATAAAACTAGGTTTAAAAATTTCAGAAGGTTGGATAGTAAAGTGAGTAAAAGGAATTTCAAGCCATCTTTTAGCACCTAATTTTTCAACCCCAAAAATATCTACACTCAGCAATAAAAAAATATTAATCCAATAAGCAACAGGAATAATCCAAATAAATTTTCTTATGGGAAAGAAGAAAAAAACCATAAAAGCAAACAATCCCACACAGGTATAAACAAACTGTTTTTCTGCTAAAAAAGGATTAGCTTCAAAAATCAAGAAAAATGAAATAAGAATTATAGGTAAAGATAAAATGGGTTGCATATAGTCAAAATGAGTTAAAATTCTTCTATCTAATGTAAACAAAATTTGCCTTCAGTTGGTAATATAAAACTATAATTATAAACTAAAATTTTAAATTTATCAAAACCTCTAAGGAAAAAATGCAAACTTTTTTAGTAGATGAAAATTCAAGGCTTGATGTGTTTTTGGCTAAAAAATTAAACCAAAGTCGCAATCAAGTTGCTTTACTTATAGAAAAAGATTGTGTATGGGTTAATGATAAAATTCAAGATAAAAATTCATTTAAGCTTAAAGATGGTGATATTATTTCTATTGCAAGTTTAAAGCCTTGCGATGAGATAAAACCTAAGTTTGAAGTGAATTTTAATATTGATGTATTGTATGAAGATGAAGATTTACTTGTTTTAAATAAACCTTCGAATTTAGTCGTTCATGGAGCAAGTAGCGTTAAAAATGCTACTTTGGTGGATTGGTTAATAGAAAAAAAATATACTTTATCAAATTTAGGAGGAGAGATAAGAGCCGGTCTTGTTCATAGATTAGATAAAGATACGAGTGGAGCTATATTAATAGCGAAAAATAATTTCACCCATCAAAAATTAAGCAAACAGCTTGCAGATAAAAGCATGGGAAGAATTTATCTCGCGTTAATTGATTTGCCACTAAAAGAAGATAAAATTATAGTAGAAAAATTTTTAATGCGTTCACCTTCTAATGCTATTAAAAAAATAGCTATAGATAAGGAAAATAAATTCAGTAAAAATGCAAAATCAGCTTTTATAAATGTAGCAAAAACTGAAAATTTAACTTTGATGGCTGCTAAGCTTTTTACAGGAAGAACTCATCAAATTAGAGCACATTTAGCTAGTTTAAATCGACATATTTTGGGTGATAGTTTGTATGGTTATACGGGTAAGTATGATTGTAGGATAATGTTACATGCTTATTTTTTGTATTTTATCCATCCAAAAACTAAAGAGCAAATTTTTGTTAAAGCACCTTTGATGGAAGATTTTAAAAACATTATGTTTGAACAAATTAATTTAGGAGAGAATGATGAAAAGATTTCGCTTGAGTTTTTACTTGAGTTTTTTAACTCTTTTACTCAGTGCTTGTAGTGTTTCACAAATGAATTCATTAAGTTCAAGTAAAGAGCTTGCTGTAAATGAAAGCTTGCCAAAGGTTGAAAGCTTAAAAAGTCTTAGCGATATGAGTAATATTGCTTTTGAATGGGAGCCTTTATATAATGAAAATATCAGAGGATTTTATTTGTATCGCTCTAGTGATGAAAATCCTGATTTTAAACTTGTAGGTACTATTAAAGATAAGTTTCAAACTCATTATGTAGATACTAAATTAGAGCCTAATACTAAGTATCATTATATGATGAAAAGTTTTAATGATCAAGGACAAATTTCAGAAGATGGTAAGGTTGTAGAAGTGAGCACAACTCCAAGACTTGAGGCTGTTCCTTTTGTTCAAGCTGTGACTAATTTACCTAATCGTATTAAACTTATTTGGCGTCCGCATCCTGATTTTAGGGTTGATTCTTATATTATTGAAAGAATCAAAGGCGATGATAAAGAATTTAAAAAAATTGCAGAAGTAAAAAATCGTTTAAACGCTGAATACATTGATAGTGATTTAAAACCCAATGAAAATTTAAGTTATAGAATCATTGCTGTGAGTTTTAATGGGATAAAGAGTGAGCCAAGTCAAGTTGTAAGCTCTACAAGCAAGGCTTTACCTCCTCAAGTTGAGCATTTAAGTGCTAGTACAGATGGTTCTAATAAAATCATTTTAACTTGGGATGCTCCTACGTATGAAGATTTTTCTTATTATAAAGTTTATTCTACGAGTTCAAGTTTCCTTCCTTTTAGTGTTTTAGCAAAGACTGATAAAAACTCTTATGAGGATATAGTAGAAGGAGCAGGTAAAAGCAAGTATTATAAAGTAACAATGGTGGATAAAGATGGTCTTGAAAGTCCTATGCCAAAAGATGGTGTAGAAGGTAAAACCTTGGGTAATCCTTTGGCTCCTAGTATTATTTTGGCTCAAAGTACAAGTAAAGGGATAAATTTAGAATGGAGTGATAATGATGCTAGGGCTGTTGAGTATGAAGTAAGACGCTATGGTGGGGAGCAAAATGCAATTTTTAAAGGCATTAAAGAAAAGCGATTAAAAGACGTAAAAGCTTTGCCAGGGGTGGAATATAGTTATGAAGTTATTGCTATTGATTCAGCTGGACTTCGTTCAGAACCTTCAAGCAAAGTTAAGGCAGCTCAGTAGTGCCAAATTTTAAAAGCAAAAAGATCAAAGAAATAAATCTGCCTTATATCAAGGATGATGTTGAATTTCTTTGGCTTGCTAAGAATGACAATGTTAATCTTATTTATACAAAGGTTCAAGAAGAGAGTTTTTTTCTGCAGATTAAAAAAGCACAAAATGGTTTTGTGATTAAAGGTGATAAACATACAAAACCTTCTAAAATAGGTTATTTACAAAAGGCTTTAAAAATCTTTAAAGAAGGGTTTTGTGAGGATATTATCAATGAAGCTTTTGGGCTTAAAAACAATGCTTTAATTGAAAAAACACCATTTATCGTTGATAATTTTGACGAGCTTTTATCTAAGCTTCAAGGTAAAATTTATATAGAAATAGGCTTTGGATCAGGAAGGCATTTGCTTTATCAAGCAAAAGAAAATCCAAATGTTTTAATTTTAGGGGTGGAAATTTACAACCCAGCTTTAACTCAAGTGGCTAAACTTGCTAAAGCACAAAATGTAAATAATATTTTGCTAATCCAAAGTGATGCGAGATTGTTATTGAGTGTATTAAAATCAAAATCAGTTGAAAAGATTTTTCTGCATTTTCCTGCTCCTTGGGATAAAAAGCCTCATAGGCGAGTTATTGGGAAGGATTTTTGCAAAGAATGTGCTAGAGTTTTAGCCCAAAATGGTCGTTTTGAACTTAGAACAGATAGTTTTGAGTATTTTAATTTTACCTTAGAACAATTTTTGACTTTTCCTGCTCCAAAATTTAGTCTTAGAAAAAATGAAAATTTAGAAATTTCAAGCAAATATGAAGATAGATGGAAAAAGCAAGAAAAAAATATATACGATCTTTGGGTGTGGAATTTTAACGAAGAGTATAAAAACTACGAGTTAAATGAATTTAGTTTATCATCGGTTGAATTGTCTAAAGAGGATTTGAAAAAAATAGAACAGAATTTTAAAAATATTACCATAAAAAAAGATGATTTTTTCTTACATTTTGAAAGCATTTATAAACAAGATGAGAATTTGCTTTTAAAGGTTGCTTTTGGATCTTTTAATAAGCCTGAGCATTGTTATTTGCATCTTGATAAAACGATCGATTTTGCTTTTAAAGAGCCATTTAAAATTCAAGAAAATATTAAAGCGATAAATGAATTAAAAGAAATTTTAAAAGTTCAGTTTAAAATATAATTTTTCTTGAAAATTAAGCAAAAATGAAGCATAATTTAAAAATTTAAAAAGGGAAATTAAGGGAAAAGGATGCCTAATTTAATCCAAGCAAATAAACTTATTTTAGGTTATGATGAATTAGTTATTAAAGAAGCGAGTTTTGCTTTTAAGGATGATGATTTTGTTTTTATTACGGGTAAAAGTGGGAGCGGTAAGAGTACGCTTTTAAAGTCTTTTTATGGAGATTTAGAACCTATTTCTGGTAAGCTTGAAGTATGTGGATCTTTGATGAATAAAATTGGAAATTTAGAACTTTTAAAATTGCGTCAAAGAATAGGGATTATTTTTCAAGATTATAAACTTGTACAAGAATATAGCGTTGAAAAAAATGTTATGTTGCCTTTAATGATTAAAGGTTATAGCAAAAAAGTGTGCCATGATCAAGCTGCTAAGCTTTTAAAGCATGTAAATTTAACTTTTAAGGCAGATAAATTACCTAATCAACTTAGCGGTGGTGAGCAACAACGCGTCGCTATGGCTAGGGCTTTAGCTCATAATCCAAAGCTTTTGCTTTGCGATGAGCCAACGGGAAATTTGGACGAGTATTCTTCTGATATTATATGGACTCTTTTAAAGTCTGCTAGAGAGCTTTTAGGAACTTGTGTTATAGTGGTAACACATAGAATTCCTAGTAATTTAAGAGTGGATTATCGTCGTTTTAATATAGAAAATGGAAAAATGAATGAAATTTTTTAAAACACATTTATCTTTAATTTTACCTTTACTTTTTATGATGTTTGCTTTTGAGTTTATTTTCATTACAAATGCAACCTTGAAGCATTATGAAGAACTTGTTAATAAAGATTATAATATTATAGTTGTTAGCAAAACTGAACTTGATCAGAATATGGTAAAAACAAAAATACCATTTTTTGCCGGACTTGAATCTTTAGATCCTAAGGATTTAATCGATCGTTTGAAAAATGATGTTTCTGAAAAGAATTTGAAAGTTTTAAAAGATTCTTTGCCAAAATTTTATACTTTAAAATTAAATTCTTTACCTAATCAAAACGAACTAAATTCGATCAAAAGCCAACTTTTAAATATTGTAGGTGTTAGCAAGGTTGAAACTTTTTCTAAAACCCATGATAAGATATATTCTTTGCTTATTTTGATGAAATTTGTTTTTTGGTTATTTTTGTTTATCATTATTTTACTTGCCTTTGTTTTATTTTTGAAACAGATGAGAATTTGGCTTTATGAGCATACTGATCGTATTGAAATTATGTGTTTATTTGGAGCTCCGTTTTGGTTTAGATCTTTTATGCTTTATAAGGTGGTTGTGGTTGATTGTTTTATTGCTTTTGTTATTTTGCTTGCCTTTTTTACGCAAATTTTTGATCTTTCTATTGTCCAAGAAAGCTTAAAGACCGTAGATATTATTTTTCCACCTATTAATTTTATTTTACATTTGACTTTAATTTTTTTAGCCACTTTGTTTATTTGCTTGTTGTGTGTAAATACGGTTATGTTTAAGGTTAAAAGATGAGAAAAAATATTCTTATCTTTTTTTGTTTTTTTTTATTTGTTGATATAAGTTTAGCAAACGCTATAAATGAAAAAACAAAAAGTTTAGAAGAAAATAAACGTATACAAGAACAGCTAAATAAAAAACTTGAAGATTTGGCTAGTGATATTTTAAATGGTGAAAAAAGTTTGAAAGATCTAAGTTTACAAATTGAAAGTTTAAATTCGCAAACTTCTAAGCTTGAAGCAAGTGCTAAGGCTCAAAATCAAGAATTAAACACCCTTACAAGTCAAAATGAAGATTTGCTTAAAAGTAAATCAAATATGGAAGGTAAACTTATATCTTTAATGGCCAAAGATTTTGCCTATGATTTACCTATCCCTCAAGGTTATATTGAAAGCGAAGAAAGTTTTATCGCTTTTGAAATTTTAGGAAGTTTAAACAAAGTTTTAAATGAAGAAATTTTTAAAATTTCTAAAGATTATGAGGGAGTAAGCAGGCTTATTGACGATAAACAAGCTCAGATTAAAAGAATTAATGATAGTCTTAAGGATTACAACGCTCAATTAGCCAAACTTCAAAGTTTAAAACAAAAACAAATTAGCGAAATCAACAAACAAAAAACAGATCGAGCCATATATGCAAAAAAACTTGATGATTTGCAAGCTCAGCAAGAAGAGCTTAGAAAAACATTAAATCAATTAAAAATTATTAACGATAAAGAAAATATAAACTCAAATAAAAATGACACCAAAATAGTAAAAAACAACCAACAAATAAGGCAATTAGGCTCAAGCTATCAAGGAAGTTCAGTCAAGCGTTACACAGGGAAAAAAACTATAGCTCCATTAGATTCTTTTACCGTGAAGCAAAAATTTGGAAATTATGTTGATCCTGTTTACAATCTTAAAATTTTTAATGAGAATATAGTTTTAAGAAGCAATAAAAGCGATGCAGTTGTTAAAAATGTACTGGATGGAAAAATAGTTTTTGCTAAAGATACTAGTATGCTAGCTCGAGTTGTTATTGTAGAGCATGATAATGGCATACATACAATATACGCACATTTAGATAAGATTGCTCCTAATATTAAAGTCGGTAAGAATATTAAAAAAGGTGCCGTAGTGGGTAGAATAAAAAATGATCTTACTTTTGAAGTAACTCAAAAAAATTTTCATATCAATCCTTTGGAACTCATTAGCTTAAATTAGCTAAATTTAATGGAATTTAAAATATAATTTTAAGTTAAATAAGGAGAAATAATGCAAGAAAGAAAAAGAGTTTTAGTAAAATTTTCAGGAGAGGCTTTAGCAGGTGAAAATGGCTTTGGTATAGAAAATTTTATTTTAAAATTCATAGCTTCAGAGATTAAAGAACTTATAAAAAATCAAATAGAAGTAGGCATAGTTATAGGCGGTGGTAATATTATTCGTGGAGTAAGTGCTGCTAAGGGTGGATTGATTAAAAGGACAAGTGGTGATCATATGGGAATGCTTGCTACGGTTATCAATGCTATTGCTATACAAGAAGCTTTGGAAAGCTCTGGGCTTGAAGTTAGGGTTCAAAGTGCTATTCAAATGGAAGCATTTTGTGAAACTTATATTATGAGAAGAGCACAAAGACACTTAGAAAAGGGTCGTGTTGTGGTTTTTGCCGCAGGTACTGGAAACCCTTATTTTACCACAGACACAACAGCAATTTTAAGAGCTGTAGAAATTGATGCAGATATGGTGATAAAAGCTACAAAAGTTAATGGAGTTTATGATAAAGATCCAAAACAATTTGATGATGCAGTATTTTTAAATACTTTAAGTTATGATGAGGCTATGCAAGATAATATTAAAGTGATGGATGATACGGCTATAGCTTTGGCTAAAGATAACAAACTTCCTATTGTGGTTTGTAATATGTTTGAAGAGGGTAATTTGCTTAAAATTATACAAGGTGATACTAGTCTTTGTTCAATTGTTAAAAATAATTAAGGAGAAAATTATGGATAAAAGAATAGAAGAAGTAGCAGCAAAAGCTTTAGAAAAAATGGGTAATGATAGATACCGCCTTTCTTTAGTGGTAGCAAAAAGAGCAGAGCAATTAGCAAATGGAGCAACCCCTTTGGTAGACTTTGATAAAAATAAAAATAAACTCGCAGATATAGCTTTATATGAAATTGCAGAAAATAAAATCACTTTAGAGGGTTTAGTTGAAATCAATCGATGAAGAATTATTCCTTGAACAATTAATCGATAATGTAAAAAATTGTAAAGATTTAGAAGCTGCCAAGGCTTTACTTTTCGAAATTTGTGGCCATGATGCCATTCTTGAAAAAGCGGTAGATTATTGTATATTTTGCCATGAAGGGCAGTTTAGAAAAAGTGGAGAGCCTTACGCAGTACATCCTATTTTAGTAGCAACACTTGTTGGATTTTTAAGTGAAAATAAAAGCAATATTTTAGCTGCTTTATTGCATGATGTGATCGAAGATACAAACTGTACTGAAGAAGAGCTTAGAGAGCAGTTTGGCTCTGAGGTTTTAAAACTTGTTTTAGGGCTTACTAAAATTATAGAAATTAGAGAAGATAATCTCATTTCATCAAAATCTAAAAAAAGTTTAACTAAGTCAGCTTTAACTTTTAGAAATATGCTTTTAGCGAGCATTGAAGATGTTGGGGTTTTGATTGTGAAGTTGTGCGATAGGTTGCATAATATGCTTACTCTTGATATTCTAAGAGAAGATAAGCAAAAAAGAATCAGTGAAGAAACCTTAGTTGTATATGCTCCAATAGCTCATAGACTTGGTATTTCAAGCATAAAAAATTATTTAGAAGATCTTAGTTTTAAATATCTTATGCCAGATGAGTATAAGCTTATTGACAATTACATCAATTCCAATAATCAAGAAATGCAATTAGGTTTAAATGAGTTTATTTCCAAAATCGAACTTTTATTTTTAAGTAATGGCTTTAGACAAGGTAGTTTTGAAATTCAAAAACGCATTAAACATAGCTATTCTATTTATCTTAAAATGCAAAGAAAAGGCATTGGTATTGAAGAAGTTCTTGATTTGCTTGGGGTAAGAATTTTAGTTCAAAAAGTAAGTGATTGTTACTTAGCTTTGGGAATTTTACATACTCATTTTAATCCCTTGGTTTCGCGTTTTAAGGATTATATAGCCTTGCCTAAACAAAATGGTTATCAAACCATACATACCACACTTTTTGATGCTAAAAGTATCATAGAAGCACAAATTCGGACTTTTGATATGCATAAAATTGCGGAATTTGGTATAGCAGCGCATTGGAAATACAAAGAAGATGGTAGTGTGGTTGCACCTCGTCTTGATTGGCTTGCAGATATTTCAATGCAAAGTATAAACAATCTTGAAAATGCAGAAGATTATAATGCTATTGAACTTTATGAATATGCCAAAGATAGTCTTTATGTTGAAGATGTCGCAGTTTATTCTCCTAAGGGAGAAATTTTCACTTTACCTCGTGGGGCAACAGTTCTTGATTTTGCTTATGAAGTGCATACTAAAGTAGGGCTTCATGCAAAAAGTGCTTATGTAAATCGTATTAAAGTACCTTTGTTAACCGAGCTTAAAAATGGCGATATTGTGCGAGTGGTTACTAGCAATGATAAATTTTATCGCTGTTCTTGGATAGATAGCGTTAAAACAGGAAAAGCAAAAGCAAGTATAAGGGAATTTTGTAAGCAAAAAATCAGAGAGATTAATCTGGCAAGTTCTATTAATATGTTAAGTTTTATTTTTGGAGTTGACAAAAACAGAATTGAAACTTGGATAGAAAAAGAAAATTTAGCCAGACGTATTAGACAAGTAGCAACAGATAGTACTTATTTAAAAGATATAGTTAATGGTCTTAAAAAATACGCTAAGAAGTCATATTGGTTTGATAAATATGAGATTAAAGAACAAAAAATAGGAAATTTTACCCTATATTGTAATCATAAAATTGCTAATGTGGATTTTGATTTTTGTTGCCATCCAAAAAGAGGTGATGCTGTTTTGGCTTTTGTTAAAGGTGGTAACGCTATTGTCCATCATAAGCTTTGTGATAGAGCTGATAAAATGATAGATAATAATCAAGATATGGTATTTATAAAATGGGATTCTAACATCACTAAATCTTATAAATTGATTTTTTCTTTGGAAAATAAAAAAGGTGTTTTAGCGGAATTTTTGGCATTTTTAGCTAAAATGCAGATAAATCTATTAACAATTAATTTAGCAAGTGATTTAAATTCGGTGGTAGATTATTTTGAGATTATAATGGAAATTCCTGATAACATCAACCCAGATAGTGTTAAGGATAGATTGAAATCTCGTTGCAAGATTTTAGATTTTACTTCTTTAAATGATGCTTATAAAGAAGGTTAAAAAGGTTTATTATGGATATAAAAAAAATATTAGCAGAAGTTAAGCGTGGTTGTGCAGAGCTTATTGATGAAGAAAGAATAGAAAATTTAATTAAAAATTATTATGAAAAGGGTGAAAATTTCTTTATAAAAGCAGGATTTGATCCTACAGCACCTGATTTACATTTAGGCCATAGCGTGGTTTTAACAAAAATGGCTTTTTTGCAAAAACATGGAGCTATTGTGCAGTTTTTGATTGGAGATTTTACAGGACAAATTGGTGATCCAAGCGGAAAAAGCACAACGCGCAAAAAGCTAGACAAAGAGCAAGTTTTAATCAACGCTAAAACTTACGAAACACAGGTTTTTAAGGTTTTGGATAAAGAAAAAACACAGGTTAAGTTTAATTCTGCTTGGCTTAATGAACTTGGAGCTGCGGGTATAGTGGAGCTTACTTCAACTTTTAGTGTAGCTAGAATGCTTGAGCGTGATGATTTTACCAAGAGATTTAAACAGCAAAGTCCTATTTCGATTTGTGAGTTTTTATATCCTTTACTTCAAGGATATGATAGCGTGGCTTTAAAAAGCGATATTGAGATGGGTGGAACGGATCAAAAATTTAATCTTTTAATGGGTAGACAGCTTCAAAGAATTTATAATATAGGAAAAGAACAAGCTGTGATTATGATGCCTTTACTCGAAGGTTTAGATGGTGTAAACAAAATGAGTAAGAGTTTAAATAATTACGTTGGTGTTACAGAAAAAGCTAATGATATGTATGCTAAAATTTTAAGTATTAGTGATGAATTGATGTTTAGATATTATGAACTTTTAAGTCAAAAAAGCCTAGAAGAAATCGCACAAATAAAAAAAGATATAGAGCAAGGCAACTTGCATCCTAAAAAAGCTAAAGAGAATTTAGCTTTAGAGCTTACGGAGCGTTTTCACTCTAAAGAAGAAGCTAATAACGCTAAGTCTGAATTTGATAGAATTCATTCTCAAAATGCTTTGCCAAGTGATATGGCTGAGTTTGAAATACAAGGAAAAATTTGGTTTGCTAAGGCTTTGGTTGAATGTGGTTTGGAGAGTTCTACTTCTGCAGCAAGAAGAAGTATCAGTGCTAATGCAGTAAGTGTAAATTCTCAAAAAGTTAGAGATGAGCAAATGTATTTAGAACAAGGAGAATATATCTTACAAATAGGTAAAAGAAAATTTGCAAAATTAAAGGTAAAAGAATGAATTTACAACCCTTACAAATAGGAAAACATACTATAAAATATCCCATTTTTCAAGGGGGAATGGGACTAGGTATAAGCTGGGATAGATTAGCTTCTGCGGTTTCTTTAAATGGTGGACTTGGGATTATTTCTTCTGTAGGAACAGGATATTATGAAGAAAGAAAGCATGCAAGTAAAGAATTAAATGCTAAACCTTATGGAAGTGAAAATTTTTACTCACACAAGGGTTTGCAAGCTTTGATTAATAATGCAAGAAAAGTTTGTGGCGATGTGCCTTTGGGGTGTAATATCCTATGCGCAAGTAATGATTATGCAAGAATAGCACGCGATGCTTGCGAGGTTGGTTTTAATGTGATTGTTTCAGGTGCTGGACTTCCTACAAATTTACCTGAATTCACAGCAGATTTTCCTGATGTAGCTTTAGTGCCTATCATTTCATCTCCAAAGGCTTTAAAAATTATTTGTAAAAGATGGCAAAGCCGTTATAATCGTTTGCCTGATGCAGTGGTTTTAGAAGGACCAAAAAGTGGAGGTCATCAAGGTTTTACTTATGAACAGTGTTTAGATCCAAATTATCAGTTAGAAAAATTAATTGCTCCTGTGGTAGAAGAGGCTAAAAATTGGGGATCTTTTCCTGTGATTGCTGCGGGTGGAATTTGGGATAAAAAAGATATAGAAAACGCTATTTCTTTAGGAGCTAGCGGCGTTCAAATGGGAACGCGTTTTATAGGAACTTTTGAATGTGATGCGAGTGAAGAGTTTAAAAGCGTTTTGTTAGCTTCTAAAGAAGAAGATATAGAGCTCATTAAATCTCCTGTGGGTTATCCTGCTCGTGGGGTTAGAACCAATCTTTTAAATTTGGTGGATAAAAGAATAGGTCCAAAGATTAATTGTATAAGCAATTGTGTAGCACCCTGTGGACGCGGAAAAGAGGCGACTAAAGTAGGGTATTGTATAGCAGATAGGCTTTTTGATGCGTGGTCGGGTAAAAAAGAAACAGGACTTTTCTTTACAGGTGCAAATGGATATCGTTTAGATAAACTTATCAGCGTTAAAGAACTTATGGAAAAATTGGTTAATGGTGAATAATGGCTAAAATTCTTGTATTTTTAGTATTTGTTTTCACAACTCTTTTTGGAGCTTACGAAAATGAACTTGCAAATTTCGACAAAAATTTTATTGGCTCTAAAAGTGAAGTGCAAGTAAAATTTCATCATCAGCTGAAAAGCCTTTATATACAAAGTGTTATCAATGAAGATGAAAAAACTAAAATTGAAATTTTAAAAAGATTAATCATCAGTTCAAATACTTTAAATTTAGATGACAAGTCATATGCTAATGAGTTAAAAGAAAGTGGTATAAGTGAAGCAAGTCTCAATGCTTTAAGAAAGGCTGTGATTAAAGATATTAAGGTTCAAAATATTGTTCAAGATACTGAAAAATCAACTTTTGAAACTGCAAAAATAGCTCAAAAAAATGAAAAAAAATCATCCAATGAACCAATAAAAAATACAGAAAAAACAAATGCCAAAACTTCACAAGTACCAAAGAGTAGTATCACTTCTAAAGCAAAAAGTGATGATAAAATTTATGTTTTAAAGTCAAGTAAAACAAGCCAAGGCGTAGAGTTTGAGCTGAATGTAAATTTAGATAAGGATCAATTAAAAAGTTTTGCTTTAGATGAAAAAGGAAATTATCGTTTTATTAGTGATTTTAATGGGGTTTTAGAAGGGGGTAAAAAAGAGTTTAAATTTGATGACTATCGTTTAGTGATTTCACAATTTAATCCCCAAACTATACGCATAGTGGTTTATGCTAAAGAAAAAATTCCTATTGATATATCTTTTAAAGAAGAAAAATTAATTTTTTCAAAGGAAACTACTAAGCAAAAAAAGACTGAGCAAGATAGCAAAACTTTAGAGAAAAAGCAAGATCAAAAAATAGAACTTAAAACCAAAGTTTTAGAAACAAAAAAACAAGATAAAAAAACCAATAATGAAAAAGAAAATCAAGAGCTTTTATATGTTTTAGATGTAGATAAAATTTCTAATGCTGTGGTATTAAATTTAAGCGATGATTTAAATGAAAAAGAAATAGCAGTATTTGATACTAAAGATCAAAAATTCCGATATGTTGTAAGTTTTAAGGGTGTGTTAGAAGGCAATAGAAAAAGCTTTACTTTTGGACAAAATGCGATTACAGTTACTCAGTATAATCCAAAAACTGTTCGTGTGGTTTTGAGTGCTCCTAAAGAATTTAAACTTTTAAAGGAGTTGGATAATAATAATCTCACTTTAGGTTTTTATATACAAACTACAAATCAAAATGCAAACAAAAAAGCAACTCAAAGTTCTAGTAAAACTTTAAATACAAATTATAAATCAGGAAAGCTTGTGGTTATCGATGCGGGGCATGGTGGAAAAGATAGCGGTGCTTTAAGTGATAAAAAAGGAAGTTTAAAAGAAAAAGATATAGTTTTAAGCACAGCTTTAAAACTTGGAAATGAACTTAAAAAACGCGGTTATAAAGTGCTTTATACTAGAAGTTCGGATAAATTTATCAATCTTCGTGATAGAACCAAATATGCCAATGATAAAAGAGCGGATTTGTTTATTTCTATACATGCTAACGCAGCACCAAATGCCACAAAAGCCAAAAGTAGCGAAGGCGTGGAAACTTTCTTTTTAAGTCCTGCAAGAAGTGAAAGAAGTAAAAAGGCAGCAGAAAAAGAAAATCAAGGGGATTTTGAAGAGATTAATTATTTCTCAAAACAAAGTATTTTAAATTTCTTAAATCGTGAAAAAATCGTTGCTTCAAATAAACTAGCCATTGATGTACAAAAAAATATACTCACTCAAACACGCAAAAAGTATAAAATTGTAGATGGCGGTGTAAGAGAAGCACCTTTTTGGGTTTTAGTAGGTGCACAAATGCCTGCAATTTTGATTGAAATTGGCTATATTACACATCCAAATGAAGGCAAAAGAATCGCCAATAAAGCTTTTCAAGATTTATTGGTTAAGGGTATTGCCGATGGAGTTGAGAGTTATTTTTATAATAACCGATGAAAAAAGCTAAGCTAATTTTTAAGGATAATACTCCTTTTTCTTTGGATTTTGATGATTTTTATTTTAATTCCAAAGATGGCTTAAATGAAAGCAAATTTGTTTACACTCATTCTTTTGAATGGAAAAATCAAGAAAATTTCATTATCGCAGAGAGTGGTTTTGGTATAGGTTTAAATTTTTTTCTTACTTTGAAACGCTTTTTAGAAACTACTCCTTCTAAGCGCCCTAAAAAACTTTTTTATATTAGCATAGAAGCTTTTTATATCGAAAAAGAACAATTAAGAGAAATTTATCAAAAATTAGGATTTTATGAAGAGTTTAAAGAGCTTTTAGAACAATTTTTAAAATTCTATCCTAAGGCTAAAGAAGGGATTTATCGTTTTTATTTTGAAGATTGTTTTTTAGATCTTGTTTTTGAAGATATTGCTATTTTAAAAGAATTGGATTTTAAAGCTGATATTTGGTATTTAGATGGATTTTCTCCAAATAAAAACTCACAAATGTTTGATGAAAATTTAATCTTTGAAGTGGCAAGACTTTCTAAAAAAAATACACAAATTTGTACTTTTTCTTCGGCAAGTTTTTTGCAAAAAAATTTAAAAAAATATGGCTTTAGAGTAGAAAAAACTAAAGGCTTTAGAAAAAGAGAAATGATTAAAGCTTATTTGGAAAATGAGCTTGAGTTTAAAGACAAAGAAGCGTATTTTTCAAGAACATTTTCATCTTTAAAAAATAAAAAAGTAGCTATTATTGGTGCAGGTATATCGAGTGCTGTTTTAGCTTATGAGCTTAGTTTAAGAGGTTTTGAGATTGATGTTTTTGAAAAACATTTAGAACTAGGCAAGGGTGCAAGTGGAAATGAAAGTGGAATTTTAAGCTCTTTAATCTTAAAGCCTAAGGTAAATTTAGGGGAGTTTTCAGAACTTTCTTTCATAGAGGCGAGTCGTTTTTATAGACAAATTTTAGATTTAGAATTTAAGGGTGTGGTGGAGTTTGCACATAATGATTTAATGCAAGAAAGATTTGACACGCAAAGAGAAAATGTTTTGTTTAAAATTTCAAAAAATCAAGCTTTTTTAGAAGAGGGTGGAGTGATTTTTCCAAAAAATTTGGTTAATAATCTTTTTGAAAAAAGTAAAGCTTGTATATATTTTAATCATGAATTTCAAGCTTATAAATTTGACAATGAGTGTTTTACTTTAAAATTTAAAAATGATATTATTAAAAGTGATTATTCGGTTTTAATTTATGCTATGGGTGCGGATACAAAAGACTTTGTTTTTTATGATGAGATGAAATTAAGTAAAGTAAGAGGTCAAGTTACACATTTAAAACCTTTTTTAGATACTCTATTTCCTTTATCTTCTAAAGCTTATATTTGCCCTATAAAAGATGATTTACAAGTGATTGGAGCAAGCTATGATAGACTTGATACAAGTTTAGAGCCAAAAGAAGAAGATGATAAACAAAATATAGAAAATATAGCTGAATTTATAGATAAAAATACAAAATTAGAAATCATAGGCTCTAAGGTGGGTTTTAGATCTTATTCGAGTGATCGCTTTATGATAGTTGGAAATGCTTATGATGAAGCATGTTATAAAGAAGAATATAAAGCTTTGTTATGGAGAAAAAACAAAGAACAAAAACCAGCTAAAATATCTTGTAATTTGTATTTTAATTTTGCTCATGGATCAAGGGGTTTTAGTACAAGTGTATTAGCGGCAAGGTATTTGTGTGCATTGATAAATAATGAACCCTTATGCTTAGAAAAAAAATACATCCATGCTATTCATCCTGCAAGATTTTTAATTCGCAAACTAAAAAAAGGTTTATGATTAAGCTTTAATTAAGAATAATATTAATATTTACTTATGAGAGTAGGTTTTTAATTTTATTTTAATTTCCTTTATTTTATTATACAGAATAAATATCATATTACAAAGGAAATATAATGATTGATTATCATCAAATAGAGTCGCGTTTATCAGCTCTTGAAAAGCTTCCTTCTTTAAAAGATAATGATAGCATTGCAAATGCATTAGAAAAATCAGGTTTTTCTAGAAGGGATTTTATGAAATGGGCAGGTGCTATGACGGCATTTTTAGCTTTGCCAGCGAGTTTTACTCCTATGGTGGCAAAAGCTGCTGAGCTTGCTGATAGACTTCCTGTTGTGTGGCTTCATATGGCTGAGTGTACAGGCTGTAGCGAGAGTTTGTTAAGAAGTGATACCCCAACGATTGATAGTTTGATTTTTGATTATGTTTCTTTAGAATATCACGAAACAGTGATGGCTGCAGCAGGTTGGCAAGCTGAAGAAAATTTAGAAAGTGCCATTCAAAAACATAAAAATAAATATATTTTAATGGTTGAAGGCGGTATCCCTATGGGTGATACAGAGCATTTTTTAACCATAGGTGTGCATGGAAAAACAGGATATGAACTTTCAAAAATGGCGAGTGAAAATGCTTTGGCTATTTTTGCTATAGGAACCTGTTCTAGTTTTGGAGGTATTCAAGCTGCAAGACCAAATCCTAGTAACGCTCAACCTTTAAGCAAGGTAACAAGCAAAACCGTGATCAATGTTCCAGGCTGTCCTCCAAGTGAAAAAAATATAGTAGGTAATGTGCTTCATTATTTATTATTTGGTGAGTTACCAGCACTTGATGTGTATAATAGACCGAAATGGGCTTATGGTTTAAGAATTCATGATCTTTGCGAAAGACGCGGACATTTTGATGCAGGAGAGTTTGTGCATGCTTTTGGAGATGAGGGAGCAAAACAAGGTTTTTGTCTTTATAAAGTAGGTTGTAAAGGACCTTATACTTTTAATAACTGTTCAAGAGAGAGATTTAACCAGCACACCTCTTGGCCTATTCAATCAGGGCATGGTTGTATAGGTTGTTCAGAACCTAATTTTTGGGATACGATGGGGCCTTTTGAAGAGCCTATGGCAAGTCATAAATTTGATACTGTTTTTGGTTTAGGTGCGGATAGTGTTTCAGATAAAATCGGTATAGGGGTGCTTACACTTACAGGCGTTGCTATCGCAGCACACGCAGTTATATCTTCCATGCAAAAAGATAAGGAATAAAAATGAGTCAAAAAATAATCGTAGATCCTATTACAAGAATTGAAGGACATTTAAGAGTTGAGGTAATTGTTGATGATAACAATGTGGTAAAAGAAGCTTATGCAGGTTCTACTTTATGGCGTGGTATTGAAACCATAGTAAAAGGGCGTGATCCAAGAGATGCGGGTTTTATGACACAAAGAATTTGTGGGGTTTGCACTTTTTCGCATTATAAAGCAGGTGTAGCTGCTGTTGAAAATGCTTTAGGTATTACTCCGCCTTTAAATGCACTTTTGACAAGAACTTTAATGAATGCGGCTTTATTTTTACACGATCATATCGTGCATTTTTATCAACTTCATGGGCTTGATTGGGCTGATGTGGTAAGTGCTTTAAGTGCTGATGTTAAAAAAGCAAGCGATGAAGCTTTTAAATACACTTCAAATCCTTATGCAACAGGTGCGGATAAACTTCTTGAAGTGCAACAAAGACTTAAAACTTTCGTAGATAAAGGAAATTTAGGACCTTTTGCTAATGCATACTATGGTCACCCAACCTATCGTTTGATTCCTGAGCAAAATTTAATCGTTCTTTCTCACTATCTAGAATGTTTAAGAATTCAAAGAATCATTGCTCAATGTATGGCGATTTTTGGAGCTAAAAACCCACATCCGCAAAGCTTGACTGTTGGTGGTGTAACTTGCGTTATGGATTTGCTTGATCCTGCAAGAATGGGCGAATATATGGTTAAATTCCAAGAAGTGCAAAACTTTGTTAATCGTGCATATTATCCTGATCTTGTGATGGCAGGAAAAGCTTATGCGGATGAAGCAAGTGTTTTAAATGATATAGGGGTAAATAATCTTTATACTTTTAAAGAATTTCAAATCGGAAGAGATGAATGGCTTTTTGAAAGTGGTATTATCAAAAACGGAGATTTAAGCAAGGTTTATGAAGTAGAAGAAGATAAGATTACCGAAGAGGCAACTCATTCTTGGTATGCAGACAATGAACCTTTACATCCTTATGATGGTAAAACAAATCCAAATTATACAGGACTTGTTGATGGAGAAAGCGTAGATCATCATGGAAATAATGTTCATTCTAAAGTATTTGATACTAAGGGTAAATATAGCTGGATTAAAGCTCCACGCTATGAAGGAAACCCTATGCAAGTAGGACCTTTGGCAAATATCGTTGTAAATTATGCTAAGGGTAATCAAAATGTTGTTCCTGTAGTAGATGAGTTCTTAAAAGAAACAGGACTTCCTTTAAATGCTGTATTTAGCACTCTTGGAAGAACAGCTGCGCGTTGTATAGAGGCAAAAATCGTTGCAAATAATGCCTTAAGAGCGTTTAATAATCTAGTTGAAAATTTAAAAGTAGATCAGAGCACTTGCGTGCCTTATGTGATTGATAATTCTAAAGAATACAAAGGACGCTACATGGGGAATGTGCCACGCGGAACATTAAGCCATTGGTGTAGAATTAAAAATGGCGTAATTGAAAACTGGCAAGCTGTGGTACCTTCTACTTGGAATGCAAGTCCAAAAGACGCAAATGGCGTAGGTGGAAGTTATGAGCAATGTTTGATAGGTTTAAAGATTGCTGATGTAAAACAACCACTTGAAATCATTAGAAAAATTCACTCTTATGATCCTTGTATTGCTTGTTCGGTGCATGTAATGGATGGTAAGGGCAATAATCTAAGCGAATATAAAGTGAATGTCAATTTATAAGGAGGCTTTCATGCAAAACAAAGAAGGAAAATTGCAAAGAAAAGCTGAATATCAATTTAGCATAGGTTTGCGTTTAGCACACTGGATAAGAGCTATTGCTATTGTGATACTTATTGGCACAGGGTATTATCTTTCTTACGTGTTTCAAAGTCCTATTAGCAATGGCGAACCTGTAAATTTCATGCAAGCAAAATACCGCTTAGTACATCAAGCGGTGGGTTTTGTTTTAATTGCTTGTATTATTTTTAAAGTGTATTTGTTTTTCTGTGACAAGGTAAGTTCAAAAGAACGCAGAAGCGTATGGGATATTTTTAATATCAAACTATGGATAGAACAAATAAAATTTTACATTTTCTTAGGAAAACACCCGCATTTAAAAGGGGTTTATAATCCTTTGCAATTTGTAACTTATTTTTTCTTTTATCTTGTGATGCTAGGCATCATTCTTACAGGACTTATTCTTTATACTCATACTTATCATGAGGGTTTAGGTGGACTTTTATATCATATTTTAAGCCCACTTGAAGCTGCAATGGGTGGCTTGGCTGATGTAAGAACTTATCATAGAATTTTGATGTGGGTGATTATGATTTTTGTGCCAGTGCATATTTACATGGCAATTTTTAATGCAGTAAAAGGCAAAGATGGTGGTATGGATGCTATTATTAGCGGATATAAATTTATAAAAGAAGAAAAGCATTGAAATTTTTAGTCCTTGGAATAGGCAATATCATGTTTGCAGATGAAGGCTTGGGCGTTCATCTTTGCAAACAACTTGAAAAAAACTACCAATTCAGTCATTCTGATTTTACTTTAGATTTTATTGATGGTGGAACTTTAGCTTTGCAACTTAGTTATATCATCGCTCGATATGATAGACTTATCGTTTTAGATTGTATAGAAGCAGAAGGTGCGAGTATAGGAGATGTATTTTTCTTTCCTTATGATGCCATGCCTAATAAGATCAGCTGGAGTGGAAGTGCTCATGAAATAGAAATGCTTCAAACCTTACAATACATGGAGCTTGCAGGAGATTTACCTAAAACACACATTTTAGCTTGTGTGCCAAAGCGTATTGAAGAGATGAATTTTAAGCTTTCAGATGAGCTTATACAAGGGGCTAAGACTATGGAAAAAACTTTACTTGATTTTTTAAGCAAGGAAGGTTTTGTTTATAAAAAGGTTGCGGATTTTTCTTTGCAAGAATTAGCTGAGATTTCTTATAAAAATTACTAAATTTTAGTCCTAAAATTCATAGCTTTATTTAAAGAGATTAAATCTACATTTTCTAAGTTTACACCACTTGGAATTCCTTGAGCGATTTTACTAAAAGTTAGGTTTAAGTGTTTAAATCTATCTTCTATAAAAAAGATAGTTGCATCAGAATTAATGCTATGTGTTAATGCAAAAATGATCTCAAAGATATTTAGTTTAAGTATGATTTGTTTTAGTTTTTCAAGTTTTTCTTCATTTAGCTCATCTAAAACAAAATATAGCCCATTGTAACTTTTACTTTCTTCGAGTGTTAGTATATCTTTTGGGCTTTCAACTATACATAAAATATTTTTATTTCTTTCTTCATCGCTACAAATTTCACAAAGTTCATTTTCACTTAAAGCACCGCATTGCTCGCAAGGTTTTATAAAGCGGATAGCATTTTCTATATTGTGTGCGAGTTTCATACCATCAATTTGATTATTTATACAAAGGTGATAAGCAAGTCTTATAGCGGTTTTTTTTCCTATGGTAGGTAAATTTGCAAAACTTTCAACAAGTTCATTGAATTTTTCCAGACCTTTTGCCATTATTTTTCTTTATCTCCAAAGAAAATTTTAAAGCAATGCTTTCCATCATCATAAAAATAAGTCAGACCAAAATTATGCAGTTTGCATACCTCTGAAACTATATAAAGTCCTAGTCCCATACCTTTGACTCGATTGTGTTTTTCTCTTGTAAATGCTTCAAGATAATGTTCTATAGGCTCTGCTAAAGGCTTGCCTGGATTTTTAATGGTAAAATATTCTTTACAACAAAAAAGCTCACAAGTCTCATTGCTTGAGTATTTTAAGGCATTATCGATAAGATTTTTTAAAATCACAGAGAAAATTTCCATATCAACATTGATTAAAGTATCGTGTCTTATATCGACTTTTACAACTTTATTAAAATCATCTCTCATAAGATGTTCTTTAGCTTCTTCAAGTATAGTGCTAAAACGACTGAATTTAAAGTGTAAGTTGTAGTTTTTTGAAAATAAATTTTCGATTTTAGCAAATTCATTGATCAAAGAATCCATGCGTAAAAATATAGCGATAAGTCTTTCTTCTTTGATCATTTCAGAAATGATTCTTCCTTTTCCTATAGGGGTTTTTAGTTCGTGCATGATTGTTCTTAGGAAAAGTTGTCTTGATTGGATTAATTCTTGATTTTTCTTGAAAGCTTTTTGAAATTCAAAGGCAATTTTGCCTACTTCATCTTCTTGATAGTCTAAAAAATCAGGTTGTTCGCCATTTGCCATTTTGGCAACTTGCCTTCTTAATTTTTTTAAAGGTTCTAAGGATCTTAATATCGAAAAATATATAAAAACAATCAACAAAGAAAAAGAAAAAAATCCTATCAATAAAAGATTATAAACCCTATCGCTAGTATTTTCTTCATACAAGCCATTAAAATCCTTGCATTGAACATCAAAATAAAGATTGCTATGATATTTTAAAGAAGAAAGAGTGCATAGCTCTCCGCCTGCTTTAAAAAGCGATTGTCCATTATTTCTTATAGTTTTTACAAGATGGGGATTTTGTATAGCGTTAAAACCGCTATTTCCAAGATAAGCTCGTATTTTAACACCTGAAGTGTTTTTATAGATAAGTAAATTTTTTATAAGATTTTCTTGTTTTAAGCTTTTTTCTTCGTTGTAGGCATTTCCTTCGATTTTTAAAAGAACGATAAAAAGCACACAAACTAAGAAAAAGGTAACAACAAATAAAATAATCAGTTTGGTATAAATAGAATAATTTTTTGTCATCCTATCAGTTTATATCCTATACCTCTGACAGAAAAAATATGTTTTGGAGATTTTGAACTATCTCCTATTTTTACTCTTAAGCGACCGATGATAACATCAAGGCTTTTAGAATCTTTATCTTTTAGATTTTTACAGCGACTTACAAGTTGTTCTCTTGAAACGCTGTATCCATGTTGTTGGATAAGATATTCTAAAATTTCAAATTCAGCAGGAGTAAGTGTTAAAACCTTATCTTTATAGGTGATCTCATGTCTTCTTCCATCGATTTTAAAAGCGGAGTTAATATTTTCATTATTAGCGTGTTCAACTCTTTTTGTGCGACGAATAAGACTCATAATCCTTGCATACATTTCTTTTGGATCGTAAGGCTTTGGTAGATAATCATCAGCACCGATTTGAAGCCCTACAACCTTATCACTTAAATCACCTCTAGCCGATGAGATAATAATAGGAATATTACTTTTTTGTCTGATTTCTCTGCAAACTTCAAGACCATCAATTCCTGGTAAAGTTAAATCTAAGATTAAACAATCGTAGCTTTGAATGCCTATGTTTAAAGCACTTTTAGGATTTTCAAAATTTGTGATTTTAATATTAAATTGCACTAAATAGTCAGATAATAGTTGTGCAAAATCAGGATCATCTTCTATCATCAACACATTAATCATTTTGCTATCCTTATAAATTTTATGTAGCTTTTAAAATGTTTACATAATTTTATTTAAAATTTGATAAATTATTGATTTTATTTTTGCTAAAATTATATTTTTGAATTTTTAAAATTAAAATTCTAGTAAAATTTTAAATTTTTTAAAGGAATAATGTGGAAATAAGTTATTATGAAATTCTTGAAATCACACAAAGTGCTGATAAAGAAACCATAAAAAAAGCCTATAGAAAAATGGCCTTAAAATACCATCCCGATAGAAATCAAGGTGATAAAGAAGCAGAAGATAAATTCAAACTCATCAATGAAGCCTATGAAGTTTTAAGCAATGATGAAAAGCGTGCTATTTATGATAGATACGGAAAAGATGCTTTAAAAGGTAGCCGATTTGGTTCTAGTGGTTCAAGTTTTGACGCTTTTGAGGATTTAGGAGATATATTTTCTAGTTTTTTTGGAGAGGGTTTTGGTTCGTCATCACGTCGTAGAAAAAGTTCAAGTGATGAAAAAATTCCTTCAGATTTTATCATTAATTTAAAATTAAGTTTTAAAGAAGCAGTTTTTGGTTGTAAGAAAAATATAGACTTTACTTATAAATGCTCTTGTAAAACTTGTAATGGAATAGGGGCTAAAGATGGAAAGCTTCAAACTTGTCCAAAGTGTCAAGGTAGAGGACAGGTTGGAGTTTCTCAAGGTTTTATCACTTTTGCACAAACTTGTCCTGATTGTCAAGGAAGTGGAGAAAAAGTCAGTGAAAAATGTAGCGATTGTAAAGGTTTGGGTTATAATGAAAGCAAAGATAGTATAGAGCTTAATATCCCAGAAGGTGTAGATACAGGCATGAAATTTCGTGTCAATACCAAAGGCAATATCTTAAAAAATGGCACTAGAGGGGACATGTATGTTAAGATTATCGCTGCTGAAGATGATACTTTTATCAGAGATGATGATGATATATATATAGAATTTCCAGTATTTTTTACTCAGGCTATCTTAGGACAAAGTATAAAAGTACCTACCATACGCGGTGAAGCGACTTTAAATTTGCCAAAGGGTGCTAAAGATGGGCAAAGATTTGTTCTTGAAAAAGAAGGAGTAAAAGATGTTCATAGTTCTCGTATAGGAAATCAAATCGTTCAAATTTCTATTAAATTTCCAAATTCTTTAAATGATGAGCAAAAAGAACTTTTAGAAAAACTAAGTGAAAGTTTTGGTGTTAAAGATGGTATGCATCAAGAGCAAAAAGGGCTTTTCGAAAAAATTGCTAATTGGTTTAAGTCTTAATTTTCCTAAAGCTTTTTAGCTTGGGAAAATCTTTGGATACATTTATATAAATTTAAGTTTTAAAAATAAGGCATAAAAAAAGCGGAGTAAGACCCCGCCCTGAAGTTAGAGACTTGAAAGCTTCTTAGAATTTGTAAAGAGCTTGAAGTCTTACAGTGTTATGATCAGCACTTTTATTGATATTTGTACCTTGATCTAGATCCACATAAGAATAGTATGCTGAGAAGTTAAGTTTTGGAGAGTATTTGTAATTTACTCTTGCAACTGCTTCAAGTTTTTTACCGCCACCTAAATGATTATCATTAACTCTAGCTTTTGTTTGTGTTCCACCGTATACGAAGTCAGCACCAACGCGAACTGTTTCGTTGAAAGTATATCCACCAGTTACATAACCGAAGATGTTTCTACCAGTGTCACCATTTAGTCTTGAACCAGTAGTATAGAAAATTTCCTCACCTGCAAGTAAAGAACCAAGATTACCTTGATCTTCGATTACAATTGTAGAAGCTTTGTATTTATTACCGTAGTATAAACCACCAAGGCTAGCATCCCAACCATTTACTTCAATGCTACCTTTTAAAGCAAATAAATTGCCATTAGCATATCCAGGTTTGTCAAGTTCGCTATCAAGGCTATTTCCTAGGTAAGCACCTTCAAGTGTCCAGTTGATTCCATCAAAGATAGTTGTGTTATAAGATGAATCTAAAGCATAGAAGAATGCTACTTGATCCCAATAAGCTAACCATAATTGTGGGTTGAATTGTCCACCAGCGATATCATAAGAACCTATAGCAGCAGCACCGTAAAGATTTCCAATTGAATCTACATTAAATTTACTACCGTTTGCTCCTACTAAATCTGAACCTTGTTCTCTAGCCATGAAGCTATCTACGGCAAAAGCAGCTAGAGTTAAACCATCGATGCTGTTATTTACTACTTTAATACCTGTTCCAACTAAACCATCAATGCCATTGTCTGTCCAGATAGTGTTTAGTTGTTGTTTACCAGCGATTATGCTTGTAGCAACATCTTCATTTGTATAAGTTAAGTATAATTGACGAACAAAAAGCCCTTGTTGAGCATTTGTTACGTTATCAACACCAGTACCACCATCAACAGCGTTGTAGTCGAATTGAACAAAAGCTTTGAAATTATCAGCTATAGCAGCACTGAAGTTAACTTGTGCTCTATATGCGTGGTCTTGTTTGTGGTTGTTTAAATTTAAGTTATCAGGGAAATTTTTAACAAAATTACCTGTATCGTATCTGTATCTTAATACACCTGATACATCAACATCTTTGATCGCTTCTTCAAGTGGAGTAGCATTAGCTGCTGAAAAAGCACCTGCAGCAAGAGCTGCAACTAAACTAAGTTTAACTAGTTTCATGAGAATTCTCCTTGTTAAAAATTAATAAAACATCGTAATTGTAGCACATAAATTCGGAGTTTTTTCTTAAGAGGCACTTAAAATAGTAAAAATTTTAAATCCATAAGGATAAAAACATCTAAAGAAAAGCCTAGCTAAAGGGATTTAAGCTAGGCGTGTAATTTTAAGGAGTTTTTCTTATGAATGTTTTTCGGTTCGTTTAGAAGTATAAGCCTAAAAAGTAAACGAGAAGTAATATATAGTTGTTTTAAATTATTTTGATAAAAAAACAAGCAAATTTTTACAAGCTAGGGATAAAATTTTATAAGTTTCATCAAAATTCCCGCTATACCAAGGATCAGGTACTTCATCATAGTTTAGGGTAGGGCTAAAATCAGTGATTTTTAAAACTTTGTTTTGGGTGTTGGTGAAGTTTTTTAAAACATTTTTGAAGTTAGAATTGTCCATGGTGATTAAAAAATCGCTTTCATCACAAAGCTTTTGAGTGAGTTTTTTGCTTGTGAAGTTTTTGTGTTCTATGTTAAGCTGAGTAAGCTTGTTTTTGGTGCCATAGTGCATACCTTCTCCATCGTGTTCTCCTGAAGTTCCAGCACTACTTATAAAAAATTCTTTTTCTAAATTTGCTTTTTTAACAAGATCTTTCATGATAAATTCTGCCATAGGTGAACGGCATATATTGCCTAAACATACAAAGAGTATTTTTTTCATTATTTATCCTTGAGTTTTAATTAAAAGTTATAAAAAATATCATACAATAAATCCATGGAAAATTTCAATAGAACTTTGCTTGTGTGTTGGTTTGGTGTTTTTACTACAAGTATGGGGCTTAGTCAAATCGCTCCGATTTTGCCTTTTTATATTAAAGAATTAGGACATGTTGATACGAGTGAGATAGCGTTTTATTCAGGACTTGCTTTTGGGATCACTCCGCTTTTTATGGCTGTTTTTTCACCTTTGTGGGCTTTTTTGGGTGCAAAGTATGGTTATAAAAATATGCTTCTTCGTGCAAGTTTTGGGATGTCGGTTTTAACCTTGTGGCTTAGCTTTGCTCATAGTGCTTTAGAAGTGGTTTTTGTACGGGGTTTAACAGGGATAATTTCGGGTTTTACTTCTGCTGCTGTTGTGTTTATCGCTGTGATAGCACCTAAAGAAAAAGTGGCTTACGCTTTAGGAACTCTTTCTACGGCTTCTATAAGTGGGAGTTTGCTTGGTCCTTTATTTGGTGGCTTTGTGGCTGAATTTTTTAGCATTAGTGCGGTGTTTGATGTGGTGGCTTTTTTGATCGCTTGTTCTTTTGCGACGATTTATTTTTTCATCCATGAGAGAAAAATTCAAAAAGAGGTGAAGAAAAATATTCAAAAAGTTAAAGAAAACAAAACTCTTATCATCATTCTTTTTATCACTACTTTTGTGATACAATTTGGTACTTTTGGAGTGATGCCGATCGTAAGTATCTATGTTGAGCAAATTCATCAAGGTGGAAATTTGGCTCTTTGGGCGGGTATAGTGGTGGCTGCAAGTGGGATTAGCAATCTTTTTTTCACACCAAAACTTGGAAAAATTGCCGATAAGATGGGGCCTAGTAAGATTATTTTTGGAGCTTTGATATTTTGTGGAATTTGTTTTTACTTGCAAGCTGTAGCAAGTAATGTTTATACGCTTATTTTCGTGCGTTTACTTATAGGTGTAGGGCTTGGAGGGCTTTTGCCTTGTGTGAATGCCTTACTTAAAAAAAGCGTGAGTGCTAAAAATTTAAGTGTGATTTTTGGTTTTAATCAAACTTGTCAATTTTTGGGAAATTTTTGCGGTGCTTTTGGCGGAGGGTTTATGGCTTCGCATTTTAGCGTGGAATTTGTTTTTACTTTTGTGTGTTTGATTTTTATCATTAATGCGTTTATTTTCTTAGCGTTTGAAAGAAAATATATCTTTTCAAATCAAGGTTTATAAATATGAGAAAAGTTTAAAATGGAAATGATTTTATTTGTTTTAGTGGTGATTTTGCTTGTGTTTTTGTTTGTAATGCTTTTTAGGCAGTATAAAAGCCCTAAAAGAGAAGAAAAAGCACGCAAAGCTTTAGCGATATTATGCACTTAAATCCATAGGAGAATTAAGTGTATTTCAAGTTTTTAGAGATCGTCACTAAATAAAGATAGTGCTTTTAATGGAATTTGGAAAAATCTTTTAGGGTGGTCTTTGAGTGAAAGGCAGATTGCGTTGATTTTTGAATTTGAGATCACTTTCTTGTATGATTTAGGATAAAAACTTTGATATTCTGCCTTTAGGAAATGATGCTTATAAAATCATCATGCCAGAGTGTAGATATAAACACAGCATCATAGATATGAAATTTTATGATGAAAAAAATGCTAAATTTTTACCTTTTTTACTGCCTGATTCTGTCAATAGTTGGGGATTAGCTTTAGCGAAAGTGTAAAAACAAACTCATAAAAGAAGCTAAAGATGAGGTTAAAGACTTATTCTTAAATCTTATCCAAAATTTAGAAAGCAAAATTCATAAAAGTGCTAAGTATACTTTAGAAGCTATTGCAAAAGGTTTTGGGGTTAAGAGAGTTAAGGATAACACTCAAAAAGCTAGATGTAAACTAGCTTTTTTCTTGTCTTATTTTGGGCGATGCTAGTTTGCTATTTTGTAAATTTTTTGATTATTTCATAGCTTTGTAAAAGCTGTTTAAAAGAAAAATTTAAATTTGCAGGAGAAGTTGAGGGTAGGGCTGTGGCTTTTAAGTAAGGGTGAAATTTAGTAAAAAATTTATAAGCACTTTGTCCGGTGGTAAAAATAGCTTGGATTTTGGCTTGAGAAAGGATTAGGTTTAAATCATTGGCTTTTGCACAACTTATAGTTTTGTCATCTGAATTTTTTATCTTGCAACTTTGAAGTACATCCCAAAGAGCGATATGTTTTTTTCTTAAAAAGGCTTGTTGTTGTGTGATATTTTCTAATTTTACATCAAAAAGTGTTTCTAGTATAGGCCAAAAACGATTTCTTGGGTGTTGATAATAAAATCCGTCTTGTCTTGACTTGATAGAAGGAAAAGATCCCAAAATTAAGATTTTAGAATCTTTGTCAAACAAAGGCTCGAAAGGGTGAGCTAGAAATTCACTCACTCGCACAAATCCACAGAAATTTTTCCGTTTTTAATTTCGCTGATTTTAACTTTTAAGCTTTGGTTTTCACTTAAATTAAGATGCTTGCTTTTTGAACTATGCAATAAACCATCAATGCCATTTTTAAGCTCTACAAAGGTTCCAAAAGGAGCGATTTTTTTAACAATGCCTTGAAATTCTTGTCCAAGTTCAAAGCCTGATATATCTTTGTCTTTAGAGCCTTTTTTAGCTCCTTTTTGAGAGCTTGTGATGTTTATGATATAGTCTTTTGCAGCTTTGATTTGTTCGTTTTGACTACCTGCTATTTTTACTTCACCTTTTTCGCGATCTAAGTCTATAGAAACGCCAAATTTTTCTATGATTTCTTTGATGGTTTTTCCAGCTTGTCCTATGATATCAACGATTTTTAAAGGATCGACACTAAAAAGTTCAAGTTTAGGTAAAACTTCTTCATTTACTATGATTTCTTTGGCAGCTTCTTCCATGATATTTAGGATATGAATTCTTCCTTCTTTGGCTTGATATAAAGCTTTTTTGAGTGTTTCTTGATCGATTCCGCCTAGTTTTATATCCATTTGAAGAGCAGTAACTCCATCTTTGCTTCCTGCTACTTTAAAGTCCATATCCCCATCATGATCTTCAAGACCCATGATATCTGTTAAAACAGCATACTTGTTATCCTCAAAGATAAGCCCCATGGCTACCCCTGCAACAAGTTTTAAGCTCGGCACTCCTGCTGCTTTTAAGGCTAAAGATCCACCGCAAACCGTTGCCATAGAACTTGAACCATTGCTTTCTAAAATTTCACTGACTAAGCGGATTACATAAGGATAATTTTCATCTATGCTTGGATAAAGCGCTCTTTTGGCCAAATTTCCATGTCCTAGTTCTCTTCTGCCTGGAGCTTTGATAGGACTTGCTTCACCTACTGAAAAACCTGGAAAATTATAATTTACCATAAAGCGTTCGCTTATAGGATTTTTTTCTGTAAGCAAGTCTATCATTTGAGCATCGTTTTCTCCGCCTAAGGTTGCAACCACTAGGGCTTGAGTTTGTCCACGAGTGAAAAGACAAGAACCATGAGCGTTTGGCAAGATATTGGTTTCTATGCTGATAGGACGCACTTCGTTTAAATTTCTACCATCGGCTCTTTTGCCTTCATTTAAAATTTGCTCACGGATAAGTTTGCGTTTGACTTTAGCTAAGGTGTTTAAAACACTTTCTTCGCTCCAGTCTTTAGCCATTTTAAGATTTAAAATTTCTTTAGCGATTTTATTTAGTTCGCTTGCTCTTTCGCTTTTTGCCATTTGATTGATAGCTTCTTTGATTTGTTTTTGGAAATTATTTTCTATAAAAGCTAAAATTTCAGGGTGTTCAATTTCATTTTTTAGTTCGATTTGAGAATTTTTTCTGTGTTTGCTAAAGGCTTCTTTATAAGCATTTGAACCATTTAATATAGCTTTTTGAGCTAAATTTAGAGCTTCTAAAATTTCATCTTCACTAAGTTCGTTCATATTTTGTGAAGTGGTTTGGGTTAAAACATCAGCATAAGGAGCTTCACTAAAGATTTTATTTTCTTTTTGATCAGGTAAAGCTCTCATTTCTATCATTAAAAGTTCGTCTTTTACACCTGCTACATAGAGATCTAGAGTACTATTTTTAAGCTCTTCATTGTTTGGATTGAGTATGAAATTTCCATCTATCTTTCCTATACGAACCCCACAGACTGGAGCTTTTATAGGTATATCACTAAGATAAAGTGCTGCGCTTACGGCATTTAAGCTCATTACTTGCAAATCTACTTTAGGATCAGCTGAGAGAACCATCACAACGATTTGAGTTGGATAAGCATAACCTTTTGGAAAAAGAGGGCGTAAGCTTCTATCGATAATGCGTGCCGTTAAGGTTTCTGCATCGCTTGGTTTGGTTTCTCTTTTAACATAGCCGCCAGGGATTTTTCCTGCGGCATAAGCTTTTTCGATGTATTGGACGGTTAGAGGTAAAAAATCTTCTTCAACTTGTTTTTCTTCTCTTGCAACTGTAGCTAGAACAACGCTTTTACCTTGCCTCATTAAAACAGCACCGGCAGCTTGTTTGGCGACTTTATCTATATCAAATATTTCTGTATTTTTGTTAATTTCTATGCGGTATTGCATTATTTTTCCTTTTTTACCCGATAATAAATTCGTAAAATTTTTTAAAATGTTTAACAAATTTCATCCTTTTTAAATTTTGTTTTCACTTTCTGCTGAAAAGAAATCGTATTTTACTCCCCCTAAAGGATAGAAGTTGAAAATAAAATAAACTCCGCTTTGATTTTTAGCTGTGATACCACCACTTGTAAGTTGCGGATCGATTCTTTCTCTATACATTAAAGAATAATTCCAACATTTTCTTTGGTAAGTATAGCCAAGTTCCCACATGTTTGCATGAGCTCTTTGAGCATCAAACCAAATTCCGCCAAATAAATTGTAATTAGGCGTAGCAATATAATTTGCTCTTGTGCCAATAAAGCTGTATTTTCCGTACTCATCGTTTTGATAAGCATGAGAAAACATCCAGTTAAATTTTGAATTTGCATTGACTTCTATTTGACTGATGACATTAGTAAAGCGACTTTGATCATAAGAGTAAAGCACTTCGCTGTTGAGATTGATGTTTTCATTAAAATAATAAGTTAAAAGATTTTCAAGTTCATAGAATTCATTTTGTTTATTAAGGTAGTCAAGTGAAATTCTGTGTTTGAGTTTTTTTTGTCCTTCGTTGTTATAGAAATATTGCACAGCATAAAGACTTGTATGTTCGTTTTCTTTATCGTATTCTTCAAGATAATCTTGTGTGATTTTGCCTGATTTTGCTCCTGGTAAAACGTAATTCACCCCTAAATTTAAAGTATGAAAGAAATTTTCATAGGCTTTGGAAAGATCGGTGTAGAGATTAAAATCATGTGTGTTTCTGAAATAATGCTCATGATTTCTTTCGGGATTGTTGCTATAATTTACAAAAGAAGCATAAAATCTTTCTGTAAAAGTAAAGTGTAAAAAGTCTCCAAAAAAAGCGTTGTGATACGAGATAGGTAAATTTAAATTGAGTTCATTTGCATAAGAACCAGTAGGTCGGTAAAAATTATGAAATGAAGCATCAAATGAATAACGTAAGCGTTCATCAAAAAGATTATTTAAGAATCTATGGTATTGGAAACTTGGATATTCTTGCAAGGTTGTATTGTTACTAAGCTTAGATGTGTCGATATAATATCTTGCATAAGCTCCGTAAAAATTGTTTTCATCAGCTAAAAAATAATTGATTTTCGAGGTTACAAGTGAGTTAAGATCTCGATAATCTCTACTTCCTAAATTTAAATAATCCACATCGTTAAGATAGGTTGCATCTATCCATAGTTCTTCTTGAAAATTATCACTGAGTAAAGATTTGATTAAATCATTTCTTGAGTATTTTAGTTCTATTCCATAGTGGGTTTGATTTTTTAAATTTTCATCGTGAAAATAGGAGTTATTTTCCCTGAAAGCACCAAAATTTAATTCTCCTGTTGAATATGGAGAATCAAGAAATCTTAAAGTCGAATAAAGTCCAAAACCACGGTTTGTTCGAATTTGTGGATCAAGCTCTAAATCCCAATTTTCTTGAGTGGCTATATAAATAGGTTGTTCATAGTATAAGCCTTCGCTACTTTTTAAAACAAATTTTGGGATTAAAAGTCCGCTTTGTCTATGAGTATCGGCGCTAAATCCAAAATAAGGTAGATAAAAAACTGGGGTATTTTTAACATATAATTTTGCGTTGTAAAGATGAACAAAATTGGTTTCCCGATTAAGCCAGCCTTTTGAAAAACGAATTTCCCAATCAGGATCTTCAACATTACAGCTTGAAACTGCTGAAATTTTACTTTCAAAGACCTTGTCGTTTAGATGGCTTGTTTTGCTTTGAAACCATACTTCAAGATTGTTATTGGAAAAGAAAAAATTACTAAAATCGGCTTGATTGGAATTTAGGTTGATTTTAGCATAGTCAGAATGTGATCTTTCGTTTTGTCCCCTTAGGATATTAACATCACCAAAAAGTTCAACATTTCCGGTTTTTTCATTGTAAATTGCTTTATTGGCAGTGATGAAATAAAAATCAGAAAAAATAATAACATCATTGTTTGCAGTAAGAATATCACCTTCTTTTTTTACATCAAGAGCGTAAATATCAACTTGTGCCGCATTTAAGACTATGCTAGTTCCTAGCAATAGGGAAAATTTACGCCACATCGACTACTATTGTCCTTGCTAGATAATCCTCCCAAGCTTTGCGTAAATCATTGCTTAAAGCCCAAGCAAATCCAAGCATAAATGCCATAGCACTAACTTGTCTTACAGCAGATCTAATGCAGCTTTGGATGAGATTGGGTTTATCAAGAAGATTTTCATCCAAGATGATAATTTTGCATAATATTTTTCCCAAACTTGCCCCATAAAGATAAGTAAAAATTGTTTGATAGCTAAAATGAATCAAGATGAAGCCAAGATAAAAATTGCCTATAATTTGAGTCGTTTCAAATAAATCTTTTGCTTGGATTAGACGATCATAAAAAATGATAAATACAATCAAAGAAATAATCATATCATCAATTAAAAAAGCTAAAACTCTTTTTCCAAAGCTCGCTATTTTTAGATTTTCACGTTCTAAGCGGTTTTGTAAATTTTCTTTCATTTAAGAACCTGATGAGCGATATCTTTTCTGTATTGTTTTCCTTTGAAATTTACATTATCGCAAAGTTTATAAGCGTTTTTCTGAGCTTCTTCAATGCTTTTCCCTGTGCCAACGCAAACTAAAACTCTTCCGCCATCAGCCATTAGTTTACCATCTTCTAAGCTTACTCCAGCATAAGAAATATGAGAGTTTTCAGGAATATTGTTTACAATAATTTTGCTTTTTGGCGAGCTTTTGTAAGGATAATTTTCACTCGCACATACAACCCCTACTGCAAATTCTTTTTTGATTTTGATTTTTGCGTGTCTTAAGCGTCTTTGAGTAGCAGCTAAAATAAGCTCTAAAGGATCTTCGATTAAAGGCATTAAAACTTCGCATTCAGGATCGCCAAAGCGAACATTAAATTCTAATACATAAGGTTTATTTCCAACGATCATAGTACCTATAAATAAAACACCGCGAAATTCCGCTCCTTCTTTTTTCATACCTGCTAAAGTGGGTAAAATAATATCTTTTTGAACTTTTCTAAGTAGGCTTTCATTCGCTAAAGAGCTAGGAGCATAAGCACCCATTCCGCCAGTATTTGGCCCTTGATCATTATCGAGTAATTTTTTGTGATCTTGTGCTGCAGGAAGTAAAATAAAATCATTACCATCACATACTGCAAAAATACTTAATTCATAACCATTTAAAAATTCTTCAATCACAACGAGTTTTCCAGCATCTCCAAAGCTTTCTCCATTAAGCATTTTAGCTGTTTCTTCTATAGCTTCTTGATGAGTCTTAGCTATGATGACACCTTTTCCTGCACAAAGCCCATCGGCTTTTACTACTATAGGAGGAGTTAAACTATATATAAAATTTTTTGCTTTTTCAATGTCATTTGTGTTTAAAAATTTAGCTGTTTTGATGTGGTATTTTTTAAGAAAACTTTTCATAAAAGATTTTGAGGTTTCAAGCATTGCAGCAGCTTTACTTGGTCCAAAAATAGCAAGTCCTTGTTGTTTAAAAATATCTACAACCCCTTCAGCTAAAAAACTTTCACTTCCTACTATACAAAGATCAAAACCTTTTTCTTTTGCATAGGTTGCTAAAACTACTGGATCTTTTAGGTTTAAATTTGTTCCAAGACTTTCGGTAGCGCCATTTCCAGGAGCAAAATAAAACTCTAAATTTTTGTCTACTCTTCTTAAGGCTAAAGCAATAGAATATTCTCTTGCACCACTACCCAAAATCATTATTTTCATTTATATCTCCTTTTAAACCCAAACAGCCGTTTAACAAAGATTGACCCCAAAAAGTCAAAGAAAACCGCTTGGTAATTTTTAAAGGCTGCAACTTCTCGCTTTTTTCAAAGCTCAAACGATGCCACAGAACACGGTAAATCACACAATCGCAGTTAATAAAAATGTGTTGGATCACTTTAAATACTACAAACTGTTTAGGCAAGGAAATTATAACTTCATTTAGCTTAAATTTCTATGTCTTAAATCAGTTTAAATTTGGTTTTTCCTGATTTGTCAAAATGCTTTCCTTGTAAAATAATATCGGCAACATTTTCCCAAGCATGTTTTTCATCAATATAAACTATATTAAAGGTATTATCACGCATTAAAGACTGATAATTCACTTTTTTAGGTGCATATTTTACTAAATAATACGGATTTTGTGAAAAGCTTTCAATCTTTAATTTACATAATAAATCTAAATCCGATGTGATAACTAAAAATTTTTTTCTTTGTTCTTTTATAATTTTTTGAATATACACTAAAAGCTTTTGATCAAAAGGATTTAGAGCGGATTTATTTAAGCGGCTTAAGTAATGCTCTGCAAAAGAAAGAGAACAGAAAGAATTTTCTATATTACTCATAGTAAAATAAGAATTTTTAACCCCTGATGATTTTAAAGATAAGTGCCAAATTTTAACATCCATTATGGTTGCACATAGGTTTAAACCTGTGACAATTTTTTTAAAGAGTTTTTCTCGGGAAAGCTTAAAAGCATTTTCGAAGATATTGTAATTTTTTTTATAAAAATCCTCTCTTATAGCATCAAGTCTTTTTAGTGTTGTTCTATAGTATTCTGCTTCTTTTTGTAATTTGGTTAATCTTTCTTGTCGTACTTTGAGTTTTTCAGGGTCTGCATTGGCTGCATTACTTTTAAGATTTATTTCAGATTGTAAAGTTTTCATTTGTGCTTCAAGTGAGGCTAGGCGATTTTTTCTTGTATCTATAGTGGCTACTAAAGCTTGGTAATGACACTGCAAAGATAAAAAGGTTTCGTTAAAAATTTTAGTGATATTTGGTTTTCGATCAGCTATCATTTGCTTGTATGAATTCTCTAAATGCATCATGATGCTTTTTAGTGCACTAAATTGGGTTTGGTCTATGCTATTATCCATAAAAATTAAAGTATCATAAGCTTTAAATAAAAATCTTTTAAGTATAAGATAATCAAGTATGCAAGGAATTTCTTTTTCATCTTGTAGATTGGCTTGAAGCGTTTCTACGGATAAAATTTCATGGGCAAAATATTTTTGTATAGCTTGAGGTATAGTAAAAGAAAGAGGAATTTTTTCTATAGTATCAAAATCTGTTGTTCTATAGAGTTCTGTTATGTAAGCACTTCTTCTTGAGTTTTGCAAGTCTTCTAATTCATCATCATTATCAGTTTTCCAAAAATCATGCTCGGTGATAAAATCTCCTTCTTTAAATTCTTGAAATTTTGAAGGTTTTATACCTGTTATGGTTTTGCTTGTTTGAACAGGCTTGCCATCTTCTGCTTTTTTCTCACTAGAAAGAGTTCTAAATTCCACAAGCATACCAACACTTGGCATGCTTTTTTTATCATTCCAAATTTGGCGATTAAAGTCAAAAAAGGTATTTGCTGAGTTTGCAACGGTTCCACGTCCTGTAGAATCCATATAAATAGCTATTTTTCCATGCATATTTCTTCCTTGAAATTTCTTGAATAAATTCTAGCCTTATTTTTATAAAAATTTTATAATATAAAATAAGAGCTAGAAAAATGGGTTATTCCCACTCTATGGTTGCAGGTGGTTTACTTGAGATATCATAAACTACACGGTTTATGCCTTCTACTTCATTGATGATGCGACGACTTATATTTTCTAAAACTTCATAAGGTAAATGTGAGAAGGTAGCCGTCATACCATCGCTTGCATCTACAACGCGTATGCAAACTGTATTATCATAAGTGCGGTTATCCCCCATAACTCCAACGCTTTTAACATTTAAAAGCACGCAAAATGCTTGCCAAGTTTTATCATACCAACCTGTACTTTTAAGATCTTCAAGTAAAATTACATCAGCTTTGCGTAATAATTCTAAGCTAGGGCGATTTACTTCTCCCATAATGCGTATAGCAAGCCCTGGGCCAGGGAAGGGATGACGATAAATTACTTCTTTGCCAAGTCCAAGTTCAAGTCCTAAGGCACGCACTTCATCTTTAAAAATTTCTTTTAAAGGCTCTATAAGCTTAAGATTCATTTTTTCAGGTAAACCCCCTACATTATGATGGCTTTTAATGGTTTTGCTTGCACCTACAACTGAACTTTCTATGATATCGGTATAAAGTGTGCCTTGAGCGAGATATTTTACATCTTTATGTTTTTTTGCTTCTTCTTCAAAAACTTCTATGAAAGTATTTCCTATGATTTTTCTCTTTTGCTCAGGAACTATAACATTGGCTAAGCGACTTAAGAAAATTTCACTTGCATCAATGCTGATAAGATCGATACCTAAAGTGTTTTTAAACATAAATTCAACTTGTTCTTTTTCTCCACTTCTTAAAAGTCCATTATCTACAAAAACTACTATAACTTGCTCTTTTATAGCACTGGCTAAAAGTGCAGCAACCACGCTACTATCAACCCCGCCACTTACAGCACAAAGAACTTTATCATTGCCTACTTCTTCACGGATTTTTTCTGCTTGGGTTTTAGCAAAAGAACCCATATTCCAAACGCTTTCGCAATTGCAAGCGTATTTAGCGAAATTTTTTAAGATATTTTTGCCAAATTCACTGTGTTGCACTTCTGGGTGAAATTGCAGAGCAAAGAATTTCTTATCTTCATTTCCAAAAACACAAAAAGGGCTATTTTCGCTTGTGGCTAAAACTTCAAAATCTTGAGGTAAATTTTCTACTTTATCGGAATGACTCATCCAAACGGTTTGTTTTTTAGGAAGATTTTTAAACAAAGCACTATCTTTTTTAATTTCTATACTTGCTTTGCCATATTCTTTATGTCCTGCAGGTGCTACTGTAGCCTTATAATGATGTGCCATAAGTTGCATACCATAACAAATTCCAAGAACAGGTAAACCTAAATCGAATATGCCTTTATCACAAAAATACGCATCGGTTGCATACACGCTTGCTGGACCTCCGCTTAGAATAATACCTTTTGGTTCTTTTGCTTTAATGTCAGCTAAGCCGACATTAAAAGGTAAAATTTCTGTATAAACTCCTTGTTCTCTTAAGCGTCTGGCTATAAGCTGAGTGTATTGAGATCCAAAATCTAAAACTAAAATATCTGCTTTTTTCATTATTTACCACCTATGTAGTTGTTCGTATTTTTTAATGGTTTTTACCGAACCATTTTGTTCATAGCTCGTGTATTGAGGGTTGCCTTTATATCCACAAGCACAGAAGAAAATTAAGAAAAGAAATGCTAAAATCATCTTATGAGAAAAAGAAATAATATTAAGATGATTAAAAACGCTAGTGCTGTTATTAATGAACTGATGGATAAACCTCATTATAAGCCTTTAAAAACCTTATTTTTTTGTAAAGATTTTTTAAGTTCTTTTCCGCTTGCTAAGCAACGTTTGATTGCTAAAATTTATGTAAAAAATCATATTTTAAATATAATAACCTTATATCCAGCAGCTTATCAAGAATTAAATCATGATGATAGCAAAATTTATATTAAATTTCTCATAAAAGCATATGGACAAAAATATCCTTTAAGCGGATTTGTCGATATAAAAGATATAAAAATCTTTTCTCAAAAATACACTTATGCGATAAATAAAAATGATCAAAAATTCCCTAAAAATTCTTATTTGGAGCTTTCTAAGGGTGAATTTAAAAATTATTTTAAAGATGAAAAATTATTTAAGAAATTTGAAGATTTAAGAGAACTTATAAAAAAAGGTTCTAATTTTGATTAAAGAGAATTTAGAAAATGAGTTAAAAACTCTTCCTAATAGTGCTGGAGTGTATCAATACTTTAATCAAGAAGGAAAGCTTTTATATGTAGGTAAGGCTAAAAATCTTAAAAATCGTGTTAAATCTTATTTTGCTTTTACTCCAAATTTACATGTAAATTCAAGAAATTCTTTAAGAATTCAAAAAATGATTGAAGAAACAGTGCATTTGGAATTTATCACTACTAATTCAGAAGCTGATGCTTTGATTTTGGAAAACTCTTTTATTAAGCAATTGCATCCAAAATATAATATTTTATTAAGAGATGATAAAACTTATCCTTATATTTATGTGGATTTTGAAGAAGAATTTCCGCGTTTTGAGATCACTAGAAAATTGGTAAAAAAAAGTAAGATTAAATATTTTGGCCCTTTTTTCAAAGGTGCTAGAGAGCTTTTAGATACACTTTATTTATATTATCCTTTAAAACAAAAAGCAAGTTGTAAATCCCCTTGTATTTTTTATCAAATTTCTCGTTGTCTTGCACCTTGTGATAAACGCATCAGCAAGGAAAAATATCGTGAAATTTTAGATGAGGCTATACACGCACTTCTAAATCCTAGCATTTTACTTAAAAATTTAGAAAAACAAATGCTTGTTTTAGCACAAAATGAAAATTACGAAGGAGCAGCAAAGATAAGGGATCAGATTGCAACGATTAAAGATTTGGAAGTTAAAGTTGAAATAGATATTGCAAAATTAGAAGATTTTGAAGTGTTTGCTTTGGCTTTTGAAAATTCTATGCTTTCAACCTTGCGTTTTGTGGTGCAAAATGGAAAAATTATCAGTGCAAATTCTAAGATTACTCCTATAAAAAATGAGATACAATGGGATAAAAATGAAATTTATAAGCAACTGATTTTAGAAAATTTTAGTATGGATATTCCTTTGCTTGCAAGTGTTATTTATGTTTATGAGGAATTTGAAGATAGAGTGCTTTTAGAAAAAATTTTAAGCCAAAGGTTTGATAAAAAAATCAGCATTAAAATACCTAAAATAGGAGAAAAAAGAAAAATTTGTGATTTAGCTTTTCAAAATGCACTTTTAAACATAGAAAAAGAGCAAAAAAATCATGATTTTGCTATACAAAAAGAATTAAAGTCTTATTTTGAGCTTGAAAATTTACCAAATGATATAGAAATTTTTGATAATTCTCATTTACAAGGCGTGGCAAATGTTGGAGCTATGGTGGCTTATAGAATAAATTCTTGGGATAAGTCAAAATATCGTAAATTTCATTTAAAACATAAAAATGATTATGATCAAATGCGTGAAGTTTTAACGCGTAGGGCTTTGGACTTTGATAAAATGCCACCTCCTGATTTATGGCTTATAGACGGAGGAAAGGCTTTGCTTGGTTTGGCTAAAGAAATCATTGTAAGTAGTGGAGCTAATGTTGATATTTTAGCTATTTCAAAAGAAAAAATCGATGCAAAAACACATAGGGCTAAAGGAGGTGCTAAGGATAAAATTCATTCCTTAAAAGGAGAATTTAGTTTAAGTATTAACGATAAAAAACTACAATTCTTACAGAAATTAAGAGACGAAGCACACCGTTTTGCTATCAGCTTTCATCAAAATACTAAGAAAAAACAAGACTTAAAAAGTTCTAAGCTTATAAATTTAGGACTTAGTTCAGGAGTTATACAAAAACTTTTAGCATATTATGGAAATTTTGAATCTATATATAAGGCTGATTTTAAAGATCTTGCCATGCTTGTGGGAAAGAAAGCAGCACAAAAGGTAAAGGAAAATTGATTTGATTAGCAGAAATAATTTTTATTTTTAATCTAATTTATTGATACTTCAAAGCTTGATAGTGTTGTAGAACAATTGAAAATAGATATGTTTTCTAGTGTTTTTGTTTTATCTTTAACACTTTTTATTTTTGCTTTTAGACAAAATAGAAATATAAATAAAATATATCAAAAATTTTTTGCATACAAAATGATTTTCTAAATTTTCAAAAAAAAGATTGATGTTGATAATGCACTTGATTTGTTCAAGGAAAATTTGAAACTACGGGATAAAATTTAACTAAAATATTTCATGAAAAAAGACAGGTATTTGCATTTATTGGAGGAAAATTTATATCAGCTTGGAACTATATCCAATGCAATACGTTGTTTTAATGAAGGGTATAATAAAGAAATTAATTCTTTGATTTTAAATGCCTTAAATTCCCAAAAAGATCAAATTAGATTAGAATTAAATGAGACTTTAGAGCATCATAAAAGTATTATAGGGACATCTCATGGAAAGGTTTTGCAGTTTGAGGCAAGTGTGGCTATGGTTAATAATGATGAGCTTGAGAATTTTTTACTTGCAAATTGACTTTCGTATTTTGGCATGGAAAGCACTTGTTTTAAAAATTTAAGTTTTCATGTTAATGATTTTCATCAAAGATAAAATTTTAAATGAAAATGCAAATTTGAAAAAACTATGATATAGTAATGGGTCGCCATAAAAATACACATTATGAGTATTTTTTAACTTTGCCTTTTGAAAAAAAGATCTTGAAAATATTTTGCAAAACAAGCTTGATAAGGTTTGTACTTTAAAATTTAAAACTCCTTATCAAAATAATGTATTGCTTTTCAAGCAAAATGATTTTGACGCAACCTTATTTTTCAACATAATAGAAAAACAATGTGACAAAAAATATATGTATAAATTTAAAACAAGAATTAAGCAAAGAGACTTATCGTTTGATTTTGTTTGATTATGAATTAATTAAATTTTGATCTTGAGCAAATGAGAAATTTGCTAAGTGCCTATAAAAAATAGCATCCATAAAGTCATATTATCTTTTTTTCAAAGGAAAAAGTTAGGGATTTTGATTGTGTCAGTGAAGTTTTAAGCGATGTAAGTAGAAACGATCTTATAGCCTTACTTAGAAAGTATTTGCCAAAGGCTTAAACTTTATAAAATTTAACTCCAGCTAAATCGAGAATTTTTACCTTTCTTTCTTTGACAAGTTGATTTAAGAGAGTTTTGGATTTTTCATCAAATTTCACTTCTATGTCTATTTCACTTTGTGAGCGTAAATGAAGCATTTTTAATAATTCTTCTTCATTGAAACTTAGTTTTTCACCTTCATAATGTCTTTTGGCTAAGAGTACGGGGGTAGAATCTATAAGTTTAGAAAGTTCTAAAAGTTTTTCTTCGCTTACTTTTTTAACGGCATAAGCTGGAGGTCTATCTATGGTGCTTAGATCAACTCTTAAAGGTATGATTTTTTTTAAAGCTTGATTGAGTGCTTTAAATTCTTCTTCGTTATCATTAAGATCTTTGACAACTAGAATTTCCATAATCAAATCTCCATTAAACCTAGCTCTAAAATCTGCCATTTTTTCTATCATTTTTTCTAAATCAATGTTTTTTAAAGCTCTGTCGATACGGTAAAAAGTTTTAACAACTGCACTATCTAGACTAAATTTAACCACATCTAGTTTTAGCAAAGCATTGAATTTATTTTCATCTAGTACAGCTGTACCGTTGCTTAAAATAAGCAATTTTTTATCTTTAGCAATGCTGCGTAAAGATAAAATAAGCTCATTTAAATAAGGATAAAGACTAGGCTCTCCATTGGCAGTAAGGGTAAGAAAATCAAATTCAACATTTTTTTTAAGCATAGCTTTTACTTCAGAGATAATTTTGTCTATGCCAATAATTTCATCTTGTTTTTCTTGGGCTTTTTTTGGATCAAGCTCACAATAAACACAATCAAAATTACATTGTTTTTTACCAGGACTTAAATCTATACCCAAAGATCTTCCAAAACGCCTTGAACTAACAGGACCAAAGAGTGTTTTCATTTAGCTGAATTTTCTTGTACAAGCTTGATAAAGTATTTTACATTTTCAACAGGAATATCAGGCAAGATTCCATGTCCTAAGTTGAAAATATGAGCTTTATTTTGCATGGTTTTTAATATGTTTTCCACTCCTTCTTTGATGGCATTTTTATTATAAAGTCTGCAAGGTTCCATGTTGCCTTGAAGAGTATATTTGTGTGATAGTTTATCACGTGCTAAATCAAGCGGAGTGCTCCAATCAACCCCAAAAACATCAAAATTACCATCGATTCTATCCAAATAACCGCTAACGCCTTTAGGGAATAAAATTACAGGTATATTTGGGTATTTGCTTTTAATAAAATTTGAAATTTCAAGCATATAATTAAAAGAGAATTCAAAAAACTTATCATATTCTAAAGCATTTGCCCAGCTATCAAAAATCTGTACCGCATTAGCACCTGCTTTAATTTGCCCTTCTAAATAAAGCTTTAAAACTTGAGTTAGTTTGTTTAGAATTTTATGTAAAAGTTCTGGGTTTTGATAAAGGATTTTTTTACACTTTGCATAATTTTTACTTCCGCTTCCTTCTATCATATAGGTAACTATAGTCCAAGGGCTTCCGCAAAATCCTATTAAAGCCTTGTTTTGAGATAATTTTTCTCTAGTAAGTTTTAAGGCATCATAGACATAATTTAATTTTTTATGCGCATTTTGATCGTCAAGTTTTTCTAAGTCTTTTAGGGTTGAAATAGGATCATCAAAAACAGGTCCTTCTCCTTTTTCAAAACGCAAATTCATACCCATTTCAAGAGGAACAACTAAGATATCTGAAAAAATGATTGCTGCATCTACATCTAAAATATCAATAGGCTGTAAAGAAACTTCGGAAGCTTTTTTATAGTCTTTACACAAAGAAAGAAAATCACCCGCTTGTTTTCTTACTTCCATATATTCTGGCAAATATCTTCCTGCTTGACGCATCATCCAAATAGGGGTGTAAGGCGTAGGTTTTTTAAAACAAGCATCAATAAAAATCATTACTTTCCTTTGTTTTTAGCAAAATTATAACAGAAATTGATAAATTAAATTTGTCAATTTTTGATATTTGCTTTACACAGAAGAGTCAACAGGTGCTGAGAGAACATTAAAAAAATCTTTATTATTTTCTTCTTGCTTTTTTCTATTGCCAAAGATTGGACTATTTTTAGTGTGATATTTGATTTGCATGTAGCTTATTCCTTCTTGTGTATCTGAGAATTAAATTCTTGCTTGTTGTTTTTCACATCTTGTTTTTCAAGATCAAGATTAGTGTTCTGTTAATTTTTTCATTAACTTGAGTGCTGATTTTTCTTTGGTTTGTTCTTCTAGCTTTAATCTTTATAAGCTTCTTGAACCATTTTTTGTTTAATACAAACCCTTTCTTTTTTTTAAGTCAAACTTTAAAAGGGTATCCCATAAAGAATTTTCATCTTGTTTGGAATTATTAGAAATTTTACAAGAATTGTTGGAATTCTCGTTTATGTAGTTTGAGTTTTGGTTAATTTGCATATTAAGCCTTTGTATTGTTTGCGGCATTTCCTGCGTCAATTGTAGCAAAAAGCTTATTTAGCAAAGTCTCCTCATTTTTTTTGTATTGATCTTTTCTCATTTTTTGCCAAGCATAAGATCTAAAATCTTCTCTAACAGCACCAAGATCAATATCTTCGTTAGTCAATTTACTTGAGCTTGTTTTTTCTTCTTCCTTTTCTTTTTTGTTTTTTACTTCGTTTAATGTGGCTTGAAATTCATCTGCTGAAGTAGTTTTCTCTTTAACCTTTGTTATGGTGCTAAAGATAGTGCTTGATGTTTTTTGAGTATTATCTACTACCATTTTCTCCTCCTTTATTTAACTTTACATTAAATAAACAAGCAATTTCTATTCCAATAAAAATACTAGAACTTGTATGCTTAAAATAAGGCGTAAGGAAAAAATAGCACCTTTTTTATCTACTATTTTTCCACCCCACAAATTCCATATATAAGTAAAGAACAAATTGAACCCCACAGCTACAAATGGTTATGATATAAGTTTTTAACAAATTTTGATGTGAAAAAGCAGGGATTAAATTTTTAAGACTTGTGATGATAAAAATAAGTAAAAAGATAAATTTAAACCCAAAATAATACCCTATGAAGGTTCCAAGTGGCAACTCCAGTAACTAATTTTAATAAAATAAAGGCTTAATTTCCTTAAAAAATTCAAATGATATGAAATTGGTGTGCGTAATGAATTTGAGAATAAAAAACTTGCAGATAATATCTATAGCAGTTTATATTAAAATATTTCAAAAAAAGATGATTAAAGAATGTAAGCGATTGCATGTAAGAAGCTTATGCAAAGAGCAAAAAAAATATACAAAGGCTAAAGAAACTTTAGAGCAAATTTTTAAAATAAAGTTGATAAATATGAAAATTTACTCACTCAAAGTTTAAATACTAATAAAAATTTGCAAGATTTCATAGACAGCTTGGCTAAAGAAGATTTGATTGATTTTAATAAATTTAAGCTTTAGAGTTTAAATTTATTGCAAATTTAGCTGCTTCAAAATAGCTTTTGGTATTGATTTTAGCATTTTTATAGGCCTTATCAAAGGCTGTGCCATGATCAACGCTTACACGTATGATGGGTAAATTTAAACTCACATTGATGCTTTTATCAAAATACAAAGCCTTTAAAGGAGCAAGGCCAAGATCGTGATACATAGCTATTAAGCGATTGCAGTTTTTTAAACCAGTTTTAGTAAAAGCTGTATCAGCCACTAAAGGATAGGGTATATAAACGTCTTTGCCTTTAAAATTTAAAAGCAATTCTTTTTGCAAATTTTCATCTTTTAAAGCTTTTTTAAAAAATTTTTCATCTTTTTTAGAGTGTAAAAAGGCATTAACAAAGGCTATGGCTTTTTCCATGATTTTTTCTTCTTCTCCACCTATAACTCCATAATCTCCAGCGTGAGGGTTAAAACCTAAAAGTCCAATTTTCTTAAAATGTGTTTCTTTGTAAAAGTCTTTTAAAAAGATGCTTAAGTTTTTAAAAGTGATTTTTTTACTCACTTTAGCTAGAGGCACATGTTCGCTAAAAAGTCCTACAAAAAGTTCTTTACAGCCTAGCATCATAATGGCATTTTTTTTAAAAAAATCTCTTAAAGCATCGGTGTGTCCTTTGTATTTAAGTCCAGCATCTTCCCAAGCTTTTTTGTGTATGGGTAGAGTGAGTAAGGCATGGGCATGTTTTTCATAGACAAAATAACTTGCCGCCTTAAAACTTAAAAAACCATAAAGTCCGCTTTTTGCGTCTATTTCTCCGGCTTTGATTTCAAAATTTTCATTTACTTTAGAGTCTAAAGGAAGGCAAAAAGAGTAAATTTCAAGTGAATTTTCTTTTTTAAGAAATTTAAACTCATAATTTTTACTATCTTTAAAAGCTACGATTTTTGCATTAAAAAGTTTTAAATTTAAAAGCTTTAAACCCTTATCAAGCAAGCTTTCATGGATAAAATAAAAAGGCGTGCAGATTTTACTTAGTTTTTCATGAGAACGCACTAAAATTTCAAGTCCTATACCGTTTATATCGCCTATGCTAATGGCTAGTTTTTTCATCTTTTAATGAGTTCTTTCATTTCCAAAATAGCGTTTTGAAGTCCTGTGAATACAGATTTTGCTACAATGCTTTGTCCTATATTTAGCTCACAAATCTCTTTAATTTTTACTATGGGTTTTACATTTTTATAATTTAAACCATGTCCTGCAGCTACTTTTAAGCCAAGTTCTGTGCCTTTTTTAGCACAGAGTTCTAAAATTTGTAATTCTTTTTCAAATTGGGCTTGCAAGGTTTTTTTATCTTGATCAAGTTCTTTTAAGGCAAAAGCAGTATGAGAGATATTGCTAAAAAGTGCATTGTATAAATTCGCATAATGTCCTGTATGAAGTTCTATAAATTCGGCTTTTAAAGCCTTTGATTTTTCTATATCTTCTAAATTAGGATTGATAAAAAGTGAAACTTCAATGTTTGCATTGTGAAGTTTTTCTATGCTTTGTTTTAATTTAGCATGATTTAAGCAAAGTCCCCCTTCTGTGGTAAGCTCTTCTCTTTTTTCAGGCACTAAAGTAACGCGGTGGGGTGTGAGTTTAAGAGCTAAATTTAAAATTTCATCATTTAAAGCACACTCTAGGTTGATAGGACTTTTGCAAAATTTTATAATATTTTCTAAGTCAAAATCCTGAGCATGACGGCGATCTTCTCTTACATGCAAAGTGATTTGATCTCCGTATTTAGCTGCTATAAAAGCAGCCTCTAAAAGATCAGGATCGTTTACCATTCTAGCTTGTCTTAACGCTGCAATATGATCGATATTTACACCTAAAAGCATATTTTTCCTTTAGAACTTTTTTGCTATTATACTATAAAATCAAACAAGGAAAGTCATGTTAGGTATAGATCTTGGTTCAAATACTTTAAGAGCAGTGCAAATGGATGAAAAATTAAATAAAATAAAAGAATATGAATTTGTTATTGGGGCAGCAAAAAATCTAAATCAAAGTGGAGAAATTTCTAAAGAAGCCATACAAAGATTAAAAAATGCTTTGAGTATTTTAGCCAAAGAGCAAGACTTAAGCAAAGCAAGAGCTGTAGCGACTGCAGCTTTTAGAAAGGCAAGCAATACAAATGAAATTTTTGCCCATTTAAAAGAAGAATTTGAGATTGATTTTAAGCTTATAGATGCCAAAAGTGAAGCTAAGATCAGTGTGTTGGGTATGCAATCAGGTTTAAGAAGGCTTAAAATTTGGGGAGAGTTTGCGTATTGTGATTTAGGAGGGGCTTCTTGTGAGCTTTCTTTTGGAAAAAGTTTTAAAAGTTTTGATTTTGGTATCATTAGTTTTTATGAAAAAAACTGTCATTCTTATTGTAAATCTTGTGTTTCTTATAAAAAATTGATAAAAAAATATCCTAAATTTATCATAAATATTAAAGATAAAAAACTTAAAATTCATTTTTTAATTACAAATCCTCATCTAAAATATTTGGCTTTTAGGGCTTTTGATGAGGTGACTATGATTAAAAAAGAACTTCATTCTTTAGGGGCTAAAACGGTGGTTTTAAATTCCGGAGTTCCTACTACTCTTAGTGCATTAAAACACAATATAAGCTATGAAAAGTATCAAGCAGCTAGAGTAAGTGGTAAAAAACTTTGCCATAAGGATTTTTTAAATTATGCTATTAAACTTTTTTATATGGAAGAAAAAAAGACCATAAAAGAAGTAGGTATGATGAGAAAAAATTATTTGAGTGCAGGTTGTTTGCTCTTTTACGCTTTGTTTGATGGGCATAAGCTTCTAGTCATTGATGAGGGTTTAAGAGAGGGAGTTTGTCTAGCAAGTATGAAAAATATAAAATTTTAATTTTTTTGGAATTCGAAAAAATGAAATTTTTCATCAAAATTAAAAAATAAAATTTTAGCTTGAGATAAAAAACTTTCGTAAGTTTTGATATTTTTGTTTTTTGTGTATTCTAATAAATCTTCAAAACCAAAATCCATTAAAGCAAGACTTTGTTTCTTAAAAGTTAAAGGTTTAAAATCATATTCTTGGATGAGTTTTTGAAGATGGGTAAAATTAACATTATAAGTTAGATCGCTTTTGCCGAAAAAATCTTTTAAAGATACTTTAAAGGGGCTAAAAACCTCGTGTTTTTGATAGATTCTTAAGCTAAATTTTTGTGGATTAAAAGCTCCATAGTCAAATCCTGCAAATACAAACCTATCGCAAGCCTGGTTTAAATCTTTAAAAAAATTTTCAAGCTCTAAACTGAGTTCACCTTTTGTAAGATTTAAGGTTTTGCATTTTGCGATTAAATTTTTATCCATATTTTTAAAAATAAGTTTAAAATTTTCTACAAATGCCATTTTATCATGATCTATGAGTTCACAAGTAAAACTATCAAAAAGTTCATTGCAAAAGAAAAAAGCGTTCTTAAAGTGGCATTCTTTAAGGCTATTTTTGTGAGTAAATTCTACTCCTTCTAAGACCTTTTTTTGTAAAGTTCTTAATTTCTCATGTGGTTCTATGATAAAAAAAGAAATTTGAGAAAAAATTTCAGGGCTTAATTCAAGTAAAGCAGCTAAAAAATCACGACTTAAATAGCCTTCATTGGCACCTATTTCTACAAGCTCTAAAGGGAATTGTAATTTTTTTTTATCTATTAAATTTAAAAAATGCTTGGCTAGAAGTGTGCCAAAAAGATTTCCTACGCTTATGGCAGTAAAAAAATCTCCATTTTTTCCTATACTTACAGCATTTTTATAATAGCTTTCATGTAGCCAAGCATGGAAAAAGTCACTAAATTTCATTGAAAGATGGTGTTAAATTTGGATACAAAATCCAAAGGATCGACTTGTTTGCCTCCAGCTAAAATTCCAAAATGCAAATGCGGCCCACTTACCCTACCTGTAGCCCCGCTAAGTCCTACAAGTTCGCCTTTTTTTATCTTTTGTCCTACTTTAACATTGATTTTAGAAAGATGATAATATTGTGAATAAATTCCAAAACCATGATCAATGACTACCGAATTTCCTGCAAAATAACGATCTTTTGCAATTTTTACTATACCTGAATTGGCCGCATAAATAGGTGTTCCTGTAGGGGCTCTAAAGTCTGTTCCGCTATGATAACTCGCTACCTTTTCATTAAAAGTTCTTGCTTTACCAAAATCACTTGTGATAAAAGAATTTAAAGGTATATTAAAAGCACCTTTAAATAAAGCTTTTGGAGTATAAGAACTATAAATCGCATTGGCTTCTTTTAATTCTTTAGCAATGCGTTCTTGTACGGTTTTTGGCGGAAAAATCTTTTTGTTTTCAACTTGCAATTTTTCACTTTTATAATTACCTTCTAAAGTTTTTATGAAAATTTCTTCTTTTTTATCTTTATAAAATGCTACAAGTTTGGTGTTTTGCGCTGGATTTTTATAAGGTAAGGAGAAAATAGCTAGAATTTTTTCTTGATTTTTAGGGTGTGTAAAGGCGGGAATATTTTTATCATTATTTTTCAAAGATAAAAAATCTTTCTTATCTAATTCTAAAAACAAAGCTTGACCTTTGACAAGTTCTAAATTTTGAGCTCCAAAAAGCCAAAGAGTAAGGCTTAAAAAAAGCCATAAAATTTTCATAAGCTTAACTCTTTAAGATCGGCAATTTTTAAAAACTCCATATAAATTTCATAAACCAAGGCTTGGCGATTGTTTTTAAGTTTTTCGTCTTCAGCATTAATCATCACTTGATTAAAAAACTCATCGATAAAAGGTTTGAGTGCAAAAAGATTTTCAAGTTTTTCTTGTAAAGAGTTAGCTTTAGTTTTTTCTTGAAAAGCTTTATAAAGTTTACTTTCTGCTTCTTGAATAAAAAGACTTTCATCGACTTTATGAGGATTTTTTGTAGCGATATTGGCTAGTCTTTTAAAGGTAGTGAAATTTTCATTAAAATTATCTTTTTTGTTAAGTTTTATAAGAGCATTTACGCTTTGATTGATATGAATAAGATCTGTATTTTGTGAGCTTAAAACCGCTTTTACAAAAGAAGCATTGACTGTATAAAAAGTATAAAGTCTTTCAAAAATAAAATCTTTTAAAATTTGAATATCAAAGCTTTTATAATGGCTTAAAAGTTTTTCTAATAAAATTTGAATATCAAATTCTTTATTTAAATTTAAAGCGATTTTAATAATCCCATTAGCTGCTCTTCTTAAAGCATAAGGATCTTTTGTTCCGCTTGGAATTTTTCCTATGCTAAAAAGCCCTATAAGAGTATCAAGTTTGTTTGCAAGAGCTACTATGCTTGAAAATTCTGTGCTTGGAAGTGGGGCTTGTTCTGAATTAGGAAGATATTGTTCTTTGATAGCTAAGCAAATTTCATAATCTAAACCCATTTTTTGTGCATAATAACTTCCCATAATACCTTGTAAATCAGTAAATTCATAAACCATTTGTGTAGCTAAGTCCGCTTTAGCGTATTTTAGTGCTGTGCTGATATTTTCGATTTTATCATTATGAAGCATTTGACATAAAATTTCAGCAATTTTAATCTCTCTTAAGCTTTTATCCTGCATTGTGCCTAAACCTTCAAGATAAGTCATTTTAGCGAGTTTTTCAGGTTTTAAGCCATTTTGTAAATCATTTTGATAAAAAAACATTGCATCGCTAAGTCTTGCACGCAAAACTCTTTCATTTCCATGTATGATTTTTGAATAATCTTTACATACTGCATTGCTTACTACTATAAAATGATTACTTAAGCCTTTGTCGTTAAAAACTGCAAAATAGCGTTGATTTTCTCTCATTGAAGTGATGATCGCTTCGCTAGGAATTTCTAAAAATTCTTCTTCAAAGCTTCCTAAAAGTGCATGAGGGTATTCTGTGATAGCAACTACTTCAGCTAAAAGCTCTCCATCCTCTCCAATTTGTATATTTTTTTGACTTTCTATGAGTTTAAATTGCTCAAGTATTTTTTCTTTTCTTTTGATTGGATCAAGGATAATATAGTTTTTTTCTAGTAGTTCAAAATATTCTTTTGCATTGTTAAAATCTTGCAAATCATAGCTTACGCTTCTGTGAATGAAGGTTTTTTTAGCACTTTTTACTCCATAGCTTTGAAAATTAACAAGTTCATTATTTAAAATACAAGCTATAGAACGGATCGCACGGATGAATTCAAAAGAATTTGCACCCCAGCGCATACTTTTGCCAAAACTAAGACTTTTTAGAAATTTCTCTACCATTTCTCCTAAAATTTCTTGACTTTGCAAACCTTTGATAGCTTTTTGATGGTATAAAACTTCCTTATCTTTGATTTCTTTAAAAGTGAGTTCATTTTCATTGATTCCTGCTTTTTGTAGAAAGCTTTGTCCTGCAGGAGTTAAAACCCCATCTTTATAAGCGACATTTTTAGGCGCTCCTATAAATTCAGCAAAGCTATCTTCTTGTTTGTCTGCAAAATTTTCATGAAAAAAAACTAAACGACGTGGAGTATAATAAAATTTAAAATCACTCACCAAGCGATATTCTTCTAAAACATTTTTCCATTTTTTTTCTATATTAGCTAACTCTTTTAGCAAAGGAATAGCGGGTAATTCTTCTGTGCCAACTTCTATTAATAATTCACTCATAATTTACTCTTTTTAAAATTTATTTCTAATTTTAACTAAAATTTCATTAAAAAACTTATAAATACTTTTTCAAAAAGCCTTTAAGTTCATTTGCATTGCTAAATTCATTTTCTTTTAAATCTTTTTGATACCATTTGGCATGAAAATAAGGTAAATTAGCATTTTTGGCACATTCTTTGTCTTTTTGACTGTCTCCTATAAAAACGCTTATTTCATACGGAGCCTCGTTTTTTAAAAGCTCTAGCATCATAGGATGAGGTTTAGGTTCTATGTCTAAACTTACGCCTAAAATTTTATCAAAATAAGGAATGATTTGATGTTTTTTAAGTATGCTAGAAAGCGATCTTTGTGGGGCATTGGTAGCAATGGCTAAAAAACAATTTTTGCTTTTTAAAAATTCTAAAAGTTCTTTCACTCCTTCAAAAAGTACTACACTTTGTTCATAGTGTTTGACAAAATATTTTTCATAGCCTTCTTTAAAACTGGAGTGATGGAAATTTTCTATATTATAAAGTTCTTTTGCCCAATCTATATTTGGAGTGTTAATGGTTTGCATAATGATTTCTCTTGAAAGTGGGGCTAGGTTTAAATCTTGTCTTATTTCATTTACCGCATAAGAAATGGCGTTTGCGCTATCGATTAAAGTTCCATCCATATCAAAAAATACATTAATCATTCATAATCCTTTAAATAATTTTTATGTTTTTCTTTTTTCTCACCTTGTTTTTTTTGTTTATCTAAAGCATTGGCAAGATTTAAAAGTTCGCTTTTTTCTTTGGAAAAATTTAAACAAGCATTAACAAAAATTTCAAGATTTTTTGCATAGGTTGAGTTAAGATTTACTGCGGGATTTTTTTCAAAAAATTTAGCATTTTTTAGCATTCTTTCTTCAAATTTGGTTTTATTAAAATCTTCTTTTTTAAGTGCAGATATAGCACCATTGAAAAATTTTTCAAGATTTCTTAGGTATTTTACGCGTAAGGCTTTTTCTTCATTTTTTGTCAAAATTTTTCCTTAGGTATTTTTATGAATGCGGCATTCTAACGCTTCTTGAACTAAATTTCTAGCAATAACTTTTTCAGAGCGAATGATGCGTATATTTTCATCTATGCTAGAAAAAAGCATCTTTTTCAAAGTTCCGTTTACATGGATGATTGTATCTATAGGTTTTGGATAATTAGCCAGTATTTGACATAAAATTTCAAGTTTGGCTTCATTGGTAACTGTGATAATAGCTACGGCACATTCTTCTATATTGGCAATTTTTAAGGTTGCTTCTTGAGCAGCATTGGCAAAAACGACATTTTCACCCCGACTAACTCCAAGTTCTACTAAATTTAGATCACTTTCTAAAACAAGATAAGGCACGCCTGTGTTTTTGATTTTTCGCACCACTTCTTGTCCTAAGCGTCCGTAGCCAAAAACAACAAGATGGTTTTTAAGCTTGATATTGCTGTCAATATTTTGCACAGCATTAGTATTAAGTGTTATATCTTCTACAACATTGGTAATTTTTCTTATATTGTTTAAAATAAAAGGTGTGATAATCATGGTTAAAATAGAAACAACAATTAAAATTTGTGAAGTTTTGATATCAAGCATGTTTTTTGCTTGCAAAAGAGAAAAGATTGCTAATGCAAATTCTCCTATTTGTGCTATAGCAAAAGCTGTTTTAAGTGCTACTCTTTTTTTAGTATAAAGAAACAAAAAGCCAAAAACTATGCCAAATTTTAAAGCCATTACAAGAAGGGTTAAAACTATGATTAAAAACCAATTTTGTGCTACTACATCAAGTTGAATTTGCATACCTACGGTTATAAAAAAAAGTCCTAAAAGTAAATCTCTAAATGGGATCAAGTCTGCTTCTATTTTATGTTTATATTTTGTTTCTGCTATCAAAGCACCTGCTATAAAAGCACCCAAAGAATAAGAAAATCCGAAATAATCTGCTAAAAAACTTGCTCCAATAACCATAAATAAAACAGTACTAATAAAAATTTCCTGCGAAGAAGTGTGGATAATGAGTCTAAAAATTCTATCTACCAAATATTTACCTATGAAAAATAATAAAGTGATTAGAATAAGTGCTGAAATTAAAGTGGTAAAAAGGAGTTTTTCTATGTTTTGATTATTGGATGAAAAAATATCTACAAGCAAAAGTAAAGGAATAACAGCTATATCTTGAAAAAGCAAAATACCTAGAGCTTTTCTACCGTATTGTTCATTTATATCGCCATTATCATTTAAAATTTTAAGTACCACTGCGGTTGATGAAAGTGCTAGTGCAAAACCTACTATGGTGGCACTTTTATCTCCAAGTCCTAAAATTCCTATGGCAAGCAGCATAAAAACAAAGCCACAAGTAAGCATTTGTAAAGAGCCATTTAAAAAAACCTCTTGTTTCATTGCCATTAAATGCTTAAAAGAAAATTCAAGTCCTATGGTAAACATTAAAAATACTATACCAAATTCGGCTATATGGGTGATTTCGCCTTTACCACTTAAATGATAAATTTCAGAAATGATTTCTCCAGCAGCTATATATCCAATGATAGTTGGAATTTCAAATTTTTTAAATATCACATTTAAAACTATAGCTATAGCAACGGTGATTAAAAAAATTTCTAAAAAATTATCCATTATTTTTTATTTTTTCTCATAAAAAATCAAATCAAAGCTATTTTTATGCTTGACAATGGCTTTGCTAGCTGCTTCTTTATTTTGCTGTTTGCTTAATTCTAAGCGTAATTCATCAATTAAATTTTCAAATTCGTGAAGTTGATTTTTCAATTTTAAGATAACATCTACTCCGGCAAGATTGATTCCCATATCTCTTGTTAGACGTAATATGAGCTTAATGCGGTCAATATCTCTTTGAGAATAAAGTCTTATTTTTCCATCGGTTCTATTTGGTTCTATCAATCCTTCTCTTTCATATTGCCTTAAGGTTTGTGGATGTATGCTTAAAACCTTAGCTACAACACTGATTAAATATACAGGTTCATCATAATGGTGTTCCATAATTTATTCCTTTGTTTAAGGTAATTTTTCTTTTAAGAGTTCTATAAATTTTCCATCAAGAATATCTAAATTGGGTAAAACAACATTTAAAATCAAATACATATCCCCATAAATATCACTTTTTCTATTTTGCACTCCATAACCTTTTAAACGAATTTTTTGGTTATTTTTTGAATTAGGTGTTATATTAATTGTCGCTTCTTCTTTGCCTTCTTTGAGTGTTTTTATATTTATTTTTCCACCAAAAAGCGCAGTTTTTAAAGAAATATCAACCTTTTGGTATAAATCATCATCTTCTCTTGTGTAAATAGGACTTTCTTCTATTTTTACAATGATGATTAAATCACCTCTAGCTCCATTTCGACTTTGTTTTCCTTTGGAGCGAATTCTTAGTTTTTCACCTTCTTTTATACCGTGTGGAATTTTAAATTTGATGGTTTCGCCTTGAAAATTAAAACTATGCTCCCCACCTTTAACGGCTTTTTCGAAAGGAATGTGAAGTTCTAGATTGCTGTCTAAATTTTCTTCTTCAAATCCTCCAAAACCACTGTTAAAGCCTTTTGAAGAAAAGCCGTTAAAACCCCCTCTTGAGCCTCCACCAAAGCCTCCTCCAAAGAGATCTTTTAAAATATCATCTAAATTTACCCCACCGGTATTTCTTGAAAAATCATGAAAACTTTGTCCACCAAACATAGAATCGCCGTATTGGTCATATTGAGCTCGTTTTTTTTCATCACTTAAAATTTCATAAGCAGCATTAATTTCTTTAAATTTTTCTTCCGCACCTTTTTCTTTATTGATGTCTGGGTGATATTTTCTAGCTAGGCGACGATAAGCTTTTTTTATTTCATCTGCACTAGTGTTTTTGCTAACTCCAAGAGTTTCGTATAAACTATTCATGTTATATTTCCTTAAAAATTTTTACTTGATTATATAAAGGATTAAATTATAACATAAACTTTAGCCTAAGTCAATCAAGTTTTATAAATTTTTATCACTCAAGGTTTTATTTACAATTTTGTAAATTTTCGGTTTTATACTATGAACACAGTAAAATATTTTACGAGATAATTTATCTTTAAAAACAAAAGGAAATGAAATGAAAAAGATTTTTTTATCATTAAGTTTAGCAAGTGCTTTATTTGCTGCAAGTATTAATTTTAATGAATCAACTATAACAGCCAATCGTGTAAATCCTGCTGCTGGAAATGCAGTGCTTTCTTATCATGATTCTATTAAAGATGCAAAAAAATCAGTGGTTAATATTTCCACCTCAAAAACTATTACAAGATCGAATCGTGCAAGTCCTTTAGATGATTTTTTTAATGATCCTTATTTTAAACAATTCTTTGATTTTGATTTTCCTCAAAGAAAAGGAAAAAATGATAAAGAAGTGGTGAGTTCTTTGGGATCAGGAGTGATTATTTCAAAAGATGGTTATATAGTAACAAACAATCATGTCGTAGATGATGCTGATACGATTACTGTGAATTTACCAGGAAGTGATACAGAATACAAAGCAAAACTTATAGGTAAAGATCCAAAAACAGATTTGGCTGTTATAAAAATAGAGGCTAATAATCTTTCAGCTATTACTTTTACAAATTCTGATGATTTAATGGAAGGAGATGTTGTTTTTGCACTTGGAAATCCTTTTGGAGTTGGTTTTAGTGTTACAAGCGGGATAATATCTGCTTTAAATAAAGATAATATAGGTTTAAATCAATATGAAAATTTTATACAAACAGATGCTTCTATCAATCCAGGAAATTCAGGTGGAGCCTTAGTAGATAGTCGCGGATATTTAGTAGGTATTAATTCAGCTATTCTTTCTCGTGGAGGTGGAAACAACGGTATAGGTTTTGCTATACCTTCAAATATGGTAAAAGATATAGCTAAAAAACTTATTGAAAAAGGCAAGATTGATAGAGGGTTTTTGGGCGTGACTATTTCAGCTTTGCAAGGTGATACTAAAAAAGCTTACAAAAATCAAGAAGGGGCTCTGGTTACTGATGTTCAAAAAGGTTCAAGTGCTGATGAAGCAGGGCTTAAGCGTGGAGATTTAGTTACTAAAGTTAATGATAAGGTTATAAAAAGTCCTATTGATCTTAAAAATTATATAGGAGCTTTAGAAATTGGTCAAAAAATTTCATTAAGTTATGAAAGAGATGGAGAAAACAAGCAAGTAAGTTTTACTCTTAAAGGCGAAAAAGAAAATCCTAAAGGCGTGCAAAATGATTTGATTGATGGTTTGAGTTTGAGAAATTTAGATCCAAGGCTTAAGGATCGTTTGCAAATTCCAAAAGATGTTAATGGTGTTTTGGTTGATAGTGTTAAAGAAAAGAGTAAAGGAAAAAATTTTGGCTTCCAAGAGGGCGATATTATCATAGGTGTTGGACAAAGTGAAATTAAAAATTTAAAAGATTTAGAACAAGCTTTAAAACAAGTTAATAAAAAAGAATTTACTAAAGTTTGGGTATATCGCAATGGTTTTGCGACTTTGCTTGTACTTAAATAAAAATAACGGAAGGATTTTCCTTTCGTTATAAATTTTAGTTTAAAATTGAAATTAAGTTTAAAATAAAGGAAAACTATGACAAATATCCTTATGATAGAAGATGATTTAGAATTAGCAGAAATTACAGCTGAATATTTGGAAAAATTTGATATGAAGGTTGATATAGCTCATGAGCCTTATATAGGTCTTTCTAAACTTGCATTAAAAGAGTATCAACTTATCATTTTAGATCTTTCTTTGCCAGGACTTGATGGACTTGAAGTGTGTGAAGAAATTCGTAAAAAGTATGATACGCCTATTATTATTTCAAGTGCAAGACATGATATTACAGATAAGGTTAATGCTTTGGAGCTTGGAGCAGATGATTACTTGCCAAAACCTTATAATCCAAAAGAATTACAAGCACGTATTAAAAGCCATTTAAGACGCATTTCAAACACAAAAAGTGCTATGGCAAAAGGTGTAAAAGATCTTGTTTATGATCAATACAAGCATATTATCACAATGAAAGGACAAGAGCTTACTTTAACCAATGCTGAATTTGATATTTTAAGTTATTTAATTAAAAAAGAAGGTGGAGTGGTAAGTCGCGAAGAACTTGTTTATAACTGTTCTTCTATCAGCGAGGATTCCAGTAATAAAAGTATAGATGTTATTATCAGTAGAATTCGTCAAAAAATGGGAGATGATCCAAAAACTCCAAAATATATTCACTCTATACGTGGAATAGGTTATAAACTTACTCAATGAATAAATCTTCTATTTTTTATACTATAACTTTTATTTTTATTTTTGCTGGGGTCAGTGTTATACTTGGCTTTTTATGGCTTATAGAATATGATCAGCAAAATTATACTAGAGAGTTAAACACCAAATATTCTTTGATAGCTAATGCAAGGCTTTTAAATTTCGCAGGAGTTATCAGTGAAAAAGAATTTGAAGAGCAGACAAAAAATTATAATAAAATAGATGAGATAACAGAACCAAAGCAGATCCGTAAAATTCTTTTTAGAGGCGATGTTTTAGCTAGAGTTGAAGTTAATAATGGCTTAATTGAGATTATTTCTTATAATAGACAGGTATATTTAAATATTATTTATGATGGAAAAGTTTATCTTTACAAGGATCAAGATTATCAAACTTATAGGTATTTTATTATCAAAGCTATAGCTGTAGCTATGATTTGTATTCTTGTATTGCTTTATATTTATATATTTAAAAAATTAAAACCACTTAAAAGACTTAAAAAACAAATTGATAAGTTTGCTCAAGGAAAGCTTAATGATATAGAAGATGTAAGCACTGGAGTGGATGAAATTTCACAAGTAAGTGAAGCTTTTTATCAAGCCATTGTTCAAATTCGAAAGCTAAACCAATCTCGTCAGTTTTTTTTAAGAAATATTATGCATGAACTTAAAACACCTATTACTAAGGGTCTCTTAACTTTAGAAATGATAGAAGATAATAAATATAAAGAGCGTTTAAATGGGATTTTTACTAGACTTGAAATTTTAATTAATGAATTTGCTGCTATTGAGCAAATTACTTCAGGGGCTGCTTTTATAAATAGAAAAAAATACAATATTTTAGATGTTTTAGATGAAGCCAAAGAAATTGCAATGCGAGATGATAATAATATACGTATTTTTATGGAAGAAAGTTTTTTTGTAAATGTGGATTTTAAACTTTTTACTACGGCTATTAAAAATATGATAGATAATGGCATTAAACATTCTGAAGATGGATTTGTGCAAATTGATATTATAGATGATTATATTTGTTTTAAAAATCGTGGCCTTGAGCTCAATAATACTTTAGAATACTACACTCAAGCTTTTACTCAAGGATCGAAACAAAAATCAAGTTTTGGGTTAGGGCTTTACATTGTAAGCACTATTTTAGAAACACATGGAATGAAGCTTGATTATTTATATGAAGATGGGGTAAATTTGTTTTATTTTAGAAATTTAAAAAGTGTTATTGTTAAGGAATAAATTAATTTTTTTTGCATAAAAAATGTATTTTTATGCAAAAATCCTTGACAAAGTTTTTTAATTTCACTATAATCACATTTTATTTTTAAATATTCCGGATTAGCTCAGCGGTAGAGTAGTCGGCTGTTAACCGATTGGTCGTAGGTTCGAATCCTACATCCGGAGCCACTTTTTTAACTCCATTTTTAATATTCATATAATGTATTTTAATATAAAAAATTAATAAAATTCTTTATCACAAAAATTGTGATAAAGTTTTTATTTTGTTTGTTTAAGGTTTTTGACAATCTTGTCTATTTTTTTACTTGCTTTTTGATAATCCCCATCTTTAAGTTCTTCTAGGGCATTAACAGCAAAAGAAAAATCTTCAACTTCATTAAGATAAGCTTCTATAGCTTCTTTTACTATGGTTGATTTTGGTTTAGAAAGATTTTTACTTAAATTATCCAAACGCTCCTTAAGCTCTAAAGGCATTCTAAAAGAATAAGTTTTTACATTGCGTTTCATTTTATCCTCCTTAAGAATATTTTTTGTAAAATTTTATAGCTTGTTTACAAGTTTTGCAGGTAAATTTGCGACCTTGCAGTTCTATTTTTTGATGAATGCTATAAGGAACATCGTGAATTTTACCAGGACAATTACAGGTATAAAGATAAAATTGTGGATGCTCATTATCTTCATCTTCTGCTGCTTCAAAGCTAACATCGCCACCATCGTCTGTAGATAGAGAAGAGCTTCTCCATTTCTCAACTTTCATGTCTTCATATAGTATGTGTTCTAAAAGCCACTTTTTAGCCACTATATAAAGTTTTTCTTTAAGATCATTGGTTGATTTGATATCTTTGATTAAATTAATCATGGTTTGGATGATTTCTTTATGTATTTTTCGATGTTCTTCTAAATTTGGATAGCCTATTAGCTGCATGTATTTTTCTTCATCATTAAAGTGATCTTTCATATAAGTAAAAAATTCAGCCAAAAGTTCTTTGACTTCATTTTTACTTACAGATCTATCTGATACAACTTCAACTTTTGCAGCAAGTTTAAAAAGCTTTTTATGCTGCTCATCAATTTTAGCATTGTGCACACTATAGCTGTTATCCCATTTTGGAAGCATTTTAACTCCTTAAGGAAAAATTTATTTGTATGAAAGGATTATAGATAAAAATAAATTAAATCAAAATGAAATTTTATTAAATAATTGATAAGAATTTTGATACAATGATATATATTTAAGAGATTTGAAGTTAGAAAGATTTAAATTATGGCTGCTAAAATTTTACTTTTAGAAGATGATTTGAGCTTGAGTGAGATCATTGAAGAGTTTTTAAACGATGAGGGATATGAAGTATTTTTATGCGATAATGCGCAAGAAGCTTTATATATAGCCTATGAAAGACATTTTGATCTTTGGATTTTAGATGTAAAAGTTCCTTTAGGAGATGGATTTTCATTGCTTCAAGAATTAAGAAAAAGCGGAAAGCAAACTCCAGCAATTTTCATGACTTCTTTAAACACAACAAACGATTTAAAACAAGGCTTTGATGCGGGTTGTGATGACTATATAAAAAAACCTTTTGAACTTGCTGAACTGTCTGTTAGGGTTAAAGCTTTGCTTAAAAGAGCTTTTTCACATAAAAATGAAGATTTTGAAGATTTAGGCGATGGATTTAGATTTGAATTTACTACGCAAATTCTTTACCATAATAATAAAGCCTTGACTTTACCGAGTAAAGAGATTAAGCTTTTGTCTTTATTGCTTAAAAATAAAAATAACTTTTTAAGCACAGAGAGAATTTTTGAAGAACTTTGGGATTATGATGAGGAGCCTAGCGAGTTAAGTCTAAGAGCTTATGTGAAAAATTTACGTAAAATTTTAGGAAAAGAAAAAATTATAAATCAAAGAGGCAGGGGATATTGCTATGGCTAAAAAAGTCATTAGGCAAATTTTATTAATCTACCTAACAACTACAGGTATTTTTTTAACTATTTTTTTTGCGTTATGGTATCAAAAATTATATGAAGAATTGGTTGTCTTAAAGGGTGTCACTTTGAGAGAAAATCATAGAAATATTATTATAAGCATCTTAAATTCTCGCTTTACTCCTATAGATATAAGTGCAAAAAATATTGCTCAAAGTACAGCATTAAGATTTGCTATATTTGATGTTAAAAAGATTGTTTTCAGTAATATAGATTTTGATTTAAGAAAAGCAAAGATAGAGCTTAAAGGTAGAGGTATTTGTGATAATAAGGTTTTTTTTCTTGCTCCTATGAGTGCAGATCATTATTTTTTAAGGCATGCTAGCAATGAAGAGGTAAATACTAATGATGGTTTGCAAATTTTAATACAGGGTGAGGATGTTGGCAAAGATCTTTTTTGGATTAGAGCGAAAGTTTTTAGTTTTGCTATTATGGCTTTTTGCATATTGGGTTTAATATCTTATATTTTAGTAAAAATTGCTCTAAAGCCTTTAGAGGATAAAATCAGTACGCTAAATCGTTTTATTAAAGATTCAACCCATGAGCTTAATACCCCATTAAGTGTTATTTTGATGAGTATAGAGCAGCTTGAGCATCAAAATTTAGGAAATAATTCTAAATTTACAAGGATTAAGCTTGCTGCAAAAAGTTTATCTCAAGTGTATTCTGATCTTGTTTTTTATAATTTTCCTAATACCTTAGAAACAGAAAAACAAAAATTTGATTTAAGAACACTACTTGAAGAAAGATTGGAATATTTTAAAGTATTTTTTGAACAAAAAAAAATTACACTAAAACTTGATTTAAACCAAGCAAATATTTTTGCTCCTAAAAGTCAAATTTCTAAATTGATTGATAATCTTATAAGTAATGCTATTAAATACAATAAAAAAGGTGGAGTAATTTCTATAATTTTAAAAGCCAATTTTTTAAGTATTGCTGATACAGGTTGTGGAATTTCAAAGTCAAATTTAAATCATATTTTTGATAGGTATACAAGATTTGATACTGATCAAGGAGGATTTGGCATAGGACTTTCTTTAGTAAAAAGAGTTTGTGATGATAATGATATTAAAATTATTTGTGAGTCTGTAGAAAATCAAGGGAGTGTTTTTGAGTTGAGTTGGGGCGAAAAGAAGATTTGAAAAAGGATAATAAATTTTTTGTATCTACTTGTTTGAAACTCTCTATCAACACTTTCTTATTTTATAATAGTTATTATCAATAAAAATTTATTTTTCTATAAAATAAATTTATTAAAAAAGCTTTATTATATATATTTAATCTTATAAAATAAAATAAATTTTTGATAATTAATATTAAATTTATTAAATATAAAGTAGAATTTCACAATTTATTAAAGATAAGGAAATGAACTGTGAAAAAAAGCTTGATTTATCTTATAGCTTTATGTTTATCTTATACGGCTATGCAAGCTGTTTGTAAATATGCTGAAGAGCAAAGAGAAGATAGAGCTGTGCCTGTTGCTGCTTTAATAAGGCTTGGTATAGGTTATGGTATTTCGTATGCAAATGCACCAAGTGTTGAAGGGCAAACATATACAGGAAGACCGCCTTTTGGGAGATGTCATTGACCCATGATGATTTAAGTAATCTTTGTATTTTAATTTCGCTTTTATTTTTAGATTATATTTTGATAAATGTTAAGACTTTCCGACAAATGACTCGCTTTGCGAATTTCTATGGCGTGATTATGATATTATTTTTTATCGTATCTTGGCAGGTTTTTAACATGTATTTTAATTTTTTTATTTTTTTAATTTTGTTTTTTGTATCTTGCAAAATTTGGCAGTTTAAAAAGAAATAATCAGCAAAAATTTGCTGATTATTAGTAGTAGGGTTTTTACATCATTCCTCCCATACCACCCATTCCTCCCATACCACCCATATCTGGCATAGCAGGTTTATCTTCTTTAATTTCACTAATTGTTGCTTCTGTAGTTAAAAGCATACTAGCTACAGAAACTGCATTAAGTAAAGCTACTCTTTCTACTTTAACAGGATCGATAATTCCACTTTCAAGCATATTAACATATTCACCTTTTGCAGCATCAAATCCTGTGTTTTCATCTTCAGCATTTTCTACGCTATTTACAACCACACCTGCATCAAATCCTGCATTTTCAGCAATTTGTCTTAAAGGTGCTCTTAAAGCTCTTTCAACGATAGCTGCGCCAATTGCTTCATCACCCTGTAGATCAAGTTTGATTTTAGCTTTTGCTTTAATAAGTGCTGCACCACCACCGATTACTATACCTTCTTCAACTGCTGCTTTAGTAGCACTTAAAGCATCATCAACGCGATCTTTTTTCTCTTTCATTTCAGTTTCAGTTGCTGCACCTACTTTGATAACTGCAACACCACCGCTTAATTTTGCAAGTCTTTCTTGTAATTTTTCTCTATCATAGTCTGAAGTTGTTTCAGCGATTTGTGCTTTGATTTGATTTACTCTTGCATCGATATTTGCTTTTTCACCTGCACCATTTACTATGGTCGTGTTGTCTTTATCAATGATTACACTAGAAGCTTGTCCAAGATCTTGTATAGTCGCACTTTCAAGAGTTCTTCCAAGTTCTTCAGAAATCACTTCTCCACCTGTTAAAATCGCTATATCTTCAAGCATAGCTTTTCTTCTATCGCCAAAACCTGGAGCTTTCACTGCTGAAATATTAAGAACACCGCGAAGTTTATTTACAACCAAAGTTGCAAGCGCTTCACCTTCAATATCTTCAGCGATAATTAAAAGTGGTTTGCCTGTTTTTTGAATTTGTTCTAAAACCGGTAATAAATCTTTTAAATTTGCAATTTTTTTATCAAAAAGCAAGATATAAGGGCTTGAAAGCTCTACAGTCATTTTTTCTGCATTAGTGATAAAATAAGGGCTTAAATAACCTCTATCAAATTGCATACCTTCAACTACATTTAATTCATCATTGATTGATTTTGCCTCTTCAACAGTGATAACACCATCTTTGCCCACTTTTTCCATAGCATCAGCGATTAAATTTCCGATTTTTTCATCAGAGTTGGCTGAGATTGTAGCAACTTGTGCAATTTCTTTTTTATCTTTTACTTCGCGAGAAAGTTTTTTAAGTTCAGCTATTATAGCTTCGCAAGCTTTATCCATACCGCGTTTTACTTCGATAGGGTTTGCACCTGCTGTGATATTTCTTAAACCTTCTTTGAAAATTGCATGAGCTAAAACCGTTGCAGTAGTTGTTCCATCGCCTGCTTGATCAGCTGTTTTGCTTGCTACCTCTCTTACAAGTGAAGCACCCATATTTTCAAGATTATCTTTAAGTTCTACTTCTTTAGCAACGCTTACACCATCTTTAGTTATAGTTGGGGCGCCAAAGCTTTTTTGGATTAAAACATTGCGTCCTCTTGGTCCCATGGTTACTTTTACTGCATCATTAAGTTTTTTAACACCTTCGTAAAGTTTGTTTCTTGCTTCATCTGAAAAAATAATTTCTTTTGCCATTTTTTGATCCTTTTTATAATTATTTTAAAATTCCTAAGATATCATCTAAATTTAAAACCAAATATTCATTATTATCAATTTTAATTTCTGTTCCACCGTATTTAGCAAATACGATTTTATTACCATTTGCAATATCGGTGATTTCTTTACTTACTGCTATTACTTCACCGATTAAAGGCTTTTCTTTAGCATTATCTGGTATAATTATGCCTGAGGCTGTTGTTTTAGTTTCTTCTACGCGTTTAACTAGAACACGTTTTCCTAAAGGTTGAAAATTCATTTTTGTCCATCCTTAAAAATATTGATTTAGCACTCTTTTATTTAGAGTGACATATCATACTATAAAAAATGAATTTTGTCAATACTTTAAATTAAAATATTTATAAAAGTTTAGTTTTATAGACTAAAGTTATTTTATAAAATAAACTAAAGGATTAAAATGAAAAAGATTTTTTATGGAACTATAGCTTTTGTTGTTGTGCTTTTAATCGCTCTTTATACTATGCTTTTTACAAGTTTTGGTAATAATATAGCAGCAAATATAGCACAAAAAAAGATCAAAGAAAGTGCAGGATTAGATGTCAATATTACGCATTTTAATTTGCGTTTTTCAAGTCTTGAATTGCAAGCAAATATCGCAAATATGGCAGATTTTAATCTTAAAGGAGTTTTGAGTCCTTTTAAGCTTGGGTTTGATCTTGATTATATTATTTCTTTAAATCAAAATTATGCTAAAAATTTAGGTTTAAATTTAAATCAAAATCTTTCTTTTGGCGGTAAGATTCAAGGCAAAGCAAGTGATTTTACTTTAGATGGAAAGGGTTATTTGTTAGGCTCAAATGTACTTTTAAATGTAAGAATGTATAATTACAGCCCTATCGCTTTAAATTTAGATGCGCAAAATCTTAAGATAGAAGACATACTCCATCTTTTATCTTATCCTAGCTACGCTAAAGGTTTTTTAAATGCTCAAGCAAAAATTTCAGCACAGAATTTAAAACCTGATGGAAATATTATCATAAAACTTGATACAAGTTATATAAACTATGAGGCGATAAAAAAAGATTTTTCTTTAGATTTGCCTTTAAATTCTAATCCCAAAGCAGAAATTTTAGCCAATGTTAAAGAAGATAAGATTTACGTTGTAAGTAAAATTTATAATGATTATCTTATTTTACAAACCCAAAAAACTCTTTATGATATTAGCAAGAATGCTTTAAGTACTGATTTTAATTTAAATATTCCTTCTCTTGCAAAGCTTGAAAAACTTACAAAAACTAGATTAAATGGTAGTTTGGGCGTGATAGGTGAAACAAGTGTTGTAAATAATGCCTTATCAAGTTTAAATGCTCAAGTTATCGGACTTGGTGGAGAGGTAAAGGCAAGTTTGAAAAATAATAAAATTTTTGCAGATATTAATGAAGCAAGTTTGGAAAAATTATTAGCTCTTGCAGGATATGGAGCTTTAGTTTCTGGAAATTTAAATGCTAAACTTTTAAACGCGGATTTGGATTTTTCTAATTTCGATCTTGAAGCAAAAATAAACAATGCAAAGATTAACACCAATGAGCTTAAAAAAATTGCTAAAATAGAACTTCCAAATACAATTTTTAGTCTTGATGCTAAAGCAAATGCAAAAAATAGCAATATTTCTTACAATGCTTTACTTGCTTCAAATTTACTTAATATCAAAAAACTTCAAGGAACTTATAATTTAAAAAATAGCGAGTTAAATACAGATTTAAATGCTTTTATCGATGATTTGTCTCAGTTTAGTGCTATAGCAGGACAAAAATTACAAGGTAAGGCAGATCTTAATGCAAAAGCTCATATTATAGGTACTCAAATACAAAATTTAAATGCAAATGCAAATTTGGCAGATGGCGTAATCAAAGCTGATTCAAATGGTAAAAAACTTGATTTGAACATTGATAAACTTGATTTATCTAAACTTTTTATTATAACAGGTATGCCAAATTATGCCAGCGGGGTTGTTAATGCAAAAGTTAATTTAGATAATATTGATTTTAACAACCTTAATGGTAAAGCAAATTTAGAGGCTAAAGGCATTTTAAATGCTGCAACTTTAAGTAAAATTTTAAATAAAAATTTTCCAAACAATACAAGTTATGATTTAAATACTAAAATTAATTTCAAAAACAATATCGCTCAATTTGATTCTGTTTTAAATTCATCTTTGGCTGATCTTACAAAACTACAAGGAAGTTTTGATATAAGTAAGATGCTTTTAAATTCGGATTTTAATTTAAAGATAAATGATTTTTCAAAACTAGGCTTTTTGTTAGATAGAAAACTTAAGGGCAAGGCAGAATTTAATGGAAAGGTAGGTTTTGATAAGAGTTTAAATTTTGTTGCAAATAGTCCAAATTTATTTGAAGGAAAACTTCAAAGTACACTTAAAGATAATCTTTTACTTGTTCAGTTAAACGGAGTGGATTTAAGTAGTCTAGCTCAAGGTTTAGATTTTATGGATATTTATCAAGGTAAGGCGGACATGAAGGCAAATTACAATCTTTTAAGCGAAGAAGGCGAGGTTAATTTGGACATGAAAGAGGGTAAATTAAAACCAAATCTTATTACCAATGCTTTAAAAATTTTAACATTAAAAGATATTACAGATGATGTTTATCGTACTGCTAATGCTAAAGCTTTGATTAAAAAAGAAAATATCAAGCTTGATCTTAATATGCAAGCAGATCGTTCTTATATTTTAGTACAATCAGGAGCTTTAAATTCTAAAAGTGGAGCTTTAAATTTGCCTTTTGATATTAAACTCGATAGAGCTAATTTTAAAGGAAGTATTACAGGAACTACAGAAAATCCTAAAGTAAATTTAAATGCAGGAAGTGTTTTAAATTCTATTAAAAATGTAGTAGGTGGCGGCGTGAGTGATGGTGCTAAAAATACAGGCAATAAAGTGGATAAAGCGGTGAATAAATTATTAAATAAGATTTTCTAAGGTAAAAAATGTTTAATGGACTCATAAGAGAAATTGCTAAAGTTCAATCTTATCAAAACAATACTTTAAGTTTAACAGCTAAGCATCGTCCAAATCTTGGCGATAGTATAGCTGTAAATGGAGCTTGTTTGAGTGTGACAAAACTTTATGAGGGAGGCTTTGAAGTGGAACTTTCTCGCGAAAGTCGCACTCATATAGCTATAGAGAATTTAAAAGATAAAGTTCATATAGAACCTGCTTTAAGATATGGCGATAGAATCGATGGACATTTGATGCAAGGGCATATTGATTTTATTGGTATACTTGAAAAGATTCAAAAGGATGAAAATGGAGTGGATTTTCATATAACTTTACCTAAAGAAGCTATGAAATTTATGGCAGAAAAAGGAAGTATAGCTGTTGATGGGGTAAGCCTTACTATCAATGAAATTTTAAAAAATGGTATTAGGCTTACTATTATTCCTATTACTTTTAAAGAAACGCTTTTTAAGGACTATCAAGTAGGTAGAAAAATAAATATAGAAAGCGATTTGCTTGCTCGTTATATTTATGCACAATTACAAGGTAAAAACAAAGGATTATCATGGGAAGAAGTGGAAAGAATTTCTTATCTTTATTAGAAAATGATAAAGTCGGTATTTTTTGTGCTTTTGATAAGGATTATAATGTTTTTAGGGCTAAAATTCATAATGAGAATTTATTTTCTCATTTAGGTTTTAAAGATATTGAAAAATGTGTTTTTATGGATCAAATTCACTCTTATAAAGTTATCATTTATGATGAAAATTTAAAAAATCTTAGCTGTGATGGGCTTATAAGCAGGGAAAAAAATATTGCCCTTTGTGTTTTAAGTGCGGATTGTTTGCCTTTGATTTTATATCATGAAAGTGGCATTATAGCAGCTTTGCATTCTGGTAGAAAAGGAAGCTTTGAAAATATCCTAAAAGAATGCGTTGATCAAATTGCTATACAAAATCCATATTTAGACAAGATGAAATTTCATCTTTTTATTTTACCTGGAATTTGTGCTAAAAATTATGAAATAGATGGAGAAATTTTAGAATTTGCTAAAAAAGAATTTAAAGAATTTGTTCAAGATAATAAACTTGATTTAAAAGCCTTGGTAAAATTTCAAGCTCAAAATTTAGGCATTGAAAATATTAAAGATTGTGGAATTTGTAGTTTTGATGATGAGAGGTTTTTTTCTTATCGTCGCGATAAAACGCCTAAGCGTTTTGTGAGCGCGGTTTATTTAAAGGATTAAAATGTATGAAAGAAAAGATTTAAGAGTGTTAAAAATCATTCAAAAAGCTAGAGAATTTGGGGATGGGGATTTGTTAAATGAAGCCTTGGTGAAACAATTGATTGATGCAGATTTTTATGAAATTAATGAAAAAGAAAAAGAAGAGCTTGCAACTCTTCTAAATTCTTTAATCAATGCAAAAGATAAAGCGTTGTTGAGTAATTAAAATTCTATATAGTTTTCAAAATCTTCTTCTTTTGGGGGATTAGGTTGATTCGAGGCTAGGGCTTCTTTAACAACCTGCTCGTATCCAGCTATGATATGTTTAAAATTCTCTTTTGCTTTTCCACTAAGTTCTGATTTGGCGATTTTTACAACAGATGCAGGATTTATAGCTTTATTGTTTAAATATACTCCAAAATGCAAATGAGGGCCTGTGCTCATACCTGTTGAACCAACGTATGCAATTACTTGCCCTTGATTTACCTTTTGTCCATTTTTAATCTTTGCAAAACGACTAAGATGAGCATATAAAGTCATATAGCCTGAGTCATGCTTGATTTGAATTACATTTCCATAACCACCCTTTGTGCCTATAAAGGTTACTACTCCTTTGCCAGCACTTTTCACAGGAGTTCCAGTAGGTGCAGCATAGTCGATACCAAGATGGGCACGATAGCGTTTTAATATAGGATGATATCTTGCTGTTGTAAAAGGAGAGGAAATTCTAGTGTAATTCACAGGTTTTGTAAGTAAAAAAGATTCTAATTCTTTGCCATCGCGATCATAGAATATATCATTATAAGAAAAGATTTCTCTTGCACTTTTATTAATTTCTACCATTGCCATTTTTATATTTATATCACCCCAAAGTTTACCCATGCGCCTTTTTTGTTCATAATATAGGGTTACTTCATCGCCTTTTTGGATATTGCGAAAATTTATACTTCCTCGAAAAGCACGAACCATAGCACGAGCTAAAGTACTGCTACCACTTTCTTCATAGACATCTTGATAGGCAGAGCTTTTAATGGTTAAATGTAAAATTCTGTCTTCTTTTTGATAAGATACAGGAGTAAAAGCAAGAGTGTATTGTCCATCTTTATCTTTATAAATATGAATTTGTAAATCATCGCTAATTGGAATTAAAACTTGTTCTATATTGTTATTTTCATCTTTTAAAACTTGATATTTTATTTTGTAGGCTATGTCAGAAGCAAGTTCTTGATCTTCTCTATCAAGTCCATAATAAAGTGACATAGGTATGGAATTTCTTTGTAAGAATTTAAGCAAGGTATCTCCATTATCCCAAGTTAGCTCTTCAATACTTAAAGCTGCAAAACTTTGAACAATAAAAATAAATAAAAGTAATAATTTTTTCATGAGATAACCTTAATTTTTAAAAGAATTTTAAAATTTTGAAAGCTATATTTTACTTTATTTTTCTTACAATTGCTTAACAAAAAAGGATTATAATTCTATAAATTTTTATTTTTAAGGAGTAAATTTGTTTAAAACTATAATGTGTTTTTTAGCTTTAAACCTTAGCCTCTTTGCGGTTGGATTTGATTTAAAACCTATAAAAAGTGAACTTGTAAAAGTTGATGATATTTATGGTTATATTAAAGATAGTGATGATATAAAACTTTATTCAAGTGGCGTAGTAATGCAGCATTTTAGCAATTCGCAAAGTATCATCGCTAGAGCAAGTGTTATAGATAAAAAAGATGGTTTGGCAAAATTAGAATTTAGTGTTTTTTCAGCTCTTAAGCAAGATGCTTTGCCTTTACCAAATGCTTTACCTAAGGTAGGTGATGAGGTTGTTTTAAATTTTCTTTATGATAGAGGATTGGTAATTGCTCCTGATGAACAAACTTATAATGAACTTGTTAGAGAATTTCCGCAGATATATTTTACCCATATTGATATTTTTGGAGCACAATTAATTAGAACGGCTACTCTTTCTCCTAAGCGTTCAGATTTTAGGCAATTTTGTGATGATAATGCGATTGGTATTTTGGTTGTGGCTTTGGAAAATCATGCAGAAGTTATGGATTGTCAAGATTTTAATAAGCTTTATGAAGTGCCTATAAGCAAGCCAACTAGCGTTCAGGTTCCTTTTTATTCTCGTATAGGCGGATATAAAAGTAATTTTTTTGATTTTAACTCTCAAGAAATAGGAAATTATTATAGATATTATGATGCTTTGATCCATCTTCCTAAGGTGCAATAAACATGAAAAAAGAATTTGAACAATATTTTAAACGATTTTTAGGAGAAGAAAACGCTTATTTTGATGAAATTCATAAAAGAGCTTATAGTTATGATGCAACAAAAAAGCATTATTTACCCGATGGGGTGCTTTTTCCAAGAAATGAAGAAGATATTGCTCAAATTTTAAAATTTTGTAATGAAAATAATATCATAGTCATACCGCGAGGTTCGGGATCTGGTTTTACAGGAGGAGCTTTAGCTGTTAATGGCGGAGTGGTACTTGCTTTTGAAAAGCATATGAATAAAATTTTAGAAATTGATCTTGAAAATTTAGTGACTGTTGTGCAACCTGGGGTTATCAATATACATTTACAAAAAGAAGCAGCCAAATACGGGCTTTTTTATCCACCTGACCCTGCTAGTATGGAGTATTCTAGCTTAGGGGGGAATGTAAGTGAAAATGCTGGGGGTATGAGAGCTGCAAAATATGGCATTACAAAAGATTATGTGATGGCTTTAAGGGCTGTTTTGCCTAGTGGAGAAATCATTCGCGCAGGAAAACGTACGATCAAAGATGTAGCGGGTTATAATTTGGCAGGAATTTTAATCGCTAGTGAAGGTTCTTTAGCGGTTTTAAGTGAGCTTACTTTAAAATTAATACCTTTGCCTAAATTCAAAAAAACTGCTTTTGCTATTTTTCCAAGTGTAAAAAGTGCTATGAATGCGGTTTATAAAAGTCTTGCTAGTGGTGTAAGTCCTGTGTCTATGGAATTTTTAGATAATCTTAGTATTAGAGCGGTTGAGAGTAAATCTAACAAAGGTTTGCCTATAGAAGCGGGTGCTATTTTGATAGCTGATGTGGATGGTAATGTTAAAGAGGCTATTGATGAGGATTTAAGAAATTTAGAATATTATTTTTTAGAAGCTGGGGCTAGTGAATTTAAAATAGCAAAAGATGAACAAGAAGCCGCGGATATTTGGTTTGCTAGAAGAAATTGTTCTCAAAGCATTGCCATGTATGGAACTTTAAAACTTAATGAAGATATTACAGTTCCGCGTTCTAAGTTGCCCGCTTTGCTTGAAGGTATAGATGAAATTGCTAAAAAATATGGTTTTAAAATTCCTTGTTTTGGTCACACAGGGGATGGAAATGTGCATACTAATGTTATGATTCCTGATAAAAATGATAAAGAACAAGTGAAAAAAGGTTATGAAGCTGTGGAAGAGATTTTTAAATTAACAGTGAAGCTTGGAGGAACTCTAAGTGGAGAGCATGGTATCGGACTTTCTAAGGCACCTTTTATGAATTTAGCTTTTTCTGAAGCCGAAATGAATTTAATGAGAAATATTAAAAAAGCTTTTGATCCAAATAATATACTAAATCCTTTTAAAATGGGACTTTAGAAGGTGAAAAAAATTTTTACTATTTTGCTCAATTTGCGTGATAAGGAAATTTTAAATTATGCGGCAGCACTTAGTTTTTATACTATATTATCTTTAATACCTATTTTATTTGTATGTTTTTCTGTTTTTACGCAAATTTCTAGTTTTAAAGCTTATTATGAAAAGGCTAAGCAAGTAATTTTTGCTTTTTTGATACCAACACAACAAGATGTTGTTGCTACTTATATTGACACTTTTTTAAAAAACAGTGTAAATTTGGGTATTGTAGGTCTTATTGCTATGGCATTCACTTCTTTAGCTTTTTTTTCAGGTTATGATTTTGTAATCAATCGCATTATTAAAAATGAGCCTAAAGGGCTTTGGCAAAGTATTAGCTCTTATTGGACTCTTTTGACTCTTGTTCCTTTGGGACTTGGACTTAGTTTTTATATTTCAGGTTTTATCCAACAAACTTTAGATGATTATAAAATAGGGTTTAATTTTTTTGAAATTTTACCTTTTGTAATTATTTGGGGTTTATTTTTTATATCTTATTCAAGTTCTGTTCATAACGGAACTCTTAAAAGTTTAGCTTTGGTATCTTTTGGAGCAGGTACTATTTGGTATATAGGAAAAAATTTATTTGTATATTATGTAGTATATAATAAAACATATGCTAGTGTTTATGGATCTTTTTCTACTATTTTATTCTTTTTTATTTGGATTTATATTTCCTGGATTATTTATCTTTTTGGGCTTAAACTTTATTATTTTCTAAATCATAATCACAATGAAGGGAATAAAATTCGCAAAAATACAAAGAAAAGCTAGATATTTAAATCGCACAGAGATTAAAGAAGCGATAAGATAGCTTATAAAAATCCAAAATGGAATATTGATATTGGTTCCATAAATTTTAAATTTAAAAAATTCATCTAAGATAAAATTGAGTAAATCTCCATAGTTTATAAGATGCAAAAATAATATTAAAGGATAAAATACTACAAAAATTGCACTTAAAACAATACCTAAAATTTGTTGGTAGCTTATAAGTGGAAAAAAATAAAGTACAGGTAAAACCATAGCAAAAAAAGTCCAAATATTAAGCAAAATAATATTTATAAGATTATTAAATTTATTTGCAAAATGATGCATATATAAAAAAATATAAAAAACACCTAAAATAGAAAATAAAAATCCAATACTAAATAAAAGTCTAGGATAAAGAGAAATGCACAATAAAATGCTACAAAAAAGTGTAAAGAAATTAATAATTTTTATATTTTTACACAATAGATAAAAAACCCAAAAAGCCATAATTAAAGAGCGCACAAAAGAAGGAACAAATCCTATTAAATAAGTATAAACTAAAAGTAGTGTAAAAATTAAAATACTTAAATCTAAACGTAAATTTCTATAAGGAAAATATTTTTTTTGGAAAAAACTATAAATTGGAGCTAAAATAAAGAAAATTAAACTAAAAAGCAAGCCTATGTGATAACCGCTAATTGCTATAAGGTGTGCTATGCCGTAGTAATTTACATCATTTCTAAGCTCTAAAGATATAGGTAATGCAAAAAATAAAGCACCATAAAATTCTTTAATTTTTTCATTTTTATGTTGATTTAAGAAGTAAGATATAATGGGATTGTATTCTTTTTCTTTTAATTTTTCAAAATCATAAGCAGGCACATAAAAACTTTTACTCAGATAGTCTTTAAAGTTAATATTATGGGTGATAATTCTAAGGCTTAAAAGTTGATTCTTGCTTAAATTTAGATCCTTAAAACTTGTAGTATAAAAAGTAAAGTTCTTAGTTTGCAGCTTTAAAATCCAGTATTTTTTATTTTTTTTATTATATTTTGCGTATTGGTGTGTTAATAGAGCATTATCTATAAAGTAATGTTTTTGGTTTTTAAAGTTTAAAAAATTATTATATTCTAAAAGGATGTTGAAAATAAAAATAATAACAACAGATAAAAATAAATAATGAAATTCTCTAAAAGAGTAAAAAAAAGAATTCCATAGAGACATTATTTTTTGGAAAATTTGCTTAAATAAAACCAAATCATTCCAGCTAAAATTAATAAAAATAAAGGAGCAGCGTAAGGATATAAACTCAGTTTATTAAAAATTGCTTCAATAACATACCCAAAAGTATAAGCAGCTAAACCTAGAACAATAGCCCATACCAAACTAGCTAGAGTATTGATAATAAAAAATTTAGGAAAATTATATTTTGCCATACCTGCAGCTATAGGAATGAAAGTTTTTAAACCATAAATAAATTTTTGAGTTACAAGCAAAATAATTCCGTGTTGTTTTATTTTGATCATGGCAAGGGCTAATTTGCGTCGGTGTTTTTTAAAATAAGGCATAATATCTTTTTTATAATATTTTCCAAGTATAAAAAGCAAAGTTGAACCTATAGTATTAGCAATAAAAGCAAGAGCAATGCAAAGACTCAGATCCATTTTTCCTTGAGAACTTAAAACTCCTGCAGCTAAAATTCCAACCATTCCACCTCCTAAAGAGTAAAAGAATAAAACAATATAACCATATTTTATTAAAGTATCAATCATATCCTGCATAATAAACCTTATTTAGCGTATTCTACACTTCTAAGTTCACGTATAACATTGACTTTAATTTCACCAGGATATTGCATTTTTTCTTGAATTTCAGCTGCTATTTCTTTAGCTAAAAGCACGCTTTCATCATCATTAACAAGCTGAGCATTGGCTATAATGCGAATTTCTCTTCCGGCATTGATTGCATAAGCATTTTTAATCCCTTCTTTGTTTTTAGCGATTTCTTCTAGCTCGCTGACTCTTTTTAAGAAAGCCTCTAACACTTCTCTTCTAGCTCCAGGTCGTGCAGCACTTAAAGTATCTGCTGCGCAAACAGCTGCTGATTCTATACTTGTAGCTTCTTCGTGTCCATGGTGTGCGTAAATAGCATTAATTACTACAGGATGCTCTTTATAGCGTTTGCAAAGTTCTGCACCTAAATTCACATGAGATCCTTCAAAATCGTGAGTTAATGCTTTTCCTATATCATGTAAAATTCCGGCACGACGTGCTAAATTCTCATCCCCACCACACTCAGCAGCAATGATTCCTGCAAGGTGAGCCACTTCCAAAGAATGTGCTAAAGCATTTTGTCCATAGCTTGCACGGTATTTGAGTTTTCCTATGAGTTTTACAATTTCAGGGTGTATTTTATTTAAACCTAGATCCATAATTATGGTTTCGCCTTCTTCTAGAATAGCACTATCAAATTCTTTGCAAACTTTTTCGTGAATTTCTTCTATGCGTGCGGGTTGAATTCTGCCATCTTCAACCAAAAGCTCTATAACTTTTGTAGCAATGGCACGGCGATAAAGATTAAAACAACTTACTATAATGGCACCTGGTGTATCATCGATGATAATATCAACACCTAAAACCATTTCTAAGGTTTTAACATTGCGTCCTTCTTTCCCAATGATACGTCCTTTAAGTTCATCATTTTTAATATTAATAACATTGATAAGTCTTTCAGCTGCAAATTCACCTGCAAAACGAGAAGTAGCTTGTGCAATGATGAAATTGGCTTTTCTTTTGGCTTCATTTTTTGCTTCTTCTTCATATTTTCTTACTATATGTGCAATTTGCTCGCGAGAATTTTCTTCTACTTTTTTAAGAATGATTTCTTTAGCTTCATTTTGTGTAAGTCCTGTAGAATGTTCTAAAATTTTTAAAACATTGTCAAGTTTTTCTTGATATTTGTTTTTTAATTTGTCAACATCAGATTGTAAGTCTTGAATGTGTTTTTGTGACTTGCAAAGGTATTCTTTATCCTCTTTTAGTTTTTCTTTTTCTTGCTGAAGTTTTTGTTCTTTTTTAAAAAGATCATCAAATTTTTGATTAAAATCTTTTTGAATTTTGTGAGTTTTTTCTTCGTATTTTTTTTTAACTTCTAATTCTGCATTAAGAATTGAATTTTTTGCATCTTTTAAAATAAGTTCTGCTTCGTATTCTATAGCTTTAGCTTTAGCTTTAGCTTGTTCTACAAAAATTTCATATTTAGCATCATTGATTTTTTTTGCAACTAAATATCCTATGCCGAGTCCGACTATAGCGGCTATAAGTGCGATAAGTGATTCTATCATTTTTTCTTTCTTTCTTGTAATATTTTTTATAAGGGTTTATGTATAATTTTCCTGAAATATCATGCTTTTGTGTTAGATTATTTTGACTTAAAGCATCTATACTTTGGACAAATATTATATGAGGTTTGTAATTTAAATTTTCAAAAAATCTATCATAAAAACCTTGCCCATGTCCTATTCTTTTTAAATTTTTATCGACGCCAATTACAGGCACAATAGCTAAATCAATTTTTGCTTTAAAAAAAGAATCTATAGGCTCTAAAACCCCAAACCTTTTTTTAATAAAAGGCAATCTTAATTTTACAATTTTTAAACTTTTATCTTGCATAAATGGAACAAAAAGTTTGTAATTTTTATTAAGCATATGGCGAAATTTTATTAAGTTTGGTTCATAATGCAAAGGAATAAAAATTAAAATATTTTCAGCTTTAAATAGTTTTATTGTTTTAAGACATTCTTTAAATATTTTATAATCTTGTTTGAAATTTAGTTTTGAATGTTTTAAAAGGCGTATTTTTTGCAATGCCCTAAAATCTGTTTTTTCCATTAATATACCTTTAAAAAAATATTATCTTATGTATGTTATAATTTTAGCATTTTTATGAAGAAGAATAAAGGATTGATAAATAATGAAGATTAAAAAAATATTTTTACTAGCGATAATATCTTGTTTGTTTGTTGCTTGTAGCAATGATAAAGAAAAGCAGCAAAATGATGTAAATTTAAGTACTGAGACAAGTATAAATCAAAGTGATGATATGAATTTTAAACTTAATTTGATTGATGGCGGATCAATTTCAGTTAAAAAAGAAAATGCGACTTTAAATTTCAACGATGAAGATAAGGCAACTTTGTTTGTATTTTTTACTACTTGGTGTACCCCTTGCATTGCTGCAATTCCTCATCTTAACAAACTACAAGAAAAGTATAGCAATAATTTTAATACAGTTGGGGTTTTGTTAGAAGATAAATCTAATGATGAGATTCAAAAATTTATAGAACAGCATAAAATATCTTATAAAGTCGCTAATGGTGAAAATAACTATCTTTTAGCTAAAGTTTTAGGCGGAGTAAATGGAATTCCTACTATGTTTCTTTACAATAAGCATTCTAAATTGATTAATCAGTATTTAGGGCTTATCCCTGAAGAAATGCTAGAAATTGATATACAAAAGGCTATACTTTAATGTTTAATTTTTTTAAAAAAGGACTTGCGAAAACTCTTGAAAATATTGTTGGAGTTAAAGGAGAGAATAAAAAAATAACTAAAGATTTGCTTGAAGAAATTTTGCTTGAAGCAGATGTAAGTTATGAAATAGTTGAAGAGATAATTTATTATTTACCGCCTCAAAATGAAGTAAAAAAAGAAGATTTAAAGCGTGTTATGGGTTCTTATTTTCTTTATGAAAAAAAAGAAACTAATGAAGAAAAGCCTTTTGTAGAGCTTATTTTAGGGGTAAATGGAGCAGGAAAAACAACAAGTATTGCCAAGCTTGCTTATTTGTATAAAAACCAAAATCAAAAAGTGATTTTAGGAGCGTGCGATACTTTTAGGGCAGGTGCGATTGAACAATTAAAACTTTGGGCACAAAAAGTGGATGTAGATATAGTTTTAACCGCACAAGGGTGTGATCCTTCTGCGGTTGCTTTTGATACTATTTCTAAAGCAAAAGCAAAGGATTTTGACAGAGTTATTATCGATACAGCAGGACGTTTGCAGAATCAAAAAAATTTAGCTCATGAGCTTGAAAAAATTGTAAGAATTTCAAACAAAGCTTTAGAAGGTGCGCCTCATAGAAAAATTTTAGTTTTAGATGGAACACAAGGGAATGCTGGAATTTTACAAGCTAAAGCTTTTAATGAACTTGTAAAGCTTGATGGTGTAATTATCACAAAGCTTGATGGGACAGCCAAAGGGGGTGCACTTTTTAGTATAGCAAGAGAGCTTGAACTTCCTATTTTTTATGTAGGCGTGGGTGAGCAAATGACTGATTTGCAAGAATTTAATGCAAGTGCTTATTTAGATATTTTATTAGATTCTATTTTTGAATAATGGCAAAAAATAAAGTGCTTTTTGAATGTCAAGCTTGCGGAAATCAGCAAAGTAAATGGCTTGGAAAATGTCCTGATTGTGGAGCTTGGGATAGTTTTGTAGAATTAAAAGCTGAGCAAATTAAAGTTTTAAAAGAGCTTGTACAAGTTAGTATGAAAACAAGTGAAGCTGTTTGTATTGAAGATGTAGAATTAGAACATTTTACAAGATACAGCACAGATGATGATGAGCTTGATTTGGTTTTAGGTGGAGGGCTTGTCGAGGGCTCTTTAGTGCTTATAGGCGGAAGTCCAGGTGTGGGAAAATCTACCCTTTTGTTAAAAATTGCTTCAAATTTAGCCAAACAGGGTAAAAAAGTGCTTTATGCAAGTGGTGAAGAAAGTAAAGCTCAGATTAAGTTAAGGGCTGATCGTCTTGAAGCTAATACTCCAAATTTATTTTTACTTACTGAGCTTTGTCTTGAAAATATTTTAGAAGAATTACACAAAAAAGATTATAGCATTCTTATTATCGATTCTATACAAACTTTATATTCAAATAAAATTACTTCAGCAGCAGGAAGTATCACTCAGGTGCGTGAGATTACTTTTGAGCTTATGCGTGTTAGTAAGGCTTATAATATCAGTACTTTTATCATAGGACACATTACTAAAGAAGGTGCTATAGCAGGACCTAGAGTTCTTGAACATATGGTGGATGTGGTGCTTTATTTTGAAGGAGATGCCACTAAAGAAATTAGACTTTTAAGAGGCTTTAAAAATCGTTTTGGCGGAACGAATGAAGTAGGTATTTTTGAAATGACTGCCAAGGGTTTGATCAGTGCAAAAGATTTGGCAAATCGTTTTTTTACTCGTGGAAAGGCTATTTCAGGAAGTGCTTTAGGGGTTGTTATGGAAGGATCTCGTGCCTTGGTTTTAGAAGTTCAAGCTTTAGTGTGTGAAAGTTCTTATCCAAAACGCAGCGCTACAGGATATGAAAAAAATCGCTTAGATATGCTTTTAGCCTTGCTTGAAAGAAAACTTGGAATTCCTTTAGGGCATTATGATGTATTTGTAAATATTAGCGGCGGAGTAAAAGTAAGTGAAACTGCTGCGGATTTGGCTGTGGTTGCGGCGATTATTTCAAGTTTTAAAAATCGCCCTTTGAGCAAAGATAGTATTTTTATAGGAGAGCTTAGTTTAAATGGAGAAATTAGAGAGGTTTTTAGCCTTGATACGCGTTTAAAAGAAGCTAAAATGCAAAAATTTAAAAATGCCATTATTCCTTCTAAGCCTTTGGAAGATATAGGGCTTAAGTGTTTTGTTGCCAAAGAACTTTCACAAGTTTTAGAATGGATGTAAATTTTCATTAAAATATAAGTAAGATTTTGCTAAAATTCCGAGTTTAGAATAAAATTTTTGAGGAAACCATGAAAGATTTATTTTTATTTAGCTCTTTGCTTGATGCAAGTCATACTTTTTCTTATTTTTTTCACATAGGTTTGGTAGCTTTAATTGCTGTTATAGTGGCTATGATGGCTACTCGTTCTATGCAACTTGTTCCACGCGGTATGCAAAATTTAGGCGAGGCTTTTTTAGAGGGAGTTTTATCTATGGGTAGAGATACCATGGGAAGTGAAAAAGGTGCAAGAAAATATCTTCCTTTGGTTGCAACTTTGGGGATTATAGTGTTTTTTAGTAATATTATAGGCATAATACCTGGTTTTCACTCTCCAACTGCAAGTTTAAATTTGACTTTGTCCTTGGCTATTATAGTTTTTGTATATTATCATTTTGAGGGTATTAGGGCACAAGGTTTTGTAAAGTATTTTGCTCATTTCATGGGACCTATTAAACTTTTAGCTCCTTTGATGTTTCCTATAGAGATAGTCTCTCATCTTTCTCGTGTGGTTTCTCTGTCTTTTCGTCTTTTTGGAAATATTAAAGGTGACGATTTATTTTTGATGGTAATTTTAGCTTTAGTTCCTTATATAGCTCCACTTCCTGCTTATGTGCTTTTAACTTTTATGGCATTTTTACAAGCTTTTATTTTTATGATTTTAACTTATGTATATTTAGCGGGTGCAACGGTTGTTGAGGAAGGTCATTGATCTATATTTTAGAATTTTTCAAAGGTGCATCTTTAGCTTTAATGCTTTTTGGTGCACTTTTCTTCTTTTTTAAATATAATTCTTTTTTCTATCTTTGCTTGGGTATTATACCAGGTTTGCTTTTATCTTTAATTTTTGTTTTACTTATAGAAAACCATAAGCTAAAAAATGAAAATAAGTTAAGATAAAAGCAAAAAATAGTTTATTTTCTAAGCATGAAGCTCTTCTTTAAGCAAATGCTTTACAGCTTCATAAATTTTAATAGCCGCTTTGGATTTATTCATAGTATAAAGATGAATTCCATCTACGCCACTTGTGATTAAATCGACAATTTGATCGCAAGCATAAGCGATACCTGCATCTTCTAAAGCCAAAGCATTATTTTCATATTTTTCTAAAATTTTAACAAATTTAGGAGGGATTTTAGCTCCGCAAAGTTGAGAAATTTTTAAAATTTGCCTTTTGTTAGTAATAGGCATAATACCTGCATAAATAGGTAAGTCAATACCTGCTAAAGCACAATTTTGTTTAAAACTATAAAAATCTTCATTATCGTAAAAAAGCTGAGTAATGAGTTTGTCTGTTCCTGCATTTACCTTAGTTTTAAGATGGTGTATGTCCTCAATAAAATTCTTAGACTCATTATGTTTTTCTGGATAGCATGCAGCATAAATTTCAAAGCTTTCTTGTTTTTTAATAAAGGAAATTAAATCACTTGCATAAGAAAAATCTTTACTTTTTTCTAAATTTTCACATATGTCACCTCTTAGGGCAAGAATTTTATTAAGATTTTTTTCTTTGCATTTTTGAAGTATGTGAGTGATTTTTTCTTTACTAGAATGGATACAAGGTAAATGTACTATGCTAGGAATTTTATATTCTTCCTGAATTAAACTTGCCACTTCTAGGGTATTTTGTGCATTGATAGAACCTCCAGCTCCAAAGGTTACGCTGATAAAATTAGGGCTTAATTGCCCTAAATCATCTAAGATAGCATGAAGATTTTTGATATTTTCATCCTTTCTTGGCGGAAAAACTTCAAAAGAAAAACTACACATGAAAACTCCTTATAATCGTTCTCGTATTTTTTGCGTAGCTGTAACTAAATTTTTAAGAGAGCCTATGACTTCTTCATAGGCTCTTGTTTTAAGCCCGCAGTCTGGATTGATCCAAATTTGCTCCTTAGGTAATTTGTTCAAAATTTTTTCTATAGTCAAACTCAACTCTTCTACACTTGGAATTCTAGGACTATGTATATCATAAACTCCTGGTCCAACTTCAGTTTTAAAATGAATAGCTTTTAGGGTGTCTAAAAGACTTAAGTTTGATCTTGAAGCTTCAAAAGAAATTACATCAGCATCCATAGCATCAATTTCTTTTAAAATATCGCTAAATTCGCTATAACACATATGAGTGTGAATTTGAGTTTTAGCTTTTACCCCGCTATGTACAAGATTAAAAGCAGGGATAGCCCAATCCAAATATTCACTATGCCAATCACTTTTTCTTAAAGGCAGTTTTTCACGCAAAGCCGCTTCATCAATTTGTATGATTTTTATACCTGCATTTTCAAGATCTAATACTTCATCTCTTATAGCTAAGGCAATTTGCTCAGTGCTTTCTTTTAGACTGATGTCTTCTCTTGGAAAGGACCAATTAAGTATGGTTACAGGTCCAGTTAGCATACCTTTTACGATTTTTTGACTTAAACTTTGTGCAAATTTAGACCAAGCTAAGGTGATAGGCTTTGTGCGTGATACATCACCCCAAATCACAGGAGGTTTAACGCACCTTGTGCCATAGCTTTGCACCCAACCATTTTGAGTAAATAAAAAGCCCTTTAAATTCTCTCCAAAATACTCCACCATATCATTTCTTTCAAATTCTCCATGCACTAAAACATCAAGTCCTATTTCTTCTTGAATTTGTATGCATTCTTTGATTTTTTGTTGGTTAAATTCAGTGTAGTTTTGAGCTGAAATTTTTTCTTGCTTAAAGGCAAGGCGATTAGATCTTACATCGGCACTTTGAGGAAAGGAACCTATGGTTGTGGTTGGTAAAAGAGGGAGTTTTAAAAATTCTTTTTGGATTAAGGCGCGTTCTTTAAAACTAGGCATTCTGGTAAAATCTTCTTTTTTTAAAGCCTTAAGCCTTGCTTTGACTTTTTCATCTAAACGCTCCGGGATATTTTTAAAAAGCTCTTGATTGGCTCTAAAGAGCGGATTTTCTTCATTAGAATTTAAGATTTCTTTTAAATCTTTAAGTTCTTGAAGTTTTTCTTTAGCAAAGGCAAAAAGTTTAAGATAGTTTGGATCCAATTTGCTTTCAAATTCAGTGCTATAAGGCACATGCAAAAGCGAACAAGAGGTGTTTAAGACGATATTTTGTGTATATTTTTGAAGCTCTTTAACAAGCTTTAGACTTTTAGCATAATCATTAGCATAGATATTTTTACCATTAATAAGGCCTGCAAAAAGGATTTTATCTTTAGCAAAGCCGTATTGTTGAACTAAAGCTAAGCTTTGTTTTCCTTCGATAAAATCAAGCCCCAAAGCATCAAATTTGCTTTCTAAAAGTTTAGGATAAATATCTCTTAAGTCGCCAAAATAGCTTTGAAGTAAAATTTTAAGATCTTTTTTGTGTTTTAAAAGTTCTTGATAAAATTCTTCAAACAAAGCAATATCTTCCTTGCTTAAATCATAAACCAAGTAAGGCTCATCAAGTTCAAGCCATGTCACTTTAAGTTCATTTAGTTTATCAAAAAGCTCTACATAGGCATTTAAAAGTTTTTCTTTGGCAAGTTTTTGAGTTTTTTCATCTTTAAAAGCAATGAGTTTAAAAAGTGTGAAAATACCTATTAAAACAGGTTTACTTTCTATGCCAAGTCCTTTAGCTTCAAGGTATTCTTTAAAAATTTTATCCCCTGTCAAAGCTATAGTATTAGCATTATCACATTCAGGCACTAGATAATGATAATTTGTATTGAACCATTTTTTCATTGCTAAAGCTGTAACATCTCCATTTTTTCCTTGATAACCTCGACTTTGAGCAAAGTACTCATCTAAAGCTTCTAAATTTAAATCTTTATATTTTGTATGAACAATGTTAAAAAGCACAGCCGCATCTAAGACATTATCATAAAATGAAAAATCATTACTAGGGATAAAATCAATCCCAGCTTTTTGAATTTCTTGCCAATGTCTAATCCTTAAATCCTTAGCACTCTTTAAAAGTTCCTCTTTTGAACTTTGGTTTTTAAAGTATTTTTCAACAGAAAATTTTAATTCTCTATTTGCACCTATTCTTGGGTAAGAAATGATCGAATTTTTCATATTTGTTCTCCTTAAAATGTAGGGATTAAAGCACCCTGATATTTTTCTTCTATAAATTTTTTAACTTCATCGCTTTGCAAAGCCTTTACTAGGGCTTTGATTTTAGGAAGGTTTTCATTGCCCTCTTTAACCGCGATGATATTACCATATTCACTATACTTACTTTCTGTATAAAGCCCATCTTTTACAGGGTTTAAACCTGCTAAAATGGCAAAATTGCTGTTAATAAGAGAATAATCTACATCGTCTAAACTTCTTGTAAGTTGAGCGTCTCTTAACTCTACGAATTTAAGCTTTTTAGGATTTTTAGTGATATCTAAAGGAGTGATGAGTTCATTATTCTTAACTCCTATAAGTCCTTTGCTTGCTACAATGCGTAAAGCACGGCTTTCATTTGTAGGATTATTGGGTATAGAAATGCTTTGTCCTTCCTTGGGATTGAATTCTTTGTGTTTTTTAGAATACACTGCCATAGGTTCTATATGGATGCTAGCAACTTTTACAAGATGGGTGCCTTGTCTTTGATTGAATTCTTTTAAATAGGGCTCATGCTGAAAATAATTAGCATCCAACTCACCATTTTCAACCATCACATTAGGAATTACTCCATCATTGAATTCATAAATTTTTAAATCATAACCTTGCTTTTGAAGTGCTGATTTTATAAATCTTAAAATATCTGCATGAGGTGTTATGGAAGAGCCGACTTTTAATTCTTCATTTGCCCATGCAAAACCGGTAAAAAGAGTAGCGACACAAAAAGCTTTAGCAAATAAAGTCATTTTTTCTCCTTTATGCAAATTTAAATTTTTCTATCAAGTCACTATGATAAATACTTGCTACATCAGGATGAGAGCGTATCATTCTTTTAAAATAATTACTTGCAACATTTCTTAAAAGTGGATTTTTAGGATCAGTATCCACGCCTTTGCTTTCTTTGGCAAGCTCTGGGTTTAATTTAAAAACAGGTATATCTTTATCAAGCTGTACTCCAAGAAAATAAGCTATGCTAAAGCGTTCTTTTGGGCTTAAATTCACTCGATGAATAGTAGCTTTTAAATAGCCATTTGTGGCTAGTTCTAAAAATTCTCCTATATTAACTACAACACTATTTTCAAGCGGGGGTATATTAAGCCATTTATTATCTATAAAGGCTTCAAGTCCACTTTGTTCTTCTTGAAAAACAAAGGTGATAAGTCCACCATCTTTATGTGAACCTACACCTTGAGTGATATTTTTTGATCTTTTTGAATAATGTATGATTTTACAATGTTCGTAAGAATTTTCTCCATAAAGTTTATCAAAAGCATTACTAGGTAGATCAAGGCATTCAGCAAAGGCTTTTAAAAGCTTTAAACAAGCTTTTTTGGTTTGTTCCTGCCAAATTAAGAAAGTTTTTTTAAGTTCTGGAATTTCACTAGGCCAAAGATTAGGACCTTCTAGTCTTTGCCATAAAGGTGAGTTTAAATTCCAGTTTAAAGCATCTCTTTCTGTGCCTATATCAAGTTGCTCCCTATAATCTTTAGCTCCTGCGGTGTATTCAAAACCTTCACTAGTATAGCCTCTAAATTGAGGAGAATGCACCATAGAAATAAGCTCTTTAGAGCTTCTAGGGAGATTAAAAAAATCTTTGCCGAGTTTGAATAATTTTTGATTTAAATTTTTATCTATGCCGGAATTAACAAGATAAAAAAAACCTATTTTAGAAGCAATTTCTCTTAAATTTTTAAGAAAAGTGCTTTTATCTTTTTCATAAGCCTGTAAATCAAGTATAGGTAAATTCATTGTTTTCTCCTTAAAACTATAAGTCAAAATATAAGAAGATATTCAATGTTTGGATTTTTTATGAAGTTTGAGTTTTGCGTTTCGAAAAAATAAACTCTTTGAATTCCTACACATTATATCCCCTTAATCCATATCCCTAACCTTTGGAAATATAATGTATAACCCAAAGGATGTGCTAGATAGTATGCATTTGGCACATCAGTTTCATCATTTTCTCCTTTGAAAAAATATTATCTCGTGTAATTATAGAAAAAAATATATTAAAAAAAGCTTAGTCCTTAAATTTTTAAGGACTCATTCTTAAATATTTTCAAGTTTTAATTCTTCATTATCCATCACTCCTATGCTAGAATTTAAAACTTTTTGTGCAATTTGTTTGGCTTCATCTAAAGAATGCATTGCACAAGTTCCACATTGATAGATATTAAGTTCAGGAATTTTGCTTTGATCGCTTACACTTAAAACATCTTTCATTGCTGCTTCCCAAGCCTTTGCAATACTTTTTTCATCGGGTGTTCCAATCAAACTCATATAAAAACCCGTGCGACAACCCATAGGAGAAATATCAATAATTTCAACCGAATTTGAATTTAAATGATCTCTCATAAATCCTGCAAATAAATGTTCTAAGGTATGAGTACCTTTTTCACTCATAATGTCTTTATTTGGTACACAAAAACGCAAATCAAATACACTAATATCATCACCTTTGGGTGTTTTCATAACTTTAGCTAAACGCACAGCAGGAGCTGGCATTTTAGTATGGTCAACTTTAAAGCTGTCTAATAATGGCATTTTAACTCCTTAAATATAAATTGCCTAAGGATTATAGCATTTAAAGTTAATATTTAAAGCCTTTCTAAAAGAAAAAAAGATAAAATAAAGCATTTAAAAATTCAAGGAAATTTTATGTTTGAAGTAGTTATAGGTCTTGAAGTTCATACTCAGTTAAATACCAAAACAAAAATCTTTTGTTCATGTGCAACTTCTTTTGGAGAAGCTCCAAATACTAATGTTTGTCCCACTTGTTTGGCTTTACCAGGAGCTTTACCTGTTTTAAATGAAGAGGCTGTAAAAAAAGCTATAGCTTTTGGAAAAGCTGTAAATGCAACAATTAATAAAAAAAGTGTTTTTAATCGTAAGAATTATTTTTATCCAGATTTACCTAAGGCTTATCAAATTTCGCAATTTGATATCCCTATAGTAGAAAAGGGCGAGCTTTTTATTAATGTAAATGGTGAAAATAAACGCATAGGTATTACAAGAGCGCACTTAGAAGAAGATGCGGGTAAAAATATACATGAAAGTAATTTTTCTAAAGTGGATTTAAATCGTGCAGGAACTCCTTTGCTTGAGATTGTTAGTGAGCCTGAGCTTAGAAGCAGTGATGAGGCGGTAGCTTATCTTAAGAAACTTCATTCTATTATACGCTTTTTGGATATTTCAGATGCAAATATGCAAGAAGGAAGTTTTAGATGCGATGCAAATGTAAGCATAAGACCTAAGGGTGATACAAAACTTTACACTAGAGTAGAGATTAAAAATCTTAATTCTTTTCGTTTTATCCAAAAAGCTATAGAATATGAAGTAACAAGACAAAGTGAAGCTTGGGAAGATGGAACTTATGAACAAGAAGTAGTTCAAGAAACCAGACTTTTTGATACAACAAATTTAGTTACAAGAAGTATGCGTGGTAAAGAAGAAGCGGCGGAATATCGCTATTTTCCTGATCCTGATTTATTGCCTGTTTGGTTAAAAGATGAGTTTTTAGATATTAAAATCCCTGAACTTCCTGATGAGAAGAAAGCACGCTTTATAGGCGAGTTTGGTATAAAAGAAAGTGATGCTGAGGTTTTAATCAGTTCTTTGGAAATGAGTCGTTTTTTTGAAAGTCTTATTTCTCAAAATTTAAATCCTAAACTTTGTGTAAATTGGTTAAATACTGAACTTATGGGATTTTTAAAAGGAGAATTGACTATAGAAAATTCTCCTGTAGATGCTCGAAAGCTTGGGGAGTTAATTAAACGTATAGAAGATGGCATGATCAGTGCAAAAGCAGCTAAAGATGTTTTGGCTTTTGTATTTGAAAATACTAGCGTAGAAATTGATGAAGCCATAGAAAAGCTAGGACTTAAACAAGTAAGTGATGATTCAGCCATAGAAGCGGTGATTGAACAAATCTTAAATGCAAATGCTGATAAGGTTGCAGAGTATAAAAGTGGTAAAGACAAACTTTTTGGATTTTTTGTGGGTCAAACAATGAAAGAAGGCAAAGGAGCTTTTAATCCTGCAAAAGTGAATGAAATTTTAAAAGCAAAGCTTAGCTGATGTATATAGTGGTTATTGGTGCGGGAAAATGGGGCAGTGCTTTACATTTAGCTTTAAAAGAAAATCATAATTGTTTTATCAGTTCTTTACATCAGCGTGATTTGGAAGATTTTGTTAGTATAAAAGAAGCTTTAGAATGTGAGTATCTTGTTTTTGCTTTAAGTTCTCAAGGAATACGTGCGTGGCTTAAAGAAAATTTCATCAACAAAGGACAAAAAATTTTAATTGCTTCAAAAGGTATAGAAGATCAAAGTTGTCAGTTTTTAGATGAAATTTTTTTAGATTTTGTACCAAAAGAAAATTTTTGTGTTTTAAGCGGCCCTTCTTTTGCTGCTGAAGTGATGCAAAAACTTCCTACGGCCTTGATGATCAGCGGAGTAAATCAAGAGCTTTGTAAAAAATTCGCAAGTTTTTTTCCTGATTTTATCAAAACTTATATTGATGATGATGTGCGTGGTGCTGAAATTTGCGGTGCTTATAAGAATGTTTTAGCAATTGCAAGTGGGATTAGCGATGGGTTAAAACTTGGCAATAATGCAAGGGCGGCATTGATTTCAAGAGGGCTTATAGAAATGCATCGCTTTGGTAAATTTTTTGGTGCTAAAGAAGAAACTTTTTTAGGATTAAGTGGAGCAGGGGATTTGTTTTTAACTGCAACCAGTGTTTTATCAAGAAATTATAGAGTGGGTTTAAAACTAGCACAAAATCAAAAATTAGATAGTATTTTAACTGAGCTTAATGAAGTAGCAGAAGGTGTAAAAACTGCTTATGCTATAGAGAAATTAGCAAAAATGAAGGAAATTTATACACCTATTGTGAATGAAGTAGTGGCAATTTTTAAGGGTAAAAGTGTGCAAGAAGCAACTCAGAATTTATTAAAGCAAAATGATTAAGGAAAAATCATGATAATTAAAAATGCAAAAATTTATGGAGATTCTTTACAGGATATAGAGATTAAAGAAGGAAAGATCGTTAATATTGGTTCTAATTTACAAGGTGAAGAAATTTTAGATGCTAAGAGTATGACTTTACTTCCATCTTTTGTAGATTTGTGTGCGAGCTTAAAAAATGATAAATTTTCTTTAGCTAATTTAGAACTTTTGGAAAATGAGTGTTTAAAAGGAGGGATTTCTAGTATAGTTTTGCGTGATTGCATGGATTTTAATGAAGAAAGTTTTGCTTTATTTTTACAAAATTTAGCCCAAAGAAAGATGCAAATTTTTTCAAGTGTGCGTGTTAAGGATATAAATGGCAAGCTTAAAAATTTAGCCACTCTTTTAAATAAAGGTGCTTGTGCTTTAGAGCTTGATAGTTCTTTGGATGCAAATACTTTAAAAGTAAGTTCACAATATGCTTTTATGAAAGACTCTCCAATTTTTGTGCGCTGTTATGATAAGGATTTTGATGATAATGGGGTGATGAATGATTGTGAAATGAGCTTTGAGTTAGGACTTATAGGTATGAGTAAAATTGCTGAAACTAGCCAGATAGCTAAAATGAAAGAATTGGCTAAATTTTATAAAAATAAGGTTGTTTTTGATCTCTTAAGTTTGAAAGATTCTTTAATATTGTTAGATGATAAGGATTTAAAACTTGTAAGTATTCATCATATTATCAAAGATGATACTGCTTGTGAAGATTTTAATACCGCCGCGAAACTTATGCCACCTTTAAGAAGCAAAGAAGATGTTTTGGCTTTAAGAGAGGCTTTAAAAGAAGGAAAAATTAGCTTTTTAACTTCCTTGCATAGTGCAAAATCAATTTCTTTGAAAGATTTAGCTTTTGATGAAGCAGCCTTTGGAATTCATAGTGTGTGCGAATTTATAAGTCTTTGTTATACTTTTTTAATCAGAGAAGGATTTTTAAACTGGCAAGAGCTTTGTAAATTTACAAGTAAAAATCCTAGTGAATTTTTAGGTTTAAATAGTGGAGTTATAGAAGTTGGAAAAGAGGCTAATCTGGTTCTTTTTAATGAAAATGAAGAAATTTTTGCTCCAAAAAGTTCTCTTTATTCTGAGGATAAGCTTTTTGGAAAGGTTGAAATGCATATAATTAAAGGAAAGAATATTTTAGAAAAATAAGCTTTGCTTTAAATTCCTAAAGATAGTTTAAATCCTAAAAATACAAGCGCTGCCATAATACCAGCAACAGGTAAAGTGATAATCCAAGCCAATCCTATAGGTTTCATCATAATCCAATTTGCGTTTTTATTATACACTCCTATACCCAAGATAGCACCTATGAGTATATGAGTGGAGCTAACAGGAATTCCAAATTGTGTAGCTAAGAGTATGACTATGCTTGCACCAAGTTCTGCAGAAAATCCAGTAGTAGGGCGTATGCTTGCAAGTTTTGAACCTACTGTAGTAATCACTTCTTTACCTAAAAACCAAAGTCCTACAACTAGAGCAACTCCAAACATAGCTAAAGCAGAAAAAGGTACAGGAGAAGTCGCGTTAATTGTGCCGTTTTTTAAGACATCTAAAATGGCTGCAAAAGGACCTATAGCATTGGATATATCATTAGCTCCGTGTGAAAATGCAAAGCTAGAGGCTGTAAATATTTGAAACCATGAGAAAATTCTATCAGTAGTCTTATTAAGTTCTGTTTTTTTAACGATTTTGACTATAGCAAATGTTACAACATAACTTATAGTTCCGATAATTCCGATAATCCAAAAATTTTGTAAAATATCTAAAGTGCTAACATTATTTAAACCTTTAAATAAAAACATTGCTGAAATGATAATAGCAGTAATACAAGCAATGATTGGCATATGGGTTTTTAAAATAGAGTAAATATCTATATCTTTTTCTTGATCTTTAAATCCCTTCATTTTATTTCTATAGAAATTATTTTCTTGCTCTTCTTCATCCAAAGCTATAGCAGAAAGTTCTTTGATTTGCTCTTCTTGGGATTTTGTTTTTAAATTTAAAAAATATTCTTCTTTGAATTTTTTTCTTTCTTTTTTGATATTCTTTAAATCATCATTCAGTTTTTCTGATGGTTTTAAAATTTTCTTATCAATGTATGAATAAATAATATAAGCTACAATACCTCCTAAAAGAGGCGAAGCTACCCAAGAAATAGCTATTCTTAAAATTTCACTCCATTTAATCATGGAGAGTGTTTGAATTCCATCAAATTTTAAAAGCCCCATCATAATGCTAGCACCTACAATCCCACCAACTATACTATGTGTGGTTGATACAGGTAAGCCTTTTTTGGTTGCAATAAAAATCCAAACCCCAGAGCTTAAAAGTGCAGCAAGCATAATGATAACAAAAAGCATAGGATCTAAAGAATTTGGAAAAATAACAATACCGCTGCGTATGGTCTTAGTAACTTCTGCACCTGCGAAGATTGCTCCGCTTAGTTCAAAAACAGCTGCTATAATTAAAGCTTGTTTAATGGTTACTGTTTTTGCACCAACGCTTGTTCCAAAAGAATTGGCTACATCATTTCCACCTATATTAAATGCCATAAAAATACCAAATATAGAAGCAAGAATAAAAAGAATCAGTTGATGTTGTGAAATATAACCAAATCCCCAAATGACAAATGCGATAGTGCTGATAATAAAAATAACAAAAACTATGAGGTTGTCTTTTTGCATTAATAACCCTTTTTTATTTTAATTATACACTTATTTTTTAAATTTGCTAATTTTGTTTTTCAGTCTTTGTGTATCTTAAAGATAATTTTTATTTATATTATTTTTTTATAATAAATACTCAAACAAGAAATAATGAGGATATAGTAAGAATAATGAGAGGTATTTTTTATATAATAGCATTGTTTTCTTTACTCAATGCCGATGAACTTACACAGACTTTAGCAAAAAATAATAATCAAAATTCTTGGGAGCACTTTGATTATAAAAATACCAAAGAAGCACCAAAAATTCAAGAAGAGAATGTGGATTTTAAAAGCACTTTTGATAGCTTGCTTTCAAAAACTTTAGAAAATAATAATGGTATAGATAAGACAGATGGGAATTTGGATTTTCAAAATGAAAACGCACAGGTTAAAAATTTAAGTTCTCTCTATGAGGGAGAGAATAATTCTTTGCTTTTTCAAAAAGAACTTTTTGTAGCTCAAGATAATTATAATTACTCAGGGGGTTTGATCAATCGTTATGAAAAAGATGATTTTTTGTTTGGAGTTAATGGTTTTATTGACAAACAAAAAGAACAAAAAGATACTAAAAGCTTTGGTACAGAGTTTGGTTATAGTAAATTCATAAAGGCTTATAGTAATTATTATATATCCAATGAAGCAGAAAAAAATTTACAGCTTGGAATGAGTTTTGTAATTCCAACTTATACCGCTTTTGCTTTTGATATAAGCAAGGATAATGATAAAACTAATTATCAAGCGTCTTACTCTCCTTATAGTGTATTTAGTTTAAATTTATTGCGTCGTGATTATAGTACAAGAGAGACTGTTGATGATACTGTTGTTCAAGTTGGATTTAGTTTTAATTTTAATGAAAGTTTTTTAAAGCAATTTAGAAAAAAAGATAATATTTTAGAGGAGGTTAATCGATATGATTTCCTCCAAAGAACCCATTAGTTCATTCCAGCATTGTGAAATTTGTCTGGATTATCCATAGCGTAGCGGAATTTTTCCCAATCAATTTGTTTATCCCAGATTGCAACGATTAAAGCTGCTACTGAATTTCCGCAAAGATTTCCAACTGCTCTCATTTCAGACATAAATTTATCAACACCTAAAAGAACTCCTATAGCAGCTACCGGTAGAACCTGTGCTAAGGTTGCATTTGCTTCAGAAATTTCCATATTTCCTAGAGCTGCAAGCGTGCTTCCAAGCACTATAAAACCTGATCCAGTTACACCCACTGCACCTTTTGAGGCTATCATTAGTACTATTAAAATACTGATTTCGTGTGCTAAACTTAAATTTACATTGAAAGCTTGTGCTAGAAAGATTAAACTCATAGCTAGATAAATATTTGTACAATCAAGATTAAAACTATATCCCGTTGGCAAAACAAGTCCGACTGTTGCTTTAGAAAGTCCTGCTTTTTCTAGTTTTCTCATTAAAGGAGCAAGTGCAGACTCGCTTGAGCTGGTTGCAAAGACGATCAATACTTCTCTTGAGATAAATCTCATAAATTTGAAGATATTTACTTTTGCAAAATAACAAATCAGACCTAAGATTCCAAATATAAAAATAAGACATGAAATCAGCATTACTAAAAGCAAATATGCTAAGTTGATCAAAGAGCCAATTCCATATTGAGCTATAAGTACAGCCATTGCTGAAAAGGCGGCAATAGGGCTAAAATACATAATAATTTGTAGAATTTTAAAAACAAAATTTTGCACTACTTCAAAAACTCTTTGAATTGCCTGTTTATCTTCTATTCTCATTAAAGAAATAATCAAAGCAGTAATCACAGCGATAACTAAAACTTGTATGGTTTTTCCTTCTGTAAAAGGCGTGATGATATCAGTAGGCATAGCATCTTTTAAAATATGCATAATCTCAGAACTCGCACTTACTTCTGTGGTTTGAGAAATGTATTTTTGAACGCTTTTGGTATCAAGTTGACTTGGATCAAGATTCATTCCGTGACCTGGTTGCATAACATTTGCCATAAAAATACCTATAGCAAGTGCTAAAGTACTTACAACTTCAAAGTAAATAACTGCTTTAGCACCAATGCTGCCTACTTTTTTTAAATTTTCAAGACTAATGATGCCCAAAACCAAAGTAACAAAAATAATAGGGCCTATAAGAACCTTTAAAGCTCTTATAAAATAATCAACTCCTGGTTTGCTAGCAATGGCTAATTCTTTATCTGTATAACCAAGTGCAATACCTGCAATAATGCCTATAATTACCCAAAATCCAAGACTTTTTATAATACGTTTATATAAAGGCGGTTTTCTTTCAGCTAAAGTTTGACTTAAAGTTTCCAAGTTTATTCACTCCTTTTGATCTTTGTAAAATACAATTTCAACAATGCGTGTTATAAATTTTAACAAAAAAACAAATCTAGGAATACTTTCTTTATGCGATATAAAAATATTTTTTATATAAATGTTACAAAATTTCTCATTATTTGCATTATAAAAATTTAAAATATTTTTTGGAAATTTTATAATTTTAGTATACTTTTTGTTATTTGTTATTGGTAATAATTTTACATTTTAATTTATTGGGATGCTTTAAATTACGAAAGAAATAGTTTTATCTGAAAATGCTTTAATCACTTCTAAAACAGAACTTAAAGGGAAATATCATTTATGCCAATAATGACTTTATTAAAATACGCAGGTTATAAAGTCGATGAGTTCTTATAAAATGACTTATAATGAACTTGTTTTTAATTTACAAGAAAATAATTAATTTAAGATATGTTTAATCTTTTTTTTGTATTATATAATTCCGCCTAAAAATTAAAGTAGCGATTGCTTTAAATTTATAATTTCAAAAATTTTCAATTAAGGGTAAATTATATCAATGAAAAATGGATTATTATTAACAATTTTTCTAAGTGTTATCGGTATTTTAGGCGCTATTTTTATTCATATTTATGTTGGAGTGATAATTTTTATTTTAATTACTGTTTTAACAATTTATTTGCTTAGACAATACAAAGATGAGCAAATCATGATAGATAAACTTTTGGTTCTTTGTAGAGAGTTAAAAGAGGGAAATTTTGACAATAGAATCATCTATGTAAAAACAAAAAGCAAAAAATTAGCCGAAATAGCAAATAATCTTAATAATACTATTGATGGGCTAGAAGCGTATTTAAGAGAGATCAATACTTCTATTTCTTGTTCTCAAAAAGGTGAATTTTATCGTAAGGCTTTGCCTGAAGGTTTAAAAGGAATTTTTGCTCATAATATTGAATTTATGAATAAAGCTTTAGCAAACATAGAAGTGACAGCAAGATCTACTTTTAAAAATGCTTTATCAAGAACTTTAATGGATTTAAGTCTTGGAAATCAAAATAAAGACATGTCTCAAATTTCTAGCTCATTAAATCAAGATATTAGCATGATGAAAAATGTGTATGATACAGTTGATGCAATTACTCATACAGCTACAGAAAGTGGATCAGAGGTAGATTCTTTACAAAATGCTATGGGGTCTTTGATGGATGTTGTAAATTCGAGTAAGGAAACAGTTCAAACTTTTGTGGCTAATTCACAAAATATCACTTCAGTAGTAAAAGTAATACACGATATAGCTGATCAAACCAATCTTCTAGCTTTAAATGCTGCTATTGAAGCTGCACGTGCAGGAGAGCATGGTCGTGGTTTTGCGGTTGTGGCTGATGAAGTAAGAAAGCTAGCTGAAAGAACTCAAAGATCTACAAATGAAATTTCTATTACAATTCAGACTATGCAACAAGATTTTGCAAATATTCAAAGTGGCAGTGAGCAGGTTTTTAATATTGTTAGCGAATCTGAAGAAAGAATTAATAAATTTTCTCAAGCTTTCAAACGTCTAGAAGAAAATAGTAGTGCCCTTGGTGTTAATTTTGAATCCTTTGCAAAAAGATTGATTTTATCTGTAGTTAAAATTGATCATATTCTTTATAAATCAAATATATATTTAAATTTAAATGGAGCTCAAAAGTTCAATCTTGAAAGTGTAGATCCAATTTCTAATCTTTGCCAAGATGAGAGAGTTCAAGGTGTTATTAATGAGCTTGGTTCTGAAACTGAACTCAATTTAGCTAAAGAATTTATAAAAGATAATGCTAAAAAAGCAATAGAAGAATCAAGTCAAGATTATATCGATCAAAAAGCTTATGATGCGATTGTAAATGATATTAAATCATTAGAGCAAAGAAGTGCTGAGATTTTAGCTAAATTAAAAATATAAATTAATGAGGGCTGGGAAAATGTCAAGAGAAATTTTTTTACAAGAAGATAGTTTGATTACTTCTAAAACAGATTTAAAAGGTAAAATAGTTTATGCAAATGGTGATTTTTTAAAATATGCAGGTTATACTATGGGTGAAGTTTTAAATAAACCTCATAGTATAGTAAGACATGGAGAGATGCCAAAAACTGTTTTTAAATATTTATGGGATTACATCAAAGAGGGTAAGGAAATTTTTGCTTACGTAAAAAACAAAACCAAAGATAACAATTATTACTGGGTTTTTGCAAATGTAACTCCGTCAATAGACATTAACAACAATATCATAGGTTATTATTCTGTTCGTCGCATGCCAAATAAAAGTGCTATTTCTACAATCGAAAGTCTTTATAGTGATCTTTTAAGGGTGGAACAGCAACAAGGTTTAAACAAGGGTGTTGAGATGCTTAAAAATTTCTGTAAAGATGCAAATAAAACTTATAACGAGTTAATTTTCTTTCTTCAAGAAGTTAAATAAATTTTTGTTAGACTTAAAACGAGTTTGTTTTAAGTCTAAATATTATATAATCTGTCTTTTAAAAATTCACATTTTTCAAGGCAAAATATGTTTGATGTCATTGTTATAGGTGGTGGACACGCAGGAGTTGAAGCAAGTGCTGTTGCTGCTAGAATGGGTAAAAAAACCTTACTTTTAACTACATTGATCGAGCAAATAGGAGCAGCAAGTTGTAATCCAGCTATAGGTGGACTTGCTAAAGGGCATTTGGTAAAAGAACTTGATGCCATGGGTGGTCTTATGGGTGAAATCACCGATGAAGCAGGGATACAATTTCGTATTTTAAATGAAAGTAAGGGTGTAGCTGTTCAAGGAAGTAGGGTGCAAATTGATATGGATAAGTATCGTATCATTGCGCGCAATAAACTTTTAAAACTTCCAAATTTAGAAATCTCCCAAGAACAAGTGAGTGCTTTAATCGTAGAAAATGACGAAGTTAAAGGTGTAAAAACAAATTTAGAAAATATATATTTTGCCAAAAAAGTGATACTTACAACAGGAACTTTTTTAAATGGACTTATTCATGTGGGTGAAAATAAACTTCAAGCAGGAAGGGTAGGGGAGCTAGCTTCAGTAAATTTAGGAAATTATTTACAGACTTTAGGTTTAAAAATGGGGCGTTTAAAAACAGGAACTTGTCCAAGAGTAGATGCAAAAAGTATTGATTTTAGTGTGCTTGAAATTCAAGATGGCGATGTGAATCCTAAAGCTTTTAGCTTTCGTTCAAGAAATTTTAATCCTACTCAACTTCCTTGTTATATCGCACGTACTAATACAACTACACATGAGATTATTAGGAATAATTTTTATCGTGCTCCACTTTTTACAGGACAGATTGAAGGAGTGGGACCAAGGTATTGTCCTTCTATAGAAGATAAGATCAATCGTTTTAGCGACAAAGAAAGTCATCATCTTTTTATAGAGCCTCAAACTATTGATGCAACAGAGTATTATATTAATGGTTTTTCTACTTCTTTGCCTTATGAAGTGCAAACTCAAATGCTACATTCTGTAAAGGGTTTTAAAAATGCTAAAATTACACGTTTTGGTTATGCTATAGAGTATGATTATATAGAGCCAACCGAACTTAAGCATAGTTTAGAGCTTAAAAAGATTAAAAATCTTTATTGTGCAGGACAGATTAATGGAACTACAGGTTATGAAGAGGCGGCAGCACAAGGCTTTATGGCAGGAATCAATGCAAGTTTAAGTATAGATGCAAAAGAACCCTTGATTTTAAGACGCGATGAATCTTATATAGGGGTTTTAATCGATGATTTAGTAGTAAAAGGTACAAAAGAACCTTATAGAATGTTTACTTCAAGAGCAGAATTTAGACTGCTTTTAAGGGAAGAAAATGCTATACTTAGACTTGGAAAATATGGCTATGATTTAGGACTTTTAAGTGATGAAGATTTTGCTTATATACAAAATATTGCAAACAATCTTCAAAAAGGACTTGAATTTTTACTTTCTAAAGAATTTACGCCTAATAACCAAAATAATGCTTTTTTAGAGAGTTTGAGAGAAGATAAAATTTCTTCTACAATCAATCTTCAAAAAATTGTTGCAAGAGCAAGTTTTGATATAGAAAAATTAAAAAAACTTGATTCTATGTTTGAAAACATGGATAATTACTCTTTAAAGGAAATTTTAAATGAGGCAAAGTATTATCATTACATTAGCATGCAAAAAGCTCAAGTAGAAAAAATGAAAAATCTTAGTGAGTTTAAAATTCCTGAAAATTTTGATTTTAAAAGTGTAAGCGGTTTGAGTAATGAAGTTGTAGAAAAACTTAATCATCATAAACCTCCAACCATTTTTGCTGCAAGTCAAATCAGTGGAATCACTCCTGCAGCATTAGATATTTTACAAATTTATATCAAAATGCAAAAGAAAAAAGCTTAAATGCTTGTTTCTTTTATTTTTTTATCTACTTTAATTTTACTTTTTTGGCGTCCATGGAATTTGTCTATTTGGGTATTTTCTAGTTTGGGAGCTTTTTTTGTTTTTATTTTTCAATTGGTAGATTTTAAAGATGCTTATTTTGTTTTTTCTTTAGTCTGGGATAGTTCTTTAACTTTGCTTGGGCTGATTATTCTTTCTTTGAGTTTGGAAGCTTTGGGATTTTTTGATTTTATTGCAAGTAAAATTTTGCATTTTTCTAGAGAGAAAAATCAAGAAAAAATTTATATCAGCACAAAAAAATTGATGTTATTTTTGTTGATTTTTGTCTTTTTCCTTTCTGCATTTTTTGCTAACGATGGAGCAATTTTAATCATTACGCCTATTACTATAGCTTTATTTTCAACTTTTAAAGATTGTAAAAATCATGCTTTTATTTTAAGTTCTTTTTTACTTAGTCTTTCTTTTTTATGTGATGCAAGTTCAAATGCTTTGGTTATTTCAAATTTGACCAATATTATTACAGCAAATTATTTTAAAATAGAATTCTTAGAATTTGCTAAAAATATGTTTTTGCCAAATTTTTTTGTTTTGCTTTCTACCATAGCCATGGTTTTTGTGTTTTATGTGAGAGTTTTACCTAAAAGACTTGAATTTAAATCAGTCAAAAAAGAGCGAATTTCATTGAAGTTGTTTTTTCTTTGTGTGGTATTTTTATTTCTTTTTGTGATTAGTTTTTTTATAGGTGAAATTTTTGATATTAAAATAAGTTTTTTTGCTTTACTTTGGGCGGGAATTTTTTGGCTTATTGTTTTAAAAATTCAAGGTAAAAAAAGTATTAAAATTCTTTTTGATGCACCTTATGGAGTTTTGCTTTTTAGTTTTGGGCTTTATATGGTGGTTTTTGCTTTGTATAAAATAGGCGTGAGTGAAATTGTAGTTAAAAGTTATGCTTTTTTGATGCAAGATAAGAGTGGAAATTTTGGCGTGGCTTTGATTTCGGCTTTTGGATCTTCTGTGTTTAATAATTTACCCATGGTTTTAATCGGAGATTTGGTATTAAAAGAATATTTTGAGAATTTTCCTTTTGATTCTTTGATGATTTATGCACATCTTTTAGGGGTAAATATAGGCTCAAAACTTACGCCAATAGGTTCTTTGGCAACTTTACTTTGGCTTGGAGTTTTGGCTAGAAAAGGCATTAATATTTCTTTTTGGCAGTATTGTAAATTTGGCTTTTTGATAACTTTACCTGTGCTTGTTTTTTCTCTTTGTGCTCTTATTATATAAATATCAAAACTTGTTAAACAAAGAAAAAATTTATTTTAATTTCGATAAACTTTTAACTTGGTTAAAAAATAAAAATCGAAAGGACAAGTTATGGCTACATCTGAGAGTAGACGAAGCTTTATGGGTTTTGCATTTGGAAGCGTAGCTGCTGTAGGCGGTGTTTTCTCACTTGTTGCGATGAAAAAAACTTGGGATCCGCTTCCAAGTGTCAAAGCTGCAGGTTTTACTACGGTAGATTTATCGGGAATGCAAGATGGAGAGCTTAGAACTATAGAATGGCGTAAAAAGCCTATTTTTATATTAAAAAAAGATGCGAGTATGCCAAAAGATGAAAAACGTGATGTTGTGGTAGATAACGCAGCTTATACTGTGGTTATAGGACTTTGTACGCATTTAGGTTGTATACCTGCTTACCAACCAAGTGAGCAATTGTTTAAATGTGCCTGTCATGGTGGAGAATTTGACACAAGTGGAAAAAATGTTTTTGGACCTCCTCCAAAGCCTCTTGAAATTCCTCCTTTTAAAATTGATGGAACTAAACTTGTTTTAGGTGAAGAGGGTTCTGAATATAAAAAAATGATAGCGGAGGCTTAAGATGGCACAAATTAGAAAAGCTAATGGCCTTGTAGATTGGCTTGATCAAAGGCTTGCAGTATATAAATTGCTTGATGTTTTAATGGTAAAGTATTGGATACCAAAGCAAATTAACTTTCTTTGGGCAATGGGGGTTATTTTAACCACTCTTTTTGCGGTGCTTTTTGTCACAGGACTTTTACTTGTAATGTATTATAAACCAGACACTGCACTTGCTTTTGATAGTGTAAATAAGACTATTATGCAAGAGGTGGATTATGGATGGCTTTGGCGTCACATGCATGGTGTTGCTGCTTCTGTCGTATTTTTGATTATATATATACATATGCTAACAGGAATTTATTACGGTTCTTATAAAAAAGGTCGTGAGATGATTTGGGTTAGCGGTATGCTTTTGTTTGTTGTATTTTCTGCTGAAGCTTTTAGTGGATATATGCTTCCTTGGGGACAAATGAGTTATTGGGCAGCCCAAGTAATCACTAATCTTTTTGGAGGGATACCATTTATTGGTCCTGAGCTTGTAATTTGGATTCGTGGGGATTATGCGGTTTCTGATCCAACTTTAACAAGATTTTTTATGCTTCATGTGTGTTTGCTTCCTATAGTTATTATTGCTATTATAGCATTTCACTTCTATTCTTTAAGAATTCCTCATGTTAATAATGAAATTTCTGAAGAACTTGACTTTGATTTAGAGGCTGAAAAGTATATGGCAGGTGACACAAAGGGTTCTAAGGTGATTCCTTTTTGGCCAGGATTTTTATCAAAAGATTTTATGTATATAAGCTTTTTTATGATTTTCTTCTTTTACTTGGTCTGTTTTAAATTTGAATTTGCAATGGATCCAATTAATTTTGATCCAGCTAATGCACTTAAAACACCAGCTCATATTTATCCTGAGTGGTATTTCTTATGGAGTTATGAAGTTTTAAGAGGATTTTTCTTTGATATTGCAGGTATTAAAGCTTTTGATATAGGTTTGGCTGCATTTGGTATTGCTCAAGTGATTTTCTTCTTGCTTCCTTGGCTTGATAGAAGTGATGTGGTAAAACCAGCTCATGAAAGACCTTTATTTTTCATTTGGTTTTGGATATTGCTTATTGATTTAATTGTTTTAACAGTTTATGGAAAATTACCTCCAACAGGTGTAAATGCTTGGGTAGGATTTTATGCTTCTATAGTATTTTTGCTTTTACTTATTGTGGTTTTACCAGTTATTACTATTATGGAGAGAAAAGGAGCTAAACAATGAGAGAAATAAAAATATTTTTAGTTGTAGTAGTTTTTACTGCACTTGTATATTGGGGGGTAGAGCCTTATGCTCATTCAGTGATGAAGCCTCATGTTGCTCCTGCAAATTTTGATTTTGCTGTAGAAGATACTACCTTTGCAAAAGGTATAGTTGAAGCTAAAGAATTAGATCTAAAAGATGCACAAGTTTCAGGAGATGCTAAAAGAATAGAGAGTGTAAACAAAGAACTTGAAAAAGCAAAAGAAGAATTAAGCAAGGTTGAAACACTTTGGGCAGATGTTGCAAAGATCGATTTTGCTAAAGGTGATGCAAAAAAAGGTAAAGAATTTTTTGAAAATAACTGTTTTGCATGTCATGGTGTAAAAGAAGATGGAATAGCAGCTAATATTACTGATTCTTCTATGGGGGTAATACCACCTGATCTTAGTGCTGCTGGTACTATTTTTGATGAGAAATTTTTAGCAGCTTTAATTATGCATCCTGCACTTGCTTTAAAAGTAGATCATAAATTTGGCGATGCTTTCATTATGACAGCTTACAATAAAGATACTTCAGGGGAAAGTGAAGAAGCTACAAATGCAAATATAGCCAATGTGATTGCTTATCTTAAAGATGTGAGTGTTAAATTTGAAGCCAATGAAGATGCCGCTATTAAGAAAGATGTTGAGGCAAAATATGCTAAAATGGAAAATAATTCCCAAAAAACAATTTTAATGGAAAAAGATATAAAATTTGCCAAAGATAAAGCAACTTTTATTGAAGCTTGTGGACGTTGTCATGATATGAAATACGATAGCTTTTTTACTCCATCAAATCAAAATGATTTAAAAACTTATTTAGGTTCTGTTCCGCCTGATCTTTCTATGATGATAAGATCTCGTGGTGAGCAATATTTACATGATTTTATCAATAACACTCAAAAACTTCTTCCAGGAACTGCTATGCCAAGAGTAGGTTTAACAGAAGCTGCACAAGCTAAGGTTGTATCTTATATTGATCAAGTGGGCGATAGCAAAAAAGAAGAAAGAAAAACTACAGGAATTTATGTAATGATATTTTTTGTAGTTTTAAGTATTTTTGCTATAGGCTGGAAGCGTTCTGTTTGGTCTAAATTACATTAATATTACATTTTTTGCCATTATTTAATGATAATGGCAAAAATCTCATTTTTTCCTCATTTTTATTAGTTTTTAATATTTAAAAAGAGATACTCCAAAATATAATTATTTTAAAATTTAGGAGTATTTTATGTTAGAAAAAACTTTAATCAAATCTATTTTAAAAAAATGGAACTATGGGGATTTTAGAGTTGTTTTTTGGGATAAAGAAGAATTTTTTATCGGAAACAAACCTGCTAAATTTTCTTTAATTTTTAAAGAAAAAATTCCTTTTTTAGAGTTATTTGGTGATACTAGTTTGGTTTTTGCGAGGCATTATATGCAAGCAAAACTTGACATAGAGGGCGATTATGATGAAATGGCTAGGGTATTGTATTATTTTTCTAATCAGCAATTTTTTAAAACTAAAAAAGATGTATTAAGTAAAATAACCCAAAAGCAAGAAAGTAAAAATATTAAAAGTCATTATGATATAGGTAATGATTTTTATAAGCTTTGGCTTGATGATACTATGAGCTATTCTTGTGCTTATTTTAAAGAGCCTAATAACACTCTTTATGAAGCTCAAATTAATAAAATAGAACATACCCTTAAAAAACTTGATTTAAAAGAAGGAGAAAGGATTTTAGATATAGGTTGTGGCTGGGGTTGGCTTTCTATTATGGCGGCTCAAAAGTATGGGGTTAAGGTTGTTGGAATTACTATTTCAGAGGAGCAGTGTAAAAAAGCCAAGGAAAGAGTAAAAGAATTTAGACTTGAAGATAAGATAGAAATAAGACTTCAAAACTATCAAGATTTAGAATTTGAAAATTATTTTGATAAAGTTGTTTCGGTAGGTATGTTTGAACATGTAGGTAAAGAGAATTTAGGACTTTATTTTATGAAAGTAAAACAAGTGTTAAAACCTGGAGGTTCTATGCTTTTGCATTCTATTTTGGCCATGTTTGAAGGAAAAACAAATGCTTGGATAGATAAATATATTTTTCCAGGAGGATATTTACCTTCTTTAAGAGAAGTTGTAAGCACTATGAGTGAGTGGGATTTTCATCTTCTTTTAGCAGAAAGCTTAAGAATACACTATGCAAAAACTTTAGACTTATGGGATGAAAATTTTAATAAAGTGTTGGAGAAGGTAAGGGAAAAGTATGATGAAGAATTTATAAGAATGTGGGACTTATATCTTCGCTCTTGTGCTTCTGCTTTTCGTGTTGGGAGTGTGGATTTATTTCAATTTTTAATCACAAAGGAAATTAACAATAATCTAAGTCTCACTAAAGAATACATATATAAGTAAAAACTAAACTTAAATTTGATATAATCTTAGCTTCATTTCACACACATCAATCCTTTTTAGCTTGTTTAAATTAAGGGATGTGGAGGAATAAAGCTAAAATTATAAGGAGAAACTCATGGTTAGTATGAGAGATTTATTAGAATGCGGTGTGCATTTTGGGCACCAAACAAGACGCTGGAATCCAAAGATGAAAAAATTCATTTTTGGCGAGAGAAAAGGTATTTATGTAATTGATTTACAAAAAACTTTAAGATATTTTAGATATACCTATAATATCGTTCGTGACGCTGCTGCTGAAGGAAAAACTATACTTTTTGTTGGAACAAAAAAACAAGCAGGTGGGGCGATTAAAGAATACGCTGAAAAATGTGGTATGCCTTATGTAAATCATAGATGGCTTGGCGGTATGATGACAAATTTTGGTACCATTCGTCAATCAATTAGAAAATTAGAAGTAATTGAAAAAATGGAAGAAGATGGAAGTATTAAGCTTTTAACTAAAAAAGAGGCTTTAATGCTAACAAGAAAAAAAGAAAAATTATTAGCTTATTTGGGTGGAATTCGTTATATGAAAACTCAACCTGATATGATTTTTGTTATTGACACAGTAAAAGAAAAAATCGCTGTTCAAGAAGCAAATAGATTAAGAATTCCTGTTGTAGCTCCACTAGATACAAACTGCGATCCTGATTTAGTAACTTATCCTATTCCAGGAAACGATGATGCGATTCGTTCAGTACAACTTTTCTGCCAAGAAATGGCTGAAGCGATTAATGAAGGAAAAGCTTTAAGAGAGCAAGATGGCGAAGCTTTAGTAAATGAAGAAAAAGAAATCACCGATGAAGAGAAAAAAGAAGTTTTAGATGAAGCGATGAGCGAAGAAGACTTTGGTGAGGAGCAAGAATAATGGCTGAAATTACTGCTGTAATGGTAAAAGAACTCCGCGAAAGTACAGGCGCGGGGATGATGGATTGTAAAAATGCTTTAAGTGAAACTAATGGAGATTTTGATAAAGCAGTGCAACTTTTAAGAGAAAAAGGTTTGGGTAAGGCTGCTAAGAAAGCAGATAGACTTGCTGCAGAAGGTTTGGTGAGTGTAAAAGTAAGTGATGATTTTACAAGTGCAACTGTAAGTGAGATTAATTCCGAAACAGATTTTGTGGCAAAAAATGATCAGTTTATCGCTTTAACAAAAGATACTACAGCTCATATTCAAAGCAATAGCTTGCAAAGTGTGGAAGAACTTCATTCAAGCACAATCAATGGCGTAAAATTTGAAGAATATTTAAAAAGTCAAATTGCAACTATAGGAGAAAACTTAGTTGTAAGAAGATTTGCAACTTTAAAAGCAGGTGCTAACGGCGTTGTAAATGGTTATATTCATACAAATGGCCGTGTGGGAGTTGTGATCGCTGCAGCTTGTGATAGTGCTGAAGTAGCTTCAAAATCAAGAGATTTATTAAGACAAATTTGTATGCATATTGCAGCAATGAGACCAAGTTATTTAAGTTATGAAGATTTGGATATGACTTTTGTTGAAAATGAATACAAAGCTTTGGTTGCTGAACTTGAAAAAGAAAATGAAGAAAGACGCAGACTTAAAGATCCAAATAAACCTGAACATAAAATTCCTCAATTTGCAAGTCGCAAACAATTAAGCGATGCAATTTTAAAAGAAGCTGAAGAAAAAATCAAAGAAGAACTTAAAGCTCAAGGTAAACCTGAAAAAATTTGGGATAATATTATCCCGGGCAAAATGAATAGTTTTATAGCGGATAATTCTCAACTCGATAGCAAACTTACTTTAATGGGTCAGTTTTATGTAATGGATGATAAAAAAACTGTAGAACAAGTAATTGCTGAAAAAGAAAAAGAATTTGGTGGAAAAATTAAAATTCTTGAATTCATTTGCTTTGAAGTTGGCGAAGGTTTAGAAAAGAAAACTGAAGATTTTGCGGCTGAAGTGGCTGCACAACTTTAAAAGTGGTTAAAAATGAAACTCTTAAGAGCGGAGAATTTAAGTCACAGTTTTGATTATCCGCTTTTTGAGGGTTTAAATCTTACTTTAAAAGCAAAAGATTGCATTGCTATTCAAGGGAGTAGTGGTTGTGGTAAATCTACTCTTTTGCATATACTTTCTTCTTTATTGACTCCAAAAAAAGGTGAAGTTTTTTTTAGAGACTCTAGTCTTTATCGGATGAATGAAAATGAAAGATTAAAAATTCGTCGTTATGATTTTGGTATTATTTTTCAGACACATTATCTTTTTAAAGGTTTTTCAGCTTTAGAAAATATCGAACTTGCTAGCGTTTTATCGGGTCAAGATTTAGATGAGAAAATTTTAAAAAGATTAGGTATTGATACACTTTTACATCAAAAAATAGGAAAGCTTAGCGGTGGACAGCAACAGCGTGTGAGTATCGCACGCGTACTTTGTAAAAAACCAAAAATTATTTTTGCTGATGAAGCGACTGGAAATTTGGATTTTGATAATGCCAAAAATGTTATTGAACTTTTAATTTCCTATGTTAAAGAAAATGATGCAGCTTTATTTTTTGTAACTCATGATAGCAAGCTTGCAAATTTTTGTGATAAAATTTATACTATAAACGCCAATGGAATTTGTTAATTATTTAGGTGATAAAAATGTTGTAACTTTTATGTTGCTTCTTGCTAGAATGAGTGGTCTTATAGTTTTTTTTCCTTTTTTTTCACATAATTCTATTCCTATGGTGATAAAAAGTACTATAGTTTTATTTTTGACTATGTATTTATATCCTTTAGCTAGATTGGAATCTTTGCATTTAGATAGTTTTTTTGTTTTGCAGCTTATTAGTGAAGTGATTTTTGGAATGATAGCAGGATTAATGCTTCAAATTATTTTTGCTATTATTATGATGGCAGGCGAGCAGATTGCTTTTACTATGGGCTTTACTATGGCAAGTATATTAGATCCAAGTTCTGGAACGAGTATGCCTATTACGGCACAAATTTTAAATTTACTTGCTTTGATGTTTTTTCTTGCTTTTGATGGTCATCATTTAATGCTTTTGTTTTTAAGTCATTCTTTAGGTTATATCAGTTTAGGTGGATTTTATCCGCATGAGAATTTAATGCATTATTTAAACATGGGTATGTTTAATATTTTCATTATAGGTTTTACCATGAGCTTTCCTATACTTGGAATTTCACTTTTAGCCGATGTTATTTTTGGACTTTTGATGAAAACAATGCCACAATTTAACCTTTTAGTTATTGGCTATCCTATAAAGATAGCTTTAGGTTTTGTAGTTTTGATCGCGATTTTGCTAGTTATGATGCAATATTTTAAAAATTTAATTTTAGAACTTTTCACTCATATGCAAACTCTTTTTTTCTCCTAAGGAAAGGATAAATGAAATTATCGTAAAATAGCGATTATTTTTTAAGGATTAAAGTGATGAAAATTTTACTTTTAAATGAAAACCCTGTAGTTTCAAGACTTGTAAGCCTTAGTGTTAAAAAAATGTCTTATGATTTTGAAGAACTTAATGCTTATAGTGAAAATTTGGGTAATTATGATGTGATTGTTGTAGATAGCGATACTCCAGCACCTTTAAAAAATCTTAAAGAAAAATGTGACAGATTGATTTTTTTAGCTCCGCGAAATCAAAATTTAGATATAGATGCACAAATTTTACAAAAACCTTTTTTACCTACAGATTTTTTAAATTTATTTAATAATAAAGATGCCAACAAACATACACCTATTGATTTGCCAATGTTAAGCAATGATGAAAATCCTTATGCTGATATAAGCTTGGATTTGGACAATTTAAATTTAGATGATTTACCTGATGAAAATTCTTTAGATATAAATTCAGATGGAATGGAAGATTTGAGTTTTGATGATGAAGCTCAAGATGATCACGATGCAAGCGAAGCTTTAGAAACTCAAAACTTAGAATATGAAAATTTAAAACAAGAAATAACTAAAGAACAGACTCAAGAAGATATTCAAACCGATCTAGATTTAACTCTAGAGGATGGTGAAAACGAAAAAGAAGACTTAACTCAAGAATATACAACTTTGGATACTGATCTTGGTTTAGATGAGTTAAATGATAAAAATGATGAAAATTTAGAAGATAACAAAGAATTACAAGCTGATATAAGCGACTTTGATGATCTTCCTATGGTTGAAGAGCAAGAAAAAGAAATGGACTTTGATGATCTTCCTGAAGATGCTGAATTTTTGGGTCAAGCAAAAGATAATGAAGAATCAGAGGAAATTTTAGAAGAATTTACTCCTGTTGTGGAAGAAGATATTCAAGATGAAATTGACGATTTTACTTCAAATTTGAGCACTCAAGATCAAATCAAAGAGGAACTAGCTCAACTTGATGAGCTTGATTATGGTATTGATAGCGATAATAGTAGCAAGGTTTTAGAAGATTTTAAAGATGAACCAATTTTAGATGATAAAGAACTAGGAATGAATGAAGAGGAAGTAGTTGTGCCAAATTTAAATATAAGTGATTTTGACGCATTGAAAGAAAGTGATATACAAAAAGCTCTTGGAGAGGAAATCTTAGAAAAAAATAAAGAGCCTATAGTAAGTGATGTAATTAAAAATCATAATAGCGAAGAGATAGTTAATGAGCTTAGTCAAAGCATAGCAGGAGCGATCACTTCAAGCATTAAAGATGATACCTTAAAAGCTGCTCTTAAAGGTATGAATATGAATATAAATATAAACATTAGTTTTAAAGAGGATTAAAATTGCAAGGTTTTGTTTTGTTGATTTCAGGTCCTAGTGGAGCTGGAAAGTCAACTCTTTTAAAAAAACTTTTTGATGAATTTGAAGATGAGCTTTATTTTTCTATTTCTTCAACAACTCGCAAACCAAGAGAGGGTGAAAAAAATGGAATACATTATCATTTTATATCCCATAAAGAATTTCAAAAAGGTATAGATAGTGATCATTTTTTAGAATGGGTTAGGGTTCATGAAAATCTTTACGGCACTTCTTTAAAGCACACTCAAGATGCTTTAAATAATGGAAAAATAGTTGTTTTTGATATTGATGTACAAGGATTTAAAATAGCCAGACAAAAAATGACTGATAAGATTGTTTCTGTTTTTATTACTACAAAAAATAAAGATGAGCTAAAAAAAAGACTTATTAAGCGAAATACTGATACAATAATACAACTAGAAAAAAGATTGCAAAACGCTAGTGATGAAATGAAAGAGCTTAGCGAGTATGATTATCTTATCATTAATGATGAGTTAAAGCAAAGTTATGAAGCATTGCGAGCGATTTTAATCGCCCATAAATTTAGAATTAAAGGGCAGAATCTAGGGCAAATTCAAAATATTTGGAATGAAGGAGAATAAAATGGGTGGTTGGTCAAGTCCAAGTCATTGGTTGATTATTTTATTGATTGTTGTATTGCTTTTTGGAGCAAAAAAAATTCCAGAACTTGCAAAGGGTTTAGGCAAAGGTATTAAAACTTTTAAAGATGAAATGAATAATGATGATGAAGTAGCAAAAAATACTCAAAAAATAGAAGAAAACAAAAATACAACTAATAATACAAATGCTGATGCAAGTATAGACGAAACAAAAAAAGCTTAAGGTTTAGTCTTTTGAAAAGTATTATTTTTAATGAAATTCAAAAGGTTTTAGAGTGTGATTTTGCACTTGAAAATCCAAAGGATAAAAATTTAGCACATTTTGCCACCCCTTTGGCTTTTTCATTAGCTAAAGAATTAAAAAAATCTCCTATGTTGATCGCTAGCGACTTAGCGAGCAAATTTCAAAATCATGATTGTTTTGAATCAGTTGAAGCTGTAAATGGGTATTTAAATTTTAGAATTTCCAAAACTTTTTTAAATGAGTTTGCAAGTAAAGCTTTAACAAATCCAAATGAATTTACCAAAGGAGAAAAAAAACAAGAAAGTTTTTTGCTTGAATATGTGAGCGCAAATCCTACAGGACCTTTGCACATAGGCCATGCAAGAGGTGCTGTTTTTGGGGATACTTTAACAAGACTTGCAAGACATTTGGGTTATAAATTCGATACAGAATACTATGTCAATGATGCGGGTAATCAAATCTATTTATTAGGGCTTTCTATTTTATTAAGCGTGAAAGAAAATATACTTCATGAAAATGTTGAATATCCAGAGCAATATTACAAAGGCGAGTATATAGTGGATTTAGCAAAAGAAGTTTTTGAAAAATTTGGTAAAGAATTTTTTAGAGAAGAAAATATCCCTAGTTTAGCTGATTGGGCAAAAGATAAAATGCTTGTTTTGATTAAACAAAATTTAGAACAAGCAAAGATTAAAATTGATACCTATGCAAGCGAAAGATCGTATTATGATGCTTTAAATGCAACTTTAGAATCTTTAAAAGAACATAAAGGAATTTATGAGCAAGAAGGTAAAATTTGGCTTGCTTCTTCGCAAAAAGGTGATGAAAAAGATCGTGTGATTATCCGTGAAGATGGACGCGGGACTTATTTGGCAGCAGATATTGTTTATCATAAGGATAAAATGAGTCGTGGCTATGGAAAGTGTATTAATATTTGGGGAGCAGATCATCATGGTTATATCCCTAGAATGAAAGCTGCGATGGAGTTTTTGGGATTTGATTCTAATAATCTTGAGATTATTTTAGCACAAATGGTTTCTTTGCTTAAAGGTGGAGAGCCTTATAAAATGAGTAAAAGAGCAGGAAATTTTATCTTGATGAGTGATGTGGTTGATGAGATAGGAAGTGATGCTTTGCGTTATATCTTTTTGAGTAAAAAATGTGATACTCATTTGGAATTTGATATTAGCGATTTGCAAAAAGAAGATAGCTCTAATCCTGTGTATTATATCAACTACGCACACGCTAGAATTCATCAAGTGTTTGCCAAAGCTGGTAAAAAAATCGATGATGTGATGGGAGCTGATTTACAAAGTTTAAATCAAGATAGCGTAAATTTGCTTTTTGAAGCTTTGAATTTAAAGGCTATTTTAAACGATGCTTTTGAGGCTAGAGCTTTACAAAAAATTCCTGATTATCTTAAAAATTTAGCTGCACATTTTCATAAATTTTACAATGAAAATAAAGTTGTAGGCTCTGCAAATGAAGATGATTTGCTTAAATTATTTTCTTTGGTTGCTCTTAGTATTAAAACCGCATTTTCTTTAATGGGCATCGAAGCAAAAAATAAAATGGAACATTAAAGCAGCGAGATATTTTTGCTGTTTTAATAATTGAGCAAAAAATACTGTTATTATCACCATAATGATACCTAAAATTCCTATTTTGTTTAATTTTTCTTTATAAAATCCATCTGCCAAGACAAGTTCCTATAATACCTGTAGCGCCTCAAGTTGAGTAAGCTATGCTTAAAGGAACATATTTTAAAGAAAGTAGAAAAAAGCATAGCATTGATAATCGCAGCCAAGCCCCAAATTTACGCTTAAACCATCTGATTTTTTAGGAATAAATTTGCCACGATCTAACAATGCCCATAAAACAATGATAAAAATATACATTATTCTTTAACCTCGCCTATATTAATCATGATAATTCCAACGATAGAAAGAATAATGCCTAGAATTTGAATTAAGGTTAAATTTCTTTAAAAACTATCAAAGAAACTAAAAGTATAAGAATAATCCCTAAAAGCTCCCATACAGCATAGGCTATGCCTACTTGAATTTTTTAATTGCTTTACCCATAAAAAATAAGAAAAAGCTATAAATAAACTCATAAATATATAGTCTAAAATTTGATTTTCCATTTCTTTTTTGCGATATTCAAAAAAACTTCTCCTAAAATAAATGGTAAAATCATACCATTTAAAGCTTTAATTAGTCTTTTTAGTTTATACTTTTAAGTTTGAAAATCTTTAAAGAAAGTGAGAATTTATGGGACGAGCATTTGAATACCGAAGAGCTTCTAAAGAGGCTAGATGGGATAAAATGAGTAAGCTTTTTCCTAAGCTTGCTAAAGCCATACAAGTAGCTGCTAAAGAAGGTGGCACTGATCCTGATATGAATCCGAAATTAAGAAGTGCTATAGCCACAGCAAAGGCAAATAATATGCCAAAAGATAATATAGATGCAGCTATTAAGCGTGCGAGTGGAAAAGATAGTGCAGATATTAAAAACATTCATTATGAAGGAAAAGCTGCACATGGGGCTTTAGTGATAGTTGAATGCATGAGTGATAATCCTACGCGCACCGTGGCTAATGTAAAAGCTATTTTCAGTAAAAATGGTGGAGAAGTTTTGCAAAATGGATCTTTAGGTTTTATGTTTACTAGAAAAGCGGTTTTTCATCTTGAAAAATTTGCAGGAGATTTAGAAGAATTAGAGCTTGATTTGATCGATGCAGGACTTGAAGAATTGGAACAAAATGAAGAATTAGTAATTAGTGGTGATTATACTGCTTTTGGTGAGCTAAGTTCTGCTATAGAAGCTAAAGGTTTGATTCTTAAAAAAGCAGGACTTGAGTACATACCAAATAATTCTGTAAGCTTTAGCGAAGAACAGCTTAGCGATATAGAAAAACTTTTAGATAAGTTAGAAGAAGATGATGATGTTCAAGCTGTTTATACAAATATAGATTAAGGAGAAATAATGATAAAAACAATCGACACAAGCAAAGTAAATGAATACAAATTTGCTCTTATAGAAACTGAAAAAGGCACAATGAAACTAAAACTTTTTGGCGATGAGACTCCACAAACGGTTTGTAATTTTGCTACTTTGGCTAATGAAGGATTTTATAAAGATTTAATTTTCCATCGTGTGATTCCAAATTTTGTAATACAAGGGGGTTGTCCACACGGCAATGGTGTAGGTGGACCTGGATATGAAATCATTTGCGAATGTGATGATCAAGAACATAAACATGAGCGTGGAACCTTATCTATGGCACATGCAGGACGCGATACTGGCGGCTCTCAATTTTTCATTTGTCACAGTTCTCAAGCTCATTTAGATGGAGTTCATACTGTTTTTGGACAAATTGACCCAAAAGATGAAGAAAGTTTAGAAGTTTTAGACTCTATACAACAAGGAGATAAAATTTTAGACATAAAAATTTGTGATAAAATTTAAAATTTTAAAACTTTTTCGAAACTACAATATTTACAAAGCTAGTCATAAGTTTGACTAGCTAAAAATGATTCATGTATATTTTTTTAAACTTTTTTCTATAATCACAATTTTAATTTAATAAATGTAACAAAATTACAAGGAGTTATGATTATGAAAACTAAGTTTTCACTTATTTTAAGTGTTTATCTTCTTTCATCTTCACTTTTTGCTAAAAATACAGATAATGTGAGATAACCAAAGCTTCAAAAACAGCTTGCACAAAGTACAATTCCTGCTATACAACTTCAATTGGAATTTAATGAAGAAAGATGGTTATGCTGTACATGTGGGAGGACGCATAGATGAAGCCAAATTTGCTAAATTTGAAGAATTTTTCAACAAACACGGGGAATTTTCAACCTTTACTTGTCGTCTTTTACCAGGGATTCGTCAGTACATCTCTATGCCTGCAGGTTTGGTAAAAATGAAACTTGTAAATTTTATACTTTTTACTGCACTTGGTAGTGCTATTTGGGTGGCTATACTTGTATTTTTGGGCTATTATATAGGACAAAATGAAGAGTTGATTAAAACTTATTTAACTCAAAATTTAATTATTATAATTGTTTTTGTGATTTTAGCAAGCTTAACAAAATCAAAAAGCCTTTTAAAAAGGCTTAAATTTTATCTTTTACGCTTTGTATGGCGTTTTTGATTTGTTGTTTTGAATTTTCTAATTTTGTTTTTTCTTTTTCATTGAATTTTAATTCAAAAACCTTTTCTATACCATCTTTTCCTATGATAGCAGGCATTGAAAAGGCTATATCATCAAAAACCACACTTACAGGATGTAAACTTTTTCTATCTTCTAGGATGGCCTTGGCTAAATTTGCACAAGAAGTTCCTATCCCAAATTCTGTTCTTCCTTTGCGTTCATAGATGAAATATCCCTCGCTAATCACAGCTTTTTCGAGTTCTTGTATGTCTAAATCTTTGCCTAATTTTTGTTTATAAAAATCTAATAAATTTTGCCCCAAAATGCTTGCATTAGAAAGTGCTGCAAACTGAGAGTCTCCGTGTTCGCCAATCATACAAGCAAAAATATCTTTTGAATTTATGTTTAAATCTTTGGCTAAAAATTTCTTAAGTCTTGAACTATCTAAATTTGTTCCGCTACCAAAAACATGATTCTTCGGCAATTGGCTTAATACTTGAGTGTAGTAAGTTATGGTATCATTTGGATTTGTTGCAACAATGTATTTACCTTTAAAATTAGCATTTTTTAAGGTTAAGATAATGTTTTTAAGTTCGAGGATATTGTTTTGAAGTTCTACTAAGCGACTAGGTAATTCTTTTAAACTTTCTTTTCTAAAAGCTAAAATGATAATATCGCAAGAAGCTAAATTTTCTAAATTTAGCACATGAAAAATTTTAGTATAAGAAAAATGAATGGCTGACATATCTTCTAAATCTCTTGTATGAGCCAGAGCCAAATCTTGTTTTATATCATATAAGTAAAGTTCTGAGCAAAATCCTTGAGTAACTATGCTATAAGCACTAGCAGCTCCTACATAACCTAAACCAACTATACCGATTTTTGCCATTTTTTCTCCTTATTTATTTTAAAATTTGCTATAATTATAACCAATTCAATCAAAGATTATTAAAATATGGAAAAACCTGATATACAAAGATTAACTAATTTTTTAATCGTATATACTAAAACTTTGCTAGGTGCTGGAACTTATACAGTAGAGTAGCAAAATATGTAGGAAGAATAGCTGAGGTTTATGGCTACGAGATAAATATCAATTTCTTTTTTTCATCACATTACTTTAAATGTTGTAGATATGGATGAGAATTCCCTTGAGAGAACTTATGTTATACCAATCATCATGCTCATGTTAATTTTAAACTTATTTTTGATTTAAGTGCTTTAAGCTGGACTATATATGATCACAAATACGATCTTGAAAAAGCAAAAGTCGTTTTTGAGCAAATTTCTGAACAAAAAATCTTATTTACTTAATCTTTTATTTGTTTCTATGGCAAATTCGGCTTTTCTTATGCTTGAAATCCACATGATTACTATAATAAAGAAAGTTGGCTAGGTGAACTTTTTTGACTTTTAATTTTTATAAAAATAACAAATATTTATATTCTTTTTAGTTTAATATCTTAAAATGTTAAGCAAAAAAGAATATAAAATGTATAAATTTTTATCACATGAACCTTTAATTAACAAATCTTTCCATCATGATCACAAAGAACATTCTCATGAACATCATCATTCCCATGCCGATGCAAGGAGTGTGGATAAAAAGATTTTAAAAATTTCTCTTTTAATGACTTTTTCTATGATGCTTGTGCAATTTATTTATTCAATCCTTTCAAATTCTTTGGCACTTTTAAGCGATACTTTGCATATGTTTTCTGATGTTTTTGCCTTAGCTCTTAGTTTTTTAGCCATTATAGCTGTAGAAAAATGGCAAGATCATCAAAAGACCTTTGGGTATTTTCGTCTTGAAGTTTTAGTGGCTTTTATCAATGCTTTAACCATTATTTTATCGGCTTTATTTATCATTTATGAGGCTATAGAAAAATTTATCAATCCAAAAGAAATTGACGCTAAAACCATGATAATTGTAGCTATTTTGGGCTTTTTGGTAAATGGGATTAATGCTTTGATGATGTTTAAGGGTGCAAATTTAGAAAATGTCAATATGAAATCTGCTTTTTTACATATGATGAGCGATTTATTGGGTTCTTTAGCGGTTATTATAGGTGGGATCGTGGTGTATTTTAGCGGTATTGTTTATATAGATACGATTTTAGCTATTGTATTATCAATCTTGCTTTTAAGATGGGCGATTATCTTGCTTAAACAAAGCGCTAATGTCTTGCTTGAAAGTTCTCCTGTGGATATAGAAAAAGTAAGACAAGTTTTGCTTTTAAATCCTAGTGTGGATGAGGTAGTGGATTTGCATATTACTCAAATCACTAATAAAATGCTAGTAGCCTCTATGCATTTAAAAGTAAGAGTTTGCAATCTAAAGGAATTTGAAAAACTATCTCAGGATTTATCTCATAAGTTGTTGCATGAATTTGAAATCGGGCACATTACCATACAACCTATAAGGAGTGAAAATGAAATTTAAAGTAAAAAATGTTAATTGCATGAATTGTGTAAATTTGATCAAAAATTCTCTTGAAGATGAATTTGGAAATATAGAAGTGGATTTGGAGCAAAAAATTTTAAGTTTAAATTTAGAAGAAAATCAAGTATCAAATTTTACAAAAGAATTTCAAGATTTAGGTTTTGAGATCGTAGAGCGTTTATAATGGAAGAATTGCGTATAAAAATAGGCAAAATGACTTGCGTTAATTGTTCTAATGCTATAGAAAGAGCTTGTAAAAAAATTGATGGTGTTAAAGATGCTAGTGTTTCTTATGTGAATTCTAGCGGGGTTTTTTTACTTGAAGATCAAGAAAAACGCAAAGATATTATCGAAAAAATTAAGAATTTGGGCTTTGAAATTTTAGAAGATGAACAAAGCTTGAACGCATACAAGGCAAAAAAACACTTAGAATTAAGAAAAAATTTGCTCTTAAGTATAGTTTTGAGTGTGATTATTATGTATTTTGAAATGTTTGTTAAAAGTTCTTTTTCTCAAAATATCCAAATGGCTTTGAGTTTTTTTGGGATATTTTATTGTGGGAGAGACTTTTTTTCTCATGCTTTTTTAGGCTTTAAAAGCAAAAATTTAGATATGAATACCCTTGTAGCTTTAGGGACTTTGAGTGCTTTTGTGTATTCTTTTTTGGTGTATTTGCAAATTTTTAAAGAAGAAGATTTGTATTTTAGTGGTGCAATGATGATTATTTCTTTTGTGCTTTTAGGAAAATATCTTGAAAGTAAGGCTAAATTTAAGGCACAAGATTATCAAAGAATTTTAGAAAATATAGACACAAAAAAGACAAAAATTTTGCTTGAAGATGAAAGTATCAAAGAAATTTCAAGTTCTTTTGTCAAAAGTGGCGATGTGCTTTTGATAAAAGAAGGAGAAAGCATTGTTGCAGATGGAGTGGTGCTTTTAGGGAGTGCAGAGCTTGATATGAGTTTTTTAAATGGGGAGTTTTTGCCTGTTTTAAAAAAAGAAGGTGATGAAGTTCAAGCAGGAGCAGTAGTTTTAAATGGTGCTTTAAGGATCAAAGCAAACAAAAAGGCCATGGATAGTACTTTAGAACAAATCAAAAATCTAGTTTTTGAAGCAGGAAGTATCAAAAGTCCTTTGGCAAATTTAGCAGATCAAATTTCTAAATACTTTGTAGGGGGTATAATATTTTTTGCTTTTTTAGTTTTTGTTTTTTGGGTGCTAAAAGCAGATTTAAATACAGCTTTTTTACACTCTTGTGCTGTGCTTTTGATCTCTTGTCCTTGTGCTTTAGGGCTTGCAACGCCTATAGCTTTGGTTGTGGCAAGTTCGAATGCGGCAAAAAATTTCATTCTTATTAAAAATCCTGCCGCTTTAGAAAAATTAGCCTTAGTTCAATACGCTTTTTTTGATAAAACGGGTACATTAACAAAGGAAAATTTGAGTATTTTTAAACACAATCTTTCTAAAGATGATTTTGATAAATTATGTCAAATTGAAAGTTTAAGCTCTCATCCTATAGCTAAGGCTTTACATAAAGATCATTTTTTTGATTTAAAGGGTGAGGGAAGAGTGATAGTTGGTTCGGGTATAAAATACAAAGAAGATAATGATAATTATCTCGTAGGCAATGCACAGTTTTTGCACGAAAATGAAATTGACACAAAAGAAAGTGATATCTTTTTTGATACTTTTAAAGAATATGTTAGGGTATATTTTGCTAAGAATAAAAAGTGTTTAGGCGGTGTTTTGTTAAGCAATGCTTTAAAAGATGGAGCTAAAGAGCTTGTATTCAATTTAAAAAAGCAAAATCTTAAAACTTTTATTTTAAGCGGTGATCATGTAAAAAATGTAGAAAAAATAGCCAAAGAACTGCAAGTAGATGAGTTTTATGCTCAACTTAAGAGTGAAGAAAAACTACAAATCATTCAAAAATTTAAAAAAACTCTTTTTGTAGGAGATGGGATTAATGATGCGGTGGCTTTATCTGCTGCAAGTGTGAGTATGAGTTTTTCAAAGGCAAATGAGCTTGCAAAAAAAACAGGGGATTTTATCTTGATAAAAGATGATTTAACAGCCATTTTTAAATGTTTTAAACTTGCTAAAAAAACACGCGGTATTATTAAGCTAAATCTTTTTTGGGCTTTTATTTATAATGTGCTTTGCATTCCTATCGCGGCAGGATTTATACCTTTTATCTCTTTAAATCCTCATATAGCAGCACTTGCAATGTGTTTTAGTTCTATTACTGTAGTGCTTAATTCTTTAAGACTTAAAAGAATTTAAAAATTTAATTTTTATTAATAATATATTATATATAATTAATATTACTAAAATATATTATTAAAAGAGTATAAATGCAACAAAAATGTTTTTGCATAAGCAAAATGATTAGATTTTCAAAAATTATTATTTTGCTTACCGTTGTATCGTTAGCAGGTATAATGGTTTTTGGAAATGTGACAGATTATAATTCTAATTTCCAATTTGTTTCGCATGTGATGAGTATGGATACAAAGCCTGATTTATTTAGGTAATGCTGTAGTTTATATGGCTATTACTTCTCCCGTGATTTATCATATAGGCTATATAGCAATTATTCTTTTTGAAACTTTTATTGCCTTAACAGCTCTAAAAAAAGGTACTTATGATATGTTTAAAGCTAGAAATTTAGATGCTCAAAGCTTTCATAATGCTAAGATTTTTTGGGATTATTTCTTTAACTTGTGTATTTTATGGTTTTTTGCCTTCCAAGTAGTTGTTGCAGAATGGTTTGGAATGTGGATGAGTAAGGTTTGGAACGGTTTACCTGATACTACAAGATTGGTAACTTATATGTTTTTAGCTTTGATTTTCATCTCCCTTAAAATGATGATTAATTTTCTATACTAGGCTCTCCAAAACAATCTTTAAGAGCCTCTTTAAGATCTTCTTGTGGGTCAAATTTTTTGGCTCCTTCTTTAAGTATATTAATAGAACTTTGAATATCTATGTTTTTATTTTCATTGTTTGGTAATTCTTGAGTTAAGGATTGAAGCTTATTTTCATCAATTGTTAGTGCTTTTTGCACATTAATTTTAGCATTTTCTCCAAATTTAGCTTTAAAAAGTTCTTGTATGAGTTTAAAACCTTTATTGAGTGTATCGCGATTTTGTCCTTGTGCGTTTGAGTTTATATTTAAGGTATTGTTTTCAAAACTAATAAATTTTGTGCTTTGTTTAAAACATTTTGCAAGATCAAAATCCCTATCATAAATACTATCAAGCAAGATTTCATAAGCATTTTTTTCTGTTTTTTTCTCAAGATGAGGTATGATGGGAGAAGGTGTGATCCTAGGTATAATTGTTGTATTTTCTTGTTTGATTTCTTGGATTTGTGCGTCAATTTCTTTTAAATGACTTGCTTCCATCATCATAAAAGCCATAACACAAAGCGTAAAGCCATCATCATCGCAAAGCATACTCTTGGCTTTTGATAAAATACGGAAAAATCTTTCATAAATTAAAGTAGAAAATTCTGTGCTTTTTGCAAAAAAACTTTCTTTTAAATAAAAAAGCATTTCATCAATCACGCTTGAGGCTTCATAGTCTTGTAATTCCTCTAAATACACAAAAACTTTTTCCTTGTCTTTTGTTAAGATAGCCTGATAAAAGGCTTTGATTTTTTGAGGATCTAAAAAGCCTAACATATCTGTAATTTTACTAATACTGATTTCATTTTGACAAAAAATAATAGCTTGGTCAAGCAAGGTTAAAGTATCTCTTAAAGATCCATTGCCGCTTCTTGCTATAAATTTTAAAGCTTCTTCTTCAAATTTAACATTTTCCTTGTGTAAAATTTCTTTAAGATGATTTAAAATTTCACTCTGTGGAATTTGTTTAAAGCGAAAATGTTGTGTTCTTGAAAGCACGGTAGCTGGAAGTTTTAAAGGATCTGTGGTTGCAAGTATAAATTTAACATAACTTGGGGGTTCTTCTAAGGTTTTTAAAAGCGCATTTGCAGCCTGTGGGGTAAGCATATGTACTTCATCAATGATGAAAATTTTAAATCTTGCCATAGAAGGGGTGTATTTGGTTTGTTCGATTAAGGCTTGTATATCTTCAAGCCCACGGTTGCTTGCAGCATCCATTTCTATAATGTCTATATGTTTGCCTTCAAGTGCTGCAAGACAGTGTTTGCAAGTGCCACATGGAGTATCACTTGGTCCTTGTTCGCAAACTAAAGCACGAGAAAAAATTCTAGCACTTGAGGTTTTTCCACTTCCTCTAAGTCCTGAAAAAAGATAAGCATGCGCTAAGCGATTATGATTTAAGGCGTATTTTAAACTTACGCTAACTGTTTTTTGTCCTATGAGTTCATCAAAGGTTTTTGGTCTGTATTTAATCGCTAAAGCTTGAAGCATTTCCTACTCATTCATTATAGATAAAAGTTCTACATTGTCTTTGGTTTTAAGCATTTTAGAATATAAAAATTTCAAAGCCTCAACATCATCCATTTGAGAAATCGCTGAACGGATTGCCCAAATTTTTTGAAGGTTTGCCACACCTTGGAGTAATTCTTCTTTTCTTGTTCCTGATTTGATGATATTAATCGCAGGATAAATTCTTCTATCGGCGATATTTCTATCAAGAACTATTTCGCTATTTCCTGTGCCTTTAAATTCTTCAAAAATCACATCATCCATTCTTGAACCTGTATCAATTAAAGCTGTAGCAACTATGGTTAAAGAGCCTCCATTTTCTATGTTTCTAGCTGCACCAAAGAAGCGTTTTGGTTTGTGTAAGGCATTAGCATCTACTCCACCGCTTAGGACTTTTCCACTGCTTGGAGTTGCGGTGTTATAAGCACGTGCAAGCCTTGTGATACTATCAAGCAAGATGATAACATCTTTACCTGTTTCTACCATTCTTTTGGCTTTTTCTATCACAAGCTCAGCTACACGCACATGATTATAAGCAGGTAAATCAAAAGTAGAACTAAAAACTTCGCCTTTTACACATCTTTGCATATCGGTAACTTCTTCAGGCCTTTCATCGACTAAAAGTACGATTAAATGCATTTCTGGGTGATTTTTTGCAATAGCAGTAGCAAGTTCTTTCATAAGCTCTGTTTTACCTGTGCGTGGTGGAGCAACGATGAGTCCACGTTGTCCTTTTCCTATAGGGGTAAAAAGATCTAAAACACGACCTGTAAGTTTCATCGCATCGTATTCAAGTTTGATTTTTTCTGTTGGAAAAATAGGGGTTAAATTATCAAATAAAGGTCTTTCTTTGGCTTCTTGCAAAGGCAGATAATTGATCGCTTCGATTTTTAAAAGAGCGTAGTATTTTTCCTGATCTTTAGGTTCTCTAACTTGTCCTGTAACGATATCACCTACACGCAGAGCAAATTTTCTAATTTGTGAATTTGAAACATAAGCGTCATTAACACTATCGCTAAGATTAGAGTCCATACCCCTTAAAAAGCCATAACCTTCAGAAGAAATTTCTAAAATTCCTGTAAAAAGTATGAAGCCACCTTTTTTTGTTTGTGCTTTTAAAATTTCAAAAATAAGTTCTTGGCGGCGAAATTCTCTTGGGTTTTCGATTTCACATTCATTGGCGATTTTAACTAGATTTTCTAGATCTAATAATTTTAATTCTTCAATTTTATAACCTTCCACTGGAACGTGGGTTCTTTGATGTTGTTTTTTTTCTTTTTCCATAAGTCCTCGTAAGATTTAGCAGAATAATTTTTATAAAATATGATTTTAGTAAAAAAATGCACTTTTTGTCAAATTTGTCTATAATTATAAAAATATTTTTTTAAAGAATGATTATGAAATGTGAACATTGCAGACTTGATTATAAACAAGCTCAAATGATAGAGTATAAGGATAAATTTTTTTGTTGTAAGGGTTGTGAAAGTGTTTGGGAAATTTTGCATGAAAGTGGATTAGATGAGTTTTATGAAAAGCTTGGAAATCAAACCTTAAGCCCTGTAAATTTTCAAAATGAAATGAAAAATTATGATGAGTTTATCACTAAAACCAAAGAAGGATTTAGTGAAATTTATCTTATGATACATGGTATAGAATGCGCAGCTTGCGTGTGGCTGAATGAGAAAATTTTAACCAAACAAGAAGGAATTTTAGAACTTGATATCAATCATTTAAACCATAAATCACGCATTGTTTTTGATGAACAAAGTATTTCTTTGGTGCAAATTTTAAGACTTATTGAAAGTATAGGCTATAAAGCGAGTGCTTATGATGCGAGTAAGGCTTCAAAAAGAGCGGATTTATTGAAAAGGGAATTTTATTCTAAGCTTGTTGTAGCTATAGCTTGCATGATGAATATCATGTGGATAGCGGTGGCAAAATACGCGGGATTTTTTAGCGGAATGGATAATGACACTAAGGATATTTTAAATTTTGCTGAATTTATCCTTTGTTCCCCTGTGCTTTTTTATACGGGATCTCATTTTTATAAAAGTGTTTTTAAAACTTTAAAAATGCATAGTTTAAATATGGATGTATTGGTTATTAGCGGAGCGAGTTTAGCTTATGTTTATTCTTTATGGGCTATGTTTTTTAGAGTAGGAGAGGTGTATTTTGACTCTGTGGCAATGATAATTTGCTTTGTTTTTATAGGTAAATATCTTGAGATGTTTAGCAAAAAGCGTGCTTTAGATACTATAGATGGACTTAATGATTTTTTACAAAATGAGGTTTTGGTTTTTAATGGCAAGGAATTTGTTTCTAAAGAAGTGCAAAAGGTTTGTTTGGGTGATAGAATTTTGCTTAAAACTGGAGATAAAATTTTAATCGATGGGATTTGTAAAAGTGGTGAAATGAGTGTGAATACTTCTTCTTTAAATGGAGAAAATACCCCAAAACTCATACAAAAAGAAGATGAAATTTTTTCAGCTTGTATAGTGCTTGATGGAAGTGTGGAATATGAAGCAACAAAGCTTTATAAGGATTCAAAACTCAGTCAAATTATCCAGCTTTTAGAACTCGCAAGCTCTAAAAAGGCAAAACTTGAAAGTTTGGTCAATAGTCTTTCGGCTTATTTTTCTAGAACGGTTTTATTGATCGCTTTTATTTGTTTTGCTTTTTGGTTTTTTTATAAAGAAGCAAGTTTTGAAATTTCTTTAGTCAATGCGATTGCGGTTTTGATTATTGCTTGTCCTTGTGCTTTAGCTTTAGCAACACCTGTGAGCAATCTTGTAGCTTTAGGTAGAGCTTTAAAAAAACATATTTTATTTAAAAGTTCTAGCGTGATAGAAGCTCTAAGTAAGTGCGATTGCGTGGTGTTTGATAAAACGGGTATTTTAACCAAAATAGAGCTTGAGTTTAAAGAAGTTTTTTTAGATAAAACGCTTGATTTAAATGAGCTTTATAATTTTGTAAAACTTTCCAAACATCCTATCTCTCAAAATATTGCTTCATATTTAAAACAAAAAGGAGCTAAGGATTTAAATTTAGATTTTAAAAAACTTTCAAGCATTCAAGCTAAAGGGTTAAGTGTTGAGTTAAATGAAAAGTTGCTTTTAGGCGGAAGTTCTAAATTTTTACAAGAAAAGGGTATTGTAACTAAGGAATTTGATAATACGCATTTTATTTTTGCTAAGGAAGGTAAAATTTTAGCTTTTTTTGAGTTTGATAGCGTTTTGAGAGAGGGTACAAAAGAACTTATTGATTATCTTAAAAAAGAAAAGAAAGAATTAATGATACTAAGTGGTGATCATCAAAAAGCAGTGAAAAAAATCGCTAAAAAGTTAGAAATCCAAAATTATCAAGCTTCTTGTTTACCTGAAGATAAAATGAAAACTATAGAGAATTTAAGCAAAGATTACAAAGTTTTATTTGTAGGTGATGGAGTAAATGATGCTCTAGCTTTAAAATACGCAAGTGTTTCGATGACTTTAAGGGAAGGAAGTGATTTAGCTATAGAGAGTAGTGATGTTTTACTTTTAAAAAATGATTTGCTTTCTTTAAAAAAAGCCATAAAATTATCTAAAAATACCTTTAAAATTATCAAGCAAAACCTTGCTTTTTCTTTGTTTTATAATGCTTGTACCATACCTTTGGCTTTTTTAGGTATAATTAATCCTTTGCTTGCTGCTATTTCCATGTCTTTTAGTAGCATAATAGTCGTTTTAAATGCTTTAAGGATCAAAGAATGAATAGTATAATCATGATGATGATAGGGGTTTCTATCTTAGCGTTTTTTATCATTTTGGCAACTTTGCTTTGGGGGATTAAAAATAAGCAGTTTGATGATGATTATAAATTTACTACTTTAAATGATGATGAAGATTCTTTGCGTGATGCTATAGAATTGGAAAGGCGTAAAAAAGAAGCTTTGGATAAAAAAGGCTTTCATAAAAAGAAAAGCCTAATTTAGAAATTATTTTAAAGTTTCAATATGAGCTTCGATAGCTTTAAAGTCTTCTTCAGTTAAACCTTTAAGGTTAAGTTTCATGATCGCACCTTGACCATAAGCATTTCTTTTGCCTTCCGAATATTCTTTCATGTATTGAAGTCTTTCAGCAGAAGAAAGAGTTTTTAAAGCTGGAACTTTGTTTAAGTAAACTTTGTCAGCATTTGCACCATGGCATACTGCACATTTTTTAAAAAGTGTAGCACCATCTGCAGCAAAAGCAGAAACACCAAGACATGCCAAAGCAGAAACTACTAATAATTTTTTCATTTGTTTTCTCCTTAGTAAAAATTAGATTGCTAGGTATTATATATCTTTATTTTTAATAAAAATCTTAAGAAATTAAAGATAATGTTTATTTTCTTTTTAAAAAAGCTATATTATAATGTTTTTCATGAAAACAAAAGCATTATTTTTAGATAGAGATGGTGTGATTAATATAGATAAAAAATACGTCTATAAAATAGAAGATTTCGAATTTTGTGATGGAATTTTTGAACTTTGTAGGTATTTTTTAGCTAGAAATTATTTGCTTTTTATAGCGACAAATCAATCAGGTATTGCAAGAGGATATTATAAAGAAAGTGATTTTTTTAAGCTTTGCGATCATATGCTTAAAGAATTTGCTAAGCAAGATATAAAAATCGATAAAATTTATCATTGCCCGCATTTAGAAGGTTGTGAGTGTCGTAAGCCTAAAGCAGGGATGCTTTTAAAAACAAAAGATGAATTTGATTTGGATATGAAAAATTCTATCTTTATTGGAGATAATCTAAGTGATATGCAAGCAGGATTAAATGCTGATATTGGCACTTTAGTTTTGGTAAATGAAGAAAAAAAAGAGGGTGATTTTTTTAAGCAATTTAAAAATTTAAAAGAAATTTTGAACTTTTTTAAAGAAAAGGAAAATCAATGAAAATAGCAATCACAGGTGGTGCAGGATTTATAGGTTCGCAACTGGCTTTAAATTTACAAGAAAAACATGAAATTTTAATCATTGATAAAATGCGTAGCAGTGCGACTTTTGAAAATGGAAATTTGCAAAGTTTTGGGCATTTTAAAAATTTACTCGAATTTGATGGAGAACTTTTTGTGGGCGATATTAACGATGAAAAAGTTTTAAAAAAGATTGAAGGTTTTAAGCCAGAGATTATTTTTCATCAAGCAGCAATTTCAGACACTACGGTTTTTGATCAAGCTAAGGTTTTGCAAACCAATTTAAATACTTTTAAAGACTTTATAGAGCTTAGCATAGATCTTCATGCAAAGCTTATTTATGCAAGTTCAGCTTCGGTTTATGGCGATGCAAAAAGTCCACAAACTGTAGGTAAGGATGAAGAACCAAAAAATCCTTATGCTTTTTCAAAATTGATGATGGATAAGCTAGCGAAAAAATACTACGATAAAGCCCATTTAGTAGGACTTAGATATTTTAATGTTTATGGAAAAGGCGAATTTTACAAAAACAAAACCGCCTCTATGGTTTTACAGTTTGGCCATCAAATTTTAGCTGGAAAAAATCCACGCTTGTTTGAAAGAAGCGATCAAATTTATAGAGATTTTACTTATATTAAAGATGTTATCAGTGCTAATTTAATCGCGCTTGATTCAAAATGTGGAGTTTATAATGTAGGTAGCGGTAAAGCAAGGACTTTTCAAGATATAGTTGATATTTTACAAAAAGAACTAGATGCCAATCTAGCTTGTGAATATATCCCAAATCCTTATGTAAAATCTTATCAATTCCACACTGAAGCAAAATTAGATCAAACTTGGGATTATAAGCCAAAATTTGGTCTTGAAGAGGGGATAAAAGATTATTTAGATGAGATAAAAAGACTTTTTGAAAAGGAAGTAAATGCTTGAGTTTTTAAGTCAGCAAAAACCTAAAATTTTAATTATAGGGGATTTTATGGTGGATAATTACACTTGGTGTGATTGTTCGTGTATCAGTCCTGAAGCCCCTGTTTTGGTAGCCAAAACTCTTAAAGAAGATAGAAGATTAGGTGGGGCTGCAAATGTTTATGCAAATTTAAAAAGTTTAGGAGCTGATGTTTTTGCACTTGGTGTTGTGGGCGATGATGAGAGTGGAAAATTTTTACAAGAAAATTTAAAAGGGGAATTGTTGATCCAGAAAGGACGTAAAACCCCTTTTAAAAACCGCATTATAGCACACAATCAGCAGGTTTTAAGATTAGATGAAGAAGATACAAGTGAGATTTTGCTTGAAAATGAGCTTATTGCCTTGTTTGATGAAAAGATTAAAGATTTTAAAGCTGTGGTTTTAAGTGATTATGCTAAGGGCATTTTAACGCCTAAGGTTTGCAAAGCTTTGATAAAAAAGGCTAATGACTTAAATATCCCTGTTTTAGTTGATCCTAAAGGGAGTAATTTTAGTAAATATAGCGGTGCAACCTTGCTAACGCCTAATAAAAAAGAAGCTTTAGAGGCTTTGAAATTTGAAAATTTAGAGGGTGAAAATTTAGAAAAAGGAATTAAGAAATTAAAAGAAGATTTTTCTTTGCGTTATTCTATCATCACTCTTTCAGAGGCTGGGATTGCGTTTTTTGATGAGAGTTTAAAAATCGCACCTGCTAAAGCTTTGGAAGTTTATGATGTAACAGGAGCAGGCGATAGTGTGATCGCAGTTTTAGCTTTTTGTTTGGCAAATGGGATTGAAATTTTTAAAGCTTGTGAACTTGCTAATGAAGCTGCGGCTGTTGTGGTGAGTAAAATAGGTAGCGTGAGTGTGAGTTTTGATGAGATTAAGAGTTTTAAGCGTGTGGATTTTGAGAAAAAAATCAAAAGCAAAGAAGAACTTCTAACGCTTTTAAAACAAAATGATAAAAAGATTGTTTTTACTAATGGTTGTTTTGATATCGTGCATTTTGGACATATAAAATATCTTGAGAAAGCTAAAAGATTGGGTGATGTTTTGGTTGTAGGTTTAAATTCAGATGTGAGTGTGAAAAGACTAAAAGGTGAGAGTCGCCCTGTAAATTCAGAATTTCAAAGAGCTTGTGTGTTAGCGGCTTTTTATTTTGTAGATTTTGTGGTGATTTTTGATGAGGATACACCTTTGGAGCTTATAAGCTTTTTAAAGCCTGATATTTTGGTTAAAGGGGCCGATTATAAAGATAAACTTGTTGTGGGTTCGGATATTGTTTCAAAGATCGAATTAATCGACTTTGAAGAAGGATTTAGTACAAGTAAGATCATAGACAAGATTAAGGATAAAAAATGATAAATTTAGTAGAAAAAGAATGGCAAGAACATCAAAAAATCGTTCAAGCCAGTGAATTTTTAAAAGGACAAATTGCAAAAGTAGGAGAGCTTTTGTGTGAGTGTCTTAAAAAAGGTGGCAAAATTTTGATTTGTGGAAATGGTGGAAGTGCAGCTGATGCTCAGCATTTTGCAGCTGAACTTAGTGGGCGTTATAAAAAAGAACGCAAAGCTTTAGCAGGTATAGCACTTACAACTGATACTTCAGCACTTAGTGCTATAGGAAATGACTATGGTTTTGAGTTTGTTTTTTCAAGACAAGTGGAAGCTTTAGGAAATGAAAATGATGTTTTAATTGGTATTTCAACTAGTGGAAAAAGCCCTAATGTTTTAGAAGCTTTTAAAAAAGCAAAAGAGCTTAATATGCTTTGTTTAGGCCTTAGTGGAAAAGGTGGTGGAATGATGAATAAACTTTGTGATCATAATCTTGTCGTGCCAAGTGATGATACTGCTAGGATTCAAGAAATGCACATTTTAATCATACACACACTTTGTCAGATTATAGATGAGAGTTTTTAAAGTAAATTTCTAGCCTCTTCTATAACCCTTTGAGGCTTTAAATCTTTCATGCATTTGTGGTGCTTTAAAGGACAGGTTTTTTGCATACAAGGCATACAAGCTAGATCTAAATGTATTAATTTTGCGTTTTCATTTTGCCAAGGTGAAGTTTGGGTAAATTTTGTAGGACCAAAAATAGCCACGGTTTTTACCTTATAAACCGCACTTATGTGCATGGAGCCGCTATCGTTTGTGATGAAAAGATCGCAAAAAGCGATATTTTGACAAAGACTTTTGATGGTGGTTTTATTGCAAAGATTTTTTACATTTATGTTTTGTTCTTTTAAGAATTTGAAAATTTCATCACAGAGTTCTTGTTCGGCTTTTCCCGCACCAAAGATTAAAATTTCATGGCTTTGACTGAAATTTAAAGCCACTTTGGCAAAATAGCTCGCGTCCCATCTTTTTGCACTTCCAAAGCTTGCACCAGGGTTTAACCCTAGAATTTTTTTACCATTTTTTAAAGTAAGAGGGCTTTGAAATTTTAGCTTAAAGGGAAGTTTTAAATCTTTAAAATGAGCTTTTATACTAAGCGAGTTTTCTATAAAATAAAGGTATTTTAAAACTTGATGTTCTTCTTTGTATTTGTTTTTGTCAAAAAAATATCTTTTTTTTGTTTTAAGAATGTGTAAAATAATCTTAGAAGAAAATGCGGATCTAAAAGCAAAACCAAGATCGAATTTACCAAGTTCTTTGCGTAAAGATAGGGCTTGTTTGTAGCGGGATTGTTTATTTTCTATGATGATTTTAGAATTAGGAAATTCTTTAAAAAGTGCTGTGGAAACCAAAGAGCCATAAAGGATAAATTGGGCATTTTTAAAATGTTCTTTTATAGCGTATAAAGCAGGTGAAGCCATCACTGCATCGCCCAGCCAAGTGGGAAGATGTATAAAAATTTTCATAAATTTCCTAAACTTTGATAGAATTGTTTTTATTATTTTAACAAAATTTAGGAAAAATATGCCACATAAGTAATCTGTTTGCATCCACATATTCCTTGATTGATAAATAAAAGATAGTATTTTATTAACTAAGAAAGTGTTCAATGTGTTTGAAATTGTGTAACAACTTTCGATCATAATCCTGCTTTTTAATTCTTGTGATTTTATCTTAATGGCTTTGTAGTGAATGATTGTGGAAGTGATAAAAGTATAGATATAGCTAAAGAATACACTAAAAAAGATGAAAGAGTTAAAATAATTCATAATAAAGAAAATTTGAAACTTTTAAGAGCAAGATATGAAGG
>JACRSG010000051.1 GCA_014305285.1 Campylobacter jejuni
TGCATAGCCGCTTCATTTGCCCCTCCGTGCAAAGGTCCTCTTAAAGCACCAATAGCTGCGGCAACTGAACTAAAAATATCGCTTATTGTTGAAGCACAAACACTTGCTGTAAATGTTGAGGCATTAAATTCATGTTCTGCATAAAGTACCAAAGAGCAGTGCATAGCCTTTATAAAATCTTCTTTTGCTTTTTTAAGTTCTAGTTTTTCTAAAAAAAATCCAGCTATCGTTTTTTCATCGCTTTGAAAGTCTATTTCTTTGCCAAAATTTGCATAATGATGCCAATAACAAAGCACCGATGGTAACACTCCAAGTAATCTTAGTATTTTTTCATCTTGATCGCTAAAATCCTCTTTTTCACCCTCTAAACTTCCTAAAGCCGCAACTGCTGTTTGCATTAAATTCATAGGATGCACATTTTTAGGTATG
>JACRSG010000052.1 GCA_014305285.1 Campylobacter jejuni
GCTCTTGGGTGTTTAAACCATTATCACTCATAAATTTTCTAAGTTCAGCACCTAAAGCTTTTATCTCTTTTGCTTTATTTTCTAAAGCTATTTTTTCATCACTACCCCAAACTTTTAAATCTTCATTTGGATTTAAAAATCGCTTTTCCTTTATTGTTTCTAATTCACTTTCATCAAGCATTCCAAGTCCGCAAATACTTAAGGTTACACGCCTTTTTGCTTTTGTGATAGCTTTCATTATTGCGTTTGCTAAATTATCGCCACCTAAATTTTTAATATTTAAAGCACCTGTATCGCAATCAGTTCTTCCATCTGGTGTTGCTGCGTAGGCTGTAACCATATAAATATCGCCAACTTGTGCCACTTCTGTTTTTGTAATACTTACTTTTCTTATTTGTCTTAGCTGATCTGTTGCTGATTTATTTGCATATAAAGTAAGTTTGCCATT
>JACRSG010000053.1 GCA_014305285.1 Campylobacter jejuni
TTGTTTATAGTCGATGTAACTTGATTTTGCACCGAACCAATGTCGGCTCTGATTTGATCAAGATTTGTTGTAGCCGTTTCAGCTATATCCATCACCGCCATAGCGCCTTTAAGTGTGGTTACACCCGCTGTTTCATCTTTAGCTCCAAGAGGATTACCCGCTGAAGTTTTCATGGTTGCAAACTGAGATAAGTTAGAACCACTCGAAAAACCTGAACCTTGCGAAACATTATACATTTTAGAAATAGCTGAAGCAGAGGAAAATGTTATTGCATTAGCACTAAGTATAGCAGAGTAATTCTTACCACTACCTACAGAATAACCTGAACCTGAAGAAAATCCACTTCCTGCAGAACTCATATAAGCAGAAATAGAAGAAGCAGCTAAGATTACTCCTTTATTAACAGAACCAAATCCCATAGCATCAGCGATATTAGCATCAA
>JACRSG010000054.1 GCA_014305285.1 Campylobacter jejuni
TCTGGTTAGCGCACTTGGTTTGGGACCAAGGGGCCGAAGGTTCGAATCCTTTCACCCCGACCATTTTTTATAAATTTATACAAAATGGTGAGTGTAGCTCAGTCAGTTAGAGCATCAGATTGAGGTCCTGAGGGTCGTGGGTTCAATTCCCATCACTCACCCCACTAAGCGTTCGTAGCTCAACTGGATAGAGCGACAGACTTCGGATCTGAAGGTTATGGGTTCAATTCCTATCGGGCGCACCACCAAGATTTTACATGCGTTCATAGCTCAGCTGGATAGAGCAACGGCCTTCTAAGCCGTAGGTCAGAGGTTCGAATCCTCTTGGGCGTACCGCTTTAGCGGATGTGGTGAAATTGGCAGACACGCCAGACTTAGGATCTGGTGCAGCAATGCGTGAAGGTTCAAATCCTTTCATCCGCACCATTCTAAACCTCATTT
>JACRSG010000055.1 GCA_014305285.1 Campylobacter jejuni
CTAGAAATGAGCTTTTTATACAAAGTAAAATTTCACAAAATTTTGATTATTTAAAAGCCAAAGATCAAATTTATAAAATCTTAGATGAGCTTGATTTAGAGTATTTGGATTTGCTTTTAATCCATGAACCCTATGAAAATAGTCTTCAAATTTATGATGCTATGCAAGAAGCTTATGAAAATAAACTGATAAAATCTTTAGGAGTGAGTAATTGTAATGAAAATTTCCTTTTTTGTTTCATGCAAAAAACAACAATAAAACCAGTGCTTAATCAATGTGAAACTCATCTTTTATACCAGCACAAACCTTTACATAAAATACTTCAAAAACATAATATATTTTTACAATCTTGGAGTCCTTTTATAGCGAATAAAAATGAAATTTTACAAAACCCACTTTT
>JACRSG010000056.1 GCA_014305285.1 Campylobacter jejuni
AAAGATAGTTAAAAGATATAAGTTAAAGAAAAAGATAAATAGGTTTTATCCTTTAACAAGTCCTGTAAAATTGTTTTTATTAAAACTTGCTTTGTGACTCTTAACAATGATAATTAAAAAGAACATTTAGGTGTTTAAAACCTAAAGGAAGTATATATTAATATAATTTATAAATACATAATGTACTACTTATATTATATATTCTTTTATAGTTAAAGATAAAAATAAATTTAAGTATAGAATTTATATTTTATATTTAATCTACTTTATATACTTGCTTTAGATTTTAAAATTTCTTTATTCAAATCTTTTTTATGGTGGGCCTAACAAGACTTGAACTTGTGACCTCACCCTTATCAGGGGTGCACTCTAACCAGCTGAGCTATAGGCCCT
>JACRSG010000057.1 GCA_014305285.1 Campylobacter jejuni
CGTTAATTCAACATTACCGCTAGCATTTTCTAATTTATTTCTAAAATCCAAGCTTTTATATTCTTCAAATATTTTATGTATAGCATTCATATCAGAACCTACTCTAGCTTGTAAAACATCAAGAAGTTTATTGAGAACATTTTTAAGTTCTATGAGTTGAGGGTTTCTAGGATTAGCAGTGATTCTTGCTGTTAGATTACCACTTTCTACAACGGATACGGTTTGAACTGATTCTTTAACGGCTTGATTGTCTTGTTCTAAACCTTTTTTAGTAGCAAGGATGTTTTCATTGATTATTTTACTCATTTGTCCAAATTCATCATTGCTTTTTACTTCTATAGTAGAAACATTTTTTGTTTTATGGTTGAT
>JACRSG010000008.1 GCA_014305285.1 Campylobacter jejuni
CTTGATTGTCTTGTTCTAAACCTTTTTTAGTAGCAAGGATGTTTTCATTGATTATTTTACTCATTTGTCCAAATTCATCATTGCTTTTTACTTCTATAGTAGAAACATTTTTTGTTTTATGGTTGATGAAGTCGAAGAATGAAGTTAAACCTGTTTGGATAGCTGTAAGTGGGGAAAGATATTTTGATACGATGAAATAAAGGAAAATAACGCTGAATACTACCACAATAATGACAACAATAGCTTGAGTAAATGCAATTTTATAAATAGGCTCATTTATAATATTAGCAGTTTCAGTAATGCAAGCAGTATAAGAAGCAAAGACTCGAGTACAAGTTCCAAGTCTTTCTTTACCGTCTAATTCATAAGTAAAAAATTTATAGTCTCCATGTGTTTTATACGCATTTAGAACAGGAGAGCTGTCAACAGATGGATTTAATAATGCTTTATCAGTTGCAGCAAATATTTTATTTTCTTTATCAAATAAAAAAGTATTTCCAGGGGTTGCTGCAAGTGAATTTTGTAAATCTTCTAGTAGTATATCGATACCTAATACTCCTATCAATTTACCATCTTTGTAAAGAGCTTTAGAATATGTGATTACATATTGTTTTGAGTTTATATCTAAATATGCTGGAGTAACAAAAATATCATTTGTTTTTAGAGCTTCTTGATACCAATCTCTTGTCCTCATATCTATACCATCAGTCAACTCAGGCATTTTATTGGATTTTTGACTAAGTAAAGATTTTCCATTGGTTAAACCTAAATAAGTATTTAATGCATTGATGCTATGAAGATAATGGTTGAGTATTGGACCAACATTATTAATGATATTTTCTTCAGTACTTAAAGATTGATAAGGTAAGTTTAAGATCTCTTTTTCCAAAGCTTTAGTAAAAGATTGATTTGTAAAACGGAACTCCTCAATGGTAGATTGTGCAACTTTAAGTAAGTCAGCTTGACTTTTAAGGGCGGATTCATATAATGAGGTTTTTGTAAAATAAAAACTTACAATACCTAGAACAATTAATGCAAAAATTGCAATTAAATTTGCAATCAGGGAAACTTTAATTTTTACGCTATTCATTTTTTCCTTCTTTGTGTTTATTTTTAGTTCAAAGCTAAATTTTAAATATCATTTTATCAAATAATTATTAAAATAAAATAATTGTTTTGAAGAAGAAAATCATGGCTTATACCATAAAAGAAGTAGAAAAAGAAACAAAAATAGTGTGAGATATTTTTGAAAAAGTGATATAGAATGGGCAAAATGGATAGAATGGCTTAGAATTTCGAACAAATCAAACATTATATAAAACTTTGTTCTTTGGGCATAAAAACCGTTAAAGAAAGACAAGATGCTAAAGCAAATAAAGAAAAAATTACAAAACCAGATTAAAACGTTATAAAGTAAAGTGAAAAATTCTAGTTAAAAAATAAAAATTTATGATGACATGTTAAAAGATCAAATTGATAGGCTTAATCCAAAAAGCAAGGATTATCTATCTTGTGATAAATTGTATAAGTTTAAGGGTTGATTTATTAAGGGCAAATTTGGGCAATAAGCCTATAAATAATTATTCTGAAGTTTCAAATTTTCTTCGTAAAGATTTTTAAATTTCACCACTTTTATGAAAGATTTTATTTAAATAGATAAAATATTTTTATTTTAGGTTATTGACTTAGTTCTACTCTCATCTTTTATACTTTTAAAAATTTACTTGAAAGGATAAAATGAAAAATTTAAATAAAGCTTCAAATGCTCAAATTATTCTTGTGTTTTGTTTAGGAGTATTTGGAATTTTAAGTACAGAACTAGGAATGATGGGGATACTTCCTATAGTATCTAAAAACTTTTATGTAAGTATTTCAGACGCAGGTTGGTGTGAGTGTTTTTGCACTTGTGTTATTTGTATAAATGCTGGAATTTGGGGTTTTTACTCTTATTTTTCTGATTTCTTACATAGTGTAGGAAAAATGAATTTTACTTTGATTTTAACCTTTAATCATGATAGGTTTTATATTTTGCTTTTTAGTTTTTATAGTGAAATTATGCTTATAATATTTGCCTTTATATTTAGAATTTTAGGAGGAGTGATGAATAATGGAACACATTTTATGAGAAGCCATCCTTTTCCAAAGACTGCTGATTTTAGCAATGGACTTTTTATAAGTAGCCAATATAGGATTAAGCACCGGAATTGTTATTTGTGGACTTGTGATTTCTTTGAGTGATACGCGTTATATTGTTATAAGTTCCGGTATTTTACTAAGTTTTGGAATTATAATGATTTTATTAAGAAATAAAATTCAAAATATGAAATTGAGGTTTTAAGCAATGAAATATAAAATTTTAAATAATGGTTTAAAAATTCCTATTCTGGGTTTTGGAACAGCTAGATTGCAAGGAGAAGAATGCTATAAGACATTAAGTCATGCTTTAGAATGTGGATATGGTCTTATTGATACCGCACAAATGTATCAAAATCATAAAGCCATAGCCAAAGCCTTAAAATCAAGCCAAATACCTAGAAATGAGCTTTTTATACAAAGTAAAATTTCACAAAATTTTGATTATTTACAAGCCAAAGATCAAATTTATAAAATCTTAGATGAGCTTGATTTAGAGTATTTGGATTTGCTTTTAATCCATGAACCCTATGAAAATAGTCTTCAAATTTATGATGCTATGCAAGAAGCTTATGAAAATAAACTGATAAAATCTTTAGGAGTGAGTAATTTTAATGAAAATTTCCTTTTTTGTTTCATGCAAAAAACAACAATAAAACCAGTGCTTAATCAATGTGAAACTCATCTTTTATACCAGCAAAAACCTTTACATAAAATACTTCAAAAACATAATATATTTTTACAATCTTGGAGTCCTTTTATAGCGAATAAAAATGAAATTTTACAAAACCCACTTTTGCTTTTTATGACAAAGAAGTATAACAAAACATCCGCACAAATCATTTTGCGTTTTTTATTGCAACTTGATATTTTACTTATTCCTAAAAGCTCTAATTTGCAAAGAATGAAGCAAAATTTGCAAATTTTTGATTTTGAATTAGAAAATGAAGATATGCAAAAATTAATGGATTTAGATCAAAATAAAAGCTTTTTTGGGTGGTATGATTAATTTTTTTAAAACTCTTGACTTAGAGTAGGTATTATCTTTTATAATTTTATATTTTATTATTTAGGAGTAAGTATGATACAGGAGAATACTTGAGATAAGGTTTTTGCTAAAAGCGATAAAATAGATGTGCAAAAACTTAGCTTTAAAAATCGCTATGGTATTACTTTGGTTGGGGATTTATATTCCTAAAAATATAATTTTTAAAAAGCTTAGTGCTATAGCTATAAGCGATCCTTTTGGTGCAGTTAAAGAGCAGTCTTCAGGATTTTATGCACAGACTTTGGCCGAATTAGGTTTTGTTGTTTTAGCTTTTGATCCTTCATTTACAGGTGAAAGCGGTGGAAATCCAAAGAAATGTAGCAAGTCCAGATATGAATACAGAAGACTTTAGTGCAGCGGTAGATTTTTTAAGTAATTTTGCAAATGTTGATCCTGATAAAATTGGTATTGTAGGAATTTGTGGATTTGGTGGTTTTGCTTTAAATGTGGGTTCTATGGATACAAGGATAAAAGTTATTGTAACTTCTACAATGTATGATATGAGTAGAGTAAATATCTAAAGATGCTAATCATGCAGATTTGTATGATATGATAATGCAAAGAAAATTCCTTTTGCAAGAATTGCAGAGTTTTTAAGACAAATCTCTAAGGATTATTTATGAAAAAATTTATATTCTTGATATTTATAGTATAATTTTTGCATTTGCAAATAAAGGAGAAAATATGCAAATAGTAGAAAAAGCAGGAATGCATGGAAGTTTTAAGGGGAATTTTAAAATTTTTAGTGGTGATGTTAAAGTAAGTATGTTATTTAAGGCAAATGAATGGAGAGCTTTTAGTGGCGGCTTGGTAGAATTTAGTAAAGGTGCTAGAAGTGCTTGGCATACCCATCCTCAAGGACAAACCTTAATTGTAACAGAGGGTGAAATCATCACAAAAGCTCCAGGACAAAAAGCCTTTATAGCTAAAAAAGGCGATGTGATAAGCTGTCCTATAGGAGTAAAGCATTTTCATGGTGCAACTAATACAAGCAGTGGAGCACACATAGCGCTTACAGGTGAAAAAGAGGGCGAAAATGTAGAATGGCTTGAACTTGTAAGCGATGAAGAATATGAAAATGCTTTAAAAGAAGCAAGAGAGTAAAGAAATTTGCAAATAAAACGCAGAAATTTTATAAAAACTTTTATATTTTTTGGAGTATCTTTAAATACTCTTTTTTCACAAACTTTAAAAACCACAAAGGATAAAACCATGCAATTAAGACAAAAAGCAAGAGAAATTTTTGAAAAATTCTTAGGAGGGGCAAAAAAGGATCAACTTTTTGCAAGCGATAAAGAGTATTTTATCAATCATATAAATTTTACTTTTGGCGAAAGCTTTGTAAAAGCAAATTTGGATACACAAAAATATTTTTTAATCACCCTTGCTTCTACTTTAGCAATAGGTGAAAAATAGAGTTCAAAGCTTTGCTTAAAGGTGCAATCAATAACGATATAAGCCCTATTGTCATTAAAGAAGTGATTTATCAAGCTACACCTTATGTGGGTTTTGCTAGAGTATGTGACTTTTTAAGTCTTTGTAATGAAGTGTTTAAAAATCTAAATATCGCCTTAGCTTTGACTCCACAAGGTACTACTACGGAAGAAAATCGCAAAATAAAAGGCAGGGAAATACAAAATGCTATTTTTGGTGAAGTAAATATTACTAAAATGATAGAATCTACTCCAGAGGATAAAGCTTTTATAAATGATTTTTTGAGTGCGAATTGTTTTGGAGACTACTATACACGCACAGGACTTGATCTAAAGACTAGGGAACTTTTAACCCTTGTATATCTTATCTCACTTGGTGGCGTGGATAATCAGGTAAAAGCTCACATGCAAGGCAATCTTAATATGGGTCAAAGCAGGGAAAATTTGCTAAATATCGTTGCTGCACTTATTCCATATATTGGCTACCCAAGGGCTTTAAATGCCCTAAATTTGCTTGATGGTATTAAAAAGTAGGATAATGCAAGCAAAATACTCAAGTTTTCCAATATAAAGAATGCCTAGTGCTTCATCGCTATCATAAAAACCCTAAAATTTTTTTAGCATTATCTCACTAATCTTCACTTCGCATCAGTATTTTTTAGCTTTAATAAAAAAATCATTGAATTTCAAAAGATGATTATATAAATTGATTGGAAAATAAATTATTAATTTTTTCCAATTTCGCTTGACCTATAACTCTTTAATGTTTTATAATTATAAAAAACCAAAAAAGGAGTAAAGATGGAATACAAAATTTTAGAAAACAATCGCATCGCAAGTAAAGGCTATGCAATGCTTAGCAAGGATGCGAAATTTACACCCTTTGAATTTAGCCGCCACGCTATTGGCGATAATGATATTTTGATTAAAATCCTATATGCAGGTATTTGCCATAGTGATATTCACACCGCAAGAAGCGAGTGGGGAGAAGCGGTTTATCCTTGTGTGCCTGGTCATGAGATAGCAGGAGAAGTTACGGCAGTGGGTAAAAATGTAAGCAAATTTAAAGTAGGAGATTACGCAGGGGTTGGTTGTATGATAAATTCATGCGGTGAGTGCGATGCTTGCAAACGCTCACAAGAGCAGTTTTGTGAAAATGGTAAAACCATCTTTACTTACAATAGTTGCGATGTATTTCATGGCAATGAAAACACTTATGGAGGCTACTCAAACAACATAGTGGTAAGTGAAAAATTTGCTATTTGTGTGCCAAAAAATGCACCGATGGATAAGGTTGCACCTTTGCTTTGTGCGGGAATTACTACTTACTCGCCTTTAAGATTTTCTAAGATAAAAGAAGGTTCAAGCGTTGCTATAACAGGCTTTGGCGGACTTGGTATGATGGCTGTAAAATACGCTGTTAAAATGGGTGCAAAGGTTAGTGTTTTTGCTAGAAATGAAAACAAAAAAGCCGACGCTTTAGCAATGGGAGCAAGCTCATTTTACACAAGCACTGATAAAAATATTGTAAAAGAACGCTTTGATTTAATCATCTCAACCATTCCAACACCTTATAATCCTGCCATTTATTTGGATTTGCTTAAATTTGGTGGTGAAATGGCCATAGTTGGCTTACCTCCTGTGGAAGATAAGGTAAATATAGGCATAAACGAACTTGTGCATAAAGCGGGCAAAAAGGTTTATGGCTCCTTAATTGGCGGTATTGCTGAAACTCAAGAAATGCTTGATTTTTCTTTAAAACACGGAATTTATCCAGAAACCGAGCTTATCACCTCACAAGAAATCGATAAAGCTTATGAAAATCTAACCTCAGGAAAGGCTAAATTTCGCTATGTTATTGATATGACAAAGGAATAATTTAATACTTATCAAAAACCACATCGCTAATGTCAAATCCCTTTTTTGCTTAGCGATGTTTAAAAGCTCTTTGATGCTTTTTTCATCTATTATTGTTTAAGATATTTTTATCAGGACTACCAACAATGGCAACTTTATATTTACTATCAACAAATATAATTTTCCAAAGAAAGTTCACCTATTAATTCAAGCATTTTTTCTCTTTTTGTCCTTCTCACCCCATTTGTACATAGCTTGTAAAATAGGAATTAAACTTTGTCCGCGTTTAGATAAGCTATATTCTACCTTAGGTGGAATTTGAGCGTATTCTTTTCTGATAATTAAACCATCATTTTCTAATTCTCTTAAGGTATGGGTTAAAGTTTTAAAAGATATGGAGCTTAAAAAGCGTTTGAGTTCATTATAGCGCACGATTTCATAGCGAAATAAGCAGTATAAAATACTCATTTTATATTTTCCATTAATCAATGCTAGAGTATAGTTAAATCCACATTCTTCGAAATTGCATTGAGAATTCTCTTTAATCATTTAACATTCCTTTAGTATAGTATCTTACTTTATTTTCTGTATTGAAAATGATATTATGTTAAGTTATAATTGTATCATAAAATTTAAAAAAGGATAAAAATGAAAAATATACTCTTGCTTAATGGCACTAAAGAATTTGGAAATTCAAAAGGACAACTTAATTCGACATTGCATAATCATGCTTTAGAAATTTTAAAGACATTGGGATATGAAGTAGATCAAACTCACATAGATCAAGGATATGATCCTAAAGAAGAGATACAAAAATTTACAAAAGCTGATGCTGTGATCTATCAAATGCCAGCTTGGTGGATGGGTGAGCCTTGGATAGTTAAAAAATATATCGATGAAGTGTTTGGTTTGGGTGCTGGAGTGCTTTTTAAAAATGATGGGAGAACTCATGAAAATCCTAGCAAAAACTACGGAAAAGGTGGTTTAGATCATGGTAAAAAATACATGTTTTCTCTCACTTGGAATGCGCCTCTTGAAGCCTTTAATGATAAAAATGAATTTTTTGAAGGAAAGGGTGTGGATATGGTGTATTGGCATTTGCATAAGGCTCATGAATTTATAGGTATGAAAGCTTTGCCAACTTTTATGTGCAATGATGTGGTAAAAAATCCTCAAGTGGAAAAATATCTAAATGAGTATGAACTGCACTTGAAAAAAATTTTTAAAAAAATTTGATTTAAAAATTTCAAGGTGCAATATTGACTCGAACAAAGTATTTGTATATCTTGCTTGTTTTAGCTATGTTTTTATGGGGTTCATCTTGGCCTACTTCTAAGATTTTATCAGCTTATGCTGATACCTCCGTGATTACTTTTTGGCGTTTTTTCTTTGTTTTGATAGGATCTTTGATAGTATTAGGTTTTTTAAGAATTCCTTTAAGGCTTGAAAAATCTATTTTAAAATGGGTACTGATAGCAGGAATTTTAAATGGCCTTTATACTTTTGTATTTTTTATTGCTATTAAGCATGGTTTAGCTGGGAAAGGAGGCGTTCTGGTTACAACTATGATTCCTATTTTTTCTTATTTGATATTTATGATAGCAATATTATTTCAAAAAGATAAAAAATCAACTCACAAGATCACAAAGAGTGAAATTCTAGGCTTATTTTTGGGTTTATTATCTGGGCTTTGTTTGCTAAATTTAGGGAGTTTAGAAGATTTATTGGGTAAATTTAATATTTTATTTTTAACTTGTTCTTTTATTTGGGCTTTGATAGCGGTATTTAACCACAAAGCTAAAGGAGCTCACCCTTTGGCGATTAGCTTTTATATTAATCTCATTTCTGTTCTAATGTTTTCTTGGGTATTGTTTGATGTAAAAAGTTATGAAATTTTTCATTTTGAATTAAAATTTTGGATCAATATGTTTGTCATAGCTTTTTTATCAACTATTGTAGGTACTAGTATTTATTATTATGGGATTCACATTTTAGGAAGTGTTAAGGCAAATTCTTTTGTTTTAATCACCCCTGCTAGTGCTTTAATTTGCAGTTATTTTATACTAGATGAGGTGCCAAATGCACTTACTTTGTTAGGTTGTGCCTTGGCTATAGGTGCTATATATTTTATCAATATTTATGGCAAAAAAGCTTAGATCAAATTTTCAAAATCAAGATTGATTTTTTGATTCATAGCTTTAAATTTCATTTCTCTTTGTTTATAAAGCTCTAAGACTTCTTGCATGCTAATGCTTTGAAATTTAAAGCTAGAGCCTAACTTAGCTTGTGCAAGTAAGGTTAGATCATTTTCTATAACCGTGGCTATTTTTGTATAACCTCCTGTGCTTTGTCTTGCTGCCATTAATATAATAGGAATACCACTTTTTGGCACTTGTATGCTTCCAAAAACTGCAGGTTCTGAGATGATGTCTGCTGAGTTTTTATGCTCTATATTTTCACTAGATTCTGCGTAAATTGCCATTCTATCGCTTTTTGAACCCACTTTATAAGTAGTATTTAAAAAAGTATCTATGCCTTTTTGGGTAAAAGCGTCTTCATTTGTTCCTAAAATAACACGTATAGTAGGCTCTTTAGGGCTTTTAAAAATAGGATTTTTACACTCTCTAGCTTCTAAGTTAAAAGGTATAAAAGTATCATGAGTATTTAAAATATCATCTTTTTGCAAAGGTCTTCCTTTAAAAACTCCAACTCCCATTTTAGCATCACTGGATTTAGAGTTTAAAAAACTTTTTACTTCAAAACCACCCGCTACGCACAAATACCCACGAAAACCTATTTTTACTAAACCAAGCTCTAAAATATCGCCTTTATTTGCTCTATAAACCTTGTAAGTTTTGATTTTTTCATTATTAAGCTTTGCTTCAAATTCAGCCCCACTTAAAACAAAATAATTCTCATCTAAAAATTCGTATTTTCCACCCTTTAAACAAAGCTCAATTCCCGCTTCATCTTGTTTGTTTCCAAGTAAGATATTTGCCATTCTTAAGGCATCTTCATCCATAGCCCCACTTCTTGCTATGCCAAATTTAGCAAATTTTTTTCTACCAAAATCTTGCAAACTTGAATTTATAGAAGCCTCAATGATTTTTATACTCATAAATTTCCTTTTGATAGACTTTTTTAGCAACTTGCTCTTGGATCTCGAAAAATTCATCTTTTGAAATGGCTTTAAATTTTAAAAACATACCTGCTTTTAAAAGAGTAGGATTTTTTTCATCTTCTTTATCAAAAAATTCCAAAGGTGTTTTAGCAATGATTTGCCAACCCCCTGGGCTTGATATAGGATAAACTCCTGTTTGTTTATCGGCTATACCTACGCTTCCAGCTTCTATTTTTGCTCTAGGACTTGAAAGGCGTGGGGTAAAAAGTCTTTCATCCAAACCTCCAAGATAAGGAAAACCTGCCATAAAACCTAGCATAAAAACAAGATAATAAGGCTTAGTGTGAAGAGATATAAGCTCTTCTTTTGAAATTTGATTGTGCTTGCACACAAATTCTAGATCCAGTCCAAATTCTTCATCATAACAAAGTGGAACTTCTATACAAAGACTTGAGCTTTGCTCTGTAAGTTGAATATCTTTTTTAGTTTTTTCCAAAAAATCAAGCAAAGAATTTAAAGAAAGCACGCAAGGATTAAAATATATAAGCAAGCTTGCATAAGCACTCACCAACTCATCAATACCATAAATTTCACCTTCTTTTATGGCTTTTTGTATCCTTTGTTCCGTGCTTAAAACATAGGCATTAGTTTGAGGTGAAATTTCTTGCTTAAAACGCAAAAGCAAAGCCTTGCTTCCACTAAAATGCACACTAAACATCGCTAACCTATATAAAATTTTCCAAAGCACAAATTTGAATTTGTTCTTTTTCTAAATTTTCTTTGATTTTTTTAACAAATTCTAAAGCTTTTGCATTATCCCCATGAACGCAAATGCTATCAGCTTTTAAATCAACTTCTTTGCCATTAATACTTGTGACTTTATTTTCTTTTATCATTTTTATTACGCGTTTGATGGCTAAATTTTCATCGTGTATTAGTGCCCCTTCTAATTTTCTTGAAACCAAAGTGCCATCATCATTATAAGCACGATCTGCAAAAACCTCATTAGCATATCTTAAGCCTTTTTTCTTAGCTGCTTCTTTCATAGCAGAATTACTAAGTCCTAGAAAAATAATATTTTCATCAAAACTCACCACCGCCTCACAAAGTGCTAAGGCTAAATTTTCATCAATGGCTGCCATATTATAAAGCGCACCATGAGCTTTAACATGCTGTATTTTCATATCTTTTGCCTTAGCAAAGCCAAATAAAGCTCCTAGTTGATACAAGGCATAGTTTTTAGCTTCTTTAAAGCTTATTTGCATATTGCGTCTTCCAAAACCCAAAAGATCAGGGTAAGATGGGTGTGCTCCTATGCAAACACCATTTTGCTTGGCTAAATTTAAGGTTTTATCCATCACACAAGGATCACCTGCATGAAAGCCACAAGCGACATTTGCTGAGCTTACAAATTTTAAAATTTCTTCATCCATTCCCATTTTATAGATCCCAAAACTTTCCCCTAAATCACTATTTAAATCCACTTTGAACATTATTTGACCTTGTATATTTAATTATTAATTTTATTATATCTAAAAGAAGAATTTTAAATAAGCTAAAAATTTTGAAAAATAAATAAAAAAGTTACAATAAGTAAAAAATGATATTTTAAGCAGACTAAAATCTGTTTAATTTTTTCTTGTTTTTGCATCAATCACAAATTTTGGAAATTTTAAACCCAATAATAAACAAAAGCGTGAAATTTATTTGCTTTTTCCAGAACCCATTTTGTTAAATCGTAGTGTAAGGGCAAATTGTTTATTGATCTTAAAAATTTATGGGATTAAAGAAGATATCGAAGAACGCATAAAAGAAAGTTTGATTTTTAAATTTAGATGAAAGTTTTTTAAACAAATATCCCAATGAACTTTCATCATGACAAAGTTAAAAAATAGCTTTTGCTATAGCTTTAAGCGTGCGATCAAGGTATTATTGACTCGATGAACTAATTATTTAAAAAGCTATTCTTAAAATATGAGAAAAACGAGAATTTTTAAAATCCGATTTAAAATTATACGAAGAGCTTAGTCTTTATTTTTATGAAGATGCAATATGTTTCTTAAATTAACATATATTTTAAATTTTAAATAAAATATTACAAATATTCCCATTTTTTATAAAATTTATCTTAATTATTTTTTAAATTTGTATTTAATACAAATAAACTTTTATATAATGTTTAAAAATAACTATAAAGGAGTTTTTATGCTTAATCAAAACAATCAAGAGCTTTTTAAACCAAGTAAAGAATTTTCTCGTAATGCTCGTATAAAAAATTTATGCGAATACTATGATTTATGCGATGAAGCCAAGGAAGATTTTGAAGGTTTTTGGAAAAGACAAGCACTTGAGAAGATCGAGTGGTTTTCCCCTTTTTCAAGAGTGCTAAATGAGGATAAAGCTCCATTTTATAAATGGTTTGAAGGTGGAACTTTAAATGTAAGCTATCAATGTCTTGATCGTCATATGAAAACAAGACGCAATAAAGTTGCTTTGATTTTTGAAGGTGAAATGGGGGATTATGAAGTTTATACTTATAGAAGATTATTGCATGAAACTTGTAAAACAGCTAATTTACTTAAAAAATTCGGAGTAAAAAAAGGCGATAGGGTTATAATTTATATGCCTATGATTCCAGAAACCGCTATAGTGATGTTAGCTTGCGCAAGGATTGGGGCTATTCATAGTGTGGTATTTGGAGGGTTTTCTCCGGAAGCTTTACGAGATAGGATTGTAGATGCAGGAGCTAAACTTGTAGTAACCGCCGATGGTGCTTTTCGTCGCGGCAAGCCTTATATGTTAAAACCCGCAGTAGATAAGGCTTTAAGTAAGGGGTGTGAAAGTGTAGAAAAAGTACTTATAGTGATACGCAATAAAGAGCCTATAGAATATGTTAAAGGAAGGGATTATGTTTATAATGAACTTGTGAAAAATGAGTCTTATAAGTGCGAACCCGAAATCATGGATAGTGAGGATTTATTATTCTTGCTTTACACTTCAGGATCAACAGGCAAGCCAAAAGGAGTTATGCATGCAAGTGCAGGATATATACTTTGGGCACAAATGACTATGGAGTGGGTTTTTGATATTAAAGATTATGATAATTATTGGTGTAGTGCTGATGTGGGTTGGATTACAGGACATACTTATGTGGTTTATGGACCTTTAGCATGTGGAGCAACGACTATAATGCATGAAGGAACTCCTACTTATCCAAATTCTGGGCGTTGGTGGAGAATGATAGAAGAGTATCAAGTAAGCAAATTTTACACTTCTCCAACTGCCATAAGAATGCTTCATGCTGATGCACCTGATGAACCAAGAAAATATGATTTAAGCACTCTTGAAGTGCTTGGAACGGTTGGAGAGCCTATCAACCCTAGTGCTTGGAAATGGTTTTATGATGAAATAGGGGGAGCTAAAAGTCCTATAGTTGATACCTGGTGGCAAACAGAAACAGGTGGACATATGATCACGCCTTTACCAGGAGCTACTCCTTTAAAACCAGGTTGTGCCACTTTGCCTTTACCAGGGATTTTTGCGGAAGTTATTGATGAAGAAGGCAATAAAAAAGATGAGGGTGAAGATGGATTGCTTTGTATAACTAAACCTTGGCCTTCAATGATTCGTGGAATTTGGGGCAATGATGAACGCTATATAGAAAGTTATTTTTCTCAAGTTAAAAAAGATGGAAAAGCTGTATATTTTAGTGGCGATGGTGCTCTTTATGATAAAAATGGTTATATTACCATCACAGGAAGAACAGATGATGTGGTTAATGTTGCAGGACATCGTATAGGAACGGCTGAAATTGAAAGTGCTATTGCTAAACATCCAAGTGTAGCAGAATCAGCTGTAGTGAGTATTTTGGATGCGATTAAGGGTGAGTCATTGTTTGCTTTTGTGGTTTTAAATCCTGCGTCCAGTTGTGATCTTGGTGGAGCTATAGGAACTTTAAAAGAACTTAATGACATTTTAAGGGTGGAAATAGGACCTATAGCTAAAATAGAAAAAATTCTTTATACTCCAGGTTTGCCAAAAACTAGAAGCGGTAAAATAATGAGAAGAATTTTAAGAACTATAGCAAGAGGCGAAGAAATCAAACAAGATATTTCAACACTTGAAGATTCTCAAGTGGTAGAAACCATTGTTAAATTAGCTAAGGCAGAGTTTGAATAACAAGGCAAAAAGGACTTTGCCTTGTTGCATGAAAATTTATAAAAATAAGCTATAATGATAAAAAATAAAGGAAAATTTTATGCTTCAAACTTGTATTTTCCCTGCGGCAGGTTATGGGACGAGATTTTTACCTGCAACAAAAACTTTACCTAAAGAGATGTTACCTATTTTAACCAAGCCTTTGATCCATTACGGAGTTGACGAAGCTTTAGAAGCAGGAATGGAAAATATGGGCTTTGTAACAGGGCGCGGAAAAAGAGCTTTGGAGGATTATTTTGATATTTCTTATGAACTTGAGCATCAAATTTCAGGTACAAAAAAAGAATACTTACTGGATGAAATTCGATCTTTGATTAATCGTTGCACCTTTACTTTTACAAGACAAAATCAAATGAAAGGCTTAGGTGATGCGGTTTTAAAAGCTAGACCTTTAGTTGGTGATGAAACTTTTGGTGTGATTTTAGCTGATGATTTGTGTGTTAATGAAGAAGGCTCAAATGTTATGGCTCAAATGGTAAAAATTTATGAAAAATATCGCTGCACCATCATAGCTGTGATGGAAGTACCAAAAGAACAAGTTTCAAACTATGGGGTAATTTCTGGAAATTTTGTAGAAGATAATCTTATTATGGTTAATTCTATGCTAGAAAAACCAAGTCCTGAAGAAGCTCCAAGTAATCTTGCTATCATAGGAAGATATATTTTAACTCCTGATATTTTTGGAATTTTAGAAAATACTAAAGCAGGAAAAAATGATGAAATTCAACTCACAGATGCACTTTTAACTCAAGCAACCAATGGTATGGTTTTAGCTTATAAATTTCAAGGAAAACGCTTTGATTGCGGAAGTGTAGAAGGCTTTGTAGAAGCGACAAATTATTTTTACAAAAAAAGTAAATGTTAAACAATACACTTTTTTTTAAGCAAAGTGAAATTCACACTATAAGTTCTTATGCAAATCGTATTAACGATGAAGTAAAAAGTGGAGATATAGGATATTATCATCTTATTGATACAAGTTTGGCTTTGATCGGTGAAAGCTTGAATTTTATTCAAGATAAAGAGTATGTAAAAAATATCGTTTTAGTAGGAATGGGTGGTTCAAGTTGTGGTGTAAAAGCCTTGCGTGATATGCTTTTTGACGAAAAAAGCAACCAAAGAGAACTTTTTATACTCGATAACACAAGCTCACATTCTTTTAATAAGACTTTGGAAAAAATCAAGCTTGAAGAAAGTTTATTTTTAATCATCAGTAAAACAGGTAGCACCATAGAAGTAGTATCGCTTTTTAAACTTCTTATTGAGCATTTTAAACTTGATATGCAAGAATTAAAAAAATACTTTGTTTTCATTACTGATAAGGATTCAAAACTTCATCAAGAAGGTGAAAATTTAGCCATTAAATGCTTTTTTATCCCTGCGAATGTTGGGGGTCGTTTTAGCATACTTTCAGCCGTGGGTATAGTTCCGCTTTGTTTTTGTGGCTATAATGCCAAAGCTCTTTTAGAAGGAGCTAAAGCGTGCTTTGAAGATTTTTTTATTCACAAAAAAGATGAAATTTTACAAAAAGCTTATCATTATTGTACACATAAAAATGCCAATATCAATGTACTTTTTTCATATAGCGATGCTTTTAAAGGCTTTAATGAATGGTATATCCAGCTTATTGCCGAAAGTTTAGGTAAAAAGCAAGGCTATAAACGCATAGGTTTAACTCCTATTGCACTCATTGGTGCAAAGGATCAGCATAGTTTTTTACAACTCATTATGGATGGACCTAAAAATAAAACTGTAACCTTTTTAAAAATCAAAGACACTCAAAAAGCACCTATTATCCCTGATATCCATTTTAAATTTTTAGATTCTTTAAGTAATAAAGTCAATCTTCACGAACTTTTAAACGCTCAATGTGATGCAACGATGCACGCTTTAATCGCTGAAAATTTAAGTGTTGATGTGATAGAGCTTGAAAAACTTGATGCTTGGCATGCGGGATATTTGATGTATTATTATGAACTTTTTACTTCAACTTGTGGTCTTATGCTAGGGATTAATACTTATGATCAGCCTGGTGTGGAAGTTGGAAAATTGATCTTAAAAAATATATTAAATTCTTAATAAAAATTCATTAAAAAAAGAGTATAATGATTTTAAGTTAAAATTATAATAATAATTATTAATTAATAATAATTATTAATTAAGGATTATATGTTATAATTTTAAAAATTAAAAAAGGAGTCAATCATGTCAGTTACAAAACAATTATTACAAATGCAAGCAGATGCTCATCATTTATGGGTTAAATTTCATAATTACCACTGGAATGTAAAAGGTTTGCAATTTTTTTCTATACACGAATATACAGAAAAAGCTTATGAAGAGATGGCAGAGCTTTTTGATAGTTGTGCTGAAAGAGCTTTACAACTTGGTGAAAAAGCCATCACTTGCCAAAAAGTTTTAATGGAAAGTGCAAAAAGTCCAAACGTTGCAAAAGATTGCTTTACTCCGCTTGAAGTCTTAGAACTGATTAAACAAGATTATGAATATCTTTTAGCGGAATTTAAAAAACTCAATGAAGCAGCAGAAAAAGAAAGTGATACTACAACAGCTGCTTTTGCACAAGAAAATATTGCAAAATACGAAAAAAGTCTTTGGATGATAGGTGCTACTTTGCAAGGCACTTGCAAAATGTAATTTAAGGGGCTTTATGCCCCAATTATATAAACTAGGCTATAATATCCTTTTTTAAAGGATAAAATTGAAAGTACTTAATTTTTTTTATGAAAACCACCCTAAATTTGAAGTAAGTTATGAAAGAAAAATTCAAATTTTAAAACCAAATATTATCGTAAAAGGTCCACAATTTTGCGGTAAAAAAACACTTATTTTTAATTTTTTATCTCAATTTAAAGCAAGTGAAATTTTATTTTTAGATTTATATGATACACGTTTTAAAAAACAAAGTTTAGAAAGACTTGTTGATTTTTTGAATGAAAATTTACAAATTAAAATTCTTTGCCTTTATAATTTGGATTTTATTCCTAATTTAGAAAAAATTAAAATTCCTATTATCTTAAGTTCAAATATAAAAGATTTAAATATAAATGGGTTTGAAGAACTTGAACTTGATTATTTTGATTTTGAAGAATTTATTAGCGTAAGTAAGAAAAATTTACCTATAAATAATTTAGTAGGGCTTTTTTTGCAAAGTGGACGCAGTAAATTTGGAGAAAAAAACATACTTCTAAGACAAAATTTTACTCTTTTAGAATTAGAAATTTTAAAGTATTTAGCTTTAAATTTGGGTCAGCAAATCAGTATTTCTAAGATATTTATAGAGCTCAAAAAAAGATTAAAAACTTCAAAAGATAGTGTTTATCAAGCTATAAAAAAATTAGAAAATACTTATGTGATTTATACTTTAAAACATGATGAAAAAAAACTTCAAAAGATTTATTTTAAAGATTTTGGCTTAAGAAATAATCTTTGTATCTCAAGGGATTTTTCGCATTTATTTGAAAATTTAGTTTTAAGCGAGTTGTTTAAATTTAAAGAAGAATTTTTTTATAATAAATACTTCAACTTTTATAGCCAAATATCTAAAATTGCTTATATTTCAAGTCCAACTTTAGATATTGATTTGATTAAATTACGTGCTAAGAGAATTTTAGCAAAGGCTTTAGAACTTGGAATTTTTCATGTGATTTTTATCACTCTTTCAAGTGAGGATAGTTTTTTTGAACAAGGGATTAAATTTGAAGTCATATCTTTTGATAAATTTTCACTTGGATTTTAGGTATTATTTAAGCCTGTGTCATATTTTTCAAGGTTATATCGTTTAATGATTTTTGCAATAAGATTGATATAATATCCCTTGAGTTCAGAATAAGAATCTAAGGTTTTAATAGCCTCTAATCCTGTTATTTCCTTGTCTTCATTTTCAAATTTAGCTCTTGCATCGCGAAACTTTTCATAGGCAAAGTGACGATTTAAATTTAAAACATAAGAGTCAACACTATCTTGCAGACTATCAAAAATTTTAATTTTATGTTTTTTATTTGGATGTCTTAAATCAGGAATTAAACCTTTCTCACCCCAAGTCCATTCTCCAAAAAGATTATTTGCTTCTCTTGCGAAGCGACTTGTACCTGTAGCACTTTCAATTAAAGCTTGGGCCATGCCCATAGATTTTGGAATTTTTTGGATACGTTTTTTATATTCTGCAAAATCATAAAGATTTTCAATACGATATTTGTTTTTTATCGCGATAAGTTTTTCAAGATTTGTTTGGTTTGAAGTCCTAAAGCCTGTTTTATAAGCCTGTTTAAAAAACGCTTCGATAAAAGCTCTTTCTTGTTTAATTTTTTTAAAGCTTTGATCAAACATTTTATTCATTTTTGTAAAAAAAATTTGTCTTTTCTGGTCTATATCAAGCTTATAATATTCCTCTCCAAAGCCATTTTTTATATCATCAGTACCAAAAAGTTGGATTAGAAAAAGACTAAGAAAAATTATAATTGACTTCAAAACAATACTTTACCTTTCCTTCAAAAAACAATTCTTCATTTTTATATGTAAACCCTACCTCTTCACCACTTTTAGGAGTTATTTTAACTTTGTTTTGCACTTTTTTATTCAAAAATGCTAGATAAAAACAAGCTCCCATACCTGTGCCACAAGCTAAGGTTTCATCTTCAACTCCGCGTTCATAAGTGCGAACTTTCAAATGATTTTGATCTAAAATTTTTACAAAATTAACATTGGCATTATATTTTTGTCTCATTTTTTGACAAAGTATTGTATCAAATTCATCTAAATTTTGACAAAAATGCACTAGATGCGGAACTCCAGTATCGCAAAGTTGCCAAATTTTTCCCAGTTCTTTGAAAGTATTTTGCACGCTTTGTATTTTGCCTAAAGATACTTCAACTTTATCTTGATTTACCTTTGCTTTTATCAGTTTTGCACCGGTTAAAAAACTCATGCTAGGATTTATTTTGTTGATATGATGTGCAAAATGTGCCGCAGCCCTTGAACCATTGCCACACATAGCAGCCCTTGAACCATCGTTATTATAAAATTCCCATTCAAAGTCGTATTTTTCATGAGGTAATATCACGATAAAGCCATCCGCACCTATACCCTCGTAACGATTACAAAGTTCTTTAGCTAAAGCACTTCTATCTTTTTTTTCATCAGCATTTGTTATGACAAAATCATTCCCACTTGCACAATATTTATAAAATTTCACATTTTTCCTTTAGAAATTTCTTGTATTACTTTAACACATTCTTGCCTAAAATCGGCATAAGAATTAGTATTTTTAATGATAAAATCTGCTTTTTTAAGTTTTTCTTTAATATCTATTTGAGAATCAAGTCTAGCTTTTGCAGCTTCTAGGCTAAGTTTATCTCTTTGCATGATTCTTTTAAGACTTAATTCTTTAGATGCGTAAATTACTATGACTTTGCCTAAATTTTCATAAGCTTTGCTTTCAAAAAAAAGAGGAATTTCTACAAAAAAAGCCTTATTTTCTTTATCTAAAATTTGCATTTGTTCTAAAATTTTAGCTCGAATTTTAGGATGAGTGAAATTTTCTAAAATTTTTTTAGCTTCTTTGTTATTAAAAACAATTTCTCCAAGGATTTTTCTATCGATTTTTTTTTCTTTTGTGAGTAAATTTTTTAAGCTAAAGGGAGAAAAAATCTTTTCAAGTTCTAAAGCATTTTTATCTAAAATTTCATGAGAGATTTTATCTGCACTAATGCTTTTAAAGCCTAAAGAATTCGCTATTTCTATAAAGGTGCTTTTACCACAAGCAATTGAAGCGGTTACAAAAAAAGCATTTTTCATCTTATGCCTTATTAAAACTTTTTTCGTTAAAATACCTTTTTAGTTCTTAAAGGAAAATAAATGAAAATTTCATACGAAGATGCAGGTGTAAGTATAGATAATGGAAACGCCTTTGTAGAAGCTATAAAACCTTTGGTTAAAGAAACTTTTAATGATAATGTTGTAGGTGGAATTGGTTCTTTTGCGGGTGCTTTTAGAATGCCAAGTGGTTTTAAAAAGCCTGTGATTTTAGGTGCAACAGATGGTGTTGGTACTAAGCTTCGCTTGGCGATTGATGTGAAAAAATATGATACTATAGGGCAAGATTTAGTAGCAATGTGTGTGAATGATTTGATTTGTAATTTTGCTACACCTTTGTTTTTTTTGGATTATTATGCTACAGCCAAGCTTGAAGTAGAAGTAGCAAAGACTGTTGTATCAGGCATTGTCAAGGGATGTAAGATGGCAAATTGTGCATTAATCGGCGGAGAGACTGCCGAAATGCCTGGAATGTATGCAAAAGATGATTTTGATTTTGCGGGTTTTGCAGTGGGTATGGCTGAAGAAGATGAGATTGATAGAAGTAAATTGGTTAAAAATGGTGATATTTTATTGGCACTTCCTAGTTCAGGACTTCATTCAAACGGCTATTCTTTAGCTAGAAAAGTACTTTTTGAAAGTTTAAAATTAAAATTTGATGATAAGATAGAGGGTAAAAATTTAATTGATATTTTATTAGAGCCTACAAGGATTTATGTCCATGATTTTCTTACCCTAAAGCCTTATATCAGTGCTCTAGCTCATATTACAGGGGGTGGTTTGGTCGACAATTTACCACGCGTTTTGCCTCGTGGTATGGGTGCAACTATACGCAAGCATCATCTTAAAACCCCTGAAATTTTTTATACTATAGGGCAGGCTGTAGAAGAAAGTGAAATGTATAGAAGCTTTAATATGGGAGTGGGTTTAGTAATGATTGTAGATCCTTCTAATGTAAGCAAGGTTTTAGAAAATTCAGACGCCTTTATCATCGGCGAAATTTGTATTCATGAAGGTATTGTTTTAGAGTGAAAATAAAGAGTCAATACGCTTTATTTTTGTATTTTAAGTTCTATTTTTGTAGCGTTTTGTTCTTTTGGCAAAGGATGGGTTTGTGCTAGATAAAAGGCTACAAGTACATTCACAAGCATAGCGATAAGTAAAAGTGGAGTGGTGCGTTTTATGATATCCATTGGAGCCACTTTTGCAAATCCAGCTAAAGCTATGATTCCCCCTGCTATTGGTGAAGCTGCGCGACCTAAACAAGATGCGATTTCTATAGGTAAAACTAGAGTAATAGGCACAACGCCTAATTTTGTAGCTATATCAGGAGCTAGTTTTCCAAAAGCATTAAAAGCAGCAATCCCGCTTCCCATAATCACTGTAGCAAAATAAACCAAAAAGCTTAAAATAGCTATACTCAAAAGAATTCCAAACCCTGCAAAATTTCCTGTTCCAAGATTGGAAACCGCGTTAGCAAGGATATTGACTCCACCGAGTGCTTTAATACCTTCAGCAAATACTCCAGCGGCGATGATTATGCTTACGACTGAGATAAAAATTTCAGCCATAGCTTTTAAAATCACCATCATATCGTCACCTAATTTCCTAGCATTTTTATGCCTTGCAAATTCAACAAGAAAAACTAAAGAAATACTTACAAAATTGGCTGTCACAACATCGAGTTTGATAGTAAAAAAATACGCTGTAAATAAAAATACAACAGGCAACCAAGGAAAGAGTATGTAAAAAGTAGGGCATTTAGGATCAATGATTGGTGGAATTTCAACTTCATCATTTAAAACACCTTTTTCTTTATCTCTTTTATCAATCCAAGCAAAATAAAAAGGAATCAAGATGGCAAGAACTACAACATAAGCAATCACACTATAAATTTGGTAATTTAAAAAAAGCCCTACGACATTATCACTTTGTCCTACCATATCTGCCATATTGATTGAATTTCCATCTTTTGGGCCATAATCAAGTGCGATTAAAGAAAGCACGCATACGGCTGTAATAGGACGGATTTTAAGTGAGATTAAAACAGGATAAATACATGCTAATAAAAGTAAAAGCAATCCAGCATAGCTAGAAATGACAATTTTTAAAGCCATTCCAACAATAAAAGTTCCACTTAAAATCAAGTATTTATTTTTGATTTTTCCTAAGGGTTTATTTGCTAAAAAAGCAAGTTTTGCTGAAGCATTGATATGTTTCATATAAGCAGCAAAACCTGCCACACTCATGATAATAAGCCCTACTCCAGAAAGCTGACTTTTAAAACTTGCTGTGATAAAGGCATAACTATCAAGTAAAACATTTAAAAAACTTGTGTGCTCTCTGCTTGGGGCTTTTGGTATAGGTGCTCCTGTGATGTAAAAAGCAAAAATAAGCAAGAGAATACCTGAAAGAAAAAATACAAAAATGGGATTGTATTTTTTGAGTATATAATAAGCAATGATAATCACCGCTAAAAGTGTAGAACATATCATAAAAATTGGCATGATTTTTCCTAAGTTATATTAGCTTTTATTTTATTTTAGCTAAAATTTAACTAATAAATATTTTTCATTTAAAATTTTACTTATTTTTTACATTATAAAATTAATATGTATAGTTTGGTTACTGAAAAGTTTATGTTTGTTTAAAAAATGATTTTTGTATTATAATTATACACAAATCATAAATATTAAAAAGGATCTAGTGTGGCAAGAATTTTGGCATTTGATATAGGAATAAGCTCTATTGGCTGGGCATTTAGTGAAAATGATGAGTTAAAAGATTGTGGAGTTAGGATTTTTACAAAGGCTGAAAATCCTAAAACAGGAGAATCCTTAGCCTTGCCAAGACGCCTTGCAAGAAGTGCTAGAAAACGCCTTGCTAGACGCAAAGCAAGGCTAAATCACTTAAAACATTTAATCGCAAATGAATTTAAGTTAAATTACGAAGATTATCAAAGCTTTGATGAAAGTTTAGCCAAGGCTTATAAAGGATCTTTAATTAGCCCTTATGAGTTAAGATTTAGAGCTTTAAACGAGCTTTTAAGTAAGCAAGATTTTGCAAGAGTGATTTTACATATTGCAAAAAGGCGTGGCTATGATGATATTAAAAATAGTGATGATAAAGAAAAAGGTGCGATTTTAAAAGCTATCAAGCAAAATGAAGAAAAACTAGCAAATTATCAAAGTGTGGGCGAGTATCTTTATAAAGAGTATTTTCAAAAATTCAAAGAAAATTCCAAAGAATTTACAAATGTTAGAAATAAAAAAGAAAGTTATGAACGCTGCATAGCGCAAAGTTTTTTAAAAGATGAATTAAAGCTTATTTTTAAAAAACAAAGAGAATTTGGCTTTTCTTTTTCAAAAAAATTTGAAGAAGAGGTGCTTAGTGTAGCATTTTATAAAAGGGCTTTAAAAGATTTTTCTCATTTGGTGGGAAATTGTAGTTTTTTTACCGATGAAAAAAGAGCGCCAAAAAATTCGCCCTTAGCTTTTATGTTTGTAGCACTTACAAGAATTATCAATCTTTTAAACAATCTTAAAAATACTGAAGGAAATTTATATACAAAAGATGATTTAAACACGCTTTTGAATGAAGTTTTAAAAAACGGCACTCTAACTTATAAACAAACAAAAAAGCTTTTGGTCTTAAGCGATGATTATGAATTTAAAAGGGAAAAAGGAACTTATTTTATTGAGTTTAAAAAATATAAAGAATTTATAAAAGCCCTAGGTGATCATAGTTTAAGCCAAGATGATTTAAATGAAATAGCAAAAGATATTACCCTTATAAAAGATGAGATTAAGCTTAAAAAGGCTTTAGCAAAATATGATTTAAATCAAAATCAAATTGATAGTTTAAGCAAATTGGAATTTAAAGACCATTTAAATATAAGTTTTAAAGCCTTAAAACTTATCACTCCTTTAATGCTTGAAGGTAAAAAATACGATGAAGCTTGTAATGAGCTTAATTTAAAAGTAGCAATCAATGAAGATAAAAAAGATTTTTTACCCGCATTTAATGAAACTTATTATAAAGATGAGGTAACTAATCCTGTGGTTTTAAGGGCGATTAAAGAATACAGAAAGGTCTTAAATGCTTTACTTAAAAAATACGGCAAAGTGCATAAAATAAACATTGAATTAGCAAGAGAAGTAGGTAAAAATTACAGCCAAAGAGCTAAAATAGAAAAAGAGCAAAATGAAAACTACAAGGCCAAAAAAGACGCCGAACTTGAATGTGAAAAACTAGGCTTAAAAATAAATAGCAAAAATATTTTAAAATTAAGATTATTTAAAGAACAAAAAGAATTTTGTGCTTATAGTGGAGAAAAGATTAAAATTAGTGATTTGCAAGATGAAAAAATGCTTGAAATTGATCACATTTACCCTTATTCTAGAAGTTTTGATGATTCTTATATGAATAAAGTTTTAGTTTTTACCAAGCAAAACCAAGAAAAACTTAATAAAACCCCATTTGAAGCCTTTGGTAATGATAATGCAAAATGGCAGAAAATTGAAGTTTTAGCAAAAAACCTACCTACTAAAAAGCAAAAAAGAATTTTAGATAAAAATTACAAAGACAAAGAGCAAAAAGACTTTAAAGATAGAAATTTAAACGATACTCGCTACATCGCAAGGCTTGTTTTAAACTATACTAAAGATTATTTAGATTTTTTACCTTTAAGTGATGATGAAAATACAAAGTTAAACGACACACACAAAGGCTCAAAAGTGCATGTAGAAGCAAAAAGCGGTATGCTAACATCGGCTTTAAGACACACTTGGGGCTTTAGCACTAAGGATAGAAATAATCATCTTCATCACGCCATCGATGCAGTAATTATTGCTTATGCAAACAACTCTATCGTAAAGGCTTTTTCAGATTTTAAAAAAGAGCAAGAAAGCAACAGTGCAGAACTTTATGCAAAAAAAATTAGTGAATTAGATTATAAAAACAAAAGGAAGTTTTTTGAGCCTTTTAGTGGTTTTAGGCAAAAGGTTTTAGATAAAATTGATGAAATTTTTGTCTCAAAACCTGAGAGAAAAAAGCCAAGTGGAGCTTTACATGAAGAAACATTTAGAAAAGAAGAAGAATTCTATCAATCATACGGCGGAAAAGAAGGAGTTTTAAAAGCCCTAGAGCTTGGTAAAATCCGCAAAGTAAATGGTAAAATAGTTAAAAATGGCGATATGTTTAGAGTGGATATTTTTAAACACAAAAAGACAAATAAATTTTATGCTGTGCCAATTTATACTATGGATTTTGCTTTAAAAGTATTACCAAATAAAGCAGCTGTAGCACGAAGTAAAAAAGGTGAGATAAAAGACTGGATTTTAATGGATGAAAATTATGAGTTTTGCTTTTCTTTATACAAAGATAGTTTGATTTTAATTCAAACTAAAGATATGCAAGAGCCAGAATTTGTTTATTATAATGCTTTTACAAGCTCTACTGTTAGTTTGATTGTTTCAAAACACGATAATAAATTTGAAACGCTAAGTAAAAATCAAAAAATATTGTTTAAAAATGCAAATGAAAAAGAAGTAATCGCAAAAAGCATAGGAATTCAAAATCTAAAAGTATTTGAAAAATACATAGTTTCAGCACTTGGGGAAGTTACAAAGGCTGAGTTTAGACAAAGAGAAGATTTTAAAAAATGAGTTACGATGAAGCTTTTAAAACACTGCTTATTAGCTCTAATGCCAAGCTAAATTTAGAGCTAAATCATCTTGTGATTAAGCAAGATGAAAATATAGCCAAATTGTTTTTAAAAGATATAAATATCATCGTTTTAGAAAGCTTACAAATAAGCATTAGTTCCGCACTTTTTAATGCCTTTGCAAAGTATAAAATTATCTTATTAACCTGCGATGAAACTCATAGTATAAATGGTGTTTTTACTCCTTTTTTAGGGCATTTTCAAAGTGCAAAAATCGCAAAAGAGCAAATGAATGTAAGTGCTCAAAAAAAGGCTATTTTATGGCAAAAAATCATTAAAAATAAAATCCTAAATCAAGCCTTTATCTTAAAAAAACACAATAAAATAGAGCAAAGCAATGAGCTTATAAATTTGGCTAAAAAAGTAAGCTTAAATGATAGTAAAAATATTGAAGCTGTTGCGGCGGCGCTTTATTTTAAAACTTTGTTTGGTACTTCTTTTTCAAGAGATGAGCTTTGCTTTGAAAATTCTGCTTTAAATTATGGCTATGCAATCATTAGGGCTTGTATTATTAGAGCAGTTTGCATAAGTGGGCTTTTGCCTTGGCTTGGCATAAAGCACGATAATATTTATAATTCTTTTGCGCTTTGTGATGATTTGATAGAAGTGTTTAGGGCTAGTGTTGATGATTGTGTTTTAAAGCTTAAGGGTGAAAGTGAGTTTTTAAGCAAAGATGACAAAAGAGCGTTGATTGGCAATTTACAAAGCAAAATCAATTTTGATGGGCAAAATTATCCTTTAAACAGAGCGATAAATCATTATGTGGCAAATTTTAAAAATGCTTTATTGTATGAAGATGAACTAAAGATAGTGAAATTTGATGATTGAAGATAAATTTATGCGTGTGCTTTTGATGTTTGATGTACCTACTAAAAGTAAAAAAGAGCAAAAACTAGCAAGTAAATTTAGAAATAATCTTATAAAATTAGGTTATTTTATGCTGCAATTTAGTGTTTATATGCGTATTTGCAAGGGTTTAAGTTCTGCAAAAAGTTCTATTGAAAATGTAAAAAAGATTTTGCCACCTTATGGAAATGTAAGGGCTTTAATCATCACTGAAAAGCAATTTGATAAAATGGAGCTTTTGCTTGGTGGCATAGTTTTTAACGAAAAAGTTAATAACGAAACCAATTTAACGCTTTTTGATATAGATAGTCATGGAGAATTTAAATATAAAAATTCAAATAATGAAGAAATTCAAATAAACAAAAAACAAGAAAAATATCATCAGCAAAATTTATTTGAATTTTAAAAGCGGTTTTAGGGGATTGTAACCCCGCAGAGTCCCGCAAACTCTTTATTTTAGTCCCTTTTTAAATTTCTTATGAGATTATAGCATAATTTTTGCTATTTTTCATGAAAAAACCCCGAAATTTTCATTATCTGGTAAATATCTATTTTACCATAAAGAAATTTAAAAAGGGACTAAAACGCAACTGGTAGCACTTTAACAACTACAGAAATTTTACCATAAAGAAATTTAAAAAGGGACTAAAACGCAACTGGTAGCACTTTAACAACTACAGAAATTTTACCATAAAGAAATTTAAAAAGGGACTAAAACCATCTCAGGGGAAACCTATATATTATTTTAATTTTACCATAAAGAAATTTAAAAAGGGACTAAAACATTAGCCACTAAAACTCCGGCAACAAAGAAATTTTACCATAAAGAAATTTAAAAAGGGACTAAAACACTACCTTTAGCATTTAATTGATTGTTTTGATTTTACCATAAAGAAATTTAAAAAGGGACTAAAACAAATAAACATTCTATTTTGTGAGTAAATCTATTTTACCATAAAGAAATTTAAAAAGGGACTAAAACAAAGATTTTAACCATTCTCTTAACTTTATAGATTTTACCATAAAGAAATTTAAAAAGGGACTAAAACATTTTCTGCAAATGGTCGTGTTAATTCCATATTTTACCATAAAGAAATTTAAAAAGGGACTAAAACACCACTTAAAGCTGTAATAGACTGAACGTATTTTACCATAAAGAAATTTAAAAAGGGACTAAAACTTAGCGGGGTTAATACAGTTACAAAAGAACATTTTACCATAAAGAAATTTAAAAAGGGACTAAAACTAGTAGAGCTACAGGGTGTGATATGGTAGGATTTTACCATAAAGAAATTTAAAAAGGGACTAAAACTTAGCTTTATTAATTTGTTTAATCTCAAATATTTTACCATAAAGAAATTTAAAAAGGGACTAAAACTTACGCTTGAACCTACCATAAGGATTTGTGATTTTACCATAAAGAAATTTAAAAAGGGACTAAAACAGCTTTTTAATAGATAAATGGGCTTATTTTATTTTACCATAAAGAAATTTAAAAAGGGACTAAAACATAATTATTTAAATCATCTTTCCTATTTCCATTTTACCATAAAGAAATTTAAAAAGGGACTAAAACATCAACACTTATGATACTACCTATAGCACCATTTTACCATAAAGAAATTTAAAAAGGGACTAAAACAATAACATTAGAGTTATTATAAGTTGCTAAATTTTACCATAAAGAAATTTAAAAAGGGACTAAAACAACGGTATTTATGGAGCTTTTGCAAGTGGAAATTTTACCATAAAGAAATTTAAAAAGGGACTAAAACATTATAAATTATTTTTCAAAAGGTTAAAAAATTTTACCATAAAGAAATTTAAAAAGGGACTAAAACGGATATAGGCACAGGAAAAACTAAGACTATATTTTACCATAAAGAAATTTAAAAAGGGACTAAAACTTAGATATATCTTCTCTATTATGTATATTTATTTTACCATAAAGAAATTTAAAAAGGGACTAAAACCAAGCCTGTATTTATAATTAAATTAATAACATTTTACCATAAAGAAATTTAAAAAGGGACTAAAACATAAAGATAATATTAAAAGGCAATGGGCTGATTTTACCATAAAGAAATTTAAAAAGGGACTAAAACTGGATATAACTATCGGTTATAAAGTTTATAATTTTACCATAAAGAAATTTAAAAAGGGACTAAAACTAAAATAATGATTTATATGGGCTTACTTGAATTTTACCATAAAGAAATTTAAAAAGGGACTAAAACAAAGTAGTATGCGTTAATCACTTGGCGGTTATTTTACCATAAAGAAATTTAAAAAGGGACTAAAACATTTCAAAAGATAATGAAGCAGTGCCTTTTATTTTACCATAAAGAAATTTAAAAAGGGACTAAAACATTTTAAGTTTAAATGACTTTCCAAAATTAATTTTACCATAAAGAAATTTAAAAAGGGACTAAAACATTAACTCCTAGCGGTTTTAATGCAACAGGATTTTACCATAAAGAAATTTAAAAAGGGACTAAAACTAAAACTTTCATACCTTCTTTAGTTATATTTATTTTACCATAAAGAAATTTAAAAAGGGACTAAAACTTTAACGACGCTACACAATTCCAAGTAAATATTTTACCATAAAGAAATTTAAAAAGGGACTAAAACGCTGGTATCAATGATAACACTGTTATGAGTATTTTACCATAAAGAAATTTAAAAAGGGACTAAAATAAACCCTAGTGGATTGAAACTCCGCTAGGGCTAATTACTCCACTAAAAGGAGGTTGCGAATTTGAAACTTGTTGAAATTTAGGGTTGATTAAAATCGAAATAAAATTATTTAAATAATTTTAAGGCATAAAGATAATATCCACTAAGCTTTCATTTTCTAAAATTTTACATTCTTTTGGCACCAGCATAAGGGCGGCTTTATTGTTAAGATTGTTTATAATCGCGCTAGAGCCTTCTTTTTTGCCTTCAAGATTGGCTAAAATGCGTCCATTTTTAAACTTTATATTGCAAGCGACAAATTCTAAATAAGGCGTTTTTTTCTTGTAGCTTCCTTGCAAAAAGGCTTTACAAATATAGTCTTTAGGCTGAAGTAACCAAGAGTTTAAAATCTCTCTTGCGTAAAGATTAAACATTACCATAGCCGAGTAAGGAAAACCGGGTAAGGCGATGATAAATTTTTCATTAGCCTTAGCTATTTTGATATGTCTGCCTGGTTTTATGTCGACTTTATCGATGATGATTTCATATTCTTTCACGGCTTTTTTTAAAAAGTCAAAATCCCCCATAGAAACCCCGCCTGTGGTAACCAAAATATCACAACTTTGTAAAGCCCTTTCAAGGGTAGAAAAAGTAGCTTTTTCATCGTCTTTTAAAAGAGGAAAAACCCTTGTATCGCAATTTAAATTTTTAGCTAAATTAGCTATGGCGATATGATTTGAAGAGCGGATTTGAGCAGGATTTTCCAAAGCTTCTCCTAGATCTTTTATTTCATTTCCACTGCTTAAAACCCCTATAATAGGCTTTATAAACACACTAATGTGAAAAAATCCAAGTTCAGCCAAAAGAGCTATCTCACTATAATTTAACCTTGTGCCTTTTTTGAGTAAAATTTCATCTTTTTTATAGTTTTCTCCTACCGCACGCACGGCAAAAGCTTGGGGAACTTTTTTTTCTATAAAAAGGGTGTCGTTTTCTACGCGCACATTTTCAACAGGAACCAAAGTATCGCTTCCCTCGCTCATAAGTGAGCCTGTAAAGGTTTTTACACAAGTACCATTTTGCACGCTAAATTGGGGCATAGTGCCCGCAGGAGTGATGCCTAAAATTTTTAAAGCTTTGTCTTGATCTTCAAATTTGATCGCATAACCATCCATGGCTGAGGTTGGAAATTCAGGCTGATTTTTAAGTGCTTTTATATCTTGAGCTAAAATGCGTCCTAAACACTCTGTGAGAGCTATTTTTTCAATCTTTTCATAAGTTTTGATATGAGAGTGTAAAATTTTTAAACTTTCTTCATAAGACATTAACATTTTTTATCCTTTTAAAAGTCCTGCACCGTAAAGTTTGGTTGATCTTTCTTTGGCATAAATTCTTTCTTTGTTTATCACATCGTATTTCCAAATGGGTGCGCTTGCTTTAAAATTTTCAACAAATTCATTAAGAAGTTTAAGTCCTAATTTTCTTTGTTTGCTTAAAATTCCTGCAAAATATGAACTTTCATGCACCGCCACATCGCCTATAGAGTGAGCAAAAAGCAAGGTAATACCATCAAAATCTACTCTTTTTTGCCACTTATCAAACCATTTTTTTAAAAGCGGTTTATAAATATCAAAACTAAGCGCCTCAATGTCTCCTTCTTCACGCACAATGCCACAAAAAGTTAGCAAAGCACCGCAGTTTTTATCTTTAGCAAACTCATACCATTGGCTATAAATTTGAGGAATGTTTAAAGAACCTTGATAAAGTGCAAAATGATCCATTTAACCCCCGCAAACTGGTGGTAAAAGTGCTATTTTATCACCATCTTTTAACTTAGCGTTTTCATCAAAAATAATTTCATCATTTAAAGATACGGCACAAAGTTCTAGCCATTCTTTTAAACTCTCATCTTTTTGCAAAATTTCTTTTAATTCTTTTAAATTTTTTACTTCAAGTTCTAAATTTGCTTTATTTATAGGACCTAAAAATTCCACTTTTACCATATTTATTCCTTTACTTCTAAATTTCCCATCATTCCTAAATCTTCATGTTCTAAAATATGGCAATGATACATTCTAAGCCCTTTAAAATCTTGTTTCATTCTAAGTCTTAATTCTTCATTAGGACGCACATTTATGGTATCTCTTAAGGCTCTAAATTCAGCTTTTTGAACTTTGCCGTCTAGTTTTGATGAGATGAGTTCAAATTGTGTGCCATGTACGTGGAAAGGATGATCCATGTGAGATTTATTGATCACTATCCAGTCCTCAACTACTCCAAGTTTGGAATTGAAATCAATGCGTTTTAAATCATAGCTTTTGCCGTTTATTAAAAACATAGACGCAAGAGCGATTTTTAATTCGCTTTCACTTTTTCCCCTCATACCATGCATTTGTACATGATCTTCACTCATGATTATTTCTTTAAATTCTTTAGGTTCTTCTGAAGGTTTGAAAATTTTTAAATTTTTTGGAAGTTCTAAATTTTCTTTTTTTAGGCTAATATCAGCTAAAAATAGGGTATTAGGTTCTTCTTTAACCATCATTTTATCCCTATCATAATAAGTGCTTTCTAACTTAAATTTTCCATCTTTTGGGGTGTCGATTAAAATTTCAAGGCGAGAAGCAGGACTTAAGAAAAGCTCATCTTTATAAATAGGTTTTTCTATAAGTCCGCCATCAGTACCGACAAGTATGAATTTAGTTCCTTGTATGCGTAAATTTAAATATCTTGCTGCAGTAGCATTATAAATGCGTATGCGTTCGTTTGTGGCGAGTTTGATTTTAGGTCTAAATTGTCCATTGATGAGTACAAATTCTCCCTCCCTGCCATTAAGCCAATCATTTAGGTTGTTATTTGGAATTTGAGCGTTTTGATCAAGACGCAAATCGCTAATCATCCAATCTTTTTCTTTTAAATGACTTAAAGCATCTTTTTTTGCTTTAATCACAAAAGCCCCTGCTAAACCCATGAAGACTTGTTTAGAAGCGGTATAATGAGGGTGTGGATGATACCAGTAAGTTCCTGCACTATCTTGAGGAATTTCAAAACGATATATTCTTTCTTCTCCTGCTAAGATAGGAACATGTGGGCTTCCATCTTGATCAGGTGACACAGGAACGCCATGCCAATGTAGGGTTGTAGATTCTTTGAGTTTGTTTTTGACTAAAATTTCAAGTTTATCTCCTTCAAAAACTTCTATTTTTGGAGCAGGTACTAGGCCATTATAGGTATAAAATAAGGTTTTTTTACCTTTGATGAGTTCTATGTGAGTTTCTTTGATTTCTATAGTAGTGCGAAAAATATTTTTTTCTTTACTTTCATTTTTGAGTAAAGGCAAGGCTTTTAAAATTTCTCCTTTAGGGAAATATTTTGGATCTAAAAGCTTTAAATTTTTTGGAGCGAAGTTGATAAAAGAGGTATCTAAGTCATGATTTAGGGAATGATTTTTATGCATGGAGTGCGTAGGATTTGCATAGGCTATACCCATACTTGCTAGCGTGAGTGCATTAAATTTCAAAAAATTCCTTCTATCCATTTAGTTTTTCCTTTGGCTTGATTTTTTGTATTATAGTTTAGTTTTAGTAAATATTTATTTTGAAAATTTGGTTTAATTTTGTTATGATTTTAGCGTTTTAATCAAGGAAAAATAATGTTTTATGAAAAAATTCAAACCCCAGCTTATATTTTAGAAGAAGATAAATTAAGAAAAAATTGTGAGCTTTTAGCAAGTGTAGGTGAAAAAAGTGGTGCTAAAGTGCTTTTAGCTTTAAAAGGTTTCGCTTTTTCAGGAGCGATGAAAATTGTCGGAGAATATCTAAAAGGTTGCACTTGTAGCGGACTTTGGGAAGCAAAATTTGCTAAAGAATACATGGATAAAGAAATTCATACTTATTCCCCTGCTTTTAAAGAAGATGAAATAGATGAAATAGCCAGCTTATCTCATCACATAGTGTTTAATTCTTTAGCTCAATTTCATAAATTTCAAGCTAAAACACAAAAAAATTCCTTAGGTCTTCGTTGCAATGTTGAATTTTCGCTAGCTCCAAAAGAACTTTATAATCCTTGTGGAAGATACTCAAGACTTGGAATTCGTGCTAAAGATTTTGAAAATGTAGATTTAAGTGCTATAGAAGGACTTCATTTTCACGCCCTTTGCGAAGAAAGTGCTGATGCTTTAGAGGCTGTTTTAAAAGCCTTTGAAGAGAAATTTGGCCAATGGATAGGGCAAATGAAATGGGTGAATTTTGGAGGAGGACATCATATCACTAAAAAAGGCTATGATGTTGAAAAACTTATTGCTTTGTGTAAAAATTTCAGTGATAAATATGGCGTGCAAGTTTATCTTGAACCGGGTGAAGCGGTGGGTTGGCAAACGGGAAATTTGGTTGCTAGTGTAGTCGATATCATAGAAAATGAAAAACAAATTGCTATTTTAGATACTTCAAGCGAAGCACATATGCCTGATACTATCATCATGCCTTATATGAGCGAGGTTTTAAACGCTAGAATTTTAGCCACAAGAGAAAATCAAAAAATTTCAGATTTAAAAGAAAATGAATTTGCCTATTTGCTTACAGGAAACACTTGCTTAGCAGGTGATATAATGGGAGAATACGCCTTTGATAAAAAGCTTAAAATCGGTGATAAAATCGTTTTTTTAGATCAAATTCATTATACCATTGTGAAAAACACAACCTTTAATGGCATAAGACTTCCAAATCTCATGCTTTTAGACCATAAAAATGAACTTCAAATGATAAGAGAATTTTCTTATAAAGATTATTCTTTAAGAAATTAATATTATTTTTAATTTGCATAAAAGATTAATTTTACTTGAAAAAGAATCAAAGACATAATAAATTTTATTATTTATATTTTGATATAATATTTAAGGATAAGGTATGGATCCGTTATTTACAACTCAAATTTTTAAAATAAAGGTGATAAATCTTTCTTGCTTAGGGTTTTGCTAGAGAAAATAAGATCAATATTTATAGTGGAGAATTTAGAATTCATGGATAAAAATCAAGAAAAAGAAATCATCTCATCTATGAGAGAATGGTTAAATAGTAATGAAAAATTAGATTGTGGTACGGCTTTTAAAATTGCAAAGAAATTTAATGTCAATATAGAAAAAATCGGACAATTAGCCGATGAAAATCACATGAGAATTGATAATTGTGAGTTGGGGCAATTTGGACATTTAGATTTTGAAAAAGCAAAAATTGAAGTACTTAAAAAAATAGAACCTAGCTTGGATGAAAAGCGTAGAATTTTTTGTAAAGATGCAAGAGATATTGCTAAAGAAGGTTGTGGACTTAAAAGTATGCGTTCAGCTTTAAAAGCTTATAAGGTTGATGTAAAGTATTGTCAACTTGGTTGTTTTAAAGAAAAAAAAGCTAAGCAATTTATAGTAAGAACAAAAACCTGGATCGAAAATGCGGATGGAGATTTACTTTTTGGACGGGGAAAAACAGAGCTTTTAGAGCTTATTAGGCAAACAGGTAGTTTGTTACATGCTTCTAAACTTATGGGGATGAATTATAAAAAAGCTTGGATGCATTTACAAACCTTACAAAAAAATTCTCAAGAAATTTTAGTCAGTACAAGACAAGGGCGTTCTAAGGAATCAGGAACAAAACTTACTCCTAGAGCTTTGGAATTAATGGAAAATTACTCTATTTTGCAAAAAGATATAGAAGAATACGCCAATAAACGCTTTAAAGAATTGTTTTTAAAAGGAAAAAATGAATCTTCTATCAAAAATACTAATACATAATATTTTTATAATTAATGAATATTATTTTTTAAATGTTAAAATGAGAATCTGAATTTTTAGGAGTTATAGAAAATCTTTAAATATAGGTTTAAAGCTTATTTTTTCTGTGGCAACTGTTGTTATTGGACTTGTTATTTTAATTTCATTAATCACAAAATAAGTAAGTCAAAACATTACCAAAATTACAAATGATATTATCATTTCTTAATTTTTGTTACTATAATACCCATTAAAATTTTTTTATCATTTTTTATATACATTTTCTATGATTTAAAATATTATTTTTTTATATTATTTATATGATTAAAATCCATATTTATCTTAGGAGATATAAAATGATACAAAAAGCTTTAGCCTTAGCTGAAGAATTACAAGGAAAAATAGAATTAAATATTTCAAATTCTGAAAAAGAATTTCATTTAAAAATGCAAAAACTTCTTAACAATCCCAAAAATAAAGTTATGCTTATAGAACTTTTAGATCGTTCTTTTAGATGTAAAGATAAAAATGCAAGTTTTGAGCTTATAGAGTATACTTTGAGCAAATATGGCATAGCGGATTTTTTTAGTGCCTTTGAAAAATTCCTACTTTTTAGCTTTTTAAATTTTGGTAAATTTATTCCTAATTTAAGCGTGCCTTTTTTTATTAAACATTTAAGAGAAGATACCAAAGCTATGGTATTAGATGCAAATTCTAGTATTTTAGAGCCACATATTAAGAAAAGAGCAAGAGATAAAATTACTTTAAATGTGAATTTAATCGGTGAAGAGGTTTTGGGTGAAGCTGAGAGCAAATATCGTATGCAAAAATATGAAGAAGCTTTAAAATCAAGTTATATCACTTATATTTCCATAAAAATTACTACTATTTTTTCACAAATTCATATTATAGATTTTGATTATTCTAAAGAAGAGCTAGTAAAAAGATTAGATTATCTTTATGCTTTAGCCTTAGAAGAAGAGAAAAAACAAGGTGTATCTAAATTTATCAATCTTGATATGGAAGAATTTAGGGATTTAGAACTCACTGTTGCAGCTTTTATGGAAAGTGTAGCTAAATTTGATATCAAAGCAGGTATTGTTTTACAAGCTTATATACCTGATTCTTATGAGTATCTTAAAAAACTTTTTGCTTTTTCAAAAGAGAGGGTTTTAAAAGGCATGAAACCTATTAAGATCCGCTTTGTTAAGGGTGCTAATATGGAAAGCGAAGAAACCATTGCATCTCAAAGGGGTTGGGAACTTCCTACTTTTTACAAAAAAATAGATACGGATAGCAATTATAATAAAATGCTTGATTTTATCCTTGAAGGAGATAATTATAAATACATCCACATCGGTATAGCTAGTCATAATATCTTTGAGATTGCTTATGCTTATACACGGATTGCTGAAGTAGGTGCTTTAGATTCTTTTACTTTTGAAATGCTTGAAGGTATGAGTTTGCAATGTTCTTATGAATTATCTAGAATGCATGATTTAATCCTTTATGCTCCAGTTTGTGATGAAGCACATTTTAACAATGCTATTGCTTATCTTGTAAGACGTCTTGATGAAAATACGAGTGAAGATAATTTTATGCGTTATTTTTTCAATCTTAAAGTAGGAGATAAAAACTACAATATCCAAAAAGAACTTTTTTTAAAATCCTTAGAAGGTATAAAAACTCTTGATAATACTACACATCGTAAGCAAGACAGAAATAAAGAATCAAATATCATAAGTTCTTATGAAAGCAAAAAATTTAACAACGAAAGTGATACGGATTTTATCTTAGCACAAAATAGAGCGTGGGCTAAAGAAATTAAAGCCAAATATGAAAATTTAAAAGATTATGATGTTTATCCTGTTGTGGGCGAACTTGATTTTAAAGCAGAAAATTTAAATGTTTTAGAAGTTAAAGACAAGATCGAAGATAGAGTGATAGGAAAGGCCTATTTAGCAGGAGAAAAAGAAATCAAACAAGCTTTAGAAATAGCTAAAAATTCCAAATTTACACAAAAAAGCCATGATGAAATCTATCAAATTTTAGCCAAAAGTGCAAAACTTATGAGAGAAAGAAGAGGAGATTTAATAGGTTTGGCAGCTTTAGAAGTGGGTAAAACCTTTTTAGAAATTGATCCTGAAGTGAGTGAGGCTATTGATTTTATAGAGTTTTATCCACACTCTTTAGAAGAGCTTAAAAAACAAAATCCAAAAGTTAAATTCACGCCTAAAGGCATAGGGGTTACCATAGCTCCTTGGAATTTTCCTGTGGGGATTTCAGTGGGCACTATAGCCGCTCCTTTGGCTGCGGGTAATGTTGTGATTTACAAACCTTCTTCACTTTCAACCCTAACAGGTTATATGCTTTGTAAGTGTTTTTGGGATGCAGGAATTCCAAAAGATGCTTTGATTTTCTTGCCTTCAAAAGGAAGCGATATTTCTAAATATTTGCTTGTGGATGAAGCGATTAAATTTTCAATTCTTACAGGGGGAGAGGATACTGCCTATGCTATGTTAAAAGCTAATCCAACCTTGCTTTTAAGCGCTGAAACGGGTGGAAAAAACGCTACTATAGTTTCTAAATTTGCTGATCGTGATAGTGCGATTAAAAATATCATTCACTCTGCTTTTAGCAATAGCGGCCAAAAATGTTCAGCTACCTCTTTGCTGGTTTTAGAAGAAGAGGTTTATAATGATGAAGAATTTAAAAAGACTTTAGTGGATGCTGCAAGTTCTCTAGCAGTGGGTAATCCTTTTGAATTTAAAAACAAACTAGGCACTTTGGCTGATAAACCAAATTCTAAAGTTCAAAAGGCTTTAAATGAATTACAACCTTATGAAGAATGGGCATTAAAACCTAAGTTTTTAGAGGATAATCCTTATTTAATGACACCAGGCATAAAATACGGCACTAAAAAGGGTGATTTTACCCATATGAATGAACTTTTTGTACCGATTTTAAGTGTGATGAAGGCTAAAGATTTAAAAGAAGCTATTGATATGGTAAATTCCACAGGCTATGGTTTGACTGCAGGTTTTGAAAGTTTAGATGAAAGAGAATGGGAATATTTTCACACTCATATAGAAGCAGGAAATATTTATATCAACAAACCCACTACAGGCGCCATAGTTCTTCGTCAGCCTTTTGGTGGAATTAAAAAATCTGCCATAGGTTTAGGTAGAAAAGTGGGAATTTACAATTATATCACTCAATTTTTAGAGATTAAGCAAGAAGATTTTGATGATCGTTTAATCGAAGAGAAATTTTCAAAAAAATTAGCACAAATAGATTTAAAAGAGGCACAAGATTTTATTAAGGATTTAATTAAAATGTCTCAATCTTATGCTTATCACTATAAAAATGAGTTTAGTGTTTCAAAGGATTATGTCAATATACGTGGAGAAGATAATCTTTTTTCTTATACCAAAATAAAAAATATGGTTTTAAGACTTTGTGGAAATGAAAACTTAAGAGATGTTTTAGGAGTGGTTTTGGCTGCAAATATTGCAAATATCGATCTAAGTATAAGTTATGATGAGCAAGATATTAGCATGATAGAACACATTGTTCAAAGTATAGGAGCAAAAGTATTATTTTTAAAAGAAAATAAAGAAAATTTTATCAAGAGTATGAAACAGTATGAAAGAGTGCGTTATTTAGCAAAGCCAGATGTAAATGATGAGATTTATAAAGAGGCTGCAAAGCTTGCTAAAATCATCATAAGAGAAAAGCCCTTGTTAAATGGTCGTTTTGAATTTTTAAATTATTTCAATGAAAAAGCTTTAAGTATATCTTTCCATCGTTATGGAAATTTAGGCATTAGAGCAATATCTTAATGATTAAGGAGAGATTGATGGAAGTGGTTCAAATTAATACCCCAATAGCAGTGATGTTTGTAGTTTATGCTTTGTTAATGCTTTATATAGGTTTTTATTTTTATAAGCAAAATAAAAATTCAGAGGATTATTTTTTAGGCGGGCGTACTATGGGGCCTGTGATATCTGCGCTTAGTGCGGGGGCTTCTGATATGAGTGGTTGGCTTTTAATGGGATTACCAGGGGCTTTATATGTAAGTGGTTTTATAGATTCTTATATTGCGATCGGGCTTACTATAGGGGCTAGTTTAAATTGGATTTTTGTAGCAAAAAGACTTAGAATTTATACCAGTGTTATTGCGAATTCTTTGACTATTCCGGATTATTTTGAAACTCGTTTTGATGACGATAAACATATACTTCGTATAGTATGTGCTGTGGTCATTTTGATTTTTTTTACCTTCTATGTTTCATCCGGACTTGTAAGTGGAGCAAAACTTTTTGAAAGTACTTTTGGTATCAGATATGATTATGCCTTAACCACTGGAACGATTATTATCGTTGCTTATACTTTTTTAGGTGGATATAAAGCGGTTTGTTGGACGGATATGATACAAGGGCTTTTAATGATGACGGCTTTAATCATTGTGCCTTTGGTTATGCTTTATCATTTGGGTGGCTTTGGTGAAGTGATGAGTATAGTCAAAGAAGTTAAACCCCAAGCTTTGTCTATGGGTGAAGGAGTAGGAGTTATAAGCATTATATCTGCACTTGCTTGGGGTTTGGGTTATTTTGGCCAACCGCACATTTTGGTTCGTTTTATGTCTATTCGTTCTACCAGAGATATTCCTACGGCTACTTTTATAGGTATTGCTTGGATGGTGATTTGTTTGTTAAGTGCTTGCATGATAGGTGTTTTGGGTATCGCTTACGTGCATAAATTTGAATTAAGTTTGCAAGATCCTGAAAAGATTTTTATCGTGATGTCGCAACTTTTATTTAATCCTTGGATTGCAGGTATTTTACTCAGTGCTATTTTAGCGGCTATTATGAGTACGGCAAGTTCGCAATTGCTTGTTTCAAGCTCTACTATAGCAGAAGATTTTTATAAAAAGATTTTTAGAGAAGATGCGCCAAGTCATGTTGTGTTAAATTTGGGTAAATTAGGTGTTTTGCTTGTAGCTGTAATAGCGTTTTTAATTTCTACTGATAAAAACTCAAGTGTTTTAAATATAGTTTCTTATGCATGGGCAGGATTTGGAGCTTCTTTTGGTTCTGTAATGCTTTTTTCTTTATTTTGGAGTAGAATGACAAGAGTAGGAGCGATTTTAGGTATGATAACAGGAGCTGCTACTGTGGTACTTTGGAAGAATTTTGCAAATTCGGGTCTTTATGAAATAGTTCCAGGATTTTTAGTGGCTTCAGTGGTGATCATCATTGCAAGTTTACTTACTAATGTCCGCTTAGGAACCAAAGCAGCTTATGAAAAGATGTTAAAAGAGCTTTAAAAAATCTCTAAAATCCCTACTTTTGTAGGGATAATTGTGTATAATTTCCTAAATTATATTTTTAGGTTTTTTTATGAATGATTTAATGACGCAAAATAACAACACCACTATTATTACAGAATACAAATTCACGCCCAAAGAGCCAAAAGCTTATCAAAGTGAAGAAGATTTGGAAAAATTTCTTATTAAAGAACTTACGCTTCAAGGCTATGAGAGATTAAATTTAAACGATATAAACGACCTTGAAAATAATCTTAAATTACAACTTCAAAGGCTTAATAATATCTTTTTTTCACCCACAGAATGGGAAAGCTTTTATAAACAAAACATCGTTAATCCCAAGCTAACCTTTGAAGATAAAACTAAAATACTCCAAAGCGATAGCTTCACACTTACGCTTGATAAAGATGATGGAAGCAAGAAAAATATCATTTTAATAGATAGAGCTAATCCTATCAATAATCATTTACAAGTCATATCACAGCTAAAAAATGAAAAGGGTGAGTTTAAAAATCGCTATGATGTTAGCATTTTAGTCAATGGACTGCCTTTAGTGCATATTGAGCTAAAAAGGCGTGGAGTAATCCTAAAAGAAGCTTTCAATCAAATCAGACGTTATCAAAAAGAGAGCTTTTTAGAGGGTAATGCGCTTTATGAATTTGTGCAAATTTTTATTATTTCAAATGGCACACTTACTAAATATTACAGCAACACAAACCAGCACAAAATCAAAAAATCACAAAACGATAATTATGCTTTTTGTATAAGTTTTTCAGATGCTAAAAACAATATTATTGAAGATTTAAAAGACTTTACAAAGACTTTTTTAGCTAAAAGAAATTTGCTTAATATTCTAACAAAATATTGCGTTTTTAATGCAGATAATGAATTGCTTATCATGCGTCCTTATCAAATCGCAGCAAGTGAGAGAATTATAGATAAAATTAAAATCGCCCACAATCATAAACATTATGGCAAAGTAGAAGCAGGGGGCTATATATGGCATAGCACAGGAAGCGGAAAGACTTTAACTTCATTTAAAACAGCGATTTTAGCCACAAAACTAAGCTTTATTCAAAAAGTGCTTTTTGTTGTAGATAGAAAAGATCTAGATTATCAAACACAAAAAGAATATGATAAATTTGAAAAGGGTGCAGCCAATGCCACTAAAAACACCGATGAGCTAAAAAGGCGAATTGAGAGCACAAGAGAAGATGAAAAAATCATCATCACCACCATCCAAAAGCTTTCAAATTTTGTGCAAAAATATGAAAATTCTCGTATTTTTGATTCTGAAATTGTCTTTATTTTTGATGAATGCCATAGAAGTCAGTTTGGCTTGATGCACGAACAAATTATCAAAAAATTTAAAAAATACTATATTTTTGGTTTCACTGGCACACCTATCTTTGAAGAAAATGCAGGGAAAAATTATTTTGTCAATACTGATAAAAATTTAGAGCTTAAAACTACACAAAGCACTTTTGGTACTTGTTTACATTCTTACACGATTTTAAATGCAATAAAAGATAAAAATATCTTGCCTTTTAAAGTGAGCTATCATTCTACAATGAAGCAAATTGAAAGCCAGAATCAAAGCGATGTTTTAGGTATAGATAAAGAATCTGCACTTTTAAATAGTAAGCGAATACGAAAAATCGTCAGCTATATTTTAAAGAATTTTAATCGCCACACTAAAAGACAAAATGCCTACACGCTTAAAAATCAAAGAGTGCAAGGCTTTAATGCTATTTTTGCTACTGCTAGTGTAGATTTTGCCAAAATTTATTATGAAGAATTTAGCAGACAATTAAAACAAAACAAACAAGATTTAAAAATTGGTATTATTTATTCTTATGAGCAAAATGAAGATTTAGATGAGTTTACAAGCAATGGCCAAAGTGCAAAAGAGTTTTTAAGCCATGCGATAAAAGATTATAATGGCTATTTTAAAAGTGATTTTAGCTTAGAAAAATTTGATAATTATTATAAAGATATATCACAAAAGCTTAAAAACAAAGAGCTAGATTTGCTTATCGTGGTCAATATGTTTCTAACAGGTTTTGATTCTAAAACGATAAATACCCTTTATGTCGATAAAAATCTTAAATACCACGGACTACTGCAGGCCTTTTCACGCACGAATAGAATCTTAAATGAGCAAAAAAATTGCGGTAATGTTGTGTGTTTTAGGGATTTAGAAAATGCCACAAATGAAAGCTTAAAAATGTTTGGTGATGAAAAAGCATCAAGCATTGTTTTACTAAAAAATTTTGCTTTTTATTTTGAAAAATATAGTGCGTTAGTCGATGAATTAAAACAACAATTTGAACTTTTAAATTTTCCATTAAAAAGCGAAAAAGAGCAAAAAGAATTCATTAAAATTTTCAATCAAATGTTAAAACTAGAAAATATTTTAAATCTTTTTGATGAGTTTAAAAATCCTTTAAATATCGGAGAGAAACAAGATTATCAAAGCTATTATTTAGAGCTTTATACTGCAATCAAAGACGAGAAAAAAATACAAAATGAAAATATTAACGATGATTTGATCTTTGAAATCGAGCTGATTAAGCAAAATGAAATCAATGTAGATTTTATATTGTTCTTGCTTGAAGAATACCACAAAACAACCAAGAAAAATATTAAAGAAATGATTTTAAAAACCATCATTTCAAACCCAAGCCTAAGGGATAAAAAAGAGCTTATTGAAGAGTTTTTAAACGAAATTGATAATAATAAAACAAGCGATTATGAAAGCCTTTTTGAAAGTTTTATGCAAAGAAAAAAAGAGCAAGAATTACAAAAAATCATAGAAGATGAAAATCTCAATGAACATTTGACAAAAGAATATTTAGATGAAGCTTTTGAGCTGAATTTTTTCCAAGATAAAGGCGAACGTATAGGAAGACTTTTACCGCTTATGAATCCTTTTGCCCCAAAGAGTGAGGGAAATGATGAAAAACGACAACGAATCATTACTAAACTTAAAGGTTTTTTTGATAAATTCATAGTTTTTTTAAAGGTAGAGGATGAATAAAATAGAAAAACTACTCAAAGAGCTTTGTCCTAAGGGTGTGGAGTTTAGAGCATTACAAGATGTTTGTAATTTAAGGGCAGGGGAAAGAATTACAACTTCTATGATGAGCGATGAATTTGAATTCCCTGTTATGGGTGGGGGTGTAGAGCCGACGGGGTATTATTCTAGTTATAATTTTGAAAATGTTGTAACAATAGCAAGGGCAGGAAGTGCTGGATTTGTTAGTTTCCAAAAAAATAAATTTTGGGCAACGGATGTGTGTTTTGTTGCAAGTGCAAAAACTGAGTTATATGTAAATATTAAGTATGTTTTTTATTTTTTAAAACACCATGAATATGAATTAAAAAAACATCTTTATGGTGGTTCAATGCCTAAGCTTGAAAAGCGATATTTATGGGAGTTTCAAATCCCCCTCCCACCCCTCAAAGTGCAAGAAGAAATAGTAACCATTCTTGACACCTTTACAGAACTAGAATCAGAACTAGAATCAGAACTAAAAGCACGCCGCCGTCAGTATGAGTATTATCGCAACAAGCTTTTATCTTTTGAGTATTTAGATAAAAATGGGGGGGGGTATGAGAAGAAAAGCTTGGGAGAGATTGGCACATTTACGCGTGGGAATGGTTTGCAGAAAAAGGACTTTAAAGAATTTGGAATCCCTTGCATTCATTATGGACAGATTTACACCTTTTATGGAATCCATACTCATAAAACAATCTCTTTTGTCAGTAAGGAAACCGCAAAGAAGCTTAAAAAAGCAAAAAGGGGAGATTTAATCATTGCGGAGGTTAGTGAAAATAAAGAAGATGTTTGTAAAGCAGTTGTATATTTGGGAGATAGCGAAGTGTGCATTAGTGGGCATAGCTTTGCTTTTTCACATAAGCAGAATCCTAAATATATTGCTTACTTTTTTCAAACTCATTTCTTTCAAGACCAAAAAATAAAATATACTTTTGGAACTAAGGTTATTACAGTGCATATTGATAATTTAAGAAAGATACAAATCCCCCTCCCACCCCTCAAAGTGCAAAATGAAATTGTAAAGATACTTGATCAGTTTGATACTTTAGTCAATGACCTAAACAGTGGAATCCCAAGAGAGATAGAATTAAGAAAAAAGCAATATGAATACTATAGAGAAAAGTTATTAAACTTTGAAAGGAGAGAATAATGAAAAGTGTAGAGCAAAGAGAAGAGTTGCATAAAACCATTTGGAAAATCGCAAATGATTTGCGTGGAAGTGTCGATGGCTGGGATTTTAAAAGCTATGTTTTGGGGTTTTTGTTTTATTATTTTATCTGTGAAAATCTAAAAAGCTATGTTTTAAAATCCTTTAAGCAAGATTATGAAAATTTAAGCGATGAGATGGCAGAAAATGGCAAAAATATTGTTATTAAAGATAAGGGATTTTTTATAAAGCCTAGTCATCTTTTTTCAAATATGCTTAAAAATGCAAATTTAGAAAATTTAAATGAAAAACTAAGTGTGATTTTTAAAGAAATAGAGGCAAGTGCAAATGGAAATGAGAGTGAAAAAAGCTTTAAGGGGCTTTTTGATGATTTAGATCTTTACTCCAATAAACTTGGAGCAAATAACCTAGAGCGTAATAAAAAGATTTTAAAGATTATGGAGGCGATTTCTGATCTTGATTTGCACTATAATGAAAATGAGATCGATGCTTTTGGTGATGCGTATGAGTTTTTAATGACAATGTATGCAAGCAATGCAGGTAAAAGCGGGGGAGAGTTTTTTACTCCACAAGAAGTAAGCAAACTTCTAGTAGAAATTACTTTGCATAATAACGCTAAGCCAAATAAAGTCTATGATCCTGCTTGTGGAAGTGGATCACTACTTTTACAATACAAAAAATCACTAAAAAGCGATCCTAAAAAGGGTTATTTTGGACAAGAGATCAATATCACTACTTACAACCTTGCAAGAATGAATATGTTTTTACATGATGTGAATTACACGCTTTTTGATATCGCACATGGTAATACTTTGATAAGTCCTAATGAAAATCATAAATCCCTAGAGCCTTTTGATGCAATTGTTAGCAATCCTCCTTATAGCACCAAATGGGAGGGCAAAGACAATGCACTTTTAATTAATGATGAAAGATTTAACAAAGCAGGAGTATTAGCACCCACTTCAAAGGCGGATCTTGCGTTTGTAATGCATAGTTTGGCTTGGCTTAGCGAGAAAGGAAGTGCTGCAATTGTCTGTTTTCCTGGGGTGATGTATAGAAGTGGAGCAGAAAAAGAGATAAGAAAATACATGATAGAAGAAAACTTTGTAGATTGTGTGATTTCTTTAGCACCCAATCTGTTCTTTGGTACAAGCATTGCGGTGTGTATTTTAGTGCTTAGAAAGAATAAAACCGATGATAAAACTCTATTTATCAATGCAAATGAAGAATTTATAAAAGTAACCAATAAAAATATGCTAAGCAAAGAAAACTTAGAAAATATCTTAAAGCTTTATACAGATAGGGCAGAAGTGCCACATTTAACCAAGCTTGTAAGCATCGAAGAGCTTGCAAAAAATGATTATAACTTAAGTGTATCAAGTTATGTACAAGCATATGATACAAGAGAGATAATCGACATAAAAGCACTCAATAAAAATATAGAAGAGACAGTAAAACGTCAAAGTGTTTTAAGAAATAAAATCGATAGCTTAGTGCGTGAGCTTGAGTGTGGTTAAGGTTTAGTGCAATCTTAGAGCACGAAGATCCCAAAAAAAAGAGTGAGATTATAGCTTAAATTGAATATGAAGTTAAAAAGAATATTGATAAATTTATTTTGTTTTTCATTAAAAATCGCTATAATTATCACTTTGGAAGATTTGCGTATCGGGTGATCGCCACTGACTTTAAATCAGATGAAAGGATAGTTGATTATTCTTTGAGGAGTTCGATTCTCTCATCTTCTCGCCAATATTAAAGTAAAATCAAGGAAATTTTTATGAGTAAAGCAGATATTATTGTCGGCATTCAATGGGGCGATGAAGGAAAAGGCAAGGTAGTTGATAAATTATGTGAAAATTATGATTTTGTTTGCAGAAGTGCAGGTGGACACAATGCAGGACATACGATTTGGGTAAATGGTGTAAGATATGCGCTTCATCTTATGCCAAGTGGAGTTTTGCATCCAAGATGTATTAATATTATCGGAAATGGAGTTGTGGTTTCTCCTGAAGTATTGATCGCTGAAATGGCTCAATTTGAAAATCTAAAAGGTAGATTATATATCAGCGATAGAGCCCATTTAAATTTAAAACATCATTCTTTAATAGACATTGCAAAAGAAAAACTCAAAGGTAAAAATGCTATAGGAACAACAGGTAAGGGTATAGGGCCTTCTTATGCAGATAAGATTAATCGTACAGGACATAGAGTTGGAGAGCTTTTAGAACCACAAAGACTTTGCGAGGCTTTGATGAAAGATTTTGAAGCGAATAAAACTTTTTTTGAAATGCTTGAAATTGAAATTCCAAGTGCTGAAGAATTGCTTGCTGATTTAAAACGCTTTAATGAAATTTTAACTCCTTATATTACAGATACTACAAGAATGCTTTGGAAGGCTTTAGATGAGGATAAAAGAGTGCTTTTAGAAGGAGCTCAAGGTTCTATGCTTGATATTGATCACGGAACTTATCCTTATGTTACAAGTTCAAGTACTATTTCAGCAGGTGCTTTAACAGGACTTGGGTTAAATCCTAAAGAAGCGGGAAATATTATAGGTATTGTAAAAGCTTATGCAACGCGTGTGGGGAATGGAGCTTTTCCTACTGAGGATAAGGGCGAAGATGGAGAAAAAATTGCACAAATTGGAAAAGAAATTGGCGTAAGCACAGGACGAAAAAGACGCTGTGGATGGTTTGATGCAGTTGCCCTAAGATATACTGCAAGGCTTAACGGACTTGATGCTTTATCTTTGATGAAACTTGATGTTTTAGATGGTTTTAAAAAGATAAAAATTTGTCGTGCTTATGAATATAAGGGCATGGAAATCGACTATATGCCAAGCGATTTGGAAAATGTTGAGCCTATTTATGAAGAAATGGATGGTTGGGATAAAGTTTTTGGCATGAAAGATTATGATTTATTGCCAGAAAATGCTAAAAAATATATAGCAAGACTTGAAGAGCTTGCAGGGGTTAAAGTAAAGTATATTTCTACTAGCCCTGAAAGAGATGATACTATCATCTTATGAAAAGCAAATATAATTCTGTTGTAAAAGTAAGAAAACAACAACTTGATAAAGCAGAATCAAATCTCAATCAAGCGAAGCAAAGACAACTTGAAAATGAAAAAGCTTATGAGCTTTCACGCCAAGAGTGTGAAAGTTTGAGTGCATTACCAAGGTCAGGATCTATAGCAGAATTAAGATCGAATTTAAGTATGGCACAAGTAGGACGCGAAGCTTTGGCAAGAGCTAAGGAGAAAGTAGAACTTTCTAAAAAAGAAATGAATCATTATCGGTTTTTATATCAAAAAGCGCATTTAGATTATGAAAAAATGAAGGTTTTAGAAGCTGAGGAAATTAAACAAAAACAAAAAGAACTTGCTAAGGCTGAAGAAAAATTTTTAGATGAAATCGCAATCAGTCGTTTTTTCAAAGGAGAAAAAGATGATTAAAAAATTTATATTTTTAGTTTTTATTTCAAGTGTAGTTTTTGGAGCTGAACAAGATTGTGAGCAGTATTTTGAAGCTAGAAAAGCTCAAATTGAATTGCAAACTAGAGAATTTGATGAAGCAAGACAATCTTTAGAAGCTTATCAAGCTTCTTTTGAAGCTTTACAAAAAGAAAGACTTGAAAATTTAGAAAAAAAAGAGGCTGAAGTTAATGCAACTTTAGCAAAAATTGAAGAATTAAAACTTGAAAACGCAAGGCTTGTAGAAGAACAACAAAAGATTTTAAATTCAATCAATGATAAAACTCAAGGTAGGGTTAAAGAAATTTATTCTCAAATGAAAGATGCAGCCATTGCAGATGTTTTAAGTCAAATGGATGCAGAGGATGCAAGCAAGATAATGCTTTCTTTGGAATCGCGTAAAATTTCAGGCGTTTTATCTAAAATGGATCCAAAAAAAGCCAGTGAACTTACTTTGCTTTTGAAAAATTTAGATAATAACGCTAGTAATTAGGTGATTAAAAGAATGAAAATTTTTCATTTTTAACATTCTTTTACCAAAAATAAGCTATTATTTCAAACATTATTCAATAAGAGGTTTTTAAGATGCGTATAAAATTACCACATATTCCTTATATCGCAAATAAAATGATGTTAGATATAGCTAATTCTTCTTTTGTAGAAATTAAAGATCAATTAGAAAAGCTTAAGGTATGTATAATAAAAGTTTTAGAGAAAGATATTCTAAATGAAAGAAAATTAGACGAAAGAGTAAAAGAGCTTTTAGAGCAGCAAGAAGATGAAATGGAGCTTATGCAAGTAGATCGTAAAAATATGTTTTGGCTTGTGAAGAAAAAGTTAGCTCCTGAATTGAATGTGATTTTAGATTCTGAAGATAGACATAATCATCTAGCGCATCAAATTTTAGAAGAACTTGTAGAGAATGATTATATTAATTTTATAGTGAGTGAAAATAGGGTTAAAAATTTAATCTTTTCAAGCATAGAGTCTTATCTTCAAATTTATGAAAAACTTGAAGATGAGGTTTATGATAAAATTAGCAATTATAAAACAAAGCCTATTCCAGGTAGTGAAGAATATGATCTTATATTTGAAAAACTTTATCAAGAAGAGCTTAGAAAAAAAGGTATGTTTTAATGAAAGCTTATATTTATCTAGAAAATGATATTTTTTTGAATGCTAAGGCTTTTGGAAAGAGCGGTACTTTTTTTGGAGAGCTTGTATTTAACACTTCTTTAACAGGATATCAAGAAATTATTTCAGATCCTTCTTATGCGGGACAATTTATCGTATTTTCCATGCCAGAAATTGGTATAGTAGGAACCAATGAAAATGACAATGAAAGTAAAGAAATTTTTGCAAGTGGTGTTTTAATGCGTCAATTAAGTTCTAGTTTTTCAAATTTTCGTGCTAAAGAAAGTCTGCAAGATTATCTTGAAAAACACGGAAAAATAGGAATTTATGAACTTGATACGAGATATCTAGTAAAAATGATAAGAAATAATGGTAATTTAAGAGCTGTGATTTCAACTGAAATTTCAAATAAAGAAGATTTAAAAATCGCCTTAGAAAAGTCAGCAAAAATGGATGAAATAAATTTTGTAAAAGAAGTTAGCACTAAGAAAAATTATTCTCATAAACAAGGCGTTTGGAATGCTGATTTTCAAAAATTTAATGACGCTAAAAGAAGTGAGAAAAAAGTTGCTGTTATAGACTATGGTGTTAAAACAAATATTTTAAATGAGCTTGTAGAAGTAGGTTTTGAAGTAGAAGTTTATCCATATAATGTTAAATCAGATGAGTTGATTACTCTGTATAAAAAAGGTGAAATTCAAGGTGTGTTTCTTTCTAATGGTCCAGGTGAGCCAAGAATTTTAAAACAAGAGATTGCAGAGATTAAAAAACTTGCAGAAGCTAAAATTCCTATGCTTGGAATCTGCTTAGGCCATCAGCTTTTAAGCAATGCTTTTGGATATGAAACTTATAAGATGAAATTTGGACAACATGGAGCTAATCATCCTGTAATTAATCTTGATACTAACACAGTAGAAATTACTGCACAAAATCATAACTATAATGTTCCAGAAGAATTAGCTCAAGTGGCTCATATCACTCATAGAAATTTATTTGGTGATAATGTTGAGGGAGTAAGATATAAAGACTATCCTATCATTTCAGTGCAACATCACCCAGAAAGTTCTTCAGGTCCTCATGAAAGTAAATATATCTTCAAAGAATTTATGAATTTGATGTGAGTATAGATTTTTTAGCTATTATCAGCATTGCTTTTTTATCTAGTTTTGGACACTGTTATTCTATGTGTGGTGGTTTTAATTTACTTTTTATAAATTTGAATTCAAAAAGTAATAATTTATTTTTATTAACTTTTATTTATCATTTATTTAGAATTTTTGCTTATATTGTTTTAGGAATAATTTTTGGGACTTTTGGAAATATCTTGGCAATCAATGCTAAAATTCAAAGTTTGTCTCTTTTTATTATCGGTATATTTATGATGATTTTGGGTTTTGCTCTTATTTTTAGAGGCAATATGTTATCTTTTATTGAAAATAATGTTTTTTTTAATAGTTTTGTGAAGAAAATTATTAAAAAATCTAAAAATTTTAAAGGATTAAAATCAGCCATATTTTTAGGATTTTCAAATGGTTTTGTTCCTTGTGGATTGGTGTATTTTTTTATAGCCAACGTAATGAGTAGGCAAAATGTTCTTGAAGGTATTTTGGTGATGATGATTTTTGGAATATCAACCTTACCTGCAATGTTATTTTTTTCAAAAATTTCACAATTTTTTAATGATTTTTTGAAAAATTTTTTTAATTATTTATCGTATGGCGTTATTGTTTGTTACGGTATAAATCTTGCCTATATAGGTTTTAAGGCTTTTCAATGAAAAATTTTTTAAAGATCAGTTTTTTAAAGCTCTTGAAAAAATACAATTTTTTCAATATTTAAACATCCAGATGTTGAGGTGTTATATTGAGAAACTTTTAAAAGATCTTTCATATAAAAAGCTTTATCAAGTTATTTTAAAAATATTGATAAATTAGGCAAAACTTTCTATCTTGAAACTTTATTAATCCCATATTGGATAAAAATATGGTTTAATAAGAGTTTTTCTTAATTTGATTTTAAATTCAATACAAGCATTTAAAAACAAAAAAAGAAAAATCATAACAATAGCTTTTTCACAATTTGGAAAAAATTATCTCGAAATTAAAATAAAAGATAATGCTGGTGGGATTGATAAAGAAATTTTAGATAAAATTTTTCAACCTTATTTTACAACAAAACATCCCAATCAAGGTATAGGAGTAGGACTTTATATAAGTAGACAAATTATCGACAATTTCCAAGGAAAAATAAAAATTAAAAATGGAAAAGATGGGGCTTGTTTTGAGGTATTTTTAAAACTAAAAGAGAGGGTAGAGTAGAAATGTCACAAGAATGTAAAGAATTGATAATATTAGTAGTTGAAGATGAAGTTAAAATTAGAGAATCATTGATTAATATATTAAGCGAACGCTTTACTAAGGTAATTGGAGCTAAAAATGGGGATGAGGGGCTTAAAAAATTTAAAAAATTTAAGCCGGATTTAGTTATCACAGATATTGCTATGCCTATTATGGATGGATTGGACATGGCAAGAGAGATTAAAGAAATTTCAGATGATGTGCCCATTGTCATTCTTAGTGCGTATTCAGAGAAAGAGAGACTCTTGCGTTCTATTGATATTGGTGTAGATAAATATTTAATTAAGCCTGTTCATATAGAAGAATTATTTAAAGTTTTAGATTGTTTGATAGGTGAAAAAATTGAAGCAAATATGCTTGTAAAAATTTCTGAAAAATATCAATTTAATAAAACTAAACGAACTTTGATTCACAATGATGAAGAAATTGTTTTAACTAAAAAAGAATTAGTTTTTATCTCTTTGCTTTTAAAACAACCTGGAGCTTTGGTTTTGCATGAAGATATTAAGAAAAATGTTTGGATAGGTGAACATGTGAGTGATACTGCTGTTAGAACTTTTGTTAAAAGAGTAAGAGATAAAGTGGGTGAAGATTTTATAAAAAATGTACCAAGTTTAGGCTATAAGATAAATATCAATAAATAAGACTGATTTAGCCTTAAAATATAAAGCATAACAAATGATTAACAAAATTATCATTCTTAAGAAAAAATGTATAAATATTATTCTATAATATTTTCCTATCAAAAAAATTAAGGAGAAAGTCGATGCATCCAGGGAATGTATTAAATTACGACTATACGGTTGCAAGATATTTTATGTTTGCAACTGTATTGTTTGGCATTGTTGGTATGGCTATAGGAACTTTTATAGCTTTTCAAATGGCATATCCTGACTTAAATTATTTAGCAGGAGAATACGCCACTTTTTCAAGACTTAGACCGATTCATACTTCAGGTGTGATTTTTGGTTTTATGCTTTCAGGGATTTGGACAACTTGGTATTATATAGGTCAGCGTGTTCTTAAGGTGAGCATGGCTGAATCAAGATTTTTAATGATTGTGGGTAAGCTTCATTTTTGGCTTTATATGCTTACTATGGTTTTAGCTGTTATATCTTTGTTTATGGGTGTGACTACATCTAAAGAATATGCAGAGCTTGAGTGGCCTTTAGACATTCTTGTTGTTCTTGTTTGGGTTTTATGGGGTGTAAGTATTTTTGGACTTATTGGAATTCGCCGTGAAAAAACCCTTTATATTTCTCTATGGTATTATATAGCTACATTTTTAGGTATAGCCATGCTTTATCTTTTTAATAACATGGAAGTACCAACTTATTTTGTTACTGGAATGGGTAAATGGTGGCATAGTGTATCAATGTATGCAGGAACAAATGATGCTTTAGTGCAATGGTGGTATGGACATAATGCTGTGGCATTTGTATTTACTGTGGGTATTGTTGCTCAAATTTATTATTTTTTACCAAAAGAAAGTGGTCAGCCGATTTTCTCTTATAAACTCTCTTTATTTGCATTTTGGGGCTTAATGTTTGTTTATCTTTGGGCAGGTGGTCACCATTTGATTTATTCAACTGTGCCTGATTGGATGCAAACTATGGGCTCGGTTTTTTCTGTAGTATTGATTTTACCTTCTTGGGGTTCAGCGATTAATATCTTACTGACTATGAAAGGTGAGTGGAGTCAGCTTCGTGAGAATCCATTGATTAAATTTATGATTTTGGCATCAACTTTTTATATGTTCTCAACACTTGAAGGGCCAATTCTTTCAATTAAATCTGTTAATGCTTTAGCACACTTTACAGATTGGATTCCAGGACATGTTCATGATGGAACATTAGGTTGGGTAGGATTTATGACTATGGCTGCACTTTATCATATGACTCCTAGAGTTTTTAAAAGAGAGCTTTATAGCAAATCTTTAATGGAAGCTCAATTTTGGATTCAAACCACAGGTATAGTTCTTTATTTTGCTTCAATGTGGATTGCAGGTATAACTCAAGGTATGATGTGGAGAGCGACAGATGAGTATGGTAACTTGCTTTATAGCTTTATCGATACTGTTGTGGCTATTGTTCCTTATTATTGGATTAGAGCGATTGGTGGATTGTTGTATCTTGTGGGTTTCTTTATGTTTACTTATAATATTTACAAAACAATTGCTTGTGGAAGAGTGCTTGATAAAGAACCAAAAAGTGCTTCGCCTATGGCAGCATAAAAAGGAGAAAATATGTTTAGTTGGTTAGAAAAAAATCCATTCTTTTTTGCAGTGGCTGTTTTTGTAGTAATTGCTTATGCAGGCATAGTTGAAGTTTTACCAAATTTTGCAGAAAATGCAAGACCAATTGAAGGTAAAAAACCTTATACGGTTTTACAACTTGCAGGGCGTGCAATATATATTAAAGATAGTTGTAATGCTTGTCATTCACAACTTATTCGTCCATTTAAATCAGAAACAGATCGTTATGGTATGTATTCTGTAAGTGGTGAATTTGCTTATGATAGACCTTTTCTTTGGGGTTCAAAAAGAACAGGGCCTGATCTTGCTCGTGTAGGAAATTATAGAACAGCTGATTGGCATGAAAATCATATGTGGGATCCTACTTCCGTTGTTCCAGATTCTATTATGCCTTCATATAAGCATATGTTTAAAAATAATGTAGATATTCAAACCGCTTATGCTGAGGCTTTAACTGTAAAAAAAGTTTTCAATGTTCCTTATGATACAGAAAATGGAACAAAACTTGGTTCTTGGGAAGATGCACAAGCTGAAGTTAAAGCGGAAGCTCAGGTTATAGTTGATCAAATGAAAAATCAAGAAGTAAAAGATGCTTTTGCTAAAGGTGAAATCAAAGAAATAGTTGCTTTGATCGCTTATTTAAATAGTTTAAAGTAAGATGATGGAACATTTATCAATAGTTTTTGATGTGATTAAAAATTTAATCACATTGGATTTAGCAACAGTTCAAAAACATGAGTGGGAGATTTTCCAAGGTTATGGTTTTTTTGCGCTTGTGATGTTTTTGTCAATAGTATTATATGCGTATTGGTATCATTTATATAGAACAGAAAAAAAAGGCGAGAGAAATTATGAAAATTATGCAAATCTTGCCTTGAAAGATGATATTGATGATAGTGTATTAGAAAGTAAAAGGAGTGCTTAATGCAATGGTTAAATTTAGAAGATAATGTTAATCTCTTATCTTTAATTGGAGCTATTCTTATCATTTTAATCACACTAGTTATTGTGGGTAGAATGTTTAAGCAAATGAAAGAAAAAAAAGGCGAGTCAGAGCTTAGTGAACACAGTTGGGATGGAATAGGGGAGTATGAAAATGCTGTTCCTACTGGTTGGGCTGTGGTATTTTTCCTGGTTATTGTTTGGGCTATTTGGTATTTTCTATGGGGATATCCTTTAAATTCTTTTTCAAGTATAGGTCAGTATAACGAAGAAGTAGCAACTCATAATACAAAATTTGAAGAAAAATTTAAAAATTTATCTCCCGAAGATAAAATAGCAATGGGGCAAAATATCTTTTTAGTTCAGTGTTCAGCTTGTCATGGAATTACAGGAGATGGTATCAATGGTAAAGCTCAAAATTTAAATATTTGGGGTAGTGAAGAAGGTATAATTAATGTAATTAAACAGGGTTCAAAAGGTATGAATTTTCCAGGCGGAGAAATGCTTGGTGCAGCTGATTTAGGCGTGGTAGAAGAAGATATTCCTGCTATTGCTGCTTATGTGGCAAAAGATCTTTCAGCTATCAAGAAAACCGCGAACGAAAATTTAGTAGCAAAAGGCAAAGAAGCTTATGCAACTTGTGCAGCATGCCATGGAGAAGATGGAAAAGGTCAAGATGGAATGTTCCCAGATCTTACGAAATACGGTTCTGCGGCTTTTGTAGTAGATGTTTTACATAGTGGTAAGGCAGGTTTTATAGGAACAATGCCAAGTTTTCCAACACTTAATGATATTCAAAAAGAAGCTGTTGGCGAGTATGTAATTTCTCTTTCAAGGGGTGAATGATGGAAAATAATAACAGATGCGTGTTTTCTCTTTCAGGTGTTACGGGTATGTTAATTGCTACGGTTTTATTACTTGCTATTTTAGTGGTTTTAACTATTTGGGGTCTTAAAGCCCAGCAAGAAGTGATGCAAAAGCCATATAGTCTTAAAGATGTACAAAGTGTAAAGATGTTTGGTTCAAAAGAGCAAGATCATAGAAGTATAAAGGAAGCACAATGAATAAGGCTTTGGAATATTTAATTGTTATCGGTTTAGTTGTTGCTGCTGCAATCACTGCTTGGTCGGTTTTGACTGTAAATCATCTTCATATAGGATGAAAAAAATATTACAAGATGGCTTTTTAGCCATCTTCTTCTTTGTTTTATTGCCTTCTGAAATTTTTGCTCTTGATGCTGTACTTTTTAATGAAAATATTTTAAGTCAAAAAGTAAGTAATGAGATTAATCTTATAGGAAAAGAGCTTTACCAAAAAAGTCATATTTTTATCGGTGTTATGGTTGGTGATAAAACTGAAATTGAAACTTTATTAAATACACAAAAAGAACTTCCTCAATCTTATATATTGCTTCTTTTGTCAAAAAATTCTCATAAAGTGGATATAGTAGGCTCAAAAGGTGCTTTAGCTTTGATCGATAAAGAAGCCGTGCTTAGTCCTTATCCTGGAACAGGATCTATTTTACCAATATTAGCTACAAATAAAGGCGATATTTATAATGCTGCTATACTTAATGGTTATGCAGATATTGTAGATCGTGTGGCAAAATCTTTGGGATTGCAGTTAGAACATTCTGTAGGTAATGCAAATCGTGATACTATCAATATCTTAAGAATACTTATCTATGGATTTATTTGCTTTGCATTGTTATACTATGCACAAAGAAGAATAAAGAGGAAAAAAAATGATAGAAACTAAAAAAAGTTTTTGGCCCTATGGCATTTTACTTTCGCTTTTGGTTATAATTATTGCTTGTATTGTAACGATTGTTATAGCAAGTCACCATCCTGTGTATGAGGATGATTTTTATTTTGACTCCTATCAAAATGTTGAAAATAATTACAATCAAATACAAAAACAACAAGTAAATTTTGATAAATTTTTTAAAGTAGATTTTCAAAATGATAAAATGACTTTTATAGGCAAAAGAAAAATTTCTAGTTATGAAGTGGATCAAAATTCCTATGTTGCAAATTTTAAAATTTCTGCATTGCAAAATATAAATTCTGATGATTTAAAAGTTCAAGCTCTTCTTACAAGACCCTTCACTAAAGATTTTGATCAAAAGTTAGAAGGACAAGTTAAAAATGGAATTTTAAGTATCGCTTTGCCTAAACTAGATAAAGGTAGATGGGATCTTAAGCTAAAATTTTATGCAAATCAAGAAATAGTCGGTTTTTTTAGCTACGAATTAAATGCTCAATGAAATTAAGAATTTTTAGCTCTTTAAGGCAGATTAGAGAGTATTATAATCAAAAAAAACAGCAAAATGCTTTATTGGATGGTGCTATTTGTATAGGCGAATTTTTAGATAAAGTTTGTTTGAGCAACTTTCATAAAGCAAGCTCTTATGAAAGCTTGCTTTTAATGCGAGAAGCTTGTTTAAAGAGTAAAGATTTAGAAAAAAAACTAGGAATTTCGGCAGAATTTTTTGCCTTTTTGAAAAATAATGAATATCTTTTTTCTTTTTTCAAAGAACTTAGTTTAGAAAAAAAAAGCATAGAAGATCTTAAAAATAATGATTATTATGCTACTTATAATGAACATTTGGAAATTTTAGATGAGGTGTATAAGAATTATCTTACTTTGCTTGAAAAAAATTCTTTTTATGATGACCTTTCTTTACCTAAAAATTACACTCTTAATAAAGATTTTTTAGATGAGTATGAAGCTATAGTTTATGATTTACAAGGTTTTTTAAGCAAATTTGAAGAAAATTTATTAAGTGAAATTTCTCAGATTAAAGAAGTAGTTTTAAGTTTTAAAACGAGTAAATTTAATCTTGAATATCTTTTAAAACTTGATTTTTTAAAAACATTTGATTTAAAAATAAACACTCATTATGAAATTAATCTTTCAAAACAAGAGATTTTAAAAGAAGAAATTTTTAGAACAAAAAATTCAAAAATTAAACTCAAATCTTTTGAATTAAGGGCTTTGCAATGTGCTTTTGTTATGGATGAAATTTCACATTTTGTACGCAAAGGCTTAAAACCTGAAAATATTGTAGTGATAACTCCAGATGAAAGTTTTTGTAAGTTTTTAAGGCTTTTTGATAAAGACAATATGCTTAATTTTGCAAGTGGGATTAGTATTAAAGAAAGTTTATTTTATCAAAAATTTCAAGCACTTTATGAGAGTGCTAGTAGTGTTTCTTTTGTCTATAAAAATCAAGAGGATTATTTTGAAGATACGCAGATGATTTTTGATTATCATAATACACTTTTACATTCTTTAAAGCTTGATTTTATAGAGTTTAAAAAGTATTTTGATGAGAAATGTGATTTTGAATACTTTGAAAAACTACTTGCTTTATTTTTAGAAAATGAAAAACAAGAGCTTATTTATTTGATACGAAAAGAACTTTATTTTATTAAAGATTTATTGAAAAATCAGTCTTTAACTCTTAAAGAATTGATCCATCTTTTTTTCATGCAAATTTCACAAATTTCTCTTAGTTATGTAGGCGGAGGTAAGGTTACGGTAATGGGACTTTTAGAAAGTCGTGGGCTTTGTTTTGATGGGGTGATTTTGGTTGATTTTAATGAAGAATTTATTCCTAAAAGAAGTGTTAATGAACTTTTTTTAAACAACGAAGTGCGTAAAAAAGCAGGATTGATCAGTTATGATAGAAGAGAAAATTTACAAAGATTTTATTATGAAAGCTTGATGAAGAATGCTTTAGAAGTAAGTATTTGTTTTGTGGAAAATGAAGAAAAAAGTAAATCACGCTTTTTAGATGAGCTTGATTTTGACTTTTTTTATGAAACCCATATTCATCAAAAAGCTTATCTTAATGCTTTAAAATTAGACTATGAAGGCATAAAACCTAATTTAACTCCTATAAAAGCTCCTATTTTAAAGCACAATCCTTTCGAGTTTCCGCTTTCTTTTAGTCGTTTTAATTTATTAGAAAATCAAAAAAGAACTTATTATTATCGTTATATTTTAAATTTAGCAGAACCTAGGGTTTTGAGTGAGGAAAGCAAAGCGAAGAATCAAGGAAATTTCATCCATAAAATGCTTGAAATTTATTATAAAAATTATGCAAATAATGATTTTGATATAAAAGTTTTTACAAATTTATTGGATAAAGAATATCAAAAATACAATATCAGCGAACTTGATCTTGAAGTATTTAAGCTAAAATTTATACAATTTGCCAAAAATGAAAAAGAGCATTTTTCAAAAGGCTTTTATGTGGCACATACAGAGCTTGAGTTAAATAATATTTTAAAGCTTGGAACAGATAGTATAAAACTTAAAGGCACTATAGATCGTATCGATAGTTCAAAAGAAGGTCATTTGATCATTGATTATAAAAGTGGAAAAGTACCAAGTAATTCTTATCAACTTGCTTTTTATCAAGCTTTATATGATGAAAATGCAAGCGTGGGTTTTTATGATTTAAATAGTATGCAAATATTGCATCAAAAAGCTAAAAGTTTAGATGAGCTTAGAGAAAGACTTAAAGACTTGCTTCTTATGAGCAAGAAAGAAATAGAGTTTGAAAATGAACAAAATGAGTATTGTCCTTATAAACTCATTTATAAAAAGGAATTAAAATGAGTCAATTTGAACCTTTTTTGGCTTTAGAAGCGAGTGCAGGAAGTGGAAAAACCTTTGCTTTGAGTGTGCGTTTTGTAGCACTTATTTTAAAAGGAGCTAGGATTAATGAAATTTTAGCTTTAACTTTTACTAAAAAAGCTGCTAATGAAATGCAAAAAAGAATTATTGAGACTTTTTTAAATTTAGAAAAAGAAAATAAAGTGAGTGAATGTAGCGAACTTTGCAAGCTTTTAGGTAAAGATAAAGAAGAACTTATTTCTTTAAGAGATGCTAAAAAAGAAGAATTTTTAAGAACAGAGTTAAAAATCAGTACCTTTGATGCTTTTTTTGGAAAAATTTTGCGTGTTTTTGCTTTAAATTTAGGTTTAAGTAGTGATTTTGCAATAAGTGAAGAGAATCTTGATGTAAGAGAGATTTTTTTAAAGCTTCTTAAAAAAGATGAATTAAAAGATTTGGCTTATTATATTAATTTGGTTGATGAGAAAGAAAATTTTTTTAACGAGCTTGAAAAATTTTATGAGAATGCTTATTTTCAAAATTGTCCTAGAATTCTAAATCCATCTAAAGCTTATATCAATAAAGCTTATAGCGAGTTAAGAAGCTATTGTTTAGGTTTAACTCATGTAAAAAATTATAAACATTTGTGCGACAATTTTAAAAGTGAAATTTTAGATTTATCCGAGTTTATGCAATCAAGTTTTATGGGAAAATTTGAAAGCACAAAATATTTGCAAGATTTAGAAAGCACAGATTTGCATTTTAGCACAAAAAGAATGGAGCTTATAAATGCTTTAAATGCTTATGCCATAGAGCTTGAAAATTATAAAATTGCTAATTTAATGAATCTTTTAAATCATTATAGTGAAGCTAAAAATATATTTCATAAAGATAAAAATACCTTAAATTTCCAAGATGTGAGTAAAAAAGTTTATGAGCTGATAATCAGTGATTTTAAAGATATGATTTATTTTCGTTTAGATGGTTTTATTTCGCATTTGCTTATTGATGAATTTCAAGATACTAGTGTGATCCAATATCAAATTTTATGCCCTTTGATCGCCGAACTTGTTTCAGGAGAAGGAACTAAGAAAAATCGCACTTTTTTTTATGTGGGAGATAAAAAACAAAGTATTTATCGCTTTCGAAAAGGAAAAAAAGAATTATTTGATTTATTAAAACAAGAATTTAGCCAAATTAAAAGTAATAATTTAAATACCAATTATCGTTCTAAAGAGCTTTTGGTTGATTTTGTTAATGAAACCTTTAAAGAAAAAATCAAAGATTATAAAGAACAATTTGCCTTAGAAAGTAAAAAAGGTGGTTTTGTGCGTATTGTGGAATCTAAAGAACAAAAGGTTAAAAACCAAGCCCAAGAAATCAAAGAAAAGACTTTAGAAACTTTGTTTGAGCAAATTAATTTTTTAAGATCTAAAAATATTTCTTATGATGATATTTGTATTTTATGTTGGAAAAATAGTGATGCAGATATGGTTTTGGATTTTTTAAGAGAAGGAAAAATTCCTGCATTTACTCAAAGCAATGTTTTACTTGAAAATAAAGCAAGTGTAAGACTTGTTTTAGAATACGCTAAATATTGTATTTTTGGTGATGAATTTTACTTGGTGTTTTTAAAAGAACTTTTAGGTTTTAAGCCGAGAAAAGTCGCTCTTGATTTTTCAAAAAATACTATGGAAAATGTGCTTTTTTTGATAAAAGAATTAAAACTTAATTTAAATGATATCGCTTTAATACAATTTATCGAACATGCTAAAACTAAGGAGAATTTTTTAAAGCTTTTATTTGAGCCTTGTACTTTTAAAATAGTAAGTGAACAAAATATGGGTATTAGCATTATGAGTGTGCATAAATCCAAAGGTTTAGAATTTGAACATGTGATCTTGCTTGATAGTTTATCTAAAAACAATTCAAATAATGAAGATATCATGCTTGAATATGATATTAATCAAGGTTGGCAACTACATATCAAAGATAAAATTCGAGAGCTTACTAAAGAGCCTATTTATACTCTTTTTAAAGAAAATATTATAAGAGCAAATTATGAAGATGATATCAATAAACTTTATGTGGCTTTTACAAGAGCTAAGGAAAGTTTGATAATCATAAAAAGAAATGAAGAAAGCGTAAATGGGAATTATCCAAGTTATTTTAAGGGAGGATTTTTAAACATAAGCTCTCAAGAGAGAGGTTTTTTAGAAAGCAAAGAACAAATTTTAAGTGTTAAAAAAGAAAGTATGCAAGCTCTACAAAAATTTGAAAAAATCGCTCCGCAAGAAGCTCAAAGTGAAGAAAGACTTGATGGCAAAGATTTGTATTTTGGGAATGCTTTTCACTTTTTTATGCAAAATTTAAAACTTCCTAAGGGTGAAAATTTTCAAATACTTACTCAAAGATGTAAGAGTAAATTTAGGCATTTTTTAGATGAGGGTGATTTTGAAAAGCTTTTTAAAAGAATTGAAATTTTACTTAAAAATACTCAATTTAAAAATTTAATTAGTGATAGAAAACTTTTAAAAGAACAAGCTTTGAGTTTTAATGGAGAAATTAAACGATTGGATTTGCTTGCTTTAAAAGATGAAGAGGCTTTTATAATTGATTATAAAACAGGTCTTGCTATGCAAGATAAACACAAAGAGCAGGTAAGAACTTATAAGATTGCCGTTAGTGAAATTTTGAAAAAAGATAAAGTGCGTACTTTTATAGTTTATTGCTTGGAAAATGCAATTCAAATTTTGGAAATATAAACTTTATTTTTACTTAAATTAAGTAAAAATTAATATTATTTTTTATACAATCACATTTTAAATTTTTGGCAAAGGTAAAAATTATGACAAAGATAACAAAGCCAAACGAAGTAAAACGAGAATGGATTGTTTTAGACGCAGAAGGCAAACGTTTTGGTCGTCTTTTAACTGAAGTAGCAACGATTTTGAGAGGTAAAAATAAGCCTTGCTTTACTCCAAATGTTGATTGTGGTGATTATGTGATTATCATCAATGCTTCAAAAGCTGTATTCACAGGTGCTAATAAAGCAGAAGATAAGCTTTATCATAGACATTCAGGATATTTTGGAAGTGTAAAAAGCGAAAAATTTGGTGATTTACTTGAAAAAAATCCTGCAAAATTATATAAATTAGCAGTTAGAGGTATGCTTCCTAAAACAAATTTGGGCAGAGCTATGCTTAAAAAATTAAAAATCTATGCGGGTAGTGAGCATCCACACACTGCACAAATTGCTAAAGAAGGAAAATAATCATGGCAACAACATACGCAACAGGTAAGAGAAAAACTGCTATCGCAAAGGTATGGGTAAAACCAGGTAGCGGTAAAATTAGTGTTAATGGTGTTGATTTAAACACTTGGCTTGGTGGACACGAAGCAATTAAACTTAAAGTGGTGCAACCTTTACTTGTGATTAAGCAAGAAACTTCAATGGATATTAAAGCAACTACTTTAGGCGGGGGCTATAGTGCTCAGGCTGAAGCTTTAAGACATGGAATTTCAAGAGCTTTAGCAGCTATGGATGCTGATTTTAGAGCTTTATTAAAACCTAAAGGACTTCTTACTAGAGATAGTAGAACTGTTGAGCGTAAAAAATACGGACGCCGCAAAGCAAGAAGAAGCCCACAATTTTCTAAACGTTAATATTTTTTGGTGGGATTTTCCCACCTTTTTACAATTTTTTATAAAACTCGTCCTTTTTTCTATCATTTATGATATAATCACAAAATTTAAAATTTTTATTTTATAACACAATGAAAGGTTTTTTCTATGAAAAAAATATTATTATATTTAGGTTTGGCAAGTGTTTTATTTGGTGCTGATAACAATGTAAAATTTGAAATCACCCCAACTTTGAACTACAATTATTTTGAAGGGAATTTAGATATGAATAATCGTTATGCACCAGGCATTAGACTTGGTTACCATTTTGACGATTTTTGGCTTGATCAATTAGAATTTGGTTTAGAGCATTATTCTGATGTTAAATATGCAAATACAAATAAAACTACAGATATTACAAGAACTTATTTGAGTGCTATTAAAGGTATTGATATAGGTGAGAAATTTTATTTCTATGGTTTAGCAGGTGGAGGATATGAAGATTTCTCAAATGCTGCTTATGATAATAAAAGCGGTGGATTTGGACATTATGGTGCGGGTGTAAAATTCCGTCTTAGTGATTCTTTGGCTTTAAGACTTGAAACTAGAGATCAAATTAATTTCAATGATGCAAACCATAATTGGGTTTCAATTTTAGGCATTAGTTTTGGTTTTGGTAGCACAAAGGAAAAAGCTGTAGAAGAAGTTGCTCATACTCGTCCAGCTCCACAAGCAAAATGTTCTGTAGAACCAAGAGAAGGTGCTTTGTTAGATGAAAATGGTTGTGAAAAAACTATTTCTTTAGAAGGTCATTTTGGTTTTGATAAAACTACTATAAATCCAACTTTTCAAGAGAAAATTAAAGAAATTGCAAAAGTTTTAGATGAAAATGAAAGATATGATGCTATTCTTGAAGGACATACAGATAATATTGGTTTAAGAGCTTATAATCAAAAGCTTTCAGAAAGACGTGCTAAAAGTGTTGCTAATGAACTTGAAAAATATGGTGTAGAAAAAAGCCGTATCAAAACAGTAGGTTATGGTCAAGATAATCCTCGTTCAAGCAATGACACTAAAGAAGGTAGAGCGGATAATAGAAGAGTGGATGCTAAATTTATTTTAAGATAATGAACAAAACTATTTTATTTGATTTAGATAGCACTTTAATGATTCTACTGATGCTATTTAAATTCTTTCCAAGGGGCTTTTAAAGTCCTTGGATTAACTTCTAAAATAATGAAGAAATCAAAGATCTCATAGCTTATCCTTTAGAGCAAATGTTTGGAATGCTTTATCCAGATAAAGTAAATTTAAACAAAGAATTTGTATTGGCTTATCGTTAAATTTATGCACAAATTTATTTAGAGTAAACTACTCTTTTGCCTAAAAAACAAGCATTAGAGCTTGGAAGTGAGATTGCGGATCTTGGTATAGTTAGAACAAAAGGTGGTAAATTTACTCCGATTTTACTTCAATATTTAGGAATTAAAAAATGCTTTAAAACTTTAATTGCTTTTGAAGATGTCACAAATTCAAAGCTCGGTTCCGAACCTATAGTTTTAGCTTTAAAAAGGCTCAATAAAACTCAAGAAAATGCCTATATGATAGGCGATACAATACTAGATATTCAAGCTGCGATTTCTGCTAATATTACTCCTTTGACCTTAACTTGCGGCTATGGCAGTGAAAATGAATTAAAAGCCCATTCTATGGTATTTGTAAATGTATAAGGCTGTTAATTATATAGCTAGATTAAAGTAATTTCAAGTTTTCGTTAAACGCCTTTTAAGAGAATTTATAGTAAATTGATAGCTAAAAAATTATAAAAATTATCAATAATATAAGGAAGGGTCTCAATGGGTAAAATTATGAAAACTATGGACGGAAATGAGGCTGCTGCATATGCTGCATATGCTTTTACTGAAGTTGCTGGAATTTATCCTATTACACCTAGTTCTCCTATGGCTGATTATACCGATATGTGGGCAGCTGCAGGCAAAAAAAATCTTTTTGGAGTACCTGTAAAAATCGTAGAAATGCAAAGTGAAGCAGGTGCTGCAGGTAGTGTGCATGGATCTTTGCAAGCTGGGGCTTTGACTACAACTTATACAGCTTCTCAAGGATTACTCCTTAAAATTCCAAATATGTATAAAATAGCAGGTCAATTGCTTCCCTGTGTAATCCACGTAGCAGCGCGTTCTTTGGCTGCTCAAGCTTTATCTATTTTTGGTGATCATCAAGATATTTATGCGGCAAGACAAATTGGTTTTGCTATGCTTTGTTCACATTCTGTACAAGAAACTATGGATTTAGCCGGTGTGGCACATTTAGCCGCAATTAAGGGAAGAGTGCCATTTTTACATTTTTTTGATGGTTTTAGAACAAGTCATGAAATTCAAAAAGTTGAAGTAATGGATTATGCACATTTTGATAGATTATTAGATAGAGAAGCTTTGCTTGAATTTAGAAATAATGCTTTAAATCCAGAAAATCCAAAAACACGTGGAACGGCACAAAATGATGATATTTATTTTCAAACTAGAGAAATAAGCAATCGTTTTTATGATGCTTTGCCTGATGTTGTTAATGAATATATGCAAGAAATTTCAAAAATTACAGGTAGAGAATACAAACCATTTACTTATTATGGACACAAGGAGCCAGAACGTGTGATTGTTGCTATGGGTTCTGTAACTCAAGTGCTTGAAGAGGTGGTGGACTATCTTAATGCAAAGGGAGAAAAAGTAGGGATTTTAAAAGTTTATCTTTATCGCCCATTTAGTTTAAAATATTTCTTTGATGTTATGCCAAAATCAGTGAAAAAAATCGCGGTTTTAGATAGAACCAAAGAACCAGGAAGTCTCGGAGAACCGCTTTATCTTGATGTAAAATCAGCTTTTTATGGAAAGGAAAACGCTCCTGTTATAGTGGGTGGAAGATATGGGCTTTCTTCAAAGGATGTTGATCCTGCTCAAATGATAGCAGTATTTGAAAATCTTAAACTTGATAATCCAAAAGATGGCTTTACTGTAGGTATAATTGATGATGTAACTCATACTTCACTGAGTACTGGAGAGAAAATTTCACTTGGAGATGAAAGTACGATCGAATGTTTATTTTACGGACTTGGTGCTGATGGAACTGTGGGTGCAAATAAAAACTCGATTAAAATCATCGGAGATAAAACGGATTTTTACGCTCAAGCTTATTTTGCTTATGATTCTAAAAAATCAGGGGGTTATACAAGAAGCCATTTAAGATTTTCTAAAAAACCTATCCGTTCAACTTATCTTGTTTCAACTCCGCATTTTATCGCTTGTTCGGTAGCGGCTTATTTGGAAATTTATGATGTTTTAGCAGGAATTCGCAAAGGCGGAACTTTTCTTTTAAATAGTATTTGGAATGCTGAAGAAACTATAAGACAACTTCCAGATGCAGTAAAGAAAACTTTAGCTGAAAAAGAAGTAAATTTTTATATCATCAATGCAACCAAACTAGCTCGTGATATAGGTTTGGGAAATCGTACAAATACCATTATGCAATCAGCCTTTTTCAAACTTGCAAAAATCATTCCTTATGAAGACGCACAAAAATACATGAAAGAGCTTGCGTATAAATCTTATAGTAAAAAAGGCGATGCTATTGTAGAAATGAATTACAAGGCTATTGATGTGGGTGCTGATGGACTTGTAAAAGTTGAAGTGGATCCAAATTGGAAAAATTTAGAGCTTAAAGAAAAAGAACAAACCAATGCCTATAAAGGTACTGAATTTGTTGAAAAAATCGTAAAACCTATGAATGCGGCTAAGGGTGATGATTTACCTGTTTCAGCCTTTTTAGGTTATGAAGATGGAAGTTTTGAACACGGCACAACCGAATACGAAAAACGCGGTGTTGGGGTTATGGTACCAAGATGGATAGAGGCAAATTGTATCCAATGTAATCAATGTGCTTCAGTTTGTCCGCATGCTGTTATCAGGCCATTTTTGATTAATGATGAAGAAATAGCAAATGCACCTCGTGGTGTAAAAGATCATGCTTTAGAAGCTAAAGGAACCAAAGGAGAAAAATTAAGCTTTAAAATCCAAGTTTCTCCACTTGATTGTACAGGCTGTGAGCTTTGTGTTCATGAGTGTCCTACTAAAGAAAAATCTTTGGTTATGGTGCCACTTCAAGAAGAGATGGATTTTGGTGAGCAAGAAAATGCGGATTATTTATTTAAAAAAATCACTTATAAAGATGATATTTTAAATAAAGAAACTACAAAAGGAGCACAATTTGCTCAACCTTTATTTGAATTCCATGGTGCATGTCCTGGATGTGGGGAAACTCCTTATATTACTTTAATTACAAGATTGTTCGGTGAAAGAATGATTGTGGCTAATGCTACAGGTTGTAGTTCTATTTATGGGGGTTCAGCTCCATCAACTCCTTATAGAAAAAGTGTGAAAAATGGACACGGTCCTGCTTGGGGAAATTCACTTTTTGAAGACAATGCTGAGTTTGGTTTGGGTATGAAAATTGCAACCGAAAATACAAGACACCGCATTGAACATATCATGAATGAAAACATGCAAGAAGTTCCAAATGCTTTATCAGCCCTTTTTAAAGATTGGATTGCAAATAAAGACAATGGTGCTATGTCTGTGGAAATTAAAGATAAAATGATCCCTATTTTAGAGCAAAATAAAAATATTAAAGCCGTGCAAGATATATTAGAGCTTAAACAGTATTTAAGTAAAAAATCTCACTGGATTTTTGGTGGTGATGGTTGGGCTTATGATATAGGCTATGGCGGACTTGATCATGTTTTAGCAAGTGGAGAAAATGTAAATATTTTAGTGCTTGATACAGAAGTTTATTCTAATACAGGTGGTCAAAGTTCAAAATCTTCTAGAACAGGAGCTGTAGCACAGTTTGCAGCAGCAGGAAAACCTGTACAGAAAAAAGACTTGGGACAAATTGCTATGACTTATGGTTATATTTTTGTAGCACAAGTCAATTCAATGGCAAATTATACCCATCTTATCAAAGCTATCACTGCAGCTGAGGCTTATGATGGACCATCTTTGGTGATTTGTTATTCTCCTTGTATAGCTCATGGTATTAAAGGTGGGCTGGGTTACTCAGGAGAGCAAGGTGAGCTTGCTACAAAATGTGGTTATTGGCCACTTTATACCTTTGATCCTCGTTTAGAAGAACAAGGAAAAAATCCTTTAACTCTAACAGGAAAAGAGCCTGATTGGGATTTATATGAGCAATTTTTAATGAATGAAGTGCGTTATAATTCACTGAAAAAAGCAAATCCTAAACACGCTGCTGATCTTTTTGAACGCAATAAAAAAGACGCTCAACGTCGCTATAGACAGCTTAAGCGTATTGCTATGGCTGATTATAGTAATGAGGTTGAAAGCTGATAAAATATATTTTTAGTGCAACATTGTGTTTTAATACTTTGTTTGCACAAGATAATTTTGAAGAGTATTTTAAACTTATGGATAAAGAAAATCATATAAATTTTAATACTCTTCAAAACCCATTTGTGAATCCTACTTTTGAAAAATTAAGACATATTAAAATTACTGCAATTATGCTTAATAAAGTGAAAATTTATGATCGATGGTATAAAAAAGGTGATATGATCGATGATGCTATAATACATGAAATAAATACTAAAGAGATTAAATTCCAATATGATAATTTAGAAATTGCAATCCAAATAAATAAAAATGATAAGATTAATATTAATTAACATTCTTTTTTGCCATTATCTTTATGCTCTAGATTGTCAAAAGCGTCTTTTTGATATTAGCATCAATGAAAAATTAAGCATACAAGAAAGTCTTGATGAACTTGCAAAATATTGTTCTTTTAGTATTATTGTTAAAGATAAAATTGCCAAAGAAAAATTAGAAACATTGCAAAATTCTGTCAATATTCATCAAATGAGTTTAGATGAAATTTTTAATTTTTTTATCAAAGAGCATGATCTTAGCTATGATTTTGATGGTAAAATTTTAAGAATTTCAGGTATTGATACAAAGATTTTTAAGATAAGCTATATCACTTCTATTAGAGAAGGACAAAGTATAACTAAAGCTTCCGTAGATGCTAAACCAAGGCAAAGTGAATATAGCGGTAGTTTTGATGATGCAGAAGATAATATGATTAAAAGTATGGAAAAATTTGATTTTTGGCAAAATATAGAAAAAGAGATTATTGTATTATTAAAAAATTCTCATGAAGATTATGAATCTAAATTTCCCATTATAAATCCCAATGCAGGTCTTATTATAGTCACTGGAACCAATTCTCAGTTAAAAAGTGTGAAAAATTATTTACAAAAACTAGAAAATCGTCTTAAAAAACAAGTTATTATCGACGTTAGTATACTTGCTGTGAGTTTAAACGAAAGCCATTCTAGCGGGATTAATTGGCAAAATTTTGATATAGGTTTAAATTCACAAACAAATAATGAAAATTCTTTTATTCAGTTTCAAAATGGGCAAGGTTTTGTTAAGAATTTGGGTTTAAGGGTAAATTTAAATTTTGATTCTATTATTAACTTTCTTTCTCAAAATGGAAAAACTAGCGTGCTTTCTAGTCCAAAGCTTATGGCTTTAAATAACCAGCAAGCCATTATTTCTGTAGGCGATACTATAAATTATCAAGTCAAAGAAAGTTCTAAAGGCACTGAAAATGGGACTACTGTTAGTGAAAGTTATAATAATTATTCTATTTTTGTAGGTATTTTACTCAATATCTTACCTGAAATTTCTGATGATGGAAAAATAATGCTTAGGATTAATCCAAGTTTAAGTGATTTTAAGTATCCAGAAGATAATAAACGACAAAAAGAACCAAGAACTATTGCTCCTGATACTATACAAAAAAAGCTTTCTAGTGTTGTGCAAGTAGAGAATAATCAAACTTTAATTTTAGGTGGATTGATTTCTCACGATAAATCTAATGAGAAAAATTCTATCACTTTTTTATCAAAAATTCCAATCCTAGGTTCTTTGTTTAAAGGAGAAGTTTTAAATTCTAAAGCAACCGAAATTGTTTTTATCATCACTCCAAGTATAGTAGATAGTGTAAATGCTCCAAGTCTTAAAGATCTAGGATTTAAGCATTATGAGTAAAATTATTCCATTTAGAGAAGAAATTTTTCATCAAATCAATCAAATTTTAGAAAACCAAAAAGCTTTTATTTTTTTATGGGGAAAAAGTGGTAGCGGTAAAAGTGTATTGTTGCAAAGATTGGTAAAAAAATATAATGTTGATTTTATTAATGAAAATTTTAAAGATCAGAGTTTCTTAAAAGAAAAAATTGAGTTTTTGATTTCACAAGGTCAGAGTTTAATCATTCTTGATGAAGTGGGAATGTATGATTATGCAATGTTAGAAAGTATCAGGATTTATAGTGATTCTATAAGTTTTGTTTTAAGTTCTCATAAAAAGTTAAATATACTTAAAAAAGAGCATTTTAAAAGTCGTTTAAGTGCTTGTTTTGAGTTGAAAAATATCAGTCTTTTAGAGCTTGATGATTATATTAAATTGAAATTTGGAATAAATTTTTCAAATCAATGTCTTAAGTTTTTACAAAAAATTTCTCAAGGAAATTTAAGATATATTGATAAAACTTTAAAAAGTTTTTATGAGATAAATAGTTTTTTTGATAAAAACAAAAGTCAAGAGTATATTTTAAAGCTTAGTGCTTTAGAGAATGGCTTATTAAGGTAAGATATGCAAGAAAGAATTTATGAACTTGAGCTTAGGTATAAATATTTTTTACTTAAAAAATATTTAAAATATTTATTTTTAATTATTTTAATATTAGTAATAGCGTTTTGTTCTTTTATGATAATGCAAAAATATGATAAGCAAAAAAATATCTATTTGCAAGCTATTGAACATAAAAAACATTTAGAGCAAAAGATTCTTCAAGCACAAATTTTACAAGAAAAAAACAAGATTTCTAAGGAAAAGTTATATAAAGAATTAGAAGAAATTAAAGCAGTGCAGGAAAATACACATGTGAGTAAGATAGAAATTGATTCTAAGATTTTAAATATTTCTGATTTAAAAAAATCTTTTTATCAAAATCCAAGCTATGAAAAGGCATTAAATTTAGCTAAGAAGTATTTTGATATTAAAGTTTATCAAAAGACAATATTTTGGGCTTTAAAAGCCAATGAACTTGACAAACAAAAACAAGATTCTTGGCTGATTTTTGCTCAGGCTAAAAGAGCTTTAGGTGAAGAAAAAGAAGCTCAAAGTGCTTTGGATACTTATATAAATTACTATGGTTTAATGGAATTAGATGGAAAATAGAATGGATAAAACTTTTCAAGCTTATATTGACAATGAAATAAGTCTTGATGAAATTTGTGCTAAATTTAATATCACTTCTTGGGATTTTTTTAAAAAATTAGCAAATTTTTGTAATTTAAATTTTCTTGATTTAGATGAAGATGGTGATTTTATTTATGAAGGCATGCCTTTTTCTTTACTTTTAAAATTTAAATTTTTACTTATTAAAAACAATGATGGCTTTATGATTGTTAGATCCAAACCTTGTTCTTTAGAGCTTTTAGAACAAGTTAAGACTTTTATGGTTTGCGAGAAGATCAACACTGCAATTGCTGATGAATTAAAGATAGCTAAAATTCTAAATCAAATTCGCATCCAAGAGGAGATTAAAAGATTAAGTATTAAACTTAGACTTGAATGGCAAGAAAATCAAAAAAGAGATGATCAAAGTTGCATCAGTCAAATTTTTGATTTTTTATTGCATGAAATTTTGTCTTTTCATGCGAGCGATATTCATATAGAGGCAAGGAATGATGATGCTTTGATTAGGTTTAGGGTTGATGGAATTTTGCGTGAATTTGCTATTTTTGAGAAGGATATTTATGAAGCTTTGGTTTTTCATATCAAATTTTTAGCTTGTTTGAATTTAGCTGAATCAAGAAAAACTCAAGATGGAAGTTTTGAATTAGATTTTGAAAATGAAAGATACGATTTTCGTGTTTCATGTCTGCCTTTGATTTATGGTGAAAGTGTTGTTATAAGAATTTTAAAACACGATAAAGAAATTTTGGATTTATATAAATTAAATCTTGGAGATAAAAATTTAGAAATTTTAAAAAAGATTTTACATCGTCCTAATGGAATGATTTTATTAACCGGCCCTACAGGTAGTGGTAAAAGCACAACTTTATACGCGTGTTTAAATGAGTTGAAAAGTATTGAAAAAAAGATTATCTCCGCGGAAGATCCTATAGAATATAAAATTCCTTTAGTGCAGCAAATTTTACTTAATTCAAAAGTTGGAGTTGAGTTTAATAGTGTTTTAAGAGCAATTTTAAGGCAAGATCCTGATATTATCATGATAGGAGAAATCCGCGATGAAGAAAGTTTAGATATTGCACTTAAAGCTTCTTTAACAGGTCATTTGCTTTTAAGCACCTTGCATACTAATGATGCTCTTAGTACCATTGATAGACTTTTGGATATGCAAGCAAAAAGTTACTTGATAGCATCGACTTTAAGTCTTGTTATAGCACAGCGTTTGGTTAGAAAACTTTGTCCTTGGTGTAAGCAGAAAAGCAAAAAACATTATATTGAATTTGAAGGTGAATTTTTTGAACCAAAAGGATGTGAGCGTTGTCATCATAGTGGATTTTTTGGCAGAGAATTAGTCGCTGAATGCTTAGAGATTAATGAAGATTTGGCTTGTGCAATTAGGGAAAATCAAGATAAAACGATTTTAATGGATCTTGCAAAAAAACATGGCTTTCAAACCATGTTTGAACAAGGTTTAAAAAAAGCCAAAGAAGGTCTTACAAGTATAGATGAGCTTTTAAGGGTTGCAAGATGAAATTTTATGAAGTAGAATTTCTTAAAAACAATCAAAATTATATAAAAACTATAAAAGCTGAAAATTTGAATACAGCACAAGCAAAAGCCTTATCAAGGAATTGGAAAATTATTGATATAAAAGAAATTCAAAAATCTAATTTTCAGAGATTAAAGGACGAAAATTTTATACTCTTTTTTAAAGAGCTGGCTTTATTGTGCGAAGTTGGATTAAGTGTTCAAGAAGCGGTTAAAGAATTATATCTTATGCATTCTTGTAAGATTATGAAAAGAATATTAGACAATTTAATTTTAGCCCAAAATCTAAATCAAGCTTTTGAAAATGCTAATTTTGGATTAAATCGTGCGGAGTTAGCTTTGATAAAAACAGCTGAAAATACAGGAAAAATCAGTGAAGTATTTAGTCAAATTTCTAAACTTCGAGAAAAAAGCATGGAGAGTCAAAAACAATTGAAAAAGGCTTTTAGATATCCTACTTTGGTTTTTTTAAGTATTATTGGAGCGTTTTTGTTTTTAATGCTTTTTGTAGTGCCCAATTTTAAAGATTTATTTGAAAATTTAGGCGCGAGCTTACCTTTTATCACGCATGTAATGTTAGAAATTTATAATTTTTTAGATAGCTATGGAATTTTTTGTATATCTTTGTTTGTTGTTTTTATTATTATGCTTATTTTGGCTTATAAAAATTTTCATTCTTTTGCCTTTTCTTGTGATTTTTTATTTTTAAAAATACCTTTGATTTCTCGTTTGATTATTTATAATCAAAATTATTATTTTTTTATGGTTTTTTCCTTGCTTTTAAAAAATGGAATTTCAATATCTAAAGCTTTTGATTTAGCTATTATAGGGCTTGAAAATAAATTTTTAATTTTTCAGTATAAAAAACTTTTTAGTTTTATAGATTCTGGTCTTGAGTTAAGTCAGGCTTTTAAAAAGATTGATATTTTTGATTCTTTGGTATTTTCTATGCTTAGTGTTGCAATGAAAAGTGGAAGACTTGAAGTGTTAAGTGAAGAAATTGCCAAATATTATCAACAAAAAAGTGGAAATTTGATGGATAGATTTTTGGTTTTTTTAGAACCTATGATGACTTTATTTGTGGCACTTTTAGTTTTGTTTTTGGCTTTAGGTATATTTTTACCTATGTGGGAGCTTAGTTCAGGGGTCAATTTTAACTAAAATAATCCCAAGCTACTTTAATGATAGTAGCTCCTACAACGATTAAAAATAAAGTTTTTATAAATTTTCCATTGGTTTTTAATACAAGTTTTGAGCCTAGATAAGCTCCTAAAACTTGTCCTACACCCATAAGTAAGCCTACAGCCCATAAAAGTTCGTATTGCCATAAAAATATAGCAAGAGCAATGATATTGCTTGTGAAATTTAAAATTTTAGTATTAATGCTTGCTTTTTTCATATTAAATCCTAGCAGCATTACATAAGTAAAAATCCAAAACGAACCCGTTCCAGGTCCTAAAAATCCATCATAAAATCCTAAAGTTAAGCCAGAAATTAAATGAAAAATTTTCATATTTTTTATTTTAGGTTCGCTTTCGTGTTTACCTAAGTTAGGACGTAAGGCTGTATATAAGAAAGTAAGAGTTAAAAAGATCAAAATAATAAGCTTTAATTGTTCATCTTTTACAAAAAGAACGCTATAACTTCCTATAGCTGCTCCTAAGGCTGTGAAAAAAACACCCCAAGCAAGATGAGGTAGAGTGGTGGATTTAAAATAAGTTAAAGTAGCTGTAAAAGAACCAAAAACACTTTGGAGTTTGTTTGTTGCTAGAGATAAATGTGCAGGAATTCCACAGGCTATGAGTGCTGGTAGAGTAATAAGTCCTCCTCCTCCCACAATAGAATCTATAAAACCAGCAAAAAGAGCTACAAAAAAAAGTATGAAATAATAAATTGTATCTAAGTACGCAAAGTCCATTTTTCACTCCTTAAATTTGTCAATTTCCTTGCTTTGCCCTAAACGATAGAGTGCAAAGTCATATTTTATGGGATCATTTGCATCTATTTTTTTTAAATTTTGCGTGAGTTCTAAAACACTTTTATAATCATATATTTTACGCTTTAGAAGTCCTAAAGTCAGGGAAATTTTATGCGTATGTGTATCAAGTGGGATTAAAAGATCTTTGGTGTGAATTTTGGTAAAAAGTCCAAGATCAAGCTCATCTTTTCTAACCATCCATCTTAGATACATATTATAGCGTTTAAGGGGTGAAGTAGGGGTGCTTTGCCAAATTTTTCCAAAGAAAAAATCATACCCATAACTTGAATACGAATTTAAGGTTTTAATTTTTTGCATAAAAGCTAAGATCGCATCTGTGGTATTTTCTCTTTTTTGATAGGATTGATGAAAAAGTTCGTGGAGTGAAATTTCATTTTTCAGCCTTGAAAGAGTGATAAAAATTTCTTGTATATCTTTTTCATTTTGGAAGCGGTATTTTAAGCTTTTAAGTTCTTTTTTTATTTGTTTTTCTTGAAGGTTTAATAAAGAAAAGTCAAGTTTTTTTAGAAAATTTACTATGTTTTTAGCATTTCCATAGGCAAATAAAGCGCAAAGTAAGGCAATAAATTCATCGTTGTGAATTTTAGCAATTTGCAAAGGATCTGGAGTTTCAAAAAGAGAATGATTGGTATTTTTTTGATTGGCTAAAAAATCAAGTTTAGCTTTAAGAGGGATGAAATTTTTCATTTGATATTGCTAGAGTTTAAGATTTAATCCCTAGTAAGGTATTAAGCATTTGATCGACTGTGGTTACTATTTTTGCTGCAGCACCGTAACTTGATTGATATTGTATAAGAGCGGCTAATTCTTCATTTGTATTTACACCACTTTTAGATTGGTATTCGCTATAAACAGAATTATAAAGAGTTTCATTGCTTGAATTTACGACATTGTTATTTTCACCATCTGAGGCTATTTTACCTGTAAGTTTACGGTAATATTCTTCCATAGTAAGATTATCGATAGTGCCATCTTCATTATAAAAATTAACTTTATCATATTGAAGTTGGATGATTTTATTTGCCATATCATTACCGCTATCAACTCCATTTAAGCTTGCTCTTACTGTGCTTGGATCGTTTAAGATAGAATCCTTTACTTTCATATCGCTTGCATTAGTTCCACTGAAAAAACCACCTATGCTAAACGCACCTGCGAAATTTGTACCCTTATCTTCAATGGCTACTTTAAAACCTGATTTTGCATTGATTTGAAATAAACCCTCTTCAGTTTTTGCATCATAGCTAAAACTTGCATTGATGTGATCATCAACATCATCGTTTGAATTTTTATTGTCATTATCATCTGTATTGGCATTGATTTGACGCATGATATCATTCATGGTTGTATTTACATCTATGGTGATGGTTTTGGTGAGTTTTTTATCACCTTTATCATCATAAATGACTATATCAAAACTTCCTGGTTGTATGGTTCTATCGTAATTAACCAAAGGAATATCTTCTTTAAGTCCAGATAGATAATCAGAAGTAACAGAACTTTTCGCAGAGCTTGCATAAAGATTGTTAGTTTCATTGATCATAGTCTTAGCAAAAGTATCTAAAGAATCCATATAACCTTGAATAATTCCATCTTTATATTTTCCTTCGCTTTTAGTATAATTTCTACCGCGTAAGTCAAGTTGAGCACCAAGTTGTCCACCGCTAATCTTTGCAGTAAGATCGCGAACTTTTTCATCAGGAGTTTCATAATAAATGCTATAAGATTTATTTTTATCATCATAATCAAGCTTTAGAGGATGAAAATTTACCCCATCTACTATACTAAAACCTTCTATGCTTAGATTGTATTGATGTCCTGGATCAGTGATGGTTGTATCAAGGCGATTGTCTTGATTGATTTCATTTTTGCTTGCAACTGCATTAACTAGCTTTGAAAGAGTAAGCTCAAGTTCATCTCTTCTATCCCTAAGTTCGTTTGCGTGTTCTGTTGGCAAGGCCTCTTGTCCATAAATTTGTTTATTTATAGTAGCAATTTCTTCGCCGATTTTATTGATCTCATCAACCGTATTTTTAATATCATCATTTACTTTTTTTTGGATTTTATCCAAGGTCGCAAAGGTGTTATTAACGTTTTCTGTTAAGGTTTGAGAAGTTTTTACAAGGGCTATTTTTGTGGCATTTTCATTGGGATTAGATGCAAAATCATTCCAAGCTTTGTTGTAATTTTCTAAATCTTGCAAAATTCCAGTATTTTGCAAGTCTGGAAAACGCTGAGCGATTTCTTGTAAGGTTGAAGCCATATATTTAGTGTATTCTAGTTGGTTTGATGCACTTTTTAATTTATAGTAAGAATACTCATCATGCAAACGCACTATGCTTTCTACAGCAGTTCCTGTACCTACTTGAACTCCATCTGTGCTAATATACCCATTTGCAGTTTGCACCACTCTTTGGCGTGTATAAAAAGTTGCATTAGCATTTGAGATATTATTTCCAGTTGTTGCAATTTGAACTTCGCTTGCTTTTAAGCCTGTAACACCTGTGTATAATGTTCCAAAAATACCCATTATAAATCCTTATACATTGATCTTGAAAATTGACTCTGGATTTGTCTTTTTATCTCCATAAGCATTATTTGTTCCATCATTGATATCAAACATTTTATTTACTAAGCCATCAAGAAAATCTTTGACAATAAGAACAAATTTAGCATATTCCTTGTTTTTACTATGAAGGTTTTGAAGATTTTTTTTAAGTAGATCTAGTTTTTGTTTATCTTCATCATCTAAGAGTTCACTAAGGCCTTTTGTAGAGCTATTGTTTAACTCAACCAAGGCAATATCAAGTTGTTTTTTAGCTGTAATAAATTCGGCGATAAGTTTGTTTTTTTCTTCTACACTGGGTGTTACACTCTCATGTTTAGCCACTTTGATATTTTCTATATCTTCTTCGGTTAAAGCAATAAGTTTTGCTAAGATAGCATTTACTTCATTAAGTTTTTGTTTAAGCATATTTTCTCCTTTTCTCTCTCAAAAAAAGGAGAATGAAAGTTTTAGATTAAAGAGTCAGCAATCGCAGCAGCTGTAGCTTTTGTATCGATTTTATAAGTACCGTTTTTAATCTGCTCTGCGATTTTACTCGCTTTATCATTTTCCGTTTTTTGAGTATCGTTTGTTTTAGTTTCTTTATCTATTCTATTTGTATTTAATGCGGTATTTGCCACATAACTTTGTTGTATAGGATTGATCATTTCTGCCTCCTTAGTTATAATCCTCTACAAACCATATCGACCCAAATTTAAAAAACTTAACCCCTTTCTTTTAAAAAATCGTATAATAATTTTGAAAAACCCATACCTCCACTTAAGGCTTTACTCATAGTATCGTTATACATGGAAGAATATATTTCATCGCTGGCATCTTTTCCAAAGAGTGAATTTTGACTTTTTAAAGACACATCTAAAACTTGCTTTAAAAAAAATGCTTCAAAAGCATCCGTTTGTTCTTTTAAGGCTTCATCTTCTTTGCTCTTTGTAACTCTATCATTATCATTTATTTTCATGCTTGATTCTAAATTTCTTGCTTTGGCTGCACGATCAAGCAAAGCACTATTTATACTATAAGTATTTAAAAAATTATCCACTTTCATTAGATGATTTCCAAGTCTGCATTAATTGCGCCTGCACGCTTTAAATTTTCCATAATAGCGATAATGTCATTTGGAGTTGCTCCAAGTTTGTTAAGCATTCTAGCTATATTTGCAACTGTGCTTTTTGCATTGTTGATTCTTAAGGTATTTGAACTTGGATCTATAAAACCACCATCTTTCATATCGATTTCATTTTGATTAGCTACTGCATTATTGCTTGGGTCTATTTTTATAGTGATATCTTTATGAGTGATTAAAACAGGTTCTACCTCTACATCAACTCCGGCAATCACTGTTCCTGTTCTTTCATCAATAATGACTTTGCTTTGTGGTTTATAAGTTATATCCTGTTCTAAAACTCTTGCCATAAAATCAACATTTGAAAGATCTTCAGGTTTTTTGAGTTTTACTGTGCGAGAGTCGATGGCTTTAGCTACTTCTTCGCCAAAGACAGTATTTAAAACTCTTTCTATATCGTTTGCGGTTTTAAAGTCTGCTACTTTTAAACTTAAGGTTAGATCATTGTTTTGGCTAAAATTTTGTGGAATTTCTCTTTCTACATTAGCTCCGCCCATTACAGTTGCAGCAGTTGAGTGAGAACCTGCTCCTCCTGGTCTAGGTGTTAAACCTCCTGTTGAGATAGAGCCTTGTGCTATAGCATAAATTTCACCATCAATCCCACGAAGTGCAGTCAGTAAAAGTGTTCCGCCTTGTAAAGATTTTGCATCACCCATAGATGAAACGGTAATATCAAGTTTATCTCCGCTTTTTGCAAAGGCTGGAAGTTTGGCTGTAACCATAACAGCTGCGGTATTTTTTGATTTGATATCGTTAGGATCTACTTTGATATTCATACCTTGCAAAAGGTTTGAGATGGATTGTAGTGTAAATTTAGAGCTTGTTCCATCGCCGCTTCCATTAAGCCCTACAACAAGTCCATAACCTATAAGTTGGTTATCTCTTACACCTACAGTGTTTGCTACATCCTTGATTTGCACTGCAAAAATGCTTGTCATAAAGAGTAAAAATATCGTTAAAACTCTCATGGATTCTTCCTTTAATCTATTGTTGATGATAGATCAAGCAAGAAGTGTTCCAAGTAAGTTAAGAAGCGTAAAAGCTTAAGCTAGTTGATCCAAATTTCTTTTCTTTGACTTTTTGAAAATTTTGGATTTTTTCGGGAGTTTTTATGGTTGAGTGGTGTTCAAAAATAATTAAATTTAAAATTTTTAAATCTAAATTTTCTAAAAAATGATAAATTTTTTCATAAATATCACTAAAACCTTCTCTGATATCAAAAGGTGGATCAAGATATAAGATGATTTCATTTTTTGAATTTTCTATGAGTTTAGGTAAAATTTCAAAAGTATTTGCGTGAATAACTTTTAAATTTGAGTTTATATTTTTAGCATTTTCTAAAGCAATTTTATAAGCTTTTGTATCAAGCTCTATAGCATAAGCTTTTAAAGCATAATTACTTAGTGCTTCAGCTGCCATCAAAGCACTTCCACCAAAGGCTTCAATGAAAATTTTATCTCTTAAATCTTCTCTTATTACATTAAAAACACAACTTTTTACTATGCTTTTTGTACTTCTGGTTGTTGCAAGACTAGGTAAAAGTAGTTTTTTTCCTTTGTATTTACCCCTTTCTATATTTGTATAAAGCTTTGTTTCTTTAGTTTTTTTTGTTTTTTCTTTAGGAGGTTTAATTTCTTGTTTTTGAAGAAATTTTTTTCTTTTTTCATTGTGATTAAAAAAGTCTTTAACGCTTATAAATTCATCATTCATCATTAAGTGCTTTGATGAGTTTATTTTTAAGATCTTTTATAGCAAGATCGATTTTATTTTCATAATCTTTTTTAAATTCCAAAGCAATAGCGTCAATTTTTTCTTCAAGCAGTCTTTTTTGTTCAAGTGCAAGTTGCAAAGCTGCTGCTTTTAAGGCATTATCAAATTCATTTAAGGACTCAAACAAGGCTTCTTTGCTAAATGGTATGCTTAAAAATGGAGAGTTTTTAGAGATGATAAATAAGGGTTTTGCGGTATAAATTTTTTCATCGCTAATGATGAAATCACAATTTTTTTTCATTACCAAATGATCTTTTAAAAAAAGTTCTAAAGTTTTTTCTATGATGGGATCTTTGCATTCTAAAGAGATTTTCATATCAAACTAACCTTTAAAGTGTGATTTTTTAATGATGGAGCTTGTATGCCTTCGATAAGAGCTAAAAACTCAAAACGGCTCAAAATATAAAAGTCTTCAAATTCCCTTTTGCTTGTTTGCATAAGTTTTTTAGCACAAGTATCAAAAAGATAAAAATCTTTTTCTTCTTTTACTACCATAAAATCAGCTCCGCTATCATAAGCGTCTAAAACAATATCTGCAGCCATTTTATAGCTGAGTGTGGGATTTAAAGTCAGTAAAGTAAAGCCATTATTTTTTATACTGTTTTCATAGGAAATAAATTTAGCCTTAAGTTTGGATTTTAAAGTATCGCAAGCATTAAAACCATAAAAAGCTATATTGAAATCTTTAAAATTATGTTTAATTTCTTTAAGTTCTTTGATCTCATTATCAAAAGCATTGGTTTTAGGTAAATCAAAGTGTAAAATATTTTTATCAAAAAGCCCTAAATTTAAAATTTCATTTTGTAGGTTTTTGATCGTTGTTTCTAAAATTTCATTTTTGCTTTCAAGATGATAAAAAATACCCTTTTCTTTATCTGCTAGAGTTTTTAAAATTTCTATCTTTTTTTCAGGATATTTTTCTATCATTTTTGAAGCCAAATAAAACACTCCATCGCCCATATATTCAGGAAGATAGTCTAAAATTTCACTTGCATAATATAAATAATCATATTTTACATAAAGTTTTTTATCCTCTTCATCACCAAATTTTTCAAGATATTTGTATTTGTCTAAAAAATCATTTTTATCGATGATAAGATCTTTAATGGCTCTTTTTGTGCTTAAAGGCTCGATACAAAGACTAAAATCAAATTCTTTTGCTATTTTTTCTAAAGGTGTAAAAAGTGGTATGATTTGCTTATTTACAACTATGTAAGTATCTTCATCTTTATCAAAATCAAAATAAATATCATCATCTTGAACTTGCAAAAGCAGATCGTAAAAACTTGCAAAATTTTCATAATTATCATAAACATAAGGTTTATAATAAGCCTCATAATCCTTGGTTTTATCAAATCTAAAAATTCTTAATTCTAATTTTTTCATGGTTTTTCCTTAAATATTTCTATATTATATAAAATTATTCTAAAATTCACTAGAATTTAAAAGGAAATTTTATAAAATCACGCATTATGAACAAAGAAGATTTTATTATCAAAGCTTTTTTAAATGAAAAAAATGGCGATGATGGAGCTATTATCGATAATTGGTGTTTTAGCAAGGATTTGTTTTTTGAAAATGTGCATTTTAAAAGAGATTGGTTTAGCTTAGAGCAAATCGCTACAAAAGCGATGCTTGTCAATATTTCAGATGCCATTGTGATGAATGCTACCCCTAAATACGCACTCTTAGGACTTGCTTTACCAAAACATTTCAGCGAAAATGAAATCAAAGCCTTGCAAAAAGGTTTCTTAAAAACAGCTAGGAAATTTAATATAAAAATCATAGGCGGCGATACTATAAGCAATGATAAAATAGACATTAGCCTTACTATCATTTCAAAGATCAATAACAAAGCCGTCTTTAGAAAAGGTTTAAAAAAAGGGCATTTACTTGCTTATACGGGAAAATTAGGACGAAGTTTAAAAGGGCTTGAAATTTTACAAAATGGGGGCACTTTAAAACCAAACCATGTATTTATAAAACCAAAATTAAGAGCTAGTTTTTTTTATGAAATTGCACCTTTAATTTCTTGTGCTATGGATATTTCAGATGGTTTAAGCAAGGATTTATCAAGGCTTTTGGCGTTAAATAAATGTGGAATTTATTGGTTTAAAAAACTTGATGAGAATACGCTTTATAGCGGAGAAGAATATGAAATTTTGTTTGCTTTTGATGAAAAAGAACGGCAAAATATAGAAACAATAGCCAAAAAACACGGCGTGAAATTAAATATCTTTGGAAAAGCGGTGAAAGGAAAATATGAATTTAGAGGAAGAGAACACCATTTTGTATAGTTTAAAACACAGTCCTATTAATGCGTATTTTAGTAAAAATAGTGATGATTTTGTAGTGCGTGAAAGGCCTTTGTATAAATTTAGCGGCAAGGGCGAGCATCTTATTTTACATATCAATAAAAAAGATTTAACCACAAATGAGGCTTTAAAAATTTTAAGCGAAGCAAGTGGGGTTAAAATACGTGATTTTGGTTATGCAGGGCTTAAAGACAAACAAGGATCAACCTTTCAATATCTTTCTATGCCTAAAAAATTTGAGAGTTTTTTATCAAATTTTTCTCATTCTAAGCTTAAAATTTTAGAAGCTTTTACCCATGAAAACAAGTTAAGAATAGGGCATTTAAAAGGAAATTCCTTTTTTATACGCTTAAAAAAAGTTTTGCCAGGTGATGCCTTAAAACTAGAACAAGCTTTGATAAATTTAGACAAGCAAGGTTTTGCGAATTATTTTGGTTATCAGCGTTTTGGAAAATTGGGGGATAATTATAAAGAAGGACTTGAAATTTTGCATGGTAAAAAGATGAAAAATGTTAAAATGAAAGAGTTTTTAATCTCAGCTTTTCAAAGTGAGCTTTTTAATCGCTATTTGAGTAAAAGAGTAGAATTATCACACTTTGCAAATGATTTTAGCGAAAAAGAATTGATTCAAATTTATAAAATTTCTAGAGAAGAAGCCAAGGATCTTAAAAAACAAGACCAATTTTTTAAGCTTTTAAAAGGTGAGGTTTTAGGGCATTATCCTTTTGGAAAATGTTTTTTATGCGAGGATTTAAGCGTTGAACTTGAGCGTTTTAGAGCAAGAGATATTAGTACTATGGGGCTTTTAATCGGTGCTAAGGCTTATGAAACAGGAGAAGGTTTGGCTTTAAATTTAGAAAATGAAATTTTTAAAAATGCTTTGGAATTTAAGGCTAACATGCAAGGTTCAAGACGCTTTATGTGGGGATATTTAGAAGAGTTAAAATGGCGTTATGATAAAGAAAAAGCTCATTTTTGTATAGAGTTTTTCTTACAAAAAGGATCTTACGCCACTGTGGTTTTAGAAGAGATTTTGCATAAAAATTTGTTTGAGTGAGTGTAAATATATCTAAAATATATATTTCATTTTTTCCTCTTAAATTCCCTCTTGAGTCTAGGCACATCTTTGAAAATCAATTTGATATACCCCCCCCATACCAATTTTTACTGGCTTTTATAAATTCTTCTCCTAGTTTATAAGTAAAACATTCTTTTTCTTTTAAAGCTTCATTATAATCAGGATAAGTTTCTAAAGGGGGTAAAGCTAAATTTG
>JACRSG010000058.1 GCA_014305285.1 Campylobacter jejuni
TCTTTTTCAAAAACAACAATATGTTGATGATTTTTATTTTGAAGCAAGGCTTTCAATAAAATTCCATTTCCAAAACCATAAAAATACAATACAGGATAAAGTAAGTATTTATCGTTGTAAGTGTTTAACATGGTTTGTAACTCTTTAAGGGGATCTTGATAAAGCAAATTTTCATTATACCCCCCCCCCATTATTTATACTTGTATCTTTTAAATTGATATCTAAATTATCTTTACCTAAGATAAGTTCAAATTTACTGGATTTGATTTCTTTTAAACTCTCTTTTAAAAAAAGATTGCTTAAGGCTTTAATGTTTTGATTAAAGAGTTGTTTTTGGGTGGGGGTGAAGGTCATTGGAAATC
>JACRSG010000059.1 GCA_014305285.1 Campylobacter jejuni
CCTTTTGATTCTCTTAAAGAAACAGAAGCTTGAGAGATAAAATTACTTGATCCAAAACCTGTAAAAGAAAGACCTGTACCACTGATTAAAATATCTCTACCATCGTTTTTAACTAAAGATAAACGCCCATAGTTTTCTTTCATATCAGAATTAATAAAAGCTCCAGCACCAATACTTCCTTCGATTTTAATCCCTCTACCGTCTCTTGAGCTAAGTAAAAGCTGTCCATTAGCATCGACTGAAGCTTCAACTCCTGTAGTATCTTTAACCGAATTAATCGCAGCAACCAAAGCACCGTTACTATCGCCATCTTTGTATTCTACTT
>JACRSG010000060.1 GCA_014305285.1 Campylobacter jejuni
AAGGAACTCTAATGACCATCCTAAAAAAAAACATACAAGCTTTATTAAGTGGAGTCAATGAACCCTTGGGAAATAAACTTTTAAATTTCATGCAAAATAAAACTTGCTCTCGTTTTAATATAGATGAAAATTTAAATATCTTTGATAAAACTCATAAGGTTTTCATGTATGAAAATATAGAAGAAGAAATAAATTTTTTCTATCAAAGTATTTTAGAAAAAACCCCTAGATATCCTTTTATATGTATTTATGGTATAGGCAATGCCTTGCTTATCAAAAACTTAGCCAAGCACTATAAACATCTTTTTGTATTTGAA
>JACRSG010000061.1 GCA_014305285.1 Campylobacter jejuni
TAGCAAAACTTATTTTAGAATTTTCTTTACTTTCTTTATTAGCTTTTGCTTGTGAAAGTATAGAACCATAGTTTGAGTTATCATTGATGCTAAAGATACTCATATTAATTCCTTGATTTAGATTTTTCTGCCTTCAACCTAAATATATTAAAATAATATAAGCAAGATCTGTTCCACTTTGGAATAAAATGGAACAGGGAGAGTGAGAATTAATATTTACTTCTGAATTCGTTTAGAATTTTATAAGCAGGACTTCCTGCATAAGCCCAAATATTTGTGCCTGAACCATATTTACTTGAAAAATATTG
>JACRSG010000062.1 GCA_014305285.1 Campylobacter jejuni
CCCCCCCCATACCAATTTTTACTGGCTTTTATAAATTCTTCTCCTAGTTTATAAGTAAAACATTCTTTTTCTTTTAAAGCTTCATTATAATCAGGATAAGTTTCTAAAGGGGGTAAAGCTAAATTTGGATTTTTCTTTATTTTAAATTGATAAGCTTTTTGTTCTTGTTTATGTGAAATCACAATACTTAATATTATAAAAGGTAAAAATAAATAAGCTAATACACTTTTAGAATTGATAATCAAAGCTTGTCCTAGTTTATAGGATAGATGGTTTTGAAT
>JACRSG010000063.1 GCA_014305285.1 Campylobacter jejuni
GCTTATCGTGGAAAAATGATCGCGGATGTATTAAAACTTCATATACAAGATAAAACGCATTTCATCACAGCTTACATGAAGGCTTATCATGAATGGTTGCTTTATTTTATAGAAAAGCTAGAACAAAGAATAAATATTATTATAAAGGAACTCTAATGACCATCCTAAAAAAAAACATACAAGCTTTATTAAGTGGAGTCAATGAACCCTTGGGAAATAAACTTTTAAATTTCATGCAAAATAAAACTTGCTCTCGTTTTAATATAGATGA
>JACRSG010000064.1 GCA_014305285.1 Campylobacter jejuni
GCTAGAAAAATCCATTTTTTATCTCACATTTTGAGACAATATTAAAATAACATATAATTTTGTTTCATAAATTTAGTCCATTTTGTTTCAATTGATTTCATTTTGGATAGTTTTATGAAACAAAAACTAAAAATTATGCTTTTGTCTCAAGAAAAATAAAAAAAATCACGATTTTTTGCTAGAAAAATCCATTTTTTATCTCACATTTTGAGACAATATTAAAATAACATATAATTTTGTTTCATAAATTTAGTCCATTTTGTTTC
>JACRSG010000065.1 GCA_014305285.1 Campylobacter jejuni
CCGTCTCTTGAGCTAAGTAAAAGCTGTCCATTAGCATCGACTGAAGCTTCAACTCCTGTAGTATCTTTAACCGAATTAATCGCAGCAACCAAAGCACCGTTACTATCGCCATCTTTGTATTCTACTTTACCGACATTTACCCCATTGATAGTAAAATCATCTGAAGTAGTACCTGCTTTAATTGCAGCTATACCTCTAGTCTCTACTGTAAAAGTAGCTCTAACACCGGTTTTATCAGCATTTTTATTGATCTCATCTACTAAA
>JACRSG010000066.1 GCA_014305285.1 Campylobacter jejuni
CCGTCTCTTGAGCTAAGTAAAAGCTGTCCATTAGCATCGACTGAAGCTTCAACTCCTGTAGTATCTTTAACCGAATTAATCGCAGCAACCAAAGCACCGTTACTATCGCCATCTTTGTATTCTACTTGGCCAATAGCTACCCCATTGATAGTAAAATCATCTGAAGTAGTACCTGCTTTAATTGCAGCTATACCTCTAGTCTCTACTGTAAAAGTAGCTCTAACACCGGTTTTATCAGCATTTTTATTGATCTCATCTACTAAA
>JACRSG010000009.1 GCA_014305285.1 Campylobacter jejuni
TTGTTAAATGTCTTTCATTACTTGCTTTATATACAATCATATTTTTATTTATTGTTGTTGTATTCTATTTGTATTTAAGTTTAAATGGTTTATGCTTTTTAAGTTAATTGATCGAAGTTTTTGAGGTTGGTAAGAATGTGATTTAAATTTTATAAAAGTTTAGGAAAGTGTTAGAATAATTTTTATATACACTTGTCTTTGAAATTTCAAAGACAAGCTATGATTTTAAAATTCTTTTCTTGTATCCATAGAGCCTACGATTTTTCCGGTTTTTGGATCGACCATGATAGCATTTACATCACCCATATAAGGTTCTTTAGTGATTTTATAGCCCATTTTTTCAAGATTATTTTGCACATCTTTGATGATTCCAAAAGGCTCTGTTCTGATTTCATCAGGTAGCCATTGCATGTGAAATCTTGGAGATTCTACCGCCGTTGATATATCCATTTTATGATCGATCACATTGGAAATCACTTGCAAAACTGTCGTGATGATTCTAGAACCACCCGGACTGCCTACTACCATAAATACTTTTCCATCTTTTAGTATGATAGTTGGACTCATAGAACTTAAAGGTCTTTTTTTAGGTTCTATAGCATTAGCTTCTCCACCTACAAGTCCGTATAGATTTGGCACCCCTGGTTTGATTGAAAAATCATCCATTTCATCATTGAGTAAAAACCCTGCCCCTTCAACCGCAGCACCTGAACCATAACTCGCATTGATGGTATAGGTAATGCTCACAGCGTTGCCTTTGCTATCTAGTACAGAATAATGAGTGGTATTATGCCCTTCGTGAATTTGTCCTAAGCCAGGTTTTACTTTGGAGCTTGGTAAAGCCTTATCTTTTGGAATTTTTGCATAAAGTTCTTTGGCGTATTCTTTGCTTGTAAGTTTATCAAGTGGGATTTTTACAAAATCAGGATCACCCATGTATTCTGATCTATCTGCATAAGCTTGACGCATAGCTTCGGCCATTATGTGTAAAGTTTTAGAGCTTGCAAAGCCTAAATTTTGTATATTAGCATTTTCCATGATATTTAGAATTTCGATGATATGAGCACCCCCACTGCTAGGCGGTGACATGGAAATGATATCATAACCCCTATAAGTGCCTTCTACAGGTTTTCTCCAAATAGCTTGGTATTGTGCCAGATCTTCTTTGGTGATAATGCCTTTATTTTTAGCCATATCTGTTGCTATTAAATCAGCTATTTTTCCTTTATAAAAAGCATCGGAACCTTCTTTTGCGATAAGTTTTAAAGTTTTTGCCAGATCTTTTTGAACAAACAAATCCCCGCTTTTATAGGTGCTACCATCTTTTTTAAGGAAATATTTGCTTGAACTAGGAAATTCTTTAAACATATCTTTAGCTTCTAGCATGGTTTGTTCTTGTCTATCGTTGATAAGATAACCTTTTTCAGCTAGTTTTATAGCAGGAGCCATTAAGTCTTTTAGTTTCATAGTGCCGTAAGCGTCAAGCATAGCACTCATACCTTTAACCGTTCCTGGTACTCCAGCAGCTCTATAACCTATGGTTGAAGCATCTTTTATAACCTCTCCTTTGCTATCAAGATACATATCTCTGCTTGCTTTTAAAGGTGCCATTTCCCTAAAATCAAGCGTGGTATTTTCTCCATTGGCTAGATGAATGACTGCAAAGCCACCTCCACCTATATTTCCTGCTGCAGGATGCACCACAGCTAAAGCATAACCTACAGCTACAGCTGCATCTATGGCATTTCCGCCTTTGTCAAGAACTTCTTTGCCTATTTTATTAGCCAGTTCATAACTTGATAAAACAAGCCCTGTGCCTGTTCTATCTTGTATAGGTGGATTAGCTGCACCAAAACTTAGCGTGATTGAAATCGCAAATATAGTTAAATAACGCATTTTTACTCCTTTTGAAAGATATAGAATTATTGTAACAAAACTAGGGGCATTTATAAATTTAAAAAATGATATATTTTTATAAAAATATTTAAATTTTAAAATTTTGTATCAAATATTCTCATTTTATATAATTATTTTTTTATAAAATTACAAAAAGTAACTTTTAAATTTTATACCAAACTTGAGATTTTTTTGCTAAAATATTTAAAATTTATTGAAAGTGCAATATGAAATTTGAAGCCATAAATGAAAAAGAATTTTTAAATCCCTATCACCGCAAAAAGCCCATCTTAGAAACAGAACTAAACGAATTTATCAAAGCTTTAAAAGACTACAGAACAAATTTAGAAAACAATCTTAAAAACAATGAAGACTCTCTTGTAGCAAATGCTCTTAGTAAATTTTTTGAAAATTTATCTTTTAAATGCGAGGTCAAAAGCATACACAAAGGCAACAGTGGCATAGACTTAGCCTTAAAAAAAGATGGCCTTACTCAAGTTATCATCGAAGCAAAATTGCCTCATTCTAGGGAATTTTTTAGTCCAAGCAAACCTAACTGCAAGGCTTTGCACGAGTGTATTTTATACTATCTTCGGGAAAGAAAAGCACTAAATTCATCGCTTAAGCATATTATCATCACGGATTTTTATAGCTTTTTTATCTTTAAAGCGGGTTGGTTTGAAGAGCTTTTTAACAAAAACAAGTATTTTAAAGAAGCTTTTGAAAATTTTGAAAGTAAAAATTCTCTTTTTAAGGGCAATACCGATGAAATTTACAAGGAATTTGAAAAGATTTTAAATGGCGATGGCACCTTAAAAGGACTTTTTGTAGATTTAAAGCCTATCTTAGAGCAAGATCAATTAAGCTTTATCAAGTTTAAGCCTTTGTTTAAAATTTTTAGCAAGGATTGTTTGCTAAGTGAGTTTAACCCCAACGATGCAAATTCACTCAACCATGCTTTTTATAAAGAGCTTTTATATATCTTAGGGCTTTGTGAGAGCAAACAAAACTCAAAACTCATCATCGCAAAAAGCGAAGAAAGCAAAAAAGAGCAAGGAACCTTCTACACCGCTATAAACTCCAAGCTTAAAGAAGAAAATTTTGAAACTATCTTAAAACTTTTGATCTTGTGGCTTAATCGTATTTTGTTTTTAAAGCTTATAGAGTCGAATTTAGTGCGTTTTAATGATGATAAAAATTTGAAATTTTTAAATTTCAAAAAAATCCCTGATTTTGACAAGCTTAGTGAACTTTTCTTTGAAGTTTTAGCCAAAGAAAAAAGCATGAGAAAGAAAAGCGAGTTTACTTATCTGCCTTATCTAAATTCTTCTTTGTTTGAAAAGCAAAACATAGAAAACACACTTGAAATTTCAAGTCTAAGTAATGACTTAAAGCTTTCTTACTATAAAAACACCGTGCTAAAAGATGATAAATACAAGCCTAAAAAAGGACAAGTGAGGCTTTTGGAATATTTGTTTGAATTTTTGGATAGTTTTGATTTTGGTAGTGATGATGAGCAAAGCGAAATTTTAAGTCAAAAAGAACTCATAAGCTCAAGTGTTTTAGGAAATGTGTTTGAAAAACTCAATGGCTACAAAGAAGGCAGTTTCTACACGCCAAGTTTTATCACTTCTTATATGTGCAAACAAAGCATCACAAAAGTTGTGCTTGATAAATTTAATGCTCAATTTGATCTTGATGCTAAAGATATAAGTGAACTAAGAAGATCTTTAAGAAAAGAAGACAAAAAAGCACAAAAAGAGCTTTTAAACTCCATAAAAATTTGCGATCCTGCGGTGGGAAGTGGGCATTTTTTGGTTTCTGCTTTAAATGTCATGCTTAGTATCTATGATGAGTTAAATCTTTTTGATGAAGAGTTTTACCTAGAAGTGCAAAACGATGAAATTCTCATCACAGGTAGAAAAGGCGAGTTTATAGAGTATAAACGCCCAAGAACACCTAAAGATAAAGCCCATCTTATCCAACAAGAACTTTTTCATACCAAAAAAGACATCCTAGAAAACAACCTTTTTGGTGTCGATATCAACCCTAACTCCTGCGAGATTACCAAGTTAAGACTTTGGATAGAGCTTTTAAAACATAGCTTTTATCAAAGTTTTGATGATGAAACTTATCACGATCTTAAAACCCTGCCAAACATCGATATAAATATAAAATGCGGAAATTCTTTGGTATCTTACTTTCAAACAGGCAAAAGTCTCAGTCACTATCCTAACATCAAAGAACGTATGAGCAAATACAAACGCATAGTAAAAGACTATAAAGAAGGCTTTTACACCGATAAAAGCCACATCAATCAAGAGATAAACAATCTCAAAATTTCTTTTAAAAATTTCTGCTTTGTGGATAAATTTAAAAAAGAAATGAAAGGCTTTAACGATAAATGTGAAAAATACTCTAAAAAATACGGCAATTTCTTAGCCATAGATGATGAAAATTTGAAATTCTTTGTCAGTGCGAATTTGACTCTTTTTGATTTCGATGAAAAAGAAGCCACAAAAGAATTTGCAAATCTTAAAAAAGAATACGACAATATCTTCAACCTAGAAAACCATCATCCTTTTGAATGGCGTTTTGAATTCCCTGAAATTTTAGACGATGATGGAAATTTCAAAGGCTTTGATCTAATCATTGGCAATCCGCCTTATATAAGACAAGAAGAGCTTAAAGAACTCAAGCCCCATTTAGCTAAAAATTATAAGGTTTATAAAGGCACGAGCGATATTTATACTTATTTTTATGAACTAGGATTTAATATCTTAAAAGATGATAGCGGGGGGGGGGTACTTAGCTATATCACTTCTAACAAATACACGCGTGCAGGATATGGGGAAGCTTTGCGTGAATTTTTGCTTAAAAATGTTAAGGTTTTAGAATACACTGATCTAAACGGCATAAAAGTTTTTGATAGTGCTACAGTGGATACTTCTATACTTTGTTTTGAAAAATCAAAAAGCAAAGACAATCAATTCAAATACCTTGCCCTAAGCAATGAAATTTTAAAAACTTGTGCTTATAACATTGGCTTATATAAAGAATTTGCAAAATTTTCGCAAAAATCTTTAAGCAAAGAAAGCTTCACTTTTAGCGATGAGAATACTAGTGTCTTAAAGGCTAAGATAGAACGCATAGGAACTCCACTTAAAGAATGGTATAGGCTTAATATCAACTATGGGATAAAGACAGGCTATAACGAAGCCTTTATCATCACTACTGAAAAAAGAAATGAAATTTTAGCAAATTGTAAAGATGAAGTCGAAAAAGAACGCACCGCTAAACTCATACGTAAAATGCTACGCGGACGCGATATAAAAAGATATAGTTACGAGTGGGCGGGACTTTGGGTGATAGGAACTTTTCCAAGTTTAAAACTCGATATAGAACAATATCCCGCATTAAAACAATATTTATCTCAATTTTTACCACGCATAGAACAAAGCGGAGAAAAAGGTTGTAGAAAGAAAACTAGCAATAAATGGTTTGAAACTCAAGACAATATCGCTTATTATGAAGAATTTGAAAAAGAAAAGATAGTGTATCCAAATATGAATAAGGAATTTATAGCGTTTTTTGACAATGAATTCTTTTTGTTAAATCAAAAATGTTTTATCTTATCTCATCAATCAAATAATAAAAAAGAATTGTTATATTTAACGGCATTACTAAATTCTAATGTTAATTTTTATTATTTTAAGCAAATTGGAGCGAAATTAGGTGCTAGTGGTTATGAAATGAGTAAAATATTTGTAGAAAAACTTCCTATACCAAAAATAAATTCTAAAAATGAAAAATTAGCCGATGAGCTTATAAATTTAGTCGATGAGATTTTAAAAGCCAAAGAACAAGACAAAAACGCAAACATCCAAGAACTAGAAAATAAAATCAATGCTATCGTTTATAAACTTTATAATCTCACCGAAGATGAGATAAAAATCATAAAAAACAAGCAGTAATAAAATGGGTAAAATGCATATTACACAAATGCCATCTCTGAAAAATAATATAAGCCCATTTTGGGATTTAATCAAATTTTTCTACTAAATTTTTAGCTAATTCCTTTATATTTTCATCCTTAAGCTAGAATCAAACTTGCCAAAACTATGACTAAAGCCATAAAATATTATTTGTTTTCATTTTTTCTTCTAGTTAGAAAATACACTCCATTAGCAACTAGTACACAAGCACACATTACACAAGCAAGGATTATTGGCGTGTTTGCATCGATAGCCCCAACTACGAAGGAGATAAAGCCTGCAAAACCAAATTGCATTGTTCCAAGTACCGCAGAAGCAGTTCCGCTATACTCTTTAAACCTTGCCATAGCCAAAGTCGTGGTATTAGGTGCGATGAAACCAAGCATAGCGATACTTGTAAAAATGCTAAGTTCAAAAAGCAAGAAATTTGGGTGAAAAAAGGCATTGACAAGTAAAATCACAGTCGATATAAACATTATCATCAAAGCTTTTGCTAAGATCTTTTCGCTTTCGTATTTTAAAACCAATCTCGCATTGATATTTGCACAGATGATAAAACCTAAAGCATTTGCCCCAAAGAGCAAGGCAAATTTTTGTTCACTCAGGCTAAAAAACTGCGTAAAAACAAAACTTGATCCCGTGATATAAGCAAACATTGCTGCCAAAGCAAAAGAAGCACATAGTATATAAACCAAAAAGCGTTGATCACTTAAAACAACTTTGTAGCTTTTCATCGCTTCATGATGGGAAAATTTTTTGTTTTTAAGATGAGGTGCGGATTCTTTTAAACCAAAAAGTATCATCAAAAAAAGTAAAATTCCCAAAGCAAACAAAGTCGCAAAAATACTATGCCATGAAAAATACTCTAGCAAAAATCCCCCAAAAGTTGGCGAAAGCATGGGAGCAAGAGAACTAAAAACCATCATCAAAGCAAAAATCCCTGCAGCTTCTTTGATCTCAAACAAGTCATTGACAATAGCCCTTGCGATCACCACACCTGCACAACCCCCAAGTGCTTCAAAAAATCTCAAAGCGATAAAAGCATAAATATCATCGATAATCACACAAAACAAACTCGAAACGATAAAGAAAAATATCCCTACCAAAGCTGGAATTTTACGCCCAAAAATGTCACTTAAAGGCCCATATATAAGCTGTCCTAAAGCAAAAGCGATAAAAAAACTTGCGATACTAAGTTGGGTTAAAAAAGAGTTGGTTTGAAAACTTTGCTCCACATGAGAAAGTGCGGGCAAATACATATCTGTAGAAAGCGGTGCTATGCTTGACATCAAAGCAAGGATAATGATGAGTTTAAATTTAGCAAAGCCGTGAATTTTGGTGTGTTTTTGCATTTGTAATCCTAATTATTGAAAAGAATGATTTTAACAAGTCAATCTTAGAATAATCTTTGTTTTTCTATGCTAAATTTCAAAGAAAAATTCTAAGGAAATTTTATGCAAAATTTAAATCAAAATGAACAAATCAAATGCCCAAGTTGTGGAAGTTTTATCGATATTAGCACGGTTTTATACGCACAAATTTTAAGCAAAGCCAAAGAAGAAATTCAAAAAGAACAACAACAAATGCTAAAACAAAAACTAGATTTTGAAAACGAAGTCAATGCCAAAAGAGCCGAATACACCAAGGCTTTAAATGATTTAAAAGCTCAAAAAATTGATCAAGAAAAATTGATAAATGAACAAGTCAGTCAAAAAATTCTCCTAGAAAAAGAAAAATTTAATCAAGAACTTCTCACACAAAAACAAAATTTCCAAAAAGAATTCAGGGAGAAATTTAATAAAGAACATGAAAATGAAATGAAAATCATGCAAGAAGAACTAGAGAAAAAAAGCAAAGAACTTAGCGAGTTTTTAAGCATAAAGGCTGAAAATGAAAGACTCAAAAGAGAGCAAAAAGAAAATGAAGAAAGATTGAAATTTCAAGCCAAAGAAGAGGCTTTTAAAGAATTTAAAGAACAAGAAAGCAAAAATTTGGAATTTGAAAGAGAAAAAATGCGTCTTGAATTTCAAAAAGACACTCAAAAGCAAGATCTTAGATACAAAGAACTAGAAACGAATTTTAAAAGTGTAGCCCAAAAGTTAGAAGACGCACAACGCAGGATAGAACAAGGCTCACAACAACTCCAAGGCGAAGCAGCCGAACTACTCATAGAAGAATACATACAAAATGAGTATTTAAGCGATGAAGTAAAAGAAGTGCCAAAGGGTGTAAATGGGGCGGATTGTTTGCATATAGTAAAGGATAATTTTGGAAATATTTGCGGAAGTATTTTGTATGAGAGCAAACGCACTAAAGAATTTAACAAAGAATGGCTTGATAAACTTAAGCTAGACAGCATAGCCGCAAAAAGCGATATAGCGGTTTTGATCACAAAAACCATGCCAAAAGATAAAGAAAAAACACATTTTAAAGAAGGGATTTTGATCTGTACTTTTAATGAATTCAAGGGCATTTTAGCAGTGCTTAGAGAAAGCATTATAAACGCTTATAAATTTAAAAATGCTTTGCAAAACAAAGATGAAAAAAATCATATTTTATACGAATACTTAAATTCTAAGGAATTTAACACGCAAATCACTTTTATACTCAAAACTTATCAGAATATGAAAGAAGAGTTAGAAGCTGAAAAAAGAGCTTTGCAAAATATATGGAAAAAAAGAGAAAGAGCTATAGAAAATCTAAGTTTTAATTCCACTGCCATAGTGAGTTCTTTAAATGCGATATTTAGCGACTTACAAGGTGGAAATTTGATAGGCGAAGAAGGGATTAAAAGTCTTGAAAATTTAGCTAAAGATGAGGATTAATTTTGAGCTAAGCCTAAATTAATCATTAAGGCATGGTTGATTTTAAAAATCTTGCTAAAAATGGTATCATAGTCATGTCCACCATCAGGACAGATGAGTAAAGATGGATATAAATGTCCGCCACCTTACTCGTAATTATCATTTTTTACTCCAAGTCCTCTTTTGCCATGACAAGTAGTGCAATTTTCTTCTATGATTTCCCTCCTTTTTATTTGTAGTTCAAATTTTCTTAAATATTAAGCATAATAAGAATAATTTAAATAAAATTAAATTTTTAAAGCATATAATTAATAGAATTTTATAATATTAACTTTATGTTAATTATTTAAATAATTTATTTTTTATAGAGTTGAGATTTTCTTCTAAATTTTTAAAATTATTTTTTAAATCTTTTTTTATATCTATAAAGAAGGGATTGCTTAAAGTAGCGATAAGATAATGATTTTCTTTAGAAAAGATATGATTTAAAGTGAAATTTTTATCTTTAAGTTTGATATAAATTTGTTCTTCATCTTCAAAACTAACATTTTTGTTTGTTCTTAAAATTTCAAGCAAGATTCCGCAAAAAAAGCGTTTGTTTTCATCCAAAAACTGAATATCATAAATTTTAAAATCCTTAAATTCAAAGCAGTTTTGACTTTTAAATTCTTTCAAATCCTTTGTAAGTTCTAGTTTTAAAAAGTCTTTTTGGCTTAAACTTTGCTTTTTAAATTTCGCTTCAAAACGACGCAAAAATAAATTTAAAGCATTGATTTGCAATTCTTTTTGTGCGAATTTTAGTTTTTTGGCTGTAAAACGAAAGAAAAAAACACCTATAAAAACAGCTAAAATCACTGCAATTAAGGCATCTCTTATAAAAACAAAGGCTAAAAAGCCTACAAGTAAAGCTTCGATAATGCTTAGGAATTTTAAGATTCCTAAGCGTTTAAGTATATAAAGTCTGCTATTTTCTAAGCTTTTTAAATCCATTAAGATTTTGCTTTTTCCATTCTTTTTCTTTGAGTTGGATCAAGATAGCGTTTGCGAATACGCACATTTAGAGGTGTAACTTCTACAAGCTCATCTTCTTCTATCCACTCTAAAGCTCTTTCAAGGCTTAATTTTCTAGGTGGTACAAGCTTGATCGCATCATCGCTTCCACTCGCTCTTACATTGGTAAGATTCTTTCCTTTGATAGGATTAACATCTAAGTCATTTGGACGAGAGTGCTCGCCTATAATCATACCGGTATAAACTTTAGTTTGAGGCTCTATGAAAAGCACTCCACGCTCTTGAAGGTTAAACAAAGAATACCCCAAAGCCACACCATTTTCCATAGAAATTAACGCTCCATTGTTACGCTTTTCAACCGCACCACTAAAAGGACGGAATTCTAAAAAGCTATGATTCATCACGCCTTCGCCTTTAGTATCGGTTAAAAACTGACTTCTAAAGCCTATAAGTCCGCGTGCTGGAATTTCAAACTCAAGTCTTGTTTGTCCATCGCCTGTTGGAGTCATATTTTTCATTTCAGCTTTTCTTTTACCAAGTTTTTCTATTACTGCACCGCTAAATTCCTCAGGCACATCGATAACTAAATGTTCAAAAGGTTCTGTTTTAACCCCATCTTCAACCTTTACGATAACTTCAGGTCTTCCCATGCAAAATTCAAAACCTTCACGACGCATATTTTCAGCTAAAATGGTGATTTGAAGTTCGCCCCTACCGCTTACTTTAAATTTACCTTCGCCTGTGCTTTCGTATTTCATAGCAATATTAGTTTTCATTTCAGCTTCTAAGCGTTCAGCGATTTTATTTGAAGTTACATGTTTTCCTTCAGTTCCTGCTAATGGTCCATCATTTACAGAAAATACTATGCTTAAAGTCGGCTCTTCAATGTGCAAAGGATCAAGTGGCATAGGATTGTTTGGATCTACAACGCTATCACCCACATCTAAAGCTTCAAAACCTGCTATAGCTACGATATCTCCACTTCTTGCTTCTTCAATATCCATTTTTTCTAAGCCCATAAAACCAATGAGTTTTGAAATTCTACCATTTACTTTGGTGCCATCAGCTTTTGCAAGCATTACGCTTTGGTTTTTCTTCACGACCCCATTGAAAATTCTAGCAATGCCTATTTTACCTACGAAATTATCATACCCTAAAGTGAAAACTTGAAGTTGTAAAGGATTGTCATTTGTGCCACTTGGCGCTGGAACGCGTTCAAGTATGGTTTTAAAAAGTGGCTCCATATTGTCACTTTCATCGTTTAGATCAAGCTTAGCATAACCATTTTTTGCTGCAGCATAAACTATAGCAAAGTCAAGTTGCTCATCGTTTGCATCTAGGGCTACAAAAAGATCAAAAATTTCATTGATCACTCTTTCAGGATCAGCAGCTGGTTTGTCGATTTTGTTGATTACAACTATAGGTTTAAGCCCTAAAGATAAAGCCTTTTTAACCACGAATTTAGTTTGTGGCATAACGCCTTCTTGAGCATCTACTAAAAGCAAAACTCCATCAATCATTTTTAAAACGCGTTCTACTTCTCCGCCAAAATCAGCATGCCCTGGAGTATCTATGATGTTGATTTTTGTACCTTTATAATTGATCGCTGTATTTTTTGAAAGTATAGTAATGCCGCGTTCTTTTTCTATATCATTGCTATCCATAACGCGTTCTGAGATTTGTTCTCTTTCGCTAAAGGTGCCTGATTGTTTTAACAATTCATCTACCATAGTGGTTTTACCATGGTCAACGTGAGCTATAACTGCTATGTTTCTAATGTTTTCCAAATTTTCTTCTCCAAAGCTAAATTTTTAAGAGCTTAAATTATACAAAAATTTAACTTAAACTACAGAGTATCAAAACTTGGAACACTTCTTGCTTTAAAGTCTTATGAAATTAAAATTTTAAAAAGGAAGTTCAAATGTCAAAACCATTAAATGAAGAGATTTTTGTGGAATTTAAAAGCGATTTAGTTGAAAGAAAAAATGAAGTTTTGCTTCAAGTTTTAGAACTTTTAGAAACTTTTAGATCAGATAAAAATGAAAAAATGGCAAGAATTTCAAGCGATCTTACAGAAATTTTAGAAAATGAAGAAAATTTAGAGAAAATTTTAAATGCCAAAAATTTGGAAGAGCTTTTAAATATCTTAACTGCTTTAAATGAAGATAAGATGATTAAAGTATATGAAGTTTCTTATTTGAAAGAAAAATTTCCTAATGTAATGGTAGATAAATTTTTAAAATAATTTTTTGAAGGAAAAGTGATGTCAAATTTAGCTCCGCAAAATGATGTTTTAAATCTTACGCCGAGTAAAACTTCTACTAATAACAGTTCTTTTAGTAAAACAAGTAAAAATAAAGAACATGAAAGTAGCGATAGTAAAAATTCAACTCAAGATGATACAGAGAGTTTTTTAAATTCTTTGCTTAAATCTATAGATGAAACCAATGAATTTTTACCCGATCATATGAAGATCAGTCAAAAAGAAGTTGTTAATGAAGCGATGAGCAGACTTCAAAAAGGAGCTTTTGATGAGAGTGATAAGATAAGCATTTTCGAATCTGCTTCTTTTATGCAAATTCTTTCTTTGTTAGATAAATTAAAAACAGATACAGTAGATGTTAAGCTGGCAAATCTTTCTACTCAGCTTTCTAGTCTTATTAAAACAGAGGCTAATTTTAATGCTTTAAAAGGTGCATCAAATCTTAGTGAGCTTTTAGACATAGCTAAAGATTTGGGCTTAAATGTAAAAAGTATTAAAGTAGATCGTCTTCTTGATCTTAAAGCAACTTTTCCAAATTTAGATAAGGCTAATTTTTTTAAAGGTGCTGTGGATAATGTTTTTAAAGAAATCATCAATAATAAAATTTCCAATGTGAGTAAAAATTTAAATCACAATTTTCAAAATACAACTCATACTACAAGTACTCATTTTACACAAAAAACAAATTCTAAAGATAGTGCTTCTTTGCTTTCTCAAACTCTAAAAAATTTGGATTTTATACTTTCATCCCAAGAAGGCAAACATGAAAAAAATGATAAAGTTAAATCAAAAATAGAAGAAGATGCTACAGATACTAAAAATACTTTAAAAAATATCAAAAATGATGAACTTGTAAAAAATTTAACAGAAGAGTTAAATACGAAAGATAAAAAAAACCAAGATAATTTAAATAAAAACAACGCAAACGATGTAACAAATAACGAACAAATAAAGCAAGACGAAAAAATATTAAACAATTTAAATAAAGATAACAATCTTGAAGATTTAGATAAAAATCAGGGAAAAAATAATTTAAATCAAGGGGATATACAAGAACAAAATAAAAATTTAAAGAACAATAATCAAAATTTAATTCTTGATAAAAATTCAAATAAAGAAATTGTTAAAGATACTCAGAATTTAGCTTCAAATTTAACACAAAAAGATTTGAGTTTAAACAAGGAAATTAAAAATAACAATAAAGAAAATAAAGATATAAAACAGAATTTCTTTGATCAAAAATTAAATTTTGAAAATTTAAATAAAACTCAAGTCGTTCAAAACAAAGAGAATAATACGAATTTTAGCAATAATACCCATAAAGAAGTTTTTACTCAAGAACAAACAAAAACACGCAGTGAAAATGTAGATAAAAATAGCTTAGATGAGTTAAATTCTTTAGTAAAAGACTTGAATAAAGTAACACAAAACAATGCCCGTGCTATCACTCCTAAAGAAACTTTGCAACATTTTTCACAAGATTTAAAAGAGGCTGTAGATCAATACAAAGCACCTATTACAAAGCTTAGTATAACTCTAAATCCTAATAATCTTGGAGAAGTGGAGGTAACTTTGATACAAAGAGGTAATAACCTTCATATCAATTTCAATTCCAATACCAATGCAATGAATTTGTTTATTCAAAATCAAACTGAGTTTAAAAATTCCCTTGTAAATATGGGATTTACTGGACTTGAAATGAATTTTAGCGATCAAGGAAAAAGAGAACAAAATCAAGGAAAAAATCGTAGTGGATATGGTTTTAAAGATGCTTTAGATGGAAAAAATGAAAACGAAAAAGTCAATCTAGAGCTTGTTTTAGCGAAGTATTTCTAAGTTGGAATACTTATTGCTTTTAATTAAAAAAGACTTAATGTAAAAAAAGGATTTTATCATGGCAACAACAAATTGGAATAGCAATCTTAATTGGACAAATACTACTAACGCCAACCAAACAAGTGATAAGACTACTAAAACGGATAATTCGTCTGGTTCTAGCAATAATTCAGGAATAGTTAGCAATCCTAATGCAGTTCTTGATAAAGATGCATTTTTAAAACTTCTTTTGATAGAGCTTCAGCATCAAGATCCGACAGATCCTATGGATAGTGATAAAATGCTTACTCAAACTTCACAGCTTAGCGCACTTGAAATGCAGCAAAATACCAACACGACTATGCAAAAAATGGTTGAAACTATGCAAAAGCTTTCTGATTCTTTTAGTACAAGTATGAGCACTTCAGCTTTAGGGGCTATTGGTAAAATGGCAACTGTTTCAGATAATAAAATCAAACTTACAGGTGCAGATGACCTTATCGCTCTTAAGATGTATTTACCTGAAGATTCTGATCAAAACGGTGTTACACTAGAAATTTATGATAGCAACAATAAACTTGTTTTCAGTGAAAAAAGTGATACTAAATCCATTCCTCAAGGTTTATTTACTATGGAGTGGTCAGGAATAAATAACGATGGGGTTTATGCAGGTGATGGTGAGTACACTGTTAAAATGGTTTATAATAACAAAAATGGTGAAAAAATCACTGCAAATTACGGAACTTATCCTATCGAAGGTGTTGTTTTTAAAAATGGTGTTGCTTATGCAAAAATGGCTGGACAAGAAGTTTCTTTTGATGCAATACAAGAAATAACAGATTATAAATTTGGATCATCTTCATCTGCTGGGTCTATTGGAGGAAGTGGTTTGAGTGGAGACTCAAGTGGTGGAGATTCTTCTGGAACTACAGAAGATGACAAAAAGGAAAAGGCATAAGTCATGATGAATTCATTTTATAATGGGATTTCTGGAGTTAAAACAAATAGCTTTGGTATTGATATTACTGCTAATAATATAGCAAATGTCAATACCACAGGCTTTAAATACTCTGATGCTCAATTTAAAGATATTTTTTATACCACTATAACAACCCAATCAACCAATCCTGCTCAAGGTGGTTATGGTAGTGGAGCTGCTTCTTCTAATATTGTTTTTGAGCAAGGCTCGCCTGTTGCAAGTGATGGCGAATTTGATGTGGCCTTGCAAGGAAAAGGATTTTTTGGAGTTTTGGGAACTGATGGCAATGCTTACTATACTAGAAATGGATCATTTAGAAGAGATGCTAGTGGATATTTGGTAGATTCTTATGGAAATTTTGTTTTAGGAACAATGAATCCTGCTTTTATGGGTATCAACTATAGCAATAGGGTTGCAGGGCTTATGGGGGATTATCTTAACACAGGAACCCCAGTAAATAATGGTTTTACCGTAAATTCAAATAATTCTTTTAATATAGGTACAACCGCTTCTCAAGAGGCTATTAAAGTACCTGTAAATATATATTTACCTCCTCAGGTAACTCAAAATGTAAAATGGAGTGGAAGTTTAAATGCCAATACAACAACAGAAGTAGTTAAAGTGGATCTTGATCCTGGTAAATTTAACATTACAAAAACCCAAGATGGGAAATATGTAGTTAGCGGTAGTGTTAGCAAAGAAGATGTGTTTAGTGCTAAAGCAGGCGATAGGATCATTTTAAATTTCACTGATGATAATGGAGTAAAAACAAGCTTTGAAGCAACTTTAGATGAAAATCTAAATTTTAAAAGCAATGAGCTTGATCTAAAAGGCTTAGATGAAAATAGTATCAAGCTTGATACAGTCCAAATTTCAACAGAGCAACAAAAAGCTAATAAAGATATTTTAGAATCTCCTATTTATAATGCAGATGGAAGTAAAAGTACTTTAAGGGTTACGCTTGAAAGGGTTTTGCCACAAGAAGGCGATAATATACAATATAAAGCCATTGCACAAATTTATGATTCTAATGGCAATGTCGTAGGTAATCCAACTGAAGGAAATATGGTTTTTGATAAAAATGGTGCTTTGCTTCAAAACAATATTACAAGCATTGTAAATCCAAATGGTGGAACAATTAATATTGATTTAGGCTCTCCTTATGATGCTAACAAACCTGGTTCAGGTTATAGTGGGATTTATATTAAAGAAGATGTTAAAAAAAATGTAGTTACACAGCAAGATGGTGTAGCTGAAGGATTTTTTGAACAATACAATATATCGGATGATGGAAGTATTGTTGCACAATTTAGCAATGGTAAAAATGCCATAGTTGGAAAGCTTGCTTTATATAATTTTATCAATGAACAAGGATTGGCTGCTATGGGAGATAATATTTTTGCAGCAACGGCAAATAGTGGTGATGCAAGTTTTATTATGAAAGATGGTCAAATTGTTAATACAGCCAAATTTAAAGGGAGATTTTTGGAGCAATCAAATGTTGATTTAAGTACAGAGCTTTCAAACCTTATCGTAACTCAAAAAGCCTTTGATGCAAGCTCAAAAAGTATCACTACAAGCGATCAGATGATACAAAAAGCCATTAATATGAAAAGATAATTCTTATGAATAAAGAAAAAATTTCAAGCAAATATCCATAAAATAAAGGAGTTATAGGCTGTGGAGCATAAACAATGGCTAAGGTTAAGATAGCACAAAGAATGATTAAAATTTTTAAGTATTTTGATATCTTAATTAAACTCCAATAAAAATTAAAATCTAAATTAAAAAACTTTTTAAGTAAAAATTTTACTTTTAATTGTGTATAATAAGGTTTAATAATATTTATTTCTTAAGGAGCTTCATTGGACCCCAGTCAGGTTTTAGATTTAAACCAAACTTCTACAGCATCTTTTGATGCAGGATATTCTATACTTATGATTGTTGTGCTTGTTCTAGTGTTTTTAAATGGTTTTTTTGTTTTGTCTGAATTTAGTATTGTCAAAGTACGTCGTTCTAAGCTTGAAGAGATGGTAAAAGAAAAAAAAGCCGGTGCTAAGAAAGCTTTGGAGGTTACTTCAAGACTCGATACTTATCTTAGTGCTTGTCAATTAGGAATTACTTTAAGTTCTCTAGCTCTTGGTTGGATAGGTGAGCCTGCTATTGCAAAAATGCTAGAAATTCCGCTTATTAATCTTGGTTTTAACGCTGTTATTATCCATACTATAGCTTTTATTATTGCTTTTAGCATTATTACTCTTTTACATGTGGTTTTAGGAGAGCTTGTGCCAAAAAGTATAGCTATTGCAATTGCAGATAAAGCAGTTTTATTTATAGCTAGACCGCTTCATTGGTTTTGGATACTCTTTTTGCCTTGTATTAAAATTTTTGATGTTTTAGCAGCGATAAGTTTGAAACTTTTTGGAATAAAACCTGCTAAAGAAAGCGAACTGACTCATAGCGAAGAAGAAATTAAAATCATAGCAAGTGAGAGTCAAAAAGGCGGAGTTTTGGATGAATTTGAAACGGAGATCATACGCAATGCTGTTGATCTTTCAGATACTGTTGCTAAGGAAATTATGACTCCTAGAAAAGATATGATTTGTCTAAATAAACAAAAAAGTTATGAAGAAAATATGCAAATCATTTGTGAACATAAGCATACTCGCTTTCCTTATATTGATGGTTCTAAAGATACTATTTTAGGGATGGTACACATACGAGATATAATACAAAATGAATTAAGCCACAAAAGTCAAAATTTAGATATTTTTGTTAAGCCTTTGATTTTAGTTCCTGAAAATATCAGCATTTCAAAAGTGCTTGTAATGATGAATAAAGAACGTTCTCATACTGCATTAGTCGTTGATGAATATGGTGGAACTGCTGGAATTTTAACCATGGAAGATATTATGGAAGAAATTATTGGTGAGATTAAAAGCGAGCATGAAGAAGACAGCTATAAAAAACTTGCTGAAAATATCTATGAATTTCAAGGACGATGCGATATAGAAACTGTTGAAGAAATGCTTGTAATAAACTATGATGAGGATTTAGAACAAGTTACCATAGGTGGATATGTATTTAATCTTTTAGGACGCTTGCCTATGGTAGGAGATCGCATTGAAGATGAGCTTTGTTATTATGAAGTTAAAAAAATGGATGGGAATTCTATAGAGCGTGTTAAGGTGGTTAAAAAAACAAATAAAGATGAAGAATAAGCCTCTTTAGGCTTATTTCTTTTTGTAAATTTGGTTTTTAATTTCTATACACTCAAAACCTTTTTTATCTAGTGTAACTATACGTAAATATCCACCCTCATCTACTTTACCCTCGCATAAAAATACTCTTTTTGCTATTTTCATAGGAAGTTTTTCTTTATTTCTGTGTCCAAAGATTTGATAAAGATTATCCGAGGTGAAATTGCAAAATTGATTTGCTACTTTTTGACTGTCTTCATATCCACCTACTCCATAAATAAAATCATGGCTTGGCATAAAACTTATTTTTTCAGGTTTAGAGGGTATAAAATTTACTCCTCCATGTGAACAAAATATGAATTTATTTTGGAATTTATAGTATAAACATTCTTTTAGATGAGGATAAAGTTTTCTAGCATCTCTTGGAGTGAGTTTTTCTTTTCTAAAATCCTTTAAAGTGTTTTCATTAAATTCTTTGGAATTTGACAATTCTCCATTTGCCCATTTTATAAGATGTCTTTCATGATTTCCTTCTAATAAGCATACATTTTCTTTTTCACAAATTTTTAAAAGAAATTTTATTACTTTACCATTTTCTATACCTCTGTTGATATAATCTCCTAAAAATATATAAAATTCATCTTCTTTGATTGTTTTAATGTATTCTTTTAAAACACTATAACAACCTTGTAAATCTCCTATATGATGAATTTTTTTGTATTTGCTTAAATTTGGCATTTGGTAAAGACATTTTTTCCAGTCTTTTGATTCTAAAATTGGGTATTTTTTTGGATTTTTTTTGAGCAAATCTTGATTTTTTTCTAAAAGAGCATAAGGGATGATGCATCCATTTTTTTTAGCTTCTAAAAGATTTTTTTCTTGACATTGTTTTAAAGATCTATCAAAAACAATAACATACATTTTATAGCGATATTGTTTAGCTAAGTCTTTATAAATTTTTAATGTTTCATTATAAGCGTTTATGATGCAAAATTCACCTTTTTGCATACGCATTTCTAGAAGTTTGAGTAAAATTTTACTCAAATCTTCATCATTTTTAACATTTAAAATTTTATATTCACTTACTATATTTTTAACACTTCCTGATAAAAGACGCAAAGCATTTAAATCAAGTGTATAATTTTGAAGTTTATTATTTTTGATAAATTCTTCTTGCCCTGCGTAATAATTTCCCATTAAAACAAGTAAGATTCGCACATTCTTTGCCTAGATTTTCTTTAAAAATTCAGTTTTTAAAACAATAATGCCAAATTTATCTACCCTAGCTTCAATTTCACCTTCTTTAGGAGTGAGTTTATTTTTTATGGTAGTTCCACGTTTTAAAATTGCACTCGTACCTTTAACATTAAGATCTTTTATCACACTCATGCTATCACCTGCGTTAAGTTCTGTTCCATTAGTGTCTTTAGCCATTTTTTTCCTTTTTTTGATCTAAAATATTTAAAATTTGCACCACTAAAGCAAAAGCCATAGCAGTATAAATATATGCTTTGTCAATATGAATGTCAAAACTTTCAGCTACTAAAACTACGCCTATTAGTACTAAAAAAGCTAAGGCTAAAATTTTAATGCTTGGATATTTTTCAACAAAATCTGCTATAGGTTTAGAAGCAAAAAGCATCACCCCTACTGCAATAATAACAGCAATGATCATGATGATTACATTTTGAGCAATTCCCACTGCCGTAATAACACTATCAAGTGAAAACACTATATCAATCACAGCAATTTCAGCTACAACAATCCAAAGTTTATTGCTTGCTTTAAAATGACTCTCGCTTTCTTGATGAGAAATTTGATCTTTAATTTCTTTAATAGATTTTATAATCAAGAAAAATCCACCTAATAAAAGCACTAAATCCCTTCCTGAAATTTCATTCCCTAATACACTAAACAAAGGCGTTACAAGTTTCATTACCCAAAAAAGAGATAAAAGAAGCAAAATTCTTGTAATCATTGCAAAAGCTAAACCTAATATACGTCCTTTATCACGATGTTCAGGGGGTAGCTTGCTTACTAAAATGGCTAAGAAAATGATATTATCTATCCCTAATACAATTTCAAGAGCACTTAAAGTAGCTAAAGTAATCCAAGCATCAATACTAAATATCCATTCAAACATTAATTTCCTTGGAAGTTTTAAAATTTTTTAAAGCGATATTTTATAGTTTTAAAGCAAATACCTTTAATTTTTAAGAAAAAATTTCAATCACACTTAAGGGTAAAATTTCATGTTCTAAGCTATGAATTTTTTCTTCAAATTCCTCAAAACTCAAATTTCTTTTCTCAAAAGCTTTTTGAGCGATAATCATTCCACCATCAAGTTTTTCATTGACCCAATGCACACTCACGCCAGCCACTTTCATATCGCTTTCATAGCTTTCTTTAATTGCATGTGCTCCTTTAAAAAGTGGCAATAAAGAAGGATGAAGATTGATTGCCTTAATATTTTTTGTAAAAACAGGACTTAAAATTCTCATAAAACCTACCAATACAGTAAGATTGGCTCCGCTTTCTTTGATTTTTTGTGCCAAAATCGTATCAAATTCTTCACGAGTGTTATAAGCTTTATGATCAACAATTACAGTATCAAGATCAAATTTTTTTGCCCTTTGTATGCCAAAAGCATCTTTTTTATTGCAAAGGCAAAGTACTATTTCATAGGTATTTTTCCCTATAGTTTTTTTATGAAGTTTTTCTAAAATATTTTCTAAATTACTTCCATTTCCACTAAAAAGTACAGCTAATTTTACAAGCATTTTAATCCTTTAATAAGTTTTAAAGCATCAAAGCTATTTTTATTAAATTTATATTTTTTTGCAACAAGTCCATGAGCTAAAGTAGCATTTTTTGCTGCCTCTAAAGCACTAAAACCAAAACCTAAATGTGCAGCAATCATTCCACTTAAAACATCCCCACTCCCACCTTTAGCTAAGGCTTGATTTCCCAAATTTACAACAAATAATTTTTCTTTTTGGACAATGATAGGATTTGCTCCTTTTAAAACAAGAACACAATCATAATTTTGTGAAAATTTCCTAGCATAGAAAAAGCGATTTTTTTGCAATGTTTCTATATTTAAATCCTCATCAAAGCACATTTTATAAAGTCTTATAAATTCTTTTGGATGAGGGGTTATAACGACATCTTTTCTGTTTAAATACCAAAGTAAAGCCTCACTTAAAAAACAGTTTGCATCCAAGATCAAAGGAGTGTTTTGTAAAATTTCATCTTTTAGAAAATCTAAATTTTCAAGTCCCATACCTAAAGCAATAGCACTTGCATTATTTTCAATTTTTTCTTTTAACATCAAAAGAGGCGAGAAGCTTTTTTGTGCCACTAAAGAAACAAGACCTGCTCCAAAATTTAAGGCTCCAAGTCCTGCTAAAGTTCCAGCACTTGCATTAGCAACTATATAAATATGACCAAAATTTCCTTTATTGGTATTGATTTTTCTATCTATAGTTTTTAAATCTTTTTTTTCAAACAAAAAAGCTTGAGAATTAGGATGAAATTTTTTAGAGTTAATGCCCAAATGAGCTATTTTAATCCTTCCTACAAATTCCTTAGCAAAATCCTCAAGTAAAATTTCCTTTAAAGCTCCCATACAAAGTGTAATATCAGCTTTAAAACAAGGATAAAATCCCAAATTTGTTGGTATATCACAAGCTATTTTTAAAGCCTTGCTTTGATTCGTTTTTTGAATTATTAAACTTGTTTTTTCATCTAAACAACGATTTGAACCTGTACCTAAAATACAATCAATTATAATATGAAATTTTTTAAAATCAGGTTCTTTTTGACAAAATTTAAAAGCGTAATTTTGTAAAATTTGCTCTTGTTTTTTAAAGAGCGTATTTTCTTTAAAGCCTATTTTATAAGCTTTAGCATGTTTTAAATTTCTTAAAGCCACCAAGCCATCTGAAGCATTGTTGCCACCGCCTAATAAAAAAAGTATTTTTACCTTTTTAATCTTGCGTTGAATACGTATTTTTTTAGCTTCTTTTTTAATAAGCTTAGCTAAATTCAATCCCGCATTTTCCATTAAAATAAGCTCATCTAGGCCTTTATTTATAGCATTTTGTTCTAAAATTTTTATATTATCAATAATAGCTTTCATAGTCTTTTTTCACCAAAAAATATATATTTTTTCTCTTTCTTCTTCAAATTTCTTCATTTTAGGTAAAAATTTCTGAATCAAAGCACGAAAATTCTTAAAACCATAATTTTGGGGATGAAAATCTGAGTATTTACGGTTTGTAGTAATAACTTCTCTGTAATCTGAAGCAATATCAAAAATATGTTTAGCGTATTTTGCAGGGATATTTTCTGCATCTATAAAAATAGCTATACTTTTATTTTCCATTTTAATTCCTTGCCCTAAAGCTTAAAGCTTCTAAAATATGGGTTTTATTAATATTAATATTTTGCTCTAAATCCGCTATACTTCTTGAAACTTTTAAAATTTTATTGAGGGATCGCAAAGAAAGATTATAACGTGAAATTGCTAAATCTAGCGTATCTTTAGCATCTTTTTCCAACACACAAAAACGGCTCAAATCTTCATCTTTTAATTTCCCATTCAATTCTTTTTGCCCTCGTTTTTTACCAAAAATAAAAGCTTGTAAAATTTTTTCACTCATTTCTTTAGAACTTATACTTGCTTTATCATCCTTGCTGATCTCATCCATAGCTACATAAAGATCAATTCTATCCATAATAGGAGCTGAAAGGTGATTTTTATACTTTTTAATCTCATTTTCACTACAAACACAAGAAAGATTTTTAGAAAATAAATTTCCGCAAGGACAAGGGTTTTGAGCAGCTATAAAACTAAATTTTGTTTCATAAGTAATTTTAGAATTTACTCTTGAAATATGAATTTTATGATCCTCTAAAGGCTCTCTTAAACTCTCTATGATTTGCTTGTTAAAATGTGGAAATTCATCAAAAAACAATACTCCGCCATTTGCAAGTGCTACTTCTCCAATTCTAGCATTTTTTGTTCCCCCACCAAAAATACTTGCTCTTGTAGAAGTATGGTGAGGATGGCGAAAAGCACGAATTTTAGTAAATTCACAATCTTTTAAATTTAAAGACATATAAGCATTTTGTATTAAAATTTCACCTAAACTTTGAGGAGGCATGATATAAACAAGGCGTTTAGCACACATGCTTTTACCGCTTCCAGGACTACCTTCAAATAAAATATTGTGCATACCTAAAGCGGCTATCATACAAGCTCTTTTAGCTTTTTCCTGCCCTTTGATATCTTTAAAATCAAGTTTAAAATCCATATTTTGTAAAAAAATTTCATTGCCTATTTGTAAAGGGTTTGCAAACAAAGGGTGATCGTGCGAGAAGCGAAAATTTTCATAATTTTTTTCCTTAAAAAACTCTATTGCTTCATTTAAATTTTCAAGTCCATAAACCTCTAAATTTGGTATCATAGAAGCTTTTTGTGCTATACTTTTTGGAACAACAACTTTGGCTTTTTCAATTTTAGCAGAGAGAAATAAAAGCAAAGAAAAAAGTTCATTAGTGCTTTTAATACTTCCATCAAGCCCTAATTCTCCTACTACAAAAAAGTCATCTAATTCTTCATTTTGCAAAAGGATTAATAAAGCGATAGCTAAATCAAAATGCGTTCCCTTCTTTGGGATACCTGAAGGACTAAGATTGATAGTAATTTTTTTAGCAGGAAAAGCAAAATCACAACTTAAAAGCGTGGCTTTAATACGCTCCACACTTTCCTTAATCGCTACACTTGCAAGCCCTACTATGCTTAAATTTGGCAAACCTCTTGTAAAAGTGGATTCTACTTCTATAATGTCTAAGCCTTCATGAAAGCTTATGCACTTTAGTTTTTTCATTTCTCTTTTTTATGATTTTTCTTCTTTTTCTTAAATTCTTTATCGAATTTTTGACGCTTAGCAAAAGAAATTTTTTCTATAAATAAATGGCCATTTAAATGATCGTTTTCGTGTTGAATAGCCACAGCTAAAAAATCCTTTGCTTCAAGTTCTTTAAATTCTCCAAAACGATCTTGATATTTAAGCAAGATATGATTATAGCGTTTTACTTCTTCAAAAAAATCTGGCACACTTAAACATCCTTCCGTAAAAGTGATCATTTCTTCATCTAAAGGAATAATTTCAGGATTAATAATCTCTAGTAAATCTTCTTTTTTTTGTTCATCATTTTCATTAAAAATATTAACAAGTAAAACACGCAAAGGAATATCCACCTGAATAGCTGCTAAGCCTACCCCATTGCTTGCTATCATGGTTTCATACATATCATCAAGTAGCGTGTGAAGTTCTGTATCAAATTTATTTACAATTTCAGAGTTTAAAAAAAGTCTAGGATTAGGATAAGTGATAATTTTTCTAACCATTAAAAAACCTTTATTTTAAATGATTTCTAAAGAAATCATTTAAAACTTTTTTCTAAAACCTTATCAATCAGCCCATATTCTTTAGCTTCTTGTGCCGACATGAAAAAATCTCTTTCTGTATCTTTTGCTATTTTTGCAACTTTTTGTTTAGTATTTTTTGCCAAAACATCATTAAGTATAGTTTTAAGTCTTAAAATTTCTTTAGCTTGAATTTCAATATCTGTGGCTTGACCTCTAGCTCCACCTAAGGGCTGATGAATCATAATGCGTGAATTAGGCAAAGCAAAACGCTTTCCTTCTGTACCACAACTAAGCAAAAATGCTCCCATAGAAGCAGCTTGTCCTATACAAATCGTACAAACATCAGGTTTGATATAGTTCATAGTATCATAAATACTAAAGCCACTTGTAATTACACCGCCTGGAGAATTGATATAAAGATAAATATCTTTTGTAGGATCTTCAGCTTCTAAAAAAAGAAGTTGTGCTACAATAGAAGCGGCAAGTTCATCATGAATTTCGCCACTTAACATAATAATCCTATCTTTTAAAAGACGTGAATAAATATCATAACTTCTTTCGCCACGACTAGACTTTTCAATAACATAAGGAATAAACATTATTTATCTTCTTTCTCTTTTTTACTCGCTTTTTCCGATTTTTCTGTTTTTGGCATAAAAATATCATTGAAAAGTTTTTCTTCAATTAAAGCCATTTTTACAGCAGGTAAAGCCCCTTGTTTTTTATAGTTTTCTAAATGTTCTTTTGGATTCATACCATAACGATATGCTTCAAAATAAATTGCTTGAATCAATTCTTGATCATTTACTTCAATCTTACGCAATTTTGCAAGTTCATCAATAATAAAAGTAAGTTTTACACTTTTTTGTGCTTCTTCTTTAAAAGAATCACGTTTTTCTTGGTATTTTTCTTTACTTGCTTTAAGCTCTTCAATTTCTTTTTCACTAAAAGTATTAAAAGCTGCACGTATTTGCATATCAGTTTCTTGTTCTACTATGCCTTTAGGCAAATCAAAATTATATTTTTCAATTAAAGCATCTGCAAATTTACCTTTTAATTCATCATTTACAAGTTTGAAAAGTTTTTCATTTTTGATTTGCTCTTTTAATTTTTCATCTAAAACTTCAACGCTAGCTTTTTCTTCTCCTGGTAAAAGTTTTTTAAGCATTTCATCATCAAGTTCTGGAATTTTAAGATCTTGAATTTCATGTAATTTTACTTTAAATACCGCATCTTTGCCTGCTAAGTGAGCTGCACTGTATTCTTTAGGGAAAGTTGCTTTAATATCTTTTTCTTCTCCTATTTTCATTCCCACCATACCATCTTCAAAACCTGGAATAAATTGCTTAGAACCAATTTCTAAAACATAATTTTCAGCTTTACCGCCTTTAAAAGCTTTATCATCCACAAAACCTTCAAAATCAAATTTTGCAAAATCACCTTCTTTTAAAGCTCTTTTTGTTTTTATAGCTTCAGGAGTAGCAAAACGCTTTAAAAGTTCATCTTTTTTTTCATCAATTTCTTTTTTACTTACTTTTGGAGTTTGATATTCAGGGATGAGTTTTTCATAACCATCAAGTTTGATTTCAGGTTTAAAAGAAAGTATTAGCTCGGCAATGATTTCTCCATCTTTACGATCAAATTTTTCAAAATATGGCTCACCCACAAGCTCTTTACTTTCTTTTTTAAGTTCTTGTAAAGCACTATTTACAGCAGATTTAAAAAGATTTTGTTCTGCATCTTGAGTGAGTTCTCTTTCATATTTTTTAAGTACAGCATTTACAGGAACTTTTCCTGGTCTAAAACCGTCCATTTTTATACTTTTAGAAGCTTTTTTTGCTAAATTTTCTACTTCACTTTTGATCATTCCTGAAGGAATTTTTACACTAGCAGTCGCATTAACAGAATCTAGTTGCTTTGCCTTTACTTCCATAGTTTTTTTCCTTATAAAATAAAATTTGGTTTCAATGATAGCAAATTTTTCCTTATTACTTGCATAAAATTTTAAAGTAATTTATGATAAAATTGTAGTATTGCGTTATTAAAGTATAAAAATATTTTTGGAGAAAAATTTGCAAAAAAAATTTGAAGATTGTGTTAAAACCATGCTTGAAGTTATAGGAGAAAATCCAAATCGTGAAGGACTGATTAAAACACCAAATCGTGTTTTTAAAGCTTATGAATTTCTTACTAGTGGTTATACACAAAATGTCAAAGAAATTTTAAATGATGCTTTATTTGAAAGCTCTAATAATGAAATGGTTTTAGTGCGTGACATAGAATTTTACAGTCTTTGCGAACATCATCTTTTACCTTTTTTTGGACGTGCCCATGTAGCCTATATTCCTAATAAAAAAGTAGTAGGTTTAAGTAAAATTCCACGCCTTGTAGAAGTGTTTGCAAGAAGACTTCAAATTCAAGAACAGCTTACCGAACAAATTGCACAAGCTTTAATGGAAAATGTCGATGCAAAAGGTGTTGGTGTAGTCATAGAAGCAAGACATATGTGTGTTGAAATGCGTGGAGTGCAAAAAGCTAATTCCACTACTACAACTTCAGCTTTGCGTGGAATTTTCTTAAAAAATGAAAAAACTAGAGAAGAATTTTTTTCTCTCATAAACTGTGCTAAACAGGTAAGATTTTAATGAATCTTGAAAAACTTCGCTCCAAGCTTGGCAAAGAAAATTTAAGTGCTATTTTTGGAGAGATTACAAAAATTTCTGCTACAAGCATAGAAATTCGTGGACTTAAAACAGGAATTGGAGATATAGTTAAGCTAGTTTCCAATGAAAATGAAAATTTAAACACTCTAACCATGGTAGTAGAAATCAAGGAGCAATTTAGCTATTTAAGCCCTTTTTCTTTTATAGAAGGTTTTAAGATAGGTGATCGCGCTTTCATAAGTGATGCAGGTATGCAAATAGGCGTTAGTGATGAACTTTTAGGTAGAGTAGTAGATCCTTTTATGCGTCCAAAAGACGGTAAAGGAGCTATAGAAGTAACTAAATATATGCCTATAATGCGTGCGCCTATTGATGCGATGAGAAGAGGACTCATAGAAGAAGTTTTTCCTGTGGGGGTTAAAACCATAGACGCACTTTTAACTTGCGGTGTGGGACAAAAACTTGGTATTTTTGCAGGAAGTGGGGTGGGAAAATCCACTCTTATGGGGATGATAGTTAAGAATTCCAAAGCTCCTATAAAAGTAGTTGCACTCATAGGAGAAAGGGGACGCGAAATTCCTGAGTTTATACAAAAAAATTTAGGTGGAAAGCTTGATGATACAGTAATTATTGTTGCTACAAGTGATGATAGTGCTTTAATGCGTAAATACGGTGCTTTTTGTGCAATGAGTGTGGCAGAATACTTTAAAGAACAAGGTAAAGATGTGCTTTTTATCATGGATAGTGTAACGCGTTTTGCTATGGCTCAAAGAGAAATAGGACTGGCTCTTGGAGAGCCTCCTACAACTAAAGGTTATCCACCAAGTGTTTTAAGTCTTCTGCCTCAACTCATGGAAAGAACGGGTAAAGAAGAAGGTAAAGGCACTATAACAGCCTTTTTTACCGTTTTGGTGGATGGTGATGATATGAGCGATCCAATCGCCGATCAAAGTCGTTCTATCTTGGATGGACACATTGTTTTAAGTCGTGAATTAACAGACTTTGGAATTTATCCTCCTATTAATATACAAAATTCTGCTTCAAGGGTGATGAGCGATATTATAAGTCCTGAGCATAAACTTTGGGCAAGAAAATTTAAACGCTTAAACTCGCTTTTAAAAGAAAATGAAGTATTGCTTCGCATCGGTGCTTATCAAAAAGGAAGCGATAAAGAGCTTGATGAAGCTATCTCTAAAAAAGAATTTATGCAAAAATTCTTAGGACAAAACCCTGAAGAAAGCTTTGAATTTAACCAAACTTTAGAGCTTTTAAGCCAAATTGATACACCAAATATTCCTTCGCCAACTCAAGATATAAACGTAGGAAGTGCAAGTGCAACCTTGCCTAATCCTAATTTAAAATAAAATTATTTAATAAAATAATCTCCATCAAAACTGATTAAAGAATATTTCCTTTCATCACCCATACTTTGAGTTAGTTCTTTGATGCTTAAAAAACTTAGCGTATCAGCTTCTACATATTCACGTACTTCTTCGGTATTTTTATTTGCACTGATAAGTTCTTCAAAAGTTGGAGTATCTATACCGTAAGTATCAGGAAATTTGATCTCAGGGCAAGCTATGGCAAGATGAATTTTGCTCGCTCCTGCAGCACGAAGTAAAGAAATTATTTTTTTAGAAGTTGTGCCACGCACCAAGCTATCATCAATTATTACAATTTCTTTGCCTTCTAAAACTTTACGCATAGGGTTGAGCTTTAGTTTTACTTTTAAATTTCTAAGCTCTTGGGTTGGTTCTATAAAGGTTCTTCCTACATAGTGGTTTCTTACTATCGCCATTTCAAGAGGGATTTGTAAATATTGTGCAAAGCCTATAGCTGCACTTACTCCACTATCTGGCACAGGAACAACAAAGTCTGCTTTGTAAGCAAATTTTTTAGCTAAAGCTTCACCCATTTTTTTACGTACTTCATAAACACTCTTGCCTTCCACTATACTATCAGGTCTAGCAAAATAAATGTATTCAAAAGCACAAATTTTAGGAGTTTGAGAAAAAAGTTCTATGCTTTCAAATTTATCATTTCCCTGAGTAAAAATAAGCATTTCCCCTGGTTTAACATCACGAATAAATTCAGCCTCTATGAGATCAAAAGCGCAAGTTTCACTAGCGACTATATAACCTCCATCTTTTAAACGCCCTAAAGATAAAGGACGCACCCCATAAGGATCTCTTACAACATAAAGTTTATTTTTGCTTGCTAAAACAAAACAATAAGCCCCTATACATTCTTTTAAACTCTCAATAAATCTATCTTTTAGGCTTTCTTGTTTACTTCTTGCGATAAGATGGACAACATTTTCTGTATCCATATTGGTTTGAAAAATAGCTCCATCTTGAATCAATCTTGATCTTACTTCTTCTTTATTGACTAAATTTCCATTATGCGCTAAAGCAATATCACCTAAAACTGAAGTAGCTGCTATGGGCTGAACATCGTTTAAGCTTGAATTTCCTGCTGTAGAATAGCGATTATGTCCTATAGCGATTTCACCCTCTAAAGTTTTTAGGTTGTCAGGATTAAAAATTTGACTCACTTCGCCTTTGGCTTTAATAGTCTTGATATTTTTACCATTACTTACACTAATACCACTTGCTTCTTGGCCACGGTGTTGCATAGCAAAAAGTGCATAATACGCATAAGTGCTAGCATTTTTTGAATTGATAATTCCTACAACTGCACACATTTTAAATTCCTAAAAAATCATTAATTGAATACATTTTTGTTTCTTGCTTGCTAAGCCAAATAGCGATTTTAATCGCACCTTTAGCAAAAGTCGCCCTTGAAGTAGCGGTATGATTAAGTTCTAAAAACTCGCCATCTTCATAAAAACCTACCGTATGGCGTCCTACTATATCGCCACCTCTTAAACTCATCACAGCAATTTCATCTTTACTTCTTTCACCTATAATGCCATCTCTTCCATTTACTCTTACTTTTTCAAGTTCTAAATTTCTAGCTTTTGCTACACTTTGAGCTAAAGTCATAGCCGTACCACTTGGAGCATCTTTTTTATGACGATGATGCATTTCTAAAATTTCTATATCAAAATTTTTTAACATTTGACTCGCTTTGCTAGCAAGATAATTTAAAACTGCAACACCTAAAGACATATTGGTCGCATAAAAAATCGGCATAACTTCACTAGCACTTTGCATCAAATGTAAAATTTTCTCATCAAGTCCTGTTGTACCTATTACCAAAGGCTTAGGCATAGTTCTTGCATAGTTTAAAAGCTCATGAGTTCCATTTGGGGAAGAAAAATCAATAATCACATCGCTTTTTTCAAAAAGCTCTTCTAAATTTCCACCCTTATCATAAAGTATTGAAATTTGTGTTTGTGTTTCGCTTTTTAAACACTCTTCAATCTGTTTTCCCATGCGTCCTTTAGCACCATAAATTCCTATTTTAATCATCTTTTTCCTTGAAAATAAAATCCTGATTTTAGCATTTATTTTGTAAATTTTAAATAATAAAATTAAGCTTTATGATTTTTTAATTTATATAAATTATCTAACAATTTTGCTTCTTCTCCTAAGCCCTTGCTATGATAAAATTTTAAATTTTTACTAAGATATTTTTGCTCCACCCAGCCACCAAAATCATGCGGATAAAGATAGTTTTGTTTTTCTTGATGATTGTTATTAAGATAATTAGGTATTTCTAAAGCTTCATTATTTTTTACATAGTTTAAAGCTTCATTGATAGCTTTGTAGCTTGCATTGGATTTGATTGCACTTGCTAAATAAACTACGCATTGGGCTAGGATAATTCTTGCTTCAGGATAACCTATATTTTTAACAGCTTCTAGAGTGGAAACTGCTAAATTTAAAGCATTTGGATCGGCATTTCCCACATCTTCACTTGAAAAAATCACCAAACGCCTAGCGATAAAATCTGCACTTTCTCCTGCATCAATAAGTCTTGCAAGATAATAAATCGCCGCATCAACATCGCTTCCGCGTAAACTTTTTATCATTGCACTTGCTAGGATATAATGTGTATCTTTTGAGCTAACACCTTCGCTATTTATGGTGTTGCGAAGTTTTTTAAGATTTTCAAGACTGATATGTTTTTCATCTAAAACCAAGACAAATTCCAGCAAATTTAGCATAGCTCTTGCATCAGCACTTTTAAGTAAAAAATCTTTAGCTTCTTTATCAATGCTAAATTTCATTTTTTCTTGTACGCGCAAGAGTAAAGTTTCAAGTTCCTTTACTCCTAAAGATTTAAATTCAAAAAGCATGGAACGACTTCTTATGCCAGAACTTAAAACAAAATAAGGATTTTCAGTGCTTGCACCGATTAAAATTAAACGATAATTTTCCATAGGAATTAAAAGCATTTCTTGTTGGGTTTTGCTAAGGCGGTGAATTTCATCAATAAAAATTAAAGGTTTATAAAGACTATTTTTATAATTGTCTAAAATTTTTCTTAGTTCTTCGAGTTTAAAATTTCCTCCATCAAATTCATAAAAATCTAGGCCAAATTCTTTTGCTATAACTCTAGCAAAAGTTGTTTTTCCAGAACCTGCTGTTCCAAAAAAAATACTATGAGGAAGTTTTTGTAAAGCGGTAAATTTTTTAAAAATTTCTATAAGCTCATATTGTCCTAAAATATCATCAAAATTTTCAGGGCGAAAGGTCAAGGCTAGGCTCATTAATTTAAATCCATATTTGAAAATTCGCTACCATTAATTTTTAGTTGAGGATTAGCTAAGCTATCATAAGATAAATTTAGAAAAAAGTTATTATTTTCTTTTAAAAAATATTGATTTAAACCTCCATAATTTTCAGTCCAAATAAAAATTTTATCAGGCTCATCTGAACTGATAATTTGTAATTTTGCTTGATAAGTATTGTTAATATTTAAATTGCCTTGTAGACTGATATTTTGTTTATTTTTTTCAAGAATTAAATTTTGTATTTTTAGAGTAAGATTTTTTTGAATAAAATGAGTGATATTAAAATTTGAATCAAGAAATTTATTTATAGTTATATTAAATTTTGTTTTGTCAAAATTCAAATTCTGACCCAATAAAGATTTAAGATCAATATCAATTTCATTGGATTTTCCTTGTATGTTTAAGCTTACTGTTGAATTTTCTTCACTAAAATTTACTTGGTTTTTGCTGTAAAAAGAATTGATTTTATTGTTATCTAGTACAAGATAATCAAAGTTGATCTCTTGTTGGCTATCGCTAAATAAATTTAAATCATAAAATTGTACAAGATTGTTAAAAAATTGTTCGTAATTTAAATTTTGTAATACAAATCTAGTATAAAATTGAGAACAATCAATCCTATCAAAATGTATTTTAATGTTTTTAATTTCTAAATTTTTATTCATTAAAACTTCAATATATCCGCCGTTTATGATGGTATCTCCGCCTTCGCTACTCAAATTTATATCTTTAATATTTAGAAATATTTTAGAATTGTTATCGTGTAATTTGAGAGTAAAAGTTCCTAATTTATTATTTTTTAACACTTTATCTAAAAAATTAAAAGGATTTGTAAAATCTCCTTTTATAATTTTATTTAAGAAAAAATAATTATTAAATTGAAGGTTAATTTTGGTTGAAAGCTGTGTATGAGAGTGATTTAAAGTAAAACTTCCCTTAGAAGTTAAAAAACCTTTTTTGAAGTAAATATCTGTAATTGTATAATTAGGATTGCTGTTTTTACTCAATTTATTAAATAAAAGTTCGTTAGTGTATCCTATATAAAATATATGAATAATAAAACCTAATATAAAACAAAAAATAATAAAAATCCATTTTTTCATTATTTACCTTGGATCATAATGTAAATGTTATTTTATAAATTGCTTGTTAAAAAAGAGTTTAAATTTTTATTTAAGAGTAGTGAAGTGGTTTAGTAAAGAATAATTTTTATAAACCCCTTAATAAGGGATTTATATTAATAAGCTTTTTTATAACATTGAATTTCAATTTTTCTAGCTACTGGAATAGCTTGAGTATTTGGTGTAGCAGGTGTTCCATAAGAAATTTTACTTTCTAAAAAATTTCCAACCTGTAAATCTTTAAAAGTTCCATCTTTATCTGTTCCAAAAATACCACAATCATCCATTTCTATTTCGGTATTTGGTAGAACTTTTATAGCCATTTGTCCACCATAAATTGAGTCAATAAGTAAGGTTTTATTGTTATCGTAAATTTGTGCAATAGTGCCTTCAAGTTTTAAACTATCTGCAAAAAGCATTGAGCTAGTTAAAAATGCTGATGCAAGTAAAATACTTTTTTTCATAATTATTTCTCCTTGATGTAAAGTGATGACATTATAAAATTTTTAAGTGAAGTGAATGTGAAGTTAAAAATTTTGACTTTCAAATGAATACGCTTTTTTTCCTTTGCATAGTATAAATTAAAATATTCATATTTATAGCAAAATAATTACAAATTATTTTTTTATTCTTGTTTAAAATGGTTACATTAGGAAATATATTTCTTTAAAAAAGTATAAATTAAACACATATAAGTTGGACTTAAAATATCCTATTTTATATTATCGGATAAAAATGATACAAAAGGATAGGATGTGGAAATTTTTTTAGCTTTATTGGGTTTTTTCTCGTTAGGATTGATAGTTTGGTTTTTGCTAAAAGATTATACTACTCCAGCGCTGGCTTTTATAAGTGTAAGTATTAGCGTAGCTTGTGTTTTGCTTATTCTTGAGCAGCTTGGTTTTGGTGTAGGTGCAGCTTTAGGGGTTAAAGGAGGTGTTTTTGATATTAAAACATTGGTTGCTTTTATTAAAGATGGAGTTAAAAGCGTAACGGATACGGCAGCTTTGTTTGTTTTTTCTATACTCTTTTTTAGTGTTTTAAATGCGAGCGGTTTTTTTATTAAAATTTTAAATGCGTTTTTATCAAAAATGAAAGCCAATGTATATCAAGTTTGTATTCTTACTGTTTTTATTACCGCTGCTGTACATTTAGATGGTTCAGGTGCTTCTACTTTTCTTATCGTAATACCTGCATTATTACCTATTTATGAGCGTTTAGGTATAAGAAAGACTTCGATGTTATTGATTATTACTTCAGCTATGGGGGTTATGAATGTTATTCCTTGGGGTGGTCCTACTTTAAGAGCGGCCACTAATATAGGGATGGATGCAAATTTGCTTTGGCACCATATTATACCTATTCAGATTGTAGGTTTGGTTTTATCCCTTCTTTTGGCAATTTGGATTGCTAAGATAGAAATAAAAAGAGGTGCAGGTGCAGGGAACTTGTCAGGAATAAATTTAAATATAGAAAAAAGCGAACACCATAATGAAAAATGGTTTTGGCTAAATTTGCTTGTAGCTATTGGGGTTATTGGGCTTTTAATTAGTGGTATTATCCCTAGCTATATTTGCTTTATGATAGGACTTGCAATAATTTTACCGCTTAATTATCCTAATTTAAAAATAGCTAAAAAAGTTTTAGATCGTGCAAGTGGTGGTGCAATACTTATGTATATTACTTTAATTGGTGCTGGGATATTGATAGGCGTATTTGATAAAAGTGGCATTATGGAGAAAATGGGTGTTTTGATTTTAAATTTTGTTCCAGATTATTTAGGTGCTTATATTCCTTTGATGGTAGGGATATTAGCTGTTCCAATGGCAATTATTTTTTGTACAGATTCTTATTTTTATGGAGTGATGCCTATAGTTTTGAGTGTAACTAAAGCTTTTGGTGCTGAACCTCTAACTATAGCTATTATCATGGTGATAGCAAGAAATTGTGCGACATTTATTTCTCCTGTTGTGCCTGCAACTTTACTAGGTTGTGGTTTAGCAGAGGTTAATATTAAAGATCATATTAAAAGAAGCTTTTTTTATATATGGGGCATAAGTATTATTTGCTTGATTTTTGCTGAGGTAGCTGGGATAATATAATTACAATAAAAGAACTTTTGATTTTTCAATGATTAGTTCATTGTTTTATGATATTTTTGAGTCAAAAATTTATAAAAATATAAGTGTTTTTTTGTATTATTTTACTTTAGAGAAAAATTATAAATTTAAACTTATAAGAATATTTTTTAAGTTGAAAGTAAATTTTAAAACGGAGAAATGATGCACAAAAAACAAAATTTACCAGAACTTACCTTAAGGGGTTTGGTTTTGGGAAGTATTTTAACTATTATTTTTACAGCTTCAAATGTATATTTGGGGTTAAAAGTGGGGCTTACTTTTTCATCATCAATTCCAGCCGTGGTTATTTCCATGGCGGTTTTGAGTCTTTTTAAGACTTCAAATATTTTAGAAAATAATATGGTTCAAACTCAAGCTTCAGCAGCAGGAACTTTATCATCAGTTATTTTTGTTATCCCAGGACTTTTTATGTGTGGATATTGGAGTGAATTTCCACTTTGGCAAACTTTTATGATATGTCTTTGTGGTGGTGGACTTGGGGTGCTTTTTACTATACCCTTAAGAAGGGCTATGGTGGTTGAAAGCAAGCTTGCTTATCCTGAAGGTAGAGCCGCGGCTGAAATTTTAAAAGTAGCCAATAAGGATCAGAGTAGTAAAAAAGGAAAAGAAGGCATTAAAGAAATAGCATTAGGCTCTTTTATAGCTGCTATTTTTAGTTTATTAAGCAATGGTTTTAAACTTGCTGCAAGTGAGAGTAATTTTGCTTTTATTTGGAATAAAATGGCTTTTGGTTTTTCTATGGGATATTCTTTGGCACTTTTAGGAGCGGGTTATTTAGTCGGTTTAGCAGGTGCTATAGCTCTTTTTGTGGGTATGTTTTTAGCTTGGGGTATTTTTACTCCTTATCTTTCAAATTTTGAATTTGATAGTGCAAAAAATGCTGTAGATTTAGCTTCTAGTGTATGGCGTTCTAAAGTAAGGCTTATAGGAACAGGAGCTATTGCTATAGCAGCACTTTGGACTTTAATAGAACTTTTAAAACCTGTTATTGAAGGTATTAAAGAAATTATTAAAAATGTTAAAATTGCTAATCAAGAAAAAAATGAAAGAACAAACATAGATCTTTCTTTAAAAAGTATTTTTATACTTTTTGTTTTAATGGTTATGGGTTTATTTATTACTTTTTATAGTTTTGTTGAAGATGCTAATTTAAGTATTTATTATCAAATGCTATTTTCATTTGTTGGAACTTTAGTTTCTGTTTTAATAGGTTTTTTTGTTGCAGCAGCTTGCGGATATATGGCAGGACTTGTAGGATCTTCTTCTAGTCCTATTTCTGGAATCGGACTTATTGGTGTTATTATTTCTTCTATTGTTTTTTTGGTTTTAGGTGTGAAACTTTTTCAAGATCCTACGCTTTCTAAATTTGCAGTAGCATTAGCTATTTTTACTACTAGTGTTATTTTAGCTACAGCTGCTATTTCAAATGATAATTTACAAGATTTAAAGACAGGACATTTAGTCGGAGCTACTCCTTGGAAACAACAGGTTGCTTTACTTGTAGGCTGTGTTTTTGGTGCTTTGACTATAGTTCCTGTTTTAAATTTGCTTTATCAAGCTTACGGTTTTGTTGGATCAATGCCAAGAGAGGGCATGGATGCTTCATCGGCTTTAGCGGCACCGCAAGCAAATTTAATGAGTACTATCGCTCAAGGAATTTTTTATCACAATATCGAGTGGGGTTATATGGTTTTTGGTGTATTTGTAGGAATTTTAATGATTATTATAGATAAAATTTTAAGAAGAACGCAGAAAATGTCTTTGCCTCCTTTAGCCGTTGGAATAGGTATTTACCTTCCACCTGTTGTAAATATACCTTTAGTTATAGGCGGAATTTTAAAATATATTGTAATGCAATATTTGGCTAAAAAATATGCAAAAAATTCTCATAAAGAAGAAAAACTTTCAAATTGTGAGCAAAGAGGTACGCTTTTTGCTTCAGGGCTTATAGTGGGTGAAAGTATTTTTGGGGTAATTATCGCAGTAATTACTGTATTTTCAGTAAGTATGGATGGTAGCGAAAATCCTTTAGCTTTAAATTTAACAAATTTTCATGATAGTGAGCTTTTCGCACTTATCTTTTTTGTGGGAGTTGTATTATATTTCATTAAGCGTATTGTTAAAAAAGATTCTTAATTTTTGGGGTTAAAACCCCAATTTAATCCCTTTTGATATAATTTTTCTTTTGTAATTATCATTTAAGGATATAAAATGGAAAATTTATATGCTTTAATACTTGGAATTATAGAAGGTTTGACTGAGTTTTTACCTGTTTCTTCAACAGGTCATATGATTTTAGGTACGACTATTTTAGGTATTAATATAGATGAGTTTTGGAAAAGCTTTTTGATTATTATCCAGCTTGGTTCTATTTCGGCGGTAATTTTTGTATTTTGGCGTAAATTATTTCAAAGGCTTGATATTTGCTTAAAACTTGCGGTTGGATTTTTTCCTACTGGAGTTATAGGGTTTTTTGTAGCAAAATACTTAAATGCTTTATTTAATGGTTGGGTTGTGGTTGGAATGCTTATTTTTGGTGGTGCTGTGTTTATTCTTATAGAACTTGCACACAAAAATAAACAATATCATATCAATTCCTTAGAAGAAATAAGTTTTAAACAAGCTTTTTCTATAGGTATTTTTCAATCTTTAGCCATGATTCCTGGAACTTCAAGAAGTGGGGCAAGTATTATTGGTGGGCTTTTGTTAGGATTTAATAGAAAGGTAGCTGCTGAATTTAGTTTTTTGCTTGCCATTCCAACGATGATTATTGCTACAGCTTATAGCATTTATAAAGAGCCTGAATTGCTTAGTAACGCAAATTCTTTAATTCCTTTAGGCATAGGTTTTATCACCGCTTTTGTTGTTGCGGTTTTAGTTATAAAATTTTTCTTAAAATTTATTTCTAAATTTGATTTTATCCCTTTTGGAATTTATCGCATTATTTTAGGATTTGTTTTCTTTTATTTGTATTATAGTGGGATTTTAAACGCTGGAAGTGAATTTAAGCTATAAATAAATATTAAATTTATTCTAAGATTTTTTTAAAAATAAGCTGAATTTCAAAAATAATTAAGTCTTAGAAAGTTAAAATTAGAACTTTATAAACACTCACAGAGTAAGTGAGCGACAAAGGGTTAAATATGGAAAAAGAAGTTATTGCATATTTGGACAATGAGGCAATAATTGACTCTCAAAGTGTAAAAAATACAAATTTAAAAGAAATTTATTTTGATAATTCTAAAGAAAGTTTAGAAGTAATCCGCCATTCTTGTGCACATTTAATGGCACAGGCGATTAAGAGTTTGTATCCTGAGGCTAAATTTTTTGTTGGTCCTGTTATAGAAGATGGATTTTATTATGATTTACGTGTAGAAAGTAAGATTAGTGAAGAAGATTTAGTAAAAATCGAAAAAAAGATGAAAGAACTTGCTGAAGCAAAGATCGAAATTTCAAAATATGAAATCACAAAAAGCGAAGCTTTGGCTAAATTTCAAAATGATGATTTAAAACAAGAAGTTTTATTGCGTATTCCTGATGGGACTGTAAGTATTTATAAGCAAGGTGAATTTGAAGATTTGTGCCGTGGTCCTCATGTGCCAAATACGAAATTTTTACGCTTTTTTAAACTCACTCGTGTTGCAGGAGCGTATTTGGGTGGTGATGAAAAAAGAGAAATGCTTACTCGAATTTATGGTACTGCTTTTGCAGATAAGGAGAGTTTAAAAGAACATTTAACCATCATCGAAGAAGCCAAAAAACGCGATCATAGAAAGCTTGGAACAGAGCTTAAGCTTTTTACTTTTGATGATGAGATTGGAGGAGGTCTTCCTATCTGGTTAAGAAATGGTGCAAGACTTAGATCTAAACTTGAACATATGCTTTATAAAATCCATCGTCTGCGTGGTTATGAGCCTGTGCGTGGACCTGAGATTTTAAAAGCAGATGCGTGGAAAATCAGTGGGCATTATGCAAACTATAAAGAAAATATGTATTTTACACAAATTGATGAGCAAGAGTATGGTATTAAACCTATGAACTGTGTGGGGCATATTAAAATTTATCAAAGTGATGTAAGAAGTTATCGTGATTTGCCTTTGAAATTTTTTGAATACGGCGTGGTGCATCGCCATGAAAAAAGCGGGGTTTTGCACGGACTTTTTAGAGTGAGAGAATTCACTCAAGATGATGCGCATATTTTTTGTATGCCAAGTCAGATTAAAGAACAGGTTTTAGAAATTTTAGCTTTTGTGGATAATTTGATGAAATTATTTGATTTTAGCTATGAAATGGAAATTTCAACCAAGCCTGAAAAAGCCATAGGTGATGATGAAATTTGGGAAGTAGCGACTAAAGCTTTAAAAGAAGCTTTAGATGAACAAGGTTTAAAATACGGTATTGATGAAGGTGGTGGAGCTTTTTATGGTCCAAAAATTGATATTAAAATTACCGATGCTTTAAAAAGAAAATGGCAATGCGGAACTATACAAGTAGATTTTAATCTACCAAGTCGTTTTAAACTCGAATACACCGATAGTGATAATGAGAAAAAACAACCTGTAATGCTTCATCGTGCGATTTTAGGTTCTTTTGAAAGATTTATAGGAATTTTAACCGAGCATTGTGCGGGTGAGTTTCCATTTTTTATTGCACCAACTGCAGTGGGTATAGTGCCAATAGGTGAAGCACACATTGCTTATGCAAAAGAAATTCAAAAAGAATTACTAGAGTTTAATATCGATAGTGAGGTGTATGAAAAAAATGAGAGTTTAAGTAAAAAGATTCGTATCGCTGAAAAACAAAAATTACCTATGATTTTAGTTTTAGGTGATGATGAGGTGGCAAAGCGTAGCGTTGCTTTAAGAGATAGAAGAGCTAAAGAACAAAAAAATCTTAGCTTGGACGAATTTATTAAATTAGTTAAGGAGAAAATGAGTGAGGTACACTTTTGAGTAAAGAAAAAGAAGTATTGCTCAATGAAGAAATAAGAGCGGATGAAATCAGATGTGTTGGCGATGATGGCAAAGTTTATGGTATTATCAGTAGTGATGAAGCTTTAGAAATTGCAAATCGTTTAGGACTTGATCTTGTAATGATAGCTGCAGATGCTAAGCCACCTGTTTGCAAGATCATGGACTATGGTAAATTCCGTTATCAACAAGAGAAAAAACAAAAAGAAGCAAAGAAAAAACAAAAAGTGATTGATATAAAAGAAATCAAACTTTCTGTAAAAATTGCTCAAAATGATATTAATTACAAGGTAAAACATGCTTTAGAATTTTTAGAACAAGGTAAGCATGTGAGATTTCGTGTGTTCTTAAAAGGACGTGAAATGGCAACTCCTGAAGCAGGTGTAGCTTTGCTTGAAAAAATTTGGACTATGATAGAAAATGAAGCCAATCGTGACAAAGAGCCAAATTTTGAAGGTCGTTATGTAAATATGCTTGTAACTCCTAAAAAGGCTTAATGGAGTTTTTATGCCAAGACAAGCTTTAATGCAAAATAAAAACCAACACTTAGCTAAAAATCAATATTCTAAATCTGATGATTTGAATATTGATTTAGCTATGCAGCAAACAAAAGAGTATTTAGAAAATAGGTTTGCAAATGGGGGAGGGGTAAGTAATTTTATAGAAGGAAATTACTATTTTGAAATTAAAAAACAAATAGAAATTTCTTTTATGATTGAAAATATAAAATTAAGCAAGATTAGAGCTGAGTTTGATAGTAGTTTTTTTGAAAATAAAATTAAGCCTGATGGTGGAGTTTTATTTTTAAGAAAAAAAGATGATAAAAAATTTAAAAAAATATTATTAATAACAGAAGCTAAACGACAAGGCACAAATGATATTCGTACAAAGCAAGGTAAAAATAAGCAAGCAACAGGTAATGCAATAGAAAGACTAGGAAAAAACTTAACTGGAATAAAAGCTATGTTAAATCACGAGAAAATAACACCTTTTGTTTGTTTTGGCTGGGGTTGTGATTTTGCTAGTGATGAAAAAACGGTTTTGGCTAAATTAAATGTTTTAAATGAGTTTTATTATCTTAATAAAACCTATATTTTTAAAGCTGATGGAAATAGCGACCATAATTATTTTTCACCTGTTAGTATGTATTTTAGAGAAGAAAAATGGGAAGTTAATGAAATGTTTGAAATAATGAAAGAAATCGCAGAAACTTCTTTAAGATATTATATTTTTTAATGGAAAAGATTATGAAAGAAAACTTGCTTTATTTAAAAGAACAAATTATAACTTATCTTGGAAATAAAAGAGCACTTTTAAGTTTTTTAAATAAGGGCTTTAAGGTAGCTAAAAAAGAACTTGGTAAAGATAAATTTAGTTTTTGTGATATATTTAGTGGCTCAGGTATTGTAAGTCGCTTTGCAAAATCGCATTCAAATTACATTCTAGCAAATGATTTAGAAGATTATTCAAGAATAATAAATGAGTGCTATTTGAGTAATTTAAATGATGATTTAGAAAAAGATATTAAATATTATTATGAAAAATTGTTAAAAAATTTAGAGCTTAAAGAAGGTTTTTTAGCTAAGCTTTATGCCCCAAAAGATGATTTAAATATAAAAGCAAATGAAAGGGTTTTTTATACATACAAAAACGCTTGTTATTTAGATAGTGTTAGAGCAAAAATTGAAAATGAAATTCCACAAGAATTAAAACATTTTTTTATAGCACCTTTAATTTATGAAGCTAGTGTGCATTCAAATACTAGTGGAGTTTTTAAAGGTTTTTATAAGGGTAAGGATGGTATCGGAAAATTTGGTGGCGAAGGACAAAATGCACTTAAACGCATTAAAGGAGAAATAGAGCTTAAAATGCCTATTTTTTCAAATTTTTCTTGTGAATTTGAAGTGATGCAAAAGGATGCAAGCATGCTTGCAAAAGAACTTGATTTTTTTGATGTGGTGTATCTTGATCCCCCTTATAATCAGCACCCTTATGGTTCTAATTATTTTATGCTAAATTTAATTGCAAATTATAAAAAACCTGAAGGAATTTCTAAAATCAGTGGTATTCCAAAAGATTGGAACCGCAGTACTTTTAATAAGTCAAAATTTGCCCAAGACGCTTTATTTGAACTTATTAATGATTTAAAAGCGAGAGTGATTTTACTTTCTTATAATTGTGAAGGTTTTGTAAAAAAAGAATTTTTTTTAAAGCGCTTAAGCACTCTTGGAAAATGTTGGATTTTAGAACAAAAATATAATACTTTTAGAGCTTCTCGCAATCTTAAAAATCGCAATATCTATCTTCATGAACAACTTTATGTTTTAGTTAAAGATTAAATTTTGTGCTAAAATTATTTTTGTACATTAATGGCATTTAGTTTTTCTAACCATCTTTTTGCTTCCAGCCATTGATCCAAAGTTTTATTTTCAAGAATATCTTGATTTTGCTAGTAATAAGGGTAAATTTCAGGTAGGTTAAAGTGCTGTTGAGACTTTCGATTCTAATGAAATCAATTTAGGAGGTTTTGTCAGTTTAGTTCCTAAAATACTGAAGATTAAGCGTTTTAAGTTACAATTTCTTAATCATACCAATGATAAAGAAATCCTTTTACAAGCTCATCAATGCCTGGGGATTCTGGAAGTGGGGTTTATGTTTATGATAAGATTGATAAAAAATGGTATTTAGTAGGCGTGGTAAGCACGAGTAATTGTAATGCACATTTTACTGATGGATATACTTGTTCACAGGTTGATATGTTTAATCAATCAAGAAAAGATCAATGAATTTCAAAAAAAAGTGTTTTTAAGGCTCAAAACGCCAAATTAAATTTTCAAGGACATGCTAAATACGTGCTTATGTGAACAAAGAACAAGTCAAAAAAACTTCAGAGGCATAAGGTTTAAGTGCTTTTATAACCAAGCCTGTAAGTTTTACAAGAAGATTGGGTTTTTGTGATGAAAAGAGCTTAATTTAAATCAAAGTGAGTTTTATTTAGGCCATAATGTAAGCTTAAAAGTATAAAATCTTAATGCTAAAAATTCCAAATAGAGCTTGGAAGTAAAAATTTGTGGATTGATAAAACACGTTTTAGTTTCGAATTTGAAAAGATATTTTTTGGCGATTTCATGTAGATAGATTGGAGTGTGAATGCTAATTTAAGATATAGTTTTTAAATAAAACATAATTTAAAAATTGTATTTATTTTAAGCTTTTTTGTTTATAATACTTGCTTTTACATTCAAAGGATAAAGATGAAAATAAAAGTTGGGATTTTAGGAGCGAGTGGTTATGCAGGCAATGAGCTTGTACGCATTTTGCTTAATCATCCCAAAGTTGAAATTTCTTATTTGGGTTCGAGTTCTAGCGTGGGGCAGAATTATCAAGATCTTTATCCTAACACCCCTTTAAATTTATGTTTTGAAAACAAAAATTTAGATGAACTTGAACTTGATCTTTTATTTTTGGCTACTCCGCATGAATTTAGCACCAAGCTTTTAAATGAGAATTTGTTAAAAAAGATGAAAATCATCGATTTAAGTGCGGATTTTCGTCTTAAAAATCCTAAAGATTATGAGCTTTGGTATAAATTTACTCATCCTAATCAAGAGCTTTTGCAAATTGCAGTTTATGGACTTTGTGAGCTTTATAAAGAAGAGATAAAAAAGGCAAGTTTGGTGGCAAATCCAGGTTGTTATACCACTTGTTCGATCTTAAGTCTTTATCCGCTTTTTAAGGAAAAAATCATTGATTTTAACTCAGTTATTATTGATGCAAAAAGTGGAGTAAGTGGAGCAGGAAAAAACGCAAAGATGGAAAATCTTTTTTGCGAAGTTAATGAAAACATCAAAGCTTATGGTTTAGCTTCACACCGTCATACTCCTGAAATCGAAGAGCATTTAAGCTATGCGGTCAAAGAGAAAATCACTCTACAATTTACTCCTCATCTTGTGCCTATGCAAAGAGGAATTTTAATTAGTGCTTATGCGAATTTAAAAGAGGATTTGCAAGAACAAGATATACGCGATATTTATACAAAATACTATCAAAACAATAAATTCATCAGGCTTTTACCGCCGCAGTCGTTTCCGCAGACTCGGTGGGTTAAATCAAGCAATTTTGCGGATATAAATTTTAGTGTAGATCAACGCACAAAGCGTGTTATTGTGCTTGGTGCTATTGATAATTTAATCAAAGGTGCAGCAGGACAAGCTGTTCAAAATATGAATTTAATGTTTGATTTTGATGAAGATGAAGGACTTAAATTCTTTGCAAATTTGTAAAGGATAAAAAATGTTAATACGAGCTATGCAAAAAAGCGATTATGAAGCCGTTTATAAGCTTTGGTGTGGGATAAAAGGTTTTGGGATAAGAAGCATTGATGATAGTAAAGAAAATATAGAAAATTTTTTAAATAGAAACCCAAACCTTAGTGTTGTAGCAGTGATTGATGAGAAAATTGTAGGAAGTATACTTTGTGGACATGATGGACGCACAGGGGGATTTTATCATGTGTGTGTGCATAAAGATCATAGAAAAAAGGGTATAGCACACGAGATGACAAAATTTTGTCTTGAAACCTTAAAATCTCAAAAGATTAATAAAATCGCTTTAATCGCCTTTAAAAAGAATGATTTAGGTAATGAGTTTTGGAAACATTATGGTTTTACTTTAAGAGAAGATGCGAATTATTACGATCTTTCTTTAAATGAGTATAATCAAACCAGCTTTAATGTTTAAGGAATTATCATGCAAAAATATTTAGAAAAAGCCAATGTCTTAATTGAAGCTTTGCCTTATATACGCAAATTTAATTCTAAGATTATACTTATAAAATACGGCGGATCAGCTATGGAAAATGAAGAGCTAAAACATTGCGTGATGCAAGATATAGCTCTTTTAAAACTTGTGGGTTTAAAACCTATTATCGTACATGGTGGGGGAAAAGATATTTCTGCTATGTGTGAAAAATTAGGCGTAAAGAGTGAATTTAGAAATGGTCTTAGAGTTAGTGATAAGGCCACTACTGAAGTAGCCAGTATGGTTTTAAATCATATCAATAAAAATTTAGTCCATAGTTTGCAAAATTTAGGAGTTAAAGCCATAGGGCTTTGTGGTAAAGATGGAGCACTTTTAAAATGTGTGAAAAAAGATGAAAATTTAGTTTTTGTTGGCACGATACAAAAGGTAAATTCTAAAATTTTAGAAGAGCTTTTGGAAAAAGATTTTTTACCTATCATTGCTCCTATTGGCATGGATGAGGATTTTAATACTTATAATATCAACGCTGATGACGCAGCTTGTGCGATCGCTAAGGCTTTAAGAACTGAAAAACTTGTTTTTTTAACTGATACTGCAGGGCTTTATGAGGATTTTAATGATAAAAATTCTTTGATTTCAAAAATTAGCCTTGAACAAGCTAAAATTTTAGCCCCTAAAATAGAAGGCGGTATGCATGTAAAATTAAAATCTTGCATTGCTGCTTGTGAAAATGGAGTAAAAAAAGTGCATATTTTAGATGGACGCGTGAAACATTCTTTGTTGCTTGAGTTTTTTACCGATGAAGGTATAGGCACTTTGGTGGGTTAAAGGATGAAAAATGGATTATAAAGAACAAAGTCATATTGTCTCTACTTATAAGCGTTTTGATATAGTTTTAGAAAAAGGGCAGGGGGTTTATCTTTTTGATGATAAGGCTAAAAAATATCTTGATTTTTCAAGTGGTATAGGTGTTTGTGCCTTAGGATATAATCATGCTAAATTTAATGCTAAAATCAAAGCTCAAGTGGATAAGCTTTTGCATACTAGCAATTTATATTATAATGAAAACATAGCCGCTGCGGCTAAAAATTTAGCCAAAGCTAGTGCTTTAGAGCGTGTCTTTTTTACAAATTCAGGCACAGAAAGTATAGAAGGAGCGATAAAAGCAGCTAGAAAGTACGCCTTTAACAAAGGCATTAAGGGCGGACAATTTATCGCTTTTAAGCATTCTTTTCATGGGCGTACTTTAGGGGCTTTATCGCTTAGTGCTAATGAAAAATACCAAAAGCCTTTTAAACCTTTAATCTCAGGGATTAAATTTGCAAAATATAATGATATTTCAAGCGTTGAAAAACGAGTAAATGAAAAAACTTGTGCTATTATCTTAGAAAGCGTGCAAGGAGAAGGTGGGATAAACCCTGCAAATAAAGATTTTTACAAAGCCTTAAGAAAGCTTTGCGATGAAAAAGATATATTATTAATTGCTGATGAAATTCAATGCGGCATGGGAAGAAGTGGAAAATTTTTTGCCTATGAGCATGCACAAATTTTGCCTGATATCATGACTTCAGCCAAGGCTTTAGGTTGTGGGCTTAGCGTAGGTGCTTTTGTGATCAATCAAAAGGTGGCACGTAATTCTTTAGAAGTGGGAGATCATGGTAGCACTTATGGGGGAAATCCTTTGGTTTGTGCAGGAGTGAATGCGGTTTTTGAAATTTTTAAAGAAGAAAAAATTTTAGAAAATGTCAATAAACTTACACCTTATTTAGAGCAAAGTTTAGATGCGTTGATAAAAGAATTTGATTTTTGTCAAAAACGCAAAGGCTTAGGGTTTATGCAAGGGCTGAGTCTTGATAAAAGTGTAAAAGTGGCTAAGATAATTAAAAAATGCCAAGAAAATGCACTTTTACTTATAAGTTGTGGGGAGAATGATTTGAGATTTTTACCTCCTTTGATTTTGCAAAAAGAACATATTGATGAAATGAGTGAAAAGTTAAGAAAGACTCTAAAGAGTTTTTAATAAATTTTGTAAAAAAAGTTTATTCTTTTCCATCTACTATAGGCACAAATAAACATTCTTCTAAAATTTCTTTTTGTAAATTTGTGCCATTTTTAGTAAAGCGTGTGATGAATTGTTTGCCATTATGTAAAATAGGAGCGACTAAAATCCCGTCATCGCTTAATTGATCAAGTAAAATTTCAGGAATTTGTGTCGCATAAGCAGAAAATAAAATCCTATCATAAGGAGCATAATTTTTCCAGCCATTTTGCCCATCATCAAATTTTACATTGATATTAAAAAGTTCTAATTCTCTGAAAGTTTGAGTGGCTTTTTTGGCTAAATTTTCTATGCGTTCTATGGTAAAAACCCGTCTTATAACTTTGCTTAAAATCGCAGCTTGATAACCACTTCCGCAACCTATCTCTAAAATACTATCAGCATTTTTAAAATTTAAAGCCATAGTCATTTTAGCTACGGTTAAAGGCGAACTGATCCATTGAGAATTTGCTAAAGGTAGGGCATCAAGGCGATAAGCATGGGCTTTTAAAGGAGAAAAAATTTCACGCGGAATTTGACAAAAAGCATTAAAAAGTTCTTCATTGATAAAAACTTTTTGTGTAATTTCTTCAGCCATATTCTGACATCTTTTTTGTTCAAATGTGTTCATTACTTCTCCTATAAATTTAAAAAAATTGTAACTAAAAAAGTTGAAATAGAGTTAAACTTAGCTATACTTAAATAAAAAGGAAAAAAATGCTTATCAAATTTAAAAATCACAGTCCAAAGTTAGGTGAAAATGTTTTTGTTGCAGAGGGTGCTAAAATCATAGGAGAAATAGAAATAGGAGATGAAAGCAGCATTTGGTTTAATTGTGTTTTAAGAGCTGATGTTAATTTTATTAAAATTGGTAAAAGAACCAATATTCAAGATCTTAGCACGGTGCATGTTTGGCACAGGGAATTTGATGAAAAAGGAAATTTAAAAGATGCTGGTTTTCCTACGATAATAGGAGATGATGTAACTATAGGGCATAATTGCGTTATCCATGCTTGCGTGATAAAAAATCGTGTTTTAATCGGAATGAATGCTGTTATCATGGATAACGCTTTGATAGAAGAAGATAGCATAGTGGGTGCTGGAAGTGTTGTAACAAAGGGTAAAAAATTTCCGCCACGCTCTTTGATACTTGGAAATCCTGCAAAATTTGTGCGTGAATTAAACGATGAAGAAGTGATGTTTCTAAAACAATCTGCTTTAAATTATGTGGATTTTAAAAACGAGTTTTTAAAAGATTTTCAGTGATATTTTGAAGTTTAGGTGAGAGTTTTACTTCAAATTTCACAAAACGATCAAGATCTAAAAAACTCTCATCGAGTTTTGAAATTTGCTCTTTTGTATAATCTTGAATAGTATTTAAAGATGGCTTTTTAAGAAGTCTTTTTTCTTTATAGATTAATTCTAAAAGCTCTTTGCGTTCCAAATTTTCATCTTGATTTGGCTGTTCGTCAAAAACATAAAGTTCATCAAAAAGGATTTTTTTTGTGTTTTTATCATAAACCCTAAAAAGCTTTTTAAAATGAGGTAGGGTTGATTTTTCATTATTTTCGCTGATTTTGATTTTAGGTTTTATGCCTTGATCTTCTAAGGCTGCAAGTTTATAAACACAACTAAAAATAGGATCACTTGAAGCAGTAATTAATCTTTCGCCTACACCAAAGATATCAATAGGTGCGTTTTGTTCTTTGAGTTTTTTAATACTCCATTCATCAAGGGCATTAGAAACTATGATTTTACATTTTTGAAGTCCTGCTTGATCAAGTTCTTGTCTGATTTTCAAGCTCAATTCAAGTAAATTTCCAGAATCTATTCTCACGCCACCTTCTTGAATATCAAACTCTTTAAAAACTTTAATCGCATTTTTAAGTCCGCTATTTAAACAATCATAAGTATCGATCAAAAAAACAGGATTTTTTGGATAGATTTTTACATAAGCTTTAAAAGCTTCAAGTTCATTTTCAAACATTTGCACCCAAGAATGTGCCATAGTTCCATTGATAGGAATATTATAAATTTTTCCTGCTAAAGTACAAGCACTTCCTATACAACCTCCTATAAAAGCTGCTCTTGCTCCTTTTAAGGCTGCTTCACTTCCTTGTGCTCTACGTGAACCAAATTCTAAAATTTTACTGTCTTTGGCTGCACGCACAATACGATTAGTTTTAGTGGCAATAAGGCTTTGGTGGTTTAAGCTTAAAAGTAAAAAAGTTTCTAAAAGCTGTGCTTCTATAGTTGTAGCTTTAATACAGAGTAAAGGTTCATTTGGAAAAATCACTTCTCCTTCACGCATAGCATAAATTTCACCCTTAAATTTAAAGCTAGTTAAAAAATCTAAAAAATCTGCATCAAAAATATCTTGTTTTCTTAAAAATTCTATATCTTTTGTATCAAAACTCAAATTTTCAACAAAGTCTAAAATATCTTCAAGACCTGCAAAAATAGCAAAAGAACCCGAATCTGGAATTTTTCTAAAAAATATATCAAAATAACAAATTTGATCTTTTTTGTTGTTTTTGAAATAGCCTTGAGACATTGTAAATTCATAAAAATCACAAAGCAAGGCTAAAGAAGTTTTAGAAGTCATCAAAGCTTATGCTACCCTTAGAATAATTCGTTACTTTACTTTCAAAGAAATTGCTTTTTTGATCGTTAAATTTTGAAAAATCATCCACCCATTTAATAGGATGTTTTGCATTGTATAATTTATCTAAATTGATCACACTTAATCTTTGATCTACAAGATAATGGATATATTCTTCTATGATATCATCAGTAAAGCCCATGATTTGATTTTGAGTGATGTATTTACCCCATTTGATCTCAAGATCTCCAGCTTTTTTAAACATATCATAAATTTTATTGATATTTTCATCATGGAATAAATCAGGTCTTTCTTTACGTACTGAATTGATCATATTTTGAAATAATAAAAGATGTGTGATTTCATCTCTTTGAATAAAACGGATCATTTGTGCTGAACCTAGCATTTTTCCCGCACGTGCAAGTGCATAAATAGCGGTAAAACCACTGTAGAAATATACTCCTTCTAAAATTTGATTTGCCACCATAGCTAAAAGAAGTTTATTATCATCTACATCTCCTGCTAATTCTTCATAAATACTTGAAATAAAATCATTTTTTTCACGCAAAGTTTCATCATGCTTTTCCATTTCATAAATCAAATCAGTATTATCACAAATCGCTTCTACCATGACAGCGTAAGATTTTGAATGATTTGCCTCTTCATAAGCTTGACGTGCTAAAACCGCATTGATTTCAGGAGCTGTGATGTAAGGGTTGATATTGTCTGCTAAATTATTGGTTTGAAAGCTATCCATAGAAATAAGCTGACTCCAAACCAAATCGTACATTCTTTTTTCACCCGCAGTTAAATTACAGCGATAATCTAGCGCATCTTTAGTTGTATCAACTTCTTTTGGAAACCAAGTATTTGCCTCCATTAAGTCCCAAAGTTTCAAAGCCCAAGTATATTTTGCTTTAGTAAAATTTAAAATTCCATGTGGATTGCCATTAAAAACTTTACGGTTTCCTAGGGTTTCGTTTGAGCTTGGATTGTAAATTTTTTTTCTTTGCATTTTTAACCTTTCTTTATGCTTTGGTAGCTATACAACTTTGAGTTAAAATATCGTGTAAGTTTAAACGATCTTTTCTTAAAAAACTGACAAATAAACCAAAGAGTAAGCCAAAACTTATAATAAATATCACATATCTTAGTAAAATTCTAAGAAAACTTAGTTTCTTTCCCGTTTTTATATCAATAAGATATAAATCATATGCTTTAAGACCCGGGCTTTGCGCCTTTTTTGTTAAAAAAATAGCTTGAATCAAACCAAATAAAAAAGTACATAAAGTTGTAATAAAATGGTTGTTTAAAAAAGCTTCTTTAGAGCCTAATAGAAAATAAAATAAATACAAAATAGGAACATAAATAAGAAAAATATCTATAAGCAAAGCTCTAAATCTTACCCATCTAGAGCTAATTTTTGCTTTAGTTTTCATTTAATTTCCACGACTTCCTGGTTTTATAGCTTTACTCCCTTTTTTACAAAGTGAGCAATTTGTTTCATCATAAATTTCAAATTCAAAATTTCCCAAAGTAAAGAGTGGTAAATTTTCAGGTAATTTCGCATTATTTTTTCTAGGAGATTTTAAATTTTGTACCGCACAAAAACCGCGATTTGCCAATGCTGCAAAACCTACAACAATGCCACCTAAGCTTTCAATGATTTTTGCACTTTCTAGAGCACTACCACCTGTAGTAATGATATCTTCACAAATTATAAATTTTTCATCTTTTTTCACTTCAAAACCGCGTCTTAAAGTCATTTCTTTATTTACTCTTTCGGTGAAGATAAAACGTTTATTGCAAGCTCTTGCAAGCTCATAACCTGCTAAAATTCCACCTAAAGCAGGAGAACAAATGCTATCAAATTCTATCTTATAGCTTGCAATAATCTTTGCAAGTTCATCACAAAGTTTCGTTGCTAATTTTGGTTCCTCTAAAACTTTTGCACTTTGAAGATAAAACTGCGAATGTTTACCTGAACTTAGTAAAAAATGCCCTTCTAAATAAGCACCACAATCTTTATAAATTTGCTCTAAATTCATCATTAAACCTTTAAAAGTTCACTTTCTTTGCTTTTTACACTTTCATCAATTTTTGTTGTGTAGGCGTCAGTAAGTTTTTGTACTTCATCATAAGCTTTTTTTGCCTCATCTTCACTTATTGCCTTATCTTTTTCTAGTTTTTTAACTGCATCATTAGCATCTTTGCGTATATTTCTTATAGAAACTTTTGCCTTTTCGCCCATAGCTTTAGCTTGTTTTACGTTTTCTTCTCTTTGTTCTCTAGTCATTGGAGGAAAAAATAATTTTACACTTTCGCCATCATTGTTTGGATTTACACCGATATTTGCAGCAGCAATTGCACTTTCTATAGTTTTTAACAAAGGTTTTTCCCATGGGGTGATACTAATAGTTGAAGCATCACTTGCTAAAACAGTTGCAACTTGATTTAAAGGAGTTTGAGTTCCATAATAATCCACTGTAATATGATCTAAAATATGAGTATTAACTTTTCCAGTTCTTAAGGTTGTAAAGTCTTTTTTTAAGGCTTCTAAAGATTTTTCATTTTGGGTTTTTTGTTTGTTAAAAATTTCATTTAGCATTATCGTTTCCTTTAATTATTTACTTGAATTAACATCGCTTGGAAGTTGCGGTACACTTGGAGCGATAGAATTTGTGTTTGGAGTAGTAGGCACAATAGGAGCACTTGGAACAGTAGTGTTGTTTTCTACTTTAATTTTCTCTGCTAGAGAGTTCTTGCTAGCTTTGTTGTATAAATAACCAAGACCAATAGTATTTGCAATAAGCAAAATTCCCATAACAAAGGTGAATTTTGCCAAAAATCCAGCCGGTCCTTTGGCACCAAATAAACTTTCATTGCTTCCACTATAAGCCCCAAGTCCTATACTTGAACTTTTTTGAAGTAAAACTGCTATACAAATAACTACAACGATGATAAATTGTAAAATGATTAAAAGAGCGATCATTGAAAATTCCTAAAAGTTAATTTTTAAATGATGATTTTAGCTAAATAAAACTTGAAAAGTTTTGAAATTCGATAAGTTTTTGTGAGAAAAATCCCACAAAAACTTATCTGCTATTGAAGCTTCTTAAGATATTAAGTAAAGATACGAAAAGATTAACAAAATCAAGATAAAGTGCTACTGCACCTTCGATTGGAGTTTGATAATTTCCGCGGATAATATTTTGCGTATCATAAAGAATGTAAAACGAAAATAATATTGCAGCTACTACTGAAATAGCTAGATTAACTATACCGCTTTGAAAGAAAAGGTTAAGTAAAGATGCTGCTACAATAACGATCAATACTATAAATAAAGCTTTACCCATAACAGTAAAATCTTTTTTTGTATTCATAGCAAATACACTAAGTCCTGCAAAAGCAACCGTTGTTAAAGCAAATGCTTGAGCGATGATAATTCCTCCAGCTGGTAAAGCTAAAACTGAGATAAGCAAAGGTGTAAGTGTTAAACCTGAACAGAAAGTAAAACCAAAAAGTAAAACAAGATTTAATGGAGCTTCTCTTTTTTTCCATTGCAAAGCAAATAAAAGTCCGATTTCAACAGCAAAAAGGATCCAAAAAGTTACTTGTGATTGTATAAAAAATGATGCTAAAGCAAAAATTCCTACATATGCACCTACTGTTGCAGCTAATAATGAAGCAGCAAAAAGTTGATAAGTTTGTTTAATAAAAATACTTAATTCGCTTGAGCGTGTATTTTCAAATTCTTTTGATCTTGAGTAGTCTCTATCATAAAGACTCATAACATTCTCCTTGCAAAATTGTTAGATTTTTTAAAATCTTGAGCGAAATCTAACATATTTGACTAAATAAAAAGTTAATTTATATAATATCTTAATGCTTAAATGAAATCTTTGCTGAAATTTTGTTATAATTTCAAGATTTTAGTTTCAGGTTGGTTTTATGGAAAATCTTATTAGCGGTGCGATTAAATTTATGCAAGAAGGCTTTAAGGATCATGAAGAACTTTTTGAAAGTCTAAAAAATAAGCAAAATCCCCATACTCTTTTTATAGGTTGTTCTGATTCTAGAGTAATTCCAAATTTGATCACTAATACGGGTCCAGGTGAGCTTTTTGTAATACGAAATATTGCAAATATAGTTCCACCTTATCGCGTTGGAGAAGATTATTTGGCAACAACCTCAGCAATAGAGTATGCTTTAAATTCATTGCATATTAAAAATATCGTCGTTTGCGGTCATAGTAATTGTGGAGGTTGTAATACTCTTTATTACTCTGATGAAGAGTTAAATAAAATTCCTAATGTAAAAAAATGGCTTACTATATTAGATCCGATAAAAAAAGATGTGATGATTTTTGCAAGAGATGATTTGGCTATGCGTTCATGGTTAACAGAAAAATTAAATTTAGTAAATTCTTTACAAAATATACTTACTTATCCAGGCGTGCAAGAAGCTTTAGATGAAGGAAAAATAGAAGTACATGCTTGGTATTATATTATAGAGACAGGTGAAATTTATGAGTATGATTTTAAAGCAAAAATTTTCACCTTAATACAAGATAGGAAAATTCAATGAAAAAAATTATTTTTAGTTTATGTTTTTTTATTTTATACCTTGGAGCACAAGAATTTCAATTTATTGATGCAAATATTAGTAAAGAGGATGAAGGAATTTATGCTTTAGTTGAAAAATATGTTGATCTTAACAATCAAATTAGAGAATTTAAGAAAAACAATGATGAAAATTCAAGTACTTTTAATGGTATTTTAAGTGAATTTAAAAAAGATAAAAAGACTATTTTAACAAAAATACCCGATATGATAGTAGGACAAAAAATTAATGAAGAGGCTGTGGCTAGATTTTTAAAAACAAAAGAAAAATTGCTAGATATTCAAAAAAAGAATATTAATAAGCCTTATGTTTATACAGATGCCACTCTTAATCTGATTTATTTTAATATTGTGGAAAGTTTTTATTCTTCTTTATTTGAAGTGGAAAAACTTTTTAAAAATACAGCAAGTAGTGAAGATTTGATTGCTACTGTTGATAAGGCAATGGAAAATTTACAAAATTCTTCCAATATCAATTTAGATAGTTTTAAAAGTAAAATTACAAATCCAGAAGAATTAGAAAAAATTACCCTAAAAGAAAGATATATCCGTAATGCTATAGATTCTTATTCTGAAATTCTTAAGTATTTACGCTCAAATGCAGATTTGCTTGAAAGTAATTATATTTTTTCATTGCTCGAGCTTCAAATTTGGATAGATCGTATAAATGAGACAATTGGAGTAAGTTTTATTAATGTCGGAAAAATAGTAATTTCTGCTTTGGTTTTAGTATTTTTTATATCTTTAAGACGTTTTTTTGCAAATATAGTATATTTTTTCCTTGTTCAGCTTTTTTATAGAAATAAAAATGATGTAGATGGTATTAAAGTCATTTTTATTGAGAATATTAAAAAGCCTGTAGGCTTCTTGTTGATTGTCTATGCTATTTCTCTTTGTCTTAGTATAGCAACTTATCCTGCACCTTTGAGTGTAAATTTAAGTAATTTTTTTCATATAGTTTATGCAGTTTTGATTGCATGGCTTATTTTAAAAATGCTTGATGGTTATGGTGTGGTATTGATTTCTAAGCTTGCTCAAAAGAGTGAAAAAAAAGAAAAAGAAGTTGTGAATTTAATTATTAAAATTTTATATTTTATTATTATTATTATAGATCTATTATATATTCTTGCTCAGCTTGGTTTTAATATTTCAGCTATTATTGCATCTTTGGGAATTGGTGGTTTAGCTGTTGCTTTAGCGGCGAAAGATATTATTGCAAATTTCTTTGCTTCCATACTTTTACTTTTTGATAATAGCTTTAATCAAGGAGATTGGGTAGAGGTTTCAGGCATAGAAGGGACTGTGGTTGAAACAGGACTTAGAAGAACTACTATTAGAACTTTTGATAATTGTCTTGTATTTTTGTCAAATTCAACTATTATGGGAGCTAATATTAAAAATTGGAGTAAAAGACGCATGGGTCGTCATGTTAGAATGTATTTGGGCGTTGGTTATGATGCTACCCCTGAAAAATTAGAACAATGCGTAAAAGATCTAAGAGAATTTTTGCATACAAGTGATTTGGTAGCTCACGATGAGGATGGCGCATTAAAATATGGTGATCATACAACAAAATATCGTCAAAATCTTGTATCTATTAATGATTTAGAAGGCTATAAAAATGCTTGTTATGTGGCTTTAAGTGAATTTGCAGATAGTAGTATTAACATAGAGCTTTATTTTTATACCAAAGAAATAGGTGGAAAAGATTTTAGAGAAGCTAGACAAAGCTTAATGCTTGAGTTTATGCGTATAATTGAAAAAAATGGCTTAACCTTTGCTTTCCCAAGTCGTAGTATTTATATAGAAAATTTACCACCCCTTGATTTGCAAGCAAAAGCTAAAAAATAGCAAGATTTTATCTTGCTATTTTTTAAACCGGCATAACACGTATATTTGGACTTAATTCTTCTTGTAAAATAGTTTCAATAGCATAAAGTGTTGCACCACTTCCACTAGAACAACCGCTACAAGCACCAAGATAACGAATATAAACATCAATTGCCGCACCTTCAGCTTTTTGTATATCAATCACTTCTAAATCCCCACCATCATTATGAAGCATAGGGCGAATTTCAGCATCTAAAACACTTTCAACCGCTTTGAGTTGTCCTACTACAGTCATTTCATCAAAAGCCACATCACTTTTCATTGTATTTTTGAGCTTTTCTCTATCTATTTCAGCTCTAGTTTCAGCTAAAATATCTACAAGGTAGTAATCTCTTTTTTCATGTCCGCCTGGTTTGATACAGGATTTACAAAAAGCACCCGCTTTAGTGTATTGCGTGATTTCTTCTACACTATGTAAATCATTAAGTTTTATCACTTCTTTAATAGTTCCAAGACTTACTCTAGCACACTCACAAACTATAATCTGATCTTCAAAATCTTCGGGGCTTATACCTTTATAATGTGCTGCTGCTTGTTTAATTACATCATAAGCCATAACTGAACAGTGCATTTTTTGAGGTGGAACAGCTGGAGTTTCTGGATTATCACGCATAGCAAATTCTACATCTAAATTTGTGATTTTTACTGCTTCATCTACAGTTTTTCCTATACAAAGATCTACCATAGTATCGCTACTTGCTATAGCTGTACCACAACCAAAACTTTTAAATTTTGCATCGATAATTTTATCAGTTTTTTCATCTACAAGCCAAAAAAGTCTTACCGCATCGCCGCAACTTTCTGCGCCAAAATCAGCTACGATTAATTTTGCATTACGTGCTTTAGCATCCTCTTCACTGAATTCTCCCATATGTTGAGGGTTATTCATTCTGTCTTGAACTTTTTGTGAATACTCATCCCAGATGGAACCACCAATTAAACTATTTTTTCCCATTTTTTATCCTTATTTGTAATTATTTGGATTAGAAGCATAAGTACAAGAAATTGCTCTTAATCTCTGTGTTGCATTTTTAATTTGTTTTGCCGCATAATCAATTTCTTCTTCGGTATTAAAACGTGACAAAGAAAGCCTTAAGGCTGTATGTGCTAAATCATGCTCCGCACCGATAGCTTCCATAATAGGATTGCTTTCTAGAGTTTCGCTTGCACAGGCTGAGCCCGTGCTTGCAGCTATACCATTTTTATTTAAATCCCAAAGCATTGCTTCACCTTCAACACCTTTAATACTTGCTAAGATTGTATTAGGCACACGGTGCTCCCTTTTTCCAACCACTGTTGTATCAGGTAAGGCTAAAATTTGATCTTCTAGTTTATCTCTTAAACGGCGTATATGAGAATCTTCAAAATCAAGCATAGTATTTGCAATACGCAAAGCCTCGCCTGCAGCCACTATATAGGGTACATTTAAAGTTCCGCTTCTACGACCACCCATGTGTTCTCCGCCATGTAAAAGTGGAGTAAGTTTAAGTCCTTTTTTTATAAAAAGTCCACCCACGCCCTTTGGTCCATGAAATTTATGCGCTGAAAATGAAGCAAAATCAACTCCTGTTTGGGTCAAATTAACCTTTATTTTACCTACTGCTTGAGTAGCATCTGTATGAAAAAGAGCACCAAATTCATGGGCAAGTTCTGCCATAGCTTTAATATTAAAAATCATACCTGTTTCATTATTTGCCCACATAACACTTACAAGTGCTGTTTTATCGCTAATCACTTTACGCAAATCTTCTACAGTAGAAACCCCTTCTTCATTTACAGGAAGTTCTATAACTTTTACTCCAAGACTTTTTAAAAAATAAGCAGCAGCAGTAACAGCAGGATGTTCTACACTAGAAATAATTACTTCATTGCGTTCTTTATCCAAAATATGATCAAAATATACACCTTTAAGCACCCAGTTAATACTTTCTGTCGCACAGGAGGTTACAACTATATCATCTAAGTCATTTGCTCCAAGCCCTGCATAAAGTTTATCTAAAGCTTCTCTTAAGGCAGGATGTGTTGCACTTCCGTATTGATGAAGGCTATTTGGATTTCCATACATATCCTTTAAAAAAGGCAGCATCAACTCATAAGCATTAGGATCAAGCATTGTTGTTGCGTTGTTATCTAAATATACTTTCACTTTAAAATCCTTAATTTATCCTTAATTTTAATTAGGATATTTTTTATCTTTATTTAAAAATGGATAATAACAAAAATTTATAAAAATTAGGTTAAAAGTTATAACAAAAATAAAATGCTAAAGTAAAATTTTAAAGTGAAATGTTTTGTGAATTTTATATAGCAAAAATGAGAAATATTATTTTTTAAATTTTCCTATGTTTTAAAGATAAAATCTTGAACAACGAGATTTAATTTTTCAGTCATTATATTTATAAATTGAGCTTCACTGATCATAATTTCTTCAATTTCTAAGATAATTTTTCTGTGAATTCTTGTATAAGTCTTAATATAAGGATATTTCTCTCATAAAGGCTTCTTCATCTGAAAAATGTTGATTGATCATTATCAATAACTCTCTTTAAACAATTTTCAATTCTTTTATTCCAACATGACGTTGGTTCATTAAAGAGAGTTTTTTAGAAATTTCAAAAATTTCTTTATGTTGATGATCTACAAGATCATTTTTGGTTGAAATAAAATTTTTATTATGAAACGTGATTTTTGAGTACTTTATATATTTATATTTTTTGGAGCGAGTTATAATGTTATAATACTTAAAATTTTATTAATTAAATATATAAAAATTATTATTAAAATATTTATAATTTATTATATTTTTTATAAAAATTATTTTAAACCATCACAGACATATAAGAGTTTAAAATTTTATTTATATTTGCTTGTTTTTGGCGACGATCCAAAAAATTTTCTATAGAGTTAGAACGTAGTTGATTTGCTTCTTTTAATCTTTGTGTGTCTTGACTTTGGTTTTGATATTGTTTTTTAAAAGTATCAAAATCATTACGATTTTCATCGATATAAATTTGAAATATTGAACTTGAATTTGTAAATTCTCTTAAATCCATATCTTTTTGGTAATTAATATATTGCTGAAAAAGTACAGATAGTTTGTCTTGAGTGCTTGTTTTTTTATCTACACCATTAACATAAAGATAAAGATCAAAACTCATCTTTTTTTCATTTTCTTTTTTGATGTAATCTTCTATATCTGTTTCGCCTTTGAGAATTTTTTGTAAATTTTGATGAGAGCTCAGTTCTAAAGTGGCAGGTTTCATAAAAAAGTTAAATTCTTTTTCGTTTTGAGTTTTTATATCATGGTAGATAAAATTCATTAAAAGACCAGATTTTGATACTTCTGCGTTTTTAGTTAAATAAGGTTTTAAAATTTCATTAGAAGAAGTATTTTCTACGGCTTTATCAAAGTGAAAATTAGTTATTTTATTATCTAGCATTAAAGTATTTAAATTTGTGATATTGCTTAATGCCAAATCCATTTCTTCTTGATTGTTGTAAATTCTTGAAATTTGGCCTAAAAATTCTCCATTATCTGTTGAAAAACCTGATGATAGTTTTGAAATAAAATCGCGACTTAAATAAGCATTATCATCTTGTAAAAATTCCGAATTTATAGATTTTAATGAACTATGATAGCTATTTAAAAGATAGGGTAGATCAATTTTATTATAGTTTAAATTTTCATCTTGTTTTGCGAGTTCTTTTGCTATGCTTCTAACGCTTTTAATATTGATATCATAAGATTCTGGTATATTGGCAATTTTATTTAAATCTTTATCAAAAAAACCTTCTTGATTGATTCTAAATCTAAATTCACTAGCATAAGTGGTATTATTAAAAATATAACTTAACTGTTCTAAGTTATTTTCATTTCCTTCTTGTTCCAAAGCTTTTCTATCTTTAATCAAATTTAGAGCAGAGTTATTCTGCAAAGGATTAGATAAGGTTAAATTTTGATATGGATTTGCTGAATTTATAGTCATTTTAAATCTTTCCAAAATATTGCTGATTTTTTACAAGCAAAAGGTGTGCCAAGTTTTTTAAAAATTAAATTCAGTCAAAAATTAGAAAAAATTTGATAGTATTTAGCTTTTATTTTAATTTGAAAAATAAAAATTTATCTAAATTAAGGAAAGCGTATGCCAAAGATGAAAAGCGTTAAAAGTGCAGTTAAACGCTTCAAAGTAGGTAAAAATAAAATCAAAAGAGGCTCAGCTTTTAGAAGTCATATTTTGACTAAAAAACCTGCAAAAAGAATGCGTGATCTTCGCACAGCTAAATATGTGCATAGCACAAATATAAAAGCTGTTGAAAAAATGCTAGGAATTTAAGTTTTTGACCAAAAGTCATTCAAACTCCCCTCTGAGATAAAATTTCAAGGGCAAGTTCCATTTTAGGACGCCACTTTATGAAAGGAAATAAAAATGGCAAGAGTAAAAACAGGTGTTATTAGACGCCGCAAACATAAAAAAATTTTAAAATTAGCACGCGGTTTTTATAGTGGACGCCGCAAACATTTTAGAAAAGCGAAAGAACAATTAGAAAGAAGTCTAGTCTATGCTTATCGTGATAGACGCCGTAGAAAAAGAGACTTTCGTCGTCTTTGGATTGTGCGTATCAATGCTGCTTGCAGACTCAATGATTTAAGCTATTCAAGATTTATCAATGGTCTTAAAAAAGCGGGTATTGAGCTTGATAGAAAAATTCTAGCAGATTTAGCTATGAATGACGCTGCTGCTTTTGCAAAAATCGCAGAGGCTGCAAAAAAAGCACTTTAATTTTTTAGTATAAGAATTTCAAGAATTAAAAATCTTGAAATTCTTAATTTTTTAGTATTGATTTAATTTAGCCAAAACATCTTCACATTTGAGTTGATTTACATTTTTTCAAAATCTTCACCGACATTGATTCTTTGTTCTAATTTATCTGAAATTTCTTTACCTGAATTTATAAGATTAGATCTTTTATAAAGATTGATGTTTTTTATAAGCTATATTGTTTTCAAATTCTTTTAAACGCTTATATATGCTTCTAAGTTGAGTGATAGTTGTCCAGTTTGTGATAAAAACACTAAAAGAGCTTCGCACTTGATCAAAAGCATTGTTAATTTGCATTACAATACCAAGTCCTATAGCTCCAGCAAAAAGCCCTGGTGCCATGATTAAAAATGGCACTATAACTATCATTTGCTCAAATAAAATCAGCCAAATATTAAAATATCCATAATGTAAAAAAAGTCTTTTATAATTAAATTTAAGTCCTGTAAAAAGCTCTATCATAGTCTCATTTCTAGCGTATTCTTTACGATTATCCTCAGCATAAACAAGCTCTTTTCTAAAAGCTGCTTCAGCTTTTTGATTGTTATACTCAAGTCCAGGAAGCTTAATGCCTACAAACCATGATATAACCAAACCTCCCAAAGAAATCAAAAGTGCAACATAAACAAGTAAACCATCAATGTTTTTTAAAAAATAAAAAGAAGAATTTTCGCTTAAATTTGCAAATAAAGCTTTACTCACAACATCACTTAAACTCCATAAAATCGGAATAAATGCTACAAGAGTCATCAAAGCTTTTATAAAACTAAGTCCTAAACTCTCTACGATTTTAGAAAAATTATAAGTATCTTCTTGAATTCTTTGTGAACTTCCTTCTATATTGTCATCTTTATTTTTCCAAAATTTTAAATAAGAAAAAGTCATAGCCTCACGCCACTTAAAAGCATAGATACTAGCAAAATAGATATTAATCGTAGCGATTAAAACATAAGGAATAGCAATAGCTAAAAAAACCAAAATCAAAGCATAAAAATCATTTGCCGAATAATTGGGTTTTTCAATCATAGCCCTAGAATTGAAAAAATATTCTAATAAATTTTGATAATAACACAATGCGCCTTTATTGATAAAATTAGCTTTTTGGAAATTTTGCTCCGCTCTTTGATTAGCCTCTTGGATTAAAGTAATATTATTTTCAAAATGAGTTTCTATTTTTTGTGTTGAATTTGAATCTAAAATTTCTATTTTAGGTTTTTGCAAGACATTATAAAAATCACTATACCATGAATTTATAGCAACATTAAGACTTGTTTGAATAAAAAGAAAAAACAAGAGTAAAAAAAGTCCTAAATAAGCCCATAAAGCCCATTTTTTACTTGAAAAAAATGAAGAAAACATGCTACCACCTTTTAAAAGAAAAATTTTAATCAACTTTATTTAATCAAGAGTTTATCAAAAATCATAAATTGATCAACACATATGTTAAAAATAATTCTCTTTGTTTTTAAATATAAAGATTAGGATAGATTTTTTCAATCATTATGGTATTATTTTTGTTTTGGCTGTTTTTATATTTACTTATTTGCTAAAACAGCTTTTAAAAGTGAAGTCAAAGAGGCTTATGAAGTAGCTAAAATCACAAGTTGCACTTTACGATAAAAAAGATAAAAATCAAATTTTAAATCATTGGCTTAAAACTTTTGAAATTCAAGATTTAAGACATAAAAAAATCGATGAAATTTCAGGAGAGCAAACACAAAGAGTGGCTTTTGCTAGAGCTATAGCAAGAGGATGCAAGCTTTTGCTTTTAGATGAACCTTTTTCTAAATTTGGATCAAAATTAAAACAGGATTTAAGAAGAGAATTGAAAAAATGATAGAAAATCAAGGTATTACAGCTATTATGGTAACTCATGATATTGAAGATGCTTATTGCATGTCTGATCAAATCGCTTTTTTAGAAAAAGGAAAAATTTTAGCTCATGCAAGTCCCAAAGAGCTTTATTTCAACCCTGATTTTAAAAGTGCTAAAATTTTACAAAAAGAATTTTTAAGGGCTTTTTATAGACTTAAGATATAAAAATATAGAATTTTTTATGTTGTTAAGCTCAAATTATAACTTGGAAGAAAAAATAAATTTTGATATTATCAATTTTTAGCTAAAATTCCTAAAAATTTTTTAAGGACAAATTTTATGAAAAATCTTTTAATCATAGGTGCAGGTGGGGTAAGTCGTGTGGCTACTGTAAAATGCACAATGAATTTGGATGCTTTTGGTAAAATCACTCTAGCTAGTAGGACAAAAAGCAAATGCGATGAAATCGCTGCTTTTATCAAAGAGCGTTTAGGGGTTCAAATTGAAACGGCGCAAATTGATGCTGATGATAGTAATGCAGTTGTAGAGCTTATTAAGAAAACAGGAGTGCAAATTTTACTCAATGTTGCTTTGCCTTATCAAGATTTGAGTTTAATGGATGCTTGTATAAAAGCAGGAATTGATTATGTAGATACGGCAAATTATGAACATCCTCATTTGGCTAAATTTGAATACAAAGAGCAATGGGCAAGAGATGATCAATTTAAACGAGCAGGAATTTTAGGGCTTTTAGGAAGTGGATTTGATCCTGGTGTAACTAATGTTTTTTGTGCTTATGCACAGCAAAATTTATTTGATGAAATTTCTTATATAGATATTTTAGATTGTAATGCAGGTGATCATGGCTATGCTTTTGCGACCAATTTTAACCCTGAAATCAATTTGCGTGAGGTTTCTGCTAAAGGCCGTTATTGGGAAAATGGCAAGTGGATAGAAACGCAGCCTATGGAAATAAAAATGGAGTGGGATTATCCAGAAGTAGGTGTGAAAGATAGCTATTTGCTTTATCATGAAGAGCTTGAAAGTTTGGTAAAAAATATCAAAGGTTTAAAAAGAATCCGCTTTTTTATGACTTTTGGACAAAGTTATTTAACCCACATGAAATGTCTTGAAAATGTTGGAATGCTGGGGATTAAACCTGTAATGCACCAAGGCAAAGAAATCATTCCTATAGAATTTTTAAAAACCTTGCTTCCCGATCCTGCAAGTTTAGGATCACGTACTAAAGGTTATACTAATATAGGTTGTGTGATTCGTGGTAAAAAAGATGGAAAAGATAAACAAGTTTATATTTACAATGTTTGCAATCATGAAGAATGTTATAAAGAAACTGGTGCACAAGCTGTGAGTTATACTACAGGTGTTCCTGCTATGATAGGTACGAAATTAATTGCTAAAGGAATTTGGCAAGGAAAAGGCGTGTTTAATATGGAAGAATTTGACGCTAAGCCTTTTATGGAAGAACTTAATTCTCAAGGACTTCCTTGGAAGATTATAGAAATGACTCCGAGTTTAGGAGAGTAAGTGCTAAAACACTTACTTTTGTCCTATATAAATAAAGTGCTCCACACTGCCTTCAAAATTATACAGATTAATTAATTCATAATCTCCCCAAAATAAAGGTTTAAAGGGTTTAAAATCTTCTTTTAATTCCTCTATGTCTTTAGTAAAGCGTATATATGAAGAACCGCTCAATCTACCACTTGGACATCCTTTTACTTCACGCAAGCCATTATCCATAAGTTCTCCTCTTTCATACATGCTATAACCTTTATCGCTCATCATGGTTGCAAATATAATAGCTCCCTCGTTACACAATTCATAAAATTCTTGTATAGCTTCTTTAAAAGCTTGTTTTGTAAGATAATATAAACTTTGATTTGCAAATATAAAATCCATTTTTGTATTGAAGAGTTTTTTAAAACTAGAATTAGGAGCTATGATGTGAAAATTTTTAGAATCTAAGCAAGGATCTTTTTCCCAAACCTTTTTTAAACTAGGAACTATATCAACGCCATAAGGCTCAATACCCCCCCCCTGTTATATTTTTAAAATACTTAGAATGCACTCCATTTCCACAACCAAAATCAAGTAATTCTCCACTTGTTTTGCTTAGTTTATATTTTAAGATTCTCTCGTAAAATCTTATAACATGACCATCAGGATATTGGAGTCCATAACCTTCTTTGTCATATTTTTGAGTGTATGCAGATAAAGAATTATCCATTTTTACCCCTTTTTGCGTAGAATTTTGACTTCAATGTCAAAATTTATTCTAACACAAAAAGGATTAAAATTATTTTACAGGGTGAAGTTCATTTGTATAAAAGCTAACTGATCCCATACCTTCTTTTAAAGCCCATTCATAAGCTTTTGCAACAAATTCCCAATTGATATGAGCATAGAATTTCTCTAAATAAGCAGGGCGTGCATTACGATGATCTACATAATAAGCATGCTCCCAAACATCTACAACAAGCAAAGGAACCTTATCTTCAGTAATTGGCGTAGCTGCATTTGAAGTACCTACAAATTCTAGTTTTTGATTTTTAGTATTATAAACTAACCAAAACCATCCTGAACCAAAAACTCCTGTCGCACCTTTAATAAATTCAGCTTTGAAATTTTCTAAAGGTCCAAATTCTTTTTCTAATGCCGCTTGTAAATTAGCATCCATACTTTGACATGAACCGCCACAACCACAGCCTGTACTTGGCTTAATGCAATCAAAATAAAAATCATGATTATAAACTTGAGCTGCGTTATTAAATACGCCCCCATTTGAAGTTTTGATAATACTTACAAGATCTTTATCTGCAAATTCAGTATCTTTAATAAGATTATTTAGATTTGTAACATAAGTATTGTGATGTTTTCCATGATGATAGCTAAAAGTTTCAGCACTCAAAAAATCACCAAAAGCATTGGTATCATAAGGTAATTTTCTTAATTCAAACATAATTTCTCCTTTATCTTTAGTTTGATATTCAAAATATTACCATAATAATATTAAAAAGAGTAAAAATATCTTAAAAGCTTAGTGACTAAAATTTCTATTTGTTTAACCTAAATAAAATAAGATATATTTATAATATTTTAATAATAATTTAAATATATAAAAAAATTATATTTTTTTTGAAATATTTTTACAAAAAATATCTATTTGTTGATTTTTAATAATTACAATTAATTTGCAACTAAAAATTATTCATAAGGAGGAAAATATGAAAAAAGTTGTACTAATCTCAGCATTACTAGGTGCTTTCGCAGCTAATGTTTTTGCAGCTAATACTCCAAGCGATGTGAATCAAACACATACAAAAGCTCATCATTCAAAAGCTAAAGCTGATAAAAAACATGAAGCTAAAACCCACAAAAAAACAAAAGAAACACCAGCTCAATAATGCCCAGCCTTGATATAAGTCTATAATAGACTTATATCAAAAGCTGTTCGTATTCTACAAAATAAATTATTAATATTTATTAAATTTCAATAGAAAAAATGAAAAAATCGTCATTCTAAAAGAAAAATTAAAAGTGGTGACCCATACGAGACTCGAACTCGTGTTACCGCCGTGAAAGGGCGATGTCCTAACCGCTAGACGAATGGGCCACTTTTAAGGAGTAAAAAACAAAAACGGAGTTGAATTATATATATTTATTTCTTAAAATTTAATTAAATACATTAAAATTATGTGATTTTTATCTTTGTTTGATTATAATTTCATCTTCAATTTTTTATAAAATTTTAGGATTTATTATGGATTTTTATAGTCTTATTTTTTTATCCTGTGCTTTAGGAATGGATGCTTTTGCCGTATCGCTATGCAAAGGTTTTAGTGTTAAAAAACTACATTTAAAACATTATTTTATTGTTGGAATTTATTTTGGTGGATTTCAAGTCTTGATGCCAACTATTGGTTATTTTATAGGCACCACTTTTGCATCTTTTATTGCGAGTATTGATCATTGGATAGCTTTTATTTTACTTTCTTTAATAGGATTAAAAATGATCAAAGAGTCATTGGAAAATGAAAATTGTGATAGCAATGCCAACCAATTTGGTTTTAAAATCATGTTAGCTCTAGCAATTGCTACGAGTATCGATGCACTAGCAGTTGGTGTGAGTTTTGCATTTTTAAATGTAAATTTATTATTAGCTATATTTTTAGTAGGTATTATCACTTTCATTTTGTGCATCATTGCTCTAAAAATAGGAAATAAATTTGGAATTTATCTTAAAAATAAAGCTGAACTTTTAGGTGGATTAGTTTTAATTATATTAGGAGTAAAAATTCTAGCAGAACATTTATTTTTCGATTGAAAATTTCATTCTTAAAGCAGCTAAAGCTTTATTAAATTCCAAGGCTTTGCTTGGAAATTTTTTATTAAAAGTTCTTTGTCTTTTGGCAAGTTGTGTAGTGTGTATTGTGATTAAATTTTCAAGCTCATTAAAGGAAATTTTGCCATCTAAATATTCTTTACACTCTTTTAAGCCTATAGAATTTAACGCTTTAAGCTTATGATCAAAATTAGAAAAAAGAATTTTTGCTTCATCTAAAAGTCCATTATCAAGCATTTCTTTTGTTCTAGTTTGAATGCGTTTTTTTAAAATTTCTTTATCCCATGTAAGTTCATAAATTTCTATATCTTTAAGCACCCCAGGTTTTTGTGTCCTTTTTAAAAATTCACTAGGAATTTCTCTTGTTTGTTCATAAATACCCAGCCATTTTTTTAATCTATAAGTATCATTTTTTTCTATTTGATAGTTTGGATCAATATTTAATAAAAGAGTATAAATTTCATCATTATTTAAAGAATTCTTTGATTCTAAAGTTTTTTCACTTAAACCATCTATCATAGTTTTTAAATAAAATCCAGTTCCGCCTACTATAATTAGAGGCAAATTTCTAACTAAAGCAAATCCTTTTGCTTTTTGGTATTCTCTTATGAATAACTCAACATTAAAATGTTCATTCACGCTCAATAAATTTACCCCAAAGTATTTTATGTTCGTAAGATCATCTTGTGAAGGTTTAGTGCTTGCTATATTAATCTCTTTATAAACACAAAGACTATCAAGACTTAAAACAACAGCATCAAATTCTCTTGCTAAAGTATTGGCTATATATGTTTTTCCACTCGCTGTTGTTCCTATTAATGCTATTTCAAAAAACATTTTAATATTTATCCTAAAATTTATAAAAATTTTAGTAAAATCATAGCAAAAAATATTTTAAAGTAGAAAAATGAACACATTCTGGATAAAATTGAAAGATATTTTAGAACTTGTAGTATTTAAGCATTCTATTTTCGCTTTGCCTTTTTTATTTTCCTCTATGATTGTAGCATCAAAACTTGCAAATGACAGTGTTTGGTTTGGTTTTAAAGCATTGATTTTAGGCATTATTTGTGCAGTGAGTGCAAGAAATTTTGCTATGGCTACAAATCGTTTAATGGATGAAGATATAGATAAGGATAATCCTCGTTGCGCAAATCGCCCTAATGTCAGTGGAAAAATAGGTAGAAAAAGTGTATGGATTTTTATCATCATTAATGCACTTATTTTTATATCATGTTCTTATTTTATTAATACCTTGGCTTTTTATTTGTCTTTTCCTGTGCTTTTTATATTAGCTATTTATTCAGCTTTTAAACGCTTTAGTTCTTTAGCGCATTTAGTTTTAGGATTTTGTTTAGGACTTGCACCTATTGCAGGAAGCGTTATAATTATGGGTGAAATTCACATCTATAGCGTTATTTTATGTTTAGGTGTAACTTTTTGGACAGCTGGGTTTGATTTGCTTTATTCTTTACAAGATATGGAATATGATAAAAAAGTAGGACTTCACTCTATTCCTGCTAAATTTGGTTCAAAGGCTACTTTATTTATATCAGCTTTTTGCCATATTTTAGCGGTATTATTTTGGCTTCTTTTTGTGTGGGAAGTTTGGGGTGTAGCACTTGGAAAAATAGCACTTATTGGGGTAATTATAAGCAGTATTATTTTAGCCTTGGAACATAGAATTGTTCACAAGAATTTTGCTCATATTGATAGAGCATTTTTTACTCTAAATGGTTATTTAAGTATTATCTTTTTTATTTTTATTTGGATTGATTTATTATGGAATTAACACTTTTTAAAGCAGGATTTGAAGCTCATTTAGAATGTTGTGAAATAGAAAATAACCGTTTTCTTGGAGAATACCTAAAACTTGGAGCAATTTCTCAAATTTTAAAATGGAAAAAACTTGCTTTGCGCATTGATTTTGACGAGGGTGAAAAAATTATTTTCGATCTTCTTTTAAGTCTAAAAGAAGATATTTTAAGGCTTGAAAATTCTTTAGATAAAAATAAAGAACTTATACCTCTTAAGCAAAAAGGGATAATAGAATCTTTAAATTTCGAATATCTGAATTTTTTAGATACTATTTTAGAAGAAGATAAAGAATATTATTTAAGATTTGATTTAAATAATCAAAAAATAGCTATTTTTATCAAAGCTCAAAGTCAAACATTGGCAAAAATTATCAAAATTAAGCCTGAAGACAAAATGGCTTTTGATGCTTTTGTTGTTGAAATTCAAAGAAATATAATAAGAAATAAGAAAGGCCAGGAATGAGTGATGATGTACTTTATTTAGTTTTTATAATTGTGCTTTTAATTGCAATGCTAGCCTATATGAACATCAAAGAAAGAGAAAATAATACAAAAATAGTAAAGCTTCAAAATGCGATAGAAGACATTAGCAAAGAACTTCATTATTTTCGTAAAGAATTAGGAGTTAAAGATGATAATGAAGAGGATGAAGATTATAAAACTTCTCTTTTAAAAGAAGAAATTATGATTGAACTTGATAAACAAATCAGTTCAAAAATTACTCCTGTTTTAAGAACACTAAAAACTATGGAACATATCATAGAAGATTTTCAAAATGAACAACAAAATCGTCTTTTAAATTTGGAACAAAAAGCACAAAGCATGGCCAAACTTACACCAAATTACGATACAGAAGAACAAAAAATAGAAAATCTTTTCAAAGAAGGAAAAAGCATAGAACAAATCGCTAAAGATTTACGCATTGGCACTGGAAATGTAGAACTTGTCTTAAAATTTAAGAAATTGATAAAATAGAATGGAAAATAAATGCTTATAGATCAATTCGGTAGAAAGATAAATTATCTTAGAATTTCAGTTACACAAAGATGTAACTTTCGCTGCCTTTATTGTATGCCAAAAATTCCTTTTGATTATCAACCAAAAGAAAATTTATTAAGTTTAGAAGAACTTTTTTTATTTGTTAAAGCAGCCATAGACGAAGGAATTGAAAAAATCCGTATAACAGGTGGAGAACCTTTATTAAGAAAAGACTTAAGTATTTTTATAAAAATGATTAGTGATTATAAAAGCGATATTGATCTTGCTATAACTACAAATGGATTTCTACTAAAACACTTTGCTAAAGACCTAAAAAATGCTGGACTTAAACGACTTAATATTTCACTTGATACTCTAGATCATAAAAAAGCAAAAACTCTTGCACAAAAGGATGTATTAGATAGTGTTTTATCTGGAATTGATGAAGCTTTAAATCTAGATTTAAAAGTAAAACTCAATACCGTAGCTCTTAAAAATTTAAACGATGATGAACTGATATCTCTTTTGGAATTTGCAAAATCAAAAAAAGCTCAAATTCGCTTTATAGAATTTATGGAAAATACTCATGCTTATGGTAAATTACAAGGATTAAAAAGAGATGAAATTATACAAATTTTGAGCCAAAAATATCAAATTCAACTTATAAAAAAAGATGAAAAAGCACCTGTGAGTATTTACAACGCAGATGATTATGAATTTGGAATTATAGATCCGCATAGTCATGAATTTTGTGATTCTTGCAATCGTATACGCTTGAGTGCTGAAGGCTTGTTGATACCTTGCCTTTATTTTGATGAAGCATTAAGTATAAAAGAAGCGGTTCAAAAAGGTGATATTAAAGCCGCTGTAGAAATATTACAAGAAGTATTAAGAAATAAACCAGAAAAGAATAAATGGAGTGTTGTTGATAATGAAACTTCATCTCGTGCTTTTTATCAAACTGGAGGTTAATTTTGCAACTTGTTGAAAGTTTTTTAAGTATTCAAGGAGAAGGCAAATATAACGGAAAATTAGCTATTTTTATGCGTTTTGCTGGTTGTAATTTTAACTGTTTAGGCTTTAATGTAAAAATGTCAAAAAACGATAAAACTCTCATCGGATGTGATACAATAAGGGCTGTTTTCAAAAAAGATTTTAAAGAAAATTATGAAACTTTAAGTGCCAATGAACTTTTAAAAAGAGTGACAAAATTAAAACAAAGCTTTGATCCTATAGTTGTTATTACAGGTGGAGAGCCATTAATCCATTATGAAAATCCTGAATTTATAGACTTTATCCAAATGTTATTAAAAAATAAATTTGAAATACACTTTGAAAGCAATGGAAGCATAGAAATTGATTTTGATAGATATCCTTTTTACAAAGAATGTATTTTTGCTTTAAGTGTTAAACTCCAAAATAGCGGGGTAAAAAAAGATAAACGATTAAATTTTAAAGCTTTAAAAGCATTTAAAAATTACGCAAAAGATAGTTTTTATAAATTTGTTTTAGATGCCAATACCCTCGATAATTCATTTTTAGAAATCAATGAAATTCTAAAAGAAGTTCCAAATCAAATTTTTTGTATGCCTATGGGTGAAAATGAGCAAAACCTTAAAAAAAATGCTCAAAAAATTGCTGAATTTTGTATTAAGAATGGTTATAATTATTCTGATAGAATTCATATTCGTCTTTGGAACGATAAAGAGGGTGTATGATTATAAGAAAATTATTTGAATTTGAAAACGCACACATTGTTAGATTTTGTTCATCTAAGCGTTGTAAAAGTAGCATTCATGGACATTCTTACAAAGTTGAAGTTTTACTTGAAAGTAAACATTTAGATAATGCTGGAATGGTCTATGATTTTGGACTTTTAAAAACTTATATACGCCAAATTATTGATAGCTTTGACCATGCTATCGCTCTTTTTAAATACGATGATGCAAAATATTTAGAAGAAATGAAAAAATATTCAAGTCGTTGGATTTGCTTACCTGTTAATGTAAGTGCTGAAAATTTTTGTCGTGTATTTTTCATACTTATAGATGCTTTATTAAAACAAACAAAAATGGTAAATGGAGAACAAGGGGTGACTTTACAAAGCATTATTGTTCATGAAACAAGAACAGGCTATGCACAAGGTTTTAGAGAAGATGCTTATAGTGAGCTAATGCCAAAAATTTCACTTCAAGACATAGAATTTTCCAATGGCATTAAAGCAGAATGGAATGATATAGATTTTTACAACAAATTAAAAAATGAAGAAATTTTTATAAATCCAAAGGAGATTTAATGCAAAAAGCTAAAATTTTAATTGCCTTAAGTTTTTTTTTATTAGTTTTATCTGCCTGTTCTAATGATGAAAAAAATATTTCCAAGACTCAAAATACAGACCAAGAAGTAGTCCAAATAGAACAAAACGATGAAAAAACAGAATTAAGCGACTCCAATCTGCCTTTACCTGTGGATGATGAAGCACAAACTTCAGATGATGAACATGAAGCTAATCCTAGTATTATCAACTCTTTATATAAACAAAAATGTGCCACTTGTCACGGAGAAAAAGGGGAATTAAAACCTAAAAACAGCACAGCCATTAAAACCTTGAGCAACAAAATTTTTATACAAAAAATCAAAATGATAAAAGATAAAAATCATGGTTTTTTAAGTGATGAACAAATTCAAAATTTAGCTGATTTGATAAACAAAGGAAAATGATGGATCAAAGTTACGAATTCTTTTTAGCTTTACATCTTTATAGTCTTTATGCAAGCGGTTTTTTAATGCTTTTTTATCTTATACTAACACAAGGGAATTTTAAAACCGAATTCATTTTTATTCTTAGAATACGATTATTTTTACCAATTTATTATTTATTTTTAGCTTTGATTATTTTTACAGGTTGTTTATTATCAGCAATGAAACAATTTCAAATGAATTTTAATATCTGGATAATGATTTTTTCTTGGATCTTAATTTTTGCCTTAGCAATTTTTCACTTTGTTTGTTTTAAAAAAGCAAGAAGATTTAGAAAATATGCAACTTTTAGATGGATTAGTTGTTTAATTTTGCCTTTTGAAATTTTTTTATTGTTTTTACCTTTTTTAATAGAAAGATATCTGTAAAATGCAATTTTTGTATAACAAGCAAGCTGGAGAAGAGTTTATACAACTTCAAGGTGAAAGCTTTAACCATTTAAAAGCAAGAAGAGTAAAAGAAAATTCGGAACTAAATCTTAGAAATTTGCAAGATGGTTTTCTTTACAACTATACAATCACAAATTTAAGAAGAAATTCTTGTACTTTAAAATTTTTAAATAAAAAATCACAAAATACAAAACAAAGTGAATTAAACTTAGCCTTAGCCATCATAGATATTAAAATTTTAGAAAAAACTCTGCCTTTCTTAAATGAACTTGGAGTAAAAAAGCTACATTTGGTTTTTACAAATTTTTCACAAAGAAATTTTAAAATGGATTTAGAAAGATTTGAAAAAATCATTATTTCTTCTTGTGAACAATGCGGTAGAAATACTAAAATGGATTTAATTATACACCAAAGTACTCAAGAATTTGTTCAAAAATTTCCAGATGCAATTATGGTTGATTTTCAAGGAGAACAACAAAGTCATTTCAATGAGAAAGAATTATATTTTATAGGTCCTGAAGGTGGATTTAACAATGATGAGAGATTATTATTTAACCGGAAAATCTCTCTTAAAAGTTCTAATATTCTAAAAAGTCAAACGGCTATTATAGCTATAACTTCAAAAATTTTGCTTTAACTTTTCTTAAATTAATCTTTTTTTTATGTTAAATAATTTATAATCACAGCTTATTGTTTTAATTTTTAAGGAAAACTAATGAAAAAAGAAATTCACCCAGAATATGTAGAATGCAAAGTAAGTTGTGCTTGTGGAAATACTTTTACAACAAAATCAAACAAAACAGAATTAAGAGTAGATATTTGTTCAAATTGCCATCCTTTTTTTACAGGTAGTGAAAAAATTGTAGATGCTGCAGGTCGTGTAGAGAAATTTAAGAAAAAATACGCAATGCAATAATTATGCTTTATTTTATTCCTACCCCTATAGGAAATTTAAGCGATATTTCTTTTAGAGCCTTAGAACTTTTAAAGACTTGCAAATTTGTGTTTTGTGAAGATACAAGAGTAAGCAAGTCTTTGATTTCACTATTAAATGCCAAATTTCACACTGATATACATGTTTCTAAATTTATAGCCTTACATTCTCACAATGAAAAAGAAGTTTTAGCGAATATTGATTTAAAGTTATTTGAGAAAAATGTAGCTTATTTAAGTGATGCAGGAATGCCAGGGGTTAGTGATCCTGGTAGAGTTTTGATAGAATTTGCACAAAAAAATAATATTGCTTATGAAGTTTTACCGGGTGCAAATGCAGCCTTAGTTGCTCTTGTAAGCTCGGCATTTTGTCAAAAAGAATTTATCTTTATTGGTTTTTTAGCAAATAAAGGTAAAGAAAGACAAAAAGACATAGAAAAAATTTTAAATCTTCCTTATCCAAGTATTATTTATGAATCTCCCAAGCGTATTTTATCTTTAGTAGAGCAAATTATGATTCTAGACAGTCAAAGAGAAATTTTTTTAATTAAAGAAATCAGTAAAAAATTTGAAAATAAATTTAAAGGTAACGCTAAAGAGCTTTTTGAAATTTTAAAAAAGTCTAATTTAAACGGTGAATGGGTTGTAGTACTGCAATCAAAAGAACAAAATTTTTTACAAAATACTCTTTGTGAAAAAGATATTATGGATTTGGATCTACCTTTAAAGGCAAAAGCAAAATTATTATCAAACATCAATGGAAAAAATGCAAAAGAAATTTATCAAAAACTGCTTTTAAGTCAAGATTAGGTAAAATTTTAAGATGATAGTTTATGGGAAGCAAATATTTTTTTATATTTTAGAATATCATAAAGACCGTATTAACGAGCTTTTTTTAGCAAAAGAATGCGACAAAGCTACTTTTTCCAAAATCGCAAAATCAGGTTTTAAAATCAAAAAACTTGATTTTAAAACTGCTCAAGCTTATGCGAAAGGTGGAAATCATCAAGGTTTTTTGCTAGATATTAAAGAAAGTTCTTTTGCAAATCTAAATGAGATCAAAAAAAATGATTTTATTGTTATGCTTTATGGAATTAGTGATGTAGGAAATATAGGGGCTATCACGCGTACAGCTTATGCTTTAGGGGTTGGATCTTTAATTTTTATTGGTGAAAAATTAGCCATGGAAGGAGTAATTCGCACAAGCAGTGGAGCAGCTCTTGATTTACCTATTGTGATAAGCAACGATGCTTTAAGTGTAATAAATGAACTAAAACAAGTAGGTTTTTATTTTTATGCGAGCGATGGCTCAGGAAAAGAAATTCACAGTGTAAAAATAAATAATGGTAAAAAAGTTTTGGTTTTGGGTAGTGAGGGTTTTGGTTTAAGCTCTAAAATTGTAAAAAAATGTGATGAATGTGTGGGCATTGCGATGAAAAATAATTTTGATAGTCTTAATGTCAGCACTGCTTTTGCAATACTTTGTGATAGGATGTTAAATGCTTAATTGGAAAAAAATACAAGAATTAAATTTAAAAGAAGTTGCAGCAAAAACGCAAATTGAACTTCATTTTCTTGAAGCTTTAGTAGAAAAGAATTTTGCTGTTTTAAGTCGTTTTAATGTTAAAGGTTTTGTTAAAATTTTAAGCAAAGAATACGAACTCGACTTTAGTGATTTTAACGAAGAGTATGAAGCTTATCTTAACGAAAACAATCCTACTCCACAAACAAAGTCAAAAATGATAATCCCAAAACTGGATGCTTATAGTCAAAAATCATCTAATGCTTGGCCTTTTTTGATTGTTCTTATTGTTTTAGTAGTTATAGGAAGTGGAATTTATTATTTTGATACACTTAAAACTTTTTTCAAAGATGAGCAAAATAATACTAGTGCAACAGTTATAGATATAATAGGACAAGCACAAGAAAATTTAAAATCTTTAGGTGGAAACAATGTTCTTGTTATAGACAACAATAAAGTACAAGAAACAAATCAAACAGATAATGTTTTACCAAGCCAAAACATCCCATTACAAGAAAATGATCAAAACATAAGCACAGAAAACAATATCAGTGAAAATGACATAGTCCTACTCAATGAAGAAAAAAACACTCAAACCCAAGAAGACACAGATACACCAAAAACTGATTCTTTCAAAGAAGCACATTTTAAAACCTCTACCAAGATTTGGATAGGTTTGATAGATTTAAAAAACCTTAAAAAAACAAGCTTTGTTAAAGAAAATGACTTCAATATTTCTTTAGATAAAGATCAGTTAATTTTAACAGGAGCTGCGGCTTTAACAATGTTTGATCAAGAAAATAAAGAACAAAAATTTCCCGCAGGAATTTCAAAACGTTTCTTAATTAAAGATGGAAAAATTACCAGTATTTCAGCTACTGAATTTGCAAAATTAAACAAAGGTAAAGAATGGTAAGAAAAATTATTATTCTTACTCTTTGGGTTAATATGTCTTTTGCAATCTCAAGTCTTGAATTAGCGAAAAATTTAGTAAACAATCCTAGCAAGAATTCTCAACTAGAATTATTATTTTTAAATAATTCTTACATAGACGACAATGGAAATTGTGATATTGCAAAAATATCTCAAATATTAAAAACCAATTCTTTAATTGCCTTAACACTATCAAATCCTCAAAATCTAAGATTAAATTTTAAAGCAAAAGCTGATGAAGTTATGTTTTTTAAAATTTTATCCGATGTTTTAACGGATGCTGGATATATATATTTCATCCCTACAGATTTGATTTTAAGAGAAGGAAATATTGATTATACCATACAAGTAGAATCTCAATATGTTTTAGATCCTGGAACACTTTACAATCTCTTAAAAGAAAATTCTGTCTATATAGATAATATTAAGCGTATTGGGGTATATGATTATGAATATGATTTAAACTTTTCTAATGCTGTATTAAAAACTAATACAAATGTTAATTTAAATACTCCAAAATCATTAGAAAAACCCCTTAAAGACTATGTAATTAATTTAAAAAATGCTATAAATTTGATTATTGATGCAAATGATTTAGACAATTGGTTTCCTAAAATCTTCTTTTTAGATAAAAATCTAAATCTAATTAAAGCAGTAAAAAGTGAAAATAAAAATAATCATTTTTCAGAACTTATTCCAAATGGTGCTATATACGCTATTATAAGCGATATGTATAGTTTAGATAATATACGCAGGGGTTTAAAAATCACACTTAAAAAATAAAGGATTAAAAAAATGTTTGATGAAATCCGTTTTAATACTATAGAAAGACTTCCAAATTATTTTTTCGCAGAAGTAAATGCGATAAAAATGGCAGCAAGACGTGCTGGAGAGGATATCGTTGACTTTTCAATGGGAAATCCTGATGGTAAAACTCCACAGCACATTATAGATAAACTTTGCGAAAGTGCTAATAAAGATAAAACCTCAGGATATTCTACTTCTATGGGGATTTATAAACTTCGTTTGGCAATTTGCAATTGGTATAAAAGAAAATATAATGTTAATCTAGATCCTGAAAATGAAGTTGTAGCTACCATGGGCTCAAAAGAAGGTTTTGTAAATCTTGCAAGAGCAATTATAAATCCTGGAGATGTTGTTATAGTACCTACTCCTGCTTATCCTATACATACTCAAGCTTTTATTATAGCAGGGGGTAATGTGGCAAAAATGCCTTTGGCTTATAATGAAAAATTTGAGCTTGATGAAAATCAATTTTTTGAAAATTTACATAAAACTTTAAATGAAAGCATTCCTCGCCCAAAATATGTTGTTACTAATTTCCCGCATAATCCAACAACAGTAACTTGTGAAAAAAGTTTTTATGAAAGATTGATAGCAACGGCAAAAAAAGAAAGATTTTATATTATTTCAGATATTGCTTATGCGGATTTAACTTATGATGGCTATAAAACTCCTTCTATTTTAGAAATTGAAGGTGCAAAAGATGTAGCGGTAGAAACTTACACTCTTTCAAAATCTTATAATATGGCAGGCTGGCGTGTGGGCTTTGTAGTAGGAAATAAACGCTTAGTCAGTGCACTTAAAAAAATAAAATCTTGGTTTGATTATGGTATGTACACACCTATTCAAGTAGCATCCATCATAGCTTTAGATGGAGATCAAACCTGCGTGGATGAAATCCGTGCAACTTATGATAAAAGAATGTACATTTTACTTGAAGCTTTTGAAAATGCGGGTTGGAAACTTCAAAAACCAAGAGCAAGTATGTTTGTTTGGGCAAAACTCCCTGAAAGCAAAAGACATCTAAAAAGTTTAGAATTTTCAAAGCAACTTTTACAGCGTGCTAGTGTTGCGGTAAGTCCTGGGGTAGGATTTGGCGAAGCGGGTGATGAGTATGTAAGAATTGCTTTAATTGAAAATGAAAATCGCATACGCCAAGCTGCATGCAATATCAAAAAATATTTAAAAGAGTAAGTTATGAGAGTGGCAATTCTTGGTTATGGTACTGTTGGAAGTGCGGTGGTTAAATTTCTTTTAGAAAATGATAAACTTATTCGTGCAAGATGTGGACAAAGCATAACTCCTGTGATCGCTCTTGCTAGAAGTCCTAAAAAAAATGCTTTAATTCCAATTACTCATGGCGTTGAAGAAATTTTAAATGCTGATGTAGATGTTTTTGTGGAATTGATGGGTGGAGTGGATGAAGCTTTTAAAATAGTTAGTGAAATTTTAAAAAGGAAAAAAGCTGTTGTTACTGCCAATAAAGCTATGCTTGCTTATCATCGTTATGAACTTGAAAATTTAGCTAAAAATTTAGCTTTTGGTTATGAAGCAAGTGTAGCTGGAGGAATTCCTATTATCAAGGTTTTAAAAGAAGGTTTGAGTGCAAATAATATTTTGACTATAAAAGGGATTTTAAATGGTACGAGTAATTATATTTTAAGTTCTATGAGTCAAAAAAATATGAGTTTTGAACAAGCTTTACAAATAGCTCAAAATTTAGGTTATGCAGAAGCTGATCCAACTTTTGACATAGAAGGACAAGATGCGGCACATAAATTACTTGTTTTATCAAGCATCGCTTATAATCTTAAAGCTAAACCTGAAGATATTTTGATTGAGGGTATTAGCGAAATTGCTCCTGAAGATATGTATTTTGCTAATGAGTTTGAATTTACTATAAAGCTTTTAGGTATGGCTAAGGTGCGTGAAAACAAAGTAGAATTAAGAGTGCATCCTACTATGATAGATAAAGAAAAAATGCTTGCAAAAGTTGATGGAGTGATGAATGCTATAAGTATTAATGGAGATTTATTAGGTGAAAGTTTATATTATGGAGCAGGAGCAGGAGGAGAGGCTACTGCAAGTGCTGTGATTTCAGATCTTATGGATATAGCAAGAGATCAGGTAAAAGCACCAATGCTTGGTTTTGTTAATACTTTAGAATACAAGCTTTTAAACAAAGATGAAATTTATACAAAATATTATCTAAGAGTGAAAGTTGAAGATAAAATAGGGGTTTTGTCTAAAATTACACAATTGATGAGTGAAAATAATATTTCTATCGATAGCTTTTTACAAAAACCTAAAAAAAATGATGAAAATTACAGCACTTTATTTTTTACTACACATTTAACTTATGAAAAAAGCATACAAAATTTGCTTGAAATTTTACGTAAACAAGATTTTATAAAAACCAAGCCTTTTATGATGCGTATAGAATAATGGGTGTAAAAGCTTATTTAGATGGAATTTTAGGGGAAGATAAGGCTTGTAAATTTTTAAAAAAACAAGGCTTTGAAATTATAAAAAGAAATTTTCATTCTAAATTCGGCGAAATCGATATAGTAGCTAAAAAAGATGAAATTTTACATTTTATAGAAGTTAAATTTACTCAAAATAATTACGAAGTTTCCGAGCGTTTAGATAGAAAAAAACTTGAAAAAATTTTAAAAACTATAGAATTTTATCATCTTAAAAATGGATTTTCATCGGATTTTCAAATTGATCTAATTTGCATTAAAAATGATGTGATACAATTTTGCGAAAATATAAGTTTTTAAGCTGATATTTAAAAAAATAAAATACAATTAGACAAAAATTAAAGAAAGGAAAAATTATGGGAAAATATATTGAATTAACAAGTGATAATTTTGCTCAAGCAAAAGAAGGTGTAGCTTTAGTTGATTTTTGGGCTCCATGGTGTGGACCTTGCAGAATGCTTGCTCCAGTTATTGATGAGCTTGCAAATGACTTTGATGGTAAAGCTAAAATTTGCAAAGTAAATACAGACGAACAAGGTAATTTAGCAGCTGAATTTGGTGTTCGATCTATTCCTACACTTATTTTCTTTAAAAATGGTGAAGTTGTAGATCAACTAGTTGGTGCACAATCTAAACAAGCAATTAGCGATAAACTAAACTCATTACTATAAGCTAAAGGCTAGCATAACTAGCCTTCTTCTTAAAAATTTCAAATTTATACTAAACAATAATTTTTATTAACTACTATTAAGAATAATTTTTATATCATTATTAGTAATAAAATTCAATATAAAGGAAATATAAATGTTAGATGTAGCAATCATAGGCGGAGGTCCTGCTGGACTTAGTGCCGGACTTTATGCAACTAGAGGTGGTCTTAAGAATGTAGTAATGTTTGAAAAAGGTATGCCTGGTGGACAAATTACCTCAAGTTCTGAAATAGAAAATTATCCAGGTGTAGCCCAAGTTATGGATGGAATTTCTTTTATGGCACCTTGGAATGAACAATGTATGCGTTTTGGTTTGAAACATGAAATGGTTGGAGTCGAACAAATTTTAAAAAATAGTGATGGAAGTTTTACCATCAAATTAGAAGGCGGTAAAACAGAACTTGCTAAGGCTGTGATAGTTTGTACAGGTTCAGCTCCAAAAAGAGCAGGTTTTAAAGGTGAAGATGAATTTTTTGGCAAAGGAGTAAGTACTTGTGCAACTTGTGATGGATTTTTTTATAAAAATAAAGAAGTTGCAGTTTTAGGTGGTGGAGATACGGCCTTAGAAGAAGCTTTGTATCTAGCAAATATTTGTTCTAAAGTTTATCTTATCCACCGCAGAGATGAGTTTAGAGCGGCTCCATCTACAGTAGAAAAAGTTAAGAAAAATGAAAAAATAGAACTCATTACTAGTGCAAGTGTAGATGAAGTATATGGTGATAAAATGGGTGTTACTGGGGTAAAAGTAAAATTAAAAGATGGTAGTATCAGAGATTTAAATGTTCCAGGAATTTTTACTTTTGTCGGGCTTAATGTAAGAAATGAAATTTTAAAACAAGACGATGGTAAGTTTTTATGTAATATGGAAGAAGGCGGGCAAGTAAACGTTGATCTTAAAATGCAAACTAGCGTTGTTGGACTTTTTGCTGCAGGAGATCTTAGAAAAGATGCACCAAAGCAAGTTATTTGTGCTGCAGGCGATGGAGCTGTAGCTGCATTAAGTGCTATGGCTTATATAGAAAGCTTGCATTGATTTTCATCTTATTAGGCTAGATTGTTCCTAGCCTGATCTTTATATTAACATTCCTTAAAAATATAAAATGTTTTTTCATAACATTTTTTAAATATTATTAAATATAATTTAAATTCTACTCGAAATTATCGTGCTAGAATTTTTTAATAATTCTGTGCAACTTGATATTCTTAGCGAAGCAGCAGAAAGAATTTTTCCCGAAGATAATTTAGGTTCAGGTCCTAAAAATTAGGTGTAGCTATTTTTATAGATAATGAACTTGCAGGAAATTACAGAAGTCGAGCAAAAGATTATCGCTTTAAATCTTTTATACAAGGAAAGAAAAATCAAGGTTATCCATATTCTTTAACCAGAGCTGAACTTTTTAAAATAGGGTAAATGCTTTAGATAAAGAAGCAAAACTTCGTTATAAAAAAGCTTTATAGAACTTAGTGCGAAACAAAAAGATGAAGTCTTAAGAGCTTTTGAATAAGATAAAACAAAGGTTTCTTTTGGAGATAAGATAAAAGCAAGCGATTTTTTACAGAGTTAAGAAGCATGACTAGGAGTTTATGTTGATCTAATTTATGGTGGCAATGCAAATATGCAAGCTTGGCACATGAAAAAATTCCCAGGAGATCAAATGACTTATGCGGCTCAAGTTTTAGATGGAGATAAATTTAAAGTGATAGAGCCTATTTCCTTGACTGATATGTCACATTAAAAGGAATAAAATGGTAAAAATACTTAAAAACAGATGTTGTTATAGATTTAAGACCGGATTTTCTATTATTGCAAATGAATGCACTAAAGCAGGAGTTAAAGTTGTCGCCTTAGAAAGGGTCATCACAAGACACTTCGGATTTTTTAGGTGCACATGATGAGTATAAATATGTAAATAATGTTGCAATGAAACAAAATTTAAGTAAAGAAAGTATATGCATTAGGAATAATGATAATGAAATTGCTTTGCCAATGAGAAAAATTATACTTTTCATGTGGGTAATAATGTTGGTGGAGCAGGAGTTCATTGGATTAGAAAAAAACAACCATGTTAAAAAATTTGATGAAACAACTAAAAAACTTGAATGTCATCCGTGTATGGCTCCTGCTTCAAACTCATCTCAAACTTATACAAATCCTGATAACAAAGTTTAGGAGCATGTCAATACTGTGCTTTTTTGAGCATTTTCGTTGTGATATGGGCAAAAGCTTCTCCTATAGCGACAACTATACTTCCAGCTTTAGCAACTAAAACTTAGATATTAAAATACATGCTAATGTTTTAGAAATTTTGCATAAAGATGGTAAAGCTATAGGAGTAAAATTCATCAATACTTTAACTTTAGTGATTATGCTAGGTTCTTATGTTTTTAACAATGCTAAACTTTTAATCGATGATTTTACTTTGATCATAAGGTTTTGCTTTGCTAAAAAGTGGATCACCCCAGAAATTAAGATCTTTACTTCATAACCTAGTAAATCTTTATCTTTAAGCATGGCAGTGCTTAAATTTGAACCTGCAAAAAAGCCACCATAGAACCTAAAGCTTAATCTTTTAAAAACAATCTTCTTCCCATTTGTTTTTACTCCGTATTAAAATTTAAAAATGAAATGTAAAAATATTTGGAAACTTGTTAGAAACTTTGATGAAAATTTAAATTGAAGGAAAAATTTATACCTAGTTTTTCACTAGGTATAAATGACTAATTAAAACCTCTTCTTCTTAACATCTTCTAAGATATTATTAGCTATATGACTGACTGTATTAGAAATAATAGCTGATTCATTAGCAATTTCAACATTATCTTTAGTTGTTTGATCAATTTGAGCTACA
>JACRSG010000067.1 GCA_014305285.1 Campylobacter jejuni
CCCCCCCCCATACTTATAATTATTTCTTTGATGACTAAAGTCAATCATAACTTTACCTAATTTATAAGCTAAATGATTTTTTACTCTTTCTATAGCTGAGTTTGGATTATGCATGGGGTTTTCCTTGTTTGAGATAAGATAAATATATTAATAAATTAATTATAACTCATTTATACTAATTGGCTATCTAACTCTTCACACATTTTTTCAAATTCTTGATAGTATTTCCAAGAAGCAACTATATCTGGGCGATGTTGTTTG
>JACRSG010000068.1 GCA_014305285.1 Campylobacter jejuni
GGCGTTTATCTTTAGTTAAAAACGATGGTAGAGATATTTTAATCAGTGGTACAGGTCTTTCTTTTACAGGTTTTGGATCAAGTAATTTTATCTCTCAAGCTTCTGTTTCTTTAAGAGAATCAAAAGGTCAGCTTGATGCTAATATCGCTGATGCTATGGGATTTGGTTCTGTTAATAAAGGAGTAATCTTAGCTGCTTCTTCTATTTCTGCTTATATGAGTTCTGCAGGAAGTGGATTTTCTTCAGGTTCAGGTTATTC
>JACRSG010000069.1 GCA_014305285.1 Campylobacter jejuni
GAATAACCTGAACCTGAAGAAAATCCACTTCCTGCAGAACTCATATAAGCAGAAATAGAAGAAGCAGCTAAGATTACTCCTTTATTAACAGAACCAAATCCCATAGCATCAGCGATATTAGCATCAAATCTTCCTTTTGATTCTCTTAAAGAAACAGAAGCTTGAGAGATAAAATTACTTGATCCAAAACCTGTAAAAGAAAGACCTGTACCACTGATTAAAATATCTCTACCATCGTTTTTAACTAAAGATAAACGCC
>JACRSG010000070.1 GCA_014305285.1 Campylobacter jejuni
TGAGAATTGGAAGAAGTGGTTAAGCTTTGAACAGCTGTTTGTAATTTTCCACTTTCATTAGCTAAAGCATTGGCAAAGTCTGAACTTTGTTTTAACATTTTAACTATTTCATCACCTAAGGCATTAGTCGTTAATTCAACATTACCGCTAGCATTTTCTAATTTATTTCTAAAATCCAAGCTTTTATATTCTTCAAATATTTTATGTATAGCATTCATATCAGAACCTACTCTAGCTTGTAAAACATCAAGAAGT
>JACRSG010000071.1 GCA_014305285.1 Campylobacter jejuni
ACTTCTTGATGTTTTACAAGCTAGAGTAGGTTCTGATATGAATGCTATACATAAAATATTTGAAGAATATAAAAGCTTGGATTTTAGAAATAAATTAGAAAATGCTAGCGGTAATGTTGAATTAACGGCTAATGCCTTAGGTGATGAAATAGTTAAAATGTTAAAACAAAGTTCAGACTTTGCCAATGCTTTAGCTAATGAAAGTGGAAAATTACAAACAGCTGTTCAAAGCTTAACCACTTCTTCCAATTCTCA
>JACRSG010000072.1 GCA_014305285.1 Campylobacter jejuni
CAAGGAAAACCCCATGCATAATCCAAACTCAGCTATAGAAAGAGTAAAAAATCATTTAGCTTATAAATTAGGTAAAGTTATGATTGACTTTAGTCATCAAAGAAATAATTATAAGTATGGGGGGGGGTAATAGCATTATTTAAAAAACTTTATAAAATCAAAAAACAACAAAACAAAGAACAAAAAATTTATCAACAAACCATACAAGTTTTTCCTCAACTCAAATATCCAAGTTTAGAAACATG
>JACRSG010000073.1 GCA_014305285.1 Campylobacter jejuni
CCATTGTGTCAAAGTGAAAATAATCAAAAAGAACTTTTTAAGACTTTAAATGCTTTTACTTCTTCAGGAAAACTTGATAAAATCCAACTCAAATCAAAAAACAACATACAATATAATGGGGGGGGGGGTATTGTAAAGGTAGCAATACTATAACTTTTACACAGTGTCAAGATTGCGGATATACATATAATTCTACATTTGATTTAAATAAAATCTCTAAAGAATATCAAAGTGAAGGCTATTTT
>JACRSG010000074.1 GCA_014305285.1 Campylobacter jejuni
AAAATAGCCTTCACTTTGATATTCTTTAGAGATTTTATTTAAATCAAATGTAGAATTATATGTATATCCGCAATCTTGACACTGTGTAAAAGTTATAGTATTGCTACCTTTACAATACCCCCCCCCCATTATATTGTATGTTGTTTTTTGATTTGAGTTGGATTTTATCAAGTTTTCCTGAAGAAGTAAAAGCATTTAAAGTCTTAAAAAGTTCTTTTTGATTATTTTCACTTTGACACAATGG
>JACRSG010000010.1 GCA_014305285.1 Campylobacter jejuni
ATCCTTATCCCTCATTACTTGATCCTAAGAAATTAAATGATAAAAATGAAAAAATCAATTATCATAACATACCTGCTGAACTTGCCTGGGAAATGAATTTGCCTTTACCGGATAATTATGAGTTTGTGTGGCTTTCTTCTGCTTTATCGGGTCATGCAGCAATGACAATGTATTTGGAGTCTTGTGAAGTAAATATTTGCAAATATATTCATCATGATCCATTTGTTATATATTCTAACATTTTAATGCAATTACTAAACAATCCTTTAGAGTATAATGTCATAGCATATACTGATTACACTCATGTCTATGTTTCTAGAGAAGATCTTGAAAGATTTTTAAATCTTTTAAATAAAAATAAACCTGTGTTATATTTGGTTAGGGATCCAATTTCTAGATTAAAAACGGGTTTAAATCATATTAATCTAAAGGTAAATAGACTTGATCGTTTTGATTTAGATACACCTATAGAAAGAGTTTTAGACAGAGAGACATATTATTTTGAATCTCCTGTACCAACTTGTGAACATATAAAAACTTATTGGATTTATGCTGAGAGTTTTTTTAGATTAAAATTTTTAACACAATTTTTTAAAACAGAAAAAATTACTTACTTGGATATGACTAGTATTAAACCTGAATATGCCTATCATACTTTTAGTCAATTAAACACTCTATACCATTTTAGAAAAATATCAAAGAATTTATTTCATGATACTGTAGTGTATGATATGCTAGGAGCTTTTTTGTCAATTCCGCTTACTTTATGCGTAGATTTGGAAAATTTTGAGATAAATTATACTGATAATAAAATTATTGAAATTTTAATTACCACAAGACAGTTTTTTAAGCTTCATAAAATAAATAATTATAAGGAAATTAATTCTGTATTGTTTAAAGATAATCTACTTTTCGAAAAGTTAATTTTTTGTATCCCTAAAGAACAATTTGTTTATCTAGAGAATAATTTGACTTTGATAAAATGTATTCGGTCTTATTTAGAAGAATTTATATCCAAGATTAAAGTTAAATTTGATTTGAAACTAAAATATTTAATATGCGAAAATCAAATATTATCCTATTTGAAAAATAACCAAACTCTTATCAAACAATGGAGAAAAATTTTTGATCAAGAATTGATTCATATTAAACAACATCGCCCAGATATAGTTGCTTCTTGGAAATACTATCAAGCATTTGAAAAAATGTGTGAAGAGTTAGACAGTGATATTTAGGTAAAAGATTTGTAAATTAATAAAAAAAAGATATAATTGCGTTTTAATTTAGAGAAAGGAAATAATATGAAACAAGGGGATTTTACAGAGGTTGCAAGGCATTATTATAACAGACCTGCTTATAGTCCGTTTTTACTTGAAAAACTCGTAGCTTGCATCAATGATAAAAATAAAAATTTAAAAGATTTGAATATTGTTGAAGTAGGAGCTGGCACTGGAAAACTTACTAAGATGTTAGAAGAAATGTTTGGATGCCAAATTAGTGCTGTGGAACCAAATGATAACATGCGTGAAGAAGGGCAAAAATTTACACAAAATTTATCCAATATTTCTTGGCATAAAGGGAGTGGCGAAGAAACACACATGGAGGATAATCAAGCTGATTGGGTTATTATGGCAAGTTCTTTTCATTGGACAGATTCTAAAAAATCTCTTCCAGAATTTAATCGTATATTGACGGGGGGGGGGTATTTCACTGCGATTTGGAATCCTCGCCACATTGTAGAGGGTTCGGTTTTTGATGAAATCGAAAAGGAGATTAAACATATTGTTCCAGAGCTTGCTCGTGTAAGCAGTGGTACTCAAAATGTTAAAAAATGGGAAGAAATTCTTGTTTCAACAGGAGATTTCACGGACTGCTTTTTTATGGAGTGCGACTATAAAGAGTTTTGGGATAAAAAGCGTTATCTTGGAGCTTGGCATTCTGTAAATGATATACAAGCACAAGCTGGCGAAAAAAGATGGAAGGAAATTTTAGACATGATAGAAGCTAAAATTTCTCATATGGAAAAAATCGAGATGTCTTACAAAATAAGAGCTTGGACTGCTAAAAAGGCATAATTTTCATAATTCTTTAGTTCGTCATTTTGTGTTGAAAATGACGAATAATAAGGAAAATTATGGAAAAATTAGTAGAAAATAAATGGGATTATACCAAGCATGCTAAATTTTATAGCTATAGACCAAATTATGCTCCAAAAACTATCGATATGTTAATCAGTCTTATCGGAAAAAAAGATATTAAAGTAGCTGATATTGGTGCAGGAACTGGAAATTTAAGTATTATGCTTTTAGAAAGAGGATGTGAGGTAGTATCTGTAGAGCCCAATGATGCGATGCGTGAGATCGGGATAGAAAGAACTAAAGGTCAAAAAATTGATTGGGTTAGAGCAACAGGCTTAAACTCAACACTTCAAAATAGTGAATTTGATTGGGTCACCTTTGGTAGTAGTTTTAATGTAATGGATAGGAATGAAGCCTTAGAGGAAGCACATCGCTTGTTAAAACTAGAGGGATATTTTTCTTGTATGTGGAATCACAGGGATTTAAACGATCCTGTACAAAAAATAGCTGAAGATACTATCATAGAATTTGTACCAAATTATACAAGAGGAACAAGAAGAGAGGATCAAAGGCCTATTATAGAGAGTCGAAAGGATCTTTTTGATAATATTGTTTATATTGAAGAGGATTTTTATTTCCATCAAAGCATTGAAAATTATATTAATGCATGGAAAAGTGTGAAGAATCCTTACTGGGATTTGGAGACTGATGAAGGAAATGAATTGTTTAATAAAATTAGTGATAAAATTTCACAAAGACTTCCTAAGGAATTTAGCATAAAATATACCACTCGTTGTTGGAGTGCTAAAAAAATATAAAACTAAGGAAAAACATGGCGGAGTTAAAATTTAAAACCAAAGCACAAAATTTAAAAAATTTACAAACAAAATTAAAAAAAGCAAAAGTTCTACCTTTGGTTTTAACTTCGCTTGAAGAATTAATATCAAATGAAGATAAAGTTTTACAGGACATTCAAACCTTAAAGGCTAATAAGCTCATTATAAGAAGTTCTTCTTTAAGTGAAGATAGCATGAAAAACTCCAATGCAGGTGCTTTTCTTTCTTTGGCAAATATTAAAGCTGATTCTAAAGATGAGTTGTTAAAAGCTTTACATAAAGTTGCCAATTCTATGCCATCAAAAAGTGATGAAATTTTAGTTCAACCTATGCTTGAAAACATTACTCTTTGTGGAGTTGGTTTTAGCGTTGATAAAGATAATTTTTCCCCTTATTTTTGTCTTCAATATGATGAAAATGGTTCAAATAGCTCTATTACAGATGGAAGCAGTAAGAGTGCAAAAACTTACTATCATTACAGAAATTATTTAGAATTTAAAGATATTAGACTTCAAAAAATTATAGAACTTATAAAAGAATTAGAAGTTTTATATGATTGTCATTTTTTAGATGTTGAATTTGCATTTGCTATTCAAGATGATAAGGAAGAACTTTTTTGCTTACAAGTGCGTCCTTTGGTTATGCATGAAAAAAATAATTTATTTCATTCTTTACCACAAGAAGCCTTATATAGATTTTATAAACGTTTTGACTCTTTAAAAGAATCAAGATCTAGAGTTTTGGGAGATAAAGCCATTTTTGGGGTAATGCCTGATTGGAATCCAGCTGAAATCATAGGGTTAAGACCTAAGCGTTTAGCTTTTAGTTTATATAAAGAAATCATTACGGATAATATCTGGGCGTATCAAAGAGATAATTATGGTTATAGAGATCTAAGATCCCATCCTTTAATCCATTCTTTTTTAGGCATTCCTTATGTGGATGTAAGATTATCTTTTAATTCTTTTATACCAAAAAAATTAGATGAAAATATCGCACAAAAACTTGTCAATTTTTACTTAGATAAGCTTAATAAAAATCATGAATTGCACGATAAGATTGAATTTAATATTGTTTATTCTTGTTATGACTTTAATAGTTCTAAAAAATTAGAAGAACTTTTAAATCATGGTTTTAATGAAAATGAAATCAAAAGATTAGAATTTTCATTATTAGAACTTACAAATAAGATTATTAATCCTAGATCAGGGCTTTATTTAAAAGATATACAAAAAGCTTATAAGCTAAAAGAAAGATATGATGGTATTATTAATTCTAATTTTTCTTTAATTGATAAAATTTATTGGCTTATTGAAGAATGCAAGCGTTATGGAACCTTGCCTTTTGCGGGAGTGGCTAGGGCTGCATTTGTAGCAATGCAACTTTTAAATTCTTTAGTTGAGATTGATTTTATAACCAAAGAGGAAAAAGATGATTTTTTAAATTCACTCAATACAGTGAGTAAAAATTTAAGCAAACAAACAAACCATCTTAATTTTCACAACAAAGATCAATTTTTGAAAGATTTTGGACATTTAAGAGCAGGAACTTATAATATTTTATCTCCAAGATATGATGAAGATTTTGAGCTTTATTTTGATGTGGATCAAAAAGATAGTAAAGTTTATTTACAAGATAAAGCCTTTGTTTTTTCAGAAGAAAAGACAAAAGCTTTAAATGCCTTACTTAGAGAACATGGACTAGAGATTAATGCTTGTGAATTTTTTGATTTTTTAAAGCAGGCTATCGAGGGTAGAGAGCTCGTTAAATTTGAATTCACTAGATTGCTTTCTAAGGCTATAGTTTATATAGAAGAATTAGGCAAATATTATGGTATTGAAAAAGAAGATTTGGCTCATCTTGATATAAAAAGCATTTTAAATCTTTATTCTAGTCTTTATTCTATAAATCCAAAAGAGCAGTTTGTAGAAGAAATTAATCGCAATAAAAAAGAATATGAACTTACACAAGCTATAAAACTTCCTTCTTTACTTTGCAATGCCGATGAAATTTTTTCTTTTTATAATCATAGCATTATTCCAAATTTCATTACACAAAAGAACATCACTGCATTTACGGCGAAGGAAAATGATAAAGATTTAGAAGGAAAGATTGTTTTAATTTATGCAGCAGATCCTGGATATGATTATTTATTTACAAAAAATATAGCAGGACTTATTACATGTTATGGGGGTGCTAATTCACATATGGCCATTCGTGCCTCAGAACTTGGAATGCCTGCTGTTATAGGAGTTGGAGAAGAAAATTTTGAAAAATATTTAAAAGCTAAAAAAATAAATATAGAATGTGAAAGTGAGCAAATATTTTGTTTATAGGTATTACTCAAAGGCTTATTTGCAACGAAAGTTATCATGAAGAAAGAGAATGTTTGGCTTTGGATTGGGGAAAATTATTTAATAAAGATTTATTTAAAAATTTTACTCCTCTTCCTCTTAGCTATGAAATAGATTTTTCTCATTATAAACATCTAATAAAAGCTGTGATATTAAGCGGTGGCAATGATTTAAGTTTTTATAATCCTAATGTTTTATCTAAAAAGAGGGATTTATATGAAAAGCAAGTTATAGAAATTTGTTTAAAAGAAAAAATACCACTTTTAGGAATTTGCAGAGGAGCTCAGATGATAGCTCATTATTTTAACAGCCATATAAGTCCTTGTGAAAATCATATAGGCAAACATGAAATATTTTTCTCAAAAGAAAAATTTATAAGTAATTCTTTTCATAATTTTGCTATTGAAAAATTAGGTGAAGATCTTGTAGAACTTTGCTTAGCAAAAGATAATACTATAGAAGCTTTTAAACATAAGTATGAAAATATTTTTGGTATAATGTGGCATATTGAAAGAGAAAATGGACTTAATAATATTCAAATTTTAAAAGAGTGGTTTAGTTTAATCAAGGAATAACATGAATGCAATTATCTTAGCAGCAGGTTTTGGATCAAGGCTGATGCCTTTAACAAAAGATCAACCAAAGTGTATGGTTGAGTATAAGAATAAAAAAATAATAGATTATGAAATCGAAGCTTTAAAATCAGCAGGTATAAATGAAATAGCTGTTGTGGGTGGATATTTAAACGATGTGCTGAAAAATTATCTTAATAAATATGATATTGAGCATTTTTTTATTAATTCAAAATATGATAAAACCAATATGGTTCATACTTTTTTTTGTGCTAAAGATTTTATGTTAAAATGCATCGAAGAAAAACAAGATTTGATTATTTCTTATGCGGATATTGTTTATTTTCAAGATTGCGTGCAAAAGCTTATAAATGCCAAAGAAGAACTTGCTATAGTAGTTGATAAGTCTTGGTGTAAGCTTTGGAGCAAACGCTTTGCAAATCCTTTAGAAGATGCTGAAACATTAAAGATGACAAATGGTTATATTATAGAACTTGGAAAAAAAGCTAATGCTTATAATGAGGTAGAAGCTCAATATATAGGACTTTTTAAATTCTCTTATCAATTTCTTTCTCAAGTTATTACTTTTTATGAAATGCTTGACAGAGATATTTTGTATGATAATAAAAATTTTGAAAATATGTATATGACAAGTTTTTTGCAGGCTTTAATTGAAAAATACAATAACGCAAAAGCAGTAGAAATTGATGGCAATTGGTGTGAAATTGATTTTATAAGTGATTTAGAGGTGCAAATTGACAAATAATCCTTATATCATTTGGTTTACCGGTTTAGCTGGAAGTGGAAAAACAACTATAGGTCAAGCTTTATATGAAAAATTAAAACTAAAATATAAAAATCTTATTTATCTCGATGGAGATGAGTTAAGAGAAATATTAGGACATTATGCATACGATAAACAAGGTCGCATAGATATGGCTTTGAAAAGAGCTAAATTTGCAAAATTTTTAAACGATCAAGGTATGATAGTTATTGTCACTACGATTTCAATGTTTAATGAGATTTATGATTACAATAGAAAGCAATTAAAAAATTATTATGAAATTTATATAGAATGCGATATGCATGAATTAATGCAAAGAGATCAAAAAGGGCTTTATACTAAGGCTTTAAGTAAAGAAATTGATAATGTGGTTGGTGTTGATATAGAATTTGATAGACCAGAAGCTGATTTAGTGATCAATAATTCTTGTCGAAATAATTTAGAAGAAAAAGTTGAACTTATAATAAAGAAATTGGCATTGTGAAGCATTACTCAACATCAAAAAAACTTATCGTTAATACTAGAAATTTTTATAGCATTTTTTTATATAAGAGAAATTTACAAATAAACAAAGATGATATTTTTCTTGGCTGGGGACGCAAAAAATCAGGTCTAAAAGCCATAAGTTTAGCCAAAAAATATAAGGCTAAATTCATACTTTTAGAAGATGGATTTATTCGTTCGTTAAATTTAGGAATTGAAAATAGCCCAAGTTTTTCCATGATTAAAGATGATATAGGTATTTATTATGATGCAACACAACCTTCAAAGCTTGAAAATCTTTTAAATACTTATGAATTTAAAGATGAAGAAATCAAACAAGCTAAAAAAGCTATAGAGCTTATCAAAAAATATAAAATTAGTAAGTATAATAATAATCTTGATATCCCAAGTAATTATTTTCAAAAAGATGAAAAAAGGGTTTTAATCATCGCTCAAACGGCCAATGATGTTTCGCTTGAATTTGGGCTTGCTAAAGATTTTAAAACCCTTGATATGATAAAAGATGCCATAAAAGAAAATCCTGATTCTAAAATTTATATAAAAATTCATCCGGATGTTTTAAGTGGTAAAAAACAAAGTGATTTAGATATAAATTCCTTGCCTAAAGAATGCATTCTAATCGCTGAAAATTTTAATCCCATAGCCTTGCTTGAGTTTTTTGATAAGGTTTATACCAAAACTTCTGGTATGGGTTTTGAAGCTTTGATTATGGACTGTGGGTGCGTTTGTTATGGTATGCCTTTTTACGCTGGTTGGGGTCTAACAAAAGATAGATTAGAGTGTAAAAGAAGAACTCAAAAAAGAAGTTTAGAAGAAGTTTTCTATGCTGCTTATATTCTTTATACTGAGTATTTTAATCCTTATTTAAATCAAAAAAGTGATATTTTTGATACTATTAAAACTTTAGCAAAATACAAAGATATAGAAAAGGCAAATTCTAATAGACTTTTTATGCTAGGCTTTACTTTATGGAAAAGGCATTTTATTAAACCTTTTTTTAAGGCTAAAGACAATGGAATTATTTTTTTAAATTCTCTAAAATCTTTAGATAGATACAAATTTAAAGAAAATGATAAATTTTTCATTTGGGGTAAAAAGATTGATTACAACACTCTTAAAACCACTCTTATAAAAAAAGCACAAGATGGGAATTTGCCCCATTTTACTCCTAAAATTTCTTTAGTAGAAGATGGATTTATTCGTTCAATCTCTTTAGGCTCTGATCTTACTCGCCCTTTTTCTTTAATCGTTGATGATAAAGGACTTTACATAGATCCAAATAAACCAAGCAAATTAGAAGAGCTTTTGCAAAATGAAATTTTTGATGAAAATACGCTAAATAGAGCAAAAAATATTATAACAATTTTACTTCAAAACCGCTTTTCAAAATACAATGGTTTAAAACATGAAGGCTTAAAAATCAATGCCAAAATAGGACAAAAGGTTATTTTAATCCCTGCTCAAGTTGAAGATGATGCTTCGATGATTTTAGGAGGGTTTGGTTTGTCTACTCTTGATTTGCTTAAGGAGGTACGTGTTAAAAATCAAGATGCTTATATCATTTTTAAACCTCATCCTGATGTGTTAAGTGGCAACCGTGTGGGTTTAAAAGATGAAAAACTCATCTTGAAATTTTGCGATGAAATTGTAAAAGATTGCAGTATTGATAGTGCTATAAAAATTGCTGATGAAATTCATACTATTACTTCTACAAGTGGCTTTGATGCTCTTTTAAGATCCAAAAAAGTTTTTACTTATGGTATGCCTTTTTATGCGGGCTGGGGTCTAACAAAAGATAAACATAAATGTGAAAGAAGAACAAGAAAACTAAGCTTAGAAGAGCTTGTAGCAGGTGCTTTGATCACATATCCAAGATATATAAATCCTAAAACAAAAACTTTATGTGAAATTGAAGTTTGTTTAGATATAATGCTAAATTTACAAAAAGATTATTTTTCAAAAAAACATATAAAATTGGTAATAGATTTTAAAACTTTTATGCTTAGAAAAATAAGAAGATTTTATGAAGTTTTAGCAAAGAAATGAGATTTAGCAATAAAATTAAAAAAGAATTTAGCGGCAAAAATGTTTTACTCTTGCAAGGACCTGTGGGAAATTTTTTTCATCATCTTGCAATAAAAATGAAAAAAAACCAATCCAAAGTTTTTAAACTCAATTTTAACGGCGGAGATTTTTTTTTCTATCCCAAGGGAACAAGGTGTAAATGTGATGAAAAAGATCTTGAAAATTTCTATAGGGATTTTTTTCAAAGCAAAAAAATCGATGCTATTTTAATGTATAATGATTGTCGCATTATCCATGCTAAGGCTATTAAAGTAGCTAAAGAATTAGGAATTGAAATATGGGTTTTTGAAGAAGGATATTTAAGACCTTATTGTATTACTTTAGAAAAAGATGGAGTGAACGCAAATTCTTCTTTACCGCGTGATAAAAATTTTTATCTTTCTCAAAATATTTTTACCAAAGAAACCATAAAAGAAATTTCAGGTGGATTTAAATTTATGGCTTTTGATGCTTTTTTGTATTGGTTGTTTGCTTTTATTTTAGCTCCATTTTTTAACAATAAACTCCATCACCGCACTTTACATCTTTTTGAATTTTTATTTTGGTTTAGATCTTTATATAGAAAATATCTTTATAAGATTACAGAAAAAAAACTAAATGAAAAGATTTATAATTTAGAAAAAAAGTATTTTTTGGCGATTTTACAAGTTTATAACGATACGCAAATTAAATACCATTACAAAAAAAGCATAGAGCACTTTATAGAAGAGACGATACTTTCTTTTGCAAATCATGCTAGGGCTAAATCTTATCTAGTTTTTAAACACCATCCCATGGATAGGGGTTATAAGAATTATTCTAAACTCATAAATGAATTAAGTCAAAAATATCATGTAGAAGGAAGGGTCTTATATGTTCATGATATCCACTTGCCAGTTCTTTTAAGAAGAGCTTTAGGTTGCATTACTATAAATTCAACAGTAGGTCTTAGTGCTATTTTAGAAGGCTGCCCAACTAAGATTTGCGGTCATGCTTTTTATGATTTTGAAGGTTTATCTTATCCAAAAAAGCTTCAATTTTTTTGGCGTGAAGCTCATACTTATAAACCTAATCCTGTTTTGGTGTGTAATTTTAAGAAATATCTTTTACAAACTAACCAATTTAACGGCAATTTTTACAAAAATTTCTTTTTAGAAGACTAAAAAGCTTTGATTAAGAAAGCTTTTAAAGCAAAGTTGTTATAATTAAAAGCAAAAAGAAATATTGTATGGATAGGGAAGTATTTTATATAGCAGGATATGATCCTAAGAGTTATAGATTTTATTATGATTTATTTAAAAAAAACCTAAAAGATTATTCTTATAGTTTTAACATTAAGGCTGATCTAAGTAAAATTGAAAAAAATGAGCAATTTCCTTTTTTTAAAATTTCTTGTGAAGACGTGCAAACTAAATATCATTTTTTAACATGGAATGATGTTGTTAAGGAAAATTGGTCAGAAAATTATAAAGATGCTTTAGCAGATTGTTATAGTTTTTTTAGAATTTATACTATCACAGGACTTTTTATTAAATTTGGCAAAGAGTCGATTTATCAACTTATCACAGGTTATTATCCTTTTTTTTATGTATTATTTTCTTTGCTATTTTCTTTATTATTGGCTTTTGGAAGTTTTGTTTTTTTGCAAAATTATATGCATTTTTCTTTAGCCATTATCGTAGGATGTTTTTTAGGATTTTTGCTAAATCATTTTTTATTTAAATTAGGCAAGAAATTGGCTGTATTTTGGATAGCAAGAATTTGTGCTTTTTGTGCTACTTGGCGAGATAAAAAAATAGGCACTATGCAAGAAAGAATCAAGCTTTTTGCAAATGCTATAGCGGATAAGCTAAAACAAAATGAAAACAAACAAGATTATGAGCTTATTCTAGTAGCACATAGTGTTGGAACTATAATTTGTATAGAAGTTTTAGAGTATATTTTAAGACAAAATTTAGATTTATCTTTACTATGTAAATTAAAAATTCTTACTTTAGGAGAATGCATTCCTTTAGTGAGTTATCAAAAAAAAGCAGATGAATTCAGAAAGAAACTCGAATTTGTTTCAAGGTTTGATTTAAAATGGTATGATTACACATCGATTATTGATGGAGCATGTTTTCCTCAAGTGGATTTTTTCCGCACAAGTGGCGTAAATGCTAAATTTACACCCCCGTTTTTAAGTGCTAAATTTCATACTTTATATGAAAAACATGAGTATAAAAAAATAAAAAGAGATAAAAACAAAGCACATTTTTTATATCTTTATAGCATTGGTGTTAAAGGTGATTATGATTTTTTTTCTTTTATCATAATGCCTAAATTTTTAGAAGAAAAGGTAAAAATATGAGCGAATGTCCCTTTTTTCCAAAACCTTATAAAAATAAAGCTTCTACACTTTTAACTTTTTTGTTAAAACGTAGATCTTGGCTTGATGGGCTTTATGAGCGTAGTTATAAAATGCAAACAGGCCATGTGAAGATGCCAAATTTTGATCTTTATGTCATAAATGACACTAAAGAAGTCAAAAGAATGATGGTTGATGAGGTCAGAGAATTTCCTAAAAGTGCATTTTTACATGAACTTTTAAGTCCGCTTTTAGGGGAGAGTATTTTTACTACAAATGGTGAAGTTTGGAAAAAACAAAGAGAGCTTTTGCGTCCAAGTTTTGAAATGACTCGGATCAATAAAGTGTTTAATCTCATGAGTGAAGCCGTAGCTGATATGATGGAGCGTTTTAGCAAGTATCCAAATCATGCTGTTATTGAAGTAGATGAAGCTATGACTTTTATTACTGCTGATGTGATTTTTCGCACTATTATGTCTTCAAAACTTGATGAAGAAAAAGGTAAGAAAATTTTAAATGCCTTTGTCACTTTTCAAGAGCAAAGTGTCCATACAGCTATGCGTTGCATGTTTCGTTTTCCAAAATGGCTTTCTTATGTTTTAGGAGATCGTAAACGTGCTAAGGCTGGAGATGTGATCAGGCAGGTTTTAAGCGATATCATAAAACCAAGATATGATATGGTGGATAAGGTAGAATTTGAAGATATTTTAGGATCTTTGCTTTTAGTAGTGGATGCAGATACAAATCAACGTTTTTCTTTTGAAGAGATTTTAGATCAAGTGGCTATGCTTTTTTTAGCAGGACATGAAACCACAGCAAGTTCTTTGACATGGACGCTTTACTTGCTTAGTCTTTATCCCAAGGAGCAAGAAAAAGCTTATGAAGAGATTACGCAGGTTTTACAAGGTGGAGCCATTGAAATTTCTCACCTAAGACAGTTTAAATACTTAACAAATATTTTTAAAGAATCTTTAAGGCTTTATCCTCCTGTTGGGTTTTTTGCAAGAGAAGCAAAAAAAGATACTCAAGTTAGAGATAAACTTATAAAAAAGGGTTCTGGAGTGGTGATTGCTCCTTGGCTGATACACAGACATGAAGAATTTTGGACAAATCCGCATGGATTTAATCCTTCTCGTTTTGAAGGAGAATACAAAAAAGATGCTTATTTACCTTTTGGGGTAGGGGAGAGAATTTGCATAGGGCAAGGTTTTGCTATGCAAGAAGCAATTTTGATTTTAGTTAATATTTTAAAAACTTACAAATTAGCACTTGAAGAAGGTTTTGTGCCTGATGTAGTAGGGCGTTTAACAGTGCGTTCGGCTAATGGCATGAGGATAAAATTTAGCAAAAGAGAGCTATGAAAAGAGTTAGAACTAAAATTCGCATCAATTTTCGTCGTCGCGTAAAACGTACCTTAAAAGGAAGCTTGAAAGAAAAATTAGCAGGGACTGTTCTGCTTTGTGCTATAGTACCTTTAGCAGTTTTAGGATATCTTTTTATCGTGATTATAGGAACTTTTTTTAATACCGTACGAGCAAGACAGGGTGTTAGAGCCTTAGATCATTTTGTAAATGCAAGTTTGTTTAATGGTTATGCTTGGGAGAGCGTTTCTTCTCATGCATGGCGTGAAAGAAATCGCAAAAAATGGGCAAGGATTGTTATAAAAATCACAGATTTTTTTCAAAAAGATCATTGTAAAAGAGCAAATAAAAGAGAACAACCTGTGGTAGATTTCATACTTTCAAGAAATTTAGACAAGCAAACTATAGGAAAATAATCAAACTATAGCCACTATGGCTATAGCAAAACCATTATCATGAGAAATGCTTAGAGAAGTTTGAGTAATATTAAAATCTTTTACAATTTTTTGAGAATATTTTAACTTAGGGGCATTTCTTTCATCTTTTGAGATTTCAATATCAAAAAAACTACATAATTCGCAAATTCCAACACCCAAAGCCTTGCTAGCAGCTTCTTTAGCAGTCCAAAGGCCTGCTAGAGTTGCTGGATTTTTAATGAGTACTTGTTCTTTTGGGCTTAAGAATTTATCTAAAAAATTTTTGCCATGTCTAGAATGAATTTTTTCTATCCTAGAAATGGCGATGATATCACAGCCTACACGCATTAAGAAACTACAAAATCCGTAAAATAAACATTTTTAATAAAGCCATCGGTTAAAATTTCATTGATTTTTCCAACTAGCTCATCTTTTAAACGTTCTTTACCTTTTTGTGTGCTTACTTCTTCAAAAGTTTTAGCTGTTAATGTGCGAATGATAATATCACGAATCACTGGAACTTTTTTATCAAGTTCAGTTTTTAAAAGTTCACTATTTTGTTCTAGTTCTATAGTGCATTTTACATATCTTGAACCACTATCGCTAAGTAAATTTAGAGTAAAAGGATCAAGTGGATACATAGGGCCTATATTAGCAAAATCACTACCTCGTTGAGTAGGAGCTGAAACTTTAGGCTTATCAGCTTTTGCTTCCTCTTTTGGAGCTTCTTTGACTTCACTTTCATCACTTGAACTGCTTGAAATAAGCCAAGCAATCACCCCCATAATACTAAGAAGCAAAACAAAAAGTAAAATAACAATAATAATTACAAGCGAACCACCTTTTTTCTTTTTCGCTTCTTCGTTTCCTAATTCTTCATCCATAAATTTTCCTTCATTTAGTGAAATTAATGTAAAATTGTAGCAAAAATTTCTTTTCTATCCAAATTTACCTTAGAAAAACGATAAATTTAGGTCAAAGAAGAGATGAATTTGAAGGAAAAAAATGTTAGATGTGATTTTTAGAGAATATGATATACGAGGACTTTATGGTAAAGAACTGAATGAAAAAAGCGTTAAAGCTATAGGTTTTTGCTTAGGACAAACCATGCTCAATAAAGGTTGTAAAAATGTAAGTGTGGGCTATGATGCAAGATATAGTGCAAATGAGCTTTTTAATTATCTAGTTAGTGGACTTAACAAAGCAGGGATAAAAATTTATGATATAGGACTTGTGCCAACTCCATTAGGATATTTTAGTCTTTATGAGGGATTGAAATTTGATGCAAATGTTATAATAACAGGTTCTCATAATCCAAAAGATTATAATGGCTTTAAAATTACCATAAACAAAGAAAGTTTTTTTGGCGTAGAGTTAAAAGAGTTTTCAAAAGAAGTTTATAAGCATTTAGATGATGAGATTGAAGAAAATTTAGAAGTGCAAAAATACGATATTTTAAGCCTTTATGTGAAATTTATGTGTGAGCAATTTAGTTTTTTAAAAGATTTTAATTATAAATTTGGCGTTGATTGTACAAATGGTGCAGCTGGAGTAGTGATAGAGCCTTTAATTAAAGCTTTAAATTTAAAAGCTCATGTAATGTTTGCAGAGCCTAATGGGCAGTTTCCAAATCATGCCCCAGATCCTACAGAAGAAGAAAATTTAAGTGCGATTAGAGAATTTTTAAATCAAAATCAAGATTATTCTTTGGCTTTTGCTTTTGACGGGGATGCTGATAGGATGGTTGCTTTGAGTAAAACTCATGTATTTTGTGGGGATGAGCTTTGCTATTTGTTTGCTAAAAATATCTCTAATCCACGCATTTTAGGCGAAGTAAAATGCTCTAAAAATCTTTTTGATGAAGTGGCTAAATTTGGAACTATTTTTATGGGAAAAACAGGACATTCTAATATCAAAAAAATGATGAAAGAAAAAGATATTGATTTAGCAGCTGAAGTGAGTGGACATATTTTCTTTAAGCATAGATATTTTGGTTATGATGATGGAATTTACGCATTTTTAAGAACTTTAGAACTTGTTTATAAAGGCTTTGATTTAGAAAGTATGATTAAGGCTTTGCCAAAACTTTATATTACACCTGAAATTAAAATTCATGTAAATGAAGAAGAAAAATTCAAACTTGTGGAAGAATTCCAAAAAGAGATTGAAAAAGGAGCTTTAAAAGGTGTTAAAAGTCTTTGTGAAATTGATGGAGCTAGGATAGATTTTGGCGATGGATGGGCTTTGCTTCGTGCATCTAATACCAGTCCTTATCTTATTACACGCTTTGAGGCAACTTCTTTAGAAAGAGCAAAAGAGCTTGAAAGTATGGTATTTACTTTATTTGATGAGATAAAAGCCAGACTTAAGAATTGATGAGATGATATTTCGGGATTTAAATTTATTTTAAAAAGGAGTTAAAAATCAAAAAATACTTATTCTACTTTCGTTATGTGCTTTTGCTTTTGGTGCAAGCGAATGCGATAAAAAAATCGATCGTATTAATAAAGAAATCAGTTTTTCTAAAGCGCATAATGATACAGCTAGAACTTTAAGCTTGGAGCTTGCTTTAAAACAAGTGCAAAATGATTGTGCTAAAGATTTTATGTTTTATGATAAAAAACTTAAAGAACAAGAAGTGGAAAAAATCGAAAAAGAACTCGATGCTTTAAAAGAACAAAAAGAGAAAATCAAAAAAGAAATTAAAGAATATATTGCAATCTTTAAAAATTAAAAAGGTTAATTGAGTTAGCCTTTTTAAACTCTGCCTTTTTTAAGACTTTCTAGTAATTCTTCTATATTATAAATTCCTCTGTGTTCTGGTGTTAAAAGATGGATTAAAATATCACCAAGATCGATCACGCTCCATTCTTCACCGCTATCTATGTTTAAAAATTCTTCTCCTTTGGCTTTAAGTTGCGTTTTAAGCTCATCAATCAAAGATAGAGCGTGTCTTTCTCCTAAAGTGGCTGCGATAATGACATATTTTACAAAGTACTCTTGTTCACTCATATCAATGGTTTTGATATCTTCAGCTTTTTTTTCATCTAAAATTTTAACGATTAAATTTATTCTTTCTTGCATAATTTTCCTTTAATTTTTGAAATTGTATCAATTTTTTTGTAATTTTTCATAATATTTTTTTACTTCATCTTTAATTTGTTCGCAGACTTCATTTGTGTTTAAAGTGTTGCGTACGAAAGAAGAAGCGATTTTTTTATCAGTTTTTAAATCTTTAAAATTCTTAGGAATTTCTATGTCGTTGCGATTGGCAATAACAAATTCTACTAAAGAATTAAGTTTTTCAAAATCATGCCAAAGATGAAGTTTTTCTAAATGATCGGCACCAATTAAAAGATACAATTTACTAGGATTGTAAAGCTTATAAAGATACTTAACACTTTCTATGCTAGGAACAGGGCGTTTTTGCTTGGTTTCAAAATCGCAAATTTCAATTTTTGGCAAATGTCCCCAAAGTTTTTTAACCCATAAAAATCTTTGTTTTTCATCAGCACTAAAATGTTGTTTAAAAGGATTGATATAAGTAGGCATGATAATAAGTTTATCAATATCTAATTTTTCTAAAGCCTCTAAAACAACGCTGTTATGTCCATTATGTGGCGGATCGAAACTGCCACCAAAAAGTGCTATCTTCATTAAAATTTTTAACCTTTTTTTTGTAGAATATTAGCATTATATTTTGCAAAAGGAAATTAAATGGCTGTAAAAGTTGCTATAAATGGTTTTGGACGCATAGGAAGATGTGTTGCAAGAATTATCTTAGAAAGAAATGATATTGAGCTTGTGGCGATAAATGATACTACGGATATTGAACTTACAAAATACCTTTTTAAATACGATACAGTGCATGGTGAGTTTAAAGGCAGTGTTGATAGTGAAGGCGATGATTTGGTAATAAATGGTAAAAAAATCAAAGTATTTAAAAGTCGCAATGTAAAAGATCTTGACTTTGCAAAATACGGTGCACAAATTGTTTTAGAGTGTACAGGAGCTCATTTAACTATGGCAAAATGTCAAGAATTTATAGATATGGGAGTGCAAAAAGTGATCATGAGTGCTCCTGCAAAAGATGATACGCCTACTTATGTTTTAGGGGTAAATTCAGAACTTTATAGGGGAGAAAGCATCATTTCTAATGCAAGCTGTACAACGAATTGTTTAGGCCCTGTTTGTCGTGTTTTACAAGATAGTTTCGGCATAGAAAAAGGACTTATGACAACAATACATGCTTATACAAATGGACAAAGTATTATCGATGCTAAGGCCAAAGATAAACGCCGTTCCCGTGCTGCAGCGCAAAATATCATTCCAACTTCAACAGGTGCGGCAAAAGCTATGAAACTTGTAATGCCTGAACTTAATGGCAAACTTCATGGACAAAGCATGCGTGTGCCAGTGATTGATGTATCAAGTGTAGATTTAACCGCACAACTAAGCCGTAAAGTCAGTAAAGATGAAATCAACGAAGCTTTTAGAAAAGCTGCGACTACAAATTTAAAAGGCATTTTAATGGTAGATGATGATCAAAGAGTTTCAAGCGATTTTATCACTTGTTCTTATGGGGCTATTGTAGCAAGCGATTTAATTCAAGTGATTGCAGATGATCTTATTAAGGTGATTGCTTGGTATGATAATGAATGGGGTTATTCTAGTCGTCTAGTAGATATGGCAGTATATATTGCAAAGGTTTAATGATGAGTGATATTATCTCTATAAAAGATATTGATTTAGCCAAGAAAAAAGTTTTTATAAGATGTGATTTTAATGTTCCTCAAGATGATTTTTTAAATATTACTGATGATAGACGCATAAGATCAGCTATTCCTACGATAAGATATTGTTTAGATAATGGTTGTAATGTGATTTTGGCTTCCCATTTAGGACGCCCAAAAGAAATCAGCTCTAAGTATTCTCTAGAACCTGTAGCCAAACGTCTTGCTAGACTTTTAGATAAAGAAATTATTATGGCAAAAGATGTTATCGGCGAAGATGCAAAAATCAAAGCTATGAAATTAAAAGTGGGTGAAATTTTACTTCTTGAAAATTTGCGTTTTGAAAAAGGTGAAACCAAAAACGATGAAAATTTAGCCAAAGAACTTGCTTCTATGGCTCAAGTTTATATCAATGATGCTTTTGGAGTGTGCCATAGAGCACATTCTAGTGTGAAGGCTATTACTCAATTTTTTGATGAAAAACACAAAGGTGCAGGGTTTTTACTTCAAAAAGAAATTGACTTTGCAAGCAATCTTATCAAACATCCAGCACGTCCTTTTGTTGCTGTTGTTGGAGGTTCAAAGGTAAGTGGAAAACTTCAAGCATTGACAAATTTATTATCCAAGGTGGATAAATTAATCATAGGTGGAGGTATGGCATTTACTTTTTTAAAAGCCTTAGGTTATGATATAGGAAATTCACTTTTAGAAGAAGAACTTTTAGAAGAAGCTAATAAAATTCTTACTAAGGGTAAAAATTTAGGAGTAAAAATTTATCTTCCAGTAGATGTTGTAGCTGCTCCTGCGTGCTCACAAGATGCACCAATGAAATTTGTTTCAGTGCAAGAAATTCCAAATGGTTGGATGGGTTTAGATATAGGACCTGCGAGTGTGAGACTTTTTAAAGAGGTGATTTCTGATGCACAAACGATTTGGTGGAATGGGCCTATGGGTGTTTTTGAAATTGATAAATTTTCAAAAGGTAGTATTAAAATGAGTCATTATATTAGCGAAGGACATGCAACTTCTGTTGTTGGAGGTGGCGATACAGCTGATGTGGTTGCACGTGCAGGAGATGCAGATGAGATGACTTTTATTTCTACAGGAGGAGGAGCCTCTCTTGAACTTATAGAGGGTAAAGAACTTCCAGGTGTAAAAGCTTTAAGATCTAAGGAAAATGAATGATCTTTGCTGCAAATTTAAAATGTAATCATACAAGGGCAAGCTTTAAAATTTATGCTGAAATTTTAAATAAAACTATGGGGACAAAATGCGATGATATTATCGTTTTCTCACCTAGTGTAGCATTTTTAGAAAATGAAAATAACTTCATACAAGGAGCACAGAATTTTTATCCTTGTGTTAATGGAGCTTTTACAGGCGAGCTTGGAAAAGAACATTTGGACGAATTTGGAATTAAATGTGTTTTAATCGGACATTCTGAAAGGAGAGCTTTAGGAGATGAAGAACTTATTAAGGCTAAATTTGATTTTGCTAAAGAGCATGGTTATAAAATTGTTTTTTGTATAGGTGAAAATTTAGATACAAAAAATTCAGGCAAGACTTTAGAGTTTTTAAAAAAACAACTTGAAATTATTGATTTAAATTATGAAAAACTCATCATCGCTTATGAGCCTATTTATTCTATAGGAACGGGAGTGAGCGCGCAAAGTGTAGATATCGCTAAAGTGCTTGAATTTTTAGCGAGTTTAACTAAGGCACCTTTGCTTTATGGTGGAAGTGTGAATGAAAATAATATCAAAGAAATTTTAAGTGTAAATCATTGTGGTGGAGTTTTGATAGGATCTGCGGCTTTAAAAGTAGAAAATTTTATAAAATTAATCAAAGGATAAAAGATGATTATGAAAAGTAAAAAAGGTCTTATTGTAGGGGTTGCAAATAATAAATCTATCGCTTATGGTATAGCAAAAGCATGCTTTGATCAAGGAGCCAAACTTGCTTTTACTTTTTTAAATGATGCTTTAAAAAAACGCGTAGAACCTATAGCACAAGAGTTTAATTCTAAATTTGTTTATGAACTTGATGTAAATAATAATGAGCATTTAGATTCTATCGCTGAAAAAATCAAAAAAGATTTAGGTGAGATTGATTTTGTAGTACATGCGGTTGCTTTTGCTCCAAAAGAAGCTTTAGAAAATTCTTTTTTAGAAACTTCAAAAGAAGCTTTTGATATAGCTATGCAAACTTCTGTGTATTCTTTGCTTTCTTTAACACGTGCGGTTTTGCCTATTTTAAAAGATAAAGGTTCGATTTTGACTTTAAGTTATCTTGGCGGGGTTAAATATGTACCTCATTATAATGTTATGGGTGTAGCAAAAGCTGCACTTGAAAGTTCTGTACGTTATTTAGCAAGAGAGTTAGGGGTAAAAGGAATCCGTGTTAATGCTATTTCAGCAGGTCCTATTAAAACTTTAGCAGCAAGTGGAATAGGGGATTTTAGAATGATTTTAAAATATAATGAAATCAATTCTCCTTTAAAACGCAATGTTAGTATAGAAGATGTAGGAAATTCGGCTATGTATTTACTTAGCGATTTGGCAAAGGGTGTTACAGGTGAAATACATTATGTCGATGCAGGATATAACATCATGGGTATGGGTGATGTTGAAAAAAATGAAGAAGGGCAAACTGTTCTTTGTTGGGATAATCGGATAAAAAATGGCAAAGCTTAGCAATGAAGAATTAAAAAATATACTTGAAGAAAACGCATACACTAAATTCCTGTCATTTTATCTTCTTATTTTTTCATACTATCAAAAGCTTGTGTTAAATCAGCAATTAAATCTTTAGCATCTTCAAGACCTATATGAAATCTCACAAATGGTCCTCTTGTGCTTAGGTCTGTTGCAGTTCTAGGTGGAGTAGTTACGGTGGCTAAACTTTCATATCCACCCCAGCTAGCACCAATTGAAAAGTATTCTAATTTATCTACAAATTTAATAGCATCATCTTTGCTATAACCCTCTGCAAATTCTATGGTAATCATACCATTTGTACCTTTATGATCACGCATGAAAATTTTATGATTTGGGTGGGATTTGAGTTTTGGATAGAAAATTGTTTTAATTTCTTTTCTGCTTTGTAAAAACTCTACAATTTCATCAGCACTTTTTTCATGAGCTTTCATTCTTACATCTAGCGTTCTCATTCCACGAAGTACTAAGTAAGCATCATCAGGACTTGTTGTAAAGCCTAAAGCTTCTGGAAGTTTGTCAAAATTTTTCCATTCTTTTTTATTAACTACTACTATACCCATGGTTACATCAGAGTGTCCACTAAGATATTTTGTAGCAGCAATAACTGAAATATCCACTCCAAGTTTTAAAGGATTTAGAAAATATCCGCTAGAATAAGTATTGTCGATAGCTACAGGGATATTGTGTGCATGAGCAATTTTGCAAAGTTTTGGTAAATCTATGATTTCATAAAGTATAGAACCTGGACTTTCACATAGGATAAGTTTAGTATTAGGTTTAATTTTTTCTTCTACATCACTTGCATCAGCTTTTAAAAAATCAATTTCAACACCCATTTTATCCAAAAACAATTTGCAAATCGTTCTTACAGGTCCATAAATTGCATCAGTGATTAAAAAATGTGCATCTTTGCTTGCATAGTTTAAAAGCACCATGGCTAATGCTGCAAGTCCTGTTGGGAAAAGTTGTGCTCTATAGCCATCCTCTAGAGTACAAATAAGTTTTTCAAGTTCGAAATTGGTTGTTGTTCCTCTAGCTCCATAGCTTAAAACACGATCCGTTTTTCTTAATTTTCTGTATTTTTGCCAAGTTGCGTGATCTTTAAAAAGTATGGTTGATGCACGCATAAGTGTAGGATTAACTGATCTTACTTCAGCACCTTGATCGCCTCTGCCACAATGAATAAGTTTAGTTTTTGAGTTCATTTTTTCTCCTTTTTAAAGATAGATATAAGTCATAATAACATTTACAATAGTCGCTACAAGCATACGAATAGCTGTTCTTTTAGCTACAGCAAAATAAAATCAAGATGCTATCAAGTTCAGCCACTTTGGATGCCATGATAATATTTCCACTTCCAGATCCATGATCGATATATTGACAAATAGTAATAACGCTTAAGGCAGAAAATTTTGAAACACCAGAGCGTACAAGTATAGGATACATAGTAACCATAAATAAAAGTGCCAAGCCTATGAGAAGGGATAAAAAGAACTAAAAATTGCATGATAAAATAAGCAACTATGAGTAAAACATAAGCAGATTTTACTGCTTTTTAAAGGTTTTTCAAAAACTTTAAAAAGCACGTAAGAAGTTTCTACATGATTCATATAAGCAGAAAAACCTGCTATAGTCATAAGCGTAAGTCCAAGTCCTGCTAATGTACTTGACATGGTTTGATTGAAAACTTGAAAAATATCAAAAAAACCTAAATTTAAAGAACTTTTAGCGACAATATGTGGGGAAAGTCCAAAAATAGTAGCTAAGGAAAGTAAAAGTAAACCGTTTAAAAGCAATGTCATATGAGCATTGATTTTCTTATAAAGCATAAAAACAAGTAAAAAAAGGCTAAATAAAGAAAAAACAATACCTAGCATGTTTTATCCTTTTTGAGCGATGATCTCTATTTCTACTTTAGCTTTTTTTGGTAGATCTTTTACCGCAAAAGCACTTCTTGCTGGATAAGGAGCTTTAAAAAATTCAGCATAAATTTCATTAAATGCTACAAAATCATTGATATCAGCTAAAAAGCAAGTGGTTTTAATAACCTTATCATAACTGATACCATTTTCTTCTAAGACAGCGCCGATATTTTTTAAAGATTGTTTGGTTTGTTCTTTGATATCAGAGCTTTCTATTTCTCCTGAAGCAGGGTTGATAGGAAGTTGTCCTGATATAAATAAAAGTCCATTTACTTCTCTATAAGCTGAGTATGGACCGATAGCCTTTGGATAGTTTGACATGAATTCTCCTTAGTTAAATATAGATTAAATAGAATGCATTGTATCACTACAATAATAATTTGTCAATAGTTTATTATCATAATAATAAAATTTTATTTTTAAGAAATGTTTTAAAGTATAAAGAGTAGAATTTAATATTATATTAATTTTTTATTGAAGGCAGTTTTATGGATGAGGGACAAAAACGACAATTTATAAAGTTGACATATTTTTTAGGAGAAGTTTTAGGAGAGCAATATGAGATAGTTTTTTATGTAATTACTGAAGATGGAGCTTATCTTGCAGCAATTGCTAACAATCACATTAGTGGGAGAAGTTTAGATTCTCCTTTGACTGCTTTTGCAAGCGAGCTTATACAAAATAAAAAATATTTAGAAAAAGATTTTTTATGTGATTATAAGACTCTTGTTGGAAAATCAAAATTAATTAGAGGGTCTACTTTTTTTATTAAAAATCATGATAGATTGGTAGGTGTTTTGTGTATCAATCATGATACTAGTATTATGAGAAATTTAATATGCAAGATAATTGATTTAGAAAAAATTGGAGATATGGATGAAATTTTAGGAAACATTAGTTTTTCTCAAAATGATTCAAACATAGAAACATTAAGTCACTCGATAGAGGATATTTTAGTTCAAAGCGTAGATTCTAGTTATTTAAATTCTGATTATCAATTAAGCATTACTCAAAAAGAAGAAATTGCTGAAAAGCTGTATGAAAAAGGTATTTTTAATATAAAAGGATCAATTCCTATCGTAGCAAAATTTTTAAAAATTTCAGAACCTAGTGTTTATAGGTATCTGAAAAAATTTAAAAAATACTAAAATTTTTTGATAAATTTTAGTATTTTTAGGCTTATTTTCTTTAAAAAATTATTTTTAGATTTTTTGAGTAAAAATTCTGCCACATCTTTGCGTCCAAACATAATAGCAAAAGTATAAGGTGTCATTCCTAAGCCATTGTTTTCATCAATGTTTGCTCCATGTTTAACTAAAAGTTCACACATGGGTAAGTATCCTTTAAAACAAACTCCTGCTAATGGAGTTTGTCCACGATCGTTTTTTTCGTCTACTTTTGCACCTTTTTCTAAAAGCATTTTAGCACTTTCATAAGAATTATTATAAGCTGCAAGCATAAGTAAGCTATCACCTTTATGAGTTTTTAAATTTACATTTAAACCTGCTTCTATCATGGTTTTAAGATTTTCACATTCATTATTTCTTGCAAAATTAAAAGCCATTTTACAAAGCTCTTCAAATCTTTTTTCTTCTTCTAAACTAAGAGTTGTCATTGTTTTTCCTTAATTCTTATAATCTTTAGTTTGCCACCAAAAGTGGCAAGTAAAAATTATTTTTCTAAAGCTTTTTTAATTCCTTTTGTATAATCAGGTGAAATTTTTTCAAAATGTTCTAAAGCTCTAGTGATAATTTTTTCATCAACTCCTTCCATAGAAGCGGCGATATTATGAAAAAGTTGAGTTTTTTGATCATCATTCATAAGATTAAATAAAGCTCTTGGTTGAGTATAAAAGTCATTATCTAGCGGAGCGTATCTTTGTGCTGTGCCTTCTAAGGCTAAATCAGGTTCAAGGTAGCTTTTATCTTCTTTTGGACTGTTATTATAGCTGTTTGGTTCATAATACGCTGCATCATTTTTATAACTATCAAAATTCATAGCACCAGCAACATTGTAAGTATTTACTTCGCTTTTTGCACGATTTACTGGCAAAAGATGATAATTAGTTCCTATTCTATATCTTTGTGCATCAGGATATGAAAAAATTCTAGCTTGCAACATTTTATCAGGGCTAAAGCCAATGCCAGGAACTATATTACTTGGACTAAAGGCAGCTTGTTCAACTTCATTGAAATAGTTTTGCGGATTTTTGTTTAGAATCATTTCACCTATGTCCATCAAAGGCACAAGACTATGAGGCCAAATTTTTGTTAAATCAAAAGGATTAAATCCGAGTTTTTCTATATCTTTTTCAGCAAGAATTTGAATTTGAACTTTCCATTTTGGAAAATCTTTATTTTCTATAGCATTATAAAGATCTCTTTGATGACTTTCTCTATCTTTTGCTATAAGCTCAGCAGCTTCTTGGTTGGTAAGATTTTTAATCCCTTGTTGGGTTTTAAAATGGAATTTCACCCAAAATCTTTCATTTTTGTCATTAATAAAACTATAAGTATGGCTTCCAAATCCATGCATATGGCGATAACTTGCAGGAATTCCTCTATCGCTCATAAGAATAGTTACTTGATGTAAACTTTCAGGACATAAGCTCCAAAAATCCCAAGCAGCATTATTACTTCTTAGATGAGTTCTTGGGTCTCTTTTTTGAGTATGGATGAAATCAGGAAATTTATACGCATCACGGATGAAAAAAGTTGGAGTGTTATTTCCTACTAAATCCCAGTTTCCTTCCTTGGTATAGAATTTAATAGCAAATCCACGAACATCACGTTCAGCATCCGCTGCACCTGCTTCACCTGCAACAGTAGAAAAACGTAGGAAAAGAGGAGTTATTTCTCCTTTTTGAAATATTTTTGCCTTAGTATAAGTAGATAAATCAGCAGTGATTTTTATTTCTCCATAAGCTCCACTTCCTTTAGCATGAACAGTTCTTTCTGGAATTCTTTCTCTATTTTGATGAGCAAGTTTTTCAAGCAAAAGATAATCTTGCATAAGTAAAGGTCCTTTTGCACCTGCACTTAATGAATTTTGATTATCAGCTATAATGTTTCCAAAATCATTAGTCAATTTTTTCATTGTTTTCTCCTAAATAATAATTTTTATTAATTAGTAAATTATATCTATAAAAAATTAAAATTAACTGAAATAAGTAGTGTATTTTATTGATAATAAATTTCAAAATAAATTTAGTTTTTTTATATTATAATAATAATTATTAAAATATATTTTAAAAATCACAAAGGAGAATTTATGTCAGTTTTGGTTATTGGTGCAGATGAAATCACTCCTATTAGAGCTGTTTTACATGATTTAGGTGCTAAAAAAATAGAACACTGGGATGCACGTAATGAAAATAGAGTTAATCGCAAGCCGATTCCTTGTGATACAGAATGTATAGTAATGTTAACAAGCTTTTTAAATCATAATACTATGAAAAAAATCAAAAATGAAGCTAAAAAACGCAAAATTCCATTAGTTTGTGCAAAAAGAAGTGTAAGTTGTGTGTATTGTGAATATTGTAAAATTTTTAATCTTAATAAAGAATTTTCTTGCTATAAAGGTTAAAGATGTTATTTGGATTTGATGATAAGCAAGAATTTATACCGAAAATTTATCGCTATTTAAACAATCAAGAGCTTATGTTGACTTTTTTAACTCAATATAATGCGATCGTTGATAGCGATCTAAAAATTCCTCTTTTATATGCAAAAAATACCAAGAGTTTAAAAATGATATTTAGAAATTTTTTATATGATATAATGCATGTTTCATTTGGTAAGATTCAACATATAAATACCAAGCTTAATGCATACGCTTTTTACTTTCAAAAAAGAAAAAGCTTGATTTTTAATACTAAAATATCTAAGAATGTTAATCTTTTAAGACTTTTAAGAATTTATCTTCATGGTATTTGTTTTAATGTGCAAATTTTATTTAGTTCCTATGTTTATGATAAGGTTTCTTTTCAAAATAGTGGAAAAAATATAGATCAAGATGGTGATCTTATTATAATAGATAAGAAATTTGCAATTTTGCCACTTTGTAAAGAGATTAATACGCATGATTTAGAAATTGAAAATGAAATTTATAGATTTTTAAATTTAATAAAAGAAAACAATTTTGAAAAATTTTATATTGTTTGTCCACGTAACAAAAATTTCACACACTTTATTGAAATAAAACATTTTTTGTGTGATTTAAACAAAACTATGTTAAAATTAGTTCCGTATAAAATATCAAATCAACTTATAAGGAGAAAATAATGTCAGTAGCAGTAATCTATGGTAGTGCTATGGGAAATACAGAAGGAGCAGCTAATACAATTGCTTCAAAACTGGGAATTAGTGATGTTTTTAATATCTCAGATATTGATGCAGCTAAAATGAATTCTTATGATAAATTAATTTGTGGAACTTCAACTTGGGGAAGTGGTGATTTACAAGATGATTGGGATGGTTTTGATTTTTCAGGGCTTAGCCTTGGTGGAAAAACTGTAGCTGTGTTTGGTATGGGTGATAGTGAAAGTTATTCTGATACTTTTTGTGGTGGTATGGGTAAATTAGCTCAAAATTTAAAAGACGCAGGTGCAAATTTGGTAGGAGAAGTTTCAACTGATGGTTATACATTTGAAGCAAGCGATGCGGTTGTAGATGGTAAATTCGTTGGACTTGCTCTTGACAATGATAATCAAGAAGATCAAACCGAATCAAGAATTGATGCTTGGGTAGAACAAATCAAATCTTATTTTGCTTAATAATTCTTAGAGTCAAAGAGTCTTTATACTCTTTGATTCTCTTTTCTTAAAAATAAAAAAAACTCACTATTTGATTTATAATTTTATTTTCTAAAGATAATTGACAGCGTTCTTTATTTCCAAGATAAGCTGTTCTTGCAAGAAGACTTGTTTTTTGAGAATTGTGATTTTTAGAGTTGATTTGTAAATTAACTTGCATAGTATAGTAGTTTTCTACCATCCATTCTCCATCACTTTCTAAAGGATCAAAATCATAAAAAAATCTTGCTGAAGTTGTGATTTTTTGAGCATAAGAATGTTTTTTCATATCCACAAGATTGATTAAAATTTCATAGTCCGCATTCTCTTTTACTTCTTTTAAGCCTAAATTTTTAAGTTTTAAAGCCAAATCTCTATCCAAAGTAGTTTGAAGTTGGCTAGGATTTTGAAAGGAAATTTTAAAACTTTGTTGTTTTTGTGATCTGATAAAAATGCCTTCATTGCTTGTTTGAATGGAGCTTTGTATGAAAGTTGTATTGGTGCAAGCACTCATAAAGAGTGCTATAAAAAAGCTTAAAATTAAAGTAAATTTAAACATTAGGTTTATTTAATAATAGTTGGAGTAGCACTAAGGCCTAATGAGCGATATTTTTCATATAAAGAAAAGACTTCTTTTAATTCCGTATCACTTACTTTTGGATAATTTTTGATATTTGCATCATAGTATTTGTTTAAAATTGCGATTTTTTCTTTATCATTTTTTGCTTTTTTTGCTTCTTTGTAGATTAGAGCAGATTTTTCAAAAGCAGATTTACCATGTACTGGAGTTAAAATATAATGAACTTGATAGTTTTTAAGTTCATTATCAATTTGAGCTAAATGTTCTCTACAATAAGGACATTCAGGATCCGAAAAAACATAAATTGCAGGTTTATTTTTATCTCCTAAAGCTATTACCATGGTTTCTTTTTGTGCTACAGCTTTAGCATTTTTTGTAAAATTTTCTCTTGCTTCTTCAAATTTTTTCATTTCATACTCTTGAGCATAAGAAATTCTGGTTTTTAAGTCGATAAGATCAGGAGTGATAAGACTATCTTTTGTAAAAAGAATGTTTTCTTGTTTTTGTCCATTTAATTCAACACTTACAATAACACTTTCAAAACCTGTATTGCCAACCTTTTGACGATTTGATACGCTAACGGTAGCATTTGGAAATTGCGTTTTAATGCTTTTTGAATAAAAATCACTAATTTCTGAATTACTTGCAGCAAACACAGATGTTGAACAGGCAAGAATTAAACTTAATTTTTTCATAGTTTATAAATCCTTATAAATAAATTATGTTTAATTCTATAATGATTTTCTAAATGTTTGTTAAAAATCTTTTTTCAGATTCTTTGCTTACTTGAGGAAATTTGTCTAAGTGTTTTAAATAAGCAATAGCATATTTTATTGAAAGATTAAAATATTCTTTCATGCTTTGCACATGAAGAGTTTGATTTTTTAATAAATTTAAACATTGAATTTATAAAAATGATGTTTCAATTCCTTTGACCGATGCTATTGAAATTTTAGATCAGGTAAACGATAAAGAAGCATTAATTTGTAATGATAAAAATCAAAAAGCACAAATTGATGCTCTGAGATTTATTTGTATCTTAAAAATTCTCAAGATGAAATTTTAGAGCAAAGTAAAAATTTTAACGCTTTATTTAGAATAAAGCAAAGAAGTGCAAAATCTTTTGATTTTAGTAGATAGCGATACTCAAACCGTAGAGTTTTAAAAGAACATGGATTTAGTAATTGCTTTAAGTAGCACAGAAATTTTAGCTGTTTTTGGAAGTGTGGGTGAGCATTGTGCAAAATGTGCTGAAATTTGTCATACTGTGGCGATTTTAAAGGATGATGAAAACAAACATTTAGAATTTTCTCAAGTGGATTGTTTGGTTGTGGCGGGTGTATTAGTGTGTGTCCTGGCGGATCACTTGATTATGCTCCTATGCCAGGAGAAAGTTTTTTATGCTTTGTGAGTTTTATAAAGATAAAAAATGTCTTTAGAAAATTTAAACTTTGCTTTATCAAAAGATGTTTTGCCCTTTATGATAGACCTTTCTTCTATACATTTTTTAACGCTTTTGCAAAATAGTGAGCAAATTTGGTTTTTTTATACGGATTTTATATCTGGTGGTAGCAATGAAGCTATTGTACCTTTAAACACTTTTTTGAAAGAAAATTTCAAAAAAAGCTATTTTTATTGCTAAAGATGAAAAAGAATTGTAAAATGTTTTAAAAGAGCAAGAATTCATATAAGATTTAAAATATGATTTTCATAATAACACCTTCCTAATACCTGTACGTTTTGTCTTTCTTGTATGGGTGCCTGTAATGTGGGAGCTTTAATCGCTGATACTAATAAAGAAAATAAATTGAATAGGTCTGTTAGTTAAGTTGTGCTCAAAAAGATACTTTAAAATTGCTTCGTAGTGGAATGGAGTTTAGTGCTTCTTATTTTGAATATCAAACTATGGCAAAAGATGAATTTTTCACTGTATAGAATGTGGCAAAGAATTTGCAATCAAAAAAGCCATAGAAAAATAGCCAATTTGATGAAACCTCAATTTGGCAACGATGAAAATAAAATCAAAACATTTTATTGTCGTGTAGATTGCAAGGTAAAAGTGATGATAAAAGCAATGTTTTGTGGGGCAAAATTAGATTAGATCTGAAATTTGCCTTCTAATTCTTCTTTATTTGTAAGTTTGCTATCAAATTTAATAACAAGATTTTTAGAGTTTTTATAAATATCTACAACCCCTAAATTTTCACCAAAACTACTGAAATTTAAAGGCGTTTCTAAAGGCAGATAAAGGTTTTTAAAATCAGCTGGATTTTTTAAAAAAAATAATGCCACAAGCCAAATTAGAGCTAAAATCGCTAAAATAATGGCTAAAAGATTTAAAGCATCTAGATGTAAAAATATCCCTCCAATAATACCACCTATAAAACTTCCGCCATATCCAAAAGCATTAAATAACCCTAATGCTGCACCTTTTTCATGAACTTTGCAAAATTTTGATGCACAACTTTGCATAATGGGCTCGTGTAAATTAAAACCTGTGAAAAAAATCACAACTGCTATGATAAAAAAATCCATAGAATTACTAAGAGCAAAGAAAAGATAAGCAAGTATGAAAAAAACAATTCCTAAGAGTAGAATTTGTTTAGCCAAAGCTCTTTTTTCGCCTAAGCTTCCTGCAAAGCCCATAGCGATAAAACCTGCTACCATAGAAGCACTATAAACAATCCAAAGTTTATCAGAAGCAAAACCTAAATGTTTTACTAGAATAATGGGAATACTTAAAAATGCTATACTCATAAGCATTTTTTGCATGAAATTAGTAAGATTCATAAGGGCTAAATTTTTTTGTTTAATAAGATGAAAAAAAGGAGTTTTTTCATTTTCATGAGTGATTTTATTTTCTTTGGGTACAACGGTATAAAGTAAAATTATACATAAAAGAGATAAAGCCGCACTAAGATCAAAAAGACTAGATAAGCCCCATTTTACAGTCATTAGGGGAGAAATTACCATAGAAGCTGCAAAACTAAGTCCTATAAAAGAACCCATTACCGCCATAGCTTTACCACGATTTTCTTCCGTGATAAAATCACTTATCATTGCCGTAGCCACAGCTCCAATAGCTCCTGCACCTTGAAGCATTCTTCCTAAAAGCATGGTGTAGATATTTTCTGCAAAAGAACAGATTAAAGAGCCTATTATAAAAATAATCAGTCCAATGAGCATGGTTTTTTTACGACCAATTTTATCGCTTAAAATCCCAAAAGGCATTTGTAAAATCATTTGGGTTAAGGCATAAACACCAACTAAAAGTCCAACTAAAAATTCATTAGCACCTTCGAGCTTTAAAGCATAAAGACTCAAAACTGGCAAAACTATAAAAAGCCCAAAAAATCTTGTTCCAACTATGAAAGATAAGGGTAAGACATTGTTTAGCATTATCAATTTCCTATTAAATTTGAAATTTAATTTAGGATAATTTTACTATGAAATGGATTAAGCATTGATTAACATTGCTTTATCATTTGATATTTAAAAGCTATGTACAAGGATAAATTTTATAAAATAATATTTTTGTTTTGATATTATTTTGGAGCTTTTGTTATGAAAATTATCTTAGCTACAAGCAATAAACATAAGGTTTTAGAACTTAAAAAAAATTTAAAAGATTTTGAAATTTATGCTTTTGATGAAGTTTTAACGCCTTTTGAGATTGAAGAAAATGGAAAAACTTTTAAAGAAAATGCCTTGATTAAAGCAAGGGCAGTTTTTAATGCTTTAGATGAAAAGCAAAAAAAAGATTTTATCGCTTTAAGTGATGATAGTGGTATTTGTGTAGATATTTTAGAAGGAAATCCAGGAATTTATTCAGCTCGATTTAGTGGCAAGGGTGATGATAAAAGTAACCGCGATAAACTTGTAAGTGAAATGGTGAAAAAAGGTTTTAAGCAGAGCAGGGCACATTATGTTGCTGCTATTGCTATGGTGGGTTTGATGGGGGAATTTAGTACGCATGGAACGATTCATGGACAAGTGATAGATACAGAAAAAGGTCAAAATGGTTTTGGTTATGATAGTCTTTTTATTCCAAAGGGTTTTGATAAAACCTTAGCCCAGCTTAGTGTGGATAAGAAGAATAACATCTCTCATCGTTTTAAAGCCTTAGAGCTTGCAAAAATCATTTTAAAGATTTTAAATAAGGGATAAAAATGAAAAATTTTTTAAAATATATAGCTATTATTGTTTTAATATATGCTCTTTATGTTGGTTTGGAAACTTGGCTTTCTTAGAATAAAAAGTGATTAAAAAGCTTGGTAATAAGAACAAACTTCCACTTAAAAGCAAAATCATTACAAAAACGGTTAAAATTCCAAAATAAATTGTTGGAATGAAATTACTACTCACCATAACACTAAAACCTAAAACTATGCTAATGGTAGTATAATAAAGTGCCGAACCTATACTAAGATGAGAAATCATAATGGCTTTTTCTAGGCTTTTGTTTTTAATTTCTTCTCTAAAACGATAAATATAATGTATAGCATCATCAACACCTATACCTATAGCAATAGCAGCTATAGTGATACTCATCATATCTAAAGGAATGCCTAAAAGTCCCATAAGAGCAAAAACCACACTCAAAGGAATAATATTTACCAATATAGCTGCAATTGAAAATTTTAAATCTCTAAAAACAATGATAAAAAGTATGAAAATAGCTAAGATTACAAATATAAGCGTATCAAATTGCGATGAAAAAAGACTTTGGAGCATATTATTATAAAGTACCATTATACCTGTGATTTGAACTTCTACTCCATCGTTTTTTAAAAGCTCATTAAGCTGTTTTTTAAGTTCTATTAAAAATTCATTACGTCTTAAATTCGGATCAGAGTCAACAATACGCATGCTAAATCTTAACTCGTTATTTTCTATGCTTATAAAAGGTGAAAGTAAGTCTTGCTTAAATTTAGTAGGCAAATTTTCATTTAAAAATGCAAGGGCAAAATCATCTAGATCTTTTCCATCGTTGATATTTTTCCCTAAGGTTAAAAGGCTATTAAGACTTAAAACCGAACCTACAAATTCTTTATTTTCTAAAAATTCATGCACTTTTTTTGTAATACGTGTTTTTTTGGAGTCAAACCAATAAGTTTCTTGTGTGGCTAAATTTTCAAATTCACTTTCAAAACTATCAAGGGTATCGCTCGTATTTTGATCGTTTTTGTTATTTGGAAAACGAATGATCACTTCTAAAGGTAAGGTTCCACCTAGATTTTTATCAATAACCAAAAGTCCTTTTTTAATTTCACTACCATCTTTGAAATAATTTACAAAAGAATTTTCAACTCTGAGTTTGGAAATGCCTATTAAAGCTAAGATTATAGCAAGAACCGAAATTCCATAAATTATGCGACGCTTTTTAGGATTAAGAGCAGTTTTAGCACAAAAGGCTAAAAGATTAAATTTAAACTCTTTTTTATGATAATTTTTTGGTTTTAAAAGAACTAAGATACTTGCTAAAAATAAATAACTAAAGATAAGAGCTAAACCTATACCTATACTCATCGTAATGCCAAGTTTTATGATAGGTTCGATATTTGAAAGGATTAAAGAAAAAAATCCTATCATAGTTGTAACAATAGCATAAAGGCTAGGATTTGCTTTGGCTAGTAAGGTTTCAAGCACTATGCGCTCAACTTTAGCTTTGGGATGATTTTGGGTACTTTCGATAAAGTGTGTGATCAAATGAACAATTACACTTAAGGTGATAATTAAAACTAAAGCAACGTAATTTGATGAAATAACTGTGATTTGAAAATTTAAAAGTGCAAAAACTCCACTGGATGCACTTAAGCTTATGAAACAAATGAAAAGAGGTAAAAAAACAAAGCGCCATGAACGGAAAAAATAATAAAGTGCAAGTCCTAGTAAAAATACAAGAGAAACGCCATAAAGTACAAGATCAGATTTTATATAAGTTATCATATCATCAGCGATCATACTCACGCCACCAAGGTAGAGCGTATCTTTATTTTTTTCATAATTTCGAACTATGCTTTTAATAGTATCTAAGTTTTGTTTCGTGATAACTTTTTGCTTGTCTTGATGTTCTTTTATGGCAAGACGAATTTGATCTTTTTCTTTTTCATTGATAGCAAGATCGCGTTTTTCTACAAGATCATTATAAACCGTATCAGGCTTTAAGTAAATAATAAGCCCTGTTACTTTTCCATCTTTTGAGATGATATTATTTTTATAAAAAGGACTGTTTAAAATTTCATTTTGGGCTTTTGTGTGGTTTATATCTTGACTTTCTATATTTGGGATATTTTTTAAAAGTTCTTTTAAATCCGTATTTTGCGAACTTTGAAGTAAAGGAGCATTGATGATGCTAAAAACGCGTTCTACTAAAGGGACTTTTTCTAATTCTTCGTGAAGTTTTTTTAATTTAGCTAAATTTTCACTTGAAAAAGGTTTTTCATCGTAGGGTTTGAAGGCTAAAAGTAGAAAATTATCACTTTTATAATGTTTTGAAATTTCTCTAAAAGTTTTTAAATCTGCATCATCTTCTAAAAGCAAGCTTTCAGCACTTGCATCTACGCTAAGCTTAAAAGCAAAAAAGCTTAAAAATAGGCATATAAACAAAGTTCCAAAAAAAGTACTTTTTGGACGAGAAATAAAAAACTTTAAAAGCTTTGCAAACATTATTCTATAATAATACTTTCAAGTTTTTGAAGTAGGGCATCAAAGCCTTCGCTAGCTAAAATATCTCCAAATTGTGATCTATAAGTTTGTACTATACTAATGCCTAAAACATCTACATCATAAATAAGCCAGTTGTTATTATCATTGTAAAATTTGAAAATGATATTTTTTTCTTCTCCATCTACTACCATAGAAGTGGTTAAGAAATAGCGTTTTTCATTTTTTAACTCACCATTTTTAACTTTTAAAACCTGATCTTTATAAAGACTGAGTTTATCGGTAAAACTTTTTTTAAGACTTGCTTCAAAGGCTGTGGTAAATTTTTCTTGTTCTTTTGAATTTAATTTAGGATAATTTTTTGAAAGACTAAGTTTTGCCATGAGTTTATAATCTATTATGCTATCAAAAAGTTTAAAAATTCCATCAGCAGCTTGTTTTTTGTCTTCTTTGCTATCTTGTAAAAGTTTTAAGCTTGCATCAATGTTTTTTTGCATAGTGCTAGAAATTTCATCTAGTTGTAAGGCAAAAGCATTAAGTAATAAAACTAAAATGAAGTATATTTTTTTCATTATTTTCCTTTATTTACTAAGTTCATTGCGTCTTTGTTCGTAAGCATCACGCAAGAATGGATATAAATTAGGTGTGTTGTGATAAATTTCATCAATTTCATCAAGCTTAAAGCTAAGTTCATTGCCAAATCCATAAGCACTTATGGTTATGCTTGCCCAAGTAGGATCAATGTAAGCGGTTGGACTTGCATACCAAGCTGCAGGTAAGGCAAGAGTATCTCTAAGATTACTAGGACCAAGTATAGGTAAGACAATATGAAAACCGCTTCCTATACCCCAGTGAGCTAAAACGGTTCCTAAATCTGCGGGATGTTTTTTAAGACCCATTTTTGATGCCACATCCATAAGTCCACCAAAACCCATAATGGTATTGGCGGTAAATCTTTTAAATTCTTCTCCTACTTCTTCAAATTTAAACTGCAAAATATTAGCTACAAAACGCAAAGGAGCAAGCAAGTTATCAAAGAAATTTCTTACTCCTGATCTTATAAAATCAGGAGTGATAGCGTTATAACCCTTAAGTATAGGACGCAAACCATAATCATACAAAGCCACATTAAAACTTGTCATAGCTTTGTTATATCCTGAAAGTGGATCGTTTACTTGATAGTTTTGGTATTCTTGTTCAAAATCATCTAAATTTTGTTCTTTAGCAAAAGTAAAAATAGTAAAAAAAATTAAAATCAAAGGTATAAATTTTATTTTCAAATAAAAACTCCTAAAAAATTTTAAAAATAAAATTATAGCAAATTTTTAATCAATATTTATATCCCAGTAAAAATCCACCCATTCAGTAGCTTCTTTTACTTTAAAATCAGGTTCTAAAAGAGCAGTTTTTTTATAAAAAATTGTTGCGACTTTAAGTTTGATATGAGGAAATTTTTCAAGCAAAACTTTTTTTATTTCTGCTAAACTTTCTCCACTATCTACTATATCATCAATGAGTAGAATTTTTTTGTGCTTACTTAGATCAGGAATGTTAAAAATTTTAATAGTATCAAGTTTTTTTGTATCATCATAATGAATTGAGTTTAAAGCAAAAAGCTGACGCGTTTTTAAGGCTACTGCTAAAGAGTGTCCTAAGCTCATCCCTCCTCTTGCTATAGCTAAAAGTGCATCGGGATTAAAATCTTTTTTAATTTCTTTAGCAAGAATTTTTACATCTTCTTTAAATTCTTCATAGGAGTAAAATATCATTACATATCCTTATTTATTGTAGTATCATAAGTAAAAAATTACCCAAAGATAATAAACTTAAAACTATGATACCGAGATTGATTTTATCCCATTCGCGTTTAAAAATTCTTACAAGCAAATAAGAAAGAAAACCAAAAGCAAAACCTGTGGTGATGGAGTAAGTAAAAGGCATCATGATAATAGTAAAAAAGCTTGCTACAGCTATAGCACTATCCTTAAAATCTATATTTTTAACTTCCATAAACATTAAAATCCCGACCATTACAAGTACAGGATATATTGCATTTGCAGGAATGGCTTTAAAAAGTGGTAGTAAAAAAAGTGTAAAAGCAAAGCAAATAGCTACAACTAAAGCTGTAAGTCCTGTTCTTCCGCCACTTTCAACTCCTGTAGTACTTTCAACAAAAGCAGTAACTGTAGAAGTTCCTGTTATAGCTCCTAAGATTGATCCTGTTGCATCTGCCATTAAGGTTTTGCTTAGTTTTTCTTCTCCATTTTTTGGATCATCAAAAATCTTTCCTCTTTCGCCTACACCTGTGATAGTTCCTATGCTATCAAAAAGTTGAGTGATAAAAAAAGTTAGTATAATAGGTATCATGGCAATATTTAAAGCACTAGCAATATCAAGTTGTAAAAAGATGGCTCCTAGACCATTTTCCATGTTAAAATTTGGCAAAGAAAAGATTTGCACAGGAAAACTTGCATTGTCTAAATCAAAAATCCAAGCGATAATAGAGCTTATCAACACTCCTAAAATAAAAGCTCCACGAAGTTTTATAGCCCAAAAAAAGATGATTAAAGTTAGGGTAAAAATTCCAAAAAGTACATGAGGGCTTTTGAAATTTCCTATGCTGACTAAAGTATCTTTATTGTGCATTATCACACCCATTTGACTTAAGCCTAAAAATGCAATAAAACAACCTAGACCCCCACAAATTGCAAGGCGTAAATCTTTTGGAATATTGCGGATTACCCAAAGGCGAAATTGAGTAAAGGAAAGTACGAGAAAAATAATACTTGAAATAAAAACAGCTCCTAAGGCACTTTGCCAAGCTATATTTTGGCCTAAACAAACAGCAAAAGTAAAATAAGCATTTAAACCCATTCCAACACTCATAGCTACAGGGGTATTGGCAAAAAAAGCATTAAAAGCACTTGCAACCATGGTGATTAAAGCTGTTGCGGTGATTAAAGCTTCTATAGGCATTCCTGTATTTCCTACTATGCTAGAATTTACAGGGATGATATAAACTGTAGCTAAAAAAGTAGTAAGTCCTGCTATAACTTCGGTTTTAAAATTTGTATTGTTTTCTTTGAGTTTAAAAAAGTCCATTTTTTCTCCTTAGTAGGTTTTTAGTTCGTTGTATAAGCTATCGCGTTCTACAGGAATAAGATTTGAAGTTTTTATCATATCGATAAAAGTTTTTAAACTTGTGCCTTTGGCGGATTTTGCACCGCCTGCACTTTGTATACTTTCTTTTTCTATAGTGCCGTCTAAATCATTAGCCCCAAATTCTTGTGCTACCATGGCTAAATTTAAAGTCATTGTCGCCCAATAAGCTTTGATATTTTTAACATTATCAAGTACTAAACGAGAAATGGCAATGGTTTTTAAAATTTCTTCACTATCCATGATTTTATCAGTTTGTATAAAGCTATTATCTCTTTGCCAAACTAGAGGGATAAAAGCGTTAAATCCACCGGTTTGATCTTGAAGATCGCGCAGTCTTAACATATGATCGATTCTGTGATATCTTTCTTCTATATGTCCAAAAAGCATAGTGGCATTACTTTGCTTACCTTTTTCATGCCAAAGCTTATGAATTTTAAGCCAATTTTCACTGCTAACCTTCCCATGGCAAATTTTTTTACGCACTTCTTCATCAAAAATTTCAGCCCCACCGCCTGGCATAGAATCAACACCGTATTCAAGCATTTTTTCTATCACTTCTTCATAGTTCATTTTAAAACGGCGATGTAAAAAATCAATCTCAGCAGCAGTCATAGCTTTTATATGAAGATTAGGATATTTTTCTTTTATCATTTTAAAAATTTCTAAATACCACTGCCAAGTTGTATCTTTGTTATGAGCTGAAACGATATGCACTTCTTTAGTTTCTCGCTTTACAGTTTCATCGACAATTTTCACAATCTCTTCATGAGTCATCAAATAAGGATTAGGATTTTTACGATGTGCTGAAAAGGCACAAAATTTACAGGTATCTGCACAAATATTAGTTGGATTGATATGGCGATTGATATTAAAATAGACTTTTTTTCCGTGGAGTTCGGTGCGTTTTTTGTGAGCGTATTTGCCTAAGGTAAAAAGATCTAAATTCCAAAGTGCATTGGCTTCTTCTTGGTTTAATCTTTCTTTATTTTCAAGTTTGGTTAATAAATTTTTCATTTTAATTTTACTCTTTTGCTGTTTTTAAATAAAGCATTATAATTTTTGCTTACTGAAAAAGAGTTTATAAAAAAAGCCAAAATAAAAGATATCTTTGTTAAGATTATTATTAAAATTTAAAGAGAGTAGAAATTTTGTTAAATAAAGAATTAGAAATTTTTAAAAAAAATCTTAGTTCCTATACCCAAAGTTGTAGAAAATTTTTTCTTAAGCAAGGGGCGTTTAGCTTATATCATTCCAAAAATATGGATAATTTCATAAAAAAAGCTTATGATATAGTTCTTAAAGATTATTTTGATGATTTTTCACCCCCAAGTGATAATATCCCTTTTTGTGTTTTAGCAAGCAAGGCATATGCAAACAATAGTCTTTGTTTTAATGAAAGTATTTCCTTGATTTTTGTTTATAAAGATATTAAGGCTTTTCATTTAAAACCTATGATTAAGGCTTTTATAGAAATTTTAAATGATGCACATTTGCAAATTGATTCTGTTATCTTAGAATTTAATGGACTTTATAATGCTAGCAATGAGCTTAAGACTTCTATAATACAAACTCGTTTTATATGTGGTTCTAGGATTTTATTTAAAGGGATTAAGGCAAAATTTGAGAGTATTTTAAAAGAAAATAAAAATGATTTTGCCAAGCTTTTACTAGAAAATTTTAAAGAATTTGATATTCCATTTATAAAGCAAGAATTTAATATCTTAAAAGATTTTGGCGGATTAAATCATTTAAGATCTTTAGAGAGTTTACTCGTTCTTTTTAAGACTTCCCCAAAAAATTATGCTTTAAATTTTATAGATGAAAAAAATTTAAGTGAGTTGCGTTTAGCTAGAGATTTTTTACTTTCTTTAAAATCAGCGATGAATTTATTAAGTGCTAAAGATGAGGATGAGTTTTTACTTATTAATGTTCATGATTTGAGTGAATTAATGTATAAAAAAGCTAAAAAACATTTTGGAGCAAATGAGTTGTTGGTTCAAAAAGCTTTGCAAAGTATGCATACTATAGGTTTTTATACGCACTTTTTAGCAAAGCAAATTCAAGATCAATTAGATCATACTCTTAAACAAGAATATAAATTTAAAACTCTTGTAGAAGTTTTAGAATACTTATTAAAACTTGAAGATAAACAGGTTGTTTTCGATCTTAGTTTGGTTTTTGCCTTAAGAAGATTAAAATACGGCAAAAAAGATATAGAAAAAGCTTTAATACTTTTTGAGAAAATTTTTTATAAAAGGCATAGTTTTTGTATTTTAAAACTTTTGCTTGATAGTGGAATTTTAAAAGATTTATGCAAGCCTTTTTGGACAGTTCGTTTTTTGAGTGATGAAGAAGGAAATTATAGTTTTGATGAGCAAGTTTTTCTTATGTTAGATGAATTTGAAAAATACGAAGATAAACTTGAGTTACTCCAAAAACTTAAAACCGATGAAAAAATGATTTTAAAGCTTGTAATACTTTTAAGTGCCATAGAAAGTGAAAATGAAATTTCTTTAGCAGGTATATATAGAGCGTATTGTTCTAAATTTAATTTAAAGAATGAAATTTTAGAATGGGGTCTTAAAATATTTAAAAACAATAACGCCTTAAAAGATCTTGTAGAAAAAGAAGATATATACAATCCTATTGTTGTAAGTAGTTTGGTTTCTAAACTAGAAAATTTAGAAAATTTAGAACTTTTATACACTTTAACTTGGTTAAAGCTTAAGGCTTTAAATTACAATGCTTTTTATTTTAGAGTTCTTGATAAACTTTTAGAAAATGCAAAACAAGGTTTTGAAGATGAAAATCTACTCGAAGAAAGTGCAAGAAGGGTAAAAAAAGAATTAACACTTAAAAGAAGCAAGATTTTTTTAGAGCAAGATGAAATTTTGCAAGATAAAATCATACATATCAAATCAAATCTTTTTATTATAAAAAATACTTTTGAAGATATTGTTATGATTTCTAAATTAGCCAAAGAAAATGATTTTAAATTTTGGTTTAGTAATGAAACAAATCTTAGTTTGCAAATTGTTGCACCACTTCATTTTAATATCGCTATCATTTTAAGCTCTTTAACAAATTTAAATCTTATTTTTATGAATTTTTTCGAACTTTTTGATGATAAGATTTATTTAAGATTTGAATACGATAATATTATCAGTGATGAGCAAAAACTAAAACTTTGCGAGCTTTTAAATTCAAATCTTTGTGGCTTTAATTTGAAAAAAATTAAAAAGCCAATCATTAAAAAAGATGAGTTAAAATTAAACTTAAATTATTCTAAAATATATGCTAAATTAGGTCTTAATACTAAAGATCAGCAAGGTTTAATGGCGTATTTGATGAATGTTTTTAATGAACTTGAACTTGTTTTATGTGCAGCAAAAATTCAAACCATAAGACAAAGAACGCGTAATATTTTTATTTTTCAAAAGAATGAAAAATTAGAAAATAGTGAGCAAAAGTTAATTAATTTATTAATAAGCGAGTAAAAATGTGTGGAATTGTAGGCTATATAGGAAGTAATGAAAAAAAGCAAATTATATTAAACGGACTTAAAGAATTAGAATATCGTGGTTATGATAGTGCGGGTATGGCTGTGATGCAAGAAGGAGAGCTTAGTTTTTTTAAGGCTGTAGGAAAGCTTGAAAATTTGGCTAATAAATGCATAGATTTTCAAAGTCAAGGTTATGGTTTTGCTATAGGGCATACAAGATGGGCAACTCATGGTAAACCTACTGAAATCAATGCACATCCTCATTTAGGACAATATTCTTGTGTGATTCACAATGGCATTATAGAAAATTATAAAGAAATCAAAGATAAACTTGACAAAGAAGGGGTAAGTTTTTTAAGTCAAACTGATACAGAAGTTATTGTTCAGCTTTTTGAATTTTATGCGGGAAAAATGGAAATTTTTGAAGCTTGGCAAAAAACCATTAAAGAACTTCGCGGTGCTTTTGCTACTTTATTGGTAACAAAAAAAGATCCCAATCATGTATATTTTGCGAAAAATGCTGCACCTTTGATTATCGGTAAAAATATAAATAAAGAATGGTATTTTTCTTCAGGTGATGCGTCTTTGATAGGAAATTGTGATGAGGTGATGTATCTTGAAGATTTAAGCTTGGGATATGCGAGTAAAGATGGACTTGTTGTTTATGAAAATGATGTTTTAAAATCACTTTGTTTTTCTAAGCTTTCAGGCGATAAGGCTTATGCAAAAAAAGATGGCTTTCGCTTTTTTATGGAAAAAGAAATCTATGAACAAAGCCGTGTGATGAGTGAAGTTTTAATGGGGCGTATTCAAGGTGATGAAGTCGTTTTTGATGAGCTAAATAATGAAGATTTAAGTCAAGTAGATGAAATCACGCTTTGTGCTTGCGGAACAAGTTATCATGCTGCAATGGCAAGTGCTTATTTGTTTGAAAGAATTGCTAAGGTTAAAGCTAAAGTAGAAATTGCAAGTGAATTTCGCTACCGTGAAGCGATTGTAAAAAAAGATTCTTTGTTTATTGTTATTTCTCAAAGTGGAGAGACGGCAGATACTTTAGAAGCTTTAAAGATTGCAAAAGAGCAGGGTGCTAAAACTTTTGCCATTTGTAATGTGGATAATTCTAATATAGTGCGTTTAGCACACCTAAGCCTTTTAACTCGTGCGGGTATAGAAAAAGGAGTTGCTTCAACTAAAGCTTTTGCAACTCAGGTTTTAACACTTTGGATGCTTGCTATTTTTATGGCACAAAAAAGAAATTTAAATGTTTCTGCTGAAATTAAAGCGCTTTTACATACTCCAAATTGCGTGAGTGTAAAACAAGTTTTACATGAAAAAATTCATCGTTTATCTAAGCGTTATTTAGATGGACATGGCTTTTTCTTTATAGGTAGAGATGTTTTTTATCCTTTAGCCTTAGAAGGAGCTTTAAAACTTAAAGAATTATCTTATCTTCACGCTGAGGGTTATCCTGCAGGAGAGATGAAGCACGGCCCTATTGCTTTGGCTGATTCTAAACTTTATACTATAGCTTTAATGCCAAAACATATGCTTTATGAAAAAACAAAATCAAATGTTGAAGAGCTTATTGCTAGGGATTCTACGGTACTTAGCATTTCACCTTTGGAGTTTGATTTGAGTGATGATTTTATAAAAACCAATGAGCAAGATCATTATATGTGTGAATTTTTTGAAATGATGGTAATTACTCAACTTTTAGCAATGGAAATTTCTATAAGACTTGGTAATGATGTGGATATGCCAAGAAATTTGGCTAAAAGCGTAACAGTAGAGTAAAAATGAAAAAATTTTTTTGTTTAACTTTAGTTTGTAAAATTTTTGCTTTAAGTGAATTTGAACTTCATCATATTGATAAAGTGCATAAGCTAGGATATAGTGGAGATACTATTATAATAGGTGTAGCCGATGATGCTTTTAATCAAGATCATATTAGCTTAAAGGACAAGATTTTAAAGTCTACTTATCCTACCGATACAGCTGGGAAACAGCTAGTACCTGATTTACAAAAATCAACACACGGAAGTCATGTAGCAGGTATAGCTGTTGGAGCAAAGATAGACGATAACAAGCCTTATGGAGTGGCTTATGGGGCAAAATTTTATGGAGCTGGGATATTTCCAAAAGGCTCTTACACTCAAACTCCTAATATTTATAATTTTTTCAAAGATGCGAGTATTATTAATAATAGCTGGGGTATTCAATTTTATCCTTATTTTAATCTTAGAGCTTCAAATTCTGGATTAGTAGATTGTACTCAAACTAATCAAGGGAAAAGTTATAATATCTGTGATATTCCTTTGGAGTATGTTATGAAAGCGGATAAAGTTGCCAATGATATGATGAGGCTTAGCAAAGAGAAGGGAATATTAAATGTATTTGCTGCTGGTAATGAAGGAATTCTTAGCCCTGCTTTGCATGCGATGTTACCAAGTTATGATGAATCTTTAAGAGCTTGGTTGACTGTTGGAGCTTTGGATGCAAATGAGATTACTTTAGAAGCAGACGGGACTTTAATAGTTAAAAGTGAAGGTTTGGCTGATTTTAGCAATGGTTTTAAAGGAGCTACGAATTTTTCTTTAGTTGCTGCTGGAGTAAATATTAATAATGTTGACTCAAGTACTAATGATAATTTTATAAAAAAAAGTGGAACTTCTATGGCAGCACCTATGGTAAGTGGAACAGCGGCACTGGTCAAGCAAAAATTCCCTTTTTTGGAGGGCAAGCAAATTGCTGATATATTATTAAGCACGGCAAATAAAAACTATAAAGCTCCAAAATTTACAGTTAAACAAGTAACCGATGGAACAAATCAACCTAAATTTCTTATTGTGTATATTTCGCAAGATCCACCTAACATAGAAGATGAAATAAAACGGGATTTAAAACAGCTTTACAATGGAATACAAGTTCAAGTTAATGGACAATGGGTTGATTATAGTGATTATATTTGGAATAACAGAGATAGTGTGCAGTCGCAAAAACTTAATATTTCTACTATTAGTTCTATTAATGGAGTAGTCAGAGTTGAAAAAGAAGAATTATTTGGACAAGGAATTTTAGATGCACAAAAGGCACTAAAAGGACTGAGTATTTTAGATGCAAATAGACTAAGCGATCAGGATGTGTTAAAATATGAACAAGAGCCTGATACAGCTTATTATGCTATAAACACTGCAGGTTATGATGCTGAATTTTCTAATGACATTAGTCAAAGAAAATGGGATGAAAGTACTCATTTATCAAGTGCTGTTAATAAACCTATGCATTTAGTTAATCTTAATATAGGATTATCTAAAGAAGGTGAAGGTGTTTTAATCATCAGTGGTCAAAATACTTATGAGGGTGCAACTTTAATCAAACAAGGAGAATTAAAGCTCAAAGGAAAAGTTAAAAATAATGCTTATGTAGAACAAAAAGCTATACTAAGTGGTAATGGTATTGTAGGGCAAAATTTAAACAATAAAGGCATAGTTAGACCTGGAAATGAAGATTTGAGTGATTTAACAGTGCAAGGAACTTATACTCAAGAAGGAGTTGACTCTAAATTACAACTTGATTTTGGTAATGATAAAAATTCTAAACTGATTGCAAAAACCTATGATATTAAAGGCGGGAATTTAGAATATATTCCTTTACCTCAATACTATACCTTGTATAATCCAGTGAAAATTAATCTAGGAGATTTAGAAAAAAGTTTATCATCTTTTAATCATGTTTTGGTGCAAAATACCTATGCTTTAAATTTTGATTTTGTTTTAAGCGATGATTTAGTGGGTATTAATGAAACCTTAATAAAACCTAATTTAAAGCCCAATGCTTATGAAATTCCTAATACAAGCTTGGGAAATGCCTTAAGACAATTGCGATCTAGAACAGATTTAAGTCAGACTTATCAGGAATTTTTTGCTTCTTTAGATAATGGAATAGATGTAAAGACTAAATTAGATAGGATAGAAGGTTCAGGGTATTTAAGCACTTTTAGCAATCATAATCAATCTAATTTGATGCAAAATAACGTGTTATTTACTCTTCATCCTCTTAATATTAACAATTTTGCACAAAACAATAATATATTACTTGCTAGTACTTATTTACCTAGAATTTTTAGTGATGAAGAATATTTTTGGCACCTTACTCCAAGCTATAAATACTACAAAGATAAAGATTTTTCAGGTCAAAAAACAGGTACTAATATCTCTTTAGGAGAAAATTTCTCATCAGGCTTTTTAGCTTATGCTTTATCCCTTTCTAGTGCTAGATTTAATTTTAATAATGGTAGTGATTTGAAGAGTTATAATGTGGATTTATTGCTTAATTATAATCATGAATTAGATTTTATAAAAATGTTAAGCGGATTAGGTATAGGCGTGGGATTTAATACCCTTAAACGTTTTGTAGTAGAGTCAATCGAAGGCAAATATAAAACATTACAAACTTCAGCCCAGTTTGGTGCAACTAAAGATATTATTTTAGGTCAAGATTTTATTTTTAATCCTTTAATGTATTTTACACATAGTTTTTTTTATCAAGAAGATTTTAAAGAAAATAAAAGTCCTTTTGCTAAAAATTACGAAAGTTTAAAACATCATAGCGTGAATGCAAATTTAGGTTTTAATCTTGCTAAAAGTATAGAACAAGATGATTATCGAGCTTCTTTTTCTACTTTTGTAATTTTTGAAAAAAGAATTTATGGAAGGACTTTAGAAAATAAGGCCAGTTTTGTTGATTTTCCTATTAGTTTTATTCAAAAATATAAATTAAAAGATAATATTTTAAGTCAAGGTTTTAATTCAGAATTTTTATATAAAAACAATGTATTTTGGAAATTTATGTTAATGAATAGATTTTCTTATAATGCTTATGAATTGCATTTAATGAGTTCGGTAGGAAAATGTTTTTGAAAGTATTAATTTTTTTAGCTTATAATAAATTAAATTTTAATAAAAGGAAAAAATTATGGAATATAGAATCGAATATGACACAATGGGAGAGATCAAAGTTCCAAACAATAAATATTGGGGAGCTCAAACTGAAAGAAGTTTTGAGAATTTCAATATTGGTTGTGAGAAAATGCCAAAGGTTTTAATCTATGCTTTTGCAAATCTTAAAAAATCTTTAGCTTTAGTAAATAACAAACTTGGCAAACTTGATGACGCTAAGAAAAATGCTATAGTTCAAGCTTGTGATGAGATTATTGCAGGTAAATTTGATGATAATTTTCCTCTTGCGATTTGGCAAACAGGTTCAGGTACCCAAAGCAACATGAATATGAATGAAGTCATTGCAAATCGTGCTACTGAAATCATGGGCGGAGATTTTCGCAAAGAAAAGCTTGTGCATCCAAATGATCATGTCAATATGAGTCAAAGTTCAAATGATACTTTTCCAACTGCTATGAGTATCGTTGCGGTTGAGCAAGTAGAGAAAAAACTTATCCCTGTACTTGATGAACTTATTGCAACTTTTGAAAAAAAAGTAAAAGAATTTGATGGTATTATCAAGATAGGACGCACTCATTTACAAGATGCTACGCCACTTACTCTAGCACAAGAATTTAGTGGATATCTTTCTATGCTTTTACATTCAAAAGAGCAAATCATCGCTTCTTTACCAACTTTAAGAGAACTTGCCATAGGAGGAACTGCAGTAGGAACAGGACTTAATGCACATCCAGAATTAAGTGAAAAAGTAAGTGAAGAACTTACCAAGCTTATAGGTACAAAATTTGTTTCAAGTCCAAATAAATTTCATGCTTTAACAAGTCATGATGCGATTAATTTCACTCATGGTGCGATGAAAGGTTTGGCTGCAAATTTAATGAAAATTGCAAATGATATAAGATGGCTAGCTTCAGGTCCAAGATGCGGTCTTGGCGAGCTTACCATCCCTGAAAATGAGCCAGGAAGTTCGATTATGCCAGGTAAGGTAAATCCTACTCAATGTGAAGCTGTTACCATGGTTGCTGTGCAAGTAATGGGAAATGACGCGACTATCGGTTTTGCAGCGAGTCAAGGAAATTTTGAGCTTAATGTGTTTAAGCCCGTGATTATTTATAATTTCTTGCAAAGTCTTGATTTGTTGACTGATTCTATGCATTCATTTAATATCCATTGTGCTGTAGGTATAGAACCAAATCGTGCAAAAATTGATCATAATCTTCACAATTCTTTAATGCTAGTTACTGCCCTAAATCCATACATAGGATATGAAAATGCTGCTAAAGTAGCGAAAAATGCTCATAAAAAAGGTATTTCTTTAAAAGAAAGTGCTATGGAGCTTGGTTTGGTTAGTGAAGAAGATTTTAACAAATTTGTTGATCCTGCTAAAATGATAGGCCCAAAAGCTTAGATCGTAAAACTTGCCTTTTTTAAGGCAAGTTAAATCAAATTCTTATCTTTTAAAATCACATACATTCTTAAAGTTGATACAAAAAAGGTTAAAATTGCAGGACCTAGTATAATACCCCAAAAACCAAAGGTTGAAATTCCTGCTATCATAGCCAAGAAGATTAAAAGTTCATTGATTTTGGTAGGGGTTTTTACAAGTTTTTTGTTGATCCATTTAATGATTAAAGGCTTGATTAAAGTATCTGCTATAAAAGAAATTACAATTACGGAATAAATAAAAATAACAAGAGCTGAGTTAAGATTGTTTGAAGCAAATTCATAAAGACTTACAGGCACATAAATTAAAGCACCTCCTATAGCAGGTATGAGAGAACTTACAGCAAAAATTGCCCCCATTAAAATTCCATCATAACCATAAAACATTGTGATTAAACCAAAAAGTGTACCTTGAAATATCGCTACAATTACCATAGAGTAAAGCACAACAGCCATAACATTGCCCACTTCGCTTAAAACATCATCGAGTTCTTTTTTATCAATAGGAATGATGGATTTAAGATAAATAACAAGTTCGGTTCCATATAGATTCGCAAAGAAATAAAACACACAAATTAAAACCATATCTACAAGAAATTTAGCTCCTGATTTTGTAAAACTTGAAGCATAGCTTAGGATTTGTTTAGAAATGCTATTTAAATCTATAGAAGCTAAAAATTCTTTGACTTTAGGTTCTAAAAAATTAAAGCTTTCAGGGAAGGTAAATTGATAGTTTTTCACATAATCAAGTGTTTGTGTAACTAAATTAATATCAAAATTCTTTAAAGCTTTGGCGAGTTCTATCATGGCATAAACAAAAGGCGCAAAGAAAAGCAAAACCATACAAGTTGTTGTAAGAATAGAAGCTAAAAATTTATGTCCTTTAGTAAGATGTAAAAATTTCGCATTGATATTTGAGGTAGCTACTGCCATTAAACTAGCTATGATAATTACAAGTAAAAAACCTTTAAAAAGATAAAGTAAAAGAAATAAAATGACTAAAATAAAGCTTATAAGAAAGAATTTTCCATTTTGCAAAATTTACTCCTCAAATAAAGTTTTTTCATAGTTTAATTTTAAAGCGCTATAGCTTTTTATACTTGCTATACGCCCTTTTGCAGTGCGTTCTATATAGCCATTGGCTAGCAAATAAGGTTCGATTACATCTTCGACTGTATTTTCATCTTCGCTTAAAGCCGCAGCAATGCTTGCAAGTCCGATAGGCTTTTGTTTAGCAGCGGTTAAAAGTTCAAGATATCTTAAATCCATTGCATCAAAACCAAGCTCATTAACTCCTAAAGAATTTAAAGCTTGATTAGCCCTTTTTTCTGTGATAATTTCTTCATCGTTAACATCAGCAAAATCTCTTACTCTTTTTAAAAGTCTTAGGGCTATCCTTGGAGTAGAACGACTTCTTTTAGCGATTTCAAGTGCGGCTTTTTCTTCACAAGTTTTATTAAGTTTTAAAGCTGCTTTTTGCAAGATAAGAGCGAGTTCGCTATCTTTGTAAAATTCTAATCTAAATTGCATACCAAAACGATCACGTAAAGGATTGCTAAGCATACCTGCACGTGTTGTAGCACCTATAAGAGTAAATTTTGGTAAATCAATTTTTATGGTTTGAGCAGCTGGACCACTACCTATGATAATATCAAGGCGGTAATCCTCCATTGCAGGGTAAAGTATTTCTTCGATAGCAGGGCTTAAGCGATGAATTTCATCGATAAAAAGTATATCTCCTTCGCTAAGATTGGTTAAAATAGCTGCCAAATCTCCGCTTTTTTCTATCATAGGAGCGGCAGTTGTTTTGATATTTGCACCCATCTCATAGGAGATGATATTAGCCAGTGTTGTTTTTCCAAGTCCTGCAGGACCACTAAAAAGTATATGATCTAAACATTCGTTGCGTTTTTTGGCTGCAGCTATAAAGACATTTAAATTTTTTTTAATGCTTTCTTGACCTATATAACCATCAAAATTTGAAGGACGCAACGAAGTTTCGTAAGTTTCATCAAAGGAGTATTTTTCTATTTCTACTATTCTATCCATATCTTTGCTTATATTTTTGGAAAAATTAAAATAAGATTTTAGCTAAAATTTGCTAGAATTTACATTAAACTTTAATGATTATGGTTTAAAAATGGGAATTTTAACAAAATTAGAATTAGATTATGAAATTAACGATATAGAAAAATTTTTACAATTTTTTAGAACCATGTGTGATAGGTTTGAACCTTTAATCATCAAGCTTGGAAGCGATAGTGTGCGTTATAAAGAAGCTATAAAAGAGCTTGAAACTTTAGCACATAATACCGCTTGGGCAGCAAGACGCTTAAATCTTGAAGAAGTGACTGATTTTTGCGTATTTTGCGAAGAGATGATGGCACAAGCAAATCGCTTTAATGGACCTGCTAGTGATGAATTTACAGATTGGATGCTTTTAATGAGCGATCAGTTTGAAAAATATTGTCGTTCATATGAAAATGATGATTCTGTTTTAGCGGTTTTTAATCCTTTAATTGTTAATGTTCCAAATGTTATTTCTAAATAAGGGAGCGACTTGGCTTCGACAGGAGTAAGTCTGCTTAGATGGCATGTCGCTTTGGGCAAAGCGTAAAAAGCCCAAATAAAATTAAACGCAAACAACGTTAAATTCGCTCCTGCTTACGCTAAAGCTGCGTAAGTTCAGTTGAGCCTGAAATTTAAGTCATACTATCTAGCTTAATTTTCGGTCATCTTTGATAGTGTAGCCTTGCGTTTGACAAGCGTTGAGGTGAAATAAAGTCTTAGCCTTGCTTTTAAGTTTTGGAAGATGAGCGAAGTAGGGTGAAGCAGTCATCTTTGCTAAACATGTAGAGGTCTTTGTGGGATTATTTTTGGACAGGGGTTCGATTCCCCTCGCTTCCACCAGTTTGTAAAATCAATGCTTATTCAAATTTGAAGATTGATAAAAATTCATAGTTTAAAGTTTTTAAGGTATGAAACCCTAAAAACTTTTAGTTTTCTTTGAAAAGCTTAGAAGCTAAGTGTGTTGCACGACTTTGATCCGTATCTTTTTTAAGCGTTTTATAAATTTTACTTACATATTCTTCTAAGGTTTGTTGAGAATCTATGGTTTTTTCAGAAGAAGGAATTTTTTCATATTCTCCATTGTTTTTAAGATTATAGGCTAAAACATTATCGCTAAGTTGCAAGCGTAAAAATTGAGCCAATTTAGCTTTGCTTCTTTCATCATATATAGGGGTCATGAGTTCTAAGCGACGCTCTAAATTTCTTGGCATCCAATCTGCACTCGATATAAAATAATTTGGTTCACTATGTTTAAAATAAAATACTCTAGCATGTTCTAAGTATTTTCCTATGATGCTTCTAACGCGTATGTTTTTGCTGTATTCTTCATCAGGTTTTAAGCAGCAAATGCCACGTATGATAAGATCAATTTGCACTCCTTCCATGCTTGCTTCATAAAGTGCTTGTATGATATCACTATCTACAAGAGAATTCATTTTAGCGACAATCACACCTTCATTTTTCTTGCTTGTTTCAGTGCGTATCATTTTTAAAACTTTTTCTTTGATTTGATTGGGACTCATTGAAAGAGTTTGAAGGCGACGGTTTTTGCTAAAGCCCGATAAGATGTGAAAAAAGCTTGTCGTATCTCTTGCAAATTCTGCTTTGCTTGTAAAATAACTGACATCAGTATAGATTTTAGCACTGCTTGCATTGTAATTTCCTGTACTTAAATGCATATAAAATTTAAGCTTATCTCCTTGTTTACGTATGACTTGAGAAACCTTAGCGTGGACTTTAAAACCTGTAATACCATAAATAACATGGGCTCCGGCATTTTCTAAAGCTTTCGCCCAGTGAAGATTATTTTCTTCATCAAAGCGTGCTTTTAATTCTACCATTACAGTTACTTGTTTTCCATCACTTGCAGCGTCAATTAAAGCTTGAACTATGTTGGAATTTTTTTCCACTCTATAAAGTGTCATTCTTATGGAAATTACTTCAGGATCTTTGCTTGCTTCTTTGATAAATTTGTAAACTGGATCAAAACTTTCAAAAGGTTGTATGATGAGTATATCTTCTTTTTCTACAGCATCAAAAATAGATAAATTCTCATCAAAAGGTGGTAAAGTTTTAGGTGTGTAAAGTGGGCTTAAAAGATGCGTAAAGGTTTTATTTCCTGCGATTTGCCAAAGACTAGGGAGATTAAGTAAAATAGAATATTCATAAACATCTTTGTGAAAAATTTTCATGTGAGTATTAAGAAATTCTACGATTTGCTCATCCGCATCTTTTTGAATTTGCAATCTTACAAAAGCTCCTTTTCTACGAAGTTTTAAGCCTTGCTCTAAAATCATCATAAAATCATCAGCTTCTTCCTCTTCTATTACTATATCTGCATTTCTAGTCACTCTAAATGCTGCTGAAGCTAAAAGTTTATAGCCTGGAAAAATTTCTTCTGCGTGTTGATGGACTATGCTTTCTATAGGAACATAAATATTTGCACTTACTTCATAAAAACGAGGTAAAACTCTTGGAATTCTAATCATTCCAAATTTCACAAGTTCAGGATGTGCTTTATCACAAATTTTAACCGCTAGTGAAAAAGATAAATTATTTAAATGTGGAAAAGGGTGAGTAGCATCAACAGCTATTGGAACAATAACAGGAAAAATATTGGAGAAAAAATACTCATCACATTTTTGTTTTAAATTTTCATCTAAATTCTCATAATGTTTTATAAAAAGATTTTCTTTTTCTAATTCACTTGTGATTTCATTGAAATAACGCTCTAAAAGTTCTTTTTCTTGGTGTAAGTATTTGCGTATGGCTTTTAATTGTTCTAATGGAGTTATTTCATCACTACTGCTTGCATTAACTCCAGCTGAAAAAAGTTGTTTTAAGCCTGCAACGCGTATCATATAAAATTCATCTAAATTAGTACAATATATGGCTATAAATTTTAATTTTTCTAACAAGGGTAAATTTTTAGAACATTGGTCTAAAACACGAGAATTAAAGCGAAGCCAAGAAAGTTCGCGATTGATAAACATATCAGGACTTGTTTGCATTAATTTTTCCTTTTTTGTTGTATTTTATCATTTATTTTGAAATGATTGAATAAAAGTTTTAAATTTTTTTAGGTTAATTAAGAGTAAATATATCTTTAAAATTATATTAAATTTATCTATGTTACAATTATAAAATTTATTTCTGGGAAATTCTGTGACATTGTTGTTTCATTGAAGGTTTTAAGAAATGATAAATTTTAAGGAGGAAAATTTTGAAGAAAACTTTAAATCTTTTTACTATTTTTCTTGTTTTGCTTTTTGTTTTCTTTGCAGTTGGGTTTTATACTTTTTATAACGCTAAGGGCACGTCTTATTTAAGCAATGCAAGTGAATCTTGTAATAACTGTCATATTATGAATGAAGTTTATAACGAATACATGGCAGGACCCCACTCTCAAAAAGTCAAAGGCGAACCTAGAGCAACTTGCGTAGATTGCCATTTGCCACATAATTTTGTAGCCAAGTGGATAGCTAAAGCGCAAAGTGGTTTAGGACATGCTTATGCTTTTACTTTTAAACTTGATGAGTTGCCTACAAATTTGAGCGCGACTGAAAAAAGCAGAAAAATGGTGCAAGAAAATTGCATACGCTGTCATGCAGATTTTGCTCAAACAGCTATCAATGCTACAACAAATCCACATGCAGACAAGTCATTAAATTGTGCTTCTTGTCATAAAGATGTTGGGCATAAACACGGAATTTAATAAGGAGAAGATGAATGAAAAAAAATATTTTACGCTTGGGTATTGTTGTTCTGGTTTTACTTATAGTGGGAGTTTTATGGCTAAATAATGATATCAATCAAAAAAAAGAAGATGAAGCAAATAAAAATGCCATTGCAGCAAATGCTGATTTTTCTTTGCTTAGTGATGATGATCCAAATTTTGAAAAATGGGGTAAGGTTTTTCCAGAGCAGCTAAAAATGTATTTAACAGTTGAAAAAGAAGAGCCTAAGGCTACTGAATTTGGTGGTAATTTAGCTTATTCAAAATTGATTCGCTTTCCTCAATTAACAATACTTTGGGCAGGATATCCTTTCAGTCTTGATTTCAATGAAGAAAGAGGGCATTTTTGGGTTCAAGTAGATCAAATGAAAACAGCAAGAAACAATAAAGATTTTCTTAATGCTCATGGACTTGCTGCTTTTAAAGGCCAGCCCGCAGCTTGTATGAATTGTCACAGTGGATGGGCTCCATGGCTTATAAAAAATGTTGCTAAAGGGGATTTTACTGCTTTTAACTCTACAAATTATTGGACTATGATTAAAAATATCCCAGCGGTTGATGGTATAGTAGAAAATTCACCTGAACATGCAGGTCCACATGGTGGCAAAAGAATGGGTGTAACTTGTGCAGATTGTCACAATCCAAATGATATGAGTTTAAGACTTACTCGTCCAGCAGCTATTAATGCTTTAGTTTCTAGAGGATATGAAAAAGATCCAGTACAAGGCGTAAAAGCTACAAGAGAAGAAATGAGAACTTTAGTTTGCTCTCAATGCCATGTTGAATACTATTTTAAACCAACAGGGGAAAAAGTAAAAGTAATGGGCGAAACTATTGTAGATGATAGTTCTAAAAAATGGTGGAATGGAACTCAGAAAAATTATGATGAGTATGAGTTTTGGAGAGATGGCAATAAAGCTAAAGAGATTGAAACCGATGGTATAGTTTTAACTTTTCCTTGGAGTGAGTGGAAAAAAGGACAACCATTTAGAATTGAAATGCTAGATGATTATTATGATAAAGTTCGTGGAGTATTTGGAGCTGATTTTACTCATAAATTAACAGGGGCACAAATTATTAAAATTCAACACCCAGAAAGTGAGCTTTATAGTGGTGGTGTGCATGCTGCAAATGGAGTAAGTTGTGTGGATTGTCATATGCCTTATGTTAGAGAAGGGGCTAAAAAAGTTACTCAACACAATATCACTTCTCCTTTAAGAGATATTAACTCTGCTTGTAAGTCTTGTCATAAACAAAGTGAAGATGACTTAAAAGCTCAAGTGCTTGACATACAAAACAGCGTTGCACACGATCAAAGAACTGCAGAGTATGCAATTGTTAGTTTGATTATGGATACTAAAAAACTACGCGATGAACTAGGCAATATGGAAAAATTCCAAAGCGATGGAAAAGCTGATTCGAAAAAAATTAGCGAAGAACTAAAAGAAGTTTTAGAACTTCATCGTAAAGCTCAAATGAGAGCGGATTTTGTTAATGCCGAAAACTCAACTGGTTTCCATAATCCTCGTGAAGCTTCAAGAATGTTATTGCAAGCTGTTGATATGGCAAGAATGGGGCAAATTAAACTTGTAGAAATTGCCGTAGCAAATGGAATTAAAGATTTTAAAACTTCAAATTTAGGTTTTGAAGATATTCAAAAATTTAATCCAGGGGAGCTTTATTATAAGGTAGATGTTAATGGTCATAAAGCCGGAGAGGGTTACTATGCAGATGAAAAAGATGTTAATGGTAATCCTCCAAAAGAACTTTTAGAGCATGATAAAGACCTCGTTCCTTATAATTATCAAGTGATTGATAAAAAATAATCTTTAAGCCCTATTAATCATAGGGCTTTTTTTATTTTAAAAAATATAAACTTTTTATTTAAAATTCACTTTTACTTCACTTTGTTTTGTCAAAATATCACAAATTTTGATAATCAAAAAGGAGTTAAAATGATCAATAAAAATAAATTGTTTAGACAGGTTCATATCTATCTTAGCTTATTCTTCTTGCCTTGTGCTTTACTTTTTGCTTTAACGGGTATAGCGCATATTTTTCACATTAATCAAGATGTGGGTTTGAAAGTTGAGCAGTATTACTTGTCAAAAGCTATAGAAAGTGGTAAAGAAAGAGAAGCTTTAATAGAGTATTTAAAAACAAATGGTTTAAAAGTGCCGTCTAATACAGATGTTATTAAAAGTAAAGATAAAGGTATAACAATAGGTGGAACTCATTATAGTGCTAATATAACTCAAAATTCTACTAACGAATACAATATTACTTTAAAAACAAGATCTTTACTTGGAGATATGATCATGCTTCATAAAGATAAGGGTGCTTGGTATTTTTCTGTGCTTAGCGTAGGCTTTGGTATTACTTTATTCATGCTTTATATTTCAGGGCTTATGATTACTTTGTTTGCAAATAAAAAAGATAGAATTAAACAATTTGCAGTTTTTGGAGCAGGGCTTGTTGTGACTTTGCTTTTAGCTTATTTTAGTCTTTGATTTTTCCTAGTTTTTTAAGCTAGGTATTATTTATTTTTTTGTATAATTGCACTTTATTTTATTGGACAGATGGGTGAGCGGCTGAAACCACACCCCTGCTAAGGGTGCAGATCTTAACGGGTCTCGAGGGTTCAAATCCCTCTCTGTCCGCCACTAAAACTTTTTTGAAAATTCCAAATATTTTATTAAGATTGATGCAAGAGACTAGCCCTTGCGAAGTTGTGTTATTTTATAGCGTTTTTGATTTCTAAAATCATAGTTTTTAAAGACTCTAATCCATTTCCACTTGCTAAATACCAGTATTCTGGATCAAGATAGATGATTTTTTTGTTTTGTGCTGCTTTGGTTTTGGCAACAAGTGCATTATCGAGTATGCCTTGAGCACGTTCTTTGTTGCCTACGATGACATTTCTATCAATAACAAAAATATAATCAGGATTTTTTTCTAGTATAAATTCAGAATTGATGCTTTTACCATGTGTGCCTACTTTTATATTTTCATCTACTGCATTAATTCCTAAAACATCGTGAATAATCCCAAAGCGAGATTGAGATCCAAAGGCTGAAATTTTGTTAGAATTTGCAAGAATGATAAGAGCTTTTTTGTCTTCATCGACTATGCTTTTGGTTTTTTCAATTTCATTTTTAATATCTGAAATTTTTTCCAAAGCTTCTTTTTCCAAACCATAAAGTTTTGCAATGCTTAAGACATTGTTTTCAAAAGAACTTAAAAAATTTGCATTATCAAGACCTACAAATAAAGTTGGAGCTATTTCTTTTAACTTATCATAAAATTTACTTTGGCGTCCAGAAATGATGATAAGTTCAGGTTTTAGAGCATTAATGGCTTCAAAGTCAACTTGCTGTACTCCACCTACACTAGGTTTGTTTTTAAATTGTTGTAGGTATTTTGGTAAATTTTTAGCAGGAACGCCCGCGACTTTATCATTTAATTTTAAAGCATCAAAAGTATCTAAAATTCCAAGATCTAAGATCACTACCTTAGAAGGATTTTTAGGGATTTTATTTTCTCCTAGACTATCCTTCACTAAAAAACTATCACCCTCATCGCTCATGCTAATAGGCAAAATTTTCACCGTAGCACTAGTTTTTGTAGAACTTGCGTTATTTTCATTTGAGTTTGAATTGCAAGCTGTTAAGATTAGACTTAAAAAAAATGCAAAAAATGCAAAAACTAAAGATTTTTTCATATTTTCTCCTTTTTAAAAATAAATACAAATTTTCTTATCATTAATTTGGCTTACAGGTATATCCATATCATAAATTTGTTTTAAATTTTCTTGATTGATGATTTCATCTTTTGAGCCTTGTTTTAAAAGTTTCCCATCTTTTAAGGCTATGATTTCATCGGAATAAATCGAAGCAAAATTAATATCATGCAATACAACAGCTATGCTTTTGTTAAAGTCTTTGACTAAATTTTTCATTAGTTGCATGATTTGTACGCTATGTTTCATATCAAGATTGTTCAAAGGTTCATCAAACATTATAAATTCAGTATCCTGAGCGATGATCATAGCTATAAAAGCTCTTTGTTTTTGTCCACCGCTTAGTGTGTCTAAAAATTCATTTCTTAAGCTGCTAAGCCCCATGTATTCTAAGGCTTCATTGATTTTGATTTTATCTTTTGCATTAAGTCTTCCTTGAGAATGCGGAAAACGCCCAAATGTGACTAATTCTTCAATTTTTAATCTTAAATTGATATTGTTTTGTTGTTTGAGAATGGAAATTTTTTGTGCTAAGATTTGCTCTTTATAGTCTTTTAAATTCATTCCATCGATATAAATTTCTCCACTACTAGGTTTTATCAAACGACTTGCTAGAGCTAAAAGAGTGGATTTTCCAGCACCATTGGCTCCTATTATAGAAGTGATTTTGCCTTTATGAAAATCAAGGCTAAGATCTGAAATAATGGCTTTATTATCATAAAATTTGGTGATATTTTTTAGTTTAATCATAATTTATTGCCTTTTAATACAAGATAGATAAAATATATCCCGCCTAAGAAATTAATAACCACGCTTATAGTGGCATTATAATCAAAAACTCTAGAGACAAAAAACACCCCTCCAAGCAAAGCCAAAATGCTAATGAGTATGCAAGCACTTAATAAAATGCTATGCTTTGCAGTTTTAAAAAGCTCATAAGTGATATTTACCACCAAAAGTCCTAAAAAGGTTATAGGACCTACAAGTGCGGTGCTAATAGAAGTTAAAATAGCTATGATAATCATCAATTGTTTTGAAATTTTTTGATAATTTATACCTAAATTTATCGCTAAATCTTTGCCTAAATTTAAAGGATCTAAAAATTTCATATAGCGAACAATCCATATAAAACTTAAAAAGCTAATAATATAAGCAAGAATTAAAACATCAAAAGCGATATTATCAAAACTAGCAAACATTCTTCCTTGTATTATCATAAATTCATCAGGGTCGATTAATACTTCAAAAAAAGAGCTTAAAGTGTTAAAAAGTGTTCCAAAAACTAAGCCTAAAAGCATGATAAGATAAATGCTTCTATCGTTACTAAATAAAATTTTATAAAGTCCTAGTGAAAAAACCACCATGCAAACTAGAGTGATTAAAAAATTGATATTGTTTTTATAAACACTTAAATTAGCTGCACCAAAAAAAAAGATAAGAACGCTTTGAAGTAACATATATAAAGAATCTAATCCTATGATAGCAGGGGTTAGAATTTTGTTATTGCATAAAGTTTGAAAGATCACTGTTGAAACAGCGATGCAAATAGCCACTATGATAATAGCTGCAATTTGTAAAAAACGACTTTTTAAAGCATATTCATCAAAGCCATTTAAACCTACAAGTATAAAAATCCCTATCATACTAAGTGTTAAAAAGCTTAAAATCAACATTTTTTTACGCATAAGCTTTCCTTTTTAGCAAAAGAAAGATAAAAATCAAAGATCCTAAAACACCTGTAGTGATACTTAAAGGTATTTCAAAAGGAAAGATGACAAGTCTTGAAATAATATCGCAAACAAGCAAAAATAAAGCCCCGCAAAGTGCTATATAGATGAGATTTTTTCTAAGATTATCGCCTAGATAAAGAGCTACTAAATTTGGGATAATTAGCCCTAAAAAAGGGATAATCCCAACGCTTACAATCACTAAGCTAGTAATAATACTTACAATCATCAAGCCTAAAAATAATATCCTATCATAAGAAATTCCAAGATTTAAAGCTATATCTTCACCCATGCCAACTAGGGTGATTTTATGAGCTAAAAAATAAGCAAGTATAAAAAGTGGTAAAGAAATGTAAAGTAATTCATAATTTCCTTGCATAACATTTGCCATGCTGCCTTGTAGCCAAGCTTGGATGTTTTGTATATAATTTAAAGTATAAGCAAAAAAAGTGGTTATAGCACTGATAATCCCTCCAAACATCAAGCCTATTAAAGGTACAAAAATCACGTCTTTGAGTTTGATTTTTCTTAAAATTTGGATAAATATAAAAGAACCTAAAAGCGCAAACACAGAAGCAATAATAGCTTGAGTAAAAAAAGATACTCCAGTAAAAAATATTAAAGAAATGAGTATGCCAAATCTAGCACAATCCATAGTCCCTGCCGTGGTTGGAGAAACAAATTTATTTTGCGTGAGTTGTTGCATGATAAGTCCGCCTATACTAAGACTCATTCCTGTGAGTAAAATTGCTATAAGTCTAGGAATTCTTGTGAGAGTTATGATTTCTAATTGAGTGGAGTTAAGATTAAAAATATCTTTTACATTGATACTAATAACTCCTATAAATAAACTTATCATTCCAAAGAATAAAAGTAAAGCTATAAGCACTTTTAAACTCAATATATACTTAAAAAACAAATCTTTCCTTGTATTAATAATAATTATCAAAAATGAAATTGTAGTAAAAATTGTTTTAAGAAATGATAAAATTACAAAGGATATTTTAGTAAGAAATCAAAAATCCAGTGGAAAGTCTTTGCAAGTGTTTGTTATAATCTATAAGGCTTTCTCCATAGCCATTAAAGTATTGCAAGTACCAATAAATTCCATTATTAAAAATATCATATCCTAGATCAACTTGTGCGGTGCCTTTGTTATCGTGGAATTTAAGATTGTTTCTTAACATAAGATTGATAAAATAATCATCGCCCAAATACGCTAAATTCACATCAAAATTTCCCATATAATGCAAGATGGCAGGATTATCATCATCTTTTTTACTTTCAGGAATTCTATACCAAAGGCGTGGAACAAATAAAAATTTATTATGTAAAATAGTTGTAGATACATAAATTCTATTCCATGAGCGTGATTGCAAATTCTCATCTCCTTTGCCATTGCTTTCATGTAATATACCTACGCGTAGATTGTTAAAAAATTCATAATCTTTAAGATACAAAGGAAAATCCACAAAAAATTCTGGCTGATAGTTGGTTTCTCTAAAAGGAGAAGAATGTTCATAAATTTGCCACCAAGAAGTTTGAGTATAGGCTATATAATACTTTTCATCTAATCCTAGTAAATTTCCAAAAAGTCTTTTTTTAACACTAAGCTGAAATTTCGCCTCACTTTTACGATTGTTTGTTCCTAAAGAATTAAAACTATAAGCAAAAGGTAAAAAATAATTCATCTTGTAAGAGCTAATGCCAAGGGGATTAAAGCTTTCATTTTCACCAAGATAATTAGCCAAGGCTAAGCGAGAAAAGTCTTGTTTTTCTTCTTCTTTTTTTATAGTGATAGAATTTTGCGTTTGTGTTGGTTGGTTTGAGTTATTTTGTTCTTGAGAAATTAAAACAGGTGAATTTTTTAAAGCGAGTTTTTTGTAAATTTCCATAGCTTTTTTATAATCGCCTTGTTTTTCATGCTCTAAAGCTTGTTGTAAATCACTAGCCCATATAAAAACACATAGACTTAAAAATAAAACAATTTTTCTCACTTTAACTCGCTTTTAAATTTTTCATATTCTTCGTAAAAATTAAGATTTAAAAAAGCATCTTCATTTTCAAATTCTACAAATTTAGCTTTAATCTCAGAAAATAAAAGTTCTATTTTTTGTTCATTTTTTTCTAAAAATTTTTTACAAGTTTGAGCTAAAGAGCTGTGATAAAAGCCGCATAAGGGGTGTTTGTGTAAAGGGGTTTTGGGTATGATTATTTTATAGTTTTGCTCTAAAAAAGGAAGCATTTTTAAAAGTTCATTTTCACCTACTTTAGGACTATCCACACTTAAAACAAAAACAAATTTATTTTTAAAATTTGAAAGTATAGAGTAAAGTGCAAGCATAGGAGAATAAACTTTAAATTCTAAAGAATCTTTAATCAAGCTAAAATGATTTTCAAATTTGTCTTCTTTTGCACTCACATAGACATTTTTAAAAATTTTAGAAAATTTATCCACTTGAAATTGAGTTAAATTTTGATTTTTAAGAATCAATTTGCTTTTATCTTGTCCCATACGACTAGATTTTCCACCGCATAAAATCACGCAATTTAGCTCATTAAGTTGCACAAATTTCCTTTTTTAATGTAATTCTACCACAAATTCGCCAAAATATTTTATAATTTCTTTCATGAAATACACAGAACTTTTACAATTGCAAACTTTTTTTTCTCAGTTTAAAAAAATTGATTTTATCAAGCGCATTAATGACAATATTTTGGAATTAAGCTTTGATAGAGAAAGATTTATTTTTGATCTTACTCGTGCAATGAGTGCGATTTATACAGCTCAATTTAATGCAAAAAATTATAATGCACCTTTTGATTTTATGCTTAAAAAGTATTTTAGCAATGCTTTTATAAAGGAAGTTAAAGTTCTTGAAGGCAATCGTATTTTATGTTTTAGTGTAAAAGCCAATAAGGCTTATAAAAGCTATGAGAGCAAGATTTATTTTGAATTTACGGGTAAAAATACCAATGTTATCCTTACCGATGAAAAAGGTTTGATTATAGAGGCTTTAAGGCATATTGATAAAAGTTATCGTGTTGTAAGACCTAATGTGATTTTAGAGCCTTTAAAACCTTATCAAATGGATGAAAATTTTGAGGAAATTAAAGATTTTACAGATTATTTTTCTCGCAAATTTGCAAGCATTTATGAGAACAAAATCAAACAAATAAAAAATTTAAAACTTGTCCAAGTGGATAAAAAAATACAAAATTTACAAGAACTTTTTTCTAGTTTAGATGAAGAAAATTCTTTGCTCTTAAAAGCTTTAGAATACAGAAAAAGGGCTGATGTATTGTTTGCAAATTTGAGTGTTTTAAAAGATTATGAAAGAGAATTTAAGCTTGATGATTTTGAAGGCAAAGAGCTTGAATTTAAACTTGAATTTAGTCCTAAGCAAAGTGCTAATTTATATTATAAAAATGCTAAAAAATTAGAACAAAAAGCTAAAAATTTAAACATACAAAGGCAAAATTTAAAAGAAAAGTTGGATTTTACCTTGAGTTTGAAAGAATTATTGCTTCAAGCTAAGAGTGAAATAGAACTTGAAATTTTACTACCTAAAAAAAATAGTAAAAAAAATCAAGATCATAAACAAGAAGAACTTGTAGCAAATTTTTATTTTAACGAGTTTAAAATTTGCGTGGGTAAAAATGAAAAAGGCAATGAATTTTTGCTTAAAAATGCTAAAAAAGATGATTTGTGGCTTCATGTAAGGGATATTCCTAGTGCACATACTTTGATTGTGTCAAACAAGCAAAAAATTAGCCTTGATGTGATAGAATTTGCTGCAAGGCTTTGTGTAAACTTTTCTAAGCTAAAGAAAGGTTCGTATTGGGTCGATTATACCTTAAAAAATTTTGTTAAGGTTCAGCAAAAGGCGTTTGTAAATTATACAAATTTTAAAAGTATTAATATCACAAAGGATTAAAATGCCAGTTAGCCCACTAGGAAATGTCAATTATATAAATCAAAATATGGCTTATCCAACCACACAAGCAAGCAATGAGCTTGCAAAAGAAGGTTTTGCAGCTACTCTAAATATGGCTGAATTTAATGAAAAAGAAAAAACTTTGAACAAGCTTGAAAAAGTCAACGAGACTCATGAAATCAAAGAAGAGATTAAAGAAAAAGCCGAACAAGAAAAAAAGAAAAAGCACAATCAAGAAGCTAAAACTAGCGATGATGAGAAAAGCGAAGAGGATGAGTCTAAAGATCCAAATTTTAAAGACGCACAAAGCATTCATCGCTTAGATATTAGTATATAAGGAAAAATATGTTTAATACAACTAGAATTATTTCAGCTCTTGTGATGATAGGGGCTATTATTATTATCGTGTTGATCGATCAATTTTTTATCAATTTTATCGTTTTTGCGGTTTTATTGTATCTATCTTTTAGTGAAGCAAAGAAACTTTTTGTTTTAGAAAATATTTCCATTATCCCTTTAGCCATAGCTTTTATCTTAGGAAGTTTATTGCATAAAGCTTTGCTTTTTGGAATTTTGGCTTTGTTATTAGTCGTGGGATATTTGGTTTATAAAAAAGTTTCTTTAAAACCAGCTCTTATTTATATTTATCCTAGTTTGCCTATTTTAGCACTTTGGCAAGTGTATTTAGATCAGGGTATGTTCGCGCTTTTTTGGCTTATCATTATCGTTGTAGCTTGTGATAGTGGAGCGTATTTTATCGGAAAACTTATGGGAAAAACTCCTTTTTCTCTAACAAGTCCAAACAAAACCTTAGAAGGTGTTATAGGTGGCTTGATTTGTGCGAGTGTTATAGGAACGATTTTAGGAGTTTTTGTTTATGGTTTTTGGTTTTCTTTGCTTTGTTCGTTTTTTGTAGCGATTTTTGCAGTGATTGGAGATTTGCTTGAGAGTTATTTTAAAAGAGAAGCAGGTGTAAAAGATAGTGGAGATCTTATCCCTGGTCATGGGGGCGTGCTTGATAGGATCGATGCAGTGATAGTTGCTGCTTTTGTGATGGTTGCTCTTTTATGATACTTTTTGGAAGTACGGGCAGCATAGGAGTGAATGCTCTTAAACTTGCTGCTTTAAAAAACATTCCCGTTTCTGCTTTAGCTTGCGGGGATAACATCACTCTTTTAAATGAACAAATCGCAAGGTTTAAACCCAAATTTGTTGCCATAAAAGATTCAAAAAATAAGCATTTAGTTAAACACGATAGAGTTTTTATAGGACAAGAGGGTTTAGATCACATTTTAACAGAATGCCAAGACAAGCTTTTACTCAATGCCATTGTAGGTTTTGCAGGGCTTAAAAGCACTTTAAAGGCTAAAGAACTTGGTAAAAACATAGCCTTAGCTAACAAAGAGAGCCTTGTAGTAGCGGGGAGTTTTTTAAAAGGGGCTAAATTTTTACCCGTTGATAGCGAGCATGCAGCTTTAAAATTTTTACTCGAAGGTAAAAAAAATATAGCAAAACTTTATATCACGGCAAGTGGTGGAGCTTTTTATAGGTATAAAATCAAAGATTTAAATCAAGTCAGTGTCAAGGATACTTTAAAACATCCTAATTGGAACATGGGAGCAAAGATCACTATAGATAGTGCGACTATGGCAAATAAGCTTTTTGAGATTATAGAGGCTTATCATTTATATGATTTTAAAGAAATTGATGCTTTAATAGAACCAAGATCTTTGGTGCATGCAATGTGTGAGTTTAAAAATGGGGCTAGCACGGCGTATTTTTCAAAAGCAGATATGAAACTGGCTATTTCAGATGCTATATTTGAAAAACAAGATACGCCTATTTTAGAGACTGTTGATTTTAGCAAAATACCCGCTTTAAAATTTCATCCAATCAGTACAAAAAAATATCCTATTTTTAAACTCAAAAATGCCATCTTAAAAGAGCCAAATTTAGGTGTTATTATCAATGCTGCTAATGAAGTTGGCGTTTATAATTTCTTAGAAAATAAAAGTGGATTTTTAGACATTGCTCAATGCATTTTTAAAGCTCTTGATCATTTTGGAGTGCCTAAAATTTCAAGTATAGAAGAAGTTTTTGAGTATGATTTTAAAACAAGAGAGTATTTAAGGAGTTAAAATGAAAATTTTTTTAACAATTTTATTTTTTATAACAAGTATTTTTGCTTTAGAACTAGACTTTAGTGTGGGAGAAAATGGAAAAAGTCTAGATGATAATAATACGGTTTTGATTTTTGGTGGAATTCAAGGCGATGAGCCTGGTGGATTTCATGCAGCGAGTTTGCTTTTGAGTGATTATAATATCACTAAGGGTAAGATTATAGTGGCTCCAAATTTAGCTTTTGATAGCATTATCAAGCGTTCGCGTGGGAATAATGGGGATTTAAACCGTAAATTTGCAAGCATTAGTCCAAAGGATCCTGATTATAAAACCGTTCAACGTATTAAAGAGCTTATTTTGCTTCCTGAAGTTAGTATGGTGATCAATCTTCATGATGGTTGGGGCTTTTACAAACCTACTTATATCGATGCGATGCAAAATCCTAGGCGTTGGGGAAATTCAAGTGTGATTGACACAAGTGAAATCAATGCAAGCAAATACCCTGATCTTGAAAATATCGCCACTCAAACCGTAAATAGTGTAAATTCTTTGCTTGCTGATCCAAAGCATGCTTATCATCTTAAAAACACCAAAACCCAAGAACTTGGCGATACGGAAATGCTTAAAGCTTTAACTTATTTTGTGATTTCAAACCATAAAGCTGCTTTTGCAAACGAAGCGAGTAAAAATCTGCCTGTAAATTTAAGAGCTTATTATCATCTTTTGGCGATTGAAAATTATCTAAAAACTGCAGGAATTGAATTTAGCAGAGATTTTGAACTCACTCCGCAAGAGGTTGATAAAGTCATAAACCGAGAGCTTGAAGTGAAGCTTTTTAATGATAGAATTTTACTTTCTTTAAAAAATCCAAGAAAGGTTATCAACTATGTGCCTTTTCCGGTAAATAAAGAGTTAAATTACAATACAAGCAATGAACTTACCGCTGTTATCGCAGAAGGAAATTCTTTTTATATCCAGTATGGCAATCGTTTTCAAACAAGATTATATCCTGAGTATTTAGAATTTAGTGATGCTTTTAATGAAGTAACTTTTCAAGTTGATGGTAATGAAACCACCGTGTCTTTTGGAAGCAAGGTAAAAGTAAAAGAGAATTTTCTTATCCCAAAAATAGCTAGTGTACGCGTAAATATCATAGGTTTTGATCATGGAAAAGATGAAAGTGGCATTTTGGTTCATAAAAAAAATATGCAAACACAATACTCTTTAGATATGGCAGGTAAAATTTATAGAGTGGAATTTTATGAGTTAAGAGGGGCAAATTTACCACAACTTTTAGAGGTAAATACCAATAGCAAGTTGATTAAAAATGCTAAAAATTTGGATTTAAATACCCTTAAAATGGCAAGATCAAAAGATAAATTCTTAGGTTCTATTTTAGTGGAATTTGAATGAAAAATCTTATCCTAGCTATAGAAAGTTCTTGTGATGATAGTTCTATAGCTATCATTGATAAAAATACTTTAGAATGTAAATTTCATAAAAAAATTTCTCAAGAATTAGATCATAGCATCTATGGAGGAGTGGTGCCTGAACTTGCTGCAAGGCTTCATAGCGAGGCCTTGCCAAAGATACTTAAACAATGCAAAGAGTATTTTGAAAATCTTTGTGCTATAGCTGTGACAAATGAACCTGGGCTTAGTGTTTCTTTGCTGAGTGGAATTTCTATGGCAAAAACCTTAGCAAGTGCCCTCAATTTACCTTTAATCCCTATAAATCATCTTAAAGGTCATATTTATAGTCTTTTTTTGGAAGAAAAAATTTCTTTAGATAGGGGAATTTTGCTTGTTAGTGGGGGGCATACCATGGTGCTTTATCTTAAAGATGATGGAATTTTAGAGCTTTTGGCAAGCACAAATGATGATAGTTTTGGAGAAAGTTTTGATAAAGTGGCTAAAATGATGAATTTAGGTTATCCTGGTGGGGTTATCATAGAAAATTTAGCAAAAAATGCCAAACTTAAAAATATCTCTTTTAATATACCTTTAAAGCATTCTAAAGAACTTGCTTTCAGTTTTTCAGGGCTTAAAAATGCAGTGCGTTTAGAAATTTTAAAACATGAAAATTTAAGCGATGATGTAAAAGCGGAAATAGCATATGCCTTTGAAAATACAGCTTGTGATCATATCATGGATAAGTTAGAAAAAATTTTTAATCTTTATAAATTTAAAAATTTCGGCGTTGTAGGTGGAGCTAGTGCAAATCTTAACTTGCGTTCGCGTTTGCAAAATTTATGTCAAAAATATAATGCAAATTTAAAATTAGCTCCCTTAAAATTCTGCTCTGATAATGCTTTGATGATAGCAAGAGCCGCGGTTGATGCTTATGAAAAAAAGGAATTTGTAAGCATAGAAGAAGATATTTTAAGCCCTAAAAATAAAAATTTTTCAAGGATATAGATGAGAAAAGCTTTTACTATACTAGAACTTGTTTTTGTAATCGTTATTTTAGGAATTTTAGCTGCTATTGCTTTACCAAAAATGAGTTCAAGTAAGGATGAAGCTGAAGTTAGCAAGTCTTTAAACAATCTTAAAACTTTGATCAATGATATAAGCATTTATACTTTAAAAAATGATCATTTAAGCCCTATAAAAACGATGAGTAATGTAAGTGAGGTTGAAAATGTTGATCTTACTAGTTTTAGTGATATAAAAGAGGTAAATTTTCGTGTAGGCGATGATAAAGAATGTTTAAAACTTGTTTTTATAAATAAAGCTGATTTTATACTCATGGGAATTTCAAGCAATGAAGCAAGTAAAAACGCCATCATTAACGCAGCCAATCAAAGCCATGAAGATTTAGGGAATGTAGACTTTACAAGTTTGTCGAACAATAAAGCTTGTGTGATTTTAAGCAAGAATGAAAATTTTAAAAACCTAGCGAGTAAAACTTATCTTTTAATAGGGGAAATGTAATGATAGCGAGTAAAACTTATGAGATTGACTCTTGTGATGATGTAGAACTGGGTATAAAAAGAGAATCAAAGCTTGAATTTAAGCTTTGGTATGATGATGAAAAAACACCTGAAGCTTTGGTGTTTGTTATTCAAGGTATGGGCGATGATATATCATCAATCCAATATATTGGTGATTATATGGCAAGGCAATTTAATACCGCTGTAGTTGGAGTAAATTACCATTGTATAGGAAATCGTCCGCAAACGGGTTCAACTTTTTATTTAGATGATATAGATAAGCTTATTTTAAAGGCAAGCTGTGAAGCTGCGGATATCAAGCTTTCTTATGATGTTGATCAAGTTCAAGACTATAAACAAATGAATGAGATTTTTCATTTTGTAAATAATCAAATCATCGAAGGCAAGCAAAAAGGTAATTTTATGCCAAATTATTTTTTAAATTTGCATGTGAGTTTACAACCTACAAAAAATGAGTATCAAAATTTTGGAATCATGCAAGCTCAAGATCTTTTAAATGTTGCACTTTATCTTAAAAAATATGCTCCATTTGATACTATGGGGGGGGGGTATGCCAGTTATCATGATAGGTAGTTCTCACGGGGGATATTTAGCACATTTAGCAGCTAAGATTGCACCTTGGTTAATAGATGGAGTGTTGGATAATTCTGCATACGCTCAATTTTTATGGAGAGTTATAGGTTTTGGAAAGGAAATAGACTTTATGCAGTATAGTGAATTTTCTACTTTCGATTTTTTTCATCATATTAAAACACATTGTTCGACAAAAACCTTTTGGACAAGTAATTCTTCATCACCCCATTTTTTTTCTCCTGCAAGAAGAAAAATTCGAAATCTTTTAGAGGAGGATCATCTTTTAGAACAATCAAAATGTTTAAAAACTTACTTTGTCAGTTATCATTCGTTATATGATGAGTATGTTTCTTTAAAAGAAAAAACTATGTTTTATGAAGAGCTTAAGAGACTTGGTTTTGATGTAATCTTACATTCTATTACCAAGGATTCGCAAGTTGATGGAAAATTGATTAAAAATTTAAATCATGGCATGGGAATTCCAGTAAAACTTTTGATTAAAAAAGAACTTCCTTTAATGTTAGAAAAAATAAAACAAAATCCAAAAAAAGATTGTAAAGAAAAATGCATCTCTTATCCTTGTGAGGATTTGTTGTATCAATTTAGCGAGAAAGACAATAAAATATCATTAAAAATAGATAAAATTTAAGGAACTCTAATGACCATCCTAAAAAAAAACATACAAGCTTTATTAAGTGGAGTCAATGAACCCTTGGGAAATAAACTTTTAAATTTCATGCAAAATAAAACTTGCTCTCGTTTTAATATAGATGA
>JACRSG010000011.1 GCA_014305285.1 Campylobacter jejuni
GAATAAAATGGAACAGGGAGAGTGAGAATTAATATTTACTTCTGAATTCGTTTAGAATTTTATAAGCAGGACTTCCTGCATAAGCCCAAATATTTGTGCCTGAACCATATTTACTTGAAAAATATTGCAAATAGTAATCTTTTTGGTTATTTACATAGCGGTATTTGGCTACGATATATCCACTACTTGAATAACCAAGTTGTTTGCTTACTTCTCTATGATCATTACTGTTATCATTCAAAACAACATATCCATAAGAAGTTAGAGAACCTGCATAATAATCAAAAGCACTATCTCTTTGAAACCGATACCCACCCTTAACCTCTTTCATCTCATCAAGGCTAAGAACTTTAACACCTGCACTATTATCACTAATTGCTCCATTACTGACTTTAGCAAGAATATCTTCTGCAAAAGCAGAACTTGACAATAAAGCACCTAAAGCTACAACACTCAATAGTTTTTTAAACATTTTAGCTCCTTGTTTTAAAATGTAATATAATTCATTTTATCATAATAAATGCTCTAAATCAAATTTAATCAAAGTATTATGTTATAGATATTTAAAAAATATATATAATGATTTTATGGTATTTGTGAAAGTTTTTTATTTTTTAAAAAAATGTATAAAATTGTAATAAAGCTAATCTAAAATATAAACAAATAATTTTTTATATTGTATTACAATTTAACTCAATTAATCTTGCGATGGACAAGTGCTAGGAATAATGAGATTAAAAGAGATGGATAATTTATAAAAGAAAGGAATAAAGCATAATGAAACAAGAAGTTTATACTAGCAAATTTTATATTTGCAAGAAAAATGAAAAAGAAGCTTGTTTTAAATTAGATTTTGAAATAAAAGCATTTGAAGAAAATCAAAAATTTTATTATGTTGAAATATATGCAATTATAGACTATCAATATTTGAAAAATGAAATAGCTGTTATTCCAAATACTAATAAAAATAGAAACCATTGGATATTGCGATATGATTTTAATAGTTGGAATTTTCATTCCTCTATAATGCTACATTCGGATTATAGATCTTTAGGGATAGGAACATTCGTGATAAATAAAATGCTAGAAATTGCTTTAAATTATATACCAACAGCAAGACTTAGTGGCAAATTAAGTGCAGTTGATGAAGTAAAATTAGAAAATCATAAAAGAAGGGATAAGTTGTATAAAAATTTAGGTTTTATATTTAATGAAAGCAATACAGGTTTTAGTATAGATAGCATTAGCAATTTAAAAATAAGAAAAGATTTTGATTATATTCAAGAAGTTCGTATTTTTGATATGTGTAATCAATTAGCAAATTTAAAATATCTAAAAGAAGGTGATGATAAGTTATTAAAAATTTATAAAGAAGATTGCTATAAAGAAAAAAGCAAGAATAATATCCTTCGTGCAAGAATTAAGCTTGTGTCTTTTGTTTCGATAGCATTGGCTGTTTGGATTGTTTATTTATTAAAGTAAAAGGCAATTGCCTTTTACTAATTATATTTCAATATCATATTCTTTTTGAATATTATTGTTTTTATTTAAATCTTCTAAAATCTTTGCAGATTTTGGCAAAAAATCACTTTTGTAGTTTTTTTGCTTACTCATTTTTTCTATTTCATCCATGATAATGCGATTGTCTTCTCTTAATGCCTCTAAATAATCCTTTCTTTTGTATTTTGGAGTGTTATCTCCTGTAATGCTTTTTAGCTCCACAATTTCTTTTTCAAGATTTTCTATCTTATTTTTATTGAGTTGAGTAAATTTTTCTAAGTCATTATAAAAATTGTTTAATCTCTTTACAAAACCACCAAAATTTACATAACTTTCCAATTTAAAAAAGGTTTTTTCATCTCTTTTATAAATCAAATTTTCAGGCTCAATTATTGTTTTACCATCAGTAGTACTCACATAAAAATTAAGAGTGTTTAAATCTGTTCTTTCTCCGCTTATAAGCAGTCCTTTAAACTCTAAAACCTTATATTCTTTTTGATAGTCATCAGCTATTGTTTTAACAATCTTTTCAAAATTTCTTTCAAGTTCTGCTTGTCTGCTTTTGTTTAGATCACTCGTATCATTTTTAAAGACAATGAAATCTTTTTCATCATCATTAATGTAATACTTTCCTTGAAAATGCTCACTATTATTTTCTTTAATGATTGAATTTAAAATTTCCATTTTAGCTATATCTTTTTTTAGTAGTTCAATCTTTGAAAGATTAGTTATAAGACTTTCTTCATTATTGTGTATTTGTCTTTTATAACCACTATAAAGCATTTCTTCTTGTCTTAGATCACTATTTAATTGCACCTGTAGTAAAATGAGTGGATTGCCTGTTGCTTCTGCTTTCATTTCTGCAGCATCAGCTGCACCACTTGTAACATCTTCTAAGGTTCTTACATCAGCACCAGCTTTTCTAAATTGTTCTATGGATCTTGCTTTGCTTTCAATGACTTGCCACATTCTAGCATCATAGGTTCTTTCAGTTGCATATCTAAACTCTTTTACTCTAAAGTTTTGTGGATCTCTCATAAAGAGTTCATTGCCTTGTCTTATAACTCTACCGCTTCTTTGTTCTAAATCGCTCGGACGCCAAGGGCAATCTAAATGGTGTAAGGCTACAATTCTTTTTTGCACATTTGTTCCAGCACCCATTTTTTGCGTTGATCCAATTAAAATTCTAGCCTTTCCTGAGTTCATATCTGCAAAAAGCTGTCCTTTTTGTAAGTCTGTTTTTGCATCGTGAATGAAACGAATTTCATTTTGTGGAATACCTTTTGCAACAAGTTTTTTTAAGATATCAGTATATACATCAAATTTTGCTTGTTCTGCTAAGAGTTCATCAAGGCTTTTGCTATTCTCTTCTTCTGTTTGTTCTATTGTTTCATTAATATTGACAAATTCTTCTTTATTTAAATTTGGTGTAGCAATATTGCCATTTAGAGCAACTTTTTGTGAGTGTTGTTTTGGAGTGGATAAATCACAAAATATTAATTGTGTGCCTTTATCATCATTCCAAGCATTATACTCATTAAAAACATTTTCAATAAGCTTATTAATTTTAGAATTTGCATAATCATCACAATGTGGATTAATAAGTCTAAAATCAAGTCCAGCTTTTCTAGCATCTGTGGTACAAGCAAGTAAGTTATTTCTAGTAATATCATCTTGTTGATGCTCCATTCTCCACACAATAGAGCCTTCATTCCATCTTCCATTTTCATCTTGAATGCCTATAAATTCTGCTATTTCTTTACTTCTAGGAGCAACGATATTAATAGGTTTGTCATTGTAAAGCTTTGGCACGAAATCTTTTTGATATTTCATAATATCATTATTTGTTACAATATCAGCCACACTTTTATACATGGTAGAAAGTTCAGGAACATTTTTGAATTTGTTAAATCTTGCAACGATTTTATAATTTATTCCAGAACTATCAAGCTCCCAAGCGTTTGTAACTTCTCCAAAAGTAGAAGCCCAAGAATCAAAAGCTTGTATCCCTTTTTCTTTTAAGATATTTGGTTGTATGTATCTTTGCAAAGTATAAAGCTCTGTAATTGAATTGCTTATAGGCGTTCCTGTTAAAAAATAGAGTTTTTTATTTTGCTCGTGAATATATTGTGTTTTAGAATAAAGATCATAGGCTTTTTGTGAGCCTTTTAAATTGCCAAGACCACTTATATCACCCATTGAAGTTGTAATGAGTAAATTTTTAAACTCATGTGCTTCATCAATAATTAATGCATCAATTCCTAATTCTGAAAAATCTATCGCTTTAGATTTTTTATGTGTAGTTTGCAAATCACTCAATTTCACCTTAAAATTTTCAATGCGTTTTTCTAAGTCTTTTACAGAATATCGCATAACATTATCATCGTTTCGTTTTTTTTCTAATGTTTGTTCTAAGATATTAATATCTTCTTCATATTGTTTTTTGATAACTTCATAAGGTGCGGGGATTAATTTAAATTGCGAGTGTGTCATAATGATGGAATCAAAATTATTTGTTGCAATTTTGGAAAAAAACTTTTCTCTATTATCTTTTTTTAAATCATCATTTGTAGCAACTAAAATGTTTGCATTTGTATAGGCGTGATAAAACTCATCATTCCATTGTCTTGCTAAATGATTAGGGACTACAATCAAGGGTTTATTTAAAAGCCCCATTCTTTTTTGCTCCATCACAGAACAAATTGCCACTAAAGTTTTTCCAGCACCTACTTGATGATCAAAAATAATACTATTTTCTTGAATAGCCCTATATATAGCATTTTTTTGGTGTTTTTTGAGTTTGATATTGGCATTGAAATTTGGAAGTTCTAAATGCTCTCCATTGTATTGTGGTTCTATATTTGTATTAAACCTTTCATTATAGATATTTTCCAAATCTGTGCGTCTATCATAGTCTTTATAAATCCATTCTATAAATTCATTTTTTAAATTTTCTAATTTAGAATTAGCGATTGCAGTTTCTTTAGGATTTAATTCTCTGATTTCTTTTCCTGATGGATCTAGTTTTTTATCATAAATGCGAATAGGCTTTCTTAATAATCCATGCTCCAACAAATCAAAGCAACCTATTCTTTCTGTGGCATATTCTGAACGAATATAAGAACTTAAAGAATAGCCAAAACCTTTAAGACTCCATTCGCCTGTTTTTTCCATTAAAAATAAATCATAATCTTTAGGAGTAATTTGTAAGGTTTCTTCTATAAATTGTTTGTAATATTTTATAGGTATCCATGTTGTCCCTAAGCTTATTGAAATATCAACCGCTTTTAAATCTTTAGGCAAGACTTGTTCTAAGCTTTCTAAATTATTAACAAATTCATTAAAGCCATCTTCTACTAATTTTTTTACTTCTTTATGCTTTGCTTTAACATTGCCAGAAAGATATTTTTCAGCCAAAACATAATTTGCAGGATTTTTGTGATCTTTAAAGATTAATTTATCTTGCTCTAAAGATTTAAGGGTTTCTTCTAAAGGCTGATTTAAATTCGTTTCTAAAAATTTTAAATCAATTCTCCCATATTCATTGATACTAGCAATTAATGCTTCTTTTGGAGTCGAGATTTTAATTTCTTTTTGTGCATTTATAGTTCTTTTGAAAAAAATATCTGCTTTTGTTGCACTTGGTGCAATAGGATCTATACCTTCTTTTAAAGCTACACTTTTTGAAATACCACTGCTATAATTTTTTTCTAGTGCCAAAATTTTGTTTGCTTCCACATCTTCTCTAAAGGCTTTTTTATTTGCATCTCTATTTAAATATCCTTCTTTGGCTACAAATTCATCATAAAGCTTGTTTAGATATTTTCTTTGATTTTCTACTAAAAGATCGCTAGATTCATTTTTTTCATATTCAATAAGAGTGTTAAATTGATCTCTAAGAGCAATGAGTTTTTTAATTCTTCTTGTATCGTGTTCATTTAAAACAGGTTTTGAAAAGACTAACTCATCATCGCTTCTGATTTTCATGTAGATTTCATTATTGTATTCAAAATAATTTCCATCTTTTAACTTACTTAGAGTTTTGCTATATTTTTCGTATTCAGGCGATTCTCTATCAATCCTGTAATAAGATAGCTTGATTTTTGTTTCTTGATATTTATAAATGTTTTTAGGTAAGGTTTTTGTAAAATTTTCTAAAGCGATTTTTAAATCTCTTCCATCATCCAAGCATTCTAAACTATAACCATATTGAGAGCTTTTAATATTCATTTTTCCTAAGATATTTTGTGGATTATTTTTAAAATACTCATTTATTCTAAAGTCATTAAAAACATCAGGGTGCATACCTCTTTTTTCAGCTTCATCAAAACGATCGTCATAGTATTCTACGCTTTCTAGCCAAGATTTATCTATATTTAAATCTTTACCTTTTTTAAAAAAAATAATATCGGTAGTAACTTCTGTATTAGCTCGTTTTTTAAAAGCATTATTTGGCAATCTTACAGCACCTAAAAATGTTGCTTGTTCGGCTATAAAATTTCTTATTGTGCTATTTTTAGAATCTAAAAAATAACTTGATACTACAAAAGCAGCAATTCCATCTTCTTTTAAATTTTTAATTGCGTTACCGATAAAATAATTATGCACACTTGTTTTATTAAGTGTAGTATCATTTAAATCTAAAATCTTTTTTTGACCAAAAGGTGGATTACCTATAAAAGCATCGTATGGCTTATCAAATAAATGGTGCTGAAATGCTTTATTATAAATTGTTTGATTTGGGTGTAAATGCTTTAATATATTTGCACTTATAGTATCAAGCTCTACGCAAGTAAAATGATATTTATCGCTATAATTTTTTGCATAAGACAAAAAAGAGCCTATACCTGCACTTGGCTCAAATATTTCTTTGGTGTGACCATCATTATTAAATCCTAACTGATTAAGCCCTTGATAAATTGTATCGATAATAATTTTTGGAGTGTAAAAAGCATCTAAAGTTGAAGTTTTTGCCTTTTCATATTCTACATAATCAAGTGTGCTAATAAGTTCTTTAAATTCTTTTTCCCATTCTTTATTCTGATGATCAAAAGCTTGAGGAATACCGCCCCATCCTGAAAATTTATTTAGAATTTCTTGTTCTTGTTTGGTAGCGTAGCGATTTTCTTGTTCAATAGTTTTTGAAAGTTTAATGGCTTGAAGGTTTTTTTGAAATCTATCTTTTAAAGAACCTAGATAGATTTCATCATCGCTTACAAAATCTAATTTTTGTCCAGATTTGAGGCTTCTTCTTTCATATCCATCATTTCTTGTTGCAGTTTCCAATACTGATTGTTGATTGTCTCTTCTTGTACCTGTTCCTTGTCTTTCATCATCATTTCTTGAAATAAAGGAGAATAAATTTGGGGTTCTATTGCTATGTATTGATTGAGATTTATCTGCTCTTCCGCTAGTATCTCCATATCTGTTAGCCCCTGATCTCTCTTCTTGTTCGCTTCTTTGCTCTCCAAAATTGCTAATTCCATTTGAGCTTGTGGTAATGCTAGTGTCATGAGATCTGACATTCCTAGATTCTTGATTGTGTTCGGATAAAACTCTGCCCATCTCTCTAGTATTATCAAACTGTATTGCGGAATTTTCTTGTCTATCCACGCTTGGTGTATTTGATGAAATGCTAGTTCGTTCAATATTGTCTGTAACTTCTCTATGTTCGGATAATTCTCTGTTCTGTTGCTCATTTTCTTCTCCTTGTGAAAATTCTAATTCGATTAGATCAAATAAACTTCGACCGCCATAATCTTTTTCATCTTCAATTTGTCTTTTTGTTTTTTTACTCATTTGTATCCTTGTAATTTTTGTTTTTTGCAAGGATATTTTAACATTTTTAACTATTAATATTTAAAGCTCGTGCCTCTTTTAAGATTAATTTTCTTATATAAGTACCATATTCACTTACTAAATCTAAATCCATTAATTTTTTCAAAATTTCCATTTCTTGTTCATTAAGTCTGCAAACTACTAAATTGTCTCTTCTTAGTTTTTGATCTATAGTTTTTCTTCCAGCTGACTTTTTATCAGCTTTACTATATGTTTTTTGAGAGCTTGTTTCAGAGTTTAAAGCTTCTGCTATTGTAAAGGGTTTTTTTTCCATTATTATTTATCCTTTCTAATAAAATCTAAAAGTCTTTGATACTCATTGAAAAAATTTGTATAACTTAATCTTGAAAGATTGTTTTCATTATAAAGTTCAGTAAAAGAAGCTCCACTACTCATAGAATTTTCAATTATCTTTGAAAATTTAAAGAAAAAGAGATTTAAATCTGTAAAATTGCTTTCAAGAGTTTCACAAATTTGCCTTTTCTCTTTCTCATCTCTATAATCTGTAACCAAGATACAAACTCTATCATCATTACCTATTTCATTTAAAGTTTCCAATGTTCTAAGTAAAGAATTGTAATTACTCGTGCAAGGAATAATAATCTTATTACTTTCTTTAATAATATCTAATACCCCTTTTTCTACAAAACCACCAAAATCATAAACGCAATTATCTATTTTTTTTGGAGTCGGTAAAATTTTTGCTTTTTCAGGATAAATCTTTTCTATAATAGAATTGTCATTGCTTTGTAAAAAATATTCCAGATCTTTAGCAATTGAAAAAGCAAAAGGAGTTTTTCCAACACCACCTTTTTTATTTACAACAGATATTATCATAAAAAAACCTTTTTTATATTTTTGTATAATATTATATACTAATATTTATTAATAAGAACTAAAAATAAATATTAGTTATTTTCGATTTAATATTTTCATAAACATCTTTTTCAATTTCTCTATCTTCTTTATGGTTAATTGCAACTTTATACCATTCTTTGTAGCATTTTTCACAATAACAGCTATATAAAACACAAATCATATATCCATCATTGCTTAATCTTCTATTACAACTATCGCAAATGCCATAACCTCCAATTTTTAAAATTTCTTGTTTATTTAGTCTTAAGATTTTAAATTCTTTATTATTATCCATCTCTAGCATTTTATTACTCTCCTATCTTTTTCAAGATTAGCTCTTGATTTGTTTTTAAAATATTTCTTCTCTCTTTCTCTTTCTGCATTTCTTCTAATTCTTTTGCTATTTTCTTTTTAAAAAGATTAATGTAATATTTTTTGATTTTATCTATGAGTTCCTCATTAATTCTGCCTTTTTCATAATAAGAATTACATTTTAACAAAGCAAAAGTTTTGTATTCTAAAACATTAATTCCATCATAGTATTCCTGAAGCTTTAAAAGATCATCTTCTAATTCTTTTCTCAAAGAGTTGTTAAGTTTACTGATAAAATTATCATCATAATCCACTTCTTTTGCACACTTTTTTTCACCAATTAAATGAATAGTTAGCAAAAACCCGTTCACTAGAAAAAAACTAGATACAAAATAAGCATAGTAATTTTCTTCTTCTATAAAATAGGATAAAAATAGTGCAATAGCGATAGTTGAAAACAAGGCAAAAATTAACATAAGGATATTAACAACACGATTTATTCTCAAAAACAAAATTTTATCCACAATCTTTTTTGACAAATTTACTACTCTCATTTATCCTCCTTTAATATTTCTTTGCAACCTTCCTCATTACATCTTAACTCAAAAAAGGTATCGTTTTCTTTGTTTTGCAAAACAACTTCAATGTGTTTATCGCCATAAACAGCCATTACAAATCCATATTTGTTTTCATCAAAGCTTTTAATCTCTTTTCCTTTTAAATAAATAGAAATCTTTTTATCATTTTTTAATACAAGTCCTTGATCCGAAAAGAATTTAATATTTATTTCATTTTGAAAAGTAAAAAAGGCAATAAGCATTAAAAGAAAAATAGAACTTATCGATACAAAAATAATATTTGCTGTAGCAAATAGAGTTTCAAGCTCGGTTTTATTCTCGTTAGAATCATTCAAAATTCTTTTTATATTAATAACACCAAAATAAATAAGTGCAATTCCAAGAATAAAAGATAAGATACCAAAATCATCTTTAACACTACTAAATAAAAACCATAAGCCTGATAAAAAACATATTGCGTATGCTACTATTGTAATTTTTTTCATCTTTGATTTACACTCCATGAAAGACCATTAATAATGATTAAAAATATAAAATAAGAGCCATAAAGGTTTTTTAAACTTATATCAATATTAAAAATATAAAAAACCGCGACAAATATAGGCATTATAAATAATGAGAGAGATAAAACATTAGATAATCCCCAAACAGCACAAATAGCTATAGTAAATACTATTAAAAGAGTTGTAATTGGAAAAAATACTATATTATCTTCGCCTACAAAATTTGCAAAATTACCACATATGAAATCTAAATTAGAAAAAATAAATTTTACAAATTCCCAAATTTCATTTTTAAAAATGCAAATTAAAGCGATAATTGCTATAAAAATTGCATAAGAAAATATTTCTTTTTTAGTTATTTTTTTTCATAAATCATTTTTGCTCCTCATCTTTTGTAAAAATTTTTATATATAATTATATAATATTATTTATTAAAATTAAATTAAATTAATTAATATATATTTACATTTATTAATGTTATACATTTATTAATCTTATAGTAGATATAGAGTGTTTTTCAAATATCAGTTTTTATAAAATCTTTTTCATTTATTCCATAATATTGCAATTCTTTTTCATATTCTGCATTTTGAAAAAAATCAATTATTGGTTTTTCGCAAAAATACACATTAATCAATCTTTTTTCTTTTTCATTGATTATCCTAATATATTGAAAATTTTTCTCTAAAAAAAATTTATCATTTTCTCCTATAATAGCATTTTCGTAAAGATACTTTATTAAACCCTGTGCAAAATCATTATCTCTTTTATTTGAAAAATTTTCATTATAGTTTTTTATCACTTTTTCTAAGCTAGAACGCATAAAAAACCTTTCTATTTTTTCTCGAGCAATTAGGACATTTGAAAATAAATTTTTCATTCGGCTGAAACTCAACATAAATCTTTTCTCCGCATTTTTTGCACTCGATTTCTGTGCATAAAATCATAGAATGATTTTTGATTTTATCATTGAGCAAATATGAATACATAGTATTTTTCAAACTTATTCCTTTTGACTTATTTTAGTTGTAGTTCTTAAAATCTTCCCTATTATTATTGTAGGTATATCCCAAAGAGTATAATGGCTTTATAATGTATATATCGTTTTTCTTACACTCTTCCATCATTTGATTATAAGTCATTTTTTTGGGATATATCTTGATTTCATTTTTTTCTAATATTTCAAAATACCATAAAAATAAATCATCTTTGGCTTCTTTATACCGTCTTTCACATCTGCCCGGCTGAAATGGTTGTCCTCGTCCTCGGTAAGGCTCTCTAAATGGTCCAGGAACGCATAGGCGTCTCTCCGTATCTTCTGCTCGGATATGCCACACTTCAAGCCATAAGAGCACAACGCCATAATAGAAAAGTAACGCCCTCCGGCTTTCACTTCCTCGGTTATTTTCCGTTTCCACCACTCATATAAAGCTTCGTTACATACCCACGTACCGCCCTGCTTCTTACTTTTCTGCTTCGGCTCTCCCTGCACGATCCGCTTCTCATACCATTCCGGGTACAGCTCCTTTGCTTCTTCCAGCGTAACGGTACTTTTTCTTCTCGGCTTCTCGTACAACGGAGCAAGGTCTACCTTACAGCTCGGTATGCTGGCTTTTATGTCCTCCAGCGTGTAACGGTTCTCTGACAGCTTATAGGCTTTTACTGGGAAATCTACACCCAGCTTCGACTGACTCCCCACACACCGGAAACCTTGATAAATTCCGGTTATATCCGGGCTGTCCGGACGGATAGAGCTGGTATCATTCCATAGCCGCCGAATAAAGGCTTCTTTCAGCTCCGCAAGCACTTCTTCCCGGTTTCGATACAACTGAACCGGCTCCTGCAAGAAATAGTAAAGATGTACCCCCTTGCCGGAGCTGACAAGATAAGTCGGACGAAGCTGCACACCATTCCCAAACTGCTTCAACAGGTTCTTTAACTGCTGTTTGCCTACATAATCCACGTCCACCACCACCGCAAACAGCTCATGAGCGTTCTCTTTCGTGTGTGACTTTCCGTAAAAACTAATAGGCGGTATCAGCCCAAACCTATCTCCTATGACCTTATCCAGCATTTTCAGACTATCATCAATTACCCACTGCCGGGTTCTTCCTTTGCCAGACGGTCTAATCTGTGTCGCTATAATATTACCTTTTCCGTCCTCCGGCTCTTGCTGGAGACTGCCAGCCGGAAACAACTCCCGATAGAAATCATGAGGACTTACTTCCGGGTATCCCCTCTCCAACATAAGGGCTTCTTTCTCCCGATAAGCAGACTTCCACTCATACCCTCTTTTATCTCTCCTTTTGGTGTATTTTGCCATAGTCTTTTGCACCTCACTCCCTCTCGCCTTGACCGCTAATCTTATCAATGAGTTTTTTTTACCTTTTTCCGTCAAGTATAAGGGAGTGCCTTTTGAGTGTCAATATCTACACCTCACTCCCTCTCGCCTTGACCGCTAATCTTATCAATACATTTTTGCACCTTTTTCTTCGTACCGACAAACTGGAATTTGTTACTCTTTTGTATCGTAAATAATTTTGCCCGTAAAGTAAATTGAAATGTCCATTTGAACTAAATCTTCTGTTTCTAAGATAGATAAATAACCAGAATACAATACTTGATTATACCCGTATAATTCATCTACAATTTCAAAGCTATAGTTTTTGTATCTCTTTATAAAGCGTTCCAGTTCTAATTTCTCACCGTTGAATTTTCCATAGTTTCCCCATTTGCTCTGCAACATAACGCAGGTACAATCAAAATCCACACCTTCGATTGTGATGTTTCCCTCGACCTGTTCAAAAGGTTCTGTAAGTTTTTCATATCCGTCCTCGAATTCAAGGACTATTGTTTTATCTTGAATTATAATCTTTTTGACCCGCATATCATGCAGACTATATGGAATGGGCGGATTGTGTTTATATTCTGTCCTCATGAGACCTCCCCGTCAAATTCTAATTTATCGATTTCTTTTTACTTACTAATCATACCATACAACAGCATAAGAAACACTAAAATATTGCAGACCATACCGCCCCAAAACAGGTACAACTTCAAGCCCTCATATCTAAAAAAACTGTTCTTACTTTCCTCAAGCTCCCGGATCTTCTGCTTCATCACGCTCGTAAGTGTATCAGACTGCTTCTCAAGAAGCTTTGTAGCCCTCTGTATAGCCTCTATATTCGCCTGTAACGCCTTTCTAACCTCTTGGACGGTGTTTTCCTTAACCTCATCTTTCAGGCTCCCAATCTCGCCCGATATAGCGTCTTGAAGCAATTCGTTGCTGTTCTTCAGCAGCTCTACGCTCTGCTTCAGCTCGCTGATGAGCTTCCTGTTCTGCTCTGCGTCTCTCTGCCTGTTCTGCTCTGCCCTCACTTGTTCTTGATTTGACTGCTTCATCAATTCCTCGCAGTTCTCGCTCGACATCGCCAACGCTTCTTTGAGCAGACTGTTTTCCAGCTCTGTCCGGCTCTGTCGGTTTAACTCTTGAAGCTGCTCTCTTGGACTGCTCTGCTTCTGCTGTTCGTGCATTTCTCTCAAACTCATGCTCCATACTCTCCTTTCCAAAATCCATATTGTAGTATTTTTCCAGCTTGTTATCCCTGATTTTACAAGCCTTTTCTCCTGCCTGTTCCCTGGCTAAGTCGGTATATGTGATGTACTTGTGGCTGTCCTGCCAGTCCACCCCGTACCCTCTTTCATTCATCAGCCGGATAAAGGTTTCCCGGCTGGTCGCTGTTTCCTTACAATCCAGCACCGCAAGGGCAATATCCTGCACATAGCTTTTGACCTTTCCCTGCTCTGCCTGTTTCAAAAGCTGGTAGGTGTCTTTGCTCCATGCCACCGTTTCTTCCCGGACTTCTCCAGCAAATGTCTTTCCTTTCTCCGGCACATGCAAGCCCTGTTCCCAGCTCTGCTCGTTGCACCGTTCCTTTAAGTCTTTAAGGTCGTGCTTACTCAGAGGGTAATTTAGGGTATAACAAAATAACCCACCCGAATATCGTTTTTTTTATTTGGTGAGTTTGTTCTTTCAAATACGAAACAAAAAGAGCCGATGATTCGTGAATTGTTCCACAATTTCATCGGCTCTGCGTCTTAAGCGTCTGGCTCTTTGATGACAGTTATCTTCAAGTTGTCAACTTTAATCAATCTTTCTTGTCTGCATTTTGGACAATAAAGGGGATAATTCTCCAAAACAGTGTCCTTCCTAATTTTATTACGGGTTTTGCTCCCACAAACAGGACACAATATCCATTCGCATTTCATCATAATTAGTCTCTAATCCTTTCAAATCTCATTTTATATGACTTTTGCAAGCTGTTAAGCTAACTTGTGGAACATATGCCGAACCTTATCTATACGGCTATTCGGGCGGCGGGGTTGGCAAATAAATTTACCAATAGCTGGCTGGTATCCTTTTAACTCTGTCAAGCAGACTCCCTGCCCATTTGTGAAACAAGTTAAATCGTTCCTGTATTCTTGAATACATCTAGCAGGGATTTCTCCTTTCAGAATGACCTCGTCATTCTTTATCTGAGTACTTACAATATCTGCACAATACCTTGGAGCATCATGATACGCCCGTGAGAGATATTCCTGCGGTGCATAAATTTCAAAGTGGAGATATGGCTCTAATAGTTCTGTCCCTGCTTTTTTTAAAGCCTGCTCCAATACGATAGGGGAAAGCAGCCGAAAGTCTGCGGGGGTACTTACAGGACTATAATACAATCCATATTCAAAACAGATTTTACAGTCTGTCACTTTCCATCCATACAGCCCCTGCTCGCAGCCATAAAGAACCCCCTCCATAACCGCATTTTGGAACGATTGATTTAAATATCCAAGTGAAACTCTGCTTTCATACTGCACTCCGCTTCCAATAGGGAGCGGCTCTATGGACAACCCGACAGAAGCCCAGAAAGGATTTGGCGGGACTTCTATGTGGATGGTATATTCTGCTTTTCTAAGCGGTCTTTCCATATATATAACAGTAGGCTCTTTTATTTCTGCCTCCACATGATATTTTTCCTCAAGGATGGCACAAATGACTTCCATCTGCACATTCCCCAAAAAAGAAAGTATAATCTCATGCGTTGTAGTATCCACATAATATTTTAAAAGAGGGTCGCCATCTGAAATTTCTGTAAGTGCCCCAAGCAATATTTCCCGCTGTTCAGGTTTCTTTACTGCAATCGTTGTTTGGAGCATAGGGAGAGGATTTTCAATAAATTTTCTCTGCGGCAACAGCATTTCGTTCCCCAAAATACTGTTTAGCTGCAAAACATCATTTGGTAAAATTACAATATCACCAGAGCAGGCTGTATCGGATGGATATAATTCACCGTTTGTCGGAACACACATCTCTGTGATTTTTATTTTCTCTTTTTCAGATATTCTAATAACATCCCTCAAATGCAATGTTCCGCTATATATACGCACATAAACAAAACGCCGCCTTTTCTCTGAATATTCAATCTTAAAAACCTGCCCGCATAGTTCAGATTGACCTTCAGGCGTTGATGAATAAAATTTACTGGCAATTACTTCTATAAGCTGCCGAGTCCCCAGATTGTTTTTAGCGCTTCCGTGATAAACGGGAAATAACGTTCCGTTTTGGAATCTCCTGTTTTCTTCCTGTTCCAGTTCTGACATTTTAAACGGTTTCCCTGACATATATTTCTCTAATAGTTCATCGTTTCCCATAATTACCGCATCCCACTGTTCCATATCGTCATTGTCCGTTACATTTATATGGGGATGCTGCCCAACCTTTTGCTTCACTATAATTTCCGAAGAAAGCTTTGCTTTCATTTCCCGATATACCATTGGCAAATCAATCCCCTCTTGGTCAATTTTATTGATGAAAAAAATTGTCGGAATCTTCATTGTCTGTAGTGCATGAAACAGTATACGGGTCTGTGCCTGTATGCCATCCTTTGCAGAAACTAATAATACTGCTCCGTCTAAAACGGATAAAGAACGGTATACTTCCGCCAAAAAATCCATATGGCCTGGCGTATCTATAATGTTGACTTTTACATCCTCCCACTGAAAAGATGTCACTGCTGTCTGGATAGTGATTCCCCTTTGACGCTCCAAATTCATTGTATCTGTCCTTGTTGTGCCTTCATCTACGCTCCCTAGTTCTGCAATTGCACCACTGGTATATAATAAACTTTCCGTTAATGTTGTCTTTCCTGCGTCAACGTGAGCCAGAATGCCTAAGTTAATTATTTTCATGTAATTTTCCTCCTATCAACACCCAAAAAAGGGCATAAAAATACCCAGTGATAAATACTCCTATCACTGGGTAAATAACTCCAATAGCCCCAAAACACTTATATGTTTTCGGGCATATAAAATTACATGATAAAAGTATTCTTAAACTGGGTACAAAAAACTAAGCCCCATATTAAAAGTGAAACGGGACTGCTACTTTTTGTTCCCACTATCAAATTGACAGTTTATTTAAGAATACCTTGCCGCATATTTATTAACTCCTTGTATAAAACTGAATCTAATTATATTCCTTAACCCTTTATTTGTCAAGCTGACAAACTAAAGCAGAAAAAGCGGCAGGATTTCCCCCGGCCACTAATCATCTGTTTATGCAAAAATAATTTCCAAGTTTTACTTCTGTAAAAATAAAATGTTCTTCATCGTTTTCGCAATAAAAAACAATATTAGAATACTCATTGGCTTTAAGTAGTAAATCTAAAATTTTCAAGTCTTCCTTTGAAATTTGTATGTGTAAATCTGTAATTTTGTTTGTATTCATTTTAACTCCTTGTATTTTTTAAACAGCTTTCAGGCTTTTTTCAACAAAATTTATAACTTCTTTATTTGCAAATTCATTATATTTTGCTTTGATTTCCTTAATTGCAAATTTATTTTTTCTTTTGAAAATTTCCAATGTATAAACTCCTCCTTCGTAATTTAAACTATAAATGGCACTTAAGCCGTCTTCAATTTCTCTTCTTCTTGTATAAACGCAATTTTTTTGCTCCATTCCGTGCAAGTAAAGTTCTTTATGCGTTTCTATTAGTTTAAATTCTTCTGGAAGTTTTAAATTGATAAAATCTTCTTTAATTTTAAGTTTTTTATTTTTTGGAATTTGTTTTTTTCTAATTCTATCGTTAAAACATTATGTTCGTTTGTTATTCTATTTATAGAATTAATGTTAAGGTTAATTAAATTATTTGTTTCATAGCTTAATTTAATATAATCATTTATTAGTATATAAATTTCAAGAAATTCATTTTGATAGCTTTCTTTCTGTGGTTTTAATTTGTGATACAATAAAAATGAGGCAATATTAATAATTTTGTATTTTTTTCTTTTGTATTTTATTTTAATAAAATGCTCGTTGGCAAAATTATTATTAATAAAATCAATATAATCATATATTAATTTGTTATTCTCCAAAACAAATTTATACAATTTATTCTGTTCGTTTTTTGCAATAAAATTTAAAGAAATTGCAAAAGATAAAGCCAAGTGGATATCAAATTTATTTAGATTGAAATTAATTTTAGTATTTAATGATTTTTCTATAACTTCTTGAACGCTATGACAATTGATTAAAACATTAAAATCTATTCTTAAAAGCTTATATATTTCAAAAGAATGATTTTCTTTGATATTTTTAAAATCTTTGGCAATATAAGGATTTATTTTTTCTAAATAGTTAAAATAATAATTTTTTAAAATATTATTTTCTAATAAAAAAACAAGATTAAAACCCTTGCTTTGAATTTTTCTATATTTAAAGGTAATTAAGCTATTATCTTTTTGTATGATGAAATGTTTTTTATTATAAATGTTACTAATATCAAAACTTTCTCTATCCAATGAATTTATTTTAAAACTAAAAACAAGTTCCGTAAATGAAATTTCTTTATTTTCAAAATTTAATGCGTAAAAAATATTTTGATTAAATTCAAATTCACTATAAGAAAAGTCAAAATTTATATCTTTGACTTTTTCTAGTATTTTTTGAGCGAATTCAAAAGTTTTTTTATGTGTCAAAAATATTCCATTAGCTATGCCATATTTTTTTATAATAAAAATATAATCTTTTGGAATGCTTTTAATAAAAAGCAAAAAATTTTCATCTTTTAACCATTCTTTTAAGGTTGTATTTTTAGTATTTTCAAAATCTAAAAACTCATAGCCATTAAGCAACAAGCATTGATTATATTTATTTTTTTCTTCCATAATTTACCTCCTCTCAAAAAATATTTTTACATAATCATAAAATTCTTTATATTTGAAAAATATTATTTATTAATATTAATTAAAATAAATTAATATTTATTAATATTATACATTTATTATTTTAGGTTTTCCATTATCGTCATAATACATAGCCTTGCAACCTTGTTTAAATTCACTACAACCCCACCACCAACTATTACCATTTTTACTTTTTATTCTTTGTAAAAATCCTTTATTGCATTGCGGACATTTATGAGTAGTATCGTTGCTTGCTTGTTTTGTTTCAAAGTTTGGTGTGCCTTTGTTATCAGGATAAATGGCTTTGCAACCTTGTTTAAATTCACTACAACCCCAAAAGTTTCCATATTTCCCTTTTCGTTTGGTTAAAAATCCTTTATTGCATTGCGGACATTGAATTTTTGGTTTGTTTTCATTATCTAGTATTTTAAACTCTTGATTTTTATCAATTCTTTGAATTTCGCTAATTACTTCTTTTGTGATTTCTTCTAAGAATTGTTCTCTTCTTAATTCTGATATTTCTATCATTTTTTGTTGCTCAAACCACAATGCTGTCATGTCAGGAGTAATAAGTGATTTTGGAGAAAGTTTAATTAAATCTCTACCTTTTTTAGTGGATTTGATAATTTGTTTTTTATCTTTACTTACTTCTATATACTCTCTTTCAATTAATGTTTTTATATGATTAGATCTTGTTGCAGGTGTTCCTATACCACCACTTTCACCTTTTTTGTCTTTGTCTTTTTCAATCAGTAATTTTTTAATTCTTTCATCAGACACATACTTTGCGACACTATTTAAATCTTTAAGTAGCGTTGTCATAGTGTAGTAAGGGCGTGGCTTTGTTTGCTTTTTTTCAATTTGTATCAAAGAGCATTTTGCAATATCACCATTTTTTAAGATAGATAAATCGTTTATATCGTTCTCATTATTTTCTTGTTCCTCTTCGCTATCTATATTTTGCCAAAGACTTCTAAAACCACTTTTTGTTGTCTTGTTTTGAGTAGCGGTAAAAATTCTTTGATTTACTTCTAAATTAATTGTAGTAGTTTGATATTCTCTAGGATGAAAGAATTGGATAATAAATCTTTTAGCGATTAGATTGTAAACGACTAATTCATCTTGAGTTAATTGCGATGAAATTTTATTTTGGGTAGGGATTATTCCATAGTGTGCTGAAATGTTAGCATCGTTAAAAGCCTTGCTTTTTATTGTTAAATCACTGCTAGCAATGAGAGCTTGAATTTCATCATTAGAATTTAAATTTTCCTTTATAATATTTAAAATATTTGGTGCTTGTTCAAACATTGTTTCAGGTAAATATTGGCAATCTGATCTATTATAAGTTATAGCCTTGTGTTTTTCTCTTAAAATTTGAGTGATTTCTAATGTTTTATCAGGGCTAAAACCAAAAAGTTTTGCACATTCAGCTTGTAAAACAAGTAGATTATAAGGTAGCGGTGGATATTCCTTTTTGTTTTCTATTTTTAAATTAATTTTTGCATTTTGATTTTCACAAGATTCTTTGATCTCTTTAGCTAAATTTTCATCTAAAATTTTATCTTCTGTTTTCAATCTTGCTTTAATAGTATTATTGTTGATATTAAAATCACCTAGCAAAGAATAATAATTTATACTTTTAAAATTTTCAAATTCTTTATCTCTATTAACTATAAGAGCCAAAATAGGCGTTTGAACTCTACCTACGCTTAAAATGCCCTCATATCCATTTTTTCGTGCCATTATGGTATACGCCCTAGTAAGATTTATGCCTACTATCCAATCTGCTTGACTTCTTGCAAAACCTCTTTCGCTCATTCCTTTAAAATCTGCATTTGGCTTAATTTTTGCTATTTCTTCTTTTACTGCTTTTGGTGTTAAATCATTAATTAAAACCCTAAATACAGGTTTAGAAGTTTTGGAGTATTGAATAATTTCATCAACAAGAATTTGACCCTCATCATCTGCATCCCCACAATTTACAATAGAAGTAATCTTGTCGCTATGGATTAAATCGCAAATAATTTTTAATTGTTTTTTACTTTCTTTTTTGGGTAAATATTTAAATTCTTTAATGGGTAGTGGTAAGTCTTCAAGTTTCCACAACTTATATTTTTCATCATATTCTTCAGGTTTCGCAAGCTCTAGAATATGCCCAAAAGCCCAAGTAACAATATTATCACCTTTTTGTATATATCCTTCTCCGCTTTTATAATTGCCATCTAGTCCTTCTGCAATTGCTCTACCAAGTTCGGGTTTTTCTGCTATAAATAATTTCATTTTCACCTTTCTAGTTATTAATGCTATAATCTTCTTTTGTCCTCGATTTTTCTATAGTTTGATTTTTTGCAAAACTACTCATCTTGTCAAAAAAATAACTTTTATCTTTTTTTATTTCCTTTAAATCTTTTTCTATTAATCCACTTGTTCCTTCTTCTTGCATCATAAGTCTTTCAATTAATTTATGAGTTTTATGGGTATTTTCTTCTTTACTTAGCTCTTCAAATTCTTGTTTGCTGATATTTTTATTGAAATTATTAATATATTCTATGGTGTTTTTAATGATTTTTAAGCATTCTTCTTCATCTAATTGAGTATTTTTTTCGGTTTTATTCCAAGAATGATTTAAATCAAATTGTAAAACTTTTGTAATTTCTAGATTATTCGAAAATAAATCAATTTCTTTTTTATCTTTTGAGTTTAAATATAAATATTGAGGAACTATATATCCATTATCTAATTCTTTAAAATCTACTTTTTGATTTTCTTTTAAACCTATAAAACCGCAAAGCCATTGTCCTTTATCATTTGCCATTAAAAGATCATTGTCTTGTAATTTTTTTAGATTCGGATATTCAACTTTTATTATAGTATACGGAATATCGCTTATTTGCCCTTCTTTTTTTTCAAGCTCTATATAATTTGCTTTCATTTGTATTCCTTTTATATTCTATAACTTTTAAATTTGTTATTTATAATTACTATTAATAAATAATAATAACTATAAATATGCACCTTTATGAGGTGCATATTTTTATCTTCCAAACTCTTGGTTTTGAGTTTTTTCAGGCTCTTTGATTTCTTGAGTTTGCTGTATTTGTTGTTCTTGTTTTTGTGCTTTCATTTCAGCTTCATTAACAACTTTAATTCCAGCATTTGAAATTACAGCTATAAACTCATTCCCTTTTTCTTTAAGTTCTTGTTTTAATTCTTCATTATAAAGCCTTACATTAGTTTCTAAATAGTGGCTTTTAGTTCCATCTTGATTTTGGTGTTCTACAATTCCAACTCCTTCAATTAATTCTTTTGCAGATTCTCGCTTCTGATTAATTGTGTAGTAAAAATAACCTTGCTCATTTATATTAGAGTTGATATAAATGAAATCATCTCTATTTTGTGAATTTGTAGGTTTTAAAACTATATTGTGAGTTTTTTCATCTCTATTAACAAAATAGTTTTTCCATACCTCATTAACTTTTGCAGAAAAAAGCACAGCTCCGTGTTCCATTGCAGCAACTTGTCCAGCTTCTTTAATAACATCGATGAGAGCAGTATCTACTTTTCTTTGTTGAATATCACCTTCCTTGCCTCTATAATTTAAAGCATTGTTTGTATCGATAACAATTTTATCATTAACTAATTTTCCAAATGCCATTTTTTGCTCCTTTTTTTAATAAATTTGTGATTTGTTTTTTGTTTTTTGCATTTTTTTGTATATAATTGTTCTGTTCATTCACCTCCTTGTAGTGTGATTTGAATACTATTTTTATTCTCATTGAAAATAGTTTTTTTGTTTTTTGCAAAGCTCAAGGTAAAGCTTCCTTTGCTATTTTCATCAATAGAGATAGTGGCTAAACCTTGAGTGATTGTGCTTACTCTTTCTTTTAAATTGTTATATTCTGAATATTTTATATAAGTAAGCAAAATTAAAATGCCAAGAGCCATACCTAACCCTATAGAAGTAAAACTAAAAAATATAAGATACCATTTTGTATTTTTTGTCATTTTTGTAAAAATTTCTGAAAATGTATTCAATTTTTGTTTTCCATCTTCAACAAAATGATCAAGAAAAGTATTATAATTTTTTGCATTATGAGAAAGTTTATATTCTACTATTTCGCAAAATTTATTAATTTGCTCGTTATATTGTTTAAGTTTATCATCCAATGATATTTTTTGAATTTCATTAGCAAATTTAGCAAAATCTTCCATTGTTTTTTTAATAGAAATGGTTTTATTAATAATTTCTTTCTCTTCATCATTAGGAGGATTTTTAAAATAAGAAATAAGAGCTAAATAGGTATTATCTAGCTCTATAATATTGCTTTCTAAATCTTTAAAAATACCATCTTCTGTATTATTTTGTGCATTTTGCTTACCAACATTAATTTTAGCAATAATTATTTTTATAAGATTTTCAAATTTTTCCAATAATTCATTATAGTTTTGCATAGCTATATTTTTTGAATTATCTTCATTAACTATTTCAAAAAGATTATTTTCGTTAGAATTAATTTCTTCATTCATTGTTATTTCTCGTTTATCCAGCAATCTTTTTTAATAATTATTTTTTGATAATAAGCAATATCGATTCTATAATACTTGCCAAATCCTTCTTGTTTTCTTTTATTAGCAGGTAGTTTAATAAATTCTCCATAACTTATAGGAGTTAATTTTTCTCCTTGTTCTCTTTGCGAGATAGGCAAAGCATTAAAAATTTCTTGCGATACTTCTTTTAACTCATAACCTCTTTCCCAATCTTTTTGCTCATAAAATTTCTTATCGCAAGTATATTTTAAATGATAATCTGTGTATTTTGATGAAGCTAAAAGTTTGCAAGAGTTTGTAAGTTCAGGATTTATTCTAAATCCATAAGTTTTTATTTCTACGCATTCTCTTGATCCATTATGCCCACCACCAGTGCATATTTTTTCAACTTTTAAAGGTTGTTTTGATTTTTCAATTCTTTGATTTAATGCAGTTGTAGAGCATTCTCCATCTAAGTTAACTAAAATATCATTTTTATATTTATACATTTCTGGATCATTTGTTGTGTCAATAGGACACAAATTTAAAAATTCTTTCCTTGCTTGGATAGTTTTCCAAGGTTTTTTAAAGTGAATGCTAAAATATTTTGCTAAAGAAGATGCACATTCAGGTGGTTTAACTGGACTTGCTAAACAAAGAATTACTTCGCAAGAAGTTCTAGTATCACCAGATAGTAATTGCAAATCTAAAGCATTAACACTATTTATTACACCAAAAACACAAAATGGGAATAATATTTTTTTCATTTTTCTCTCCTTTAAAAATTTGTTTTATTAAAAAATAAAATATTAACTTTGTTAAAATCACGCTCAATAGGATTGACAGGCTGTAATTCTATAGGTGCTAAAACTTGATTTTTTTCAAAGTATTGCTTATATTGTTCAATTAAATCTTTTCTACCTACTAAAATGATTTTTGTAGAATTGTGTGCGAGTAAAAAAGTTTTAGTAATAAGATCATTTTTAATAAAATCATCATCTATAGTTTTTTTCTCAACCACGATATGATAAGTCCAATTAAATCCGCTCAAATAAGGATCTTTAGGAACAAAGCTATATTTTTTCTCCAAAATAGAATTATTGATACTCAATGCAGAATTATCATCCAATTCTTTTGGTTTTGGGGCTGTAGAGCAACCCACCATTATAAAAACTAAAGCCATTATGACTAAATTGTCAAGCGATTTTTTTATCATTGTTTTCTCCTATAATTTGAATTTTTACTTTACATTCTCCCTTTAAGATCGCATCTTCTAATTGTTTGCGTGAAGGGATTTTTCTTATTGTTGATAAACTTTTCGAAACAGCTTTAAATTTATCCATAAAATAAGAATCTGAATAATAAAATGCTTTATTGCATAAAATAGGTTTTCCACTATCAATAGTAATTAGTTCATTTTCAAAAGGCATTTCTCTAAGTTCTTGTGGCAACATTAAAGCCCTACTTGCTTCGCTAATACTATGTGATCCACCTCCATTATTGCCTGTATTAATACTTCTTGATTTTGTTTTAAAAGTAGTATTTCCTAAAATCCTAGAGATAGCTTCTGCGTCTTCTTGCTCTCTTGGTGCATAGAAAATCTGACAAGCATGATTTGTTAAGAGTGTTTTAGCTCCTTCTTTTCCATAGCCCAAAGGTGGTTGTGTTTCAAGTTGTGAATTTGATTGATAAATCATCAAAGATCTTAACCAATAACCAGCCATAAAACTGATTGCTGATTGATAGATAGGAATTCTACCAGGTGCAGTAAATTCATCCATAACCATTAAACAAGTATATTTTAAATCTTTATTGCTTTGTGGCAATTCTTTGGTGTTTAATAAAATAAGTTGCGACCAAAAAATATTTAAAATAAATTGTGCATTTGCTAATTGATCAGGCGTAATTCCTATATAAATTGTCATTTTCTTTTTACGCAAATCTCGCAAATCAAAATCGCTTGTTTCTGTGCTTAATCTTAATGTTTCACTTTCAAATGGCACAAGCGGAGCATTAAAAGAGCTCATTACACCGGATTTAGTAGCATCTGAGTTAATATTAAAATAAGTTTCTAAACGCCTTATGGTTGCTTCATCTAAAACTTCACAATAAGATAAGAAATTGTATGTATCATCAAAACCTTTTAAAGTTTTTCCTTCATTTTTAAGTGAGAAACCTTTTGAGAGTTGCAAAATATTGTAAAAGTTAAATTCTCCTACATTAATATCAAACGCACTTTGAAATTCTTTTCCATAATCGGTTAATTGTAAATCACGCCATAAATAACAAAGCCCAATAAATAAGTTTTGTGCTAAGCCATTGAAAAATTTTGAGGTAGAATCCCCATCTTGTGGGTAGAGTATGTTACCTAAATCCATTAATTGACTATCGCAATGCTCTTTATCACTCATATCAATATAAGTTAAAGGATTATAGCGATGTGTCTGTCTTGAAAATGGATTGAATAAATAAACTTCTTGTCCTAAAATCTCTTTTCTATATTTGCTTGTATAGTCAAAACATTCTTGTTTAATATCTTGAACAACAGCACTTTCTCGCCACTCTAACAAGTTTGGTATTACTATACCTACGCCTTTACCACTTCTTGTGGGTGCTCCTAAGGCTACAAATTGCTGACCGCTAAATCTTAAAATCTTTCCCTTGTATTTTCCGATAATTATTCCATTATCTGAAAATAAATTCATTTTTTTAATTTCATTAAAATTTGCAAATCTAGCTTCGCCAAATTGAGATTTTTTGGCTTTTAAAGATAACACCAAAATAGAAAAAACAACAAAACAAATGCCAAAAGTAATACCTAAAGAAAGCCATATTTTTGGATAACCATTAGAGATTGCTTGTAGCGTAAAATTTATGTTATAAATTTCAATCGCTTTCATTATTTTTACTTTATTTAAAAAGAAAAAAACAATGGGTGTTATTAAGTAAGTGAGAATAAAACTCGCTATAGTAAGAAAAATCATTTGAATGCTTTTATTATTTTGCATTTATCTCTCCATTTCTTTAAAATAAATGCCGCTAATACGCCTTTTTCCATGATGGGCATGGATATGCACGACAATATCTATTAAGTCTTTAAGTGTTTTTTGGATAATTTCAAAAGGCACGCATTGACCTTGTGGATTTTGTAGAGTCATTAAAGCAAGTCGTGTAAATGTTTCTTCAGGACTTCCTGCATGGCAACTTGTGATACTTCCACCATGACCACTAGCTAAAACATTAATAAAATCATAAGTTTCAGCACCTCTAAGCTCTGCTAGTAAAATTCTATCAGGCTTCATTCTTAAACAAGATTTTAAAAGTGTTGCAGAATTTAAAAAATCTGTACTTTTTGCTTCGCTAGGATAGAATAATTGCACGAAATTTTTGTGTTCATAGAATTTGATTTCTTCAACATCTTCTATTGTGATAATCCTATCATCAAGGCTTATAAAATCAATAAGAGTTTTCATAAAGGTAGTTTTACCGCTTCCTGTTTCACCAGCGATAATAATATTTTTACCATAGCTAACAGCTTTGGATATAAAATTTTGATAATCTCTTGCTTCATATAGCTTGATTAATTCTTCATCGCTTGGTTTGATTTTATTCTTATCATCAGGATTTAAATCTTCAAAAAGTCCGCTTTTAATATGATCTTCCATTTTAAAGCGAGTTTTGCTTGGCTTTCTAATAGTAATTGAAATGTGTTCGCTTTTTGTAGCAGGAGGAATAACAATTTGCATACGCTCTCCACCTACTAGAATACAACTAAGAATAGGGCGTGATACATCTATTTTATCTTTTTTGAATGAGGCTGAAGCAGTTGCAAAATGTCCAGCTTGTTCAAAATCAAGTTTAGTATCTATACATTCCCATAATCCTTTAGAGTTTTGTACCCAAATTTTATTATCGCCGTTATAGCAGATTTCATTGATATTATCATCTTTTAAAAATTCTCCAAAAAATTTTTGAGTATATTTATCTAGCGTTATTGACATTCTTTTTCCTTGTAAGTTTATAAACTTTTGAAAAATCAATATCACGATTAACATAAACACCGACCAAATCACCTTGATTTTTATAAAGTGTAGGTTTAATATCAATCATTTTTTCTAGTGCTGTATTTGCGATTTCTTTTGCAGAATCTCTTGTATTTTCAGTGTAATTGGCATAATTATTTTTATTATCTTTACCTGCAATTTGATCCGCTAAGATAGCCAGTGAATCATCTATCATTGATAGTAAAACAGCAGAGCCAAATCGTTTTAAGTAATGATGATCTACCCAACCTTGAACGCCACTTGCACCTAATTCATCGGTAGCACCTGAATAAACAGGGATAATGATATTGTTCGGTGTTCTAATTTCTTGCCAAATTACAAATAATCTATCCATTCCATCATCCATTTGTCCAGTATTAAAAGTTCCTGTAATAGTGCTACCTTTTTCAATTAAAAGAGTATTTCCATTAGCAGAATAGACATCATTTGATACAATACAAGCGATTCCACCTTTAATAGAACTTACCAATCTTGTTTTTAAAGCACAGCCTATATAAGTTCCTTTAGGTAATAGTAAATTTTGATCAAATTCGCTAACTTTAGCGATTGTGGGAGTGAAGACCTCTCCAACAAAATCTCCACTACTACCACCTTGTAAATTATTAGAGTTTTGTAAAGTACCATTTTGTCCAAACTCAAACACTGTGTTAGGTTTTTCTCCAAATTCTTCCCTGTTTCCTGTGCCATTATTTCCAAATCCATCATTATTAGATGAAGCGACAACAGTAACTCCTGCACCTTTAACAATTCTAGGCTTTGGAGGTTTTGGTTCAAGTATTAAATCTTGTGTCGGTTTTGGTGATTCTTGTGCAATTAGTTCATCAAATGTTTTTTGTGGAGGAGGTGGAATAAATTCCTTTGTTTTAACACTTTGTGCCAAATCTTTATTATCTTCTTTTTGTACTTCTTCGGTAGTTGTATTGCTACTTAAAAATGATTTTAAAAAATAAACTAATATTAAAACTAATAATAACCCACCCACAGCAAAAATTACATAAGCTTGTATCTTTCTAAGATGATTTTTTTGATCGTGTAAATCACTTGTATGATTTTCAAAATCATTGTCTAAATTATCTTGTTCTTTATCTTGCATACTTATTCCTTTTAGTTTCATTCGCTTTATTTTTTATTTATCTCTCTTTGAATATTTTCATTGGAGGTTTCTCTTGTTTTATCTAAAGGATTTTTTGCATAGCCACGATTAAAAATACCAACGACTTTATCGCCACTTCTTAATAGGATTTGTTTAGTAATTTTTTGAATTACTAAAACTTCATAATTGCCATCTTTTTTAATATGAGTATTTAAAATACTTTCTTTACCATTATCATACATGAAAACAGCAGGAAAAGTTTTAGTATTATCAAAACCAAGATATGTAAAAACACCATCATCATAAGCAAAATTTGGACTTATGTCTTCACTTCCTTTATTAACTTTCATATAAAAATCCCAATTTCTAGGGATGGTATTTTTATTTAAATCTGTGCGTATTTTCTCTTGCTCTTGAGCTTCTAAAAATTTTTTAGTTGCTTCTAAGTCTTTTTTTGGATAAGAAAAACTGAGTTTATAGGTAGCGTTATTATTTTGGTTTACAAGTTTTAAATCGAATACATAAGTATTTAGATTTGTAATAACAATTAGGTTAGTTTTCCAATCATGAGGATTTGGATCTAAAACGAATTCTTGTGATGCTTGACTCTCTCCTATATTATTGTTTTCTTGTTGAACAAGTTGTGTTTTATAAGCTTTAGGTTTTATAAATAAAAGATTGTCTTTTTCAATTAAATCCCAACCTTCTGCAAAACCTGTAGCAGTATTGATAATTCTTTCATCGATACCAAATTCTAAAACGCTAACATAGCCATTTTTTGCATTAATTTGAAATACATCGTTTGCATTATAAATTGCATAAGCAATTCTTTTATCAAATGTAGAAGTTTTTGGAATATTTAAAGCCCAAATAAAACTACACAACAATAAATTTATTAAGATTATTTTTTTCATTGTGCCACCTCGTCATCAATTCTATAAGTTAATACTTTAAAGCCTAAAGGATTTAAAAATCTGTTTTCTTCACTAGCTTTTGCTAAGATATAGTCATAACTTAATGTTATTACTTTTGTTGCTTGAGTTGTTCCTTTGGAAGTTAAATTTTTTGTAGTAATAATTGCCCTGACTGTAGCAGTTTTCACTCCGTTACTTTCTCCTAAAACAATACTTAAAATTTGAACACTTACTTCATTGGAGTTTTTTAGAATTTGATCTCTTGCATTATCACCTTCATATAAAGCCCTATATTCATTTGCTACTTTTTCAGAACTCATTAATTGAGTAAGTAAATAATCTTGATTTAAAAGATCATAATAATAGCCTTCTCTAGCTTTTACATAAGTGCTAATAAAATATTTATCTAATGCTTCATTTGCTTTAATTTCTTTTTCATCAAGCATGGTTAAAATATCAACCATTCCTGTAGTATTGTCTACTCTTATTACATAAGGTTCTATTGTTTTTAAAGGAGTAAGTAAAACAACAGCTATAATGGAAATAATGGCTATAAAAATAGAAATAAAAGCAATAAGCCAAGCTCTTTTATTACTTTTTTCAATTAAGTATCTAAAACTTGCTTCATAATCTATTGCAGTATTAAACTCATTTTTCATCCATAGTTCCTTTATTTAAATCTTTGTTTTGAGTATTAACAGGAATCCATCCTGTTTGATTATTAAAAAATTCATCATATTTACCCTGATTTTTAGTGCTACAAGCACTAAAAAATAAAACACCAAGTAATAAAATAAAAATTAATTTAGCCTGCATTTCTAGCCCTCTCATACATTTTTTTAGCAAAACTATAACCGCCTTTAGCACTAGCCAAAGTACCTTTGGCTGCTAATTTTCCACCAGCTTTTGCTGTATTTACAGTTTTTCCTGCGACTTTGCCTCCAGTCCAACCTGCTAATCTACCAACAGGGTTTAAAACAGAACCTATTACTCCGCCCATAGCTCCTTCCATTGAAACATTTGCAACTTTTTCGGCATAAAATTTTGCAGAAATAATCATAATGACAAGAACTAAAGCGGCAATGACAAAGAAAATACTTGTGCCTAATACTTCGTCTCCTGCTTGAGTTACTTTTGCAAAATACTTAATCCAAGTTGATATTTGCTCCATAAAAACACCCAAAAATAAGCCTACAAGCAAAATGACTAAAGTATTTGAAAGTAAAAGTCCTATCCACTGTGTAAAAACATTTTTAGTGGCTTTAAAAACTAAAAGCCAAAATACTATAGGGGCGGTGATTACAAGCAGTGTTTGTGTGAAGGTAGTAACAACAAAGATTGTAAGTGCAGGAACTACAGCAATTGCAAATCCTACATAACAAAGTAGCATTGCTACAATAGCTAAAATAGCACCTCCAACACCACTTGATTTAGCCCAAATTATGTTTGTAAGTTGTGCCGTGTTTGCATACATTTCATCTAGTGTTTTATACATTTGCGTTCCGCCTCCTGCCCACTCGTATAATCCATCCATTGTTGAAATTGTTAAATCTAGCCAACCCCCTAAATTTAAGGCAAAAGTAATGGCAACAAGCTTTCCAACTATATCCCCAGTTAATTCTCTAATAGGACTTTGACTTCTACCCATTAAGACTTCGTAGCCTTTATACATAATGACTAAAGTGATAATAATAGAAAGCAATACGCTAAGTTCTGCAACCTTATCATTTGTGCCTACTTGTCTTATAGCATCAACAATTTGTTGTATGCTTTCGCCTAGAGTTTGAAAAAGATCTAAATTCATTTGTTGTTCTTAAAAAATTCCATAGCACTTTCTCGTGGCTTTTGTAACGACTTAGAATATTCTTGCATAGCCATATCTTCTTTAATTTTTCTTTGGTTTTCATAACTTGCATTGGCTAAATCAACTTGATTTTTAACCATTTGAATTTTTGCCACTTCTAACTGAATAGCATTGCCAACATCTGTGCTTTCTTTAATATCTTTGGAATTTACTAATTTATCTTGCAACTTTTGAAGTGTTTGGCTAATCGTATCCATTTGTTTTGAAGCTTGATTATAGGTTTCTACTTGAGCAGCATAAGTGATTAAATTCATTTTGCAAATGTTTTTTTCTGATTGACTTAAAAAATCAAAATTACATCGATCAAAGCTCGTATATTTTCCAAAAATTTCATTACCTTTATCACTTAAAAATTTTTGTGGATCTCTTAATACATCATTGTAGAATGATTGAATATTTTGCCCAGCTTCAGCAAAATCTGAATATATTTGTTTAATATCTTTTAGAAAAGTTACTGAATCTCTAATGCCTGTTTTTGATAAAAGTTCATCTTTGTAAGCTTGAATTTGTTTTTGATAGTGTGCTACCGTTTCAGTCCATCTTGAAGCATCTTTAGCCCATTCTGCCACTTGTTTAGCGTTTTGTGTAGCCATTTGCTGATTTGCTGTTACATCAACTACAGGAATACCAGCACTAAATGCTAAGTTAGGCAAAACTAATAAGGAAGTAAGAATAAGAATAGATTTTTTAAATTTTTGGATATAATTTTGTGGGGTTAGCCATAGGGCTGCAACCCTGTGGCTAGATTTAACCTCAGAAAAGAGGTGGTTAAATTGAGTTACACAAATCTCATAGTTATAATTATACTCCTTTGTATAATTATAGTCAAGGCTTATTAGTCTTGCCCCATTTTCATGGGGATGAGATTTCCCTATGGCTTTATTAACACCAAAGATATTTTTTTTCATTTTTTACCTTTCAAATGATTTTTCTTGTTTTTTGCAAAGCTCTTTATCAATAGCTTCATCTAATGCTTGGTTTATATCTTCTTGTAAAAAAGAAGATATAGATTTATGATTGATATAAAATTCATATACTTCATCTAAAATTATTTCTATTTGATCTGAATTAAGATCTTCCATTGAAGAACTTTTTTCAAATAAAAACAAAGCTTTAATCAGCTTTTCATGATTTGAAGTTTCTAATTCTTGTGCTAATTCTTCTACACTTAAATTTTTTATAGACATTTTTATCCTTAAATCTTAAAATACTTGTGTTTCTTCAGATTCTATATTTGTGTTTTCATAATCAATATTTGGCTCTTTTGGTGGGACTTGTGGATTTTGTGTTCCATTGTCATCTTTATCTTTTTTGCCAAGCCAATAAAATTTAGATACAATCACACTTAACATTGTTTTAGTCTTTCCATCTTCATCTTGATATTGATTGGATGATAATTCTCCACTACACGCAAACTGCGAACCTTTTTTAATGTGCGTTGATGCACTTTCTGCACTTTTGCCAAATAAAACAATAGGTATCCAAGTCGTGCTACTTTCTTCATTGCCTCTTTCATTTTTCCATCGCTTAGTAATGGCAAGAGAATTTTTTGCATAAACTCTTCCGCTATTTGTAGCACCTACTTCAAAATCTTTTCCTAAGTATCCGATTAGATTTACATTATTCATTGTTTAACTCCTTTTTGTTGGTGTAATATTTTTTCATCTTTTAAACTCCTTATTTATAGATTTAATTGCATTTGTTTTTTTGGTGCTAAATTCTTCTAATTTTGCTTTAAAATCATTTGCAGATTTGTCTTTTTGTGGTATAGTTTGATTGATAGTTGCAGAAAGTGCATTTGCACCAGATGGATTTTTATCCATTAGCTCCAATCCATTAAGTTGGTGTGTAGAGAGTGTTGGGGTCTCTACCTGCAACAGATTATCTTTATTGTTTAATCTATTAAACTCTTTTATTCTTTTTTTATTTGCATGAAATATCTCATTTGTTCCACTTTCGTTTTTTATAACTACATCAGCCATTTTTTTATCATTTATGATTTTTGCTGCTTTAATAATTTCATAATTTCTTTTATCTCTATTTGCATCAACAATGATTTCAGGTTCGCTTACTACTTTATTAATTACTTCTTTGACTTCTTGCATATCCTTAAACATTTCAGGATGATTTGTATATAATTTTTTTAAATCCGCAATTGCTTCTTTATCTCCTAAAAGCTCTGATAATCTTTCGCAAAGTTCAAAAATTTCTAATTCTTTATCACTCATTGCAACTTCTTTGGATCTTTTGGTGTGCGATTATCAACAAGATAATTTAAAGAAAATACATTTTTAGCTTCTTTAGAATAAGGGTTATCTGTGATAATCACACTAACTTTGTAATCGTTTTGTGGTAAGTTTGGATAAATAAGTTCCATCAAATCTGTTAAGTATTTGTTAGGGCTTTTAATTTCTTTTTGTAAAAGTTTTTCCATTTCATTAAAAGCATTGATAAAAAGTATTTTCCATTGTAATGCTTCTTTACCTGTAAAACCCATCGCTAAAAGAGAGAATCCATCACGAGTTAAGTTGTAATATGGATATTTTCTTTCTCTACCTTTAAAACCTTGTATTTTACGGACTTTGAATGAAAGCTCAAAATTGAGCTTACATTGCAAATCCCCTATTTCTCGCAAATCATTTAAAATGTTTTCAATATCTCTTAAAATATTTTTATGCTCTTTGTCAAAAACCTTAGCCACATCTAAACTTGTGCAAAAAATTTGATTATTTTGAGTGTCAAATTGCACTTCTTGTTTATTAATAATGACTTTATTGCTCATTTTTTATCTCCTATGAGTTTTTATAAAATTCTTTCAGCTCTAATACTTTTTCATCAAGACTTTTATTTTCTTGTGAAAAAATCTTTTCTATAGTGTCTATATGTGCTGTTCCAGTTGATAGTATTTTTAAATTTTCATTACCTAATGAGCTAAGATCAAGAGTGCAAATCACTTTTTCATCTTGTCTTTTAATTAAAAATTGTCTTTTGGATGGTTTGAAACTTTTAATAATCATGTATTCATCATAACTTAAACCTATTCCATTGACATATTCTTCTTCTTTGGCTTTTGGATTCGGTAAAAAAACCATTGTTGCTGATTGTTCTATAAGAGTTGTTGCATTTTTAAGCTTTAAAAAGTCTTCTACGCTTTGTGTAGCAAGTCTTAAAAATCCATTCTGTTTCCTAATAGTTTTAAATTTGTTTTTAACTTCTTCTTGCACAATTTCATTTTCTAGCCACTTCCAAGCTTCATCAATATCAATACAAAGTCTTCTGCCATCTGCTAAACTCATTACACGCCAAAGAATGTAATAGCTTAATATCCCTGATACATCTTTATCATCAAGAAATTCAGTTCCATCGATTCCAAATAAATTAATATCATCAGGAAAATCTAAATTATCATATTCATTGTCAAAAACCCAGCCAAATTGTTTGCCTTTTTTGAAAAGTGCTAATCTTGATTTAAGAGAATTATCATCATCTACATTTTCAGTTAAGTTTTCAAGTAATAAAGAAATAGGATATTTTCTTTCTTCTTTTTCAAAACCTTTCATAAGAGAATTAACAGCATTATTGAGCATTTCTTCTTCTCTAGTTGTAAGAATTTCATTATTTCTAGTTACTAAAAGTTTCATTAGCGATTGAAGTTGTCTTATATTTTCTTGTGTGCTTTCAACCATGAAAGGATTAAATCCTGTAGGCTTACCATTTTCAATACTAATATATCTACCGCCAGCACAAAGTATATTGCCTAAAGCACCTTTATCTTTATCTAAATAAATGGCTGTAAATTTTCTGTTTTCTTCGGGAATATCATCAGGAAATGTATCTTTGCTAGCGTATTTCATCATTTGATCTACAATAAAGTTCATAAACACTGTTTTACCGCCACCACTTTGTCCTAAAATCAAAGTATTTGCTAAAAAGAGTTCTCCAAAATCATTTTTATTTGCACCAGAACTTTGATGAAAATTAAAATAATAAGGTTGTTTGTTTGGTGTTTTCAAAATGCTAACAGCGTCGCCCCAGCAGTTTTTGTCTCTTTTGCCCATAGAAAAATTATGTAGAGCAATTAAAGATGAATAATTAATGGATGAGATAAGATTAATGCGTGGGCGTATTGCAAAATTTGATGGTAGTTGCGAAAAAAATGTCGCAGGTAGGGCGATCGTTGCTAAAGTTACTCCAAATCCTAATTCGTTCATCTTTGTAACAACTTCATTTGTGTTGTCTTTACATTCTTTTATAGTATTTCCATACACAAGAATTGAAAAATGATATTTGCCAAAAGAGATTTCCCCATTTGTAAGTTGATCCAAAGCTTCATCTATTTGCTCTACTTGTGAAAATCCATCATCTTCAGTTGCAATGAGTTGTTTTTTCTGTTTAGATATTGCTGATTTTGCATCCACTCTAGGAATAGGAGAAAAGCTTTGAGTTATAGTGTATTCCACATCTAAATACATTAGGATATCTAAAATTCCTGCAAAAGTTTCATTTGTATAGTCTTTAATTTCAATGCATCTAGCAAATTTTTTTGTGCTATCATTTTGGTTAAATTGAATAGTATCGTGTCCAAATTGTATGTTTTGTAAATTACCATTAAGGTACTGATCTATGGGACTTGATAATACTCTTATAGGATTAAATTTACCACCAAGTAAATAATTATAAAATTCTAGTTGTTTAGAGTAGGTTTTATCATCTTTGGAATATGTTTTTAATCTTTTTGGGTTAAAATCTTTAATATTTGCTTCTAGTCTATCAGCAAATTCACTAAATTTAGCTAGAAATACGCTAATTGTTTTTCTTTTATTTTCAAAAGAGCTTTTCATAAAAGTTGTTTTTTCTATTTTCACTTTTAAAGGATTGAAAATAAGAGTTAAATATAAAGAATTTTTTCTAAGAGTTCCTTGCTTAAAACTCTCATAATATTTTCTGTCAATTTCTTCTAAAAAAGCATTATTAAATTTCGAAGTTAATTTGTCTTCGATAGAATATCTACAATTATGAAAATAAAAGCTTACAGGTTCATTTGCAAATGATTTAAATAGCATATTCAAAAGATCATTTTTAATATCTAGCTCATCATCATCTTCTGCTTCAAAACTAATTCCTCCAATCTCCCAAGTTGTCATTAAAAGATAATCTTTTGTAATGACTACAGAATCGTTTATTAGTGATGAAAAAGGAATTAATTTTTCAAAATTAGGTTCTGCATTAAGTCCGAAAACAGATATTTTTGGAAAATTAGAATTTGGCGGCATTTGTCTATAAGAGTTTGTGCTGTAAGTTTTAACCTTATGATAATTTTTGGAAGCAGGATTGGAGAAAAATCTCATTTTTAAAAACATTAATCGAAAAATAAAATCATCTCTTTTTGTCATTGCTTTCATAATAAAAAACACAGGAATAGAAAAGCCAACTAAAAAAATGTTTTGACTATAAAATGCAATTAAAATGATACATCCCATCGCTATAACAAAAGGCGTCATCGGAACGCCAAAAATCATAGGTGGACGCGTTAAACCTTTAAAAAGTGGATTTTTCTCCATGATTAGTCCTATTTATATTTATGTAATGATATAGCCAGCAATTGCTGAAGCTGATCCAAAAATAACGCCACCGATAAAAACAGGTGCAACTTCTCTAAGAGTTTGCCCTTGATACATAATTCTGGAAGCACACCACATAAGTGCAATTGTGAGTAAAACTCCACCAAGTGCATACAAAGCAATGCTTAAGTTTTGCATAAAGGTATTAACTTTATCAATACCACCAGCACCAAATGCAAAAATAGGACTGATTAAAATTAATGATAATAGCCTTTTTTTCATCCATATCCTTTCGTTAAAAAATTGCTCGTTTAATTTATGTCTTAAATTTGTGTTTAATAAATAAATTAAATTTAGTTTTATAATTAAATTAATATTATTCAAAAGCTTTTATTTAAGTATTAGCTATTTTTTACTAGAATTTGTTAGGTTTTTGATGAAAGGATAAAAAAATGGCATACCCACTTTTAGGTACAAGAATAGTATTAGATGAAGAAAAGATTTTAAAAGAAGGCAAATATAATTTAGAAGATATGTATAAAATGATAGATGAATATGCTAAAGAATCAGGAATGATAAAAATTAATAAAGAAACTTATCATTGTAAAGGGGATAAGTATGATTTAGGTTGTATGACTTTATTTATATATAAATATTTGATTGATTCTGAATGGTTTACAAAAAATGCAAAAGAATGGATTTGGATTAGTGAAAAAGAAGGAAATAGCGATTTAATTTCTGCAAGTAAAGCTGAAGGAGAAGGAATTTGGGAATAAATCGCAAAGCAATTAATTTTGATTTATCTACAAAAAGTCTTGAAAAATATTTCAAAGATACAAGAGAACCTTATTCTTTGATTAAAAAATTTATGCTTGAAAATGGTTTCGAGCATAGACAATATTCAGGTTATACTTCAAAAGAGCCAATAAATGAAAGACGAGTTATAAGAATAGTTAATAAGCTCACTAAAAAATTTACTTGGCTTGGCGAATGTGTTAAAGAGTTTGATATTACTGAAATAGGAGAGCAGTATAGCTTAAAAGAGACTATACAAGACTTATGTGCCAAAGATTTTCATCAAAAACTTAAAGAATTTACTGAAAAAACACCAAAAAATCAAAAGCTAAAAGATTTAGAACGATGAATATAGCATACATAAGAGTATCAACAAATAAACAAGAGTTAGACTCTCAAAAGTTAGAAATTATGGAGTATTGTCATAAAAATAATATCATTTTAGATGAAATCTTAGAAGTAAAAATAAGTTCTACAAAATCTCAAGAGAAAAGAAAAATCAAGGATTTAAAACAAAAACTAAAAGCAGGTGATTTATTAATAGCAACAGAACTTTCAAGACTTGGTAGAAGTATGCTAGAAATAATTAATTTGGTGCTTGAGTTTAATTCTAATAATATCAAATTCCTATTTTTAAGACAAATGGAACTTAGTAATTTTAATAATCCTGCTTCTAAATTAATCTTATCAGTTTATGCTTATTTAGCAGAAAATGAAAGAGATTTGATAAGTCAAAGAACTAAAGCAGGACTAGAAAATGCTAGAGCTAGTGGGAAAAAACTAGGACGCCCTAAAGGCTCATTAAATAGTATTTATGATAAGGATATAGATAAAATACAAACCTTGCTTGATAAAGATTTATCTATTAAAAGTATTTGGAAGTTATTATACAAAGATGATGGAAAAAGCTATGATGGTTTATTGTGGTTTATCAAAAAACGAAAATTAAAAGGAAATTAAATTTTTATTTAAGAAAAATATAAAAAATTTTATAATAAAATTAAACGAGCAATTTACTATGTTTGGATATATTTTTAATCTAAATATAAAGGAGAATAATTATGAATAATAATAATATTGATAATTTAAAATTATACATTTGCAATGAAAGCTATGACTATGAGAGAGTAATGAAAGCTTTCAAAGGAGAACAAGATCTGATCAACAAAATCCAAATCAATCAACAAAATCCAAATCAATCAACAAAATCCAAATCAATCAACAAAATCCAAATCATACAGAACAAAAATAATTTATGATATTAGATACAATTACTAAAATTATTACTTTAGATACAATTACTAAAATTATTACTATAGTTGGATTTTGTTTGGCATTTTTTCAACTAAGAAATGTTATAAAAAATACCAAAGTTAATGTTTTAAAAACTGAATTTGATATTTTTGGTAAAATTTCAGAAAAAGAAAAAATATTTGTTGATTGTTATGAACAATCAATGTTATCAAGTGAAGAATCAAAAACTCAAGAATATTATAGTTTATATAAAAAAAGCAAAGAACAATATTTAAGTGAATTGAATTTAGTCTGTTTATATATATTAGAAGGATATTTTACTAGAAAACATTTTTTTCAAGAGTATGGATCAAAAATGTTTTCTATGTATGATGAAATAAAAGATAAAGATTATACTAGCATTAATAAATTATGCAAAAAATATAGATGCGAATTATCTAAGTATAAAAAATAGATTTTAATCAAATAAAGACTTTTGTAAAAGAAATTTATTGCTTTTGGTGTTTAATTGATTCATTGGATCACTACGCTTAATATACCTTTTTACCCTATTATTGCTTTGATAGATGAAAAACAAATCATTTTCATTTTTATATTGATTATAAAAAAACTCATCATCATAATTTGCAAATTCTACGCCTTTGCCATAAACATTAATTCCAAATTCTATAAGTTTATCTTTTAATTTAACAATCTCTTTCTTTTGTTTCGAAATAATAGAACTTTCTTTATAAAGTCTATAAGCTTTAATTTCACAAAACTCACTATAACTAAGAATTTTTTTATCAGGAAAACTTGTTAAAAATCTGATTAAATCCTGTGCGACTAAAGAATTTAAATCAATGAGTATTTTTGACAAGTCATCATCATAAGAAAGTGTAGATTCTGTTTCAAGCCTTTTGATATATTCCCTACGAACTGTCAATACAAATACAGATACAATCACGCCATTTTCTTTTGTGATACGCTCTACAGAATCAAACATTAAAATCCCTTTATCTCTTTGTGTAATTGTTTTTTTATCTTTATCTTCTATATTTTGCGTAAAGGCTAAATCATATGCAAAACGAGAAATTTCTGTAAATTTTTGTTTTAACCAAGAATAATTACTAGGAGCTTTATTAAGATATTGTTTTAAGAATTTATAAGGCTCTAATCTTACTTCCATATCCCAAAAATTTTCTTGATATTTTTTAATAACACTTGTATCTACATTTTTTTTGATATATAAAAATAGAGCATCTAAAATACTTCTATGTGTTTGCGTTAGCAAAGAATTTTTAAGAGTAATAGCATATGATGAACCATTTGCACCAAGCATTCCAAATTCTATTTTATTATCATTTTCTTTAAAGTACTTATAAAAATTAGAATCAGCAAGTTTTCGTGAGCTTAAATAAAAAACACCTCTATTTTCATTCATTGTTACATAACCTTCTGCTAAATCATTAACACTTACAGCAGAAATATCTTTTTTATTAATAATTTCTAAAGTATGATTGTCAATATTTTCTACTTTTACATCTTTAATTAAAGGTTCATCAATACTAGAGTTCTGTAATACTTTAATTGTTTTTTGAAACTCGCCAGCATTAATATTATTATTATCTTTTAACACTTCAAGTAAGCGATAAGTTGTAGAGCTTTTATCTTCTCCTTTTTGAAATGAGAGTTTATAAACAAGTCTAGGGGCATTTATAATTACAGAGCTACCCATAAGACTTTCGCCTTTTTTATCTAAGTGATGAAGTAATAAAATAGCTTGATTGTTTGATTTTGCTACATCTGTTAAAATATTAAAGAAATTTTGCACATCATTTTGATTATTTTGATCTTTAAAGCCCAAGATTGAGAAGAATGCACTAAAAGTATCAAGAACGATTAAATCACAATCTGCTAACTCATTAAGTTCTTCTTTTAAGCTATCCATAGGTTCTTTATCAATTTTTGGAAGTTCATTTGAAAACTCAAATTCTAAACTATTAAAAGGATAAAAATTTTCTATATTTTTAATGCGTTCTAAAATTGCTTTGTTCTTATCTTCTATACTCCAAAAAAAAGGTTTTAAACCATCATTAATAGCATTAGCACATACTTTTAAAGCTAAAAAAGATTTTCCTACTTCACTATTGCCACTTAATACAGCTACAGAACCTCTTTCTAGCTTAATAGTGTCTTCACAAATTACAGAAACATTCTCATCGCTAAAAATTCCAAGTGTAATTGTATTAATAGTATTGCGTTTAGGCATTTTTAATCCTTTGCTACTTCTATAATTTCAAATAGTTGTTTTATGATTTTAGAGTGTAATCTGCTTCTTTTTGCAGTCATTCTTGGCAATTCAGGCATTTGCTAAAACCATTGGAATAATTGAAGTTGTTTTGTTTTCAATAATCCTTTTTTCTTCATTTGCAAGGCTTTCTAAATAAAGCTCTCCAGCTTCTTTTATATTAGCTAAAGCTTCTTCATAGGTATTTCCTTGCGACACGCAACCTTCAAGCTCTAGAATGCGTGCAAAATATCTATCTCGATCTTTTTCAATGATAATATTTAGCAACATTTAATTCCTTACTATTGACATAAATAGAACAAACAATTAATTTACACCCCAAAAATTGATATAAATAGAATAGTTTAGTGCAAATTAACAACTTTTCATAAAGTAATTATAGTAAAATTATTATATTTATGTCAATACTTATTATATCTATATAAAAAATTATTTTTTTGAAAAATACTAATTTCATCTAAAATATAAAATTGACATAAATAGAATAGTTTATTATATTTATGTCAGCAAAATCAGCATACAATCACTCATAAGTTATTAAAAAATTGACATAAATAGAATAGTTTTTGACATAAATAGAATAGTTTTTGACATTTTTTCGGAAACCCCATATGGAAAATAGGGACTTTAAAAGATACATTGACATAAATAGAATAGTTACTAAATTCTTAAATTTATTAAATTTATAATATATTAAAAGGTAAATCAAAAATTAAAATTTTTGAACTTTTATATAAAATTATAAAATATAATTTTGAATAACTCCAAAAAGAAGTTATAATTTAAAAAATTATTTTGGACTGATGATGAAATTTAAGAATTTTATTAAGTATTTAAATTATAAGAAACTTAGAAATATAGAGAAATTGTATTTTGATTTAATAGTTATGATTATTTTAAGTTCTGTAAGTTTTTTATTCCTTGCTTTTAAATTTTTAATTTGTAAAGACATTCTAATATTTTTACAAAATTATTTGGAAAAATAAGTTAAATATTAATGGATCCTATAGTAAATAACCATTTGATTAATGCTTATAAAGATTTAGAATCATCGTTATCACAAGCTTATACAGATTTGTATTTTTGTTTTGAAAATGGAAAATTGAAATTAGTTCTTTCAACTTTACATAATAACATCATAGAATGTTTTAAAAAGATGAATAGTCGTCTTCCATCTACTGAAAATAGTAATAATCATTATTGGGCTGATGACAGTAGAAAATTAAAATTCAATATAGAATTAGCTTTATATTTGCAAAAAGAATTTAAAGATAGTGAATTATCTTTTTGGATAGATGAATATTATTATAATGTTTTTAAACAATGTTTAAATTTTTTAAAAAGTAGTGAAGGTAGTGAAATACCACTGGGAATGCAAAAAATAACTATTTATGAAGCAATTCCTATATTTGTTAAATTGAATTCTATTAGCAATCCAGAAGTAAATAAAAATTATTCTTTAGATTTGATTGGTGATGGGTCTTATGCAAAAGTGTATAAATATTATGATGAATTTTATAAACATTATTTTGCTTTAAAAAAATTAAACAAAAAAGTTAATGATAAAGAAATTCAAAGATTTATTAAAGAATTTAATATAATGAAACAGATAAATAATCCATATATTTTAAAAGTATATTCTTTAGATGAGAATAAAAAAGAATATATTATGGAATATGTTGATTTTACTCTAAAAGAATATATTCATAAAAATAATTCAAAACTTTCATCCGATGAAAGAATTAGTTTAGGTATTCAAATAATAAAAGGTATTAAAACTTTATGGAATAAAAATATATTACATAGAGATATAAGTCTTAAAAATATTTTGATAAAACAATATGATGATATTGTAGTAATAAAAATTTCTGATTTTGGTCTTGTAAAAGAATTAAATAGCGAGTTAACAAGTGAAAATACAGAAATAAAAGGAAGTTTAAATGAAATTTCAAGATTGCAGAAAAAAGGGTTTAATAATTATGATAAGAGTGATGAAATCTATGCTTTAAGTAGAGTTTTATATTTTATAGCTACAGGCAGAACAAATTTGATAAATACTAAATGCGACTTTTTAGAAAAAGGAATTAATGATAATGTAAAAAATAGATATAATAATTTAGATGATTTAATGAGAGATTTTAAGCATTATATAAAGAAAATATATAATTAATGTATATTATTAATTACTAAAAATAACTATTATATATTAATATTTATTTATATATAATACAGACATTTTTATAGATAAATTTATTAATATTGCTTTAAAATCATTAGTTTTATAATACTAAATTAAAACTTATTTTCGAAAGGAATAAAATGGCAAGAGATAAAAGTAAAGATGATAATCTTTTTAATTGCTCCCAAGATTATGAACACGATCATGTGGTAAGACAATATCCGAAAGAATACCAGGACAAAATTCGTGATTTTTTAAAGAAAGCGTGTCAAAATAAAAAAATATATCATAGTAAGCATAAGGAAGTTTATGATCTTATCGAAAAAGAATTAGGGTACTTTACTGATTGACCAAATAATATATTTTCAAAAATATTTAAGAAATTATGAGTATATTGAGTAATTTGTAGACATTTTAACCCCTTTTATAAGGGCTAAAAATCTAAACAGAACTTATTACATCAACAATTTGTTGTATGCTTTCGCCTAGAGTTTGAAAAAGATCTAAATTCATTTGTTGTTCTTAAAAAATTCCATAGCACTTTCTCGTGGCTTTTGTAACGACTTAGAATAGTTTGCCTTATAAGCATTTGCACATTCTGTATCAGTTTGTGCAGAATTGGCATTTTTATCACATTCTTTGATTTTAGCTTCTAATTCTGTAGCATTTTTTGGATCTTCGTAATATTGCACTGTTTTTGGCTCTGAAGAGCAAGCAGAAAAAACACCAGTAATAACTGCACCTAATAAAGCTAGTTTGATTGTATTTTTCATTTTTAATCCTTTTTTTGTATATTTATAGTAATTATAATATACTATTATTAACTAATAATATATAAAAAATATTTTTTATATATTATTATATATTATGATTACAAAGAGTAACTATTATTGTCTAGTTATCTCTTTTTCAGGTTGTGTTTTTTCCATAGATTTAAAAGCTTTAAGTTTATTATGAAAATCAATGAAATTTAATTGTTTTTTGACTTCATCAAGCCCTTTATTTAAAAAAATGTCATTGAAATCACTTATTCCTTGTTCTGCTTCTTGATTGCTGATTTTTGGAATAATAACTTTAATATCTGAAAATTTTTGTTGAATTTCTTTTGCAGTTTCCACTCCGACATTAGAAAGACCTTTTAATTCTCTTTTTTTATCATTATCGGCTATTAAGGTAATAGGAGTGTTTTGAAATTTGTTTTTTAGGGTTTCAACGATTTTTGATAAGTTTCCAGCATCTATACCCATTATTACAGGCTTATTGAGTGCTTTGTATATAGTTGCAGCAGTAGCAAAGCCTTCTGCTATGATAAATTCTTTGCAATATTCTAGGTTTTTTGCACCTATTAGGTGAAAACATCCAGATTTTTTTGCAGAATATTCAATGCCTTGCTCTTTTTCTTCTTTAGTTTTAATTACACCAATAATTTTATCACCATTTGGGAATATTCTTTGCACAGACCATAATTTGCCATTTTCATCTTTTAAGGGAATAAGTAAAGAACCTTTATTATCCTGCTTAAGATAAAAGTTTTCACTAAAACCTTTTTTCTTTAAATAAGGATGATTTGAATGAGCCCAATTAGCTTGATTATATTCTTCTTCAATTTTTAATGCTGTTTTTTGCTGAAGCTCTAAAATGTCTTGTTTCGTATTATTGCTTGTAGAGTTATGTAATCTTTTTTGACTAGGAGTTTGATAACTTACAATGTTTTGTTTTGCATTTTCTAAAGGCATTTTCCAATTTTCTTTAATACCTGTTTTAAAATTTTGAATAAAACCAGCAGGGTATTCATCTAAAAATCCACTATAAGCTCCACTCATTTCTCTACCTTTATCTGTTGTTGTTTTTACTCTGTGGATTTTGCCATCCATGATAGGTGAACCATCAATAATTAAACCTTGATTTTCTAAAGCAGATTTAAAAGTAGTTAAAACTTCATTTTCATCAAATGAAAATTCTTTATTTTGGTGCGGATAAAACCATTGTGAGAAAATATTTTTATCTAAGCTTTTTGGAGCAAACCATTTTTTTTCTTTATCATCCCACATTGCCCCTAATGATTTTACTTTTTCTTTGTCTTTAAATGGAACATAAAGATAAATTCTTTTTTGTGGCATCGTATATCCTTTTAGTTTCCTTTAATGTTTTTTTGGTATAATTCCAAATGAAATTCGAGGGACTCCTTGTGTCCCACCTTTCTAATCTTGGCAATATTTCAAAATTCTTTCATCAAATGTTTTAATTAAATCATCTAAAAATAGTTCTATCTTTTGTGGATTGATGCCTATATAGACATTTTCAATCTTTGTTGTTAATCTTGGATAATGTTTGCCATTTTTTTCTGTAGTTTTTAAAATATTTTCCCAATGATAACTTCTATTTCTTAGATTTTGTAATAAGCTAAGAACTATATCCACTTTATATATATTTCCAAAGTTTCTTTTTTTACCATTTTTTAAAAAGAAATTTCTATTATATTGATTGTAATTTCTAAAATTGATATTTTTTAAATTCATTATAGAATCTTGCATTCTATTTTCTTTAATAAGATAAATAATCGTTCCTAAGCTTATACGAGAAAGATATTGATGGTGAGATAAAATTCTATTTTTTTCTCTCTTTTCAATTTCATCTTTGGCTTTTTTAATATTTTCATCGTTAGAATTTTTTATCCAATTACTATCTTGTTCTGATAATTTATTATCAAGTTTATTTCTAAGAATAATTTCTAATGTAGCAATTTTTGGAGTGATTTTTCCTACAAGTTTAAGATTATCATAGTGCTTGGCAATATTATTATCGTAAGAAGATAATCTTATTTGAGAAAATAGTTCATTAAAATTTATTGTATTATTCATTTTTTACCTTGATCGAGAATATGTTTTTTCGTTGCTAATTTCTCTATCTGGTAAAATTTTATTTAGTTTTTTTTTGAAAAATTCATTCATTTTTTCTTTAAAAAATGAACTTTTATTAATTTGCTTTTTTTCAAATTTTTCTCTAGTTTCAGAATAAGAATTTGCAAATTCTAATATCATTACACCAACATCTTTATTGGCTACTTCTGATAAATTTTTTATTGCTTTAAAAGTTCCATCTAACATTTCATCATATATTTTTGGTTTATAAATTCCAAGTCGATTATTAAGATCTTTTTTTATTTCAGGGTTTATATTTTCTTTAATTAATTTGGAACTACCAATATTAATTAAATGTTCAATACCTTTTTGAAAATTTTTATCTCCAAGTCTTATATTTAATGGTATTTTTTCTTTATCAGTAATGATATCAAATTTAATATATTGATTTGAAAAATCTTTTTTTAGTAAGCTTTCTGCAACATCAAAAGTTTTTATTGTATTAAAAAATTTATTTACATCTTCACCTTCATAAGTTCCTTCTTGTATAGCTTCTTTATATTGCTCATTAAGTTCACTTACATCTGTTACTTTTATTTTGTAATCTTTTTCCATTTTTATTCTCCTATGATAAATTTTTGTTTTATTGTTTTTTTGCAGTATCTATTTTATCGTTTCTATGATTAAAATCATATAAGTTATTTATTTTATCTAAGATATTTTTAGTGTTTTTACAATCAAACTTTTCTACCAATAAATTAAATTCATTTTTAAAATCTTCATTTATTTCAAAATCTTTAAATAGTGCTGATGAAAATTTTTTATATATACGCTCTTTATTTTCTTTTTCTTTTTGGCGTAATTTTTTTAATTTTTCATCATACTCACGCTTTAATTCTTCTATCAATTTGCTTTCTTTAAACATAACATCTCCTTTATAATATTTATGTAAATGTATTATTACAAAGTAGTCTTAATATTTTATAAAGCTTAATAATGTAGAATAGCGATTAATCGAAATAATTTAATAATTGCAGGATAGCCTTTTATTTCCTAAAAAGTTACCTTTTTAAAAAATAAAAGGCAAAAACTCTGCGAGGCTCACTAAGGAAGTGCAAATGAATAAAAACAATAATTGCGTCATAAAAGTTAGCAAAGATGATAAAATAATTTTAGAGTATATAAAATCAGAAACAAACGCATCATATAGTAAAATAATATCTATTTTATTAAAAAAGTTTAATTCTTGTGATACAGATGAGAAGAATAAAATCAATGATGAAATATCTAAAAATAAATTTTATACAAGTGATGAAAATAAAATAATCAAACTAAAACTTACAGAAAATGAAGTAAATATTTTAAAAGAAATTTCTAAAAATACAGGATTTTCAAGTATTACAAAACAAGCAAAATTTTTGCTATTAAACTCCATAAAAAATGAAAAACTTTTTACTAATATAGAAATAGATGAGTTTATAAAAACAAGAACAGAAATCAATGCAATAGGTAAAAATATATATCAATTATTGAAGATTCTTAGAAGTGGAAATTCTGTCAAAATAAATGAAAATAATTTAAATAAAACTATGGATAATATTAGAGATAAAATTGATATATTATCCGATCAGCTTGGGGCTATAATAGAAAAAAATAATGAAAGAATTTAATGTCGCGTAGTATAAGAATATTTGATGATGAAATAATTGCTAAAAAAGTTTTTACTAAAATAGAAAATGCTTCAAAGCTACCACTAAATTACATCAATAAAAATAAAGATAAATACACCAAAGATATAAAAACAGGTAAGCTTGTTAGTAAAAATATGTTTAGAAAAAATACAGAAGTCGTTGTAAAAATTACTTCAGGTTCTAAAAATTCTCAAGCACTTTCAAAACATCTTGATTATATTTCTCGTGATGGAAATGTAGAATTAATTACAAACGATTTTGATATATATGCTGGAGAAGATGAGATTTTAGAAGTTAAAAGAATTTTCAAAAATGAAGGATCTCCTATTCCATTATATAAGGAAGGTGCTAAAGAAAAAAGACATACCATTAATATGGTTTTTTCCATGAAAGAACATTCTACAACACCAAAAGAAAAATTACAACAAGCTGTAATTACTACTTTAAAAAGAATGTATCCAAATAATTTTTTTGTAGTTGCTTTTCATAATGATACTGATAATCCGCATTGCCATGTTTGCTTGAAAGTTGCGGATAAAAATGGTAAAAGAATTAATCCAAAAAAAGCAGATTTAGCAAATTTAAGAGCAGAATTTGCAAATGCATTAAATGAGTTGGGAATTGAAGCAAAGGCTACAAATAAAAAGCAAAGAGAAGTAGAAATAAATCAAGAATTTTCAGTTAAATTAAATACAAATAATGAGATTAATCAAGCACCAAAAATAAAAATGCATTATTATCAAGTTATGGATTTCGGAGAAGCAAACTATCAATTTAGCACAGATAAAAATGCCAAAAAAAGTTATTATGTGAGTTATAAAACCAAAAAAGGAATAACTACAATTTGGGGACAAGATTTAGAAAGGGTTGTGAGAGAAAATAAAGTTTTAAGGGGTGAATATGCAAGATTTAAAATAGTAGGGCAAGAAGAATATGAGATAAAAAGAAAGGCAAAAATTAATAACAAATGGCAAGAAGTTATTAAAACACTTAAAAAACCTATTTGGGAAGTATCAGTAATAGGTAGAGAGAAAGATTTAAAACAGATCAACAAAGCCAAAACAACAAAAAAATATAAAATTATACAAGATAGAGGAGTGAATAATGAGAGAGATTATACAAAACAATATAGACAGAGAGTCTTACAAGAGCTCGGTAATAAATCAACTATCCGAAGAGAAACTGCCCAAGAAAGAAACTCTATGCGAATATTGTCCAAACAGCCTATGGTTCATAACACAAAACGAACTCAAATGCTTTTGCACATCAATGCACTCAATCAGTTACAACAAGGAAAACGAGGACGATCCGATAATATCTTGCGATGGACAAGTGCTAGGAATAATGAGATTGAAAGAGATGGATAATTTATAAAAGAAAGGAATAAAATATAAAGAATATACTAAAAATTTGGAACGCTCCTTGCTTAATTTTTCAAAGCAATATTTTAAAAGGTAATAAAATGAAAAAAATTATTCTTATTTTGGCAGTTTTAAGTGGTTGTCTTTTTGCTAGCGATGAGCTAAATATCGATAGCTTGTTTAAAAAGCAAATAGGCTTAAGAAGCATTACAAGTTTATCCTTGCTTAGCACAGAAAATCCTCACTCTTATTACATTTATCCAAATATTGGAGTAAATGGAGATTTAAATGTTTGGAATGATACAAAGCAACTTTATTTGAATCAAACTTTTATTTATACGCTTACACCTAATTTCGATTTACTTATTTCAGGCGGTGGAAATTATGCAAGACAAGAGTATAACAATATTATTTCAGGTGCTTTTACAAGCAAAAATACTTTAAATTTTGATTCTTTATGGATAGGCTTTATTTATACAGGAGAAAGCATTGCTAACTTTGTTCCGCAGATTAAATTTCAAACAGCGATCATTCAAAGAGAAAAAACAGTTTTGCAAACTAAAAACTTTTATTTTCAATCCCAAAACCTAGAAGCAAATTTAAGAGGATATAGCGACCCTGTGGTATATAGTATTTATACAGGATTTGGTTATAACGCCCAAAGAAAATTTAAAATTGCTAAAATAGAATATGGGAATAGCATTTATTTTGGTGGAAATTTATCTATAATTTTAAGCCCTAAAATTACTTTGGATTTAGGAGCAGAACAAAGATTTCAAACCGAACAAAAAATCAATGGTGTAAAAAATTCAGAAATCAGATCAATTCCTACAATTAGTGGCGGTTCTACTTATAGCATAAATCAAGATACTGCTGTTTCAGTCAGTGCAAGTCTAGGTGGAAGCTCTGCTGCACCTGATG